>NZ_JAKIJS010000001.1:0-1493530 GCF_021608225.1 Pseudalkalibacillus berkeleyi
TAAGCATGAAGCCCCCCTCAAGATGAGATTTCCCATCGCGTTAAGCGAGTAAGATCCCTCAGAGATGATGAGGTTGATAGGTCTGGTGTGGAAGCATGGCGACATGTGGAGCTGACAGATACTAATCGATCGAGGACTTAACCAAAATATTGATCGCTGACTAAGTTCGTCACGTCCTGTGACAACGTCAGCACTAGCACATCCTGTGCGTCGTGTTTTCAAGAGTAAGTTATCTAGTTTTGAGGGAATAGATTCCTCAACTAAATAAAGATTTGTCAGAATCAAGAGGTTCGAGGAAGCAAGTGAACGATCACCGGAGTGTACTTTCTTGTACATGAGGATGAGAGTGAACGCAGCTGACAAAGAAACTCGAAGGTTATCACAAATCGTAGTCTGGTGACGATAGCGAAGAGGTCACACCCGTTCCCATGCCGAACACGGAAGTTAAGCTCTTCAGCGTCAATGGTAATTGGGGGCTTCCCCCTGTGAGAGTAGAACGTCGCCGGGCAATTTTTTTCTTCGATCCACAGTAGCTCAGTGGTAGAGCTATCGGCTGTTAACCGATCGGTCGCAGGTTCGAGTCCTGCCTGTGGAGCCATGGAGAGCTGTCCGAGAGGTCGAAGGAGCACGATTGGAAATCGTGTGTGCGGTTTAAACCCGTACCGAGGGTTCGAATCCCTCGCTCTCCGCCATAACACAGCTTTACATAACTTATATCGGCCCCTTGGTCAAGTGGTTAAGACACCGCCCTTTCACGGCGGTAACACGGGTTCGAATCCCGTAGGGGTCACCATTTCATATCGGAGGATTAGCTCAGCTGGGAGAGCACCTGCCTTACAAGCAGGGGGTCGGCGGTTCGAACCCGTCATCCTCCACCATTTATACTTTATACCGTCGCGGGGTGGAGCAGTCTGGTAGCTCGTCGGGCTCATAACCCGAAGGTCATAGGTTCAAATCCTATCCCCGCAACCAAAATAATTCATTGAACAACGTCGAATCGACATTCTATCAATGAATATCTGGAGTACCCGTGAGGGTGCAACCAATTTAAAACTTACTACGTCGATCAAACATCGTAGCTAGTTTTAGACCGTAGTACCTTTAGGTGCAACCAATTTAAGTTCATTGTACTACGTCGAGATTACATCTTGCTCAATGAACATATGGAGTACCCGGAAGGGTGCAACCAAATTAACTTTCAAGATGGACCCGTGGTGTAGGGGTTAACATGCCTGCCTGTCACGCAGGAGATCGCCGGTTCAAATCCGGTCGGGTCCGCCATCTTGGCTCGATAGCTCAGTCGGTAGAGCAGAGGACTGAAAATCCTCGTGTCGGCGGTTCGATTCCGTCTCGAGCCACCATTTTTATGCTGGCCTAGCTCAATTGGTAGAGCAAGGAGCATATCCTCTAGGATTTAGCTGCGACTTGTCTCGACGCAGCAAGCATCATAGCAACACATGTAGAGGAAGAGACACAAATGGATATACTTCTTATAACAACGCTGGCCTAGCTCAATTGGTAGAGCAACTGACTTGTAATCAGTAGGTTGGGGGTTCAAGTCCTCTGGCCAGCACCATTGATCTTTTAGGAAGAGATTGGTTTTAAAACCTGAAATTAGGGCTTGAAACAAAACTAAATCTGTACTAAAATATTAATTGTCTCTTTGGAGGGGTAGCGAAGTGGCTAAACGCGGCGGACTGTAAATCCGCTCCCTCCGGGTTCGGCGGTTCGAATCCGTCCCCCTCCACCATTGAGATAGGGGTATAGTTTAACGGTAGAACAGAGGTCTCCAAAACCTCCAGTGTGGGTTCGATTCCTACTACCCCTGCCATTAAACATTAGAAGTAAGATTTTTATGGCGGTTGTGGCGAAGTGGTTAACGCACCGGATTGTGATTCCGGCATTCGTGGGTTCAATTCCCATCAGCCGCCCCATCTAAATATTGGGCTATAGCCAAGCGGTAAGGCAACGGATTTTGATTCCGTCATGCGTTGGTTCGAATCCAGCTAGCCCAGCCATTTAAGCGGAAGTAGTTCAGTGGTAGAACACCACCTTGCCAAGGTGGGGGTCGCGAGTTCGAATCTCGTCTTCCGCTCCATTTTTATAATTAGAACTGCCGAAAGTGGTACTCCAAATTTTAGTGCACGCATAAGATAGAGTACGGCGGCATAGCCAAGTGGTAAGGCACGGGTCTGCAAAACCCTTATCCCCCGGTTCGAATCCGGGTGCCGCCTCCATTTAAACTACCCAGCCGGGGTGGTGGAATTGGCAGACACACAGGACTTAAAATCCTGCGGTAAGTGATTACCGTGCCGGTTCAAGTCCGGCCCTCGGCACCATACATTTTCTTTTATAGTAGTACCAAAATGCCGGTGTGGCGGAATTGGCAGACGCGCACGACTCAAAATCGTGTTCCTCACGGAGTGTCGGTTCGACCCCGACCACCGGTACCATTACATAAGATATTTAGACATTCACTTTTGTGGATGTCTTTTTTGTTGTACATACATTCTTGTTTTTGTGTAATCCTAAACCTGCATTGTTGTTTGATAGAAATAATGGAGGGATCAAAGTTGGAGTTAGCAAAAGATCTACTCATCCTACTCGGAAGAGTCGTCACCATTCTTCCCTTACTCTTAGTGGTTGCTTTGTTCATGGGAAAAAGGTCCATAGGTGAGCTTCCTGTTTTTGATTTATTGATTTTGTTAACATTAGGGTCTGTTGTCGGTGCGGATATTGCAGAGCCTGACGTCGTACATATTCATACCATTGCAGCGATTATTTTGATAGGCCTCCTTCAGAAACTTGTTGCCATATGGAAGATTAAGAATCGGAAGTTCGGTAAGCTAGTTACGTTTGAACCTACAGTCGTCATTCAAGATGGATCGTTCATTATTGAAAACCTTAAAAATATGCAATATTCCATCGACAATATCCTTCTTATGTTACGAGAGAAGGATGTGTTTGATATCACACACGTGAAGCTAGGTATCATTGAAGCGAATGGACAATTGACAGTACTGAGAAAACCTGAGAAATCTCCAGTCACCATAGAGGATTTAAAACTCAATAAGCCCTATGTTGATCTAGCTTACCCGTTAATTGTTGAAGGTAAGTTGTATCATGACGTGTTAAATGCCGTTTCGGTCAATGAGAAGTGGTTAAGGTTAAAACTTGAAGACCTTGGAATTACAGATTATGATGATGTGTTTTTCGCGTCGGTTGATGAACAGAAGAATTTACACGTGTCATTGAAATCACTAAATGCAAAAAGTGCTCCGCCAATCTATCATTGATCAAACGTTTCGTTTCAAATATACAAGGGTATATCTAAAGTACAGATAACAAAGGAGGAAGAAACAAACATGATGTATTTATTAGCACTTTTACTTCCACCTCTTGCAGTTCTATTTTCTGGTAGTAAAACACAAACGTTGATTAATATAGTCTTGACGCTCATTGGTTGGCTGCCAGGTGTAATTCATGCGTTTTTCGTTATTCACCAGAAAGGTTCTGTTAGTAAAGGGAGCATAGCGTAATAAAAAAACCTCCATTTTGGAGGTTTTGAGTACATAATTTTTGAACGCTCGACTTATAATGATAGAAACTTGATTAACGCAGTGCTTCGTTTAAAGAAACGAAGTGTTGCGTTTTTATTTTTATACGTTAAGTATAAATTTTCAGATTAAGGCTCACATTGCGCCAAGGCTTGGTTTTGCCAAGTTTTCTTTACTTGATGATTTTATATTCTGATGAGCCTCCATGAACTTGAATAAACATCTTTCCAATCGCATGTAGCATTTCATTCGCCTCTTCATCAGGTAAGGATGGCTGAAAATAAACAACATGAAGCGCATGCTTCGTCTCTTCAGTAACCATCGAACGTTTAGAATCTACGATAGGACTGCCGAATGCACCTTTATCATCCTTTGTAAGGATCTTTCCGCTCATATCCAGCTCTCGGCCATTGATTCCTTCGTACGAGTCCTCTTGTGTGCCTATGTCCACTAGAACGTCTCCTGATAGCTTAGAGACGTCATATATTCCGAGTGGTATTTGATACTGCAATGAGAAAAAGTTGTTTGTATCCACCGCAGAATGGATTGAACCTAGTTGTGAGCCTTTATAGACACGGCGAAGCAAAGCTTCTGAAGATGGTCTGTATCTTGATGGATCTGTACCGACTTTCTTGAAAATTTGTCGCCACTCTTGGATGGGTTGGATTTCTGAAATGGGTTGGTCATCTGCATCGAGCATTAAGGATTCTTGAAATAACTGTAATCTTCCTGCTAACATTTTAGGTGGCTCGGCTACAGTGATATCATGATAATGAATGGTTCCAACCTTGAATTCAGGAACCATTTGTTTAAGTTTTTCTGAAATGGTGATGTTCATCCATGTCACCTCAATGATATGTATTTTTTCTTAGTGTACCATAATAGATTTTGCAACAGAAAAAGGAGTGCTTGTGTACATGAATAAGCTAAGAGATATTCTAAAGCGTATAGATGGTAAGGGATATAAAGCGTATAAAGACATTCGTGGACAGTACAGTTTCCATGACTTTTCACTACATTTAGATTATATACAGGGAGATCCCTTTGCTTCACCATCAAAAATCCGACTAGAAGTACCAAAATCAAGGACGATATTAAAGCAAGATTGGGAATCGACAGACACTCGTAAAATCAGAATAGAGGATACAGTTGCGAGAAGTGTTGCAAATGCAATCCGTCACATAGACGCACGGGCTGGAGGATCAGGTAAAAGTGGAGTGATTTCTATTGATCGACCGGCTCAGGAAGTACTCCAACGCACAGCTGTCCAGCTAACGGAAAAATCAGTGATTATTTGTCTTTCTGTTGGACTACCTGCTCAAGGGAGAAAAGTGCTAGGGAAGCAAGCAGAGAAGATGTTATTGACGATTATCCCTCAAATTTTACAAGACTCGATATTTTCGATGAAAGAAAAGACATTAGTAGAAGCAGTTGAATTGTGTGATCAGCAAGATGCGATTCGTGATTATATGAAAGAGAATAACCTTATTACTTTCATTGGGAATGGTTCTGTTCTTCCGAGGGAAAGTGGAATCAGTGACCGGCCACTCAAATCGCGTGATGTAGTCGCATTTGAAGCACCTCAGTCACTTACTATTTCAATTCCAGTCCCACATAGACAGGAACCTTTAAAAGGAATGGGCATTCAAAAAGGCATCACGTTAATTGTTGGTGGCGGTTATCACGGAAAGAGTACGGTTCTAGAGGCGGTTGAACGAGGCGTCTATAATCATATTAGTGGGGATGGAAGAGAATTCGTGCTAACCGATCCTCAAGCTATGAAAATACGTTCCGAAGATGGAAGAAAAATTACGAACGTGGACATATCACCGTTCATTCAGAACCTTCCATTTGGTAAGGCAACCAAAAACTTCACATCTGAAGATGCTAGTGGGAGTACATCTCAGGCAGCTACGATTATAGAGTCGCTTGAGGCTAGAGCGAGTACGTTGTTGATTGATGAAGATACAAGCGCAACGAACTTTATGATTCGTGATGAGCGAATGCAACAACTCGTTGCAAAGGAAAAAGAGCCGATTACGCCATTTATTGATAAAGTGAAGCAACTTCACGAAGAGCATGATGTGTCTACGGTTCTTGTGATGGGCGGTTCGGGAGATTATTTTGATGTGGCTGATACGGTGATTTTAATGGATCAATATCGTCCATGGGACGTGACATGTGAAGCAAAAGATATCGCTAGGAAATCCAAGACCCATAGAGAAAGGGAAGGCGGGAATTTATTTGGAACGATTCAGACAAGAAAACCGCAAGTAAGTAGCCTGGATAGCAGAAAAGGTAAGCGATCAAAAGTTGCTGCTAGAGGACTTCACACAATCCAGTATGGTACGACTGATCTCAAATTGGATTTTGTCGAACAATTAGTTGATGCGAGTCAGACGAGAGCTATAGCTGAAATCATTCATTTCATAGAGAAAAACAAATGGCTTGGATCCCTTTCAATCGATGAATTGCTTGATCGCGTCATATTGCAACTAAACGAGAAGGGCCTTGCTTCATTTACAGAATTTCCTAACCAGCATCCTGGTGACTTGGCGCGGCCCCGTATGTTAGAATTAGCTTCAGCATTGAACCGATTACGGACGTTAAAGATAGAACAGTAAAAAACACTGTATGTATTGATGGGATAACTTATTTATTGATTTTCATAGAAATTTGCGACACTCCTCGAAAATGAAATTCGCATTTTCTTCGTGCGTTGTATCGCTTCCAAAGCATTCCTTGTCCTGCGGATCGGCCACGGAAATGGAGTGAATTTAGAAGAAGTCAATAAGATCAATTAAAAGCTTTTTAAAGAAAGGGGGTCAAACGGTGACAGGTGCCCAGTTAAAAGAAAAAGTAGTTGCATATAGTAAATCAATTGGCATTGATAAAATTGGATTTACGACTGCCGACCCGTTCGTAGAGTTGAAAGAACGTTTACGCACACAACAAGAACTCGGTTTTCAATCAGGCTTTGAAGAGGCTGACATCGAAAAGCGAACGGAGCCGGAGTTATTATTGCCAAAAGCACGATCGATTATATCAATCGCGCTTGCTTACCCATCCAAAATGAAAGATGCGCCTAGAAGCACGAAGGAAGACCGTCGGGGAATTTTCTGTCGTGCATCATGGGGGAGAGACTATCATGATGTATTACGGGAACGCATGAACAAACTGCAACAATATATCCTTGAGCTGGATCCAGAAGCGAAGGTCGTTTCTATGGTGGATACAGGTGAACTATCTGATCGTGCAGTCGCAGAACGGGCAGGGATTGGCTGGAGCGGCAAAAATTGCGCAACCATAACACCTGAGTTTGGCTCCTACGTTTACTTAGGCGAATTGATTACAACAATCCCTTTTCCCCCTGATCAACCGATTTCAGATCAATGTGGGACTTGTAACAAGTGTGTGGATGCCTGTCCAACAGGAGCACTAGTTACAGGGGGGCAGTTAGACTCTAATAAATGTATTGCCTTTTTAACACAGACAAAAGGCTTTTTACCTGAACAATATAGAGAAAAGCTTGGAAATCGTCTATATGGCTGTGATACATGCCAACAAGTGTGTCCTGAAAACAAAGGGATGGATTTTCATCATCATGCTGAAATGGAGCCAGATCCTGAACTTGCAAAACCGAAACTCAAACCACTTCTAACCATTAGAAATCGCGAGTTTAAAGAAAAGTTCGGTCCTGTTTCAGGTTCTTGGAGAGGGAAAAAGCCTATCCAGAGAAACGCGATTATTGCTTTAGGAAACTTTAAAGACGAAACAGCTTTACCTGAATTAATCTATGTCTTAACGGAAGATCCACGTCCGGTCATTCGTGGGACAGCGGCTTGGGCACTCGGTAAAATAAAGGGTAGCCAAGCAGAAAATGCGCTTAAACAGGCGAAAGAGAGAGAAAAGGACAAAGATGTACTAGATGAAATAAATAGAAGCCTTAAAATGGTGGAAAATCAAGCTATATCGTAATGGTTTTATATATATACGTTAAGTATGATAATGCAAAAGGGTTAAAGAAGGGATAAAATGGAGACGACACTTAATATACAATACGGGGAAATAGAAAGTCCTGTTGGTCCCCTTACAATACTCAAAACTGAAAAAGGTTTATGTCGAATACAATTCGGATCTGCTGAGGAACATTTTCCGTTGATCAAAGCTTGGTTGAAGAAGCTTGGATTAAAGACTGATTTAGTTTTTAATCAAAGTGCGGTTGAGCCGATTGGAAAGCAGATTAACGAATACTTTGCCCGGGAGCGTAAATCTTTTGATCTTCCACTTGATCTTTTCGGAACACCTTTTCAGAAACAAGTGTGGGAGGGACTTAGTAATATTCCTTATGGCGAAACGTATTCGTATAAGGATGTTGCAACAATGATTGGCTCACCCAAGGCTGTAAGGGCTATTGGGAATGCGAATAATAAAAATCCGGTTCCGATTGTCATTCCATGTCACCGTGTGATTGGTAGTAACGGTGCCTTGGTCGGATATGGCGGTGGACTTGATAAGAAGGAAGTATTATTAAATTTAGAACAACAACAGACTAAAATTTGTTTGTGATGCCACAATTCCATAAATATTAGAGCTAAATCATAGCATCATCTACAGTGCTCAAATTGTACAGAGCATTCGGAAGTAAGCACTTTGGCGTACGAAATGATATTTTCCGATCGAAAACATCGCATATCGCGGTGTTTTTTCCTTTTTGAGTAATTTTTTTAACTTTTTCTATGTTTATGATCGCTTCCTAAATGAGAATATAGCGTTTATCTAGAAAAATACAATATTATCTAGAAAAAACGAGGTTTATTTAGAATTACGCAAAAGTATCTAGAAAAATACGAATTTATCTAGAATTCCCACTCGTCAGTCACGAGAGTAACTCCCTTTGAATCCTTGTCTTTTTGAACGCCTCTTTGAGTTCTTTTTTTATGTTCATAACATAAATATGGAAGGAGAATGAGGGAGGGGGTTGTTGAATGGATTGGCTCACAATACTACAGCAATATATAGAAGAACACAATGCCTCCTACACGACCGATATCACAGGTGACAAACGAATAACTACACCGGAAAGCAATGCTATTATACGTAGAGCAAGAAGCATGAAAGATCGGAATGCGGTCATTGTTAATGCTCAAGTAAAAGCGAAGATTGTTGATCGAACGACAGAAGCGGATAAAGAGATCATCACTTATTGGATTCAACGTTCTTACTTAATCAAGCAGACGTTGAAATTTTATGTGGAAGAGTGTCTCGAAAAGAGAAAAGCAACGATTAAAGAAAACGAGATTATTAAAGATGAGTCTGCAATAACGGAAGGATTCACTGGAATCAATCTACCTGAAAGAGAGAGGGATGAAGAGGTTGTTCCGATGCCTCGTTATCGTTATAACAGGCTGGAGGCCGTTAAATATGCGGAGCGTTGGTGGAATTCGCATAATCCTGTCTATAAATTGTTTGAAAATGATTGTACAAACTTCATATCACAATGCTTGCATGCAGGCGGAGCGCCAATGAGAGGATATCCGAATCGTTCAAAGGGATGGTGGTACCGTAGTAATAATTGGAGTTATAGTTGGTCAGTTGCCAACACGATGCGTTGGTATTTAAGTGGGTCTAAGCAGGGTTTGCGAGGGGAAGAGGTAAGAGCTCCTGAGCTTCTCATTCCTGGAGATGTCATATGTTATGATTTTGATGGCGATGGTCGTTGGCAGCATAATACGATTGTCGTTGCAAAAGATGAGATGGGAATGCCGCTTGTCAATGCTCATACGCATAATAGTCGAATGCGGTACTGGGATTACACCGATTCTACAGCATACACACCTGAGATTAAATATAAATTCTTTAAAATTGTTGATGGTTAATTAATCAGCTCTAGAATATTCGAACGATTAAAGCATCTTTTCAAGGTGCTTTTTTTTAGTTGCACGAGCACTCACTTTTTCTAGTATGTTTCGTCAGGTGAAGTGTAAATAAGGACATGCTATAATAGATAAGGTTTTATTAGTTTTGTATAAGAGGTGAATGAAATTGTCAGTACATATCGTATTGTTCCAGCCGGAGATTCCAGCTAACACAGGTAACATTGCAAGAACGTGTGCAGCTACAGATACAACTTTACATTTAATTCGTCCTTTAGGGTTTTCTACAGATGATAAGATGCTGAGGAGAGCAGGATTGGACTATTGGGAATTTGTAAAAGTTGAATATTATGATTCAATAGACGAGTTCTTCGAGAAGACAGAAGGACAGTATTTCTATTTGACGAAATACGGTAAGAAGCCACATACGACGTTTGACTACAGTAATCCAGAAGAGAATTACTATTTTGTATTTGGTAGGGAAACGAACGGTCTTCCAGATGAAATCATCGAAAATAATATGGACCGTTGTTTGCGCATACCTATGACGAATAACGTCCGTTCCTTAAACCTTTCTAACACAGCTGCCATTCTTGTATACGAAGCACTAAGACAACAAGATTATTTGCATTTAAAGTAAATAAAAAAACGACTGATTCCTAAGAATGAGTCGTTTTTTTATAATGTCCTTTGTGGTATGTAAACCACTGTTATTTTTTTGTACCTGGACGATCATTATATCCAGCTGTGAAAATTGCTACCAAAAAGGCTAAAATAACACCTAAAATGAGGACAAAGGTCATATAGCATCCCCCTTTAGAGAATAGTATGTCCATACATACATCCCATTATAGCAAATCATACAGAAATGTGTATGAAAAAGTGTGACAAAAATGTAATAATAGATAAATAATATGATTTTTTTGGGAGTTTAGCATGCTTGGGAAAAATACATACTTAACGGGTTATTTTCCGTTATTTTCAATCATTATATTTAGCGCTGCATTTGGTTATTATGGTGAGTCTTATTTAATTGTACAATTAAAGCGGTTAGGGATTTATCGGGGAATGACTGAATTGTTTTCAGAAGTGCAAGTTCAAATGGCAATGTGGTTCATTTGTACGTTGTTATTTTTCATGTTGTTTGCTGCTTTAAAATTGATTTCGGATACCTTATTTGAACTCTCTTTGTTCTTCTTTTCGAAAGAAAGTGAAGGGGACACATTAAACAGGGTTCGTTCTGGTACTTTAATTTTCCTTTTAGGTAGTTTAGGGTCAATATTCTTGATTAAGACTACGATCCTTTTACCTTCTTTATTTTTATTATCATGTTTTATCTACTTTTTTTATTTCGTCTATAAAGCCAGTGCAGCTTTAACAACGAGTGGGATGTTCGGTCTTATTTTCATGCACCTACTGTTTTGGGTATGCTTTGTAATGGGTGTTGTGTATTCAGTATTGAAAGTATATGAGGCTCTTATGTCAGGTTTACTGCCGGCATAAACAAAGGCAGACTTGGATAGCTCAGTCTGCCTTTTACTATCTAATCATTAAGATCTGCTTCTTCAACAATATATTTGATTTTCTCTAAGTCGGCTACTGAATAAAGGTTCGTCTTATTTTGTATTTCTTTAATAAAAAACGCGTAAAGCTCATTTCTATCGTTTATAAGGTGTAGCTGCTCTTGGGTTGAAAAGTTGATGAGATGATGATCAGGGTGGGCGAAATAAAGTAAATTGTTAATGGTAATGTTTTCAACCTGATCTTTGAGCAAGTTATTCAGTTTACTCGTAGCAACATTGAGATTTTTAGTCGGCTCATCATGCATTAAGGCCCTTAACTCGTTTTGTTTATTCTTTTCGAATACGAATGTCTTTTCAGCTTCACTATGCAAGGCAGGGTAGAAAGTATCTATGATGAACGAAAATTCTTTGGCTTTCTCCTTTGTCAATCCGTAAAGTATGTTTCCTTGCCAATCCTTCGTGTCAATAATGTAGATGCCTTTGTTTAGTAAGACAATATGAGCGATTTTTGTAGATTGAATGTCTCCATCCACGGATTGATAGGGAATGAATACATTAGGAAGAATCATCATTTGTAAAGGCTTGATGACATCATTTTCTACGAGCTCATTTTTGATTTCGAGTAAGGTTTTATACGTATTTACCTCAAGTTCATCACGAGAGAATCTTTTAACACTGTCGATGTATTCTTTGTAATCGTTAATTTGTTCCTCATAATCTCCTTTAACTTCCTCAAGCTTTTCCTTATTTTCTTGTTTTAATTGATTTTCAGTTTTCGCTAAGCTAATCGCAGCTTCTTTTTGATATTGGTCGATTAATCTATCGTATTCTTTATGCTTCTTCTTAAGATAGTAGACAAGCCAAACGCCTGCACATATTAATAAAATGAAAGCCGAAAATAATAAAATCTCCATAAAGACTCCTTTCCACACTCACAGATATCTTTTATACATTTCGATTGATTTACCTGAGTTAAGGACGTATAACATACATTGGCTTGTATCTATAGTATAAAAAAGCCACAACATCACATAGGTGCATGATGTGGCTTGAGACATGGTCGTAGAGTCTTACACTTCTTAAGGGGTGATATTCTCCATGACTTGTTTCCATATTTTCAAATGTAGCGCAGATCTTTGAATGTGTGGAATTGGTGCTGGTTGGTCTTTGCCGACCCAAATGCCGGCTGTATATCTATCCGTTATGCCTACGAACCATAAGTCCTTCACATCATTGGTTGTTCCAGTTTTCCCACCTATAAATGAAGTATGCAGTACGTTGGCTTGACGTCCAGTACCGCTCGTCATCACGGAATTAAGTAGCGTTCTCATGCTGTCATTCGTTTGTTTTGACCATACGGGCTGGGATTGATCTTCCCACTGATACAATTCGTTACCGTCTAAAGAGAGGACTTGTTTAATGGCTCTCGATGGTTTATATTGTCCATTGTTACTGAACGTCGAGTAAGCATTCGTCAGTTCAACAGGTGAAACGCCGTGTGTAAATCCCCCAAGAACAGCCGAAATATTTCTGTCCTTTGGGAGAACTCTTTGAAAGTCGAATGGGCTTAAATAATGAAAAGCTTTTTCAACGCCAACTCTATCGACCATTCTAACTGCAGCTGTATTAATGGATTGACTGATGGCTTTGCGAATTGAAACATTGCTGTATTTGGCATTCCCGGAGTTCTTTGGACAATAACTTGGTTTGCAGTAAGGAGCAGCGCTTATTGGAATGCTGAGCGGCGTTTTCGTTTCGTTCAGGAATGGTGCAAAAGCGAGCAATGGTTTGATCGTCGAACCAGGCTGTCGATAAGCTTGATAGGCTCTATTAAATTCATTTGCCTCCATATCTCGACCACCGACGATTGCATTGATCTGATGGTTGTTGTGATCTAAGATAACAAATGCTCCTTCAACGCTAGTAGGTATTCGTTTGATGCCTTTCAAAGCTTCGTTTTGCATCTTTTGGTCAAAGTGTGTTTCGATTTTCACACCTTTTTCATAAATCAAATTCATGACTAATTGATCAACCTGCTTGTTGAGTTCCGCTTTTTCAGCTTCAGTAGAAGCGTCCTTGTAGTTTTTATCGAATGGTTCTGAGCTTTTAACGAGTGCTTTCAGTTCATGAATGACATAAGACGTGTAATCTGGATAGCGGTATTGTGCCTTTTGGATGTTCAATTTGATTTTTTCTTGGCGTGCTTGCTCGTAATCGCTTTTGTTTATGTATTTGTTCTCAAGCATCTTTTTCAGGACATGTTGTTGCCGGACAATAGCGGCATCCATATGTTTAATCGGTTCATACTGATTGGGATTGTTAGGAATCCCCGTTAATAGAGCGATTTCCGCTAGCGTTAATTTCTGAACGGACTTTCCGAAATAGTACTGGCTGGCTGTTTCTATTCCATAAACACCATTACCGAAATAGATTGCATTACTGTAGAGCTCAATGATTTTTTCCTTCGAGTATTTTTTCTCAAGTCGGTATGAATAGAAGGCTTCATTCAGTTTTCTTTTATACGTTTTCGTATGGGTTAAATATAAATTTCTTGCTAGCTGTTGGGTGATTGTACTACCGCCTTGATCTGTTGATTGGGAACGTGCATTGACGATCAATGACCGTACTATGGCAGACCCGTCTATACCTGTGTGTTCGAAGAAATGCTGATCTTCAACGGCGATAAAGGCATTAATAACACTAGAAGGTATTTCCTCAAAGGGGATATAAGTACGTTGTTCAGGACCATATAACGTCGCAAATGTTGATCCGTCTTTTGCATGAATTGTCGTACTTTGGGTGAGTTCCGTTGAGTCAATTGGTACGTGCTGCTTAATCATATCTGCTGGATTTTCTACTTGCTGAAGAGCAGTCCATACATTATCTGAAAACAAATATACCCCTAGAAATAAACAAATTGTCAGGAGATAACCTGCTATAAGTTTCAAATCATATCCTATCCTTCTCTTGAATAATTTTCTCTGTCTCGCGTTCATAAAAGCTAGTCCTAGCTCACTTTCCTACATTTTACCATGTATGAGTAGGATTCAGTTTAAAAGAACATCGAATGTATGTGAGTGTCCGGGCATAGGATGTATTACATGTACGATTATTCCTTGGAGGGGGTACTCATGGATATTTTAGGTAAATTGCAACAGTTTCGTGAAGAAGAGAAAAGATTGGTTTGGGAAGGTACCTTCGCTGAATATTTGGAGATTTTACGAGAGCGTCCTGAAGTTGCTCAATCTGCCCATTCTCGTGTTTATAATATGATTAAAAGCCATGGAATTGAAGAAGTAAATGGGAAGAAACGTTTCAATTTCTTTTCAGATCAGATCTTCGGGCTAGAAGATTCAGTAGAGCGACTTGTAGAGGAATACTTTCACCCATCTGCAAAACGATTAGATGTCCGGAAACGGATTTTGCTGTTGATGGGTCCTGTCAGCGGAGGTAAATCGACAATTGTAACGATGTTGAAACGGGGGTTGGAAGCCTATTCTAAAACCGATGAAGGAGCTGTTTATGCAATAAAAGGCTGTCCTATGCATGAAGATCCATTGCATCTCATTCCGCATAATATGCGCGAGGAATTCCGTGAAGAGTATGGTATTCGAGTAGAGGGATCTTTGTCACCTCTGAATATGATGCGACTGCAAGACGAATATGATGGTCGAATTGAAGATGTCATCGTTGAAAGAATCTTTTTCAGTGAAGATAAACGTACTGGAATTGGAACGTTCAGTCCTTCTGATCCGAAATCACAGGATATTGCAGATTTGACCGGCAGTATTGACTTTTCAACCATAGCTGAATTCGGGTCTGAATCAGATCCGCGCGCATATCGATTTGATGGAGAATTGAATAAAGCAAACCGAGGGATGATGGAATTCCAGGAAATGTTGAAGTGTGATGAGAAATTCTTATGGCACTTACTATCACTCACTCAGGAAGGGAATTTCAAAGCAGGTAGATTCGCTTTAATCAGTGCAGATGAATTAATTGTCGCTCATACGAATGAAGCTGAGTACAAGTCATTCATCTCGAATAAGAAAAATGAAGCGCTACACTCAAGGATTATTGTCATGCCGATTCCGTATAACTTGATGGTCACCCAGGAAGAAAATATATATGAAAAGATGATCAACGACAGTGACATAGGTGAAATTCATATTGCACCGCATGCTTTAAGGGTTGCTGCGATTTTCTCGGTCCTAACAAGATTGAAAGAATCAAATAAGCAAGGCGTAGATGTCGTAAAGAAGATGCGTCTATATGATGGAGAAAACGTTGAGGGGTTCAATTCTGCTGACGTGGAGGAATTGAAGAAAGAGTTTAATGATGAAGGGATGAGCGGGATTGATCCGCGGTATGTCATCAACCGAATATCATCTGCTATCATTCGTAAAGAAGTACCTGCAATTAGTCCACTTGACGTGTTGAGGTCCTTGAAGGATGGGCTTGATCAGCACGCTTCTATATCAAAAGAAGATCGCGAAAAGTACATCAATTTCATATCAGTAGCTCGTAAAGAGTATGATGATATCGCTAAGAAAGAAGTGCAAAAGGCATTCGTATACTCTTATGAAGAGTCTGCGAAAACATTGATGGATAACTATCTAGATAATGTCGAAGCCTATTGTAATAAGAATAAACTTCGTGATCCACTGACTGGTGATGAAATGAATCCAGACGAAAAACTGATGCGTTCAATCGAAGAACAAATCGGAATATCGGAAAATGCGAAGAAAGCATTCCGAGAAGAGATACTCATCCGTATTTCCGCATATGCTCGAAAAGGAAAGAAGTTCGATTACAAATCACATGAGCGGTTAAGAGAAGCGATTCAGAAGAAGCTATTCGCTGATCTTAAGGATGTTGTGAAGATCACAACATCTACTAAGACGCCAGATGAATCTCAACTTAAGAAAGTGAATGAGGTTATCGCTCGACTAATCGATGAGCATGGATATAACTCTATATCAGCAAACGAGCTCCTTCGATATGTTGGCAGCTTACTTAACAGATAAAGAATAAAAAAATGAAAAAAATGTCTAGGGGCTGTCCAGAAAGTCAGTGAACACTGACCTTCTGGCAGCCCCTTGTTAAATATAGATATTGATTTCTTAGAAGTACACTCCCCTTTTGATTGGTGAGAAGAGACAATGAAGCGTACAGTTCCCTATGAACTGACACCCAAACGACATAATGAGAACTTTTTAACAAAAGTTTAATCTCTTGAATACTTGCGAGGAAATTGTATAAAATGGTAGATTAAACATATCAAAGAAAAAGGGTGTGTAAGTTTACATGACCAAAACAAAGAATAGTTTTTGGGAATGGGTTAAAGCAATCGGTATTGCACTTTTGATTGCAATCGTCGTCCGTCACTTTCTTTTTACAAACTATGTGGTATTTGGTGAATCCATGATGCCGACCATTCAGGAAGGCAATCGTTTAATTGTAAATAAAATCAACTATGATATTTCTGATCCGAACAGATTTGATCTGATTGTTTTCAAAGCTAATGAAGAGGAAGATTACATTAAACGAGTGATCGGCCTTCCAGGTGACAAAATTGAATACCGGAATGATAAATTATTTATTAATGACAAAAAAGTCGAAGAGCAGTATTTAGAACGTTTTCGTGAAGAGATCCAACAGGGATCTCAACTTACCGGAGATTTCACTTTAAAAGATATTACCAAGAGGGAGAGGGTTCCTGAGGGAACAGTCTTCGTATTAGGTGATAACAGACTTCACAGTATCGACAGCCGTCATATCGGATTTGTTCCGATGGAAAATATCGTGGGTGAAGTGAACCTGAGGTACTGGCCAATGTCAGAGTTCAAATTGATTAAGTAAGGTTTATAGTATGAATATATTGGGAATCGATAATTCCAAGAGGTGGTAATCATGACAAAGAACAAAGGTGAAGATCCAAAGAACAGTTCAATGGTCAATGATGAAAAGGAATTAAGAGAACACAGCAAAGTGATGGAGAATGTATCATCGAATGAAGAAGTAAAGAAAAGCGGAAAAACGCCAGATCCTGTGCAGCATGAACAGGAAGCAGACGATAAAGACAACGGATAAATGATGAAGAAGCTTGCCGAGTGGCAAGTTTCTTTTTTTTGAAACTTTTCCCTTTTTCTTTCGTAAATTAATTATAGAGAAGATAGAAGGGGGAGTATTAATGTTTCTGATTTTGGGATTCGTTATGTTGAGTTTAGTGGCGCTATTTGTCTTCTTATACTTTTTCGCTCCACATTCTGAAATGATGCATGCATTCAAAACTACGAAAAGCTTTGTGATTGCTCAAGTTATCCTTGTTTCTTTTGCTGCTTATTTAATTGGTGCTCATTTCAACGGACTCCATGAAGACAATTGGCGAACAAGTGGGATCTATCCAATTACACTAAATGCTGAACCCGTAATTTACACAGGAAGCAAATCTAGTGTAGGACTCGTACTAGAGAAGAAGCCAAAAGCGGGGGAAGCTTTCGATAGTAATATCATCACATGGACTGCTTATGATGATGTGACCGTAGAAGCTACGAAAAAATGGGGTGGCGTGGACCCGATTGAAAAAGAATTAGGATCCAAAACGAATGATCAAGTACCGTATACTTATCCTATCTCCATAACATTTCCTAAAGATGGGACATGGAAATTAAAGGTATTTTCCGATGGCACCCCAATTAAAACAATCATAATAGATGTAAAATAGTTGAAAGACGACCTAACGTTAACGGGTCGTCTTTTTCTATTTAGAAACTTTTTCATTACAAATCTCTTGAATAGCGCGGAACTTTTGAGACAAGCACCTTTTTGTTCGAATTTAATGGCAATTCTGAACATTTACTGCATAGGATAGAGTAATCCCCAAAAGTGAACGTGCTATCTCATTATTTGGGGAAAATAAATAAGGAGGGGAATCATATATGACCGTCAACAAAAAAGGAAACTTCGTCGTGTCACAGGAGAACTGGTCCCTCCACCGTAAAGGTTATCAAGACCAACAGCGACACATGGAAAAAGTACAAGAAGCATTAAAGAACAATTTACCGGACTTAATTAGCGAAGAAAGTATTATTCTTTCTAACGGTCACGATGTCATTAAAATTCCGATCCGTTCCCTGGATGAATATAAAATCCGCTACAATTACGATAAATCTAAACATGTCGGGCAGGGAGACGGAGACAGCCAGGTAGGCGATGTCATTGCGCGTGATGGAAATGCCAGTGGAAAGAAAGGAAAGGGCAAAGGGAAAAAAGCAGGCGATCAAGCAGGCGATGATTACTACGAAGCTGAGGTATCACTTCTAGAACTTGAAGAATTACTATTTAAAGAGCTAGAGCTTCCTAACTTGCAGCAGAAGGAACAGGAAAATATTATTCGAGAAAAAGTCGAATTTAACGATGTCCGCAAAACTGGATTGATGGGGAATATTGATAAGAAGAAAACCATTTTGACTGCATACAAGCGAAATGCATTAAAAGGTGATCCAGCCATTACACCAATTTATCCAGAAGATCTTCGGTTCAAAACGTGGAATCAAACTGAAAAACCTGAATCTAAAGCAGTCGTTCTTGCGATGATGGATACATCAGGGTCAATGGGAATCTGGGAAAAGTATATGGCAAGAAGCTTCTTCTTTTGGATGACACGTTTTCTCCGTTCAAAATATGAAACAGTAGAAATTGAATTTATTGCACATCATACAGAAGCCAAAGTTGTTACGGAAGAAGACTTTTTTTCTAAAGGGGAAAGTGGTGGAACAATTTGTTCTTCGGCGTATCGAAAAGCGTTAGAATTAATTGACAATAAGTATCCACCTAGTCGCTATAACATATACCCATTCCACTTCTCTGATGGTGATAACCTTACGAGTGATAATGCTCGATGTATCAAGCTAGTTCAACAAATCATGGATGTATCGAACATGTTTGGTTATGGTGAAGTGAATCCATACAATAGACATTCAACCTTGATGAGTGTTTACAAGAACATCAATAACCCTAAGTTCTACCATTATATTCTAAAAGAAAAACGAGATGTGTATCATTCGATGAGAAGCTTTTTTAACAAAGGCGAAAAGGAAATGGCATAAGCCAGACTAACCCTTCATCAATGGATGGAGGGATTTTTATGGAAAAATAATCTCCCGAAGCTTACATAAACTAAGGAAAATTCGTATCGGGAGGTTCATGAAGAAGAATGCGACAATTGGTTCTTATTTTTTGTATACTTGTTCTATTTCCACAACCGGCTGAAGCGCTTTGGAAAACGAACCTCGAGCTACATGTGATTGATGTAGGACAAGCAGATTGTATTTATATTGAGACCTCAAATGGTAAACACATTCTTATTGATTCCGGGGATGAACATGATGGAAAGAAGGTCGTTTCTTACCTGCAAAAGCGCGGAATTGAGCGGATCGACTATCTTATCGCCACACATCCCCATCATGACCACATCGGAAGTATGGAAGATATCTTTCAATCCTTTGAGATTGAGCGTGTCTATATGCCAGATATTATGTACCATACGCGGTACTACAAACGGATGGTACAATCGATTGCCAATTCAGGTGTCGATCAATTTGTAGCCAAAGCTGGTGTGAAAATCAAGCTAGCGAGGAATATTTCAATGGAGTTTGTTGCACCAGGAAAGAAACGGTATAAATCTTTAAACGACTATTCTGCTGTCGTTCGTCTTCAACATGGAAAGAACTCATTTCTGTTAATGGCGGATGCTGGAGTCATATCAGAGAATGAATTAATTAAAAAGTTGGATGATGAAAAAGTGGATGTCTTGAAAGTTGCGCATCATGGTGCAAACACAGGGACAGGTCACGCACTTTTAAAGAAAATCAAACCTGATTACGCAATCATCTCTGTTGGGAGGAAGAACAAATACGGATACCCATCAAAAGATGTCCTGAATCGCCTTAAATCAAATGATATTCAAGTGTACAGGACAGATAAATTAGGAACGATTATTTCAAAAAGTGATGGGAAGTCTGTAAAGTTTTTTACAGAAGTACCTCAATCATGATTGGGTGATTTCCGAACAACATAAATTGCTTTTACGATATGTTTATTTAATGCCGTTCTCATGAATGTTTGATTATATAATCGAAAAATGATCTCGCGTTTCTCGGGTGTGGTTATGTAACGAGCAGGGATGCTGTTTAACGTGAGCGCAATAATATCGTTTGTACAGGTTTGACAGCGGCACACGGTTTGATAATCTGGGCTGTTTAACGTCACAGTAACGAGGGTGGGTATAATCTCCTCAAGGACGTTGAAATATGGTTTCGACATTCTTCCACCTCATAGGGTCAATTGATTTTATGTTCAAGCTTAATTGTATTTGAACTCGTGTGAAATTGAAATAGGTAGAAACGTTGAAAATAAAGGAAAAATAATCTTTCGGATCACCGGCTAAACTATGGGAGAAAGGAGGATATGCTTACTATGAATGAACAACAACAATTACGTTCGATCATGTCCAATAACATCGCTTCTGTAACTCCTCAGCAATCGTTGAAGGAGGCTGCAGCTTTAATGAGTCAATATAATATCGGTTCCCTACCTGTTGTAGAGAATGGCCAAGTTAGAGGG
This sequence comes from Pseudalkalibacillus berkeleyi, assembly GCF_021608225.1. Lineage (NCBI taxonomy): Bacteria > Bacillati > Bacillota > Bacilli > Caryophanales > Fictibacillaceae > Pseudalkalibacillus > Pseudalkalibacillus berkeleyi. The sequence goes on from NZ_JAKIJS010000001.1 coordinate 20,584, forward strand.
ATTATCACGGACCGTGACATTACGTTGCGATCAACTGCCCAAGGCTTAGACGGGAATACTCAGGTGGGACAGTGTATGTCTAATAACCTCATCACGGGTAATCCGAATATGAGTGCTCAAGAAGCTGCGCAGCTTATGTCTCAAAATCAAGTGCGCCGATTACCGGTTGTTGAAAACAATCAAGTCGTCGGAATGGTATCATTGGGTGATTTAGCTACAAAAGATGGAGATCCTAATGACGCTGGACAAGCACTATCAAGCATTTCCAATCCTTCCAATCCAAACGCACAACAATAACACAGGAAAGCGCCTGTCCGCAGGCGCTTTTTTACATAAATGCTTTCAAGTATAAGTGCGATTAGGGTTCTGGCGGCGTTAATAGGCTCTATCCTCTCTCAAAATAGGAGAAACGCCGATATGAGGGTAAGATAGGTGCTCTAACCTCTCTCAAAATAGGAGAAACGCTGAAATGAGGGTAAGATAGGTGCTCTATCCTCTCTCAAAATAGGAGAAACGCTGAAATGAGGGTAAGATAAGTGCTCTATCCTCTCTCAAAATAGGAGAAACGCTGAAATGAGGGTAAGATAGGTGCTCTATCCTCTCTCAAAATAGGAGAAACGCTGAAATGGGGGTAAGATAAGTGCTCTATCCTCTCTCAAAATAGGGGAAACGCTGATATGAGGGTAAGATAAGTGCTCTATCCTCTCTCAAAATAGGGGAAACGCTGAAATGAGGGTAAGATAGGCGCACTATCCTCCCCGAAAAAAGGAGAAGCGCAGATATGAGGGTAAGATAAGCGCTCTACCTGGCTACGTTACACTTGCAAGTCGACAAGATTTCTTTACACTTATGTCTGATCTCTTTTCAGCAGGAAAGTAACTCGACGTAGTGGAAAAGTGTAGGAACAAGTATAAGCGCATCTAAGTCTCTGGCTACGTTACACTTGCCAGTCGACAAGATTTCTTTATATAGATATAGTGGGGGTAGTATAATCTGTTCGAAGGGGATGTATAGTGAAAATGATAAAAGCAGTTGTGTTTGATTTTGATGGAACGATTTTAGATACGGAGTCATGCGAGTATAACGTATTACAAAAGATTTATAAGGAGCATGGTGCAGAACTCCCAATTGAAGTTTGGGGCGAATGTATTGGAACACATTCTACATACTTTGATGCACATGAATATTTAGAAGAACAAATCGGTAAGAAACTGGACAGGGATACGATTAAGCAGCAAAGACTGGATATTTTCCAAGAACTCATAAAAGATCGAGAAGCTCTGCCCGGTGTAATGGAATATCTAGAGGCAGCCAAGCAATTAGGATTGAAGATCGGCTTGGCTTCAAGTTCTTCATATAAGTGGGTTTCAAAACATATCAAAAACTTAGGTATAGAACACTATTTTGAGTGTATTAAAACGTCTGATGATGTAGAAACCGTCAAACCAGACCCTACACTTTTCCTGAAAGCTGTTGAATGCTTAGGTGTAAAGCCTGAGGAATCAATTGCTTTTGAAGACTCAGTTAATGGCGCAAAGGCGGCAAAACGTGCTGGTCTTCATACAGTCGTTATTCCGAATTTGGTGACCCAACACCTTACCTTTGAGGAATATGATTTAAAGCTTGAATCATTAGCTGAATTAGAATTACAAGAGATGATTAATCAGTTTACAAAGCAATAGGGAAAGGGAATATGAACATTACGGGTATCAATCATATTACGTTGAACGTGAGAAGTCTTAAAGAGTCGCTTGCTTTTTATGAAGACATTCTTCTTATGAAACGAGTTCATTTGGGTAGAACTGATGCGTATTTGGAGAGCGGTACCGCTTGGATTTGTCTCCTTGAAAAGGGGAAGGATGAGAAGGACGATTTTAGTTCGAAATTAGGACTAGATCATTTTGCATTTTCGATTGATGAGAAAGGCTTTCATGAAGTAGTACGCCGACTTCATATAAATGAAGTTCAGATTGTTCGGGGACCTGTTGAACGTGGCGGTGGGCTCGTTGTTAATTTCCTCGATCCAAATGGCATTCAACTTGAATTGAACACTTCTGATTTACACACACGGATGAAACACTGGCAGTAAGGAAGGTGGTAGCAGTATGTCATCTATTGATGAATCAAAATTTGAAAAGAAGATTATACTTCGAAACATTGAAGAAAAAGATATTGATGAACTTCTTGCCCTTCAAAAAATCTGTTTTCCAAATATGGACCCTTGGAAAAGAGAACATCTAGAAAGTCATTTAGATGTTTTCCCTGAAGGACAATTTTGTGTTGAATATGATGGACAAATTATAGGGTCATGCTCAAGTTTAATTGTTAACTTTGATGAATATGATGAAAAGCATACTTGGGATGAGATAACGGATGAAGGATATATCACCAATCATGATCCAGAAGGATACAACTTATATGGGATTGAAGTGATGGTACATCCAGATTTCAGAAGAATGAAGATAGGCCGTCGCTTATATGAAGCTCGGAAGGAAATGGCGGAAAAATTAAATCTAAAGAGTATCATTATCGGTGGACGTATACCGAATTACCATAAGTATGCGGATCAAATGACACCTAGAGAATATGTGAAAGAGGTTGTACACCATAACATATACGATCCTGTATTAACATTTCAGTTGATGAACGGTTTTACATTGATGAGGATCAATCAAGAGTACTTACCTGATGATAAAGCTTCTAATGCACATGCAACCCTAATGGAATGGAACAATATCGACTATAGAGCTACCTCTAAACGTCACTTCAAAACGTCATTCCCTGTCCGTATTACGACCATTCAGTATATGATGAGACAAATCCATTCGTTTGATGAGTTTGCGAATCAAGTGGAGTACTATACTGATGTCGCTTCTGACTACGGATCTGATTTCGTCGTATTCCCTGAAATCTTTACGACGCAATTGATGAGCTATCTTGATGAGAAGAGTCCAAGTCAAGCCGTGCGTAGACTCACGCAATATACAGAAGACTATATTGAACTGTTTACTGAATTTGCTGTCCGTTACAACGTGAACATAATCGGAGGCTCGCACTTTGTTGAAGAAGAAGGGAAGATATACAATATCGCTTATCTTTTCCGACGAGATGGTACGATTGAGAAGCAGTATAAGCTTCACATAACGCCAAACGAACGTAAATGGTGGGGTGTCAGTCCAGGTGACAAAGTGAATGTATTTGATACAGATTGTGGTAAAATCGCAATTTTGATTTGTTATGATATCGAGTTTCCAGAGCTCTCAAGATATGTGACAGACAAAGGTGCAAGGATTATCTTCACGCCATTCTGTACAGATGACAGACAAGGATACCTAAGAGTTCGGTATTGTTCCCAAGCTCGAGCAGTTGAGAACCAAGTGTATACTGTCTTATCAGGGACAGTAGGGAATCTACCACAAACTGAAAACATGGACGTTCAATACGCACAGTCGGGTATTTTCACACCATCCGACTTCACCTTCCCTAGGGATGGGATCATCGGAGAATGTAATCCCAACATCGAAACGCTCGTTGTGGGGGATGTCGATTTAGAGATTCTTCGAAGACATAGAAGATCTGGTAGTGTTATGCAACTCCGAGATCGAAGACGTGACTTATACGAAGTGAATATGAAAAAACAAGATGAACAATAATTCTACATGAGGAAAGACAGGCATTCGACCTGTCTTTCTTTTTCTACTTTATTTTCCGGGGAATAGTGACAGATCTTGTATGCATAAAATGTAAAAAGGGGATTTCGACAGTATTATGGTTGTATACGATCAACATCAGACGAATGATTTGAAGGATACAGTATGATGTTGTTGAAAATAATACAAAGTACGAGAACAGTGGTTGAAAACGTGGAATTCTTATACAATAAGGAAGTGTAGAGTTTTTATTTATAGGAGGAAATTATGAGTTGGAAAAATAGTTACGAACGATGGAATACGTATGACCAATTAGATGAAGAGCTAAAAGACCAGCTTCTTGCTATCAAGGGCCAAGAAGAAAAGCTTGAAGATTGCTTTTATAAAACATTAGAATTCGGAACCGGAGGAATGCGTGGGGAGATTGGCCCGGGTACGAACCGTATGAACAAGTATACGATTCGTAAAGCATCTGAGGGTTTGGCACGATACATAGAACAATTTGGCGAAGAAGCGAAGCATCGAGGTGTTGTCATCGCGTATGATTCTCGTCATAAATCTCCAGAGTTTGCGATGGAAGCCGCGAGAACACTTGGTAGTCATGGCATTCAGACGTATGTGTTTGATGAGCTACGACCTACGCCTGAGCTTTCGTTTGCTGTTAGATATTTGCATGCCTTTTCAGGCATCGTCATAACGGCGAGCCACAATCCACCGGAATACAACGGATTTAAGGTTTATGGAAATGATGGTGGCCAACTACCTCCGAAAGCAGCGAACGAAGTGATCGATTGTGTGAATCAAGTGGAAAATGAGCTGGACATCCATATCGCAACTGAGGAAGAATTAAAGGAATCAGGGCTGTTAACGATCATTGGCGATCAGATCGACCGTGCCTACAATCAACAACTTGTGGGGATTTCAGTCAATTCCGATTTGATAAAAGAACAAAGTGATTTGAAAATTGTCTTTACACCGTTGCACGGGACAGCGAATAAGCCAGTTCGAGCTGGTTTGGAAGCACTTGGATTTAACAACGTGACAGTTGTGCGTGAACAAGAGTTACCTGATCCTGAATTCTCAACAGTTAAATCTCCAAACCCTGAGGAGCATGCTGCATTTGAACTCGCGATTCAATATGGAGAGAAGGAGAATGCAGATCTTCTCATTGCAACAGATCCGGATGCTGATCGTGTAGGGATTGCAGTGAAAAATGAAGAGGGCAAATATGTCGTCCTTACAGGTAATCAAACGGGTGCGCTTATGCTGAACTATTTGTTGAGCCAAAAGAAAGCAAATGGAAACCTTCCTGACAATGGTGTCGTCCTTAAAACGATTGTCACCTCTGAAATTGGCCGAACAATTGCTTCTAAGTACGGTCTTCGTACAGTAGATACATTGACTGGGTTCAAATTTATTGGTGAAAAGATGAAGGAATATGAAGAAACGGGTGAACACACTTTCTTATTTGGATATGAAGAAAGTTATGGTTATTTGATCGGGGATTTCGTTCGTGATAAAGATGCTGTCCAAGCGTGCTTAATGGCTGCAGAAGTTGCTGCTTATTACAAATCAAAAGGGAAAACACTTTATCAAGGGTTACTTGAAATTTTTGATGAATACGGATATTACCAAGAGGGATTGGAATCATTGACACTCAAAGGGAAGAAAGGGGCAGAAGAAATACAAGAAATTCTTGCAACTTTCCGTTCACAAGCACCATCTGACTTTGGGGGAATTCCAGTTTCAATGGTTGAAGATTACTTAAGCTATGAAAGATTGATCGTAAAAACAACTGAAACTGAAGAAATCACATTACCACCATCAAATGTCATTAAATACATTCTTGAAGATGGATCGTGGATTTGTTTACGCCCATCTGGGACTGAACCTAAAATCAAGTTCTACTTCGGCGTTCAGGCTTCTTCATTACAAAAGAGCCAAGAGATTTTAGCGACGTTAAAAGAAGACGTTATGGATAAAGTAAATCATATTAGAGCATAAAAATAGGGATTGACCGATTATGGTCAATCCTCTTTAATATGTTCACAGATTGTAGAGACATTTTCTATTTTGTTTTGAAGAGGTTTCGTTTTGATTTAATCTTACCTGTTCCTTTACAATTTGGGCATGTTTTGTTTTTTGCGAAAGGGAGGAAGGAAGAGAGTGTTCCTGTTCCTTTGCATTTCCGGCAAAGTACGAATATCGCCATCTTCGTCTCCTTTCTCACCTTATTCATTACTATCATTCTATGTTGAAAAGGCTTATCTTAAACGTCTATAAAGGAGGACACTATAAATGGTACAAGCAATATTATTTATCATAGCAGGGCTCGCTGAAATTGGAGGGGGTTATTTATTCTGGTTATGGCTAAGAGAGGGTGGTCCATACTGGTTTGGGATCATTGGAGGGCTCGTTCTGATTGTCTATGGTGTGGTCCCTACCTTTCAGACCTTTCCTACATTCGGACGAGTATTTGCAGCTTATGGAGGGGTATTCATTGTGCTCGCTCTATTATGGGGTTGGTTAGTCGATAAAGAAACACCGGATCGGTTTGATATTCTTGGAGGGATGATCTGTTTAATCGGAGTCTCAGTCATGCTCTGGGCACCGAGAATGAATTAAATAGCCGGTTGTGTGCGTTTTGTTATCGTGATGAAGGTCGTGGTGATGCCGACAGCAATAATTGTAATCAAGGAATAAACAAAAGACTCTCCTCCTAGAAGGAGACCACCACAAATAATGACGATACCATCTATGAGGAAAATTATAATGCCGACGTTCAAGTTGGTCAATTTGGAGATAATTAAAGCGAGTAAATCAGTCCCTCCTGTACTCGTATCTTGTTGTAGCATTATACCGATACCTGTCCCAACAAGAAATCCACCAATCAATGCGCACAAAAGTAGCGGTGGGTGTGTCCAATGACGAATCGGCGAAAATGCATCAATAAAAAAAGAAGAGATCAGCATGCCATGAAGACTATTATAAAAGTATGAGCGATGATAAAACCAAGCGAGCCCATAGAGCGGTAGACTTAAAATGATAATGACGAGACCCGGTTGGAATCCCCAAGTATAATTGGCGATTAGGCTAATTCCGATCATTCCCCCATCGAGAAGATGGTGGGGGGCTAATAAACCGTTGATACCCACACCTATGAAAATGCTCCCGATCAGGATTGCATTCCACTTTTTCATATGAACCTCTCCCCATACTTTCACTCATATACTAAACTATATGTACAAGTTATCAGTGATATGAGAAAGGATAGTTTAATGAATATTCGGATTAGACATGCAAACAAGAATGACCTGTCCGCTATGCTAGAGATTTATAATGAAGTCGTTCTCAACTCGCCTGCTACGTTCGACCTTGTTGAACAGTCACTAGAAAGTCGGGAACAATGGTTTAAACAATTTGATGAGCAGTATCCAATTATAGTGGCTGAGCAAGCTGAAGAGATACTCGGTTATTCATGCTTGACGAAGTTCCGCCCTAAACCTGCATATGCATCAACAGTTGAGGACTCTATATACATAAAAAGTAAGGCAAGAGGTCACGGTGTTGGATCAATGCTATTAGAAAAATTAATTAATGAAGCTAAGAAAAACAATCATCATTCCATAATCGCTGTGATTGCGAATGATGAACGCTCTAGTGTTCAACTTCATGAGAAATTCGGATATGAAAAGACCGGATTGATTAAGGAAGCTGGCTACAAATTTGATCGGTGGCACGACATTCATTTCTATCAGTTGATATTGGAATATAAATAATAAAGTGAGAGAAGATGGGCGCAGTTAAAAGGTGAGAGTAAACTTGGCAAGAGAGGATGTAAATATAGTAATCCTGTTCATGTTTTCCCATAAGAAAAAGCTCAGCATAATTGCTGAGCTTTCATTTTATCGAATCTGTCCAGTTCCTGTCATTTGGTACTTCACTGTTGTTAGTGCTGGTAATCCCATTGGACCACGTGCATGTAGTTTCTGGGTTGAAATACCGATTTCTGCACCAAATCCGAGTGCACTACCATCAGTAAATCGAGTAGAAGCATTGTGGTAAACAGCTGCTGCGTCAACAAGTCCTAAGAATGTTTTCGCTGCAGTATGGTCTTCCGTAACAATCGCTTCAGAGTGCTTCGTACCATACGTTTCAATATGCTCAACAGCTTCTGTTACGTCAGTGACTGTTTTTACAGCGATATGCTTTGAAAGATACTCGTTCGCCCAGTCTTCTTCTCCAGCAGGGATTGCACCAGGAAGAATAGAGACTGCATATTCATCACCATGTGGTGTAATATCATGTTCGTTAAACGTAGCGATCAATTGGTCTTTATTCGCATCTAGCCATTCTTTATGAATGATGACCGTTTCTGCAGCGTTACAAACGGCTGGACGATCTGTCTTAGCATTGACTAGAATGTTGAGAGCTTTCTCAACATCAGCTGCTTTATCAATATAGATGTGGCAGTTACCAACACCTGTCTCAAGCACAGGTACAGTAGCGTTATTGACTACCGCTTGAATCAATGAACCACCCCCACGTGGAATGAGTACATCGATATGCTCTTTCATTGTAAATAGTTCTTGTGTAGCAGAACGATCAGTACTTGCGATAAATTGTACGGCATCCTTAGGAATCTTCGTCTTTTCTAAACCACGGTGCATGACTTCAACAATTACCTGGTTTGAAGAAAGGGCAGAAGAACCACCTTTCAAGACGATTGCATTACCAGATTTCAAAGCAAGACCTGTTGCATCTACTGTTACATTTGGGCGTGCCTCATAAATCATACCGATTACACCTAGAGGAACGGTAACTTGTTGTACATTTAGACCGTTCTCAAGATTCCAGTCAGACTTTACAAGTCCAGTCGGGTCTTCTAAGTCTGCGACTTCTCGTAGCCCTTGTGCGAATTCATAAATTCGTTCCTTCGAAAGTGACAAGCGATCCATGAAAGCTTCGTCATAACCTTTCTCACGGCCTTTATTTAAATCTTTTTCGTTTGCTTGTAGAATCGTTTCATACTCTGCTTCTAACACTGATGCTACAGTGTGTAGAGCTTCGTTCTTATCTTCAGTAGAAAGCATGGACAGAGTCTTTGCTGCTTTCTTTGCATCTATTGCTTGCTGTTCAACGTTTGTTTTTTCAGCTGTTAACGTCATCAAATCCCTCCAGTAATTGTTGTCGTTCAATGTGCTAATCTTCCAGCTGTTCTATTGTTATACACCTACAGGTACGGCAACATCTAAGTGACAAACAAGATCTTCACTTTCAACCGCTGCTTCTTGGAAATCCTGTAGTTTAATTTCTTTTTGATTAATCAATCGCTTCAATTCGTTTGATGAATAGTTCATCACACCAAGACCGATATCTTCACCACTAATGTTCTTAATGCGTACGACAGCTCCTTTATCAAAGCGTCCGGTTACACTATGAACATCAAGTGGGGCTAAGCTCTTGTTATCTTCTTGTATAGAAGCGCCTGTTAAGTCGTTAATGGTTATTTCACCTTCAGGACCTGAATTAAATGCAATCCATTGTCTCTTTTGATTCAGGTTTTCATTTTCTTCTTTAGGATCAAAGTAAGTGCCAGTAGCTTCGTGATTTACAGCGTCATATACAATATTTGGTGTGCTAGCTTTTCCTAGGAATGAAGAGATTCCAGATGCTAGAGAAATCTTGAACGCATCAATCTTGGATTTCATTCCACCTGTACCGACTGCACTACCTGGATCTCCAGCTACGGCTTCGATTTCAGGCGTAATTTCGTGCACCTGATCGAGAAGCTGAGCATTTTCATTCTTTCTAGGGTCGTCGTCGTATAATCCATCAATATCTGATAATATAATCAGTTGATCAGCGTTGACTAAGCCTGCAACTTTTGCAGATAAAGTATCGTTATCACCGAACTTTAAGAAATCCATCGTGATCGTGTCGTTTTCGTTCACAATTGGTATGATGCCACGTTCGAGTAGCACGGTTAATGTACTACGTGCATTGTTGTAACGATTCTCATCTGAAAAGTCATCACGTGTTATTAAGATTTGTGATCCAACATAACCGTGAGAGATGAATAGATCTGAGTAAGTTTCAATTAGAAGTCCTTGTCCGATTGAAGCTGCCGCTTGCTTTTCCGGCAAAGTATCAGGTCTTGAGATAAAGCCGAGCTTACGATATCCAGCTGCTACTGCTCCAGAGGATACAAGCAAGACTTCATGCCCATCATCTTTTAAACGTACGACTTCGTCGACGAGCTTTTCAATTTTTCTACGACTCAATTCTCCATGTAAGCTTGTTAATGAACTGCTTCCTATTTTTATGATAATTCGTTTTTTATCCATATCAGGTGTCACATTCACTCCTATTATGTTGCGTTTTTTTGTTGGTTAATTAAATTTATTTATAATTACTTTTGTTCAGCAAATACTTTTTCAAGCTCTTCACGCATTTCTTTCGAACGTGAAGCAGCTCCTTTAACGGCTTCTGCAATTGCTTCGCCACCGCCGTGTTCATCTAGTGCGTCTAATCCTGCTGCTGTTGTTCCATTCGGTGATGTTACATTTTTGCGAAGCTGAGTTGGCGTTTCTTCACGCTCAAGCATCATTGTTGCTGCGCCTAAGATCGTTTGTGCTCCAATTTTGCGAGCCATTTCACGATCCATGCCACCTTCAACCCCAGCTTGCTCAATGTGTTCCATCAAGTTGTAGAAGTAAGCAGGACCACTACCAGCGATACCAGTAAAGATATCCATCTGACTTTCTTCAATAATGTAAGCTTCACCAATACAATTCATCAACTCTTTTGTAAACACCACTTGATCCATAGATACATGGTGTCCAGGTGAAATAGCAGTTGCAGATTCTCTAAGCATGCTAGAAGTGTTCGGCATGACGCGAATCACTTGTTGACCATCATTTAGTTTTTCTTCCATATAAGCTGTAGAAATACCAGCTAGTACGGAAATGAGAACTTGTTCTGGTCTAAGTCTGTCTTTTAAATCTTCCATTACAGTGTCGATATCTTTCGGCTTCATCGCAAGAATGAAAACATCAATTTGTTCAAAATTCAATTCATCTTTTTTTATCGCTTCAATTCCATATTTCACTTTCATATCATTTAAACGTTCTTGGTTACTACGGTTCGTAACAATGATTTGTTCAGGAGCTAATTTCCCTGATTCAACGATTCCTGAAATCATTGCTTCTGCCATATTACCAGCGCCTAAAAAGGCAACACGTTGTTTTAACAAAGTAACCTCTCCTTTGAATACCGTCCTTATTTCAACGTTTTTAATCGTAACATTCAGGCAAATTAATTCAACAATATAGACCAAATAGTCCGAATAAGGTCGAAAAACCCTAAGTAAGCGTTTACATTACCTTTTATATGTTTCACATCCGTTCTAAGGAAGTGTCATCTTGTCTGAGGAGGGTATACGAAGACTGGAAATCACAGAATTTCGTAATGTCTAATTAATCAGAAAATTTAGTCATGTCAATGGGTTGAGGACATGCTTGTTTGGACAATCGATCATTAAGAACGATGTTTTGTGCATTCCACTCATGAAAAGGGAAATCAGACATACATTGTCTTATATAGAGTTAAAATTAGGAGGGGCCGGAATGAGCATTGAAGAACAAAAAGAGTTAATTAACGCGATTCATGAAATTACGGAGATTGCTGAGGGGTTCGGTCTTGACTTTTATGAAATGAGATATGAGATTTGTCCATCTGACATCATTTATACATTCGGAGCATACGGAATGCCAACTCGATTTGCACATTGGAGCTTTGGTAAGCAATTTCATAAAATGAAGCTGCAATACGATCTTGGATTAAGTAAAATCTATGAACTGGTCATCAATTCAGATCCTTGTTATGCCTTTTTGTTGGACAGCAATACATTGATTCAGAACAAACTAATCATTGCCCATGTTCTTGCGCATTGTGATTTCTTTAAAAACAACGTCCGTTTTTCGAATACTCGCAGGGACATGGTTGAAAGTATGACATCGACAGCTGAACGGATCGCACATTACGAACGCTTACATGGAAAGAAGGAAGTCGAACATTTTCTAGATGCGATTCTTTCCATTCAAGAACATATAGATCCGTCCATTATGAGACCGAAACTCAACTATCAATTTGAAGATCAAGAAGAAGAACTTGAAAAGAAACCAACGCCTTATGATGATTTATGGTCCATAGACCAAAGAGGAGAAAAGAAAGACGATCAAAGAACGGTAAAGCGCAAAATTCCACCTCACCCTGAAAAAGACCTTCTATTATTTATAGAAGAATACGGACGTGAGCTAGAGGAGTGGCAACGTGATATCCTGTCCATGATGCGTGAGGAAATGCTTTATTTTTGGCCTCAATTAGAAACGAAAATCATGAATGAGGGCTGGGCATCTTTCTGGCATGCTAGAATCCTCCGTGAAATGGATTTATCGACAGATGAGGTCATAGAATTTGCTAAATTGAATGCTGGCGTTGTCCAACCTTCGCGTACTTCAATTAATCCTTATTATTTAGGATTGAAAATTTTCGAAGACATAGAAGAATGCTATAACAATCCTTCAGAAGAATTGAAGAAACAAGGCGTCAAAAAAGGTGATGGAAGAGAGAAGATTTTTGAAGTACGAGAAATTGAGTCAGACATTTCATTCATCCGGAATTATTTGACGAAGGACTTATGTGATAAGGAAGACCTTTATTTATTCCAAAAGCAAGGGAAGGATTATCGTATTACAACGAAACAGTGTGATGAAGTACGGGATCAACTCATCAGCAGTCGGGTGAATGGTGGATTCCCATACATTACCGTGAACGATGGAGACTATTTGAAAAATGGCGAGCTCTATTTGGTCCATCATTTTGAAGATGTTGAACTAGACCTTAAATACCTAGAAAAAGTTCTTCCTTATATATATGACCTATGGGGTAGAGCAGTACACATGGAAACGCAAATAGAAGGCAAACACGTTGCCTACACCTATGACGGCAAAGGCATACACAAAAGGAACTTATAGGGTCATGGGGACAGGTACCTCGTCCCACTTTAATAAGAGAGTGACATTTACTAGTCACTCTCTTTTTGTTTTTAAAACAATTTGCATTTATGTAAACGTTGAATTAATATGTTTATAAATAAGTAATCAAATTATCGGAGGGTTTGTTTTGGATTATCAAGAAGATCGATTTTGGGATGCTAGTAGTGAAGATTTGAAACGAGGTTATACATATGAACATGAAACTGAGCAATTTACTTGTCTGATATGTGGTAAAGCATTTCAAAAAGGAATCATCTATAAATGGACAGAAGACATGTTGATGGAAGCAGAGAAAGCCATTAAACAACATATAAAGGATGAACATGGCTCCGTACTTGAGTATTTGCTGACTATGAATAAGAAATACACAGGACTTACCGAAGTCCAGCGGACGCTGTTATCTTGTTTTAAAGATGGTCAAAGCGATAAAGAAATTGCAAAACAACTAGATGTTGGCAGCACGTCAACTATCAGAACGCATCGTTTCAAACTGAAGGAGAAAGAAAAACAGGCTAAGGTGTTTTTAGCGATCATGGACTTGTTGAAGAAGACAGACCAACAAGATGATCTCGTACAAATACATAAGGGGGCTACGCAAGTGGACGAAAGGTATGCAATAACAACCAAGGAACGTGAAAAAGTTTTGAACACATATTTTAATAAGGGTGTGGATGGTCCATTAACTAAATTTCCTAGTAAGGAAAAAAGGAAAATCATTGTCCTTCAACAAATCATTCGTCGGTTTGATTCCGACAATAAGTACACAGAAATGGAAGTTAATGAGGTTTTGAAACCGATTATTGATGACTTTGTTACCGTCCGACGATACCTAATTGAATATGGATTCCTTGATCGAAGTAAAGACTGTAGCGAATACTGGGTTAAAAAGTAATAATTAGGTCAAATGTTAATTATGGGTCAAGGGACCTGTCCCCCTGACCCACTAAATTGTAAAAAAATTTTAAAAATAGGCAAAAGTCTATTGCCAAATGGAAACTGTTGGTATAAACTTTTAAAGGAATTAATAAATTATGAAAAAAGGAGGTAGCGTCATGCAAAACTACATTGTTCTTTCTCTGAAACAAGATATCATCGTTTCGACCGCATACAACTTCATAAAGCATGGCGTGGACCGATAGGCACCTCTATATCTATTTTTACTTTTTATTTGTGTTGATCCAGCTCACGCCACCAAACGCGTGAGCTTTTTATATTTCTTTTGTCCGAAAACCAAGGAAGAAGTATGCCGCTTACGAGTGGCATACTTTTTTATTTTTCTGGAGGACAGTTTGATCGTATCAAACTTTCTATAAATCATTTTAAAAGAGGAGTTTTGCAGATGATTATTTATTTCAAAAACAATGTACACAAGATGGATCGGATGGAAGGCGGCTGACAAAGCAAACCAAACAAGGGACAGCAGGAAAGGGGATAAAGCATGTTTACAGTATTATTTAAACTAGGTTGGTTTTTTAAGAAGCATTGGAAACGGTACACCATCGCAATTATTCTTCTACAAATCGTTAATGTAATGGAAGTCATCCCACCTAAGTTAATCGGGATGGCCATTGACGAAATGTCGATTGGTTCATTGACGGCTGAAAGGTTATTTCAATTTATCGGCATTTACGTAGTGTTATTAATAGCGAACTATGGCATCAACTTCGTATGGATGTCTCAATTATTTGGCGGTGCATTCTTAGTTGAACGAACGATGCGTTCAAGTTTCATGCGTCATCTATTGAAAATGACCCCAACATTTTATGAGAAAAACAGAACGGGAGACTTGATGGCTAGGGCAACGAATGACTTGAAAGCCATCTCGATGACCGCAGGATTTGGGATCTTAACGTTAATCGATTCTACATTTTTCCTCATTACGATATTATTCGTGATGGGTTTCATGATCAGCTGGAAGTTAACGCTAGCGGCATTATTACCGCTACCGATTATGGCCATTCTTATGAACAGATATGGCAAGCTGATGCATAAACGATTTACGACGGCACAGGACTCATTCGGGGATTTGAATGACCAAGTGCTAGAATCCGTTTCTGGGGTGCGCGTCATCCGTGCATATGTACAAGAAAAAGAAGACCATAAACGATTTGAGAATTTAGCGCACGACGTTTATAAGAAGAACATTTCTGTTGCGCGTGTCGATTCACTATTCGAGCCGACGATTAAAGTACTCGTTGGCATCAGTTATATGATTGGTCTTGGATACGGTGCATACCTCGTCTTTCATAAAGCGATTACGCTAGGAGAATTAATTTCATTTAACGTATATCTCGGAATGTTGATCTGGCCGATGTTTGCGATTGGTGAATTAATCAATATCATGCAGCGTGGTAACGCCTCTTTGGACCGTGTCAATAATACGTTGGACTATGAACCGGATGTGAAGGACAAAGAAACGACAACACCGGTTGCAAAAGCGAAGGAAATTAAATTTGAAGAGGTAACATTTAAATACCCGAGCTCTCAAGTGGATAACTTAAAAGACGTTTCTTTTACGTTAAATAGAGGGCAAACACTCGGGATTGTAGGGAAGACAGGAAGCGGAAAGACGACATTAATTAAGCAACTGCTAAGAGAATATCCAGTAGGTGATGGGAAGATTACCATTTCCGGAGTGCCTATTGAAGATATTCCGATTTCTCAGCTACATGGCTGGTTGGGCTATGTGCCTCAGCAACAAGTTCTTTTCTCTCGTTCAGTTAAAGAGAACATTACTTTTGGTGTAAACGAGACATCCCAAAAGCGATTAAATGATGTGGTCGACTTATCATCACTGACAAATGACATTGAGAATCTTCCACAAGGGATGAAAACACTAGTAGGCGAGAAGGGTGTCGCCTTATCGGGTGGACAGAAGCAACGCATTTCCATTGCACGCGCACTTCTCGTCAATCCGGAAATTCTTTTGTTGGACGATGCGATGTCTGCTGTAGATGGTAAGACAGAAGCTAAGATTATTGAAAGTATCCGAAACGAACGATCAGGTAAAACGACGTTGATCACGACGCATCGATTGTCAGCTGTACAACATGCGGACTGGATTCTCGTAATGGATGAAGGTCATGTGATTGAAGAGGGTACACATGAACAACTATTGGAAAACGGAGGCTGGTACAAGGAACAGTACGATAGACAGCAATTAGAAGACGGCCTCTCAGAAGGTGTGGTGTAATTATGAACGTAGGAAAACGATTATTTCAATATGCATTAATCTATAAAAAAATGATTATCTTCGCCCTTGCGATGTTGACGGTAGCGGTTGCTGCTGAGTTGACGGGGCCTTTCATAGCAAAGAAAATGATCGATAACCATATTCTTGGAATTGAAAAGCCATGGATCCAAGTCGAAGGTCCCGGTGAAGATACCGTAGAGTACAAAGGCAATCACTATATACGAACCGAGTATTTTGATGGTGATGCCTCAGAGTACCCTGAAGTAAGAATTCTTCAAGTGAAACGAGATTACTTTTTTATAAATGAAAGTGTTGAGTTCGATGGAAAGCGTTCACTCGATGGTAACAACATTGTAATTGAAAAAGGGGATAGAAAGGCAGTGCATCCAGCAGAAGAATTATCTGGTGATCAGCTGCTTGGTTTCTATCAGCCTGAAGTCAAATGGCTCATATACTTGAGTGCCTTTTATCTTGGACTACTTGTGATTTCGGCCTTCTTTACGTATTGGCAAAAATACGTACTACAAAAATCTGCAAATGGAATCATTCAACATATGAGGACGGACGTTTTCGGACAGATTCAAAGACTTCCGGTGAATTATTTTGATAACTTACCTGCAGGGAAGGTCGTATCTAGAATCACGAATGATACGGAAGCGATTCGAGAATTGTACGTCACGGTTTTGGCTCAATTTTTCACTGGGATCATTTATATATTCGGGATCTTGACGGCGCTCTTCCTATTAGATGTCCGATTAGCAATGATCTGTTCAATCATTATTCCGATTATGTTTGTTTGGATTATCATGTACCGTAAATATGCGTCCAAGTATAATCATCTTATTCGCCAGCGATTGAGTGATTTGAACGCGATGATTAATGAATCCATTCAAGGGATGCCAATTATTCAAGCGTTTCGAAGACAAGATAAGACAACTGAGGAATTTGAAACGATTAACCAGGAGTATTTTCAATACCGCAATAAGCTGCTGAGTTTGGATGCGTTGATGTCACACAATCTAGTAGGTTTGCTGCGTAACATTGCGTTTGTAACCTTGATCTGGTACTTCGGTGGTGCGTCACTTACTGCGACAACTGTGGTTTCCATAGGGGTTTTGTACGCATTTGTCGATTATTTAAACCGATTGTTTCAGCCGATTATGGGAATTGTGACACAGCTTGCGAACTTAGAACAGGCACTCGTTTCGGGTGAGCGTGTATTTCGACTTCTTGACCGTGAAGGTGAAGATGTTTCGGATACAACCGTTCCTCGTTATGAAGGGAATGTCGTGTTCGATGATGTCACTTTCGCTTATAAAGAAGACGATTATGTGCTGAAAAATATTTCATTTGAAGCAAAACAAGGTGAAACAGTCGCACTCGTAGGCCATACCGGTTCAGGTAAAAGCTCCATCATGAACTTGTTGTTCCGTTTCTATGATATTGAACACGGAAAAATTATGATTGATGGTCAAGATATTCAGAAGATGACTCGACAGGACTTGCGAAAGCATATGGGGATTGTCCTTCAGGATCCATTCCTTTTTACAGGAACACTTGCTACAAATGTTAGTTTAGATGACCCAACGATTAGTCGAGAGACGGTTGAAAAAGCACTTCGCGATGTGGGAGCAGAGCCGTTCATTCAGCAACTTCCGAACGGATATGATGAACCCGTCATCGAAAAGGGGAGCACGTTATCTGCTGGTCAACGGCAATTAATTTCATTTGCCCGAGCACTCGCTTATAATCCGTCTATATTGATTTTAGATGAAGCGACAGCCAACATTGATACTGAAACAGAGGCGATAATTCAGAAAGCATTGGACGTCTTGAAGGAAGGACGTACAACGTTTATCATTGCTCATCGTTTATCTACAATTAAAAGCGCGGATCAAATTTTAGTGCTCGACCGTGGTCAAATTGTCGAACGAGGATCACATGACGAGTTAATGAAGGCAAAAGGAAAGTATTTTCAAATGTATCAATTACAGCAAGGATCCAAACAATCACAAGCTGTATGAAATGAAAATGAATAGAAGAGAGGACTGTCTAGGAAATCAGTAATCACTGATTTTCAGACAGTCTTTTTTCATGGTTGGAGTAGTAGATATGTACTAAATTCCCCAAGAGAGAAGCAAAGTTCCACAAGTGAGAGCAGAAGTTCCTCGAATGAAGAGCAAAACCTCAGAAACGAACTGAAAATCATTTAAAATTCTCCAAATACCTATCTTCATCACCCGCTAGACTCTTTAATACAACATAAAAGGTGAAATCGCGAACTAAAGCGAATATAGAGATGTATGAACAATCATGTACATACAATGAAGTAAGCTATAGTTGATGAGATTGAGGGGGGATTTCATGAAAAAGAAAGAGGTCTACTCGTGGACGATGTATGATTGGGCAAATTCCGCGTTTGCGACGACAATCATGGCAGCGGTTTTGCCAGTGTTCTATTATGATGTAGCAGCAAAGAATATTGATAAAACGACTGCGACAGCCTACTGGGGCTACTCTCAATCAATCGCGGTCTTACTCGTTGCATTGCTAGCACCCATTCTAGGTGCGATTGCAGACCACTCTGGTTCGAAAAAGAAATTCTTGAGATTCTTCGCATATATGGGGATGCTCGCCAGCGTTTTGCTCGCTTTCGTTGGGGAAGGGGACTATATCTTAGCTTCCGTTCTACTCATATTCGGTACAATCGGATTTTCTGGAGGAAATGCATTTTACGATGCTTTCTTACCTGAAATCGCTTCGAGGGATGAAATCGATCGGATTTCAGCTAGGGGTTATGCGTTCGGATATATTGGCGGGGGGTTACTTCTTCTTATCAACTTGATGATGATCATGAATCCATCGTGGTTCTTCTTACCGAATTCGTTAGTTGCTACGCAAATTTCTTTCGCAAGTGTCGGTGTATGGTGGTTTGTGTTTTCTTTACCATTTTTCAAAAATATTAAGGAAAGAAAGCAAGATCAGCCTGAGATAAATGGATCGTATGTCACGATCGGATTTAAAAGGTTAAAGACGACCTTTAAAGAAATCAATCAGTTCAAACAGTTACTACTGTTCCTTGTCGCCTTCTGGTTATTTAATGACGGTATTTCTACGATTATCAAAATGGCTACGATCTACGGGAGAGACATAGGAATTGGTTCAAATGATTTGATTGCTGCCTTACTGATTACACAGTTCGTCGGCATTCCTTTTGCCTTCCTATTTGGATATTTAGCAAAAAAAATACAAGCGAAACGTGCGTTGTATATTGCTTTATGGACATACGTCGTAATTGTTATGCTCGGGTACTTCATGGAAACGGCCGCTCACTTTTATGCGCTGGCGGTTATGGTCGGTTTCGTGCAGGGAGGCGCGCAAGCATTAAGTCGGTCAATCTTCGGGAGTATGGTTCCTGACAATAAACGCGCTGAGTTTTTTGGATTTTACGGCATATCTGCAAAATTTTCAGCAATCTTTGGTCCGTTTGTGTTTGGTATCGTCGGTCAGCTAACAGGCTCAAGCCGAATGGGAATCGCATCGCTTATCATATTCTTCCTACTCGGGATTTTCTTCTTATCTCGTGTTGATATTGATAAAGGGAAGAAAGAAGCTCAGTTGAATACTGATGTGACAATGTAACATAAAAATTAAATAACCTGAGTGGTATCATGCGCCACTCAGGTTTTATTCTTACAATATCGGATCGAAATGTTTGTTCTCAAGTCTAAGGGATAGTTCTTTACCAGTGTCGTAGCAAAAATTGCCGATGTTCTCCTTCAACAATTCTCGTGCCCCTTCATTGTTATCAAACCAATACGATTTAAGCAAATTGAGAATGTCGATGCCTTCCTTTTCAGCTTGCTCAATTAAATCCATGAACGTTTCATCATGTTTTTCATCAGGTTGGGCTGGATGATACCAAGGGGTTTGTTGTTCGTTTAAATAATCAGCTTCAGCAATTTCTTTCTGATAAGAGAACGGATCCACACGGTCTTTCAGAAGTTTGTTTTTCCATCCTAAAGGATCGAACAACACACGGAGTGCAGTCTGCATATGACGATAGGACTGATTGATATATCCTTCTGGCATCTTTTCATGAAGATCTGGAAATGTTGTCACAATCGTTTCCTCGAGCATCTTTTCAATTGGTTTGTGTAATGTCTTTCCGATTGCCAGTTGTTTATTTACAGGTGTATTCCACGTCTCTATGCCTTTTTCACGTTTCATAAGGAGGGTATCAATAATGATCTCGAGTTTTTGATGCCGATTGCCTTCTGTTCCTGAACGATAATTGATGTAAGGATGCGCATTACGATCGAGAATATGGTGCGTTAGAAAACCCGTTGTAAAAGCAACCAGCTTATCGTCATGGGTATGTTGTTTCGTATATTCAATTAGCTTCATGAGGAAATCGCCACAATTTTCGTGGTGAATCCGATCGCCAACCTCAGTTACATAAGAAGACTTCCATGGCCAGAAATTATGATAAAAGAAAGGATCAGGACCTTGGGTGCCGAAATTGAAATAAGGTCTTGTTTCATCAGTTAAAGTAAAGATTCTCGTCTTTTCTAGTAAACGTTCCCCAAAATAAATGTGCGTCCATACATTTGGCATTATCGACTTCACCTCTCACAGTATGTATATTTTAAATTATATATGATTTCCAGATTAATGAAAATGAATGGGAGGGGTTACCTTGGCTAACATTTATTTTATGACCGGGTTTCCAGGATTTTTGGCAACGAAAATGGTTGAATACATATCCGAACAAGAACCGAAGTCTACCTTTTATTTACTTGTTCATCCATCCCAGGTAGAAAAAGCGGATACAGTTGTTAAGCAATTCGAAGAGAACAGCCGATTTACAATTTTACAAGGTGATATTACAAAGGAAAATCTAGGGTTAAAAGGAATCGAGTTGGATCGAGTTACACATGTGTTCCATTTTGCTGCCATTTATGATCTAGCTGTAGCGTTAGAGGTAGCTGAGCTTGTGAATGTGACTGGAACAGAAAGAGTTCTGAACTGGTTAGAAACCTTACCTAGTTTAAAAAGGTTTGTCTATTTCAGTACAGCTTATGTATCAGGAGATCGTGTTGGTACTGTTTATGAAGATGAGCTTGTGGAAGGGCAAGGATTTAAAAATCATTATGAATCAACAAAGTATGAAGCAGAAATACTCGTTCAAGGAAAAATGGAGAGCATTCCAACTACGATTATCCGGCCAGGTATCGTTGTTGGCCATTCACAAACAGGGGAGACAGTGAAGTTTGATGGACCGTATTTTATTATGCGGTTTTTAGATAAATTCTCTCGACTTCCAATCCCATATATTGGACACGGACGAGTACCTGTTTACCTAGTGCCTGTTGATTATATTTTGGAAGCTGTCTATCATTTTACTCATTTAGAAAAGAGTGAAGGGAAGGTCTATCATCTGACTGATCCAAATCCTTCTGAAGCAAGAGCGCTGTATAAAGAAATTGTAGGCCATTTATTGAACAAACAGCCTACTTGGTTCCTACCAACCTCATTTGTGAGCGGGATGTTGAGGATATCAAAGTTCAGGAGATGGGTTCAGGTCGAACGAGAAACCATCGATTATTTTCAGTGTGAAACGTATTATGATACGACGAATACGATCAATGATTTGCAAGGGTCTGGTATCGAGTGTCCGACATTCAATGAGTATGCAGGAAATATCGTAAAATATTATAAAGAAGCGAGACATGATCAAGATAAAGCGGTTCCTGTAAAATAAGGATTATGAAAGGTTCAGTTGATCTTTTGATCGAGTTCTTTCAATCTGTATCCGATCAGCTCACCCATTTTGACGGATTCACCTATTTGTACTGTTTCGATAAACTCAACTTGATCTTTGTCAAATAAAAGAATAACGGTTGAACCGAACTCAAAGTGTCCGATTTCTTCCCCTTTTCTAATGAACTTAGGGGTTTCGAATGATTCTTTGTGTCGCTCACCTTTGTGCCGCTGCTCAACGTGCTCCAAATAGGCGAGTTGGACACTTCCAACAATTAGCGCGCCAACCTTCACGATTGCCATCTTTCCATACGGTGTATCCAAAAAGGTGGACAACCGTTCGTTTTTAGTAAAAAGTCCATTAATTGAGCTTACACCAAGCTTGTTTACAGGATAGAGGCGACCCGGGATATATGAATAGCCTGTAATATCACCATCATAGGGAACATGAATGCGATGGTAATCCTGAGGACTTAAATAAATTGTCATATATGAACCGTATTTAAAAAGGCTTGCTTTGTCGGAGTCTGCAAGTAACTGTTCAACATCATAAGCTACGCCTTTTGCTTGAATGATTTGTCCGTCTTCAATGCGACCGAATTGGGATATCACGCCATCTACAGGGCTTACGAACGACTCTTTATGTGAGTCGATGGGTCTTGCATGTGACTTTAAATGACGAGTAAAGAAATCGTTCAAGCTTTTAAATTCTTTTAAAGGACGTTTAACCGTAGCCGTTTCAATGTTATAAGCTCGAATATATAAGGGAATTGCGTATTTACTTATCCTTAATTTCATAAAAGAACCAACTAGGAAAGTAATGCCATGGTGAGGTAGTAAGACTAAGATGTATTTCAAAATTAACTTCATTAACCATCTTCCTATCAACAAATTGAATGTAACATTCGTTCAGATTTTGAAAACAATACCAATAGTATACTTCTAAATACATGCGATGTTAATACAAAATTTGTACCGAGCAGTTCGTTAGGTTCTGAAAAGCTGGGAAAACTAATTCAGAAAATAGGGTTTTCAGTTATGCATAATTTAGGTACGATAGACTCATTCCATAAAGAAAATTGTAGAAGGTTGTTAGAACATGAGAAAAAATCGACCATATCGCAGAATACGTTTAACATCAGTACAATTAATCGTTTTGTTCTACCTTGGTGCAGTTATTATGGCAACTACATTACTTAGTTTGCCGTTTGCACATCGAGGAGGAATGGAATGGTCATTTATCGATGCATTATTTACGGCAGTAAGTGCTATTAGTGTAACGGGTTTGACCGTTGTTAATACAGCTGAAACGTTTAATGAAATTGGCTATTTCTTGCTAGCCTTCGTGCTACAATTCGGCGGAATTGGTATTATGACCCTAGGTACATTCATATGGTTATTAGTCGGAAAAAGAATTGGATTAAGAGAGCGACAATTGATTATGACCGACCAGAATTTGTCGACACTCCAAGGTTTAGTCCGATTGATGATCCAAATTCTCTACTTAATTTTAATTATTGAAGCAATTGGAACGGTCATTCTAGGGGTTTATTTTCTAAATTACTTCCAAACCGCACAAGAGGCATTCATCCAAGGTTTCTTTGCTGCAGTAAGTGCAACGACTAATGGTGGTTTCGATATAACCGGTAAATCATTACATCCATTTGCTGCCGATTATTTTGTCCAATTTATCAATATCTTACTTATGATTCTCGGAGCAATCGGCTTCCCTGTATTGTTAGAGGTAAAAGAATATATCACATCGAAAAAAGGGAAATATCAGTTCTCATTATTTACGAAAATTACGACCGCGACATTTTTCGCACTGGTTGTAGTGGGAACGCTTTTAATTATTTTATTGGAATCGAACTTATTTTATGAGGATAAGAAATGGCACCAAGTCTTGTTCTATTCTTTGTTCCAATCTGTTACAACGCGTAGTGGTGGACTTTCAACGATGGATATTAATTTGTTTTCTGAGCCGACTCAGCTGTTAATGTCTGCTCTCATGTTTATCGGTGCTTCACCAAGCTCAGTAGGTGGGGGTATACGTACTACGACCTTTGCAATCGTCATATTAGCGATTCTTTCTTTTGCTAAAGGAAATCAAACCATTAAAGTATTCAAACGAGAGCTATTATCAGAGGATGTTCAAAAGGCGTTTGTCGTACTGAGTGTTGCCGTCATGATGTTCGGCACTTCAGTAGTCGTATTGATGTACACGGAGTCTGCGCCTTTAATGACAGTTATATTTGAAGTGGCATCAGCCTTCGGAACGTGTGGCCTCTCGATGGGGCTCACACCAGACTTGAGTACACCAGGCAAGCTTCTCGTTATTTTCCTCATGTTCATAGGTAGAGTAGGGATATTGTCATTCCTGTTCATCATACGAGGAAAGATCGTGAAAGAAACATACCGTTATCCGAAAGAGCAAGTCATTATCGGATAGACATTATGAAAAAACGATTGAGCGCATAGCTCAGTCGTTTTTTTTGTTAATCAGTGGATATGAATGATTCAAAAATCATGATCAATGATGAAAAACTCCAAAGTGTAAAAAATTCCAATCAAATAATATGAATAACCGATTCTCAATAACGCAAACTATGTGTACCAAGAGGAGGTGAGATACATGGCTCAAAATCAAAGTAATCAATTAGTAGTACCAGGTGCTCAAGCTGCTTTAAATCAAATGAAGACTGAAATCGCTTCTGAATTTGGCGTACAACTTGGACCAGACACAACTTCTCGTGCTAACGGATCTGTTGGTGGAGAAATCACTAAGCGTCTAGTTCAACAAGCTCAATCACAACTTGGTGGAAAATAACATTCATAAAATGGCTTAGAAGGGGTGGACAAGTCCACTCCTTCTTTCAACATTTTAATTAATAGGGTTTAATCACAACATATATGGACGAGAAACCGAAAATAAGTGGTGAAGAGAGATTTCCGTTAAACCATACTGAAACGACTTTTAAAAGGAGAAGAGAGCTATGTCTATATGTCCTGTCTGCAACCAGCTTAGTGCAGCACAGTATCGTTGCCCATCTTGCTTAGGGAATATGAAAGATAGCGGTAGAGTGATGGATTATTATGATGATTATAGTCCGTACTTTGATATTGATTCATTGAAAATGGAGGATGGATACCCAGACGATGAAAAGGAAAAGCAATGTCCGCATGTATTTTATTGTGTACATTGTGCTTCAGAAAATGTACTTCTTATCCATGAGTGGCGTTCAGAGTGTAACTAAAAAAAGCAACAGCTCAGAAAATTGAGAGCTATTGCTTATGCTTGCAGATTGACATCCAGTTTCTTCTCTAAATACGTTTGAAGTAAGCTTAGCAAGGTTGTTAATCCCCAATAGATAAATAAGACCTCTACGAAAATCCAAAATACATCTAAGTTTGAGGCTGCGATTTGATCCGCTAGACCTGTAAGTTCTTCCACAGCTAATACCGAAGCAAGTGAGGATGCTTTGACGATATCAATTAAGGAATTCCAAACCGGTGGAATTGAACGGCGCCAAGCTTGTGGCATGATGACTTCCTTAAACACCCTCGCAGTGCTCATTCCTAACGAGTATCCGGCTTCCCATTGACCCTTTGAAATAGATTGTATGGAAGCGCGATACGACTCGGATATATAAGCACTAAAGTGTAAAATTAACCCGATAATAGCAGCTTGAATACCAGTGAAGGCATAGAGCCATGTTAATCCAAAATAAATTAATAATAATTGCGTTAATAAAGGTGTGCCTCTAAAGAAAGATACATAAAATCGTGCAAGCCACGAAAGAATTTTTATATTTGAAATTCGCATAACGGCGATGATCAGTCCGATAAACAATGCGCCAAAAATGGACACAACACTTAAGAAGATCGTAATTTGAGCTCCCTCCAGTAACAACGGGAGGGAGTTTACAAGGAGATTAATGACGTCGTTATTCACTTACATCTTCTCCAAAATACTTTTGGGAGATTTCTTCAATTGTTCCGTCCTTCTTCATTTCTTCTAACGCATTGTTAACTTTTTCAACAAGATCTTCTTGATCTTTACGGAATGTAAAGGCCATTTTGTTTTTGTTGAATGGTTCTCCGACTGGCTTCACCTTGTAGCTGTTATCTTTAAGCTCTTGTTGAATGAATAGGCGGTCGTTTAGCGCTGCATCGATTCGATTAACATTTAAATCAGTAAGCACTTGCGCAACACCTTTATAATATTTAAGCTTTGCTCCAGCCTCTTCAGCTGCTTCTGCATAGTTACTTCCTTGAGTAGTACCTACTGTCTTACCCTTCAGGTCTTCAATCCCTTTAATGTCATCCGTTTTTTCATGTACAATGACTTGTCCTCCGGATACTGTGTAAGGCTCGGAGAATGCATATTTTTTCTTACGATCATCTGTAATCGTTACTTGGTTTGCGATCATATCGATTCGTTCTGTATCAAGTGCTCCGAACATCCCTTTCCACTCAGTAGGAACAAATTTAGCTTTCATTCCAAGTCGTTTGGCCACTTCACGAGCAATTTCTACATCATAACCAGTTACTTCATTAGATTCTGAATCGCGAAAACTAAAGGGAGGATATGTAGCTTCCGTTCCAATTGTTAATTCCTCTCGTTTATCACCTGTTGCTTTATCTTTGTTCTTGTCCATACCACAAGCTGCTAATACACCGATTGCAAGAACGAAGACAAGTGCATATATCCAATTATGTTTCATTTATTTTACCTCCTGAAAGTTATTTTTTAATCCCGACAAAATAGATGGGTTAACTAAGTCACTTTTATATTGTAGTGAGCGATTGGAACGAAGTCAATCATAAAGTATTATGTTCATTTTTTTACCTAAAAATTACAAAGGCGATACGATAAATTTAAATGCAAAAAGAAAAGGTTGACCATAAAGGCCAACCGTTCACCATTCTTATTCATGTATTCGTTTTTCTGTATCTGGATCGAAGAAATGGGATCTGTCCATATTGAATGTTAACGGAAGCGTTTGCCCGCTCTGGATGTCTGTACGAGAATCTACTCGTGCGATAAAACTTTGATCTTCAATCTTAGAATATAGATAAGTTTCTGCACCCATCAATTCAGCGACATCGATGACAGCCGTTACCCTCGTGTCAAGTGAAGCATTAGTAGATGGTTCATCGTGAATATCTTCAGGTCGAATGCCAAGTATAATTTCTTTACCTGCATATCCGTTCTCTTTTAATATTTTCATTTGTTGGTCCGGTATTGTTAAATTCACATTTCCGGTTACAAAACGATTTTCCTTAAGCTTTCCATGTAGGAAGTTCATAGCAGGTGAGCCGATAAAGCCACCTACGAAAACGTTATCTGGCGTATCATACACTTCCTTAGGTGTACCAATTTGTTGGATGAAGCCGTCCTTCATTACAACAATTCTTGATGCCATTGTCATCGCTTCTGTTTGATCATGTGTAACATAAATGGTCGTTGTTTGCAGACGTTGATGAAGTTTAGAGATTTCTGCACGCATTTGCACACGTAATTTCGCATCTAAGTTGGATAATGGCTCGTCCATTAGAAACACTTGAGGATCACGGACGATAGCTCGCCCTAATGCAACCCTTTGACGTTGTCCACCAGAAAGTGCTTTAGGTTTTCGGTTTAAGTAATCCTCTAAACCAAGAATTCGTGCAGCGTCCTTTACTCGTTTTTCAATATCTTTTTTGTTAAATTTACGAAGCTTTAAACCGAACGCCATATTGTCATAGACATTCATGTGGGGATACAGTGCATAATTCTGAAACACCATCGCAATGTCTCTGTCTTTCGGCGCTACGTCATTGACGCGTTTTTCACCTATGAAGAGATCTCCCTCAGAAATTTCCTCTAACCCAGCAATCATCCGAAGCGTAGTAGATTTACCACAACCTGATGGCCCGACGAAAACAATGAATTCCTTATCTTTAATGTTTAAATTGAAATCTTGAACAGCAGTGACGTCCTTTTCATAACGCTTAACGATTTTATCCATTGTAATATTCGCCATAATCTTGTTCCCCTCTCATATGTACAAAGTTTACTTAAGACTAGTGTAGTTGGAGAAGGGTTCAAATGTATATTGGAAGGTTGAACAAAGATTGACTAATCAGTTATGCACTTCGTACAGTGATTATATTTCTTGTGATAGTAATAGGAGGTGACAAGTAATGGCATCTTTAAATGTTTTCGGATCTAGTCCTGTAAGGTCAGTAAATTTTTCAAGACGATATTGTAGACTGTTTCGATGTATGAATAACTTTTTGGATGCGGCTGTAAGGTTCAAATCACAATCAAGCAATACTTTTACTGTGTTTAACAATTCAGGTTCTACCTTGCCTATGATTTGATCTTGATAGTATTCTATATCTTCATTTCTTGATTGATGTAAAAGGAGCGTGGGTAGTACAGACGTTAGAGAGAATATGTTGATACGTTGCGTCGGTTTTGCGATTAAATCATAATAGGAAGATTCTATATCGAAGCTACTTTTCGCTTCTGTAATGGACGAAAACGGTGAACCAATGAATAAGGATGCATTCATGTAAAAGTCACTTTCGATTGTGAGCAAAAGTTCATTCAATTCGTTTGTCGTTGCAAATGGCTCACGAACACCCTCAACAAATACACCAGAATAGCGGTCTTTCCAAACTGGGATGAGTTTATTTGAAAGCATGTTTTGAAACGCCTCTACAAATAAATCATGCTCAATATCCTTACTGTTAATTTGAAAGTGTAGGAGCCTTCCTTGTTGAATTTGATAATGATCTGATGTTCTGTTGTTGAAAAGGAGTTCGTACCAGGCTTGTTGAATTTCATCTTCTTCAGTAGGACGATCGGCTAACGGTGTTAAGAACACTTGCAGAAGCTGTTCAGATTCAGTAGTTAAGAATGCTTTATTCACACCGAATTCTTCACCCTTTGCGGTGCGATACCACAAGAAATCCTCTCGATTTTTTTCATCTGTATCCTCAATGATATGTTCTTGTCCAAACAAAGTACGTAATTTATGTATTTCAGACATCATCTAACTCCAATCGATTCATCGTTAGTCGTATTATAACCATACCTCATACAAGTTGGTCAAAGGAAAATGACCTCATTGAAAAACTGAACCCTCATTCTCAAAAAAGAAGAGAAGGAAGGTCCAGTCACGGAAATAAGTTTACTTAACTTGATTGTCTGATTTCTTTTGTTCAACAGGCGGTTCTTCTTCATACAGTGGAAGACTTTCCTCGATTTGCTCATGACCATATCGACCTGTAACAGTTCCGCCAGCCATACCTTCATTAATCATCCGATCAATATCCATATAAGATTTGTCGCGTCCTTCATATTGTGAACCTTTATCAGTCATATTCGACCCTCCTTACAAGTTAGTATGAGTGGTAGAGGGCGGAAATATGTTTGATTCTTCAAATCCTGTAAGTGCTAAAATCTGTTCGTACCAACGGATTTCCCATGTTTTTTGGATATCTTCTTCATCGAAGATCATTGGCTTAGAGTTCACTTCAAAAATCCAGCAATGATTTTGTTCGTCAATCCCTAAATCGATTGAAAATTCACCTATAGGACCTAGTGAAGCGTCAAGGATCGACCCGATATAACTCGCTAATCTGTTTAATTTCTCCTTATTTAATGGTGCAAGTATGGCTGGTAGATAGCTACCACCTGTAGGAACATGTGTGGTGAGCTTTCCGCTGCCAGCCCAACGGATCCCGTAACCAGTGACGTCCCATGTTTCTGCTATTTTTTGAACGAGAATCCGATAATCAAAAGGTCTGCCTTCATATTGTTTCCGATTGATATACGGTTGAACGATATATTCGTCATTGGCGAATTGTAATGAATGCCATACTTCATTTATGTTTGAGTAAATGAATTCCCCTTGATTTGAATACGAATGCAGACGCCCTTTTAAGTCTCTCTGGAGCATGAAAATCCCTTCACCTTTTGACCGGTGTGTAGGTTTGACCATTACGGATCGGTAGTCGTTCAACATGCTTCGCAACACTTTACTAGTGCGTAATTGCTTCGTCTCAGGAAGGAATTTCTGGAGTACATGACATTGATTAAGAAGAAGGTAGGCACGCCATTTTGAAAGAAAGCTCCGATTGAAATACGGAATTGAATGGTCATTGAACGAATCGATTACTTTAGCATACAATTCGCTCACTTCATGTTCGGAGTAAGGAATTCGGTTGTAAACAAAGTCAGGCAGAGGGGCTCTGAATTTAATCCACTGCTCACTTGATGGATGGAGTGTATAGCCCTCTATATTTGCCTCCTGAAAACGGGTATAAGAAAAAACATAGGCAAGACCGCCACGTTGCTGAACATATCGAATGAGTCTCTTAAACGTGTGGATATTACCGATAATAGGTAAGCCATCCCTTGAAGAAGCCATGATGCCAATGACAGGACCAATCTTCGAATTTTTTACTCTCAGTTGAATCGATGTTAATTGATGATTAGGTTCCGAATCATAAGGGATGGAAGTTAACTTCGCACCCCATGAGAGGTTCTTCCCTTTTTCTCTGTGAAACCATTGACCTTTCTCTTGATGAAAGAACAAAGATATCATTGTTTAACAGCTACTTGGTTTAGAACATTCTGCTCAAATAAGTAAATAGAAAACGCAAAAGGAAGGGAAAGGGTTTTTCGATCATACGCATTCATGTTTGGATGTTGAAAAATGCTTCTACCCGGCTTTGAATTGGCTTCAAACAACCAAACAGACCCTTTTTCATCAATGCCAATATCAAATCCAATTTCGCCAATCAATTCGTCATGACGAGATGATAATGCTTCACTTAATAACAGGGCAGCAGTCTTAATTTCTTGGACGATCTTTTGAGATTGACCAAGGTCATGAATGATTTCTGAAAGGGTTAACGTTTTGCCGCCACTCGTAATATGAGTAGTAATACTACCTGTACCTGCCAGCTTAGCTGCAATGGCACTGACTTCCCAGTCACCATTTCTACCTCGATTCGTGTGTACTCTGAAATCAATCGCATTACCGTTGCAATTAACGAGGTGAATGCCTTGCTGGGCAATATAACCCTTTAATCCATTTGGAAATTGCTTGTGCAACAATCGTTTTAAGCTAGAATATCGCCTGAGCCGATTACAATCCTCATGACGAAATCTGATGTAATAATAAGGATCGTTTTTTCGTCTCAGGATTTGTTGAATGCCATTTCCTAAACTCCCGCTTGATGGCTTGACATACACATTTTTATATCGGTTAAGCATCCGCTCGATAGACTTGTAATCTGGAGAGAACAACGATTCAGGTAAGTATTTTTGAATCGTGCGATCCTTCATTAAATAATCATAGACCGTCCATTTATCAAAAAAGCCTGGATTGAACCAAAGGAGATTTTCCATCGCTTGGAGCTTTAAATTTGTCTCAACAGTTGAAGGGAGTGCTTCAATTTTACGATTTGGGAGGCGATCGTAAATAATATTTGGAAGGGGTAGTGTGGAGCGGACCCATCCAGTCTTCTTATAAAGATAGCCGTATACCTCTTGACGATCCCAATTAATATGATTGGATCCGAATACATAACATGTAACCCCTTGTTTTCGTGCATGTATCAACATTTTTGCAAACATCTTAGAACGTTCGCCGAACGGTTGTTGTAGATGATTCGTAAAACCTGCTGTGTAAATGCCTACAACTGGGCCGACATGAATAATACCATTTTGCTCATATATATGGTGGGACTGATTTTCTAATAGCGCAAGGTTCTCTCGTAAACTTTCCGTCACCATGTAGAGTTCTTTTTGATCGGGATGAGGCTGGACATGAACATCATGCAATCTATGTCCATACTTCAATTTAGTAGGAAATGATTGATTGTTATACCATTTGCGGAATAAACTGATCGGTACAAACAACGTGTCAGCGTTACCCTTCGTTACTGAAATAGCATGTAGATTAGACATTCAGTTACTCCTTTCGGATCGAGACTTTTAAATTCTCATGAGAAGTGTACAGATAATTTGCAAATAAAAATATCCCTTTTGCTGAAGGACGAATATCAGAACTATGAGGCGATAAACGCTCATGTTTGGATGGTTTCGTATTCACTTCTAAAATCCACGGGTGTCCTTGTTGATCGACACCAAAATCTATGCCGAATTCTCCAAATAACCCATCGGATTTTGCATCTATCGTCTTGCAAATTTCGATAGCAAGCTCGAATAATTTAGAACGAATAAACTTTGCTATAGAAGCTGTAAATTGATCCTCTAAGATGACATGTAAAGGATAGACGGCAGCTCCCATAGACACATTTGTAACAATGTAATCCTTTAAGCCAACCCTTGCAGTACTTGAAGTAACACACCATATACCGTATTCGTTTCGGTTACAAAGTATACGGAAATCTACTTTCCCTTCTTTATATTTAATTAATTCGATGCCTTGTTGTAGGATATACTGCTCACAAGGAACAAATTGATCAATAAAATGAAGGACGCCGTCTTTTGAAACAGTTGGTAAAGGAGGATCTAAAGCTTTTGAAGCTTCCATTTCGTATTTGTCTTCCAATGCTTGAGTAATTCGTAAAATGCCTCTACCTTCGCTACCATGAATAGGTTTTAGAAACGTAGTAGGGTAAGTATTTAATACACTTTCAATAATTTCCGTATCGATTACCTTTATGGTTTTCGGGAGATGGGCGGCGAATAGATCTTGATCAACTAATAAGTTGAAAACATCCCATTTGGAGAGGAATCGATCATTAAAGTAAGGAATTCCATACTCTTGGCAATGAACGAAAAAGTTCATTACGTTTTCAGATTGTTCCAACGTCCGACTTGAAATGCGGTTATATATGATATCTGGAAATGGGACGACCTCTTGAATCCAATCATGTTCATGGTATCGATAACCGTTAATATGCTGTTGTTCAACATCATCGATTGAAAATAAATAGAAGTCAGTATGATGCTGAAGACAATATTGATTTAATTCATAAGCGAACCCAGATATGTTTCCAAATGGATTCGATTGGGAACTGCGTTTTTCAACTAGCATGGCAACAATTGGACCTATGCGGAGCTCTTTGTATTCTCTTGAGAAGGTAGCCATATATACTCGGTTAGGAGGTGGCAGGGGATGATTCAAAACTAGATCAGCTTGTAGTTGGATCAAACCAACAGTGTCCTCAAAGTTTGCTTCACACGTTACGAGGATTCGTTCTGAGCCAAAGCGTAACCATATTTTCTCTGATGGTTGAATGTGATAACTCGTCATTAAGGAATTGCTCATCCAAATCTTATACGGGTTAGAGGAAGGCTTATTTGTAAAGTTGATAAGGACTGGATCTCTTTTGAACATTTCTCTCCCTCATTTGTAAATGCTTTTCTAGGCGCTTGCGGATATCGTATACTATGGTAAGATATGAAAATTGGTGACATCAGTATGGAAGGTTGAGATAGATGCAATTATTTTGGATGATGGCGATGATGATTGTGATTGGAGCGGCAATTGGTGGATTTACGAATTCACTAGCGATTAAAATGTTGTTCCGACCTTACAATGCAATAATGATCGGAAAGTTTAAGTTACCATTTACCCCTGGGTTGATTCCGAAAAGACGAGAAGAGCTTGCTGTTCAACTTGGGCAAATGACTGTGAATCATTTAATTACTAAAGAGGGGCTGCAACAGAAACTTCAACAATCAGAGTTTAAAAACGAACTTGTTACATGGGCTCAAGGTGAACTAAAAAAACAACTAGAGCAGGATTGTACATTGAATGATTTAGGTGCTTTTTTCTTAAAACAAGAAGATCTTGATGTGCGAGTGGAAGGACAGCTGAAAACGTATCTAAATCAGAAGATATCTGAGAAAATCACTGCTGTTGAAGCGAAACCTTTGAATGAGGTCGTTCCAGAAGCGTTCATAAATAATGTAGAGGCGTACATACCAAAGACAACAGATTTCATACAGAGTCGCTTAATTGCGTTTGTTCGAAGTCCTGAAGGGAAGCAGCAACTGAAGTATTTAGTGGATGATTTCCTTGCAGATCGAGGTATGTTAGGAAACATGATCAATATGTTTCTTGGGAATGAAAGCCTAATCGATAAAGTGCAGTCTGAGCTAGTGAAATTGTTACAAAGAGATACCGTTTCAGCAATGCTAGAGCGCGTATTGAAGCAAGAGTGGAATGAATTGAAAGAAAAACCTGCTTCGGACATTATTGATTTCTTAAAATTAAAGAGTGGGCAGGATTATGTAATCGATTATCTTGTCCGGCAGGTTGATATGAAATCAATCTTCAATACGCCTGTACGCGATTTAATCGCACAGCATATTCCTTACTTAGAAGAAGACTTAATTCCACACGTAACCGATCATGCTCTTAATTGGGTTGGGAATAATGTTGAACAGATTATGGAAAAGATGCAGCTATCTGAACTTGTTCGACAGCAAGTGCAGACCTTCTCTGTCCAGCGTCTCGAAGAAATGGTTCTTTCTATTTCAAGGAGAGAACTGAAGATGATTACGTATCTTGGCGCATTACTTGGCGGAGGAATCGGCTTTATACAAGGTTTATTGGTTTACTTCCTCACCTAAATCTTGTTATAGTTGAAAAGGTGCTTAATAGAAACGGCATAGAAGATATTATATTAGGAGGCTAATTATGAGTAAAAATGTCCATGATGCGGCATACAATTTAGAAAATGCGTTGCGTGAAAGTGATGACTTTAAGGAGCTTCAAAGCCTTTATGATCAAGTAAATGCGGATGAAAGTACTAAAAACATGTTTGACAACTTCCGTAACTTGCAAGTGGAGCTTCAACAGAAGCAAATGCAAGGTCAACAGATCACAGAAGAAGAAGCTCAACAAGCTCAACAAACTTTCGAGCTCGTTCAACAAAACGAAGTGATTTCGAAGTTGATGAACGCTGAGCAACGTGTAAGCCAATTGATCCAGGACATTAACAAGATTGTGACGAAGCCTTTGGAAGAATTGTACGGTAACCCAGAGGACCCACAACAATAAATTGAATAATTCTAAGTACAACGGCTGGCACTTCGGTGTCAGTCGTTTTTTATATACTTGGATATGGAGTTTGCTTGGGTCAATTTTACTAAAATGGTCAGATTAATCCGGGAAATGGGCGAATAAATCCATGAAATGATCAGATTAACTCGTGAAATGTCCAGATAACTGAATAAGTAGATAAAAACACCCTTCAACAACCTCTCCTATACCATGAAAAAAGCCAACCCGCCTAATAGGTTGACTAAATTGCATTGGATATAATGTTACTCATCCCTCTTTAATGTTTTCTTTCATCCACTTCACGCCAAAGTCTACTGAAGATCGCATTTTGAACAATTTACATGATGCTGACCCGACTTTCCCACCATATACAGGAAATTCAGATTCAAAAGCTTTACCAACTTCTCCGAATTGTTCGTCATCATAGTCAATTTCTAAAAAGTTTTTCCATACACGTTTGCCATTTTCGATAATCGGTGCACCTTTGGATATTGCCTTTCTTACACTTGAACGATGTTCAGATAAATGAAAGGAAGTATGTGTATCAAAATCGGTGCCGAGGAACAATACATCAGCATCAAGTTCATACGCTTTACCGAGCGGTGACTGCTCACCGAGTCCATCATCTAATGTGTGTCCATTTGTAACATACGCTGCTTTTTTCCCCCAAGCGGAAAAGGACATCGTCGGATGGTAACTTCGTAAAACTTCAGGGTATGACCTAAATCTTTCAGCGATTACTCCGAGCCCGCGGGTAGGTGTTTTTTTCGGATCAAAAGCTGGCATAGTTTTACGGATCGTCTCCCACCAATTTTCAGGTACAGGAGGATTGATCCAATCAGCAGGATCTGATAGAGCTGCAGAATGTGCAGGTAAAATCAGTGTCCCATCAGCTGTAACGGCATCCATCAACGCATCAATAACTGCTTGAGAGTCTCCACAAACCCATCCTATCGATTTTAAAGATGAATGTACGATGAGTGTCATGCCAGGTTTAACACCTAATAACTGCAAATCTTTGCGTAAGGATTCGGTTGTTCTAGGGGTATCTGTTTGTTCTATAAGTTGCTTTTCCATATAAGTTCCTCCAATGTTTCTTCTTAATCCACGCTATTACTTCGATTACGACATATGTAATTCCTGTATTTGCAGAGTTCTACTTTGTTCCTCTCATTCATACAGTTGATATGAGGACAGCTTAAGATTGGGGGGATTATCCTGGTTTACCGCCTACTTGCATTAGACATCGACGGAACCCTGTTAAGAAGTAACCACAAGATTGATCGCTCAACGAGAGAAGCCATCAATTATGTGAAAAAGAAAGGCGTCTACGTGACGTTGGCAACCGGAAGAAATTATCCATCTGCCAAAAAAATCGCAAAAGACCTGAAGTTAGACACAACGCTCATTACCCACAATGGTGCTCTAGTAGCGTCAACAGTTGATGAACCACTTTACGAAATGAGAATTTCTGCCGAAAAAGTAAGGCATATCGTAAAAATTGTGGAGCATTATGATGCACATATCCGACTCCTACATGAAAGGTATGCAGTCGGAAATCAAGTTCAACAGAAGTCCCAATTGGTTGCAAAAATGACAATGGGAATTGGTGATCCATTGTTCTATCCAGTTACATTCACAGAGAAATTGGGCAATCATTTAGAAGAAAAACCGATGTCCGTTCCAAAGATTGATATTCAATTCTTTAATGAAGAAGATCGTGAAGAAGTACGGGAACAATTGATGGCTGAGGTTGAAGGTATCGATATTACAGCTTCGACAAGATGTAGCTTTGAAATAGGTCCGAAATCAGTAAATAAAGCATCTGGACTTAAGGTGCTCGGAAAGCATTTAGGCATCTCGATGAAAGAGATGGTTGTAATCGGTGACTTTACAAATGACATAGAAATGATTAGGCAAGCGGGTCTAGGAGTAGCGATGGGCAATGCATCTAAATCTGTGCAACAAGCAGCTGATTGGGTGACACGATCTAACGACCAGCATGGAGTAAATTATATGGTGCGAGAAGTTTTTAGAAGACAAATGAAAATGCAAATCGAACAATCTATGAGACATTAAAAAGACGAGTCGATCCTAATAAAGGGTCGACTTTCATGTATATGTTTGAAATGCCGACTTCTACAGCCTTCTCGTTATATTACAAATATTACAGATTGGTAGATTCCTTTGAAATTTTGAAATTCTTTTATCATATAAAACTGACAAATTTCGAGACAAATCGAGGGATGCTGTTGTACCTTCATCCCTTAAATAAAGGCATTTTTCTACGTTCTAAAGAAAGCGCTTGCAGAAAATGTTGAGATCCCTCGATAAAATGAATGTTAAAAAAATGTTAAGCGGTAGGAATCTTCCTCCTTCTTCGAGAAAGTATGACATGCATCTTAAAATTTGAAGGAGGATTATGATGGAAAAAGTATTAGACGCTCAGTTAAAGCCGAAAGTCGCGGAGTTTTTGAACGGTACGAAGAAGTTGTACATTAATGGGAAATTTCAACCTTCTGTATCTGGGAAAACATTCAAAACCTTAAATCCCTCCAATGGTGAAGTCCTAGCTGTTGTTAGTGAGGCTGAACATGAAGATGTCGATCGAGCTGTAAAAGCTGCACGTAAAGCATTCGATGAAGGACCTTGGTCGAAGATGAGTGCTGCTTCTAGAAGCCGACTAATTTATAAGCTTGCAGATTTAATGGAAGAAAATAAAGAAGAATTAGCTCAATTAGACACATTAGATAACGGGAAACCAATTCGTGAAACGACCAATGCAGATGTGCCGCTAGCAATCGAGCATTTCCGCTATTATGCTGGTTGGGCAACAAAAATCATGGGCCAAACGATCCCTGTATCCGGTAAGTTTTTCAACTATACGCGCCACGAAGCACTAGGCGTAGTTGGACAAATCATTCCTTGGAACTTCCCGCTCCTTATGGCTGCATGGAAAATGGGGGCTGCGCTCGCTAGTGGATGTACAATCGTATTGAAACCAGCTGAGCAAACACCATTATCAGCGTTATACTTAGCAGAATTAATTGAGGAAGCAGGGTTCCCAGAAGGTGTCGTAAATATCGTAACAGGTTATGGAGAAACGACCGGTGGACCACTTATTGAACATAAGTTAGTTGATAAGATCGCATTTACTGGATCAACTGAAATTGGTAAGCATATCATGCGTACAGCTTCTAACGACTTGAAGCGCGTTACATTGGAGCTTGGTGGTAAGTCTCCAAATATTATTCTACCTGATGCCGATATGTCCAAAGCAATTCCAGGTGCTTTCTCAGGTATTATGTTTAATCAAGGACAAGTATGTTGTGCGGGATCACGACTATATATCCAGAAGAAGGCATTTGACAATGTCATGGCTGACCTTGTCTCTCATTCTGAGAAATTGAAGCAAGGACCAGGATTGGATCCTAATTCAGAAATGGGACCACTCGTTTCCGAAGAACAACATAACCGAGTATTGAACTATATTGAAAAAGGTAAGAGTGAAGGTGCTGAGCTATTAACAGGAGGAACGAAGCCTTACGATCAAGGTTACTTCGTATCTCCAACGATCTTCGCTGACGTAAATGATTCAATGACGATTGCAAAAGAAGAAATTTTTGGTCCAGTTGTATCGGCTATGCCTTTCGATGATTTGGATGAAGTGATCGGTCGTGCAAACAATTCTGAGTACGGATTGGCTGCTGGTTTATGGACTGAAAATCTAAAAAGTGCCCATTACGTTGCAAACAAAATTAAAGCTGGAACAGTGTGGGTGAACTGCTATAACGCATTTGACGCAGCTTCTCCGTTTGGAGGATATAAGCAATCCGGAATCGGACGTGAAATGGGATCATATGCACTAGATAACTACACTGAAGTGAAGAGTGTATGGATTAATATGGGGTAAAGTAGATTTCTAAAGAAACAGGCTGGCTTGGCTAGCCTGTTTTTTTATGTGGGTTATGTTTTATAAATACTTTGTCGGGAAGTATAATGATATTAAAAAGTTACAAAGAGGTGTTTATGATGTTACGATTTTTGTCATTTCTTGCATTGTCATTTTTACTAGTTATTGGGTTAGCAGCTTGTGGCGGAGGAGAAGAAAGCGAAGATTCTTCAAATGGAAACGAGGAAACTGAACAAAATGGAGACCAAGCGGACGGTACTGTTGATGTAGCAACTGCTGAAAAATTGTATAACAAAAGCTGTGTAGGCTGTCATGGCCAAAACTTAGAAGGAAAGAGCGGACCACCGTTAGACAAGATTGGTGCAAAACTGAGTAAAGATCAAATCCTAGCAAAGATTAAAAATGGTGGCGGCGGAATGCCGAAAGGACTTCTAAAAGGTGAAGAAGCTGAAAACGTAGCTGCATGGCTTGCAACGATGAAATAAAATGAGGAAGGACTGATCTGTTTGGATCAGTCCTTTAATAATCCTTTTAACTTACATAATAAGATGGCGTAACCTAATTCACCGTCTTGGAATCGACCTTCTTTAATTCTATTGAGAACATCGTCAATAGGCATCTGGTGAACTGTTATTTGTTCATCTTCATCTAAAGATTGTTCACCAAAGTTTAACGTGTCCCTTGTAAAAAATAAATGTGAATAGCGATTAATAAAATAAGGTTGAGGATGAAATGTGCCGAGATAGACCATCTCTTTCGCCTGAATACCCGTTTCTTCTTTTAATTCCCGTTTAGCACCTTCAATAGGTTCCTCGTCGACTTCTAATCCACCGCCAGGCAATTCGTAAGTATGCTGTTCTAATTGATGCCGATATTGTTCGACGATCATCATGTCTTCTCCACGGATTGCAACGACTGCCACCGAAGCATCACCAACCTCTTCGATGAAAAGTGAGCCTGATTTTGTTTCGTGAATAGTCGTATCGTTGTGTACGAATAATGGTTTAAAGCTCATTCGCTGCCTCCTATACGTCCTTAAATATTAAGAAAAACGGCATCTTTTGGATGCCGCCTTATCTGTGGAATAAAACCAATTCTCCTGCAGGAGATGTGACTCGATGTGTCATGTTCTCATATTTATTTTCCTCTAAAACTTTTTGGCCGATTTTTTTTGCTTCATCATTATTCGGGGCTTCAAAGGATTCTTCGTAGAGTTTTTCGCCTTTTTTGTCAAATGCTGTAACGATATACATTTTCATAAGTTTATTGAGCCTCCCTTTCCTGCATATATTCGAGGGATATGTCGGAAATCCTTCTTAAATATTCATTACCTAAAATTTAAAAAGTGAAACCTTTTCCATTTGTATCCGTTATAGAGGGAGAGAGGAGCGATTCGATGACTTTACATATAGAAAATGTTACGAAGAAATTTGGAAGCTTTACTGCAGTTGATCACGTTTCATTTGAGATTCCTGAGCAACAAATATTTGGCCTGTTAGGTGCGAATGGTGCAGGAAAGACGACTACTTTTCGAATGATGATCGGTTTGTTGAACCCAACTCACGGTCAAGTAACCTGGAAGAATAAGCGTCTGTTGGAAAAAGACTCGCAGTTAATCGGCTATTTACCAGAAGAAAGAGGACTGTATCCAAGCTTAAAGGTGTCAGATCAACTTCTATATCTAGGCCGGTTAAAAGGTATGAAGAAAGCTGAAATTATTCCAGAAATGCGTAAATGGTTAGAAAGATTTAAAGTGCCAGAGTATGAAAGTAAAAAGGTAGAGGAGTTATCCAAAGGTAACCAACAGAAGATCCAATTTATAGCTTCTGTTCTTCATAAGCCGAAAATTTTAATATTGGATGAACCGTTTAGCGGATTGGATCCCGTTAACGTTGAAATGCTGAAGGAAGCTGTCCTGGAGTTGAAACAACAAGGTACTACAATTGTCTTTTCAAGTCATCGAATGGAGCATGTAGAGGAATTGTGTGAGTATTTATGTATCTTGCATAAAGGGAGTCCTGTCGTTCACGGTTCATTGAAAGATGTGAAAAGGTCGTTCGGGAAGAAGAATGTCTCTGTGCGTGCTGATTTTGATTTATCCTACATGAAAGATTTACCTGGTGTCGTCCGGTATAAAGCTTCTTCAGAAGGTGTCACGCTACAAGTTGAAAATGAAGAGATTGCAAAGGACATTTTTGAGACCATACAAGGAAAAGGGTTTGTTCGAAAGTTTGAGTTAGAGGAGCCATCCTTGAATGACATCTTTATTGAAAAAGTAGGTGCTTCTTATGTATAAGTTATGGATTGTTCTTGCGCATACGTATAAATCTAAAGTACGTTCAAAAGCATTTATTATCACAACGATTGCCACATTGTTACTAGTCGTAGGACTAACAAATATGCAAACGATCATATCGACTTTTGACAAGGACGAAGCTCGCCAAGTGGCAGTTTTGGACTCATCTGATCGTTTCTATGAACAGTTGAAATCTCAGGTTGTTGCGGCTTCAGATGATGTGGAACTTGTAAAAGTTAATGGATCGGAAAGTGATGCAGAAAAGAGTGTACGTGAAGGCGATTATGAAGGTCTTTTAATTTTAAATGAAACAAAGGAAGGGTTACCCGAAGGGGTTTTAAAAGTCGAGAGTAATACAGAGTCCGGATGGATCAGGATGATGGAACGTAGTCTTCAACAAACGAAGGTTATGATTGCCACGCAGAACCTTGGAGTTAATCCTGCAGAGTTATCTGATTTGTATGCCCCAGTATCCTTTGAAATGCAAGCATTGAAGGAAAATGCAAAGACTGCAGAAGAACTAGATCAAGCACGTTCTATCGTTTATGTTCTATTGTTCATCATCTATTTTGCGGTTATTTTCTATGGATCGATGATTGCGACAGAAGTTGCCACAGAGAAATCGTCAAGAGTCATGGAAATTCTCATTTCTAGTGTTTCTCCTGTTAAGCAGATGTTCGGGAAAATATTCGGTATTGCACTATTAGGACTGACACAATTCGCATTAATTTTTATCGTTGGTTTTATTTCAATGAAATTTGCGCCTGAGCCAGAAAATCCAACTTCAATGGAAAGTTTTACAGACTTTATAACGATTGACCAACTACCGGTATCAACGATGGTTTATGCGGTAATTTTCTTCTTACTAGGATTTCTTCTATATGCGACATTGCTAGCTATGCTAGGATCACTCGTGAATAAAGTAGAAGAAGCGAATCAAGTCATTACACCTGTTATTCTCATTATAGTCGTAGCATTTATGATTGCGATGTCAGGTCTGGCGAACCCTGAAGCAAGCTTCGTAACCATTACATCATACATTCCGTTCTTTACGCCAATGATCATGTTCTTGCGCGTCGGAATGCTTAATATTCCTATTTGGGAAACGTTGATTGGTATTGTCGTCTTAATCGCGACAATTGGGATCTTCGCTGTTATAGCGGCTAAAGTATACCGTGGTGGTGTGCTTATGTATGGTAATGCTACGAGTTTAAAGAACTTAAAGAAAGCGCTAATGTTTTCAAAGAATTAGTCCGTGAACCATCTATACTCAATAAAGAACAAGACCGAGAAGCGTTGAATCACAACTCTACGAGGTCTTGTTTTTTCTTTTAGATAATGAACAAGATGAAGTGCGACAACTATGTTTTGTTGATAGGTTGATGGACGAACAAATGCTCGTATGAATATGATAAAATATTTGTAAGAATACATGATACGAAAGGGTGGACGTTATGCGGAAAGTTCGCTTCATACATACAGCCGATTTACATTTAGATACGCCATTTAAAGGTCTTGGTCATTTGCCAGAGTCGATCTTCACCCAAATTAAAAATAGTACATTTCTATCATTTGAAAGGATGATTACGAAAGCCATTCAATTAGAGGTAGATTTCGTACTTCTAGCCGGCGATTTATTCGATGGTGCGAACCGTAGTTTAAAAGCTCAACTATTCTTAAAAGAACAATTTGAAAGGTTGAGCGAGGTCGGGATTGCTGCATATGCCATTCATGGTAATCATGATCATTTGGAAGGGAAATTTGTACAGCTTTCTTGGCCTGATCATGTTCATTTCTTTGGAAGTTCAGCTCCTGAAATGATCCCATTTTACAAGGATGGTCAGTTATGTGCTCATATATATGGCTATAGTTATCCGAAACGTTCGGTTACAGAAAACATAGCAGCACGTTATGAAAAAGTGGACGGTGCTCCCTTTCATATTGCATTACTCCATGGAACAGTAGGAGGGAATACCGAACATGATCCATATGCGCCATCTTCACTCCAAGAGCTGCTCGATAAACCGTTTGATTATTGGGCGCTCGGCCACATCCATAAAAGGAGTGAGTTGAATCATGAGCCGCCAGTCGTTTACGCCGGTAATATTCAAGGACTTAATAGGAAAGAAGAAGGTGCTAAAGGTTGTTACCTAGTAGAATTATCGGATGAGAAACCTCAGTTACAATTTATTCAAACAGCACCTATACAATGGACGAGTGTATCGGTATCGACTGAGGAGATTGATGAGGTTGATGATTTACTGCGATGTATGAAAGATGTGATTGAAACACACAGGTCAACAGATGCCCACACGATATTATCTGTAGACTTGAAAGTGAATCAGACATTAGGTTCTATTTTACAAGATCAATCAACTCTTGATGACATTTTAGAACATTTACAACAATCCGAAGAGGAGGAAACGACATTCGTTTGGATCAATCGTCTTAACGTCCAACACAACAGTGGAGACCTCTTACAAGATATTGGAAGCTCCCACTTCATAGAAGAAGTTATGGACGTATTTAATAACGAACTAGAAGACTTAGAAACTGTTTTACAGCCATTAGTTAAACACCGTAAAGGCAAACGTTTCATTGAACAAGATTTAGATCAGAATGAAATTAAGCAGGCTGCTCAATATCTTCTTTTTGATTCAATGATGAAAGACTCAGAAAGGTAGGTGAATCCTTTTGAAAATCAAGAGCTTACATATTTATGGATTTGGACGTTTTGAAAATGAAAGGATTGATTTTGAGACAAATGGTGTTCAGGTCATTATAGGTGATAATGAATCTGGTAAATCGACGCTTATGGCTTTTATTGAATATATGCTTTTCGGGTTTCCAAAAAAGACTGAAAAGCGTCTACGTTATGAACCGAAAACAACTCAAGCATATGGTGGCAAGCTAGTAATCGACTCGGATCGTCATGGTCTCGTAACGATTGAGCGAAAAGGGGGTGCATCAGGGTCCATTCACGTCGTTCGGTCTAATGGACGAGAAGAGGATGAATCCTTTTTGCAAGAAATCCTTTCAGAGATCAACCTCTCAACCTATCGGAATATCTTTTCCTTTAATCTAGATGGCCTGCAAAGAGTAGGTGAAATTAGGTCAGAGGAGCTTGGTGAGTATCTTTTTAACGCGGGTCTGACTGGTGCACAACAATTAAATGGGATATCGAACCGATTGGAAAGTGAGCAAGGAGAGCTGTTTAAACCGAATGGACGAAATCCTATACTTAATCAAAAAATCGAACAACTGACTGATTTAGAAGATAAAGTGAAACGATGGAGCAACAAGCTAGATGAGTATAATGACATGAAATCAGAGCATGAAAAGATTTCACTTGAACTGGCTCAACAAGAACAGCTAAGAGACAAATGGAAAGCAGAAGAGAACAAGCTGAAGGTTTTTCAATCTATTCATCCTATAGTAGATCAAAAGAATGCATTACAAAGCCAACTAGAACAATTACCTCAGGCAACGCCTTTTCCCGAAGAAGGACTTGAAAGATTCCGTCGTTTAAAAGAACGTATTATAGAGTTATCAAGCGAAGGTCAGCATATAGAAGATTTAAAATCGCAAAATGAGGTAAATCGAAAATCGATTCAATTAGATTATGAATTGCTAAGCCATGAAAAGGAGATACGAGATTTAGAATCCTCTTATGGACTCATTAAAGCTAGACAAGCTGATCTTGATAAACTGCAAGAACGGATTAATCAGTCAGAACGAGAAATTGAAGAAGAGTTGTCCTTAATCGGCAATGAATGGACAGAAGAAAGAATCCGTTCAGTTAGCACAGATTTAATTACGAAGCAACGACTAGTTTCCATACTGAAGCAGAATAATGAATTGGAAAATGAACAAAAGAGACTGGATCATGATTTACAGCATGCACGTACACAGATTGACGACAATGAAGAAAAACGAGCACAGTTAAAAGAGAGACGATTAAATGATGAAACGGTAAAATCATATCAAGAACAATTGAAGAACCAGACGAGTCATTCACCGACTCGGCTGAAAGAACAGCTAGCTAACAT
Organism: Pseudalkalibacillus berkeleyi; assembly: GCF_021608225.1. Taxonomy (NCBI): domain Bacteria; kingdom Bacillati; phylum Bacillota; class Bacilli; order Caryophanales; family Fictibacillaceae; genus Pseudalkalibacillus; species Pseudalkalibacillus berkeleyi. The sequence goes on from NZ_JAKIJS010000001.1 coordinate 65,550, forward strand.
GAAGCAAATGAAAGACACACATAATTCAAAAAAGACTACAGGGATGATGAGCTGGCTACTGATAGGATTAGGTATATTGTTAGCGGTTGTTTGGGTCCTAAATGGCGATTTAATTGCAGGATTAGTGATCGGCATTAGTCTAGTAGGAACCGGTGTGGTTCTCGCTAATAAGAAGAATTCAACAGACATCAACGGACTAGATGAACAAATTCAAGCTTTAGAGAACGAGCTTTCACAACAAACCTTCGATGATACAGAAGTAGAGCGTTTAGAGAAAATCATATATGAACAACAACATCTTACTCTGCAAGGTAGGCACTTAGAAGAGCAAGCGGTTGAACTAGAAAAACGTTACCAGAAAATCGCAAGACAATATGATAACTGGGAGCTAGATGACCATGAAACGAAAGACCAATTAGCCGAAATTCGGCAACACATTCAAATGCCAGACCATATCCCTAACGACATGATGTTGGAACTGTTTGAAAGAATAGACCGGTTAAAGCGTCGGTTTTCTGAATTGAGTAACTGGAAAACTGAACGCGCAAAGAGACTTGAAGAAGTAGAAGCTTTCTCTACACGACTAAGTCGGTTAACCGAATTTGAAATCACTGATCACCATTCAATGGATCAGGCAATGCGTACACTTGCTTCAAACTGGAAAAGAACACAAGATCAGCAGAACAGCTTGTTGAAATTGAAGGATGAACAAGAAGATTTGATGAAAAGATTTGAGAGTGTGAAGAAGAAGATAACCCTTTACGAGAAAGAAATACAAGAATTGTTTGATAAAGCAGATGTAAATGATGAAGAAACCTTTTGGGTAAGGGGAAAAGCGAATGAGAAGTTTCGGCAACTGAATGAGCAGTTAGAAATGCGAAATGCCCACCTTAAACATACTACTACTGAACAATTGATAAAAGAGCTTGAGGAAGCTTACCGAAGCTCAGACCAAATAGATACTGACTTAACTAATGTTCAAGAGCGTCTTGATCAGTCAGACAAGACAATAGACGGTTTAAGAGATGAAGGAGCGAAAATTCAAGCCCAAATTGCCCAACTAGAAAAAGACGGTTCATACTCTCATCACCTACATGCTTTTGAAGCTGCAAAGAGTGAATTCAATGAACAAGCCAAAAGGTGGGCAATTTTGAAAACTGCACAATATGCACTAGAGGTTGCGAAACAAAATTATCAATCTGAAAAACAACCAAAAATCATACAAAGAGCAGAAAGTTACTTTTCAGAACTGACCGAAAAAAGGTATCAAAGATTAATTGCTCCTAAGGATGATGAAAGTTTTCTAATTGAAAGAAACGATCAAATGCTATTTAAACCCGAGGAATTAAGTCGAGCAACGATGGAACAGCTTTACCTTGCACTTAGATTTGCATTAGGAGAAGAATACGAACATCGGGGTTATTTCCCATTTATTATGGATGATATTTTTGTAAACTTTGATCAGAAGAGAAGATTACTTGCGTCAAAACTAATTAATAGAATTGCTGAGAATAGGCAAATTCTATACTTTACCTGTCATGAAACGACAGGTAAAAATCTGTCAGATCACTGTCTTTATCTTCCGCAAGCAAACACAATGCAACCACAAGCATACTGAGGAGTTGAAGAATCTTGAGCACGTACACCATATACTTGGTTGAAGATGAAATAGACCTATCTTTACTTATGAAAGCGTACATGGAGAAAGAAGGATGGAGTGTGAGAGTTTTCTCAGATGGTAACAGTGCGGTAGAAGCAATCGACCAGCCACCTCACCTTTGGGTGCTCGATATTATGCTTCCTGATATTGATGGATACGAGATACTCCGTAGGATTAAAGAGAAGTCAGATACACCGGTTATTTTTGCATCTGCCAGAGATGAGGACCTAGATCGTGTGAAAGGCCTTGAACTCGGGAGTGATGACTATTTATCCAAGCCGTTTCTTCCGAAGGAATTAGTCATCCGTGCAAAGAAACTTCTCCAACGAATATATGAAGGAACGAATGGTAAGTTTCAGACTCGGTGGATTAATCATTACCGGATTCAACCGATCGAACGAAAGGTTTACTATGAAGATCGTGAAATTGATTTGACGTCTAAAGAGTTTGAAGTTGTCCTATACTTAACAGAACATGTGAATGAATTAAAAACCCGCACAGAAATTCTTGAAGGTGTATGGGGAAATGACTATGTCGGGTCTGAGAGAGCGGTAGATGATGTCATTCGCCGTATCCGAAAGAAGATGCCACGGTTAAACTTGGAAACATTGTATGGCGGCGGATACAGGGTTGAACATCCGTGAAAATGTTAAGTATCGCCCAACGGATATGGCTTTCATTTTTTTTACTCGTATTCGTTGTAGGCTTAGCAGTCGTGATCATCTATCCACTTTCTATGAGAGAGGCGTTGACGGACGAAACGTATCGTTTAATTGAAGAACAGCAGAATTTAATTATTCAAGGATCGGATCCCGAACAAGAATTGCCTGACTCCAATCTAAACTTTATTGAAAGAAGAGAAGCAACGAGGTCGGTAGGACATCTTCTATTAGGGAATCAATCTTTTATTCTAAAAGGAGATGTTGTACCAGATGTTGTTTTAAGGCGAATGTGGGAAAATGCTTCTACACTCGGTGAACAAGCAGGTGAATATCAGCTGACCTATAGGGACGCATCACTCTTTTATGTGATAAGAAAGATTGAAGTGAACGGCACACCGACGTTCTTAGTTTCCTATATGTGGGATACGTACAGAGATCAACTCGTCCAAAAGCTTTGGGAGAGGTTAATCTGGATCCTGATCATTGGCATAATCATTAGTATCATTCCAGCGATTTGGCTATCAAATTATTTAAGAAAACCGCTCAAAGTACTAGGCAAACGATTTGAGCAAATTGGGAGCCGCAATTGGAAAGAGCCTCTCCAATTGAAAGGAGATCAAGACTTTGAATTGCTGTCCAATCAATTTGAGCGAATGCGGCAAAGCTTAATCCGAAACGATCAGTCTCAAAAGATGTTTATCCAACATGCGTCACACGAATTGAAAACACCGATTATGACGATAAAAAGTTACGCACAATCGGTTAAAGATGGCGTCATGCCTGAGAAAGATTTAGAAGGAATGATGAATGTCATTATTCATCAGTCTGGTAGGATGGAAGAGCGGGTCAAGGATATGATTTACTTTTCCAAACTAGATACTTTAAAGGATTCCGAGCCGAATGCAGAGATTATCCGCTTCGGAACACTGCTGGATGAAGTACTCGACAGGTTCCGCTATCAACGAGAGGATTTACGCATTCATATTGAAGGAGAAGGGGTTACTTTTAAAGGAGACCGTCAGCAATGGGAAGTTGTATATGAGAACTTGATTCAAAATGCTTTCCGTTATGCAGAATCATTCATTGAGATTAAAGCGATTAATCAGAATGGTCATACATGGATGGAGGTTCGAAACGACGGTGAACGAATACCAGAAGAGGATCTTGCGCATATCTTCGAACCTTTTCAAATGAGTCATAAAGGACAATTTGGGCTTGGTCTAGCTATTGTCAAACGTATCGTAGAACTTCATAATGGTAATGTAGAGGTCCAAAATTATAAAGATGGTGTATCGATTACGATGATTATATAATGTCTGGACTGTAAGACTTAGAAGGATGATTGTATGAAAGAAACAAAGAAGAAAAAAGTAGCACCACTACTATTATTAATGATTAACTTATTTATTATCATGGTTGGAATTGGGCTTGTCATTCCAATTCTACCGTATTATGTTGAAGCTTTTGACGCTTCTGGAAGAGATCTTGGTCTTTTGGTAGCCTCGTTCGCTTTTATGCAATTTTTGCTTGCGCCTGTGTGGGGGAGATTATCAGATCGAATAGGTCGGAAGCCTTTGATTACATTAGGGATGTTTGGATTTGCATTAGCTGAATTTATTTTCGCATTCGCGACAGACCTATGGATGTTGTACGCCTCGCGCATTCTTGCAGGGACATTCGGATCCGCTATAATGCCAACAGCAATGGCCTATGTAGCAGATGTGACCTCTGAAGAAGATAGAGGAAAAGGCATGGGATTAATGGGCGCCGCCATGGCATTAGGAATTGTCATCGGTCCAGGTATCGGCGGATGGCTTGCAGAAATTGATCTATCACTACCATTTCTCATTGCCGGATTTGCGGGTACGCTTGCTGCCGTGGTATCTGTTTTCATGCTAAAGGAGACCCTTTCAGACGAGGCAAGAGAAGAAGCGAAAAATGAGGAAAAGACGAACCATTTCGTTAGGATGGGAAATGCACTGAAGAGTCCTGTAGGCTTCCTCCTCGTGCTCGTTTTCGTAATGAGTTTCGCTTTGGCTAATTTCACGTCCATTTTCGGTTTCTATGCACTGAAAAAGTACGGGTACGATCCAGCTGAAGTTGGGGTGATTGTAGCCATAACAGGTATAATCGGTGCAATTGCGCAAGGGACGTTAGTTGGTAGGCTCACAAAGCGCTTCGGTGATAATAGGGTTGTGTCTGGCTCTTTATTACTGAGTGCAATTGGATTTATTTTGATGGTCTTTGCTTTTAACTATGTAACGGTTTTGATCACCGTTTCGATTTTCTTTTTAGGAAATTCAATTTTGCGCCCGTCACTGAATTCGTATATTTCAAAATTAGCGGGAAAACAGCAAGGGACAATTATGGGACTAAACAATTCTTTCTTAAGTCTTGGGAATGCAGCAGGACCTGTTCTTGCAGGATTCTTGTTTGAAGTGGATATACATATTCCGTTTTGGCTTGGTGCTGTAGTGTTACTAGTAGCTTTAGCCGCAGTGAAAGTATGGACTTCAACGAGAATGGGAAATGCAGTAGAAAATAGTGGGTAATAAAGGAGGCAATGAAATGAATAGAGGAATACAGCAATACGAGGTAGGAGATGTCTTTGATGACTTTCTTCTAATCAAATCAGCTACAAAAGGAGTTACGAGTACAGGAAAACCTTTCATGACGATTATGCTTCAAGATCATACGGGTGATATCGAAGCAAAGTTATGGGACTCTTCGCCTGAGGATGAAAAGATGTACCAGCCTGAGCTGATTGTAAGAGTCACAGGAGATATTACGAGTTACCGTGGTAAAAATCAATTAAAGGTCAAACAAATTCGGTTATCGAATGAACAAGATAGCGTTAGTGTACATGACTTTGTGGAGACAGCTCCAATCCCGCAAGAAGAAATGATTGAAGTGATCACACAAGCGATATTCGAAATGAAGAATCCAAATATCCAGCGTTTGACAAGACATCTTGTGAAGAAGCATCAGAAGGCATTCTTAGATTATCCAGCTGCAACGAAAAACCATCATGACTTTGTCTCTGGGCTTGCCTTCCATGTCGTATCCATGCTTCGTTTAGCTAAATCCATCGCTCAATTGTATCCTTCACTTGATACGGATCTCTTATATGCGGGCGTCATTTTACATGATCTCGGTAAAACGAGAGAGTTGTCTGGTCCCGTTGCGCCGAGCTATACGCTAGAAGGGAACCTACTAGGTCATATTACGATGATGGTAGAAGAGATTAAAGAGGCAGCGCAAGAGCTAGGGATAGAAGGTGAAGAAGTGTTAATCCTTCAACACATGGTTCTTAGTCATCATTCGAAAGCGGAGTGGGGAAGCCCTAAGCCACCATTAGTAAGAGAAGCTGAAATTCTTCACTATATTGATAACATTGATGCAAAGATGAATATGATGGACCGTGCTTTAAGTAAAGTTGAACCAGGAGAATATACAGAACGAGTATTCCCGCTTGAAAATCGTGCCTTTTATAAACCTTTAACTGAGAAGAAAAATTCAGTACCAACCAATATGTAATCAGTCATAAACAACCGTGTTCCTACATACCTTTGTAAAAAGAATGCTTGTCTACAAGGGAGGAATTTAGATGCGTCGCCTTTACGTAGCCGCAACGGTTGTTTTGTTTTTTGTTCTATTGCAATGGACAGGAATATACAGCAACTTATCACCCGTGTTGTCCAATGTACCATGGTGGATGTATTTCTTAGTCGCTGGAATCGGTTATTCGGGTTATCGCGCTTGGCATCATACAGTTGAGGATAGAAAGCTAGACCGTGTTCATATTGAAGAAGAAGGAAAAGTCTATATGGAACGGATTGAAGAAGAGAAAAAGCGAAAAGATCAAGCATCAGGGGAATAAACTATATATTGGTGTTTGGAATGAAAGAGGCTGGCTTTGAGGACGATGTGTCCTTAATAAGTCAGCCTCTTGCTATATTTGAGCAGATTGATGATCATTTTTGTGAAATTGACGAGAAAAATAATCGGAAATGAGCTATTCAGACACTTTTTGAATTGAAATGAGTGTACATTTGTCCAAGTGCAGCCGTTATCTAGAAAAAAACGAAATTATCTCGAAAAATCTGAAATTATCTAGAAAAAACACAAATTATCTAGAAAAAGCGTAAATGATCGAAAAAAAAGGAGTGACATGGCGAGATCGGCTCTAATCAGCCCTCCTCCAGGTCACTCCTACATTATGCTTTACTTTTCATCTTCTTTTTCTTTGTTATCATCTTGTTTTTTGAACAAGTCTTTATACTCGTCCACTTTAACTTTAATATCTGCATCTTCTAATGCTTTATCAATTGGGTTTTCATTTGGATTCTTTTGTGCTTGTTCTTGTGCTTTTTGCTGTAATATTGTTTTCTTGATTTGATATTTAGCATCTTCAAAGGATTGTGTTTTCTGTTCAAGGACCTCAATGATATGGAATCCATGTTGAGACTTAACAGGGTCAGAAATCTTTCCTTTTTCTAGTGAAAACGCAACTTGTTCGAATTCAGGAACCATTTGGCCTCTTCCGAAGCTACCTAATTCCCCACCCTTGTCTTTTGAACCAGGGTCAGTAGAATATTCTTTCGCTAATTTAGCAAAATCTCCACCATCTTCAAGCTTTTGCTTCACTTCTTTAGCTGTTTTTTCTTCTTTTACTAAGATGTGGCGAGCTTCTACTTCTTCCACTTTGTATTGCTCTTCATACATTTTCTTCATTTCTTTTTCTGAGACTTCCATACCGTCAGTTTGAGCTTTAAAGAAGACAAGGTTTCGCTTCACTACGTCACGTAGTTCATCTTCACCTTTAATACCGCTTTGTTCTAGAGCATTTTTAAATCCATCTTCTCCACCAAATTGACTCTTAAGATAATCAATTTCTTTGTCTAATTCTTTGTCACTAACTTTATATTTTTCTGATAAAACTTTGTATTGTACAAGTTCTTTGAGCATTTGTTCTGATTGAGGTTGCTTCTTCAGTTCCTTGTAGAAATCATCTTGCGTTACATTACCTTCACTTGTTTCCACTAGGACTTTGCTATCTCCTGACTCACCATTATCATTGCTGCATGCTGCGACACCGAATATTGCTGTAGCGGCAGCAACCGATAGGATCCACTTTTTCATCGACATACACTCCTATGAAGTAGAAATTTTTTCACATGTTCTACTATAGCATATCCGCTCATTAAAAATACACTCCATACTTCAAATATGAGAAAAAATACACAATTATTGGAATTGATTGTGCAGGTGCCCTTTTTTCAAAATAAGGGCATTGGTCTAATCAAAACCCCTACTAGACTTATACACTATATGGAATAACAAAGGAGGGATTGCAATGGGGTACGGACATGGAAATAGTTTCGCATTAATCGTAGTACTGTTCCTTTTGTTGATCATCATAGGAGCTTGCTACCTTTATTAAATCAATGAATTTTTATGTATTTGAGGATAAGAGCCTATGCCTTGGCTTACGTCCATGCATAGGATAAAGCAACACCGGAATAGGGGGTGACATCATGGGTGGATACGGATATGGAAAAGGATTCGCTTTGATCGTCGTATTGTTCATCCTATTGATTATCGTAGGCGCAGCTTGGATCTGCTAATACGTAACATAGAATGATATAGGGAAGAGGCTGACATCACCTGTCAGCCTCTTATTTTTGTTCTCCTATACACATTTACTTAAATTGCGGTAAAATAAAAGCTCAACCAGCTTTATAGCGTGGTTGAGTAAATGAAGACTCTTTGCGCACTGAAGGTTTGTGTGAGACCTCCTGTGGGTAATAATGAATTATTATGAGACATAAATAACTTCAATATATGAACTTACCAGAAGTATCGTAATCATAATATTAATCCAACGAAATACATTCACTTGCTTTTCAGCTGGAATGTTTTTTTGAATACATAAGCGATTCGTCAGTGAGTTGAACAAGAAAAGGACAACGCTTGCGAATGCTATATAATAGATTGCGATGAGTGTCATAATGGAACCTCCAACTTTAGAGATTGTATATTAAACATACCAAAAGATGAGGTAAAAGAACAGTGACAACTATTATCTATAGAGAGATAGGAGGAGAATTGAGTTGAAGTTAAGGTGGAAATCAGCCTTTTTTATTTTATTAACGATCATGATCATTGTACCTGTAATTGTCGTCTCACTCATTTTTGTGAACAATAATGATCTTGACAAAGCATCGAAACAAGAGCCAAAACAAGGGAAACCGATATTTAATATTGAATCATCTAAAGAGCAATTAAACTTTCTCATAAGCGAACAGTTAACAGATTTAAAGTCAGGTCGAAACTCTAAGTTTGATTATGATGTGAAGCTGAAGGACACAGTTCAAGTAAGTGGATATTTCACCTTTTTCTCAAATCAAGTAGATTTTACGATGGACTTTGAACCGCAAGTACTTGATAACGGTAATCTCATACTAAAAGAGGAATCAATAAAACTCGGGGCATTAAAGCTGCCTGGGGAAAAAATTCTAGAATTCATTAAAGGTAGTACGAAACTCCCGCCGTGGGTTGAAATCAATGACAACGAAGAAACGATTTTAGTAAAACTTACAGAGTATAAGTTCCAAGATCAATTGTTTCTTAAGGCTGAATCATTTGATTTAGAAAAGGATGATATTCGATTTAAAGTTTATTATATTACAGAATAAGAAAGGGTAGGCCACTATGGCCTACCCTTACGTATGGTATGTCTTTAGAATGTACGACGAACGATTATTTGAAAACCAGTAGCACTATCTTCTAAATACGAATCTTTTGGTGCATTCCACAGATGGAAGATATAAATCATATCCTTAAAGCAATAGAACATATTTACGGTTGAAATGATCGCGAATACATGCAAATATTCTGGATATAACAAAGGTCCAACGAGTGATAAAGATGTTAGGACAATTAGTGGAAACGATACCGAAATAAGCGCTGTTTTCTTAGGCAATACATTTGGAATTCGACAGAAAAATGAATAACGATTTTCTGCAAGCTCAATCCATGCTTTTTTACCTGTAAACCAAATTGGAATACAATGCAAAAGACTGTGTAATGGTATAACCATTATCACAAGTATTAGAATTGGGAGTAACCCTGTTTGAGAATAGATCGTTTCTGGGTGAAACATTCTAAAGAGCATAAAATAAACGATAAAATACGTGAGACTAAATAAAGTAGACATCAGACCTAGTCGTAAATTACCGTAATCTCTAGTTAAATTAATTGACTTGAAGCAATTCATATTGCATCACCTTCTTTGTCATGATGAAAGAGTGGGAAAAGGTGAAAACCTTACATTTTCAAAACCACGTACATACAATACGATTTTTCCAAGAAGAAATCAATAGATTTTACAAAAAAATAATAAAGTAAAAAGTATTATTTTCAGAATTAAGGAAGAGGGGGTAAAATAAAGAATAAGGAAAGTTGATTTTGCGATTAGGATAGGGTGTGTTTGGATGAACAGAAGTGAAGAAGAAAAGATGGAGCGTCTTATGTACTACCAACAAATTATGGTGGATACGATCGATCCAAAACGTTTTCCGTGGTATCGGTTCATTGTAGAAGCAGAACTAGGAAAAGACGAAGTAAAAGAAGTATATCAATTAATGAAAGAATTAGAAAAAGAGAAGGAAAGCTTAAGAGAAGCCGGAATGGTGGATCAGACTTCTCTGCTCCTTCATTATGTAGGAATGCTTAATTCGACTTTAAATCCTTTCACTACTGCCTCCGCGCTTAAACAGCAAGGTATGTTTGTGGATATAACAGCGGAGTTATTAGAAATGATGAAAGAGAATGAAAGTCCAACTAAGTAGTCGCCAATTTCTCCGGCTTTTCTCCTGGTTCATCATTTTGTTCAGTATCTTTAATAAGTTTGTTTGGCATCAATTGCCCATCAGTTTCGTCTAGTTCTTGATCAATTTTTGTAACAGTCGTATCAAGGATCGACATGAATTCACTTCCATAAACACTTCGAATGATCGCTACTAACTCATCGAATTCTGGAAACTTTCCATATAAATCACGAATTTTAAGTGATGCACCGAAAATTCCATATTCTTCAGGGTCATAAGCTTCAATTGTACGCATAAGCAAATCTCTTCCTGAGTTTGTTAGCTTTACATACGTATTTCGCTTGTCATTTTCTTTCTTAGAGAAAGTGAGGTATCCTTGTTCTTCTAGCTTCTTAGAGAAGTTAAATGCGGTGGATACGTGCATGACACCATACTTTGAGATGTCAGAAATCGAAGCCCCTTCTAAGTGGTAAGCGATCCAGAGGATATGATGTTCATTAATATTCAACCCAAATGGTTTAATCCAGCTTTGCCAATCTTTTTCTACGCATTTCCACATGGCTTTGCTGAGTTGAGCAACTTTATGACTAAACATCATGGCTTCCTTCATTGAAAAATCTTTCTTGTTCTCCATAACGAGCCTCCATTCTGATTATATTATGACAGGAATTGTTAGATTTATAAAGCTAAATATCCAACTTTTCACAACTTCTTAACAGTAAGAAGTGGCTATATCTATGTATAAAGGTACATACATTAGTGTTAATTCGACAGAAACAGACATTCACATTTATTTTTGTTGAAAAGTTTTAACCCCCACTCTTCTCGTTGTGATACGAACAAAAGTCTCACTCATTTATTATCGGTAATGTAGGAAGAAATTTAAATATGTAGCTCATTTTGCCACAAAAAAACTGAGCTGCCTCAAAAAGAGGCGACTCAGCTTTTAAAAATGAAGCCTTGAATTTCACTTTTATTTAGCTACAGGTTTTTTCGTATCTTCTTGTAGCTCAGATACGGATTCTTGAATCGTGTCCACTTCATCTTTAATGTGTTCAAGATTCGGTTCGATGTCTTTTTTCCATGTTTTGATATCTTCTTTTAAGTCAGTCGCAACTTCTTTAAATGCTTCTACACCTTCTTTAGAAACTTGAACAATTTGTTCTTTAAGGCTGATGCCTTCTTTCTTCACATCTGTCATCGTTTGTTTCAATTTATAGGTCGAATCTTTAATGTCTTTACGGAGCTCTCGACCTGATTTTGGTGTTGCTAATAATGTTGCTGCAGCCGTGACAATACTTCCTACCGCAAAGCCAATTAATACAGATTTCTGTTCGTTTTTCATTTTAAATTCATTCTCCTTTCATATCTTCCTCACTTGTTGAGAGGGTATAGGTGCTCACAAACAAATAAGGTAAGTCTCTTAATACATAATTCGTTAGAACCTCTTATAAACCTTTATTAATCGTTCGACCATTTCTACAAAACATTCCCATGAAATCGACATTCTTAAACAATTTTCGGGGAATAAAATGTCCTAACCATTCATAGGATGGTATGGGGTGATAAGTGATGATCTATGGAGTTATTGTACTTGCTATACTTGGTTTACTTTTACTCTTTTTCATGATTCGAATGTTTATGGACACGAAAAGGTACTCATTCAGAAATGTAAGTGTTCATAAGAAGCAAAGTGTAGGCAAAATCTTTGGTATTGTCGGTAGTCTATGTCTGTTGCTTGTCGTGCTTTTTATTGTAATGAGTAATTAAAGACAAGACCGTAGTAGTTTAACCTATTCATGCTTGAGATACTTATCATTGTAAAATGTTAGACTTGGCAAACCTCCCTTATCTGATTAAGATTAAGTAAGATGTGGAAAATAAAAGGTAAGTAGGAGGCGAGTAGAAATGCTGAAGAAAATAAAAGTTTTCATGTACTTCAGAAAAATGTTGAGGAGAGCACGTACAATAATTTCTGATCAATCGCAGAGTGGTAATGTTGTTCAGGATGTGCGTGCTAAACTTCAAAAAGATGAAATACAGGAATCTTTAAAAGGATTCATGGACAAGATACAAGCTTTAATTCGACTTGTCGATCAGTATCGTCTCGGAAACTATAGAGAGATATCCAAAAAATCAATGATAACCGTATTGGGCGGGCTATTGTATTTCCTTAGCCCAGTGGATGCGATTCCTGATTTTATTGCAGGTCTTGGACTAGTTGATGATGTAGCAATTATTGGATACGTATGGAAGACAGTTAATCAAGAAATTCATCAATTTTTAAGCTGGGAAAAGGATGAGGTCATAAAGGAAAACGATACCATTACCTAAATGGCAATAAAAAATGCTGAACCATAAGTGGGTTCAGCATTTTTGAATTGCTTATTTACGTTTGATAAATCAAGTTAGATCTTTTCGTAATCGTTTGTAGGATTGGATAGAGCACTGTCATAACAATCGTATTAACAACGGTTGTAGGTAGAACTACAGTTAAGAACAATGCTACAAATGGTGCTGGTAATCCGGTGATTACTGCAGCAGATGTTAAGAATATTGTCCCACTGATTAAAGTACCAATCGCTGTAATCGTTGCTACTAGCGCAACATGTCCGTGATATTTCTTTAATAGACTATATAGACCGAAAACAATAATGGCAGTAATCGGTTTGTCAATCATATTTGCAAGCTGGCCACCAGGGAATGTAGTTGTCAACGCTGAGATGACACCTGTTGCGAGCGCTGTAACAGCTACGCTTTTTATATTTGGAAATAGGATGATCGCTAAGAACATCATTGTTAAGAGCATGTCGAATTTCATTGCCCCTAATATTCCTGGAATGACAGCATGTAGGACTAATCCTACAGCAAGTAGTACACCTGATAAAGCTAATTGAATCGATTTCATTGTAAAACCTCTCCTCTTCTCAACTCGTCTCGTCTACTCCAATAGTGCGCTAATGCCCATTGCAAGTAATACGGATGAACTTATTTTAACAATAAGGAAGAAGGATGGAAAGGAAATTGTTCTATACACTTTTTGGTAACTAATTAGAATGAACTTGTTTAAAGGTTTCCATAAAATGCGCAAGCTTCTCACAAGCTTCCATTTCAATTCCGTTGTATAAAGAGATGCGACAGCCACCGATCGAACGATGACCAGATATGCCAACAAAGCCAGCCTCATTTGCTTTTCTTAGAAAGGCCTCATTTAATTCAGATGTTGGGAGTTTAAATGTGACGTTCATTTTGGAACGGCTAGATTTTTCAGCATGGCCCTTATAAAAGTCATTACTTTGATCAATTATTCTGTAGAAGAGTTCTGATTTTTTATTACTTCGATCTTCAAACTCTTGAAGACCACCCTCTTGGTTCATCCATTGAACCATTAACCCTAATACATAAATATTAAATGCAGGAGGCGTGTTATGAAGAGAGCCTTTCTTCGCATGTGCATTGTAATCGAGCATAATAGGGCGCTCGGTGTCGTGATCTACAAGTAGTTCCTTATTTATAATAATGACCGTAACACCTGCCGCGCCTAAATTCTTTTGAGCTCCTGCATACGCAAGCGTAACCCGATCCCATGGAATGTCTTTCGTTCCTACGTCGCTTGAAATATCCATCACAATAGGTAAATCAGGTAAATCCTCATAATCTTGCCATTGTGTACCGTAAATCGTGTTATTACTCGTAATATGGAGGTAGCTTGGAGTGTTAAATACATCCACATTCCAATCAGAACGTTTAGGGATTCGGTCGAATGTAGTATGTTTACTGCTGGCTAGAAGTTGTGTTTTTCCGATTTTCTGAGATTCATTAAACGCTTTCTCAGCCCATGATCCCGTAACAATGTGATACGCTGTATTGTATTTTGATAACAAATTCATCGGTACCATCGTAAACTGGAGACTAGCGCCACCTTGTAAAAATAGAATGTCATGACTTTCTGGCACAGCAAGGAAATGACGGAGTTCGCTTTTTGCATTGTCATGAATCAATTGATACTCTTGACTACGATGACTCATTTCTAATATGGATATGCCTGAGTGAAGCTCTTTATTGAGACCAGTTTGAGCTTTAGTGAGTACCTCATCTGGGAGAGCAGTTGGTCCGGGATTGAAATTCATTTTCTCGTTCATAACGACACTCCTTATTTCCTTTGTTTATGGGTAGTTTGTATTCGTAATGCGTCTGAAAATTCATTATACTTGAAATGCAACTGAGATATAAGGGGATGAAGCTATGTACAAAGAAAATAAACCAATCGATGTAAGTCCATATGATCATCCAGACATATATCCTGGACCGAGACCTGATTCATCATTCATCTATTACGAAGGAAAAGCACACCGGATTGTTGAGGAAAAGGGCGTACCAATAGAAGATCTGCCTGTAGAGGTATCCGAATCTAATTCGTTAGCAGGATCATTTCAGGAGTCGTCTCAATCGATTCAGTCGATACGAGAATTTTTGAATGCTCATGATTTACTCCCTTTAGAAAAGCGGGTACCTTTAGTCGCGTATGGATCTAACATTTGTCTCGCACAATTACGTTATAAATTCAGTTTAAATAAAAATTTGAATGATTTTGTTCTATGTATGAGAGCATCCATGGTTGATTCAGATATCGTTTATGGATCTTTCTTAGCGCCATATGGTGCGCTGCCAGCGATTATTGCCCCAGTGAAGAACGCAGTTACAGAAATTTGGCTTACCTTCGTGGACCCCGAACAACTAGAACACATGAACCGTACAGAAGGCGGATATGTGTTACGAGAGCATAAAGGAGAGAAGCTTGTGACGACAAATGGAGAAACGTTTGACTCCATTTATGCGTATTATTATCCTCATGCACTTCAGTTTGATGAGCAATGGTTTCGCTTTAAAGATATAAGAGGGGAGTCTGTATTGCCTTCTGAATGGCAAGCGGACATGCTCAACCTTCTAATCGAGCGATTTAATTTTGAGGGAACACGTGAGGAATTCATTCATCAGCTTCGTTGGAATCGGGCATTCTTTGGAGAGATGAGTGAGTGGTTAACCCAATTTGATGGTCATTTTGATCATCCAGACTGGCATGAGCCGGAACTTATCCAAAAAGTTGGCGAATTGAAGAGATCTCATGTGAAAGGACATGACCTCGAAAAATTATTAGCCATCTATCAAAGGTAAATTGAATCAAACAGGACCAAGTAGAGTAATTTTCTTCTACTTGGTCCTAAATTTTGTCTTATTGTTGCTTTTTACAATAATGGTTCTGATATTGTGTTTGCGATTTCTTGTAATTGTTCTGAACTGTAGTCGCTTTCGTTTGTTTTCCAAACGGCTCCGAATCCGTCGCCTTTACCATACCGCGGAAGAATATGTACATGATAGTGGAAAACAGACTGACCAGCAGGCTCCTCATTATTGTTTAGCAGATTCAAACCGATAGGCTCATAGGCATTTTTAATTGAATTTGCTATTTTCGGAACGACGGAAAAGACTTTTTCTGCAACATCTTCAGGCAGTTCGTATAGGTTCTTGTGATGGTCTTTAGGGATGACAAGCGTATGCCCCTTCGTAACCTGGCTAATGTCAAGAAACGCGAGAACATGCTCATCTTCATACACTTTTGCAGCAGGAATATCACCATTTACAATCTTACAAAAGATACAATTATCCATGAATCGCTCACACCTTTCAGAAATGATGGTTTAATGTTGTCATTGTATCATAGCCTCATTACATCATGGAATGCTTACTCCAAATGATAGATTACAGGCTCAACTTTGGAAAATCCTCATAAAAAAGTGAAGAGCCCTACCATTAGATAGAGCTCTTCGGAGAGGTCAGAGAAGAAAAGAGAAACAAGAGATCATGAACAATGGCTTGGGAAAGTGGTCATTGTTGAGAGAGTTGTCCGTAAACAAAAATATAGCCTCACGCCATATACTCTCCATTGAAGTTGGATTTACAACATCAATCTCTGTCTCTTTTCTTTTGAAGAAGAGGGGATGTCTTCTTCACTCCCCATCCTTTCCAATTCAACATTAAAACATACCCAAGGACCAATCATTTAGGCGGATGGGAGTCGAATTTGGTATGATAGATGAAACGACAGTTACAGGGAAGGGGTACAAAATGGAACGTGTATTAGAGGTAGAAGAACTGACAGGTGGTTATAGTCAACAACAACCTGTTCTACATAACGTGAAATTCCATGTCAATCAAAGAGAGATCGTCGGCCTTATCGGATTGAACGGTGCTGGAAAGAGTACCTCCATCAAACACGTCTTAGGGCTGATGGAGCCTATCTCAGGAACGGTTAAAGTAAGGGGTCAACGGATAGACGAAGGTCCAGATCAATATCGCTCACAAATTGCTTACATTCCTGAAACACCTGTATTATATGATGAACTGACTTTATGGGAGCACCTTGAGCTCACAGCAATGGCATATGAGATAAAATCTGAAGACTTACAAAAACGTATTGATCCACTCCTAAAAGAATTCCGTATGGAAAATAAATTGAAGTGGTATCCAAGTCAATTTTCTAAAGGGATGAAACAAAAGGTGATGATTATGTGTGCGTTCTTAGTGCAACCATCGCTATTTGTTGTAGATGAACCTTTTGTTGGACTTGATCCTCTTGGCATTCAATCGTTCCTTGATCTCATGATCCAAGTGAAGGAGAAAGGTACCGGTATATTATTATCTACACATATTCTTTCGACTGCTGAGCGATATTGTGATCGATTCATCATTTTACATGAAGGAAAAGTTTTGGAAAGTGGTACGTTGTCTGAAATTCAGCAAAAAATGGACATGCCGAATGCTACGCTAGATGAAATCTATGTCCAGATTACAAAAGGAGCGTAAATATGGGTGTTCAGACACTTTGGAAAGAAAGAGCCAATGCATTTTGGACGATGGCTATCAAATATTTGAGATATATTGGGAATAGTGGATTTCTCTTTTCGGTATACGTTGCAATTATTGCAGGAAGCTTTTATTATGGAAAGCTGCTGAAAGCATTACCTGATTATTTTCCTGCAGTTGAGTTCATGACGGTTCTTCTATTGTTTTTTGTAGGAAGAGGAAAAATTAGAACCTTCCTAAAAGAACCAGACGCAAATTTCCTATTGCCACTTGAGCAAAGGTTTCGACCATATATACAACGGTCATTACTGTACAGTTTAATTATGCAAGCCTTTAACGTTCTCGTCATTATGCTCGTGTTAGGTCCGTTGTATTTTGCGCAAATCACAACAGATCGTGCATCCTATTTTGCAAGCTTGTTTCTAATCCTATTACTGACGGGATGGAATTTGTTCGCGAGGTGGGAAGAGCTAAGGGTGCCTGACGGACCGAAGCGAACCCTGTTACCTATTACGCGTTACATCATGGTGTTAGTGACACTGTATGCGATTTTAAGTAGCGCGTGGATCATTACGGCCATCTTTGTTATCGGATTAGCCGTTCTCTATTTACTTCAATTTAGACCTTTAGCCGCAAAGCATACGTTAAAATGGAACCGGCTCATCTCGTTAGAAAACGATGCGCTCATGCTGTTTTACCGGATCGCTAATATGTTTGTTGAAGTTCCTCAGTTGAACAGGAAAGTGAAGAACAGAGCTTGGGCTACTCCTTTCATCACATTTTTGACAAAACCGTCAAGTAATATTTACGCATATATGTATGCAAGAGCATTCATTCGTTCTAATGATTATTTCGGGATATTCCTGAGGTTGACGGTGATCGGCATCCTACTCATGGTTGTTTTACCTTCAGGAATGATTTTATGGACAGCCAATGTATTGATTTTATATATGACTGCGATCCAGCTTACGACATTGTGGCCGCATTTTGACTTGAAAGTTTGGGTCGATCTTTATCCTGTTCCTAGACACATTCGATTTGGTACGTTTCAAGGTCTAATCACGCGGATTATGTTCATACAAGTCCTTTTATTTTCAATAGCAAGCTTTGCTCGATACGGTTCAGTCATCGAATCTGGAATCATCCTTGTATCAGGCTTATTCCTTGTAATCGCTTTTGTGAAAATAGTGCTCTATAAGCAGTTAAGTAAGCGGTTTGAAATCATAGAAGCGAAAAGCTCTTAATTCGAAAGGGTTGGATGACGTCGTGGATAGTCAAGTAAAACGCGAGTTAAACGAATGGGAAAAGAAAATTTTGAAACGTTCCCCTTTATATAAACGTGCTGCGAATAAGATTCAAAAGCAAATTAATCAACGTATTCCAGAAAAAGTACACAACGTCGTTACGAATAGTATCATGCATATGATAAAGGCAACTTTAACAGGGACTGAATATACAACAAAACGACCACCGCTGTTAGGAAAAACACTTCAAGAGCGAGATGGATTGCTATTAGAAAGGAAGGAAGCTTACAAAAAGACAGCCATGGCAGAAGGGGCTGGAACTGGTGCAGGCGGAATTCTTTGGGGACTCGCTGATTTCCCGCTGTTGGTTGGTATAAAGATGAGGTTCTTGTTTGAGTCAGCTAGAATTTATGGATATGATACGAGAAATGACCAAGAGCGAATTTTCCTTTTGCATATTTTTTTACTCGCTTTTTCAAGTGATGACATTCGCAAAGAAACCTATGTAGCCATCAAAAACTGGGAGCAAACAAAAGAGAAGTGGGCAACGAAAGAATCGATACAGGATTATGATTGGAGAACGTTTCAAATTACGTATCGGGATCATATCGATTTGGCAAAAATGCTTCAAATGGTTCCTGGATTCGGTGCAATCGTAGGCGCTTATGTAAATTACCACTTTTTAGATCAACTAGGTGAAACAGCTATGAACTGTTACCGGCTTAGATATTTACATGAAAAAGGAGACTGATCCAGATAGGGATCATGTCTCCTTTTGTTTTACTTAGATTCAACCTTATTTTCAGTGCTGTATTTTAAATGTGAAAGCGTAGCTTCACCGAGCAGTTTTGCAGCGATTGGCAAGGAACGCTCATCAATCATAAATTTCGGGTGGTGGTGAGGAGCGACTTCACTTGCGTTTGGATCCTTCGCACCAACAAAAGCGAAGCTTCCGGGTACATGCTGTAAGTAATAACCGAAATCTTCTCCACCCATTTGTGCTGCCTTTTCACTTACTGAAAGGACACCTGGAATTCGAGATGCGACTTGCTTAATATGCTCGGTTTCTTCTTTATGATTTACGAGCGGAGGATAACCTCTTGTATAGTTGAATTCGTAATCCGTTCCACAGGCATCACAAACTCCTTTAATGACTTCTTCCATTCTGGATTGCATCTTACTACGTACAGATTCTTTAAAGGTACGAACGGTTCCCTTTAACTGAGTTGTATCTGCAATCACATTAAAGGCATTGTTCGCGACAAATGAACCGACAGATAAGACAGCAGATTCAAGTGGATCGACATTACGACTTACGATTTGTTGTAATGAAACGACCAGTTGAGAAGCTGTCATAATGGAGTCCTTTGTAAGGTGAGGTTGAGCGCCGTGCCCGCCGCGACCGATGATTTTAATTTCGAACTGATCAGCAGCTGCCATGAATGGTCCTTCTTTATAGTATACTTCGCCGACATTATCAGTTGCCCATAAGTGGACGCCATAAATGTAATCGACACCTTCAAGACAACCATCTTCAATCATAGAGATCGCTCCACCAGGGACGAGTTCTTCTGCATGTTGGTGGATAAGAACAATATTTCCTTCAAGCTCATCCTTCAATTGATTCAATACCTTCGCTAGAACGAGCAAGGTTGCAGTATGACCGTCGTGACCACAAGCATGCATGACTCCATCGTTTTTGGAGCGAAATGGAACCTCGGATTGTTCATGAATCGGTAAAGCATCAAAATCTGCTCTGAGGGCTACCGTTTTCCCAGGCTTACTACCCTTGATCGTTGCAACAATCCCATTTCCGCCAACATTCGCACGGTAAGGAATACCAAGTTTCTCATAGTATTCAGCTATGTAAGCCGCTGTTTGAACTTCCTCAAAAGAAAGCTCGGGATATTGATGAAGGTATCTTCGAATTTCGACCATTTCATCAAAGTGCTGATCAATGAGCTCATAGAAATTTTTCATAGTGCGCCTCCTCATCCAGGTAAAAGTTTGAAAAATCTGTCTTTTCCTTTGTCACAGTATAGCACGATTAAAGGATATAACGAAAGCTTGACACAGCCATTCTTTAGTTCTTTTTAATTAACATAAAAATGACACTGCTCACCGCAGTGTCATTTGATAATATGTCTCTTTATGAAAGTCGAGGGTCGCTTAGTAGACGATCCATTTCCTCCATATGATGTGTTTCATCAGAAATTAAGTCTTCTAATTTTACGACAAGCTCTGTCATGTTCAGTTCAGCTGCTTGTTTCTTACGCATTTCATATCGTTCAATCGTATCTTTTTCAGCTCTTCTTGCTTCTTCAAGCATTTCACGTACATCTGTCAGTTGCTTCACGTCTGCAGGACGGGTTGTTGGTGTACCACCAAGCGTGCTGATTTTTTCAGATAGGTACATTGCGTGTCCTTGTTCATCTGTTATTTCACCTTCAAAGAAAGGCTTCAAGACCTGGCGATACATACCTGATACAACAGCGGCATTGTAAGTATACATGATGACTGCAGCATATTCATTGGCAAGGTCTTCATTTAGTCCGTCAATTAGTTCTTGTAAATCTTTGTCCATTAGTCATACATCCTTTCTAATGAAATATATCTTTTCTCACGTGTTTAATGTACCCTTTCGAATACAGCTTTAAACTTATGTTCCAATAAAATACAAACAGGTTTAATAGAAGCGATTTCGGGAATAAAAACTACAGTCAAGTTAAATGTTAGAAAGGTTGTGAATACGTTTTGAGTAAGATTGCAGTATTAATGACCGACATGTTTGAAGATGTAGAGTACACAGATCCAGCAAAAGCTTACGAGGATGCTGGGCACGAACTTACAATCATCAGCACGGAGCGAAAAGAAATACAAGGGAAGCAAGGTGAAGTATCTGTCCAAGTAGATCAAACCATTGACCAAGTGGATCCAGATGACTTTGATGTTTTATTTATTCCAGGAGGTTTCTCACCAGATATCTTGAGAGCAGATGACCGTGTCGTAGAATTTGCGAAAAAGATGGTCTATCAGGAGAAACCCGTTTTTGCAATATGTCACGGTCCCCAAATTCTGATTACCGCCGACGTATTAAAAGGACGTAATATTACGGGATTCAAGTCTATACAGGTGGATTTGAAACTCGCAGGCGCGAATGTGTTTGATGAACCAGTCGTCGTTTGTGGAGGCAACCTTGTTACAAGTCGCCAACCTGATGACCTACCAGTATTTATCGAAGAATCAAAAAAATTATTAAAACAAGGAGTGACTACAAGTGTCTGAAAACAAACATATGGTAGATAAAAATGATCGATTACATGAGGAAGAAGTAAAATCAACAGTTGACCGAATACCTGAAGAAGAAAGAGGAAAGATTCTTGAGAACTTTGACGTATTCAAAAACTATTTAGGTAAGAGAGTGCGCATTGGTGAAAAAATGGGTATGTCTGAGGAACAGCTAGCAAAAACAGCGGAAAAAGTAGCAGATTATTTAGCAGAAAATGAAGAACCTCGAAACAGAGAGGAAAAACTACTGAAAGAGCTTTGGAATGCGGGTACTGAAGAACAGCAGCACATGCTTGCACACATGCTCGTACGGATGGTTGATTAATTTAGGGAAAGAAATACTTTTTAAACACATTAAAATACGAGAAGATTGGCAGGCCAAAGAGTAAAAACTTTGGTCTGCTTTTTTGTATACCACTAGAATGAATTGAAGTATATAACATCTAACGAGCCTTATTCGTACCGCGAAAACGGAGAAAAGCTGAAATGGCGGATGGAAAGAAGCTGTTGTGATTAATTTACAAGTCTAAAATAATACAAAAGCCGCACCTTTTTCCGTGAAGGATAGAGATGCGGCTTATATATTATGGTCTTGCCCATATGTAATAAAGGAACCCGTTTAATTTACGTTCTACCTTTTCTAGTTGGAGATTTGACTCGTTTACAAATCGGGTGATATCCCGGTCTTGATGACATCCAATCATTTTGTAAGCAATCGGATCGATCTTTTTTTGTACCCAACCGAGTGCACTACTTTTACAGATTCCGTGCTCCATCATTAAGATTCTTCCGTTTGGTTTGCACCATTTTTGAAAACGATTCAAGAGTTCAACAGGTGACTCATAAGAGCAGAAGGAGAGAGTGGAAACGATTGTATCAAATGTATTTTCCTCATACTCAACCGTTTCTACATCAGCTTCTTCTAAATAAATGGGAAATGGAAATTGGTCTGAAGTATTTCGCGCAGCTTTAAGCATTTCCTTACTAAAGTCAATTCCATTTAACTCACTAATCCCCACGTAGTGAGGGAAGTTGAGCCCAGTACCTACAGCAACCTCAAGTACTTTACCCTTTGCATCTGGAATGAGTTTCTTCCGAAAACGAGCTGTTGGATCTTTTTGTTGGAGCTTTTCATATCCTTTCGCTTGCTTTTCAAATATCTTGATATGTTTATTTTTATCCATATAAACGCCTCTCGTCTTGCTTATTCCGTCGTCGACCTTTTATTGCAAAGGAGGATAGTTTCCTACAGCCATTTGGATATGCCTCGGTAAGATAGAAATGGTTGATGGCGTTTCATAATCTCGTTCGCCATCACAGTCAATCGTTTGATTAGGTTCTGTTTCGATGGAAATGTGGTCAGATTGAAAATAGAGGATATCCTCACTATTCGGGATATCTTGCATGACTTTAGCGCGAATCATGTCCCAAAAGGTTTGTAAACGATTGGACTCGATAATGAGTACCTCAAGCTTTCCATCCTCAATATTTGATTCTGGGAAGAAGGCTCTGATACCACCCGTAAAAGGGCCGTTTCCGATGAGAACCATTGCTGCGTTTCCCTCGTAAGCGCATTCATCTGATTCCAGTTTCAATTTAAACGTACGGTCACGATTTACGGATTGAATTGCACTTAGATAATAGGAAAGACGGCCAAAACTTTCTTTCATTCTAGGATTTATATTGGTTGATACTTCTGTAATCAAGCCTATACCCCAGAAGTTTAGAAAGTACTGGTGATTACATTTCCCTACATCAATTGCTCTAAATTTTTGATTACATATTTGTTCTACTGCTTCTAGTGGATTTTGTGAAATTCCAAGCGCTCTAGAAAAGTCATTGCATGTCCCACCAGGAATAATTCCGAACGCTGGACGATTTTGTAGTGGTGCTAGTGCATTTATAATTTCATAAACTGTTCCATCACCGCCAGCTCCGATAATCAGATCTGTCTCATTGTCTAGGTCCTCGATGTAAGAGGCTGCATCTCCAGGTTGATAGGTTTCATGTACACTAACATGTGGGAAATGACTTTCAAGAGTCTTTACAACTTGTTGTAACTGTTCTTTCAATCTTCCATTTCCAGCATTCGGATTTATAATCAGGTCGACCCGTTTAATTTTCAATGCCATTCTCCTTTCTAACCGACATCTGAACGATATTTACTTTTCTGCTTTTTGTTCTAGATGAAACGATCGAAGGAATGGTTTTCCTGTGAAAATCGTTTGAGGGAGTCCTTCACTAGTTCCTTTACCTTTATGCGCTTTCTCATATGATTTTGATTCTTTCCATGCTTCAAAATCTCTTTCGTCGACCCACATACTTGAAATGATATAGGTCTCGGTATCTTTTGGACGAAGAATGAGCAACCCTGCACAACCTGGTTCCTTTTCTACTAAGCCTGCACGTTGCTTAAATCGATCTTCAAACACGGGGCGACCTTCAGAGGAAACCGGAATATTGTTAAATACGATAAAGTTCGCACCTTCGAACCCACCAGATTCTTCGATGACTTCATATGTGTGCCCTGATTCGAACAGCGTTTCATTTGATGTTTTATGTAGTAATACAGAATCTTCATGTCCTTCTAGCAAATAAAAGTCACCTTGTTCATTTTCGTATTTTTTCATTAACGTTTGCAAGAAATCCTTCGTTCCATAAGCAATATGATAATACATAGATTAATCGCTCCTTTTTCTCATAAGTATACACAAAAATGGTTTTATTCATGATTTACCCCTAGTCGTGAGATACTAAACGAAACGAAAAGCTGGTAACATACGTAATTATTGGGTAAAGTGGAAAAGTAATTTTTACTTCGATAGGAGTTGATGCGTTGTGTGGAAAAAAGCAACGCGCATATCGCTTTGGGCAATGGCAGTCGTCCTATGTTCCTTGCTCGTATTCATAGCGATTGTGTTCGCAGGCAATTATGTTATTGATGAAAAGGATCTTGTCATGAGTTCGGCTTCTTCTCTCGTTGATGAAGAGGGCAATACGATCACAAAGCTATTCGCTCAAAACAGGGAGCTTGTTGAAATTGATCAAATACCGGAACATGTACAACAAGCATTCGTAGCAGTTGAGGATCGTCGATTTTACAAGCATCCAGGTATTGATCTTCAGGCGATAGGACGAGCACTGTATAAAGATATTAAATCAGGCTCAAAAGTGGAAGGCGGCAGTACGATTACACAACAGCTAGCTAAGAACATCTTTTTATCAGATGAAAAAACGCTGTTGAGAAAAACGAAAGAGGCAACCATTGCCATAAATTTGGAGCGGAAATATACAAAGAAAAAGATTCTTGAAATGTACATGAACCAGATCTATTTTGGCCATGGTGCTTACGGGATTCAAGCTGCCTCTCATCTCTATTTTAATAAAGATGTAAGTGAGTTAACGGTAGAGGAAGGGGCATTACTAGCAGGTATTCCTAAAGCACCCTCACATTATTCTCCAATTCGTCATATCGACAAAAGTAAGGATCGGAGAAATACCGTTCTCTCATTAATGGAGCGGCTTGATTACATTACACCCGAAGAGGCGGTGCGTGCACAAGGAAAAACGATTTCTCTAGATGTGAAGCGACTAGAAAAGAACCCGTCCTATTCTACTTACATTGATATGGTACTGAAGGAAGTCTCTGAAAAGTATTCGCTATCCAACATGGAAGTGCTACAAGGCGGATATAAAATTGTCGTCCCAATGAGCAAGGAAGCCCAAGAAGCTTCATTTAAAGCACTACAAAACGACAAGTACTTTAGAGGATCCAATGTTAAAAAATCTCCACAAGGGGCATTCGTTCTAATGGATTCACGAACTGGAGGTGTAATGGCTGTACAAGGTGGTCGGGATTATGTGAGGCAAGGCTTTAACCGAGTGAATGCCAAGCGTCAACCTGGTTCGACCTTCAAGCCGATTGCCGTTTATGGACCTGCAATGGAAGTTGGTAAATGGGAACCGTACTCGATTTTAAAGGATGAGCGTTTAAAGTATAACAACGACTATACACCTGAAAATTATAACGGTCAGTACAAGGGTTCTGTATCTATGTATGAAGCGATTGAAGATTCATTGAATGCACCAGCTGTTTGGTTACTGAATGAAATCGGTTTGTCAAAATCCTTAGGGTATATACAAGAAATGGGGATGAATGTAGAAGAGCGGAAACTTGGAGTTGCCCTAGGTGGATTAGATGAAGGCGTTACACCATTGCAGATTACGCGTGCATTTTCTGCATTCGCTAATGACGGAAAGATGGTTGAGCCTTATTTTGTAAAAGAAATATATGATCGTAAAGGCAAATTAATTGGTGAGGCCAAAACCGATTCTCAAAAAGTGTTTTCTAAACAGAATGCTTGGTTTATGACAAGAATGCTTCAATCTGTTGTAAATGAAGGCACTGGACGAAGAGGTAAGGTTAACACTGAATTAGCTGGGAAAACGGGAACAACGACCTTTGATGCAGTAAATGGTGCGAATAGGGATCTCTGGTTTGCGGGCTATACCCCTACGGTTGTTGGAGCTGCATGGATCGGTTATGACCAAACCACCACATCCCAATACATGAAAGGGACAAGCTCAGATGCAACATTGATGTTTAAAGATATCATTAATGAAATTCCTGAGCAACAAGGTTTGGCTTTCAAAAAGCCTAAAGGAGTCAAGGATTTAGAACCACCGATCCAGATGGTAGAAATCGATAATTTAAGTGCACAATATGCGTTTAATCGGTTCGGGGTTCCTGGTATGCGACTTTCGTGGAAAGCATCAGACGACAATCGACTCATGTATAAAATTTATATGCGTACAGATAACGGTGATCAGAAAATTGACACCGTAGTAGGGAAAGGTAGTTATACCGTCGTTTCTCCGAAGCTATTTACCTTTCCGGAATTTTACGTCGTACCTTATAATCCACTCACAAAGCAAGACGGTAAACGTTCTAATATCATCTCAACATCATTGTTTTAAAAAGATAGGAAACACCCAACAATCTACCCTACCACGGATGTTGGGTGTTTTTTTGATAGTAAGAAGGTGCTGAGTTCCACAAGCCGAGCAGAAAGTTCCACAAGCCGAGCAAAAAGTTCCCCAAACCGAGTAGAAAGTTCCCCAAGCCGAACAGAAAGTTCCCCAAGCGGAACAGATCATTCAACATTCTAAGCAGAAACTCCCCTAATTAAGTAAAAAACACAAGGTAAAATGGAAAAATTCCTGCACCCAGGAATTAATATCATCATCATGATCAAATAAAGTTCTGAACATTTCGTTAAATAGGGATATTGTCCTAAGGTTTTAATGTAAATATTTTGTTCGAAACGTCGATAAGAAAGAAGACAGATGGTTTTATTACCACAGGGGGTTAGGGATATGTTTAAGAAGTTGCAGACAAAGCTTATGCTTGTTATGGCTTTGATTTTGTTCGTCTCATTATTTGCGGTTGCTTTCCTTACATATGATCGTGTGAAGGACACGATGGAATCGAATGTAGATACGCAATCTGAAGCGAAAGTCGATCAAATGTCGAGTCAAATTAGTATGTATTTAAGTGGAATTGAACAAACAATGTTGCGTTATAGTCAAGATGAAAGGGTGATTGCGGCCCTGAAATCTTCTAACGAAGGCGGAGAGAATGAAGACAGCGATTGGAAAATCGTTGATCGAGATTTCTCTCAATATTTGGGGCTCAATGAGAATGTTGCGTACCTTTATTTAGCTAGTCCGAACAAGAAAATGAAGATTACACCTTTTCTAGAGCTTCCAGCAGATTACGATCCAACATCAAGGCCTTGGTATCAAACCGCGACGGAGAAACAAGAAAAAGTAATTTGGACTGATCCTTATGAGGACGCAGCCACCAAAGAGTATGTATTAACGACGGCGAAAACAGTTGTTGATCCAGAATCAGATCAAGTATTAGGCGTCATAGCGATGGATATGAGCTTGCAAAACCTTGCGAACGTCGTCAAGAATACAGATGTTCAATACGATGGTTTTCCTTTTCTTTTTGACCAATCTGGATTAGCGATGGTGCATCCGACTTTAAAAGGTGAAAAAGCGCTTGAAAAGAATGCGTTTGTGAAGGATATGTTTGCTTCAAAAGATCGTACTGTTCAAGACGAGAAAGAAGATCGTTTCATTAAGTTCGATACGATTGAATTGACAGGTTGGAAAGTAGGAACGTCGACGCCAAATGAGGCTTTGACTCAAGAGGCAGGCAATATTCGGAATGTCATTCTCATTATCGCATTCGTAATCGTCATAATTTCTATTGCAATTAGTTATTTCGTAGCTAGAGGCATTACGAGACCCGTAAAACAACTAAGAGATCAGCTCACATTGGTAGCATCAGGTGATTTGACGGTAAAAGCTGAAACGAAGAGTAAAGACGAAATCGGAGAATTGACGACTCATTTCAATTCTATGGTCGATAAAATGAGAGGCTTACTCTACTCAGTTAAAGATTCATCGTTCCAAGTTACGGAATCTGCAGAAAGTCTGAGTGCTGTAGCGGAAGAAACGATTGCCTCAAGTGAAGAAGTAGCCAGAGCAGTGACAGATATTGCAACTGGTTCATCTCAACAAGCTTCAGATGTAGAATCTACACATCTAAGAGCGATCAACTTATCTGAGGATATTGAACGAATTAGTGAGCAAACAAAATCAATGCTCATATTATCTGAAAGTGCGAACCATGCAAATCAACAAGGCATGGATCAAATAACAACACTACGAACGAAAAATCAACAATCAAACGATGTACTAGAGTCTGTTGAAACAGTTATTAATGGCTTGAATGATAAAATTAAAGAAGTTGAAGAGGTCATCAGTACGATTACAGAAATCTCGGAAAAGACGAACTTGTTAGCGTTGAATGCCGGGATTGAGGCAGCACGAGCTGGGGAAAGCGGAAGAGGCTTTGCGGTAGTTGCGACAGAAGTACGGAAGCTTGCTGAACAATCAGCAGTTGCTACAGAGCGTGTGAAAAGTATTTTAAAAGGCATCGAGAATGAGTCGAAACGCGTTGGCGTTGAAATGGATCATACAAAAGAAATTTCACAAGAGCAAAGTGAAGTAGTTGAAGGTACAGAAGCAGCGTTCAAAGTGCTGGCTGAATCATTAAATGAAATGATTACTTCAATTACATCTGTTGGCGATGATGTGACAAATCTCAGCGCGCATAAGGATGCTGTAATGGAGTCCATTCAAAACATTTCAGCAGTCGCTCAACAAGCAGCAGCATCTTCTGAAGAAGTGAGTGCATCTACAGATGAACAACAACGTGCACTTGAATCAGTTGGACACTCAGCTGAAGCATTGAATACAGCTAGTAACGCTTTGATTGAATTAGTACAACAATTCAAGGTAGAAGCTGTAATTGAAGAAGATGAAATAAAAGAATAAAGTTGATAGAAGGCTTAATCGATTCTCTAGTTGGAGGAACGATTAAGCCTTCTTCTTTATATTTTACCAAGGCGGTTAGACGAAAAAAGGACCCTTCCGGACGAATTTGTCCAGTGGGGTCCCTTTTTACATTATCAACCTTCAGATTCTTCCTCTTCAATGACTTGATTCGACCTACTACTTCGGTATTTTTCAACGAGTAGCAGCCCGAACATTAACATGACTAATCCGTTTCCGATGAATTGGAATACGAGTTGATAGGAAGGTTGAAACTTAAACACAATCAGAACGCCAAAATAAAATAAAATGAATGGCAAGAAAATCAATTGCTTTGTTCGCCTCTTTACAATTAAGAAGAAGCTTGAAACCCTGTCAACGACCAAGAAGACAACTGCCCAATAAAATAAGGAATACGATAAATTCAATGATCCACCTGTTCGCTGAATGAATAATGTAGTAAAGATCAAATGAATACCTAAAAGCGAAAGTATAATCAGAAAGTAAAGACACGTATACAAAATCATCCGTAGCATGAATAGATTTGGGAGTTGATCAAATAAGATCCGTTCCTTGTGCCTCAGCTGTAACTTTCCATATCCAAACATGAAAATGATCGTACCTGCAATGATACTGAAAATATAAGATGAATCTAAATCACGTAAATATAGAGATGATATGTCTTCAATCGTTAAAGATGAAAAGAATAGCTTCTTTACAAAAACAATCAAGTAGACAATACCGTATCCGATGAAGAAAGTGGCAGCAAATTTATTCCACTTTGGCCCGGACTTTTCTGTCTTATTCAAATTTCTTCTCTCTTGACGTAATGAGCTCAATGTTAGGTCCTCACTTTCAACCCTTCGAACACACAGAAGGGATTTTTGTATGATGCTAATTGGATATTGTACAACATTTTTTAAGTTTATGCTCATTTATGCTTATAATATGGAATTTATTGTTATTATTTGTGTTGGGTTTTAAGTATACCCTACATTTGTACCATTGAAACGATAGGTACAATTTACGACTAATTTATGACAGATTTCTTGATGGTGTATACATAATAGAACAAGACAAGTATAGTTATAATGGTTATAATATGACAATGTTTTTATTTTCTTTTACAATAATGATAACTGACTATAGTTACGGACTATTAATTGATAAGGCTTTTAACGAAAGGTGATTAGTCATGGCGAAACAATTCAACGATCAATTTCTCAGAGCATGTAGAGGGGAAGAAGTTACACACGTACCGGTTTGGTATATGAGACAAGCTGGGCGCTCTCAGCCTGAATACCGAAAAATTAAAGAAAAATACTCATTATTTGAGATTACTCATCGACCAGAACTTTGTGCAGAAGTAACTCGTCTTCCAGTTGAGCAATACAACGTGGATGCAGCTATCCTTTACAAGGACATCATGACACCACTCCCAGCGATTGGAGTAGATGTAGAAATTAAATCAGGCATTGGACCTGTCATCGATAACCCGATTCGTTCAAAGGAAGATGTAGAACGACTAGGCGAGATAGACCCTTCTAGTGATGTTCCTTACGTACTTGACACAATTAAACTTTTACGTGAGCAGCTTTCGGTACCATTGATCAGTTTCAGTGGTGCACCTTTTACACTTGCGAGCTATATGATTGAAGGCGGACCTTCAAAGAATTACTACAAGACGAAAGCATTCATGTATTCTGAGCCTGAAGCATGGTTTAAACTAATGGATAAGCTTGCCGACACAGTGATTCGATATGTGAAAGCTCAAATAGCTGCAGGTGTACAAGCGATTCAGATATTTGACTCTTGGGTAGGTGCGTTGAATGTAGCGGATTATCGCATCTTCATTAAACCTGTTATGGAAAGAATCTTTACGGCTTTAAGAGATGAGAACGTTCCATTGATCATGTTTGGTGTTGGGGCAAGTCATTTAGCAGAAGATTGGAATGACCTTCCGTTAGATGTAGTCGGGCTTGATTGGAGACTACCAATAAAAGAAGCACGTCAACGTGGCATTGACAAAACTGTTCAAGGAAATCTTGAGCCAGCATTGTTATTGGCGCCATGGGATGTTATAAAGGAACGTACGAAGGAAATTTTAGACCAGGGAACGGAATCCTCGAAGTTCATTTTCAACCTAGGGCACGGTGTATTCCCTGAAGTCAATCCAGATACGTTAAAAAGGTTAACAGCATTTGTTCATGAATATACTGCAAAATAATTGATTCGTTTAAAACAAAGACGGGGTGACTCATTTTGGAAAAGAAGAAAGTAGGGGTTCTCGTGATGGCGTATGGTACGCCAAGGAACCCAGATGAAATTGAATCTTACTACACTCATATCCGCCGCGGGAAAAAACCACCCCGAGAAGACTTGCAAGATTTAGTGGATCGCTATGAAGCAATTGGAGGCGTATCTCCACTCGCTAAAATTACAAATGAACAAAAAGATAAACTAGAAGAAAAGTTGAACGAATGGCATGATGATGTAGAATTTAAAGCCTATTTAGGTCTGAAGCATATTGATCCATATGTGGAAGATGCTGTTCAACAAATGAAAAAGGATGGTATTGAAGAAGCGATTAGTATTGTCCTCGCTCCTCATTACTCTACTTTTTCAGTTAAATCTTATAATGGCCGTGCTTTAGAGGAGTCAGAAAGAATTGGTGGGCCGAAAATTACACCTGTTGATTCTTGGTATGATGAGCCTGGGTATTTACAGTATTGGGCTGATCAAATCAAACCGATTTATGAGCAAATTCCTGAGAAAGAACATAAATGTACGATCGTCATATTTTCAGCTCATAGCCTGCCTCAACGCATTATTTCTATGGGAGACCCATACCCAGAACAACTGGAAGAAACAGCTAAGTTGATTGCAGAAAGAGCAGGCATCAAGAACTATACAACAGGATGGCAAAGTGCAGGGAACACGCCCGAACCATGGATTGGACCAGATGTACAGGATTTGACACAGGACCTGTTTGAGCAAGAAGGTTTCAAGAACTTCATATATTGTCCGATTGGTTTTGTAGCTGAACATCTAGAAGTACTTTATGATAATGATTATGAGTGTAAAGTCGTAACCGATCAGCTTGGAGCGAATTATTATCGACCTGAAATGCCTAATGCCAAACCCGAATTTATTGAGACATTAGCAAGGGTCGTATCGAAAAAGTTAGAAAGCCGGGATTAATCATGAAACATATCGTTATTATTGGCGGAGGGATTACGGGTCTTTCTGCCGCTTTTTCTTTACAAAACAAAATCGATCAAGAACAGTTACCCGCAAAAGTCACCCTACTAGAAGCTAATAATCGATTAGGTGGTAAAATCGAAACTATCCACCGAGATGGTTTTACGATTGAAAGAGGACCCGATTCTTATCTAGGCAGAAAACCTGCGATGACTGAGTTAATTAAATCATTAGGGTTGGATCATGATCTTACTTACAACAACACAGGACAAGCTTACATTTTACATGGGAAGAAACTTCATCCTATGCCTGAAGGGGCAGTGATGGGCATCCCTACAAAGTTAAGCCCATTCGTAACGAGTGGTCTTTTTTCAATGAAGGGAAAAGCTCGTGCGAGTTATGATCTGTTTCTTCCAAAAAGCAATACATCTGGTGATCAGTCTGTCGGTGCATTTTTCAAAAGAAGACTTGGAAATGAAGTGGTTGAGAACTTAATCGAACCTTTGCTATCCGGTATTTATGCTGGAAACATTGATCAGATTAGCTTGAAATCTACGTTTCCTCAGTTTGAAAATATTGAATCTAAGCATCGAAGCTTAATTCTTGGTATGAAGAAAACGAGGCAGCCGAGTAAGAAAGGTAAATCCTCTAAGGGTGTTTTCCTGACGTTAAAGCAAGGTCTTTCATCATTAGTTGATGCACTTGAAAGCAATTTAACGAATCGAATTGATATCCAAACAGGGGTTACTGTAGAAAGTATTTTGAGAAAAGGTGAGGGTTATTCGATTTCAACATTAGATTCAGTGATTGAAGCGGATCAAGTGATTGTAACGACACCTGGCAGAAATGCTGCAAAGTTTTTCAATAATGAGATTCGAGAACTTATTGGTGAGGTGCCTGCCACTTCTGTTGCAACAGTGGCGATGGCTTTTCCTGAATCAGCAGTGCCAAAGGACATTGAAGGGACAGGGTTTGTCGTTTCAAAAAAATCACCCTACACGATTACAGCATGTACATGGACGAATCAAAAATGGCCGCATACGACTCCAGAAGGTTCTGTACTTTTGAGGTGCTATGTCGGAAGAGCCCATGATCAAACCATTGTAGATGAATCTGACGAATACATTCTTTCAAAAGTATTAGAGGATCTAGAAGAAGTGATGGGTGTGAAAAGTGAACCAGACTTTTACTATGTGACACGCTGGAAAAAGGCGATGCCTCAATACTTGGTTGGTCATCAAGAGAATAAGGACAAGGTTCACTCTATTCTTGGAAGAGACTATCCAGGCGTACAGCTTGCTGGTGCTTCTTTCGATGGGATAGGATTACCTGATTGCATCGTTTCAGGTAATCAGGCAGCTGAAAATGTTGTTCGTTCGTTAATGGAATAGGAATAAAATTGATGGAAAGCTGGTGCTTGTCTGAATCACTTTAGGATGTGATTTTAGATGAATGTGCTAGCTTTTTTTCTTATTGAGGGTGCATGGGACGTATTCCCAACATATATTCGGAAATCGCACTAAATAAGTGGTGATTAGACGTTATTCCCAACATATATTCGGAAATCACACTAAAAAAGTTGTGAATAGGAGATATTCATCACCTTACACAATCTAGTTATTAAATTGGTCAAGCACCTTATGTTATAATGACAAATGGTACATATTTCACATAAATGGAAGTCAGAATTACAGAGGTGTATCCATGATAGGGCTCATCAAACCGATTTTCGTTAACATATCTATAATTGTTTCATTAACGTTTATTGCGAATATGTTTTTCCCTTTTTCTCATAAAGGGAGATTAACGATAAAAGAGAAGTTGTTTTTCGGCGTCTTAAGCTCGATCGCTGCACTTCTATGTATGATCTATCCTATAGAAGTGTTGAGGACCACAGTTTTTGATTTGAGAACCGTTCCTTTGCTCGTCGTTACACTGTACGCAGGACTAATTCCTGGAGGTATATGTGCGCTTGTGATCATTATCGGTCGAATGAGCATTGGTGGAGAGTTTGCGTGGATCGGTGTGTTAATTACTGTCGTTGCTTTATTTACAGGCTTCGGATACTCCAGAATGTTTAAAGATGCTAATAAAAAGTGGAAGCCAGGTTTACTGGCCATGTTTTTATATTTTCTTTTTTACATATTGATTTTGAGTATTTATATTGATTTTCTACCTATATCTTTTTATATCGCATACTTCATCCCGTTATACATTACGTTCTTTTTATTGATTTTCCTTATTGATCGATTGATTCGTATTAACATGCAGTTAGAAGAGACGATCTATCTTGGAAAGCTATCTATTCTAGGTCAGATGGCCGCATCTATTGCTCATGAAATCAGGAATCCTTTAACGACTGTCCGAGGGATGATCCAGTTCCTCTCGAAAGATACAGACGATCAACAATTGAAGCAATACGGGCCACTGTTGATTGAAGAGCTTGATCGGAGTAACAAAATCATTTCTGATTATTTAGCGCTCGTTAAACCAAACGAAATCAACTTAAAAGAAATAAATTTGAAACAAGTCGTAGATGATACCATGGCCTTATTAGCTCCTTTAGGTGTCTATAGCAATGTAGTGATCCAATCAAATTTAAAGCATTACCATAGCGTGAAAGCAGATGAACAACATCTTAAACAATGTTTGATTAATCTCATTAAAAATGCAATTGAATCTGTTCAAGATGAAGATGGAGGAACGGTTTTCATAAAAGAGAAAATTACAACGCCAGGTCATATTGATTTGATTATAGAAGATGACGGTAAGGGTATGACGAATGAAGAACTTGAAAAGATTGGCCTCCCTTTTTATACAACGAAAACGAAGGGGACAGGTCTAGGAACAATGATTACATATAAATTGGTGAAAAATATGAAAGGCTCAGTCTTTTATAATAGTATCCCGAACAAAGGGACAACAGTGACTTTACGAATTCCGCTTGCATGATTAATATAGAATGATATTTATATAGAAAAAGAAGCAGAGGGGACGAATCCCATCTGCTTCTTTTTAGGTTGTCTTATCTTTAGTGTTTGAACTTTCAGTTGAACCATCTTCAGTGCCAGTACTGTCTCCAGTATTACTTCCATTACTGGAACCAGAACCAGTGCTGTCCCCAGATTCAGTAGTGTTGTCTTCATTAGAAGTATCGCCACTACTAGAACCAGAACCGTCACTAGAACCATCTCCGTCACCAGAGCCATCACCGCCACCAGAGCCAGTCCCGTCGCCAGAACCATCACCGTCGCCAGAACCAGATCCATCACCAGAACCGGAGCCGTCACCGTCACCAGAGCCGTCACCGTCACCAGAGCCGTCACCGTCGCCAGATCCATCACCGTCACCAGAGCCGTCACCGTCGCCAGATCCATCGCCGTCACCGGAGCCGTCACCATCACCAGAGCCGTCACCGTCACCAGAGCCAGTCCCGTCACCAGAGCCATCACCGTCGCTAGATCCGTCATCTTCACCAGATCCGTCATCTCCGTTGTTGGAATTCTCATCCTCATTAGATTGATCATCTGAGTTTTCTTCTGAGTCCTTTTTCTCTTTCTCTTTCTCTTTCTCTTTATCCTTATCTTGATCTTGTTCTTTATTGTTTTCAGGTTTTGATTTTTTTACTGGCTTGTATGCACTAGGAATATCTGTTCCTTTTACGTAAAGCTCAGTGATTATACTTGAACTTGGTGTATAGCTTGATGCTTTCTTACCATTTCGTTTATCAATCTTTACTTCTTCTACAGTTGAAGGTCGTTCAAAATCAGCCGTTTCTTTATCTTTAGATACATAGCTCATTATCTCTTTAAATAGTAGTTTTGAGATTTTAGCATCTTGATCTGTGAGATATTGTTCTGTGCTTGTTTGTTCATAACCGGTCCAAACTGCTGCCGTATATTGTGTTGTATAGCCAACAAACCATGAATCTGTCGAACCATCCTCAACGCCTTCGGGAGCATTTGTTGTACCTGTTTTTCCAGCAACAGGTAATCCTTCAATTCGTGCGAGTGTACCCGTTCCTTCTTTAATGACGTCCTTTAACATATCGGTGATCATGTATGCCGTATATTGATGCATTACTTTCTTTGATTTAGCCTTATAGGTTTTCGCTTCACCATTCGGGTATTCAATCTTAGTAACTGTATAAGGCTTCGTGTATGTTCCTTTATTGCCAAAAGCAGCATATGCACCTGCCATTTGAAGTGGTGATACTCCGCCTCTAAATCCTCCTATTGCATGTGAAGGGAATGCTTCCTTAAGTGGGATGCCTAATTGGTTTGCAAATTTGAGTGCGTTTTCGTTTCCTACCTCTTGGAAGGTTTTAATAGCCGGAATATTATAGGATTGAACAAGCGCTTTACGCATTGAAACCATACCATGGTGTTTTTCATCCCAGTTTTGAATTTCCTTTCCATCAATGATCAATTCTTCGTCTTTTATTTGATGGTTGGTAGACCATTTCTTATATTCTATTGCCGGTCCATAATCCAAAATAGGTTTAATCGTCGATCCAGGTTGCCTCTTTGTATCCGTGGCAAAATTAAAACCACGTTTCACTTTCTGTTCAGAAGTTTGTCGGTCGCCACCAATCGCTCTAATTGCACCTGTCTTCGTATCGGTTAGAACGACGCCAGCTTTGAAGTCGTCGTTAGGGTAGGGAATCGTATCATTTTTTGCTAGCATTTCTTGTGTATGAGCTTGGGCTTTCGGATCCAAAGTTGTATGGATTTTCAAGCCGCCAGTGTAGAGCTGTGCTTCATTTATACCTTTTTCCTTTAACTCATCAAGGACATAGTCAATAAAAGATTGATACTCTGGATCCTCTGATTTTTTATGAAGTAGTTTTTCTAGCTTTGTAGACTTTGCTTTCTTTTCTTCTGATTTGGTTATAAATCCATGCTTATTCATGAGTGAAAGGACGATACTTCTACGTTCGATTGCTTTGTCAGGATGTCTGGTTGGATCATATCCACTAGGTCTCTGGGGGAGTCCCGCTAACAATGCAGCCTCAGCAATGGTTAACTCATCTACATGCTTGTTAAAGTAAACTTCAGCTGCTGCCCCAATCCCATAAGCATTATTTCCAAAATAAATCTTATTCAAATACATTTCTAAGATTTGATCTTTGGAATATTTTCTTTCCATTTTTATAGATAGATAAGCCTCTTGTACTTTTCGTTTAATTGTTTTTTCGGGAGATAAATATGTATTCTTAACAACTTGCTGTGTAATCGTACTACCGCCTTCAGAACCCCAGCCTTCCTTTAGGTTTGATAATGCAGCTCCCGCAATCCGCTTCATATCAATTCCCGGGTGTTCTTTGAAACGTACATCTTCAACTGCAATAAAGGCATTTTTGACGTGTTCAGGTACGTTTTCAATACTGACTCTAATTCGATGTTCGTCCCCTGCAAGATCTGCTACCTTGTTGCCATTCATGTCATATATAGAAGAAGATTGAGCGTTCTTTAATTGTTCTTCAGTTAAGTTTGGTGCGCTTTGTATAAAGGCTAATCCTGTCACTCCTCCCGTAACGAGTAGAAGGAAGAAGACTAAGAAGGTAGCTAAGAGTACCTTTACATAGCCCTTACTTTGTTTATGTTTTTGTTTATTTCTTCGCATTTTGAATCTAGACAACATGCGATTCAACCCCTCTAGTTATAAAATTATTTTGTATTGAAAAGTACCCTGAAAATTCCACATTTAAACATGCGC
Source organism: Pseudalkalibacillus berkeleyi (assembly GCF_021608225.1). NCBI lineage: Bacteria > Bacillati > Bacillota > Bacilli > Caryophanales > Fictibacillaceae > Pseudalkalibacillus > Pseudalkalibacillus berkeleyi. The sequence continues at coordinate 103,426 of NZ_JAKIJS010000001.1, forward strand.
TGAGCAAGATGCTTGAATTTTATACTTATGTGTTTATTAATGGGTACTGTGGGGAATCTATAATGATGGTAAAAAAGATTCAAAAAGGGGGGACAAAGATGATTGAATTTAAACAAGTCAGCAAAACGTTTGCTGATGGATTTGAAGCATTGAAAAATATTGATCTTCACGTACATAAAGGAGAACTTCTAACTCTAATTGGTCCGAGTGGATGTGGGAAGACGACAACCATGAAAATGATCAATCGACTTCTTGAACCGAGCAGTGGTGAAATTTTGATAGATGAACAAGATATCAAAAACCAAAACCCTGTGGAGCTTAGAAGAAACATAGGATACGTCATCCAACAAATCGGGTTATTTCCTCACATGACCATCGAAGAAAATGTTGCACTCGTACCGAAGCTGAAAGGTTGGTCGAAAGACAAATATATTAAGCGAGTCGATGAGCTGTTAGAGCTAGTTGGACTTGAGCCTCATATTTTCAAAAAGAGATACCCATCAGAATTAAGTGGAGGACAACAGCAAAGGATTGGTGTTATTCGTGCATTAGCAGCAGAACCGCCCGTTGTGCTAATGGATGAACCATTTAGTGCGTTAGATCCGATTAGTCGTGAACAACTACAAGATGAACTAGTTGCACTTCAAAACAACATTCATAAAACCATTGTTTTCGTCACGCATGATATGGATGAAGCGCTGAAAATTGCAGACCGAATTGCGATTATGAATCATGGTGAAATTATTCAACTAGATACACCTGATCAGATCTTAAGACACCCTGCCAATCAATTTGTAGAAGAATTCATAGGGGAAGAAAGAATGAATAAAGAGCTTGGCGGTAAGACAGCGAGCTCATTAATGATGTCTAAAGTAGCTACAGTCAAAGATAAACGCGGCTTAGCCGAGGCTTTAAAAATTATGAAAAGTTATACTGTGGATAGCTTAATGGTCACCAATAGCGATGGAGTCCTTGAAGGTGTGCTAGAGCTTGAGATTCTTGAAGACCACTTTGGTGATGAAACAAAGAAAGTAAAAGACGTCATGGTACCTGTTACAGTATCTGCTACGACTACTACACCCTATACTGAAATTGCAGAGAATTTCGCTAAGTATGATGTGAAAACTGTGCCGGTCACTGAGGATGGAAAATTAGTTGGATTGATTACAAAGTCGAGTATGATGAGAGGGCTCGCAGGCATGAAACAAAATGTTTAGGAAGGGGGTAGTGCTATGGATTGGAGTAAATTTATAGATACCTTCATATTAAGATGGCCTACAATTTTGGAAGCGCTACAAGAACATTTGTATTTATCATTTGTATCCATATTTATCGGAATTTTGATTTCCGTTCCTTTAGGGATCGTCATTTCAAGATTGAAGAAGATTGCTGAATTAGTGATTGGAATTACAGCGGTATTTCAAACGATTCCTAGTTTGGCCTTATTCGGATTTCTACTTCCTGTCTTTGGGATTGGTAGTACCCCTGCCATTATTGCACTGATGGTTTATGCATTATTACCTATCTTAAGAAATACATATACCGGGATCGTCGGTGTCGATGATTCACTTATCCAGGCAGGAAAAGGTATGGGTATGACATCTGGGCAAATACTATGGAAGATTGAACTGCCACTCGCATTACCTGTGATCATGGCTGGTATTCGGACAGCGACCGTATTAACGATTGGTGTTGCAACACTTGCGACTTTCATTGGGGCAGGTGGCCTAGGCGATATCATTTATAGAGGATTAAGTACATTAAATAACGAGTTAGTTCTAGCTGGTGCGATTCCTGCTGCGTTATTAGCCATCTTTTTTGATACAATTTTGAAAGGTATTGAACGAATTGTTACCCCTAAAGGGTTGAAAAAACAAGACTAGGAGGCTCATATGTTAAAGAAGATCGTCATTCCATTTTTCATGTTAATCTTGATTGTAGCTGGTTGTGGTGGTAACGGAGACTCTGGAGACAAGCTTGTAATCTCTGGTAAAAAGTGGACAGAGCAATATATCCTTCCACACCTTCTTGCAGAATATATTAAAGGCAACACCGATTATGAAGTAGAAGTGAAGGAAGCATTAGGTGAAGTCGATGTCCTGACCAAAGCGATGGAAGGCGGAGATATTGACATGTACGTTGAGTATTCAGGTACGGGATATCTTGCAGTCTTGAAGGAAGAATATAATCCAGACCAAACAGCTGAAGACATTTATGAAGCTACGAAAAAAGGTTATAAGAAGGAAAAAGGTATCGTTTGGTTACCACCTTTAGGGTTTGAAAATAACTACGCTTTAGCGATGACGGAAGAGACGTATAAAGATCTTGGTGTAAAGACAACTTCTGAATTAGCAGCAAAATCTGATGGACTTATCATTGGAGCACCACCAGAGTTTTACGAAAGACCTGATGGAATGGATCCATTCGTTAAGAAGTACGATTTAAGTTTCAAAAAGGAAGAGAGCTTAGACCCTAACTTGATGTACAGAGCGGTTAAGGATGGAGAGGTTGATGTCATTACGGCATTTACGACAGACGGTCGAATTCCGCGTTTTAACTTGAAAACAGTTGAAGATGATAAGAATTTCTTCCCACCTTACTATGCAGCGCCAATCATTCGTCAAGAAGCTTTAGACAAGTTTCCTGATGTTGAGAAAGTGATGAAAGAGCTAGAAGGAAAGATATCGTCTGAAGACATGGCAAAAATGAATGCAAAAGTCGATATCGATAACGAAGATCCAAAACAAGTCGCAATTGACTTCCTAAAAGAAAAAGGATTAATTGATTAATTCTTACGTATGAAAGAAGGAGCTGACCCAAAAGGACTTTAAAGCTCCTTTTTTTGTGTAAACCCGGTTATGCACGATAAATCAGATATATGCACGATAATCTTCATAAATGCACGATAAATCAGATATATGCACGATAATCTTCATAAATGCACGATAAATCAGATATATGCACGATAATTTTCATTTATGCACATTAACCCATTTGCAACTAATAAAGGCTAGCCCTTACATCAATTTCCATTGATGTTTTGGGTCAGCCCTTTTTTGGTTAATTTAGACAATCGTGTAATTAAAATACAATCTTTGTATCAGATGTGTACTAATTTTACAGTATGGCATAAACCGTTGGTACTATGGAATAACCGTTTTGGACCTACATAAAATTTGTGTCGTATGCATGATTGTTATGACGAAAAGATTACGGGAGAATTGAAATTGTAAGAAAAGTTAGACAAAAAGTACTTGGGGAGGAAGAAAATGAAGAAATTTAGCTCGATTATTCTAAGCTTATCTTTGATTGTTGGATTGTTCTTCGCAGCACAGTCTAATAACCGTGTAGAAGCATCATCCATTGAAGTGGGTGAAACACTATCCAACGTATTGAACTCTGCAGGTAGTCAGTTCAAAGTGGAGGCTGTCGTCACGTATCCATCAATGCCGACAAGTTCACAAGTTCAAGCGCTTGATGACTTGGGGTTAATCACGAAAACGTACAAGAATCTCCCGATGGTAGCTGTGCAAGGAACAGCGGTTGAGGTAGAGTCAATCCTATCATCAGGTGTCAGCGCGACATCTTTATTTTATAACAAACAATTAGATTACAAGCTTCGTGACTCTAGACAATTAATTGGAGTCGAGCGCGTTTGGAACGACCTTGGATATACAGGAAAAGGGACAACTGTAGCTGTCATCGATAGTGGAATTGATGCGACACACCAAGATTTACCCTTTGGTGACAAAGTTGTTCAAAACGTAAAGTTTCTTGCAGGTAGCATTTTCTCTGGCGGATCTGCCTTATATCAAGAAGATGTGTTGAACACGGATACATCTTCAGGACACGGTACGCATGTAGCAGGTACGATTGCTGGGTTAGGAACAGCTAGTGATGGACTATATAAAGGCGTAGCACCAGATGCGAAACTAGTTGGACTAGGAACAGGAGAAGCTATTAGTGTGCTATGGGCACTTGAAGCATTTGATTATGTACTTGAAAATCAAGAGAAATACGGCATTAACGTAATCAGTAATAGCTGGGGCACAACTGGCGATTACTCTCCTAACGACCCGATCAATGTAGCAAGTAAGAAAGCACATGATGCTGGTATGGTTGTGGCATTCGCAGCAGGTAATGAAGGACCTGAAAACGATACTTTAAATCCTTATTCTGCAGCACCATGGGTCATCTCGGTTGCAGCTGGAACGAAAGATAAGAAGTTAGCAGACTTTTCATCTAGAGGGATTCCAGGGGATAATCTCGTTCATCCTGATATCACAGCACCTGGTGTAGATATCGTTGCCACAAAATCTTCAACAGGACTCGTTATGAACACACTAGGAACTACGAAAGATATTAATTATATTGCAGTAGAACATTTACCATATTATACAACAGCTAGTGGAACGAGTATGGCAACGCCACACATTTCTGGTGTAGCAGCGTTAATGTTAGAAGCAAACAGTACTTTGACGCCAGACGACGTGTTAAATACGTTAGTCAACACTGCTGAGCCAATGGCTGGATATGAACTCCATGAAGTCGGAGCAGGATATGTAGACGCTTATCAAGCCGTTAACACTGTGAAATAAAATGTCATTTGCAAAAGGCTGGTCCACTCAGATCAGCCTTTTTGCATTTCTGTCCAAAAGTATATTTAGTGTTGCTTTCAAAAATAGAGACAAAATGCTTATATCGTAACCAGTTTCCTCCTTCACCTCCCTCATGCAAGCTTCAGCAGGTGTTTCATTACGTTCAATTTCACCACCAGGGAAGTTCTATACAATCGCGCCCCTATTGACATGTTGCTTCATCATCAATATTTAAGTGCCATCAATAATGATTGCTTGTGCAATCAAATCGTCAACTCGAGTACAAATGGTTAAATGATACCATTTTACCATTTCAAACAAAATTCTAATGAAATTATATTGTTAACCATTCGAACATTCTGAATTTTCGTTAATTGGGATTGACAGCGAATTGTCGTTTCCTTACTATGTAGGATAAACAGTCAACAATGGGAAGGGGTAGGGAAAAATGAATAGTTTAGTTTTGGCGATAGTTGGAATTACCATATTTTTGTTAGGATATCGATTTTATTCGAAATATATAGCAGACCGTATATTCCGTTTGGACCCGAATTACGTCACACCAGCTCATAAATATAAGGATGGGGTAGACTTTGTTCCTACAAACCGATTTGTATTATGGGGCCATCACTATAGTTCAGTAGCCGGGGCAGCTCCGATTATTGGACCAGCCATTGCAGTTTATTGGGGTTGGCTCCCTGCCGTCTTGTGGGTGATTCTAGGCACAGTATTCGCAGCTGGTGTTCACGACTTCGGAACACTCGTACTTTCTGTCAGAAATAAAGGTCAATCCGTAGGTACACTAGCAAATAAGCTAATAGGAAAGCGCGCGAAGTTATTGTTCTTATTCATCATTCTCATCCTTGTGTTAATGGTTAACGCTGTGTTTGCATGGGCAATTGCGAATCTTTTCGTGACATTCCCAGCTTCGGTATTATCTATTTTCATACAAATTCCATTAGCGATTTGGATTGGTTATTCGGTCTATAAGAAGAAAGGGAGTATGCTCATCCCTTCCATCTTGGCATTGGCAGTTATGTATGGAACGGCAGTACTGGCTTCTAATGTTCCAGCACTTCAAATCGATTTAGTCAGTTGGTTCGGAGGTAAAGATGCAACTGTCATGTTTGGCTTAAACGGTGTATCAATGGCTTTCCTTGTATGGATCGTCGTGTTGATGGTTTATGTTTATATTGCATCAACGTTGCCAGTATGGAAGTTATTACAGCCGAGGGATTATATTAATTCTCATCAATTAGTGATTGGATTATTGATTCTTTATGCAGGTGTATTATTTGCGCGTCCTACGATTACAGCACCAGCAACAAATCCAGATGCTTCTATGTCAGTGTTCCCATTGTTGTTCATTACAATTGCTTGTGGTGCGATATCAGGCTTCCACGGACTCGTTTCTTCAGGAACATCATCTAAGCAACTTGATAAAGAAACGGATGCACGTTTTGTCGGTTATGCCGGTGCTGTAGGTGAAGGTATGCTTGCACTACTTGCCATTATTGCGGTAACGACTTTATTCTCTTCAGGAGCAGATTTTAAAGCCGCTTATAGTAGCTTTGCTGCAGCAAGTAGTGGTGGATTAGGAAACTTTATTGAGGGTGCTGCGATTCTCGCTTCAGGCATTGGCATCCCAGCTAATATTGCGGCAACGATTGTAGCTGTCATTGTCATCAGCTTTGCTGCAACTTCCCTTGATACGTCCGTTCGATTGATGCGCTATATCATTGCAGAGCTTGGTACAGAATATAAAATTCCAGCACTAACGAAAGCGCATGTCGCAACAACGATCGCTGTTGGTACAAGCGCTATGCTTGTATTGCTACCTGAAGGACCAAATGGTTTTGGTTCTGGTGGATACCTATTATGGCCGTTGTTCGGGACTTCCAATCAGCTGCTTGCAGGCATCAGCTTGTTGCTCATATCCATTTGGCTCAAACAGCAAGGAAGGAATTTCATGCCTACCTTTATTCCGATGGTCTTCCTTTTGATTATGACGATTTGGGCGATGACGAAGCAGGTTGTATTTGATTGGTCAGGACTCGGTGACACCGACGCCAATCTACTACTCTTTGTTTTCGGAGCGGCAATACTCGGATTTGCAATCTGGATTATCTTAGAGGCGTTAACGATATTAACGAAAAAACAATCGCCATCAGACATGGACAAGTCCGCATAACAATTTGAGAAGGTCGGGTTCCGGCCTTCTTTTTTCCAAACAACCACAACTAAGGGAGGTGCCGTCATGAAGGAAGAGTTACTCATAATTCGTGTATGGCCTGAAGTCGGCGGCGGCTGATGTGGGGGTGTTTCTGGTGACGGGTTCATCAGTATGGATGATCAATTTAAGGATGATTTAGCTGAAATGAGAGAAACAGGAGAAGTTTATCGAAACATAGTAGAACAGTTTGGAGATCAGATTGAAGTTATTTTCGTTGATCCAAGAAACTCCATCTCTATTATGGATTATATGTTCCGTCAGTTAAGAAAAAGGAAAATCAATGTATGGACGATGTTGAAAAATACCTTTGTCGGATCGAGAAGAGGGGCCATTTTTCTTAATGGTCACTGGTTGAATTCGAATGCTAGGTCTAATGAAGATATTTATTTGAATATCAGTGAGGAATTAGGTGTTCATAAATGAGTGAAACAAAGTGGTCGATCAAAAAGCTGATTGGACTTTACGATGAAATATTGAGTCATCCACACAAACATGAAATTAAGCGAGAGCTGAGAGATGAAGACGATCTGTTCTTACTCTTATGTGTTTCAGAGCTATTAGGCATTCCGAACCCCGTTTCGTATTATACACTGGAAATCTATCCAGTGATTGTGGAGCGATTCCATGAATGGCATTTACGAATGGGAATGGAAAAATCACCATTAGAAGGCATAAGGTGTTGTTAGTCAGAAGGGTAGGGGTATATGGTGAAGAAGATTTTGAACAAAAGCATTGTATTTTTCGGTGGTAAGGGTGGCGTCGGAAAGTCAACGTCAGCTTCGGCCTTTGCATTAACACTCGCTAGACAAGGCAAGCGAACGTTGCTCGTTTCGACGGACCCTGCTCATAATGTAGGGGACATCTTTCAGAAACAACTTTCTGGGAAACCTAAGCGATTAACAGACAATTTGTCGGCGATTGAAATTAATCCTGATGAAGAAACGAAACGATATTTAAAAGGGGTAAAAGAAAATCTGAAAGGGCTTGTGAAATCGAAAATGATTGAAGAGGTCCATCGTCAAATTGACCTTGCTGCAGGATCTCCAGGTGCGGATGAAGCCGCTCTGTTTGATCGTCTCGTTTCAATTATTCTGGATGAGAAAGAGTCCTTCGATACAATCGTGTTTGATACTGCACCGACAGGTCATACGATTCGACTTCTCACGTTACCAGAGCTCATGGGTGCATGGATAGATGGCATGTTAAAGCGTAGGGAGAGCATGAATGAGAATTACTCTTCGTGGATGGGGGATGGTGAGCCTGTTGAGGATCCCATTTACGATATTCTCCATAAGAGGAAAGAACGTTTCGCTTCAGTTAGGAACGTGTTACTAGACGACAAACAAACAGAATATGTTTTTGTTTTGAATCCAGAGCGATTGCCTATCGTTGAAACAGAGAAAGCAGTGCAAACTTTACAAAAGCATGAAATTGATGTGAGGACGTTAATCGTAAATAAGCTTCTACCTAAAGAGGATACGAGTACCTTTTTCCAAAAACGGATTGAACAGGAGAAGCATTATTTAGAATGGATCAACCAATCGTTTGATCAAGAGAAAATTTATATTCCATTGCTAGATGGTGACGTTTCATCCTTAGAGGCTTTACATCAAGTGAGCGAGAGGATGGAGGAGGAGCTTTTCATCGGGCAATGAGAGGACTGGCATAACGATAATAATTGCGAGGAAGAAACACGTATTTCAAATTGAAATGCGTGTTTTTAAATTGTGTGATTACCATTAAAAAACATTGTAAAAGGTTTTTCGTTTATGTTATTTTATGTGTAACCGGTTACATACATATGAAGTTGAGCAGGGAGTGAAAGACGTGGTGACGATTAAGGATGTTGCAAAAGAAGCAGGCGTTTCAGTCGCGACAGTTTCTCGTGTATTAAATGAAAATGGATATGTGGGCGTTGATACAAAGAAAAAAGTATTACAGGCGATTGCAAAATTGAATTACAGCCCAAACGAAGTTGCACGCTCTCTATATAAACGGAGGTCAAGATTAATCGGACTGCTTCTTCCTGATATTACAAACCCATTCTTTCCTCAACTGGCAAGAGGTGTAGAGGACGAAGTTAGTGAGGCCGGCTTTAGGCTTTTACTCGGTAATAGTGATGAAAACGTTCAAAAGGAACTAGATTACATACAAACATTCGCGCAAAACAACGTAGTTGGTATGATTTCAGCTACGAGTCATGTAGATTATGGGATTTATGATGCATTAAATCTTCCGCTCGTCCTATTAGACCGTATTTCTGACGAATACCCTGCCGTTTATGCTGATGGTGAAGAGGGAGGCCGACTTGCTGCCGAAACATTAGTAGAGAAAGGGGCAAAACAGATAACAGTGATGAAAGGGCCTTCTCACATTAAACCAGCTCAGGATCGTTATCGCGGAGCTGTTGAGGCACTTAATAGGAGTGAAGCAAGCTATACTGTTATGTCTACGACTTCCTTTTCGTTTGAGGATGCAAAGGGATGGGCAGAGGAACTCTTTGCAAAGTATCCTGAAACGGATGCGGTTATTGCAAGTAACGATATGGTTGCAATCGCGATTCTACATGAAGCGCTTCAGTTAGGAAAAAGAATACCTGAAGACCTTCAGATTATAGGGTATGACGATATCCCACAATGCAGCCTGTCCTACCCAACACTTTCAACAGTTAGACAACCAGCATATGAAATGGGAAGGCAAGCAGCAAGGCTTTTGATGAAAACGATTAATAAAGAGCAGGAAATTGAAAAGTCGATTCAGCTCCCAGTTCAATTAATAGAAAGAAATACAACGCGAAAGGGATGAAAAAGATGAAGAAAGCAAAGATAGCGGTCATTGGAAGCGCCTCTATGGATCTTGTCGTATCCTCACAAAAGCGTCCTCAAGCTGGAGAGACGGTGCTCGGTGATTCTTTTAAAACGATACCAGGAGGAAAAGGGGCAAACCAAGCAGTCGCAGCGGCTCGACTTGGAGCCGATGTTTTTATGATTGGTCGTGTCGGAGATGATTCATATGGCACAAATATCTTAGAAAACTTTAAAAGAAATCGTGTTTCCACGGATTATGTGGAACCGGTTACAGGTGTTGAAACAGGAACCGCACACATTATCCTTGCTGAAGGGGATAACAGCATCGTAGTCGTTAAGGGTGCTAATGAATACGTCACACCAGCATACGTGGAAAAAGCAGTACCTTTGATCAGCACATGTGATCTCGTCATGATCCAACAAGAAGTACCTGAAGAAACTGTTGAATATGTCGCAAGTATTTGTAAAGAACTTGGAATCCCGCTACTGTTGAACCCAGCTCCAGCACGAGAGCTTTCTGAGCGTGTTTTAGAACAAGCCACTTATATTACGCCGAATGAACATGAGTCAGAAATCCTCTTTGATGGATTACCTGTATCAGAAGCTTTGAAAAGGTTTCCTAATAAACTGATCCTTACAGAAGGAGCAAAGGGCGTTCGTTACTTTAACGGAGAGAGTGAGATTCTTGTTCCAGCATTTCCTGTGAAAGTTGTAGATACAACTGGTGCGGGCGATACATTTAACGGAGCATTTGGTACTGCGATTGCGGAAGGGAAACGGATGGAAGAAAGCCTTCAGTTCGCGAATTTAGCTGCATCTATTTCGGTGACAGGACTTGGTGCACAGAGTGGGATACCGATGAGAGCAGAAGTAGAAAGGAGACTTGCAGAATGAAACGAAATGGCGTACTGAACAGTCATATTACAAAAGTGTTTGCAGACCTAGGCCACACCGATACCATCATAGTTGCTGATGCAGGTCTACCAGTACCTGCTGGAGTTCTTAAAATTGATATTTCCCTTAAAGAAGGAGTGCCATCATTCCTTGATGTTGTAAATGTATTAAAAGAAGAGATGGTAGTCGAGAAGGTGACACTGGCAGATGAAGTCATCGGAAATCAGGACATCGATCAAGAGATGAAGGTCCTTTTTGAACAAATTGATTACACACCACATGAAAAGTTTAAGGAACAAAGCCGACAGGCGAAAGCAATCATAAGAACAGGAGAGGTCTCACCGTTTGCGAACTGTATTCTCCACGCAGGAGTAACTTTTTAAGGAGGTGTAACTGCATGCAAATAAGCATGAACAACATTCATAAAGCATTCGGTAAAAACAAAGTTTTAGAAGGTGTAAACTTAGACATTCATGAAGGACAGGTCCATGCTCTTATGGGTGAAAACGGAGCTGGAAAGTCAACATTAATGAACATTCTTGTTGGTCTTCATAAAAAGGATAAAGGAACGATCGTCATTGATGGTGAAGAAAAGACCTTCGCTGATCCAAAGAAAGCAGAGGATTTTGGGATTGCATTCATTCATCAGGAGCTCAATATTTGGCCAGAGTTAACGGTATTAGAGAATTTATTTGTTAATAAGGAACCGGTTACACCTTTTGGACTTATTCATACAAGTAAGATGAAAGCGATTGCAAAGGAACAGTTCGATAAGCTATCGATTTCCATTCCACTTCATATGGAAGCTGGTAAATGTTCTGTAGGTGAACAACAAATGATTGAGATTGCTAAAGCGTTAATGACAGATGCAAAGGTCATTATAATGGATGAACCAACAGCAGCCTTAACAGAACGGGAGATACAGAAGCTATTTAACGTCATCCGTTCCTTGCAAAAAGCAGGTGTAACGATCATTTACATTTCACATAGGATGGAAGATATTTTCACTATTTGTGACACGATCACAGTTATGCGAGACGGTCGATCTGTGGATACATCACCAATAGCAGAAACGAATTTTAATGAGGTTGTACGGAAGATGGTTGGTCGAGAACTCAAGGATAGATTTCCTACACGGGAAGCAAAGTTAGGAGACACCGTACTAGAGGTTCAGAATCTTACGCGGAAAGATGTGTTTCAGAATGTCAGCTTTAAGGTTCGCTCAGGTGAAATTGTTGGAATAGCAGGCTTGATGGGAGCAGGGCGTACAGAAATCATGCGAACGATATTTGGCCTTGATGGCAAGTATACAGGGGACATCTTTGTGAATGGTCAAAAGGTCTTCATTAAATCACCTGATCAAGCTGTACGTCTCGGAGTTGGATTTATAACAGAGGATAGAAAAGATGAGGGTCTTGTACTTGATTTTTCAATAAAGGATAACATTGCGTTGCCTAGTCTTTTCAGTTTTACTCAAAAGGCCATCATTAATGAAAAAAGCGAGAGAGAATACGTAGAATTACTGATCAAGAGGTTAACGATTAAAACTGAATCTGCACAGACTAAAGCTAAGAATTTGTCAGGAGGTAATCAACAAAAGGTAGTCATTGCTAAGTGGATTGGAATTGGTCCTAAAGTGCTCATACTTGATGAACCGACGAGAGGTGTCGATGTAGGGGCAAAGCGAGAGATTTATGAGCTAATGAATGAACTGACAGATAGAGGGGTGTCGATTGTGATGGTATCATCAGAGCTTCCTGAGATTTTAGGGATGAGTGATAACATTCTCGTTGTTCACGAAGGAATGATAGCTGGAGAGATTACTAGAGATGAAGCTTCCCAGGAAAAAATTATGACATTGGCGACAGGAGGTCACCTAAATGAATAACGTATTGAAATCTAATCACATCGGGAACGCAATGCAAAAGCTTGGACCATTGGTCGGGCTTCTTGTCCTTATGCTTACCGTTACAATCATTAATCCAAGCTTTATTGAACCCTTGAACTTATTGAATCTACTAAGACAGGTAGCGATTAATGCTCTTATCGCTTACGGGATGACGTTTGTCATTTTGACTGGTGGCATTGATCTGTCTGTAGGGTCGATTCTCGCATTATCCAGTGCATTGATGGCAGGGATGATGGTTTCTGGTATTGATCCAATCCTAGCGATTCTTATTGGATGTCTACTTGGTGGCTTAATGGGCATGATCAATGGCGTTCTTATTACGAAAGGGAAAATGGCACCATTTATTGCAACACTTGCGACCATGACAATGTTTCGTGGGTTAACACTCGTGTATACAGATGGAAATCCGATTTCAGGACTTGGGGACAGCTATGCTTTTCAGTTGTTCGGCAGAGGATACTTCTTTGGTATTCCTGTACCAGCCATTACGATGTTCCTTGCCTTTGTCGTTCTATGGGTTATTTTACATAAGACCCCGTTCGGCCGTAAGACATATGCAATTGGCGGAAATGAAAAGGCTGCTCTCATATCTGGAATTAAAGTACCCCGTATAAAAGTGATGGTTTATTCTCTTGCCGGGTTGCTCTCAGCACTAGCAGGAGCGATTCTCACATCAAGGTTAAACTCCGCACAACCGACAGCTGGGACAACTTATGAGTTAGACGCGATTGCAGCTGTTGTACTGGGCGGTACCAGTTTATCTGGTGGGAGAGGCCTCATTATCGGCACTCTCATCGGAGCACTCATTATTGGAACATTAAATAATGGTTTAAATTTGCTCGGAGTATCTTCCTTCTTCCAGATGGTTGTAAAAGGTGCTGTTATTATCATTGCTGTACTAATAGATCGAAAGAAAGCGGCTTAGGAGGATTATAATGAAGAAAACACTATTATTCATTCTTAGTACGTCACTTCTACTACTTAGCGCATGCTCACTTCAACCACCTGAATGGGCGAAATCGAATAAAGAAACAGATCTAGAAGACATTAAAGTAGGATTGTCTGTCTCAACATTAAATAATCCTTTCTTCGTCTCCATTCAAAAAGGTGTACAAGAAGAAGCAAAAGCCCAAGGTATGGAAGTTATCGTAGTGGATGCACAAAACGACGCTGCCAAGCAAATAAATGACATTGAGGATCTGATTCAACAACAAGTAGATGTTCTTCTAATCAATCCAACGGACTCAACAGCTATTTCAACTGCTGTTCAATCGGCGAATAGCCTCGGTATTCCTGTAGTCACACTAGATCGTTCTGCTGAAAAAGGTGACGTCGCAACGCTCGTCAGCTCAGATAACGAAAAAGGTGGGGAGATGGCAGCTCAATATGTGTTAGAACAACTTGGTGAAGGAGCGAAGGTTGCTGAGTTAGAAGGCGTTCCTGGAGCGTCCGCTACTCGTGAGCGAGGAAAAGGTTTTCACAATATTGCGGATGAGAAATTAGAGATAGTCGCAAAGCAAACAGCCAATTTTGACAGAACAGAAGGGCTGAACACGATGGAGAACATTCTTCAAGGCAATCCTGATGTAGAAGCAGTCTTTGCGCATAACGATGAAATGGCAATTGGTGCTTATCAGGCGATTCGAAGCTCAGGAAAAGATATTCTCGTAATTGGCTTTGATGGAAATGAAGATGCGATCAACAGTATTCAAGCAGGCGATTTAACGGCAACAATTGCCCAGCAGCCCGAAAAGATTGGAAAGCTTGCCGTCCGAGCTGGGGGAGATGTATTACAAGGTAAAAAAGTAAAGCGGACAATCCCTGTTCAATTAAAGTTAGTGACAAATGAAAATGTCTCAGACACTAAGAAATAAAGGTTCAATTACCTCGTAAACGTGGGTATTTACTTCATTATGAATGTTTGACGAAAGGGGCTTACCTGAAAAGGTACGCCTCTTTTTTTAGTCACACATATTGTTTACCAGCATATTTCCTATTTTGAGTATTGTGATTCTTCCCATTCTTTGGTAGAATCTTTACTCTGTCTGTTTTTTCAGATAAATAAATAAGAGGGGGTAACTGATCTTGAGTAAAGAGAATCAAAGTGCCTTTGAAGTAGAGAAGCAGCAACTCAATAAAATTGCTGCAGAAATAAGCGATCAGTTAGATCGGTTAGGTAAAATCCCACGATACTTCGGTGATGACATTACTGAGCAAGCGATAGATGATCGTCGCGAACAAATGAAGAAGAATTTACAGATTGCTGAGTCTGAACCTTATTTCGGACGACTCGATTTTCAAGAAGACGGGAAGAAGGGGCCTGATGAGCTCTACATCGGAAAGGTCGGTGTATCGAAGGACGCATCAAATGAATTAATGGTAATTGACTGGCGTGCTCCTGTAGCAAGTCTTTTTTATTCGTTTAACGGTGGTGAGGAGGACATCCATTATGATTCACCTGAGGGCTTAGTGGAAGGAGACATTCATCTGAAACGGAATGTCGTCATTCGGAAGGCAAAGTTACAACGGGTCGTTGACTCCTATGTAAAAGGTAGTGATGAATCAGGTGGAACAGATGAGTTTTTACTTTACCGACTTGGGGATAAGAAAGATAATCGCTTAAGAGATATCGTTTCTACGATTCAAGCAGAGCAAAATCATATCATACGAGCGGAGAAGAATAAGCCACTCATCATTCAAGGGGTTGCTGGCTCTGGGAAAACGACTGTCGCATTGCACCGGCTAGCTTTTCTTCTTTATCATTACAGAGATTATATGAGTGCAAATCAAATGGTGATTTTCGCCCCGAACAGAATGTTTTTAGATTATATATCAAACGTTTTACCTGAGCTTGGTGTAGGAGGCATTCAACAAACAACCTTTCCTGAATGGGCACATGAAATTTTTGGTAGGAAGTTTCGAGTGAGAGATGATACAGCTGATTTAAGCGAGTATTTTTCAACTCACTTACAATTTAAGAACCGTACGAATGCAGGTAAGATCAAAGGGGCTTTAACGTTCAAGTCCATGATTGATGAAGCCTTTTCCTTATATGAACAGAACCTCATTCCAGCTGAAGACTTTGTTTTATGGGATGGTTGTAAAATAGACCGGAAGCGAATAGAGCAGTGGAATGAGGAACAACGTCACTTTCCAACGAAAATACGTCGAACTAAAATACAAAAGAGATTGAAAGCTTGGATCAAGGAGCAAGTTGAAAATCAATTGCCTCATGAGAGAAAAGAACGAAAGAAGACAGCTGACAATAAGCTAAGAGCATTTATGAAAGCTTGGCCAGATTATGACGCTTTCTCTTTCTACAAAGAATTATTTAAGAAATCACATGTTCAAGCATTTGCCCAACCTGTGCAACACGATCTCCCAGAAGAAATAATTGAAGAAACGAGGAAACGCTTGAATAAGAAAGAGGTTACTGCTGAAGATTTACCAGCAATGCTGTGGATACATCAAAAACTGGTAGGAAAGGATAAACAGTTTACTTATCAGCACGTCGTAATAGATGAAGCACAGGACTTTTCGCCCTTCCATATTGAAGTGTTAAAGTCCAATACGATGGAAGATTCCTTTACGATATTAGGGGATATATCACAAGGAATCCACTCTTATAAAGGGATTGATCGCTGGCAAGAATTCATCGATGTATTTGAAGGAAAGAATAGTCAGTACGTAGAGTTGAAAAGAAGCTACCGGTCCACATATGAAATCATTGAATATGCAAATCGAATTTTAGAAAATATGAAACATACGGGCGGGCTAGCCAAACCGGTGTTCCGAAGTGGAGAACCCGTAAAAGAAATTCAATTGGGTCCCGATGAACGGATTGAAAAAGTCACTTCAATTGTAAAGCAGATGAAAGATACTGAGATTGATAGTATCGCACTAGTCGGAAGAACGGCGAAGGATTGTGAGAAACTTTATCACAGTTTGGTTGCTCTAGGTGAAGATGAATGGAAGCTAATTACAGCAGACCAATCTGAATACAAAGGCGGCATTTCGATCATTCCAGTTTATTTGACGAAAGGTCTTGAATTCGATGCGGTTATAATGATTGACGCTGATCGTCACAACTACCAGCATAATGATCGAGACGCTAAGCTTATGTATGTCGGATGTACGAGAGCCCTTCACCAACTCTGGATATTACACGAAGAAGAAATTACTCCACTAGTTGGAATTAAAAATTAAGGTCCAGATACGTCTATGTTTTATATTAAGTCAGAGGGGAAATACCTTTTGAAAAGGAGGTATTATCAATGGCAACTGATAAGAAAGATAAGAAGAAAAGGGAAGAGCCAGATCATACACTTCATGAGGACGAAACGGTTGATCCGATACCTGTTGAAGATCAAAAGCAGGAAGTAAGGGAAGAGAAGCAAAAGGATAAAACGAAGGATGATTCATCAAGTGAAAAGAAATATAGGAAAGATGAATAAATAAAAGCGGCCCCAAATGGGCCGCTTTCTTATTTGGAATTTATACTGACTTCAGTGCCGTTGTGATGTCTTGATCACCGGATAGGATTTCAAATGTTTTACGAGATGTATTTTTGTAATTCAAACATTCCGACATCACTTTCGCTACATCTTCACGTGGAATGCTTCCATTATAATCACCGAGTTTTTCAGCAAGTTGAATACGTCCGTTACCTGCATCATTAGATAATGCACCTGGGCGTACGATCGTGTAGTCCAACGTACTTTCGCGTAACGCCTTATCTGCTTTACCCTTTGACTCGAAATAATGCTTCATATCACCTGAACCATATTCAGGATTATCTGCCCCAACAGTACTGAGCATAATAAATCGTTTAACGCCATGCTTTTCCGCGCTTTTAATAAGATTGATTGCGCCTTGTTCATCAACACTAACAGTTTTCTCTGGTCCTGTTTTAGACCCAGAACCTGCAGCGAAGATGACCGCGTCACAACCTTCCACTGCATGATCAAGCTCACCTTCAAGATCAGCGAGCACAGTTTCTTTCGTACCGAGTTGTTCTAGCTCTGCTGATTGAGTGATATCCCTGATCATAGCAACAGGTTCATGTTGACCACTTTCACTCAAAATTTGTATTATATTGCGACCTGTGCCGCCATTTGCTCCTGCAATAAGTACTTTCATGAATTATTCAAGCTCCTTTCAAGCAAACATAATTATTATGTACCACAATATCGGATATCATAAACGAGTTCAAATAAGAAACAGCGGTATACTATAAAAAACTTGATGAAACCAAGCTTGCGAAGGTTGAATCTTAGTTACGCTTATACTGAATGCGTAAACTTTTCCCCAACGTCGAAATCGCGCCAAAGTGAAAAGTTTATAAACCTTTAAGTAGAACTAAAGACTGATGTCCTATACAATAGGAATAAAATGAGAAGGGTGATTTGCGTGAAAGTGACCGTTGTAGGCTGCTGGGGTGGTTTCCCTAAGAAATTAGAAGCGACATCTGGGTATTTAATTCAAGAAGATGGTTTTAACCTATTAGTGGATTGTGGAAGTGGTGTGCTTTCACAGCTACAATCATACATAGAGGTCGAGGATTTGGATGCAGTCATTTTGTCTCATTATCATCATGATCACATTGCAGATATTGGTCCGTTACAGTTTGCAAGACTCGTGAAGTCGCATACGGGTTCAACTATGCCAGAACTACCCATCTATGCGCACCGGTTCAATGAGACTGAATTCAAGAAATTATCGTATAAAGGTTTTACAATAGGTGAAGAGTACAATCCTGCCGTTCCTATTACCGTTGGTCCTTTTAAAATTTCATTTTTACAGACGAGGCATCCTGTGCCATGCTATGCGATGCGGATAGAGGGGAAAGATCAAACGGTCGTATATTCGGCAGATACAAGCTTCCAAGAGGAATTTATTGATTTTTTCCATGGCGCAGATTTATTACTCATGGAATCTAACTTGTATAAAGGAATGGATGGTGCAAGTATCGGTCACACAACAAGTGAAGAGGCGGGGATCCTGGCGAAGGAGTCCAGTGTCGGCCATCTTGTTTTGACTCATTTACCTCATTTCGGTGACTTGCAACAACTTGTTGATGAAGCTAAAGAACAATTTGATGGACCAGTTACCTTAGCAACAAGTGGGTTTGTCTGGTCTGGTGAGTAAATTATAAAGGAGGATACGAATGTTACTATTTATTGATAATGATCATATAACAGATCCAAGAATTAATTTAGCAATTGAGGAGTATGCACTTAAGCATCTAGATATAAATGATACGTACTTGCTTTTCTATATTAACGAACCTTCCATAATCATAGGGAAGAACCAGAATACGGTTGAAGAGATTAATTCAGATTATGTGAGAGAACATGGACTACATGTTGTCCGCAGACTTTCAGGTGGAGGTGCGGTCTACCATGATCTAGGTAATCTCAACTTCAGCTTTATAACGAAGGATGATGGAAACAGCTTTCATGACTTCAAGAAATTCACGGATCCGGTAATCAAGGCTCTACACAAACTTGGTGTGCCAGCAGAATTAAGTGGACGGAACGATATCCTTGTTAACGGAAAGAAAATTTCAGGTAATGCTCAGTTTTCAACGAAAGGTAGAATGTTCAGTCATGGTACGCTCATGTTTGATTCTGAAATTGAAAACGTCGTCTCCGCGCTTAATGTGAATATGGATAAAATAAAGTCTAAAGGCATTAAGTCCATTAGAAGTCGAGTAACGAATATTCGTGAACACTTAGACGAAGATATGACAGCTGAAGATTTCAGAGGAACATTGTTGAAGTATTTATTTGAAGAACAAGAGGAAATTCCACATTACTCACTGACAGATGAGGATTGGAAAGCTATTCATAAAATTTCTGAAGAACGGTACCAAAACTGGGATTGGAATTACGGAAAATCACCTAAATTCAACGTGAAGCATTCGCACCGATTTGAAGGCGCTGGCCAATTGGATGTACGACTGGATGTTGAGAAGAACATCATCCAGCACTGTAAAATTTATGGCGATTTCTTTGGTGTCGGGGATGTGGAAGACGTAGAAAAGAGACTTGTTGGCGTACGTTACGACCGAGAAGAAATCTCCAAAGCCATTGGTGATTTAGAGATCGGACACTACCTAGGAAAAATAACACGCGAACAATTCTTAGATCTCTTACATTAAATTCTAAAGAAACGACCACTGAATAGTGGTCGTTTTTTTTTGTAAGTTGACCTTTCAACAACCTCGGAACCATACAAATGCATGATTATCTAGAAAAATTGGGTTTTATCTAGAAAAATGAAAAACGCACTGTACGCACTTAAATAAATGAGGCACATCCATCCACTAGGTGAATATCATGGTTATTGTGAAAGAAAGGAGTGGATGATGTTGTCAGATAACAAAAGACCACCAAAAGACGTGAGGCATGGTTCGTCTTCCAAAGAGAAAGAAATGTATGATATGTGTAAATCCTATAAAATGTACCACGTGCTAATAGAGACAAAAGATGGGGAGCAATTTGATGCAATTGTAATGGATGTCAAGAAAGATCAGGTTGAATTACTTGTACCCGAAATGATGGAACCTGAGTCATATAGTCGGATAGGAGAGCCAAACGAACGACAACCACGATACCGAAGATTTGGAGGACTGTTGCTACCCTTAGCAGGAATAGCAGCGTTGTCACTCATCCCATACTATCGACCGTATCCATATTACGGATATCCGTACCCATATCCTTACTACTAATACTCCCTCATTGCAGGGAGATTTTTTTAGTTCAAATAATGAATGGTGCTAGTAAACGGTTCCTGGATTAGAGAACTGTCAGGTGTACTTAGGAAATTCAGTACTTTCATACTATAAAGAAAATGCCCCACCAAGGAGCAGAGGGGACACTGAAATTCTCAACTTTGTTGATAAAAATTTGAATATGATATAGGTAAGGTGTCTGACACTTCAATAATTGACAAGAAAGCGCTTTCCTTATAAGCTTTTTGTATATCAGTTTTGTGTGAGTTCGATTTTTTTTCGTTATATAAGGGAGGCGATGGTTTGATATACAATGTCGAAATGGAAACGATGGAAATCAGTCAAAAAGAGCAGTTACAGTTAGAACGTTTAAAGAAGACAGCAGAAACGGTTTATGAGAGGGTTCCTTTTTACAAAAAGAAGTTTGAAGATTCAAACATTACACCCGATAAAATCAGAAAAATTGAGGACTTGAGAAAGTTGCCCTTCACTGTAAAACAAGACTTACGTGATCATTATCCGTTCGGGTTATTTGCGGTAGATCAGAAGGAAGTTGTTCGATTACATGCATCTTCTGGCACGAGTGGTAAACCAACCGTCGTCGGTTATACGAAAAATGACATTAACCTATTCAGTGAGGTTGTGGCGAGATCGATTGCAGCAGCCGGAGGTATTCCAGGTAACGTCCTTCACAATGCTTACGGATATGGTCTTTTTACAGGTGGGCTAGGGTTGCACTATGGATCAGAGCAGCTTGGTATGGCAACAGTACCCGTCTCCGGAGGCAATACATCAAGGCAAATTCTTCTCATCGAAGACTTCAAACCACAAGTCATTTGTGGAACGCCTTCCTACATTTTAAATATTGCTGAAACGATGGAGAAAATGGGGAAGGACCCAAGAAAAACAAGCTTGAAGTACGGTATTTTCGGTGCAGAACCATGGTCTGAGGAAATGCGACAAACTTTAGAGGAAAAGCTCGACATTAAAGCTGTGGATATATATGGGCTGAGCGAGATCATCGGACCAGGCGTTTCAATTGAATGTCATGAAGCACAAGACGGACTACATATTGCAGACGATCATTTCTATGTTGAAGTAATCGATCCCGACACACTCCAACCAGTAGCAGATGGTGAGTATGGGGAACTTGTATTCACAAGCTTGACGAAAGAAGCATTCCCGATTATTCGATACCGAACGGGAGATATCGCGGCAATAAACCGAGAAACGTGTACATGCGGAAGAACTTCTGTCCGGATGACGAGAGTGAAGGGCCGTATAGATGACATGCTCATTATTCGTGGGGTGAACGTGTTCCCATCTGAAATTGAGAACTGCTTATTACAATTAGAAGAAATCGTGCCTCACTATCAAATACAACTTAAGAAGAATGGAACAATGGATCAGGTAGTATTACAAGTCGAAGTGAGCGACGCCACATACAATCACTGTCTGAAAGACATGAATCATGTAAGCCTCGATGAGCTGAAAGCTAAGATCCAACAAACGATCAAGTCTAACTGTCTCGTTTCCATTGAAATTGACATAAAAGAACCGAATTCCGTTCCACGCTCAGAAGGAAAAGCAGTTCGTGTAGTCGACCTTAGAAAAGAAGAAGTGCTTCAGAAGTAACACTTTTGCAAAAATGATTGAAATTATTATAACGATAATCTATAATGACGTTAAATAAACGTAACATTCGGAAGGTGATAATAGATGACTATCGAAACCTCGTTCGATCAGTTGACAGAAGAAGAAAAATACGAGCACTTTCTAGCCCGAATTGATGCGGGTGAGAAGATTGAACCAAATGATTGGATGCCAGATGATTATCGTCAATCGTTAATTCGTTTGATTTCAATGCACGGGATCAGCGAAATTATGGGAGCGCTTCCAGAAAAGGAATGGGTACCGAAGGCACCAACTTTACACCGCAAACTAGCGATTATGGCAAAGGTTCAAGATGAAATGGGTCATGGACAGTTACTCCTACGTGTGGCTGAAGACTTAATGGAACCGCTAGGCATGAACCGAGAAGATATCATGCAGAATTTGTTTTCAGGGAAACTGAAGTTCCACAATGTGTTTCATATGAAAGCGCCTACATGGGGAGACGCTGGAATTATCGCATGGCTCGTTGACGGAGCAGCAATCATCTCACAAAGTATGATGCTGAACTCATCATATGGCCCTTACGCAAGAGCGTTAAAGCGGATCTGTGCTGAAGAGGTCTTCCACGCACAGCACGGCGAAAGTATCATCATGGCACTTGCAGAAGGCACACCTGAACAACGAGAGCTTTTACAAGATTCGTTAAACCGCTGGTGGACAGCACTGCTCATGTTCTTCGGACCTAAGAGTAAGGAAAACGCATCTACTTCTCACGTCGACAAGAATATGCGTTATAAAATACGTGAAAAGACGAACGAAGAACTCCGTCAAGAATTCTTTACGAAATATGTACCTAGAATTTGGTCTCTAGGATTGACGATTCCAGATGAAACCATTCATTTCGATGAAGAGCAAGGCCTATGGGTTTACCAAGATCCTGATTGGAACGAATTCAAGGAAATTGTTACTGGAAACGGACCTCAGTCAAAAGAAAGACTTGCGCTTCGTCAAACATCTTACGAAAACAATCGCTGGGTACGTGAAGCATTGAACCCAACAGCGAAGGTAATCTAGTCAGAGGAGGAGGGATTCCATTGAGTGAGAAAGAGAAAGACGGTTTCTACAGCGTCTATGAGATTTTTAGCAAGAAAACAGACAAAAGCCCACTACAGCATCAATTCAGTCTGTTGGCACCAAATGAAGAAATGGCACTCATCATGGCTAGAGAAAACTTCTTCCGCCGTGAGACGGTAGCAGATATTTGGGTCGTTAAGCGTGACGATGTCCGTGCGATGACACAAGAAGAAAAGGAAATGCTAAAGCGGTTGGAAAACAAAGATTATCGTGAAACTAAAGGTTACGGTTACTTAAAGAAAAAGTGGCGTAAATACCAACAAGAGCAATTTACAGAACAAAATTTGCTTAGTAGCAGCAAGGGAGGAGACAAGTAATGGCAAAAGACAAAGCACTAGTCGAGCTTCTCTATACACTTGCTGACGACGACTTTATCCTCGCGTATCGCGGTTCTGAGTGGCTCGGATTAGCCCCTCACATTGAAGAAGATGTTGCTTATTCATCCATTAATCAAGACATGATGGGTCATGCAGCGAAGTATTACCAAATTCTCGAAGAATTAGGAGAAGGCGACGCAGACGAACTATCGCACCTTCGCTCACCAGACAAATTCAGAAACGCAGTTCTTCTTGAAGAGAAGAACGGTGAAGGGACATACTTGGAGCAGCCTAATTATGATTGGGCATTCGCGGTCGTTCGTAACTATTTTTATTCGATCCATAAAAAGGTTCGCTTAGAATCTTTAAGAAAATCAAACTATGAACCTCTCAGTGATGCAGCGAAAAAAATCAGCATCGAACTCCAATATCACTTAATGCACTGGGAAACATGGTTCAAGCAATTGATGATGAGTAGTGATGAGGCTAAGCGTCGTATGGGAGAAGCTGTTGAGCATTGCTGGAATGAAATGGACGGTATCATATCTCTAGGGCCATTCGCAGATGAAATGGTTGAAAAAGGTTACGTTGCAAGTGAAGCGAGCATGCGTGAGAAATGGCTAGATCATATGAAAAAGACATTCGAACAAATTGGAGCTGAACTTCCAGGTGAACTAGGCATGACAAAAGGAAACGGTCGCCAAGGTGAACATACAGAAGACTTGACGCAAGCATTGAAAACACTTTCTGAGGTGTACGAGACAAACCCAGCTGCGGGTTGGTAGAAAACGACGACATTTGACCCGATTTATAAGATTATGAGTTTGAGAGGAGGAATAACGATGACCGGAATCGAATCGAAACAATTGGTAGATTCAGTTTATCAAGTGCTCCAACATGTTACAGACCCTGAAATTGATTCTGTCAGTATCATCGACCTTGGCATGATTGAGCATGTTGAAATGTCGGGATCTGCTGCAACCGTCTCCGTTTTACCTACATTTACAGGTTGCCCTGCACTAGACATTATTCAGCGAGATATTGTTAACGCTGTCATTGAGGTCGACGGAGTAGAAGAGGTGGAAGTGATTTTTCCATCTAAACCGATATGGACGACTGACCGTATTACAGATCAGGGGAAAGAGCAATTGAAGGAATTCGGAATATCGCCTCCTCCGGCAAACCATACACCAGGAGAACCGTGGGAAATACCTTGTCCATACTGTGGGTCGCTTTACACGACAATGGAAAACTTGTTTGGGCCTACAGCATGTCGCTGTATTCTCTATTGCAGAAGCTGCAAAAATCCATTTGAGGCTATGAAGCCAGTCGCAAATATAGGCGACGAATAAGAGAAAGGGTGTTTATATAATGGTAAAATTGATCGCACTTTATAAGAATCCAGAAAACAAAGAGGAATTCGACGAGCATTACTTCAATACGCATTCTCCAATCACAGCTGAGATACCCGGACTACGAAAAATGGAAGTGACAAAGATTGTCGGCTCACCAATGGGAGCAAGTGACTACCACCTTCTATGTGAAATGTACTATGACGATCACGATGCACTAAAAGCAGCGATGAAGACAGATGAAGCAAAGGCTTCTGGAAAGGACCTCATGGGATTTGCAGGTGATTTAGTAACACTAATGATCGGTGAGGAAGTCGAAGGTGAGTAACACAACGACTATTAAAACGTGGGTTGAGGATCATGTCGGTGTTATTCAACTGAACCGTCCAAAAGTTTTGAATGCGCTTAACCGCCAAATGGTTTCAGAAATACTTGAAACGATGGAAGCTTGGGATCGAGATGACGATGTTGCAGCAATGATTGTAACGGGCAACTCTAAAGTGTTTGCAGCTGGTGCTGATATCGCCGAAATGGCAGAAGACGATTCAATTTCACTTGAATTGCTGAATCAGTTTACCGAATGGGACCGACTAGCTTGGGTGAAGAAGCCAATCATTGCAGCTGTTAATGGATACTGTCTTGGTGGCGCATTCGAATTAGCGTTAAGCTGTGATTTGATGGTTGCCGCTGAAAATGCACAGTTCGGCTTTCCAGAAATCAATCTTGGCGTCATGCCTGGAGCAGGTGGAACGGTCCGACTGACAAAATTGATGGGTCGAGCAAAAGCACTCGAATGGCTGTGGACTGGTGATTACATGACTGCAGAATTCGCTAAGGAAAATGGCGTCGTCAACCGAACAGTTGCACCAGAGCTTGTATTTGAAGAAGCGATGAAATTGGCACGGAAAATTGCGAATCAAGCACCACTATCGGTTCGCATGATAAAAGAGGCTGTCAATAAGTCGGTCGATCATTCTATATATGACGCGATGCAATTTGAACGAAAGAATTTCTACATGCTGTTCTCTTCAGAGGATCAGAAGGAAGGCATGCGCGCTTTCGTGGAAAAACGTAACCCACAATTTAAAGGAAAGTAAGGAGCGGTTTAGATGTTTGAAACAATCGAATACAGTACAGAAAACAATGTTGCTTGGCTTCGACTGAACCGCCCGGATAAATTTAATGCATTCACCGAACAGATGAACTTTGAAATCACAAAAGCATTAAAAGAGGCAGAAAGAGACCAAGATGTCCGCTGTCTTGTAATAACGGGGAATGGTAAGGCGTTTTGTTCTGGAGAAGATTTGGCGGGGGTCAAAGAGGATACGGATCACGCGGAAATTTTACGAAAAAGATATAACCCGATGGTTGAAAAGCTAGCAAGCTTTGAGAAACCGGTCGTTGCAGCGGTAAATGGAGTTGCAGCTGGAGCAGGAATGAGTCTCGCGCTCGCTTGTGATTTTCGGTTAATGTCGGAAAAAGCAAGCTTCATAGAGGCATTCATTAATGTAGGACTTGTACCAGATTCAGGGAACTTGTTCTATTTACCTAGATTAGTAGGTCATGCGAAGGCACTTGAACTCGCAGTCATGGGGGACAAGGTTTCAGCTGAAGAAGCGAAAGACCTTGGACTGGCGAACAAAGTAATTCCATTAGATAGCTGGGACGAAGAGGTTTCTGCATTTGCAGAAAATCTAGCAAACAAACCAACGAAAGCAATCGGATTGATTAAACGCTACTTGCGTAAGAGCTGGGATGCCGACTTGAGTGAAATGCTTGAGAATGAAGCATACGCACAAAGAACAGCAGGCATGACAGAAGACCATGCAGAAGGCGTAAAAGCATTCATCGAAAAACGAAAGCCCGAATTCAAAGGGAAGTAACTTCTTAAACAAGACTATTTGTACAAAACATTAACTATAGCAAAATTGATTTAGCGTAAATTCACGACACTCCAGCGGGATCAGTGAGCCAGGTTTTTAATGGATCTTCGACTAATTACCACCACGTCCTGTGGTGAACGTCGAAGCCAGCACATCCTGTGCAAGTGCTGAAAGGGAGTGAATTTCGCAGAATTCTTATCCTAACTAATTTTACTTGAAGGAGTGACTGAACAATGAGTACAACTAAGGAACAGCAACAATCAACGACTGAAATGAAACGTGAAGCTTACAAAATGATGATCAACGGACAACAGGTAGACAGCGTATCAGGCGACACTTTTACAACGTATAATCCTGCAACAGGTGAAGTACTTGCAAAGGTTGCAAAAGCTGGTACTGAAGATGTTGACAAAGCGGTGGAAGCAGCACGCAACGCTTTCGAAAAAGGAAAATGGCCAAAGTATCCTGTTGGAAAACGTGCACGCGTAATGAACAAAATTGCATCAATCATGAGAAGCCGTTTCAATGAACTAGTAGAGCTTGAAGTACTGAATAGTGGTAAATCATTGTCAGCTGCTCAAGGGCAAGTGATGCAAGCGGTTGAAAACTTCGAATTTTATGCTGGAGCAATCGTTGGACACCGCGGACATGTGAACAACATGCCTGGGCCTTTCACAAACACAGAAACGAAAGAACCGCTAGGTGTTTGTGCGCAAATCATTCCATGGAACTATCCATTGATGATGGCTTCTTGGAAAGTAGCACCTGCAATTGCAGCAGGTAACTCAATCGTTTTGAAGCCAGCAAGCTTGACGCCACTTACGGCAATTATTTTAACAGAAATTTGTCATGAAGCAGGCGTTCCTGAAGGTGTCGTAAACATCGTAACAGGACCTGGATCAACAGTTGGTAATCACCTAGTCGAACATCCTGATGTCGATAAGGTTGCATTTACTGGTGAAACAGGAACGGGTAAAGATATCATGGCAAAAGCATCTGAAACTTTGAAACGTGTAACACTTGAGCTTGGAGGAAAGTCACCTAACATCGTATTTGAAGATGCAAATATGGATGCAGCAGTAGACGGATCTCTATTCGGAATTTTCTACAACACAGGTCAATCTTGTGAAGCACGCTCACGCTTGTTCGTTCACGAAAGCATGTATGACGAGTTCATGGAGAAGTTCGTAGCGAAAACAAAGAAATTAGTTCTAGGTAACCCAATGGACCAAGGTACTCATATCGGTTCAATCATTAGTGAGAGCCAAGTTGAAGTGATTGACGGATATGTAAAAGAAGCTGAAAAGCAAGGAGCGAAAGTTCTAGCTGGAGGCGGACGTGCAAAAGTTGAAGGCTACGAGAATGGTCACTGGTACCTACCGACAGTTATCGCTGATGTAACGAACGACATGAAAATTGCGCAAGAAGAAATCTTCGGACCAGTTGTCGTTGTCATGAAGTATAGCGATGAGAAAGAAGTATTGAAGCTTGCGAACGATACTGTGTTCGGTCTAGCAGCAGCAATCTGGACGACGGATCATGCGCGTGCAAACCGTGTTGCAGCTAAGTTAAAGGCAGGAACAGTTATGGTCAACTCACCATTCTCGGCATTCCCTGGAACGCCATTTGGTGGATATAAGCAATCTGGATTCGGAAGAGAGCTTTGTATTGAAACACTTGACTTATATACAGAAACAAAAAGTGTCATCTCCTATGTTGGAGGCAAGCCGTTAAATCCATTCGGAATTTAACGATAAGTGCGTGTTCAAAATGAAGGGAAAATTGAGCGCACCAACGCCAATTCACCGGACTTTTTGAACATCCTCTATAAGTTGACAAGTAGGCGAGCACCTTATCAGGCTGCTCGCCTTCAATTTTATAGCTCGAATCCTTTTATCGTGCAAAGTCGGAGATTTATCGATCAAAACTCTGATTTTATCGTGCAAAACTAAAGATTTATCGATCAAAACTAAAGATTTATCGATCATATGTTCATTTGAGGGAGTGGAAAGAGCATGATTAAGAATATTACTGTCATTGGTTCAGGCGTCATGGGTAGAGGAATCGCTTACGTCTCAGCTGTAGGTGGCTATCAAACGACGTTAGTGGATATATCCGAGCAAGCGCTCGCTAGTGCAAAAACCGAAATCAATGCCATTTTTGAAAAAGGTGTCCAGCGTGACAAGATTTCTCAAGAAGATGCAAACGCTGGCATGGAGAGAATGCGCTATTCATCAAGTCTTGAAGAAACTGCTGCTCATTCAGATATGATTATTGAAGCCGTACCTGAAAATATCAACATCAAAAAGAATGTGTTCGAAACCATCGATCAGCATGCCCCTGACCATTGTTACTTTGCGACGAATACTTCAACAATGAGCCCAACGGAAATTGCGGCATTCACGAATCGTCCTGGAAAAGTAATTGCCATGCATTTCTTTAACCCAGTACATAAAATGCCGCTTATTGAAATCATTAAAGGTTTAGATACTTCTGAAGATACAGTGAAGATTGCCAATGAAGTCGCTTCAAAAATGGGGAAAGAAACGGTTACAGTCAATGAGTTCCCTGGTTTTGTCACGAGCAGAATCAGTGCACTCGTCGGTAATGAAGCCTTTTACATGCTACAAGAGGGTGTCGGATCTGCTGAGGAAATTGATAAGGCGATTAAGCTCGGACTCAACTATCCGATGGGACCATTTGAGCTTGGAGACCTCGTTGGACTTGATACACGATTGAACAATTTGACTTACCTACATGAGACACTTGGTGAAAAATATCGTCCGTGTCCACTGCTTGTTAAATATGTAAAAGCAGGACGAATTGGCCGCAAGTCAGGCATGGGCGTATACGATTACACTGATCAAGGAGGAAGCAACAATGCGTGAAGTCGTTATCGTTGATGCTGTCAGAACACCGATCGGACGTTATAAAGGTGCACTAAAAAACATCCGACCAGATGATCTTGGAAGTATCGTCATCAAAGCATTATTAGACCGAAATCCTGATCTTCCGAAAGAGCAAATTGAAGAAGTTATTTTTGGTAATGCAAACGGAGCTGGAGAAGAAAACCGAAACGTCGCACGAATGTCAGCTCTACTCGCTGACCTTCCTGTAGAAGTTGGTGGTACGACAATTAACCGTCTATGCGGATCAGGTTTAGATGCAGTATCATACGCAGCTCGTGCTGTCATGGCTGATGAAGGGGATATTTTTATCGCAGGTGGAACGGAAAGCATGACCCGCGCACCATTCGTGATGGCGAAACCTGATAAAGAATTTCCGCGAGGCAATATGGAGATGTTTGATACGACGATCGGTTGGCGCTTTGTGAACCCAGCTTTAAAAGAGAAATTCGGAACAGACAGTATGCCTGAGACGGCTGAAAATGTTGCAAAAGATTACGGGATTTCACGTGAGGATCAAGATCAGTTTGCCTACGATAGTCAGATGAAAGCAAAACGCGCTATGGAAGAAGGGCGTCTAAAGGACGAAATCGTACCCGTCACATACAAGGACCGGAAAGGTAATGAGATCGTTGTAGATACAGACGAGCATCCCCGTCCGACGAGCTCTTTAGAGAAGCTTTCTTCATTAAAGCCGCTCTTTAAAGATGGTACGATAACTGCAGGTAATGCATCTGGAATTAATGACGGTGCTTCGGCACTCCTGATTATGAGCAAAGAAAAAGCGGATGAATTAGGGTTAAAACCGATGGCAAAATACGTAACTTCAGCTACTGCTGGTTTAGAGCCAAGAGTTATGGGACTTGGTCCAATCCATGCATCCCGAAAAGCATTAAAACGTGCAGGTCTTTCTTCAAGTGATCTGGGACTCGTTGAACTAAACGAAGCTTTTGCTTCTCAATCCCTCGAGTGCATCCGTCAGCTTGAACTTGATCCATCTCGTGTCAACATGAATGGTGGAGCGATTGCTTATGGTCATCCACTTGGCGCAAGTGGCGCACGGATTTTAACGACACTATTACATGAAATGCGCAAGCAAAAAACACAATACGGACTTGCAACGATGTGTATCGGAGTCGGACAAGGAATTGCTGCAATCGTCGAAGGCTACAACGATTAATCAACCTAGGAGGAATAGCTATGTCATCCATTTTATATGAAGTGAAAAATTACATCGCATACGTTACATTAAACCGTCCAGAAGTTTTGAATTGCTTTAACTTTGATACGTTGAAGCATTTAGGTGAGGTAGTTGAAGAAATTCATCATAACCCAGAAGCACGTGTTGTAATTTTTACAGGTGCAGGTGAAAAAGCGTTTAGTGCTGGCGCAGACTTGAAAGAACGAAAAACGCTGACTGAAAATGAAGTACGCCGTAATGTGACTAAAATCAGAGACGTATTTACAGCTGTTGATAAATTACCTCAACCTACGATTGCCGTTATGAACGGGTATGCGTTCGGTGGCGGATTTGAGCTTGCACTTGCTTGTGATTTCCGCATTGCAGTTGAAGATACAAAAATGGGATTAACTGAACTTGGTTGGGCGATCATTCCTGGTGCTGGTGGAACGCAACGACTACCACGTCTAATCGGACAAGCAAAAGCGATGGAGCTCATTATGACAGCGAAAAAAGTTTCTTCTGAAGAAGCGCTTCGATACGGAATCGTTAACGAAGTCGTATCTTCTGACAAATTGATTGAAACAGCAGAGCAATGGGCAGAAAGAATGTTAAGTAATGGTCCAATTGCTTTGAAGCAAGCTAAGTATGCGATTAAACAAGGAATGAATGTCGATTTAGAGACAGGATTGAACTTAGAAGCGAAGGCATACGAGGTGACAATCCCAACGAAAGATAGAGTTGAAGCACTTGTTGCGTTTGGTGAAAAGCGTCCACCAGAATTTAAAGGAGAATAAGGGGTCAAGTTGGTCATCCTTTTCGCCGTTAAACAGTTAAAGATTGAGAGGGTCCATGATATTTAGTATCATATAGAGATAATTTGAGATTGAATCGGAAAAGGGATGAGCAAGATGCAAAACAGTTTGAACACGCGATCAATGATTTTTACATTATACGGTGATTATATTCGTCACTATGGCAATGACATTTGGATTGGAAGCTTGATTAGATTGCTCAAAGAGTTCGGTCATAATGAACAATCTGTTCGAGCGGCAATTTCGAGAATGAACAAACAAGGTTGGGTCATTGCTGAGCGTAAAGGAAACAAGAGCTATTACCGGTTAACTGAACAAGGGGTTTTAAGGATTGAAGAAGCCGCAAAGAGAATCTTTAAACTCCAACCGGAAACTTGGGACGGCGAATGGAGAATGTTCACATATACGATCCCTGAAGAACAACGCCATATTCGCGATGAGCTAAGGAAAGAACTTGTTTGGAGCGGATTCGGGTTACTATCTAACAGCTTTTGGATTTCACCGAATAAACAGGAAAAACAAATTAGAAAAATGATTGAAAAATATGAGATAGAAGATTATGTACATTTCTTCGTTTCCGAGTATAAAGGGCCACACAAAAGCGAAAAGCTCGTTGAGGAATGCTGGGATTTGAATGAAATCAATGAGCGTTATGAAGATTTTATTAAAACGTATAGTCAAAAGTATGTCATGGATAAGAACAAGATTGAAAAAGGCGAAATGACCGATGGAGAGTGTTTCGTAGAACGAACGAAGCTTGTTCATGAATATAGAAAGTTCTTGTTCGTTGATCCAGGATTACCAGAACAACTCTTACCGAAAAAGTGGTTAGGAGACTATGCCGCAAGCCTATTCAGTGATTACTATAAGGCACTCGCTCAACCAGCAAGTCGATTCTTTGAGGATGTATTCAGCGAAGGTAACGAAGTGAAGAACAAAGATAAGAAATACGATGCATTGAATCATCCATTGATCATTGAGAGTAATAAGTAAATCAGAAAAAAGGGGCTGAATAACAGCCCCTTTTCTTTGAAACGATTTGGTTGAGTCAAGTTTTCTTTATACTTGATTGGATAACTTTTCATCGAGAAGAGATGTCGACGTGGTTGAAAAGTGCAGGATACAAGTATAAGTGCACAAGCTGGTTGCTCCGTGAGAATTAGCATCGCACGAAGAAAAAGTTTGCTTTTTCGAGGAACTAGGGTTCAACCTGCGCTTAGCGCTTGGCTGAAGCTAAGTTTGCTTTACACTTGATCTATATCACTTTTCAGCTAGTTGTAAATCGACGTTGGTGAAAAGTGTAGGAAACAAGTATAAGTGCAACTAGGGTTCAATCAGCGCTTGCGCTTGATTTCACCAAGTTTGCTTTAAATTCTTTTCCTTTTTGTTCGTACGTATCGATTGTTAATTGGATGAGTTCTAAGTCTTCATCTGTTAATTCTCTAATTACTTTTCCAGGTGAGCCCATAACCATCGTTCGTGGCGGAATTTTTTTACCTGGAGGAATAAGCGTGTTTGCGCCAATAAAGGCAGACTCACCAATTTCAGCTCCGTCAAGTACTGTTGCCCCCATACCAATTAATGCACCTTTTCGAATTGTGCATCCATGAAGGATGACGTTATGCCCGATGGATACCTCATCTTCTAGTATGAGGGGATACTCTTCGTATAAGTGACACGTAGAATTATCTTGGATGTTACAGCGCTCACCGATGATGATCGGTGCTTCGTCCCCACGGACAACTGTGTTAAACCAGACACTGGAATTTTTGCCGATTGTGACGTCACCGATAATATGTACGCCTGGAGCGATAAAGACGGAATCATCGACCTTCGGAATTTTACCGTTATACGGATAAAGCATAGAATACCTCCTTGAAAACGTTTACTAAAGTATAACATATGACGGAATCGCAACACTTCTCAAGATAATTGAACATCTTGAAACAAAGGTTCAGGTAGAAAGGAGTATGTATCATGAATCAAGTCACAAAAGCATTAAACATTAAATATCCAATTATTCAGGGGGGAATGGGGAATGTATCCAACGCCCCCCTAACAGCAGCTATATCTGAAGCAGGAGGATTAGGTACACTTGGTATCGGTACAATGCTGCCTGATGAAATCGAGACATTGATTAAAGACACGAAAGCGCTGACGGATCAGCCTTTCGCGATCAACATCCCACTCAGTGTTTCACCTGCAGTTAAGGAAACGGCAATGCTCATTTTTGAACATAAAATTCCTGTCGTTGTTTTATCTGCGGGCAACCCAGCGCCTTTTATCCCAAAATTCAAAGAAAAAGGTGTCACCGTTATTTGTGTAGTAGCTTCAGTCAAGCATGCTATGAAAGCTGAACAAGCGGGAGCCGACCTTATCGTTACGGAAGGGTATGAAGCAGCAGGGATTAATGCAACTGAAGAATCGACAACGATGACTTTAGTGCCTCAAGTCGTTCGTGCCGTCAATATTCCTGTTATCGCTGCAGGTGGCATAGGTGATGGAAAAGGACTAGCTGCAGTGATGGCCCTCGGTGCATCAGGCGTCCAAATGGGGACAAGATTTATTGCTACTCAAGAGGGTGCATTCCATGAAAATTACAAGTATAAGCTGATCGAAGCTACGGATACAGACACGATGATTGTCGGTCGTACATACGGAAAAATCCGTAGATTACTCAAAACTCCATATGCACAGGAGCTATTAAAGGATGAAGTGGAAGGTGCTGACCTACAAACCTTTGCAAATAAAACGACAGAGGACTATCACAGAATAGGTGCAGTAGAGGGAGACTTTGAGCGAGGCTTTATTAACTCTGGTCAAATTGCTGGATTAATTAAGGATATCCCTACTGTAGAAGAACTGCTCAATAGAATGATGAAGGAGGCGAAACAGTCGCTTACTTTGATAGAACGAAATTTGTAAAAAGAATTTCACTTTAGTGCTTAAAAGCTTTGGTGCGAAAAAATTTCCTCTTGTTTCTTAGAAGCTTTTTTGTTACAACTAATTATTAATACAGTCATTCATAGAGAAAAGTGGAGGTACTTATGGCACAACAGGAACAATGGACGTCAAAACTTACATTCATACTGGCAGCGGCCGGTTCTGCAATCGGACTCGGCGCAATCTGGAAATTCCCTTATGTAGCTGGTACTAGCGGTGGAGGAGCTTTCTTTCTCGTATTCTTACTTTTTACATTACTTGTCGGATTTCCATTGTTACTTGCTGAATTCGTTATTGGTAGAAGCACACAGAAAGAGGCGATCTCAGCATATCGTTCAATTGCACCAGGGTGGTCTTTCATTGGCCGAATCGGTGTGTTCACAGCATTCATTCTATTATCCTTTTATAGTGTAATCGGTGGTTGGATTTTACTATACTTCGGTGCGAGTATAACCGGATACGTTTCAAGCGTGGATAATTACGAACAACTCTTTGGCACGATCATTTCAAATCCTTGGACTGCGGTTGGTTCTCAACTTGCATTTATTCTTCTAACCATTTTTGTTGTATCAAAAGGGGTAAAGGCTGGAATTGAAAAAGCAAGTAAGTGGATGATGCCAGCATTATTCGTCCTATTCATCGTGTTAATTGCACGTTCTTTAACGCTAGACGGTGCGATGGAAGGGGTACGTTTCTTCTTACAACCAGACTTTTCGAAGTTAACGTCTGAAGGCGTCTTGTTCGCACTAGGGCAATCTTTCTTCTCTCTAAGTCTAGGTGTATCTGTAATGGTAACGTACAGTTCTTATCTTTCAAAAACAGAGAGTCTAACGAGATCAGCAGCATCGATTGTTTTCATGAACATTTTTATTACAGTACTTGCAGGATTAGCCATCTTCCCAGCTGTGTTTTCGCTAGGATTTGAACCAACAGAAGGACCAGGCTTACTATTCATTGTACTGCCTTCGGTCTTTGCTGAAATGCCTGGCGGAATGATTTTCTTTGTTGTGTTCTTGGCATTATTCTTGTTTGCGACCTTAACTTCAGCATTTTCGTTGCTTGAGATTATTGTTGCGTCTGTATCTAAAAATTCTGGTGAACGTAGATCTAAAGCAGCTTGGATTGTCGGCTTAACCATCTTTGTTGTCGGTATACCTTCTGCATTGTCTAATGGTCTACTAGCTGATGTTACTTTATTCGATAAAACGATCTTTGATTTACTGGACTACTTAGTCAGTAACATCATGCTTCCGATTGGTGCACTATTAATTTCAATCTTTGTACCTTTGAAAATGAAGCGTGAAGTACTGATTGCAGAATTGACGGATGGTAGTAGTCGTGGCAAGAAGTTTTTAGCATTATGGCTACTCATCTTGAAATATTTCGTCCCAGTATTAATTCTCATCGTATTCTTGGATGCACTTGGTGTATTCGGAGGATAGATTGAAGTGGAAAAGAGCAGCTCATTCGGCTGCTCTATTTTTTCGTAGTAAAATAGATTTGAATTCCTCAAGTCCAATCAAAAGTTCCACAAGTGAAGGCAGAAGTTCCACAAGCAGAAGCGAAAGTTCCACAAGTGAAGGCAGAAGTTCCACAAGTAGAAGCGAATCTTCCACAAGCGGAAACGAAACTCCTATGAATGAAGTTATATCTTGCGTGTTTAGCGACCAGAAAACAAATAAATGCGCTACACCTTCAATTAATTGCTTCAATTCGAATGTTTAAGTGGGTTTGTAGTACAATAATGGGGTACATCTAGAATATGCATGATCGGAAAGGGGAACAAATTATGCTTAATGAAAAAGTAGCAGTCGTTACCGGTGCATCAAGAGGTGCGGGGAAAGCTATCGCAACTCGTCTGATGGCAGAGGGCGTCAAACTTGCGATAATCGGATCATCCGAGCAAATTCACGAGACATCTAAAGAGTTAAACGAAAATGGTGGAGAAGTACTCAGTCTTCAAGCAGATGTTTCTGATGAACATCAAGTGAAAGAAGCATTTAAGAAAACTTTAGATCATTATGGGAAGATTGATATACTCGTCAATAACGCTGGAGTTGGGTTCTTTAAGACAGTTGAAGAAACGACTACAGAAGAATGGGACAAAGTATTCTCTGTCAATACGAAAGGTGTCTTTCTTACAACAAGAGAAGTACTTCCGTCTATGAAAGAGAACAAATCAGGAACGATCATAACGATTTCTTCTGATGTAGGAAGAAGAGCAATACCAAATGGATCAGCTTACACAGCTACGAAATATGCTGTACAAGGCTTCATCGGGTCTGTTGCTCAAGAAGTGCAGGAATACGGCATTCGAATGGGAACAGTAAACCCAGGAGCAATTGATACGTATTTTGCAGATTCTAACCAAGGTGAAACACATAAGGAAGATTGGTTGAAGGTCGATGACATTGCAGAAGCGGTTTGTTATATGGCTTCAGCAGCTAAGCATATGGTTGTTGACGAAATTATGTTACACCCACTTTCACAAGAATATCCACGATCATAACAAAATTCATATTCCAACATGAAATGACTCGACGCATATATTCGAGTCATTTTTTTATGGAAAAAACCCTTAAGGAGTAAGAGTTTAACCTCTAAACATGAATCGACACTACATTGCTTTTTATTTAACAAAATGATATTATATCGTTAAATAAACGTCATATGTAATATGGATAATATCTATTATAAATCGTACATATCGAAGTATAGGAGGCGGGAAGAATGAAGCCAGGTATGGAAGTTGGACAACAAGCTACAATTCAGGTAAAAGTAACGCCTGATATGTTTGCACAATTCGAAGGAAATATCGTCCATCCAGCATATTCGACAGTATCGATGGTTTATCATATGGAATGGGCTGCTCGTCAGATTATCTTACCTTTCTTAGAAGAACATGAAGAAGGAATCGGTGGCGGAGTCTCAGCAAAGCACCTCAACCCTACACCAGCTGATAGCGAGATTTCGGTCATTGCGACCTTAAGAGAAGTCAAAGGGAAAGCAGTCATTTGTGACCTTGAAGTTCGAAACGAAAAGGAAAAGGTTGGCGAAGGTGAAGTCACACAATATATTTTACCTAAACAAATGATCCAAGAGAAAATTGAATCAATGAAAGTATAGTGTTTTTTTTTAGAAGGTGTATGAAAGCGTTTACCTATTATTTATCGAGTCAGCTTTTGCGATCTTAATAGGCTTTGTGGTTTGGTTTGCGCTAATTTGTTTGAATGTTTGAAAGATTACTAGTATTGGGGGATGACATCATGTTTGAACGGATTAATGGACACGAGCAATTACTGTTTTGTAATGATGAACATACGGGGTTAAAGGCAATCATCGCGATACATAATACGACACTTGGACCTGCGCTTGGCGGTTGTCGTATGAGACCGTATAAAACAACTGATGAAGCGATTGAGGATGTCCTACGTCTATCCAAGGGAATGACATATAAATGTGCAGCTGCAGATGTTGATTTTGGTGGAGGGAAATCAGTGATCATCGGTGATCCATTAACAGACCGTACACCTGAAATGTTCCGTGCATTCGGACAATTTGTTGAGTCGTTGAATGGTCGTTTTTACACAGGGACTGATATGGGAACGACGCCTAATGACTTCGTCCATGCGCTTAAAGAAACGAACTGTATTGTCGGCGTACCGGAAGAGTATGGTGGAAACGGTGATTCATCTATTCCGACTGCTGAAGGTGTTCTATACGGGTTGAAAGCGACGAATAACGTTCTGTTTGGATCTGAGGACTTAAATGGAAAAACGTATTCTATCCAAGGACTAGGGAAAGTCGGTTATAAAGTAGCCCTACAGCTCTTAGAATCCGGCGCAGACATTTATGTAACAGATATCAATGAAAAAGCCATTCGCCAAATTGCCGATCAAGCTGAAGGCTTGAAAGGTAATATCAAGGTTGTTGAAGGCGATGAAATATACAGTGTACCAGCAGATGTCTTCGTTCCTTGTGCACTAGGTGGAGTCATTAATGACGAAACGATCGAGCACCTCAAAGTGAAGGCAGTTGTCGGGTCCGCAAATAACCAACTGTTGAGAGATGAGCACGGTAAGTTCCTTCAGGAGAGAGGCATTTTGTACGCACCTGATTACATCGTCAATGCGGGTGGGCTTATCCAGGTTGCTGACGAGCTGTATACGCCGAATAAAGCACGTGTATTAGCAAAGACAAGAGCGATTTATGACACGCTTATGGAGATTTATACACAGTCTAATGAAAACTCAATTTCAACAGCAGAAGCTGCAAATCAATTCTGTAATGACCGTATTGAAAGTAGACGTAAGCGAAACAGTTTCTTCAGTCATGATAAACGACCTAAATGGAACGTACGTAACTAAGGGGGAATAGTAAATGGAAACGCAATTTCCGATGAAACAAATCTTAAATGAAGATGGAGTCGTTGTAAACTCTGAATATGAAAGCCAAATGACAGAGGAATTGACGAAAGAACTTTATATCAAGATGTTAAGAGCGAGAATGTTTGATCGTAAAAGTGTGAACTTACAACGCCAGGGACGTATAGGCACGTATGTACCATTTGAAGGACAGGAAGCTGCTCAAGTTGGGAGCTCGCTTGTCCTTGAAGAAGGGGACTGGATGTTTCCAACATACAGAGATCATGCGGCAACGTTAACGTATGGACATTCAGCACGTAATCTATTTTTGTACTGGAAAGGGTATCCGATGGGATGTGTCCCACCAGAAGGAAAGAACATTTTCCCACCGGCAGTTCCGATTGCTTCTCAACTCTTACATGCAACGGGAACAGCATGGGCTGAACAGCTGAAAGGAACGGATCGTGGTTCAATCGTCTATTTCGGAGACGGAGCAACTTCAGAAGGAGACTTCCATGAAGGTCTCAATTTTGCGAGCGTTTACAATGCACCGGTGGTATTTTTCAACCAAAACAATGGATTCGCAATTTCTGTACCTATGGAAAAACAAATGAAGTCAAAGACGATCGCGCAAAAAGCGGTTGCCTATGACATACCTGGCGTCCGTGTAGACGGAAACGATATTTTTGTCGTTTACTTTGAAACGAAAAAGGCGATGGAAAATGCTCGTCAAGGAAATGGTCCGACATTGATCGAAGCGGTGA
The DNA here is from genome assembly GCF_021608225.1 of Pseudalkalibacillus berkeleyi. NCBI lineage: Bacteria > Bacillati > Bacillota > Bacilli > Caryophanales > Fictibacillaceae > Pseudalkalibacillus > Pseudalkalibacillus berkeleyi. The sequence goes on from NZ_JAKIJS010000001.1 coordinate 142,874, forward strand.
CATACCGATACGGAGCACATACGACTGCTGATGATCCGAGTAAATATCGCGACCAAGAGGAAAGTAAACGTAGACGTGAAACGACAGACCCTTTACTTCGTCTAGAACGATATTTGAAAAACAAAGGATACTTTGAAGAAGCATGGAAAACGAAAGTAGAAGAAGAGATTACGAAGGAAATTGAACAAGCAGTTGAAGATATGGAAGCATTCGGTCCTGCAGAACCGACTGATATGTTTACGCATGTATTTAAGAAGCCGACTTGGTCTGTTCAAGACCAGCTTGATACGTTCAAGGCACGTGAAAAGGAGGAAGTGTAATGAGTACAGCAGTTAAAACGCAGAAACTGACAATGGTACAAGCGATCACGGATGCAATGGCAACGATGATGCGTGAACACGATGACGTGCTTGTACTTGGTGAAGATGTTGGTAAGAACGGAGGCGTTTTCCGAGCTACTGACGGTCTTGAAGCTGAATTCGGAGATAAACGAGTGATCGATACACCGCTTGCCGAATCAGGGATTATCGGGACGTCAATCGGACTTGCGATGAATGGCTTCCGTCCAATTGCTGAAATGCAGTTTCTCGGATTTATCTATCCAGCTTTTAACCAAATCATGACGCATGCTTCTCGTATTCGGTCACGTACGCTTGGACATTTTACCGTACCAATGGTTATTCGTGCGCCATTCGGAGCAGGTGTAAGAGCACCTGAAATTCATTCTGACAGTGTGGAAGCCCTATTCACGCATATGCCAGGTATTAAGGTTGTCATTCCTTCAAACGCATATGATGCAAAAGGTCTCCTGATTGCAAGTATTGAAGATCCTGATCCTGTGTTGTTCCTTGAACCGATGCGTTGTTATCGCTCGCACAAACTAGAAGTCCCTGAAGAAAAATATACAGTTGAAATAGGTAAAGGCGCACGCCTACAAGAAGGTGAAGACGTCACATTGATTGCTTGGGGTGCAATGGTAGACGTTATCAAAAAAGCAGCCAAAGAAATAGAGGAAGAAGAAGGCGTGAAATGTGACGTGCTCGATCTTCGTACATTGTACCCAATGGACCGAGATTTGATTTCAGAGTCTGTGCAAAAAACAGGCCGTGCTGTCATCGTACACGAAGCACCGGGTACAGGTGGAGTCGGAAACGATGTCGTCTCACTGATCAACGATACTTCATTCCTACACATGCGTTCTCCAATTAAACGTGTGACAGGGCATGATACGCCAGTTCCGATGTGTGCAATTGAAGATGATTATTTACCAGATGCGAATCGAGTCAAGCATGCGATTATGGAAACCATTCGTTTCTAAGATAGGAGGAAAACAATGAATGAAGTAAAGCTCCATGACATAGGTGAAGGGATTACCGAAGGGGAGATTACGCACTTTCATGTTTCTCCAGGAGATTCAGTGAAAATCGATCAGCCCCTCGTTGAAGTCCAAACAGACAAAGTTACTGCTGAACTTCCATCGCCGGTTGCAGGTACGGTTAAAGAAATCCTTGCGTCAGAAGGCGATGTCGTTACTGTCGGTACCACGATTATTTTAATTGAGAAAGAAGGCAGTACAACTGAAACACCATCTAATAAAGAGACTGGAGAGAATCGACCAAAACAAGATTCTCCAAAAGAAAAGAAAGAACAATCTAGTAATGCTGTTCAAACGATGACGAGATTAACACGAAGAGTGTTAGCCGCTCCATATACAAGAAAAATAGCACGGGAAAATCAAGTAGATATTGAGCAGGTAAATGGTTCAGGACCAGGAGGACGCGTCACCGAAGAGGATGTCTATCAATATATGAACGGGGGACAAATTCAAACTGACGCTGAGTCTGTATCTGAAGAAGCGAGCACTACACCAGTTCCACAAGCTGTTCATCCTAAGGTCGAAGCTAGTGAAATACCATTTAAAGGTCGCCGTAAACAAATTGCACAGAAGATGACGCAATCACTGTATACGATCCCACATGTGTCACATTTTGATGAAGTAGATTTAACGAATCTATTAGATTTGAAAAAGTCACTAAAAGATGCAGACCCAGATGGATCTAAAGGTATGAACGTTTCACTCGCAGCGTTTTTCGTAAAAGCCATTCAGCTTGCAATGCGAGATTATCCAATTTTCAATGCTAAATTAGATGAAGAAAATGAAGTCATTCGTTTAGAAGGCGAAGTGAACATGGGTCTTGCAACAGATGCTGATGATGGTTTAATCGTTCCGGTTGTAAAAAATGTAGAGCAAAAATCGATTGCAACCATCAATCGAGAGATGAAAGAATTAATTCAAAAAGCAAAGACAAACAAGTTGAAGCCATCGGACATGAAGGGTGGCACATTTACGATTAGTAATGTAGGTCCACTTGGTAGCACAGGTGCAACACCGATTATCAACCATCCTGAGGTCGGATTGATGGCTTTCCATAAAACGAAGAAAATGCCAGTCGTCATTAATGATGAGATTGTGATTCGCTCAATCATGAACGTATCAATGACGTTCGATCACCGAGTTGCTGACGGTGCAACGGCTGTTGCATTTACAAACAGGTTCATGCACTATATCGAAAACCCTGCAGCAATGACATTGGAGCTGATATAAATGGTAGTTGGCGAAGTGATTCAAGAGCGCGAACTAATCATCGTAGGTGGAGGTCCAGGTGGTTATAACGCTGCAATTCGTGCAGCTCAACTAGGTTTAGAAGTGACGCTAGTTGAAAAAGGTGAGCTCGGTGGAGTCTGTTTAAGTAAAGGGTGTATCCCATCCAAGCTTTTCGCACATACAGCTGAAAAACTTTCTGATTGGAAGCATATGCAGCAACTCGGGATTGAAGCAGGAGAACCCAACTTTAATATGGCTCAGCACCAGAAGTATATGGACCAAACCGTTACAGGGTTACAAAAAGGCGTACAAGCCCTTTGTAAAGCGAACAAAATTGAAGTCATCAATGGTTCGGCGTCCTTTATGACAGGCAACCGTATCGGAATTGAAACTGGTGACACATTCGAAATGTATAAGTACGAAAAAGCGATCGTTGCTACTGGGGCGAAACCATTTGTCCCTGAAAGTGTTGAATTAAGTACGGATCGTGTTTATAGTGCACAAGATATTTATGCCATTGAAGATGTTCCGGAACATCTTGTCATTTATGGTTCTGACTATATTGCTTTAGAAGCAGCGACAAGCTTCAATGCTCTAGGTGCGAAAGTGACATTAGTACTTGATGCCGAATCAGATTTTGGATTCGATACAGAAATCAATAAAGAACTAAACCGTGTATTGAAGAAATCCAAAGTAAAAGTAATCAAAGAATGTTCGCTTGAATCTGTTGAGGCAGAGAAAAACAACGTGACCTTACACGTGTTAAAAGATGGAGAGAAGTTGACCGTTGAAGGGTCACACCTCCTTGTTTCTACAGGTTTCAGGCCGAACACGAAAGACATTGGGTTAGAGCCTTTTAAACTTGAAACGGATGAAGAGGGATTCCTTGTCGTTAATGAAAATAGTGAAACGAGTACAAAAGGGATCTATGCGGTTGGAGATGTTACGATCGGTCAGTCGCTCGCGGTAAAAGCCATTAAGCAAGGTAAAGTTGCTGCAGAACATTGTGCTGGCCAAATCAGCGAATTAAATCTGCGATACATCCCGACAGTCGTTCATACGTCTACACCGATTGCTTACGCAGGGCTTTCAGAAGATGAAGCTGTGGCTGAAGGGTTTGAGGTGACGACTGGACAATTCTCTATGTCAGGGAACGGCTTTGCCGGTATTAAAGGGAAAAAAGAAGGATTAGTCAAGATTGTTAAAGACAGTAAAACGGACTTGTTACTAGGAGTCCATATGATCGGTCAAGGTGCAGTCGAGATGATTTCATCCGGTGTGACTGCCCTCGAAATGGCAGCACGTGATGAAGATATCCTGTATCCATTCTATCCTCACCCGAGCTTTAATGAAGGATGGCTCGAAGCGCTAGAAAGCATGACTGGAACAGCCATACACATCCCGCCAAACAAACAACAGAAAAAAGACGCTCAACCAGTAGGATGAGCGTAATAAAGAGGGTGACCCGAAAGAACTTTTTCGAGTCACCCTTATTTTATAGAAAAAGTATGTTCAAGCCATCATCAAATCGCATTTATCGTGCAAGATTGCGATTTTATCGTGCAAGACTGCAATTTTATCGTGCAAGATTGCGATTTTATCGTGCAAAACAGCAATTTTATCGTGCAAAACTAAGACTTTATCGTGCATTTAGTATAAAAGTCCTCTGTATCATGAAAGATTCAAGCATCTTCATGAATGATTTTCTTGATATGATTTCTTTGAAGGTGCAAACCATCCGAGTAAAGCAATTCCAACGAGTACGCCGTAGAAAATCAAACTCCAAACTGTACTATGAGGGAAGTGATGGTCTAATACCCCAATATCCTTGTGCGCAAGTGTAATGACTGCTAGCTTAACGCCAACCCAAGCTACAATTGCATAGGCTGTCGTTTCTAGAGCTGGTCGCTTTTCTAATAGTTGCACAAACCAGGTGGCTGCGTATTTAATCAAAACAAGTCCCGCAATTCCACCGAGTACAACGATGATGAATTGGCCGCCATCCATCCCACCGAAATCTCCGAGCGGGGAATCTGGTAGACCAAGAGCTAACGCAACAGCAGCAAGAATAGAATCTATCGCAAATGCTAGGTCTGCTAAAGCGATTTTCCCTACAGTTGGCCAAAAACCTTTACCAGCAGCTTCTTCTTCCTCTTCTGTGTGTATGTTTTCGTTCTTCTTTCCGAATCGAGCTTTGATCACATGTTTAAGGCCTAAGTATAGTAGATAGGCTGCACCTATTGCCTGTATTTGCCAAACATTCGCAATGAAAGAAATAGCGAAGAGGGCGATAAATCGGAATGCAAAGGCCATAAAGATTCCATATTTAATTGCCTTTTCTTTTTCATCGTCTGGTAGGTGCTTAGCAATCACCGCTAGGACAAGTGCGTTATCCGCGGATAGTAAACCTTCCAGACCTATTAAAATTAATAACGTCCATCCGTATTCTAATAAGAGTGACTCCAAAAATAGTGCTCCTTTCTAAATCAGCAGATAATCTAATTAAAATAAGTCTTACACCATAACTACTCTTTGTCTATCTTCCCTCTTTTTAACTATCTAATTCCTAAATGTCAAAAGGAGGATCACATTTTATGTGTAATGGACGATTACATACAGTTCACAAGCTTCTGTAGTCTGATTTACATACTTATGGTGATAATCAGCTGAAAAGCGAAAAGCTTCACCAGCTTTCATTGTGTGTGGCGTATCCTCAACAATTACGCTCATTTCTCCATTATGTACGAGCAAGTATTCCTCTACACCTTTGATATGAGCAGGACTTTCATATTCGCAACCAGGTTCCAATTTTACCGAATATATTTCAAAGTTACGCTTCGGTTCTGTAGGAAATAGAGTGTGTACCAAATATCTTCCTTCGTCTTCAAGTAGCGGATCAATCTGCTCGATCGATACTTTTGAAAATTTAGGCGCTTCTTCCTCAACAAAAGAAGAAAATGAAACACCAAGTCCCGTCGCAATCTTCCATAATGTACTGACAGTAGGGCTTGAAGTGCCACGCTCGATTTGACCGAGCATCGCCTTACTTACGTTCGTCAATTTTGATAATTCATCCAAGCTCAACTTCCGTTCAGATCGGATGATTTTAATTTTTTCACCTATCATACGATTCACGTCATGTGACATTTTTAAATTCTCCTTGACTGTGTATATGCTATAACATACAATACATACAATATATCATACATAATCAATTTACAAAAGTTTGGAGGTTAGGGAGCAATGGGAGTTGTAGCAGCGGAACACCAGTCATCATCTCTATTTCGACGAGGTGTACAAAAGGGGAGTAGTATTGCAATAGGCTACATGCCAGTCGCCTTTACTTTCGGGTTACTTGCAAAAAGCTCAGGACTTAATTTATTCGAAACAATCAGTATGAGTGTTTTCGTCTTCGCAGGTGCTTCCCAATATATCGCTCTAACGTTAATTGCTGCAGGTATTGGTGGATTTGAAATTATCCTTACTACTTTTATCGTGAATATTCGTCATTTATTGATGAGTGCATCAATCAGTGAAAAGTCAGCTGACGAACCTAAATGGAAGAAAGCGTTATACAGTTTTTTCGTTACAGACGAAACATTTACGTTAGCTGCCGTTCAGAAGGGTAAAATTCATTCTTCATATATGATTGGCCTCGGTATTAATGTATGGACGAGTTGGGTTTCGTTTTCAGCGATTGGATTCTTAATCGGTTCTGGACTTCCTTCTATATTACAAGAAAGTATGGGAATCGCGCTATACGCTTTATTCATTGGCATTCTTGTACCAAGTGCACGAAAATCTATGAAAGTCATTTCACTGGCGGCAATTGCAGCTATTTTAAATAGCATTTTAACGTTTACGACTGGGTTGTCAACGGGCTGGACGATCATTTTATCGACGCTTGTAGCTGCAGTTGTTATTGAGATTGTTTGGAAGGGGGAGGTTGTCGATGTTTAATACGTATATTTGGATTATTCTCGGTATGGCAGTCGTCACATATATCCCGAGGATGCTACCACTCGTCGCTTTTCAAACCGATGGTATTCCAACGTTCTTAAGAGGTGTGTTGAAAAATGTTCCTTATGCCATTTTGGGGGCATTGATCTTCCCTGGTATATTAACCTTTAATGGGGAAGTTTGGATGGGGATTTTAGGTGCTCTGACTGCTTTTGTAGCGGCCTATTTTGGTGCTAGTCTTATTGTCATCGTCATATGCTCAGTCAGTGTTCTAAGTGTATTAAGTTTCCTATTCCCTTAACATAAACTTTACTTTACCAATAAGTGAGAAAGATGTATATTGAATTTACTCCAAAAAATTGAGGTGAATCATTATGATGTTACATTTGTTTCGCTATGTAGTGATTGGATTCTTTTCAATAACAGCCATGTCATTAGTCGCCTTCCAAGCCGTGGAGATCTTTCAAGCATTTATGGAAATCTTTTTTACAGATATGAAATCAAAATAAAACGTTTTCATAAAGAGCTGAAATTAGGCTCTTTTTTCTTTTTTCATTTATAATCATCAGTTTTGTTTCTTAGAGGACCAATTTGGGAAAAATAAAAAAACAATACTTAAATAAAGGACAGGATACTATGAAACTAATTGCAATTGATATGGATGGTACACTCGTAAATAACAATACAACAATTAATGAAGAAAATGTCCAGGCGATCAAACAGGCACAAGAAGTAGGGATTCACGTAGTTGTTGCAACGGGACGTGCGTATAATGAAGCGGTGAATCCAATCCGCGAGGCTGGACTGAACCTCCCAATTATTGCGATTAATGGAGCGCAATTCAGATCTACGGAAGGCGAAATCAAGAACAGTATTACGCTCTCTAAAGAAACGTACTATAGAGTAGATGAATTGCTCGATCATTATTCAATGTATTATGAGCTGTATACAAATAAAGGGACATATAGTAACGATCCACAAATGGCGATCGACATCATCGTTGATATCATTAAGAGTGCAAACCCTGAGGTAACAGAGGAACATGCACATCGACTAGCTGAATACCGTGTTAACAACGGCAGTATCCATTCGGTGGATGAATACCATTCAATTGTAGAGGACCCAGAGGTTGAGATCTATAAGTTGTTAAGTTTTTCTCGAAATGAGAAAAATCGATCCAATGCTTTAAATGACTTTTTAACGTTTAATGATTTAGCGGTGAGTCGTTCGGCGGAAGCAAATATTGAAATTACACATCGAGATGCTCAAAAGGGGATAGCAGTAAAAAATTATGCTGATGAACTAGGCATTCCTATGAGCGAAGTTATGGCAATTGGGGACAACTACAACGATGTTTCGATGTTTGAGCTCGCTGGATATAGTGTTGCAATGGGGAACGCAGAGGAAGATATTAAGAAACTCTGCTCGTTTACGACAAAAACGAACGATGAAAGTGGAGTTGCGCATGCTATTCAGACGTTTATGCGGAAAAATAAAGTCATTCAGAGCTAAAATGAGGCTGAAGTAAGTGATTAGCACTCTAAAATGGTTATTATCTAGAAAAATAGAAAATTATCTAGAAAAATCCGAAATTATCTAGAAAAAACCAGATTTATCTAGAAAACCTCAAAACGGCCTCCATAATTCATAATGAAAGGGAGTGACATCGCGTCACTCCCCTTTTTTTATACGATTCTTTTTCTGATTGCTGTACTGAAATAATCAATAATACTAACAAAGATGATGATAACGAGTAGAATCATACCGACTTCATCCCAGTTTCGGTTACGAGATGAGATGACGAGTAATGTTCCGATTCCACCAGCACCGATGATACCAAGAATTGTGGAAGCTCGAACATCAATTTCAAAACGATAAATTGCATAAGACATGAACTCAGGAATAACCTGAGGCATGATACCGTAAAAGAAAGTTTGTATCTTATTTGCTCCGTTCGCTTCCATCGCTTCAACGACGTTCATATCAATTGATTCGATAACTTCTGAATACAGTTTACCAAGCATACCGACTGAGTGAATCGCAATGGCTAGAACCCCGGCGAATGCACCAGGACCAATCGCAACAACAAAGATCAATGCGAGTAGAATTTCAGGAAACGTTCGGTCAGCATTCAAAATCCATTTGCCTAACGTGTTGAGAAATGGATTTCGGTTAATATTAGATGCTGCGAAAAATCCGAAAGGTATGGCTAAAATGGCAGCCATAAATGACCCTGTAAATGCGATGAACAATGTTTCCATCATATATTCCATAACTTTTTCTGCGAACGTAAAATCTGGGCTGAAAAGTTTTGGAATGACGCGGTCAAAGTTAGTGATTGTTCTTTCACTGAAAATCCGACCCCAAGGTATTTCAATAGTAGCAAATGCCCACACATACAGTGCGATTAACCCGATGCTAATGGCGATATTACGAACTACTTTAATTGGACTTTTCTTTGGTTTAGGAGGTACATGCATGTTCATTATACGAGTCGCCCCCTTAACTTATTGCTTATGTAGTCGATGATGACAACTACTACGAATGTAATCACAATGATTGTACTTACATTTTGATAACTTAAGAAGTTTATTTGTTGTCTGAGAATCAATCCGATTCCACCTGCACCAACGAAACCTAGCACAACGGATGCACGCACGTTAATTTCAAACACATATAATGTGAATGATACGAATTGAGGTAAGACTTGAGGAACGACAGCGTACCAAATGACTTGAAGTGTATTTCCGCCGGATGCTCGGATTGCCTCTAATGGATTCATATCAATCGACTCAATCGTTTCACTAATCAACTTCGCAAGAATTCCTAACGAGAAAATGATCAATGCGAGGATTCCTGGAAATACGCCAATTCCGAATAATCCAACGAACACCACAGCTAAGATCAGTTCTGGAATTGTACGCATAATATTTAAGAACATTTTCGTCACATTGTATAAAAATTTATTGTGAACAATATTATTCGCTGCGAGTAAACTAAACGGTATACATAAAATGCCGGCAATAGTCGTAGCGATCAATGCCATCTTAATTGTTTCAAGCAGCTTGTCCATAACAACATTCGAATATCCCCAGTTTGGAGGGAACAGCTGGACAAACATCATCCAAACATTCTTAAAGAAATCGGCGTCAAATCGAAGAATGGATGAATTAGTCATTGCGGAACTGAAAATATAAAGCCCTATGACAACGAGTAAAATAATATTCATTCGTAGTTTTGCTTTACTTGAAACTAAGCCAGTTGGAACTACATTCGTATTAAGGGGTTTGGTCATTGTCTTCCTTGCCCCCTCGAATATCATCTTCTTTAATCGGACGGCCGTAAATTTCCTCAAACGTTTGTTCATTCACTTCACTTGCAGGACCATCAAATACGATTTCACCAGAACGCATACCGATTATTCTATCTGCATATTCCATAGCCATGTCGATAAAGTGTAGGTTAACGATAGTCGTAATATTATCTTCACGATTAATTTTTTGTAAATATTTCATGACCTGATGGGAGGTAGGTGGATCTAAACTTGCTACCGGCTCATCAGCTAAAACGACAGATGGTTGTTGTGTAAGAACACGCGCAATGGAGACACGTTGTTGTTGTCCACCACTTAATTGGTCTGCTCTTGAATAAAGCTTTTCTTCAATATTGACGCGTTTTAAGCTTTCGTAAGCAAGTGCCATATCTTCTTTAGAATACATGTTCATAATACTCTTCATCGTACCAGTATGACCGAGGCGACCAGAGATGACGTTCTTCATTACTGTAGAACGTTTTACAAGATTATAGTTTTGAAATATCATACCGACTTTTGTTCGAAGTTTACGAAGGTCTTTTCCTTTATATTTTAATATATTTGTATCATCAACGAGTAGTTCACCATGTGTCGGCGTAACCAGTCGGTTGATACTTCGAATGAAAGTGGATTTCCCTGCGCCAGATAGACCTACAATGACGACAAATTCACCTTCATTAATTTTCACATTTACGTTTTTCAATCCTTGAGTACCGTTTGGATATACGAGTGATAAATCCTTAAATTCTATCATACTTACTCCCCTAACATGAATGTGTTTATTTTTTAGTAGATGAAGAGGACTCTTTACTACTAATAAAGCTATATTTGTGTAGAAAAAAAGGGAGAAGGCTAGCTTCCCCCTGTGCTAATTTGTTATAAATACTAGTTGTCTAGTAAGTTCGTGTCTTTAAATTTCTCGTAAGTATTTCGAACGACATCATATTCACTGTCTTCAGCTTCAATGATCGCATCCCAGCTGTATACTTCATTCATTACTTCAATCATTTCTTTATCGTCATTGAAAGATAGGAATGTTTCTTTAATCTTCTTTTTCCACTCATCAGATAGATCTTTTGTTACAGAAATCGTATCGTTTGGAATGTCAGACGTGTATTCAATAACTTTTAATTTGTCCTTAACATCTGGATAGTCTTCTTCAATAGTAGAACGGGCATCGTCAAAAGTAGTTGCTACATCAGCGTCACCTTCATATACAGAGATCAAGGCGTTATCATGGCCACCAGCTTCAATCGTGTTCGAGAAGAAACCAGATTGAACATCCTCTACATTAAACTTGTCCATGATTTGTGCAGCTGGGAATAGGAATCCACTTGTTGATGTTAAGTCAGGAATTGCCCATGTCTTACCCTTCATGTCTTCAAGTGATTCAATGTTAGAATCAGCATGAACGACATATTGTGCTCGGTATGTACCGCTACCAAAACGCTCAGACTTTAAAATAACTTCTACACCGTGTTTTTCATTTGCAAGAACATAACCGAATGCAGGTAAAAATCCGATTTGTACTTGATTGCTTCCCATTGCCTCAACAAGAGCTGAGTAACTTGTCATAAGCTGACCTTCAACTTCAACACCAAGCTCCTCACTTAGCTTATCAGCAAGTGGTTTAACAGTGTCTGCAATTTCGTCAGAATCTTGTGAAGGGACAAATCCCATAATGATCTTTTCTGGATCTTCCCCAATAGAACCACTGTCACTACTTGTACCACATGCAGTCAATCCAATTGCCAGTAAAGCAGCAAACAAAAGCGCAATTACCTTTTTCATTCCCATTTCCCCCTAGAAAGTTTTAGAATGTTTTGATTCATTGACCCTATTATCCTATAATTCTACAAACTTTTCCATACTCATTTCCAAAATATAAGTAATTTTTACATATTAATGCTGAAATAGGTCATACTAATCAACTTTGCTATCTATAAAAAGAACAATTATAATGACAAAGAACAAAGGTCAGTACAAAGTGAGGGATATAAAAATGAAAGATTTTTATTCGGATTACAAATTGATCATCTTTGATCTTGACGGTACTTTATATGAAGATACAGATCACTTTGATCACTACGCGTCACTATTAAAAGAGAGAGTTGCACTTGAACATCAGGAAGATTTTATAGCCGATTATATAGCAATGAAAAAAGGTGCTCATGCAGTTGGTATTGGTAAGGCGTATGATGCCGTACACGATTCAGTACTAACGCTAGATCCACTTACATTGAAAGTGACTCATGTGCAAAACTGGGATGGATCAGAATGGGATCAAGAGAAAGTCAGAAGTACATATAAGGATGATCTCACGTTTGATTTCGAGAACATTATCGCGGTCGGTGATGGGTGGTGGCTTCCGTACTCTTCAGCTAGACACCATGGTGTTTCAGTAGAAGATACGTATCAATGTTATACGAGAACGAAAGATTTCATGGTCACGGATGACTTCCAACTGACGAAGACACCTGGGTTGAAAGAGGGTTTATTAAAGTTAAAAGAAGAGGCAGAAGTCGTACTTGTCACGAATAGCGAGGAAGACGATGTGCAACGACTCTTGTTGGAGTTAGACCTAGATGAAATCTTCCCTGAAATTGTACCGCTTGCACAAAAACCTGTCCAAACAAAGGAAATATTTCAAAATCTAATGAAGAAATACGGTGCAAGTCCTGGGGAAACAATCTCCATTGGTGATAACTTAATCAATGAAATTGCACCTGCTTTATTACTAGGTATGAAGACCATTTATATTCAGCCGACAGGCATCGAATTAGAACATGACAACTTGAAGGTCGTGAACGGACTAGAAGAACTGTTTAAATAAAATCCTTTGTTTGAGAATCATGTTTTTTTACTATTTTATTGTAGTGCAAGGTGCTCGAGGTCGCTTCGATTCATCACATAACACCAAGAACGTGTTATTGTGATGAACCTCCAGCGCTCTACACACCTTACCACGGCGATCACGCTTTTCGTGATTCCGTGGTCTTTTTTTTTCAATTATATTGATAATGATTCTCAAATTCATTGACAGTCATTCTCAATTGCAATAAACTTAAGGCAGTGCAATTATGAATAAGGCTCATTGTTCACGCATAACCTTTCTTGGATGAACAACATCAAGAAGGTCCAAATACAGAGCTATTAAAAAGGGGAGAAAAACATGTTTTCTCTTGAAACGAAAGATATTACACTAGCTTATCAAGATACACCTATAATAGAAAATTTAAATTTAAAGATACCTAAAGGAAAGATTACTGTTCTCATAGGAAGTAATGGCTCTGGAAAATCAACCTTGTTGAAAGCGCTTGCGCGTTTGCTGAAACCGAAGTCTGGTAACATTATCATTAATGGTAAAGATCTTCACCAATCTTCAACGAAAAAGGTTGCACGGCAACTTGCGATATTACCACAGTCCCCAGTTACACCTGAGGGTTTGACGGTGATTCAATTAGTGAAGCAAGGTAGGTATCCTTATCAAACGTGGCTTCAGCAGTGGTCAAAAAAAGATGAGGAAGCCGTTCGATCCGCATTGGAAGCGACACACTTACTCGAGCTACAAGATCGTCCCGTCGACTCATTATCTGGCGGGCAGCGACAGCGTGCTTGGATTGCTATGTCGCTTGCGCAAAATACAGAAACGATTTTACTTGATGAGCCAACGACCTATTTAGACCTTGCTCATCAAATTGAAGTACTTGATTTGCTATTCGATTTGAACCAAAACGAACAGCGGACGATCGTCATGGTGCTTCATGACTTGAACCTAGCATGTCGTTATGCAGATCATATCGTTGCTGTCCATGATAAAGGTGTTTATGCAGAAGGTGCGCCAGAACGTATTATTACGCCTGAACTCGTGCAAGATGTGTTTGGATTACAGTCCCAAATTTCTTATGATCCTATGTTTGGTACACCTTTATGTATACCTTGTGGGAAGGGTAGGAGAGTGAACCATGACATCCGCCGTGCAAATGCATAATCAATTTGAATTTCTACAGGAACATTATCGTCTAACAAAAAGCAAACCTTCTGATGCTTCAGGACTTTCTTCAGAAGATTTGTTACATACAAGTGAAGTCATCAAGTTTATTGATGATGAACTCATCCCATTGTTGAATGCACCGAGTAGATTGGTTGCCGCTTCACAGTTCTCGAAAAAGTATGCGTTCCTTATTACCGTGCCGTTCTTTTCGAGTTTCACCCTTTTTGATCAAGTGTTAAATATTGATATTGATCAATGTAGCGTACAACCTGACTCGAAAAAAGGTTTCAAAGGCCCACGATTAATGCTGAAGAGTGAGCGAACTTCACCTACTGCAACTGATCGTGAAGGTGCGGTTCACAACGCGATTGAAAAGGTGTTTAAAAATCATGTTCGATTAGTCTGGGAACGATTAAATGAAGCTGCTTCCGTACCGATGCCGGTATTGTGGGAAAACACGGCAATTTATATTTACTGGCTTTACGAAACTAGCCTACTAAAGCATGATTTGGTTGCACAGCGAAAGATTCAAGAGGATTTTGATTTGTTACTAGAAGCGCCGGGTGAATGTTTTGGTTTAAATGAAAATCCATTGAAAAAGTTCCATCATGAAAAAAGAGAACTTTTGAAAAGTGCACCGCTTGTTCGTGTCCGTAAGACATGTTGTTTATATTATGAAGTGAACGAAGAACGTAAATTTTGTAAAACCTGTCCAAGATGTTTATCAGGATACACAGAATCATAAAAGTAAAGACTCGCAAGCGACTTTAACTCGAAGTCACTTGCGTTTTTTTACGTTTAAATAAAAAATTGGAAAAGGAAATGAAAGATTCCTATTGAATTCATGAGATAATGATAAGAGAAGACGAGAAAGCACATATTCGTGAACAAGATTAACTAAAAAGTTGGACAAAGATTAAAAAATATTGTTGACCTTGTGGTGCACAACACGGTTTATGATTATTTGTGAGGTGGCAATCGTGTATAAGGTTAGTGAGTTTTCAAAAATGACAGGGTTGAGTAAGGAAACATTACGGTATTATGCGGAGATCAAGCTTCTTGAACCCGTTTATATCGATCCTGGGAATAAGTATCGGTATTATGATAATGGGTCCTACTTGGTTGCACGGCTTCTCGTCTATCTAAGAAAATTTAATTTTACCATTCAAGAGATGTTAACGGTCGTTAATGATGAATCGTTTGATAATCTAGAAGGTTTAATTAGAGAAAAACGACAAAACTTAGTAGAAGAGATGAATCGGTTACAATCCATTATTGAAGAGATGGACGAATTTTTTGAATTAGGAATAGGAGATGAAGATCATGATTAAGTGGGAAGAGGAAAGAGTCATACCTGTGAACATTGAAGTAATTTGGAATCTGTTTGAAATTGAAAACTTAAGCCGAATCATGCCTGGCGTTGTGGAGACGAAGGTGCTAGAGAAGAAAGAAGGAGTTGTCGGGTCTACTTATCAACAAAAATATAAGGAAGGTAAGCGTGTTGAAACTTATATTGTTGAAGACCTTGAGCATGAGGACACACCAGAGAAGAAGCATAATAAGTCTGGATTTACATTGGCGAAAGCTTTTGAGATTGAAGCGTCATTTACATTGATTAAATTAAATGAGAATGAAACGAAGTTCATTTACACAGGACAGAATAAAGGAGTGAATTTCTTAGGGAAGACTTTGTTGAAGCTAGGTGGGAAAAGAAATAACCAGAAAGTTGTCACTGACTTTATGGACAGAGTTGAAAAAGAATCAATCAAAGAGGGTAATGCAAAGTAATCTTGTAAACAGGATAACTTAGAAAAGTATGATGAAGGAGCTTGGGGATGCCAAGCTCCTTTTTATACATAAACTTAATGGTACAACTGTTCTAATCGTGGACAAAGGTTATTACAATAATAATGGACAATCACAAGAGGGGTGAATGTATGAAAAAGTCGATTTGGATCGGATTGGGTTTTCTTCTATATGGAGCGCTAATTTCCTGGTATTTGTTTATGGGTGCGGATACATCCATACCAACCCAATACGAGGGGACGGAAGCCGATCCATCTGTATTCATGTCTGAACGGCAACTTGAATTGAGTCATGATTTTTCTAGAATTAAGCAATGGCTATATTTCTTATCTGTGCCATTTGAGTGGGTGATTTACCTCGTAGTACTTGGATTTGGTTTATCCAAATGGTTCAGAACGAGGGCAATGGAAGTTACACGTTTTTCAATCATTCATAATTTGATTTATGTTGTGCTCTTGTCATTGATTGCTTTCATTATGAGTTTACCGATTGATTACTATAGTTACACCGTTTCGTTGGATTATCAAATTTCAATCCAACCCTTTTCGGATTGGATGAGAGATAAAATCATCTCATTTTGGATCAATACTTTATTCTTGTTTGTCATTGTCCAGACGCTATATTGGCTAATGAACAAATCGGAGAAAAGATGGTGGCTGTACGGATGGCTTTTATCCGTCCCATTCACATTATTTATCTACTTCATTCAACCGATTTGGATCGATCCACTTTATAACGATTTTTATCGACTGGAAGATAAAGTACTTGAGGATAAAATATTAGCATTAGCTGACAGAGCCGACATTTCGGCCGATCGGGTTTATGAAGTGAATATGTCTGAGAAGACAAATGCATTGAATGCATACGTAAATGGTATCGGTTCAAACCTTCGAATTGTTCTTTGGGATACGACCTTACAAAAATTAAGCGATGAAGAAGTTCTATTCGTCATGGCCCACGAAATGGGACACTTCGTCAAACATCACCTGTACTGGAACTTAATCGGCTCAATCGTAACTTCATTCTTAGGACTCTGGATTGGATCAAGAGTGTTCAACTGGATGATTCGAAAGTGGGGTCATCATTGGGGAATTGAGAAACCTACTGATATTGCTTCATTGCCCGCTTTACTCCTTGTTTTTTCAGTGTTATCGTTCATGGCGAGTCCAGTTGAAAATGCGATTTCAAGAAATGCTGAGCATTCAGCAGATGAATACGCGATAGAGATGACAGAGGATTCTAAGGCTGCAGTTGGATCTTTCCAGCAACTTGCGGTATCTGGACTAAGTGAAGTACACCCACCGTTACTCGTTAAGTTATTTTTATACGGACATCCTACTATGCTTGAAAGAATTACGTTTCTTGATCAATGGGAGCAAAAGACAACCAAGAATGAAAAAATAGAGGAAGAAGAAAAATAATAAAATCCCAATCATGTTTCCTGCTCTTCATATAAGGGAATAACCCAAACAAGAACATGATGAGAGGGGTGGTCCTATGGATCGTCATGATGAAATGGACGTTCGTGAAAAGAAAGTTGAAAAGAAGCAAGATTCTAGCATGGTAGCATCAACTTTCATCAAATATGCGACATACTTAATTATTTTCTTCGGTATTCTTTACTTTCTCATTAACTACATTTTACCGATGTTTTAAGATGAAAAGGAGTGACTTCAACTTTGAGCGGTTATGGCTCAAGTGAGGTCACTCCTTCTTTACTAGCTAAGAAAGTAGAAAGCAATTTAATACGCTTTTGCCCAATACACCATTTCCTTTGCTTTTTCTCCACAACATACGCATTGATCAGATAAGCTTTCTTGCTCGAATGGGATACAGCGAGAGGTTGCGGATGTTTTTTCTTTAATCTGTTCCTCACAAGATGTTTCACCGCACCACATCGCTTTAATGAATCCACCATGGTTTTCAAGTTTATCTTCGAATTCTTCAAACGATAAAGCAACAGAAGTTCTCTTTTCACGTAGCTTTACAGCTTTCCGGTATAGGTTGTTTTGAATTTCCGCCAACAGCTTAGTGATTGTTGTGTCGAGCTCATTCAACGGAATGAAAACTTTTTCCCCAGTGTCACGGCGGACTAAAACGACTTGCTCTTTTTCAATGTCTTTTGGTCCAACTTCTAGGCGAAGCGGAATTCCTTTCATCTCATATTCGTTAAATTTCCATCCAGGCTTTTTATCGCTAGCATCGATTCCGACTCGAGCAATACTTGAAAGCTTTTCTTTTAAATCATATGCAAAGTCAAGAACGCCTTCTTTGTGCTGGGCAATCGGTACAATCATCAATTGAGTCGGCGCAATTTTTGGTGGAATGACAAGACCTCGGTTATCGCCGTGTACCATGATCATCGCACCAATGATACGCGTAGTTAGTCCCCAAGACGTCTGATGGACAAACTGTTGTTCACCATTTTGATCCGAGTATTGAATGCCAAATGCTCTTGCGAATCCATCCCCAAGATAGTGAGAAGTCCCTGATTGAAGCGCTTTACCGTCGTGCATCAGACTTTCAATCGTATAAGTAAAATCAGCACCTGCAAACTTTTCCTTTTCCGTCTTTTGTCCTTTCAGAACAGGGATAGCGAGGATGTTTTCACATAGGTCTGCGTAAACGTTCAACATTCTTGTCGTTTCTTCTTTAGCATCCTCGGCATCTACATGACAAGTATGACCCTCCTGCCAGAGAAATTCGAGTGTGCGAAGGAAAGGACGAGTCGTTTTTTCCCAACGAACAACATTAGCCCATTGGTTATAAAGCTTCGGTAAATCTCGATAAGAATGAATAATGTTTTTATAATGTTCACAGAAAAGAATTTCTGAGGTCGGACGGACGCATAAACGCTCTGTGAGCTCTTCGTCTCCACCATGAGTGACCCATGCTACTTCAGGTGCAAACCCTTCAATATGGTCCTTTTCACGTTGTAGCATGCTTTCAGGAATGAATAGAGGCATATAAACATTCTCATGTCCGGTTTCCTTAATCCTGTGATCGAGTTCATTTTTGATATTTTCCCAGATGGCATATCCATAAGGACGGATAATCATGGAACCTCGTACGCTGGAGTAATCAACTAGATCCGCTTTCTTAACGACATCTGTATACCACTGCGCAAAATCATCTTCCATAGCCGTAACTTCTTGCACAAAACCTTTACCCATTTCATCACCTCGTTGATTATTTTTTCATTAAGTATTAGTTCCCGTAAATAGTGTAAAAACAAAAAAAGCCTTAATCCCAAAAAGGGACCAAGACTTTGGCGGTACCACCCTACATTTATAAGGCAGCAATGTACCTTATACGCTCAAATCATGATAACGGCTCATTGCCGCTGTATCTTAGTTTATGTCGATACAGAACTCTGAGGTAGGTTCAAATGCTAGTCAGTAGAAACCTTTCAGCAGTCGGTTTCCTCTCTAATAAAGACTTCATCACTTTACTGATCCTCTTCATCGCTTCAGTTTGTGTTTCAAGTAATATAATCCGGTTCGAAAAATATGTCAAGAGAATATTTACAGGTTACCCATTTTTTTCAGAATATATAAGAAATTTTGGATGCTTGTTCATTATTTCGAAATTTATTACTTATAGTATAGTAATGGACTACATTTGAGGTGATTAGATGAAAAGAATGAAGTGGCTAGTAATATGTGGGTTGCTCATAGGCTTAGGTGCACTAGCCTGGGCAATTCCTAATAAAGTGGAGCAATCCAGACAACAAGTTGAGACAATTAAAGCATCTAAAGTAGCTGTCACGACAGTTGCGGCAATAGGAAGGGACGCGCCTGATTTTAAGCTCCAAGCTTTGTCAGGAGAGGATGTTCGTCTTTCAGACTTCAAGGGGAAAACAGTAATCTTAAATTTTTGGACGACCTGGTGTACCTATTGTAAGAAGGAAATACCAGAACTCATCAATTTTCATCACCTTTACAAAAAAGAAGAAGTTGTTGTCATTGCAGTCAATTTAAGTTCTGAAGAAGAGAACATAGAAAATGTCGCGATGTTTGCAAAAGAATTTGAAATCCCATTCTTAGTCCCACTCGATAAAGAGGGGGAGGTAGGGAAAGCCTATCAGATCATCATGATTCCAACGACTTTCATCATCAATCCAGAAGGGAAGATTCAAAATAAAATTATGGGACCGGTAAAGCTTGATCAGCTTAAACAGCAGCTAAAGGGTTCGTAATAAAAGAAAGCACAATATATCAAAGGCGGAAGTTTTCTTTCGTATGTCCTGTGTTTTTAGCGAGTTCTTCCATCTTTCCATTCAAATACTGGTGATCGAGCTCGATTAAACTAGTACGGTCAATTCCTTCTCCTACGGCCTTGGCAAAATTCCAAATCGTATCTTGAAGTTTGCTTTCACTTTTCTCGGCAATCAAGGTTAAAGCTTCAATGATAGAAGCAAGAACCGATACATCCTGGCGCGCGTAGAACCGAATTTGGTAAAAGGTTTTATATAACACATGGGAGAAAGTATGCGATCTTAACACGACTCTTAAATTTTTATCTTGATCGAAAATGTAAGGTTCTTCTATGGATTCTTCCGCAAGTCGAGAAAGGACCTTACCAAGTCTTTGAATACAATTAATAGCTGTTTGAGGATCATTGATGCCAGGTGAGATGGCTCTTAGCGCAATTTCAGTCAGTTTCTGAATCCCAAATTCAATGTCTTGCTCAGTTGTCCGTTGCCCACCAATCCGAAATTGTTTTCGGTAATCTTCTACTTTGTACACCCGATCACCTAGTGACCAATAGGAAAAGAGCGGTGTCCCTTTATCAACGTAATCACCGATGTTCCTCTCCATACGGATCAGTAGGTCGTCTTTATGAGCATGTTTAACGATGGAATCAATATCGATAAATTGTATGAATCCTGATCGATTTGATACAACTAGTTGATGTGCGTTTAATTTGTATTCTTCACTCTCCCAGTCCGACCAAGGTGATGTGGATGAAGAAGTGAGCTGAGCATGACCTTCTTTACGACTTTTAAGAATTGCTAAGCAATTATCAGTAATATCTTGTATGAGGTTACTAACCTGTATCCATGTACCAACGTGATGAATGAAATAAACAAAGAATCCTAAGCAAAGTGCAGATATAGATACTGACATAATTGGGACGAGCATGAACACCTTCTGATCGGCCATATTCATCCAAAGCATAACTAATACGAAATATAGAAATGATCCTACAAAGATGCCTAACACTCTTCTCGTTACCATATCGCTAATGAAATTGTTCAATGTACGAGGGGAATATTGAGATAAATAAGTAGATAACAATACCATAATCGATGAAAAGGTGATGGCGGTCATCGTTAAGATTGACGTAGCTAGGGCACTTAAAATAATTTGAGTGGTTTCCCTGTCAGTGACCATGAATCTTGGCAAATAGGATTGCGCACCTTGTTTGTCTAGATAAATATCAAAACGGACCGAGGCATAGGCCAATATGAGGGAAAACACACTATAGAAAGCTGGCAAATACCAAAAGCCTTTTCGTATTGAATGAATGAACGTTCTCGTATACATCATTTCGCCACCCAAAATATCAGTAAATTGTTTGATTCATGTTTGTAATTATCTTACCTCATAAAGCAAATTCCTATGAAATACGAAAAGGGCAAACACTGCATTCATTATTTATAAAAAAAGATGACCTACGAAAGGTCACCTCAACTCTTCTTCAACTTCACTTGTTCATATTCGCTTTCACAATTCGTAGACTTCGCAAGTCGTTCAACCTTCTCATTGATAAAGTCTTTGTCCCAGTCTAGCAAGACGTCCTTTTCAATGCCATCAACAAAGTATTTTGTGAAATCCCATATCGCTTTATGAACAGCACGATCCGTAGGATTTCGTTCAATAATTCCATGTAAAACGGATAAAGTAGACGCACAGACAGAAACATCCTCACGAGCATAGTGTCTGATTTGATAAAAGGCTTTGTATAACAGTTCCCTGTAGGAATGGATGTCGATTATGACTCTAAGCTCATCGTTTTCATCATAATAAAACGGTCTAGGAAAAGCGGTATCACCCAATTCAGCTAAAATTGACCCGATACGGTTGATGCTATTTATTGCAGTATGTGGGTCATTAATACCTGGGGAGATCGCGCGTAATGCGATTTCCACCAACTTTTGAATCCCAAATTCAACGTCTTGAACGGTATTACGTTCAGTTCCGATTACAAAACATTCTTCATAACTCTCTAGGTATTCCTCCTCTGAGGAAGACCCTTCGATCACAGAAAAGAGGGGCGTATCTTTTAAAATATAGTCTCCAATTCGTCTTTCCACTTTGAGCGTTTCATTTCTACTCTTGGCTTTATCGATAATAGAGGAGACCTTGATCATTTGTAAGTAACCCCCCTCAGAAGAAAGAACCGTCAATTTATCAGACCTCTTGATCTGTTGGAGATCTTCATGAGCAGATAATTTTTTCGTGTGTGTATTTGAACTTTCATCAATTAAATGGAAGCTTTCTTTAATGGTTCTGAGCGTTCTAGTTGATATTTTATCTATGAGATTGTTCACTTGCGTCCATGTTGCTACATGGTGGATGAAAAATACGAAAAAGCCGAGTGAAACAATCGCCCAGACGACAGCAATTCCAGGTGCGATGAACAATTTCTTATCACTGACATCCTTTATGAAGAGCAGGATTAACAATGAATAAATAAATGCGCCAGTAAATACGCCCAAAACTCGTTGGGTGACGATATCACTAATAAAGTCTTGCAACGTTCTTGGAGAAAATTGGGAAGAATATGTAGTTAACACGACCATAATTGAAGAAAATGTTATAGCGGTCATCGTTAATACAGAAACTGCAATTGCATTTAATATGGTTTGTCCAAGCTTAACATCTGTCAAAAGAGCGTCAGGTACATAATCTCTAATTTGTTCAATGGAAACTGATTTTTCAATAATAACACTGATGATTGATAAGAAAATCGCCAAAGTTCCATAAAACGTTGGAAGGAACCAAAAGCTATGTCTAAATTTAATCCAATATTCATTAAGTTTCATGTAATCCATCCTTCGAATTGTATATCTTACTTATTCCCAAAAAGAAGAAGCATCAACCCGATTGGGCGATGCTTCATTTTGGAGTTGTACTTTACCCAGTAAATGCTTGTGTGAACATCTTACCATATGGTCCACCATCTACAATACCGATACCAATTTTCGTATATTGGCTACCAAGAATGTTCTTGCGGTGACCATCAGAGTTCATAAGTGATGTGTGTGCACCTTGTACTGAACTATTACCAGCAATGTTTTCACCAGCCGTTTGATATTCAATGCCAAATTGGTCCATCATATCGAAAGGTGATCCGTAAGTTGGTGAGTTATGATCGAAATAATTGTTGTCGATCATGTCTTGAGATTTTACTCGAGCCATTTTTGTTAGTTCAGGATCTGCCTTCAACGGTGCAACACCAGCTTTTTGACGCTCTTGATTCACGAGGTCAAGCATTTGTTGCTCATCAGCTGTTAATTGAAACTCAGCTTCTGAAGTCGTTTCTTGTTTATTCGCTTGTTCTGATTTTTGAGTTGGTTGTGGTGTAGCTTCTTGCTGTTGTGCTGGTTCCTGTGCTTTTTCTTGCTTTTGTTCAGGTTGTTTAACCTGTGGTTTTTCTGCATCTTGCTTAGGTGCTGGTTGTTCAGCTTTAGGCTCCTCAGCCTTTGGTTGCTCAGCCTTTGGCTCTTCCTTCTGTGGTTCAGATTGCTGAGCGTCTCCTTGATTTAAAGCCTTTTGAAGCTTTTCTTGAATTGATGCATCCAACTGAATATTATTTTTATTTAGAATGTCTTGAATGAAAGAGTTTAGTTGTTCTTGGTCGATCTGAACTTGACCATATTGCTTATATACATGAACTTGTGCGTCTGTATTGTTTGTTGAAGCTTCACTTACACCTGCACTAGCACCAAGGATGGATGCAGATAGTAAAGAAGTAACGAGAATTTTTTTGATCAATGTTCCTACCTCCTAATTTTTAGTTACATAGACACATTTCGCTTTTGTCTCAAATAGGGTGGGGGTTAGGGAACAATTGGTAAATAACGAAGACTTGCACTGCATGTGCTGACTTCGACGTTAGCCACAGGACGGACTTGCACAGGAGGTGGCTGGACTTAGGCGAAGGTCCCCTTATCGAAAATCCTTTAAGCATCGTAAGTTTCGGGGTCTCGATTTGGCTGTTGTCGTTCTATTCACTATTCATCTAACAGCAACAATCTTTAATAATTCAGCTAAAATAAAAAGAAATTAGTGTATGATAAAAGTAAATTTCCAACGGAAACTGCAATTCCTTTTCGAAGACTATATAAAAGTAGGTGGAAAAGAGGAGGGTCTCAATTTGTATCCAGAATTGGAAAAGTATAATCAAATCAAACAACAATATGAGAAACAGCTATCTCGTTTAAAATTAGATCAAAACGATTTAGAGGAAGAAAAGGAAACGATGTTGAATCAATATGAGGAATTGCTTTCCAAAGTCAGTGCCCAACAAAAAGCACACTCTCCAGATCGTGAAAGTTTGACAGGCCTTCGGTCAGAAATACAACAGCTAACTGAGGAGCTCGGTGATGTAATGGAGGAAAGTTCTCATCTTTCTCGTGCCCAGAAGGAACGGTTAAATGAATGGATGAGTCCATTAGAAAAAGGGCTTGAACGAGAGGTACTTGCAGCAAAGCAACATTTGAAGCTGAAAAAGGAAGAATTTCAACAGTACCGTAGTGAAATGCTCCTTCTTTTACAACAGGTTTATGAAATAGAAGAATACATACATGAAATACATCACTCATATTCTGAAGCTTGTGCAGAATACTTGTCTAAACAAGATAAACAAAAGTTACAACTACAAGCGATCGATGTCCGGCAAGATGCTAAGCAAATGCTCGAAGAACTTCAAGAGGATCTCGATTATGTAAGTGAAAACGGGAAAATGCCTGAATGGTTCAAACGAAAGGTGAAGTAAAGCTGAAACTGATGAAAATAGTGCTAAATGTTATATCAAAAAAAAGTGAGAGGCCACAACTGGGGGGAGTCGTGGCCTCTCGTCCGTACAGGATTGGAAGGGTAATAGTAAATTACATACGCAGCGTTTGTAATCAACTATATTGGAATAGGGGAAGTACAATAGGATTAATATACAAACGCTGTACCTACAATAATTAACAAGATAAACAATACTACGATTAAAGCAAATCCGGCACCGTAAGAGTAACCCATGCTAACACCCCCTTCGAAACATGTCTCCAGTGAGAGTTTCCTCACATTAATACAATATGCATATAATGTGTGGTTGTATGGACAAGTGAATTAGGACATTAATGGAATTTTGGAGGAGGAAGAGCCTTGTTACATCCGACAACGTGGGCAGAGTGGAGAGGAATGTATACAAACCTAGACCTCTGGACGCCAATAATAAAAGAAATATTGAAGCATGAAGGAATCTCATTCAATCACATTTCTGTATCCAAGCACCCTGGAACACATGCAGTCTTTCAGATCGATGATTCATACATACTAAAGATTTATACACCGTTAGCGCCGAACGACTTTCCTATAGAAGCCTCAATCTACAACTCATTAGCCCATTCTGATAAAGCGCATCTGTTTCCTTTAGTGATTGGACAAGGTGAAATCGATTGTCCGTCTCTATGGAATTATTTGATTATTACGATGATTAGTGGATCACCATATCGTGAAATTGAACCACTGATGACAAAAGACGAAAAAGTTCAGATGTCCAAGAAATTGGGCACTACAATAAAGAAGTACCATTCAGTATTGTGTAATAACGTACAATTATCAAAATGGCCTTTAGAACCTAATCAACAAAGGGTGAAAAAAGAGCTATTAGAGATAAGCCAGCTGAGTGACAAGATTATAGATAAAGTCATTGCTTTCTTAAATGATGATCGACCATCTCATCAATCACCATTGGTTACTGTTCATGCGGATGTGACAGAGGATCATGTTTTTTTGACAAGAAAGGACCAACAATGGGTGATGACAGGATTAATTGATGTTGCGGATAGTAAACGCTCGATTAGCCTTTTGGAGTTCCCTGCAATTTGGTTCGAGCTTTTTAAAGGGGACAAAGAAATGATGCAAGCGTTTCTGAACACGTATGATTCAAACATATTGTGGAATGAAGAGACAAGAATGTCATTCATATATATGACGTTGGTTCATCAATTCGGGATAGACATGCTTCAATTGGTACTTAAACGGAAAAAGATCACATCAGTCCATACACTTGAAGAGTTATTTGAGTTAATGTGGCCTCAGTCGTTATTCATGAATCAATCTGATAGTGCTATTTCAAAAGAACATATTTAGGTCTAAATACTCCTTTTTTAAACAATATGTTTGAAAAAAATTATATTCGTGAATAGTTAAGTAACGAACATATTACAAAAGGGGAGTTTTTACGCATGAAGAATATCATTACGGGTATCATTTTAATTGCACTTAGTTTTATTAGCTTTAACTGGTGGGATGGAGTAGTCGGGTCAGCAAGCATTGTAGAATCCCAAACATCCTTATTCGTATACATATTGCCTTATGCAGCATCATTCGTATTTGGAATGGTAGGTTTAACGACAACTCTAAACGGAATCAACACATTTCGTGATAACGAAACTCAATCACAAGAAACAGCCTAAACGAAGGCTGTTTTTTTCATTTCATTTAATCTTGAATGTTGTAAGCAAACGGTCGATATGAGTGGTAAATATGCAATATGAATGTTGGGATGTTTACCATTAATTCATATGATTCCGGAGGATGAATCAAGGAAACGATAAACATACATCCCGAATAAATGGGGTATGATAATGAGGAAAATTTCTACCGTGATGCTTTGTGCAGTTGTACTATCAGGGTGTAACAATGCAGTGACAATCTCAAAAGATTCGTTGCAATCTTCTTCCGTTGTCAGTCAAGCTCAGAAGGCGAATCAACAGGTAAACAAGCAGGTCATGTTAAATGTACCTCTCGTGAAGCAGTTACCTGAGCTACCTAGGGGATGTGAAGTGACCAGTCTTTCTATGCTCCTTCAATATGCTGGTGTGAAGGTTAACAAAATGACATTAGCAAAGGAAGTAGCAAAAGATTCCACTCCTTATAAAGAGAAAGATGGAAACATTTATTTCGGGAATCCTAATCATGGATTTGTTGGTAATATGTATGACAAAAGGAAGCCAGGTTACGGCGTATATGATCAACCGATCGCTGAACTTGGTGAAAAGTACCTTCCTAAAAGAATCATCAACCTGACTGGATCAGATTTTAATGAGGTGATCGCTCATCTTCAGAATAAAAAACCTGTGTGGGTCATCAACAATACGTCATTCAACCACTTGCCCCCTCAACATTGGGAAGAGTGGCACACTCCACAAGGAAAAATGAAGATCACCTACAAAGAACATTCAGTGCTTATAACCGGTTTTGATGAAACGTACGTTTACTTCAACGATCCATTACTAGGTGTTAAAAATCACAAGATACCGAAAGAACAGTTTCAAAAAGGATGGGAACAAATGGGGAGACATGCGATCACGTTTAAATAAGACAAAAACAGACCAGAGATGGTCTGTTTCTTTGATACTTTAGGCTATTTATAATTCCAATATACCTGTCGTTTATTTATTAGGTTGTCCACTAAATCGAGATAATTGTTCTCGAATAAATTGTTTCGTCTCTTCAGAATCAGCGGAAGCATAGGAGTCCAGTAATTCGTTGATTTGATCTTGTCTGATACCATTACTCCACATGACATAGGAACGATATTCAGTACTCTTCAAATATTTCTTTAGCATATTGTATTCAGGACCAAAATAATAAGTCAGATCACAATGGAATTCAGTAAAATCCTTTAGATCAACAGCAAGGATGGTGTCATCTAACAGGTACATACTCGCACTTTTCTTTCTCATTAAGATGGGTACTGCATATAGCTCATGCTCGTCTAATACACCATGTGATGTTGGTAGGAATAAATAAGGTGTATGATCAATATCTAATCCTACAAAAAAATCAGCGGCAGATTCGTGAATAGTAGGCTGGCGTAACATCGTACATTGAACCATTAATCGTTGAGTTTCAATCATTTCGGCTCCCCCTCAATTTTTCGATTATAAGTATCAACAGAATGTCCACATACACGGCCTTTTATACATTTAAATGGAAGTTTAATAGAGTTCAGTGACAGCTTGTCCAATTTCAATGGTCATTGACAATAGCTCGTGATAACGTTTACACTAAGAATACTATTAGAGAAGTGAGAAAATTATGAAAGAAGTTGAGAAAAATGCGAGATTTATTTTTGCATTGGGATCACTTAAGCGCAAATCATATACTAGAAAGCAAGCCGTTGTCCGGTTGAAAAAATCGGGACAGCGGCTTTTTTTGTTGGATTTTATCTCGCTAAATTGGTAGTGCATTAGGAAAAAGGGGGTAATCATACTTGATAACGTTAACGGGAAATACGTTGACCTTAAAGGATATTTATCATGTTTTGTATGAAGGAGAAGAGGTTCAAGCCTCAAGTGAAAGCTTAGAAAATGTTAAAGTGAGCCGCAAATCAGTTGAGAAAATTCTTTCTGATCATAGGGTTGTTTATGGAATAACAACAGGGTTTGGAAAAATGAGTGACGTATGGATTGCACCTGATCAAGTTGAGGACCTCCAGCTGAACTTAATCCGAAGCCATGCTTGTGGGATTGGAGAACCGTTCCCGGAAATCGTCAGTCGTGCGATGTTGTTACTTCGCGTCAATGCATTATTAAAAGGATTCTCTGGTGTACGAGTCGAGGTTATTCAACAGCTCATAGATTGTCTGAACAAAGGGATTCACCCAATCGTTCCTCAACAAGGTTCACTAGGCGCAAGTGGGGATTTAGCACCGTTGTCACATCTTGCACTTGTTTTATTAGGTGAAGGTGAAGCTTTTTATAAAGGGGAGCGCATTGAAGGAAAGGAAGCATTACAAAGAGAAAATCTTGAACCGATTGTGTTAAGTGCTAAGGAAGGTCTCGCTCTGATCAACGGAACACAAGCGATGACGGCGATGGGAGTTGTCGCATATTTGGAAGCTGAAAAGCTCGCTTATCAATGTGAGCTCATTTCGTCTATGACGCTTGAAGGATTGAGAGGGATTTCTGACGCATTTGACGAAGATATCCACCTTGCAAGAGGCTATCCAGAACAAGTCGGGGTCGCCCAGCGGATTCGGATGTATATCAAGGAAAGTGAGCTCATTACTGAGCAAGGGGAAGTGCGGGTTCAAGATGCATACTCGTTAAGATGTATCCCTCAAGTACATGGTGCGAGCTGGCAGACGTTGAACTATGTTAAAGAAAAACTCGAGATCGAAGTCAATGCTGCGACTGATAATCCATTAATTTTCGATTATGGGAAAAAAGTCATATCAGGTGGGAACTTCCATGGTCAGCCAATTGCTTTAGCAATGGATTTCTTAGCGATTGCCGTCGCAGAGCTTGCGAATATTTCTGAAAGACGGATCGAACGTATGGTCAATCCTCAGCTCAGTGATTTGCCAGCCTTTCTTTGTGCAAATCCTGGTGTCGAATCAGGCGCAATGATTTTACAATATGCAGCAGCTTCACTTGTTTCAGAAAATAAAACGCTCGCGCACCCAGCTTCGGTCGATTCAATACCGTCGTCTGCTAACCAGGAGGATCATGTCAGCATGGGAACAATCGGTTCCAGGCATGCTTATCAAATCATCCAAAATACGAGATACGTCTTGGCGACGGAATTGTTCTGTGCGATGCAAGCTGTCGAGTTTAGAGGAATCGATCAGATGGCGCCAAGAACGCGTAAAGCCTATGACCATGGCAGAAAGGTTGCCGCAAGCATTACAGGAGATCGTGTCTTTGCTAAAGACATTGAAAAGCTGTCCAACTGTCTAAAAGAAGATCATTGGAATGGCATACTCATCACTCAATAAATCTGAATAAAAAATAGATGGAGGAATGAACATGAAGAAAATCCAAGCGCCTAGAGGTACAGAGTTGAACACGAAAGGATGGGTTCAAGAAGCAGCTCTACGAATGTTGATGAATAACCTGGACCCTGAAGTAGCAGAAAACCCTGATGAATTGGTTGTTTATGGAGGGATCGGTAAAGCTGCGCGAAACTGGGAAAGCTTTGATGCGATTGTCAATTCATTAAAAACTTTGGAGAACGATGAAACGTTGATGGTCCAATCCGGAAAGCCAGTAGCAGTGTTCAAGTCTCACGAAAATGCGCCACGTGTATTAATTGCAAATTCGAATCTAGTTCCAGCATGGGCGAACTGGGAGACGTTCCGAGAGCTCGAAAATAAAGGGCTCATGATGTACGGTCAAATGACGGCGGGAAGCTGGATTTATATCGGTACACAAGGAATTTTACAAGGTACGTATGAAACGTTTGCTGAAGCAGCTCGAAAGCACTTTAATGGTACGCTTGCCGGAACATTAACGGTCACTGCTGGCCTTGGCGGTATGGGTGGTGCTCAACCACTTGCTGTCACAATGAATGATGGGGTTGTTATTGCGGTTGAATGTGATCCGCACCGAATTGAGCGAAGAATCGAAACACGTTATTGCGATACGAAGGCTGACTCCCTTGATGAAGCGTTAAAGCTTGCGAAAGAGGCGATGGCGAAGAAGGAACCGTTATCAATAGCACTACTTGGTAACGCGGCTGAAATTTTACCGGAGCTCGTTAAGCGTAATGAAATTCCTGATCTCGTAACGGATCAAACGTCTGCACACGACGTGTTGAATGGCTATCTTCCAATCGGATTCACGCTAGAAGAAGGGGCAGAGCTAAGAAAACGAGATGCCGACACGTATATACAAAAAGCTAAAGAAAGCATCAAGCAGCATGTCGAAGCAATGGTTGACCTCCAAAAAGCAGGCGCAGTCACATTCGACTATGGAAACAACATTCGACAAGTAGCGAAGGATGAAGGATTTGAAGAGGCATTCGCATTCCCAGGCTTCGTTCCAGCGTTCATCCGACCGATGTTTTGTGAAGGTAAAGGACCTTTCCGCTGGGTTGCTCTTTCAGGTGATGAAAAGGACATTCACGCAATTGATGAAGCGATTTTACAAGAATTTTCCCATGATGAGCATTTATGCAAATGGATCAAAATGGCGCAAGAAAAAGTGGCATTTCAAGGACTACCTTCACGTATTTGCTGGTTAGGTTATGGAGATCGTGCCAAGCTAGGAAAGATCATCAATGAAATGGTCGAAAGCGGGAAAGTGAGTGCCCCAATCGTCATTGGTCGTGATCATCTTGATTGTGGTTCCGTTGCTTCTCCTAACCGAGAAACGGAGGCGATGAAGGATGGTAGTGACGCAATTAGTGACTGGCCGATATTGAACGCTATGATTAATGGCGTCAATGGTGCAAGCTGGGTATCTGTCCATCACGGTGGTGGAGTAGGTATGGGCTATTCACAACACGCTGGAATGGTAATCGTTGCTGACGGTACGAAGGAAGCTGCAGCTCGACTTGAGCGCGTGTTAGCATCTGACCCTGGAATGGGTGTAGCGCGTCATGCTGATGCGGGTTATGAACTTGCAGTGGATACTGCTAAAGAAAGAGGAGTCCGCATCCCAATGTTAGAAGTGGACAAAGTGAGCGAAAGGAGTGGCCAATAAATGAAAGCAGACTTAATTTTGAAAAATATAGGTCAATTATTAACGATGGATGGTTCAGAAGGCGTTCGAAAAGGCGAAGCGATGAAAGAAGTCGGCTTGATTGAAGATGCGGTTGTCGTTGTGAAAGATGAGAAGATCATTTTTGCTGGAGAAGCTAATGAAGCGCCGACAGTTGATGCTTCTGAGGTAATCGATTGTAACGGGAAACTCGTGACACCTGGCTTAGTTGATCCGCATACGCACCTTGTTTTCGGTGGTTCTCGTGAGCATGAGCTGGCACTTAAACAACAAGGTGTACCGTACCTTGAAATATTAAAACAAGGTGGTGGGATTCTGTCCACTGTTCAAGCGACACGTGAAGCAGATGAAGAAGCGCTATACGAAAAAGCATCCTTCCATCTTGAGCGGATGTTAAGCTACGGCATTACAACGATGGAAGCAAAGAGTGGATATGGTCTCGATGCAGATACAGAGCTTAAGCAATTGCGAGTCATCAAGCGATTGAATGAAACGAAGGAAGCGGACATTGTCTCCACATACCTAGGAGCACATGCGATTCCGAATGAATACAAAGGACGGTCAAAGGAATTTTTAGATGAAATGCTGAATTTGATGGAAACCGTTAAGGAGCAAAATTTAGCAAAATTCGTAGATATATTCTGTGAGACTGGCGTTTTTACAGTCGAAGAATCTCGTGAATACTTGACAAAAGCTCGTGAAATGGGCTTTGACGTAAAGATTCATGCGGATGAAATCGACCCACTAGGTGGCACGGAAATGGCATGCGAAGTAGGCGCTGTTTCTGCTGATCACCTTGTCGGAGCGTCAGAGGAAGGGATTCGCAAGCTTGGAGAAACGGACACGATTGCAGTCCTATTACCTGGAACGACATTTTATTTAAATAAAAACGAATTCGCTAAGGCGCGCGAGATGATTGAAAGTAATGCAGCAGTTGCACTTGCTACTGACTTTAATCCAGGAAGCTCACCGACTGAAAACCTACAGTTGATCATGAACTTAGCTGCGTTAAAATTACGCATGACGCCTGAAGAAATTTGGAATGGTATTACCGTGAATGCAGCATATGCGATTGGTTGTGGTGACCAAGCAGGAAAAGTGGTTGAAGGAAGAAAGGCTGACTTAGTTATTTGGGATGCGCCAAACTACTTGTACGTTCCATATCACTACGGTGTTAATCACGTGAGAACGGTCATCAAAAGCGGGAAAACCCTTTTTGAAAGGGGAGAGCGGGTTGGCAAAGTTTCCGTATCTTAAGTCGGCTGGAGATGCCGGCTTTAAAGACAGCTATGTTGTAAAAGCACATGAAATTGTAAAACCTTGGGACGGGGAAAGTAAGGTAGGAGGCATCGGGTTGATGGGCGCTCCATTATCAAAGCCATCGATCAGTTTGTCAGGAGCGTCGCAATCACCTAGCGTCATTCGTCAGATGTTCTCTTCGCTTTCTACTTACGCGATTGAAGAGGAGAAGGATTTGGAGAATGAGCGGATTACAGATTTTGGCGATGTAGAAATGCACCTTACGAACATTCCAGAATCCCATAACCGAATCTATGAAACTTTTACGCATGTGATGAAAGAGCAACCTGAGATGGTACCCGTCATACTTGGGGGCGATCATTCAATTAGCTATCCGAGTATTAAGGCTTTTGCAGAAAACAAAGAAAGAGTTGGGATTATTCAGTTTGATGCACACCATGATCTTCGTAATCGTGAAGACGGTGGAACAGGTAATGGCACGCCATTTAGAGCATTAATTGAAGAGGGTGTGATTCGAGGAGATCAACTGATTCAAATCGGAATCCGCAATTTTTCAAATAGCCGTCCATATCATGAATATGGAAAAGAGCAAGGCGTTACGGTGTTCACGATGAAAGATGTGAGAGAGCAGGGAATGACTGAGCTTTTACAAAAGTCGATTACACAGTTGAAGTCGAAGGTCGACGTCATCTATATTTCTCTTGATATGGATGTGCTCGATCAAGCATTTGCGCCAGGGTGTCCTGCTATCGGACCTGGAGGCATGACGAGTGATGATTTGCTTGAAGGCATTCGTATGCTAGCAAAAGAGCCGATGGTACAAGGTATGGATATCGTAGAGATTGATCCAACGGTAGACTTCCGTAACATGACAACGAAACTAGCAGCTTACGTCATATTGACGTTTATGGTGAATAGAGGTTAAGAAGAGACCTGAGAATTTGGGAGAGTATTTTGCCCAATTCTCAGGTTTTTTGGATGGAATGGGTGCTCGGTGGCGAGAGAATGTGTCTGCGGAGCACTCAAAGAGTTGGAATGGGTGCTCGGTAGCGAGGGGTTGTGTCTACGGAGCACTCATAGAGGTCGTATGGATGCTCGGTAGGGAGGGAATGGGTCTACGGAGCACTCATAGAGTTGTTTTTCAATCCGCGGTAGGAGCGAAATCCGAATATGGCGGACAGAAAGAGGTGGATTCGATCCGCGGTAGGAGCGAAAACCGAATATGGCGGACAGAAAGAGGTGGATTCGATCCGCGGTAGGAGCGAAAACCGAATGTGACGGACAGAAAGAGGAGGATTCGATCCGCGGTAGGAGCGAAAACCGAATGTGACGGACAGAAAGAGGTGGATTCGATCCGCGGTAGGAGCGAAAACCGAATATGACGGACAGAAAGAGGAGCATTCGATCCGCGGTAGGAGCGAAAACCGAATATGGCGGACAGAAAGAGGTGGATTCAATCCGCGGTAGGAGCGAAAACCGAATATGACGGACAGAAAGAGGTGGATTCGATCCGCGGTAGAAGCGAAAACCGAAAATGGCGGACAGAAAGAGGTGTATTCGATCCGCGGTAGGAGCGAAAACCGAATATGGCGGACAGAAAGAGGAGCATTCGATCCGTGGTAGGAGCAAAACCCGAATATGGCGGACAAAAAAAGGGACAGCTTCATATATCCGAGCACAAGAAAAGCTCAGAGCGATCACCTCTGAGCTTTTGAATTAACTAAGCGTATATTTTATTCATCCATTCAACAATCCCCATACCATGTTCACTTCGGAGTTCTTCAACATTATGGTGTCCAATAATGTCGCCACTTTTTATCGCAACGACTTCATCAAGAACCGTTTCGATTTCTCTGATTTCATGGGTCGTGATTAGAACGATTTGATTCTCCAAATCGATAAAGGAGATTAGTCCTTTGACGATAGAATCCCGTACCATAGGATCAAGTCCAGAAAGAGGTTCATCCATTAGAATCACGGGTACTTCTCGGGCAAGGTTCAATACGATCTTCAACCGTCCACGGTTCCCTTTGGACAAGTGCTTTAATTTTGCATTTCGATCTAATTTCATATACGATCGAATATCCTCTGCTTTCTCCTTATTGAAATCTGAGAATTGCGATGCATAGAAATCAATCGTCTGTCCAACATTGTAAAATCCGTAGTATTCGTCAAGCTCAGATAGATAGGATACTTGATTAGCGATTCGTCGATTGACTTCAACACCATTAACTGTAACTGAGCCTTGTGTTGGTTGGATGAGTCCAGCAATCAATTTTAGAGTAGTAGATTTTCCGCTTCCATTCTCACCGACAAG
This sequence comes from Pseudalkalibacillus berkeleyi, assembly GCF_021608225.1. NCBI lineage: Bacteria > Bacillati > Bacillota > Bacilli > Caryophanales > Fictibacillaceae > Pseudalkalibacillus > Pseudalkalibacillus berkeleyi. Next base: position 177,865 of record NZ_JAKIJS010000001.1, read on the forward strand.
ACCGATGATTTTTCCTTTATCCAGCTCTAAATCTACATTTTTTAAAGCGGCTTTTGTCATATATTTTTTTGTTACGTTGTTTAATTTGATCATGAATGTTGATCCCCTTTCTCTTCACGGAGATATTCCTGCAAACCAGCTTCTATTTCACCATGCGTATAGCCCATTTCACGCATTCCTTTTACGAAATGAGAAAGCCTCTCTTGTTTTAGCCGATCGCGCATTTCATTCAATACTTCTTGATCGTCTGTTACGAATGTACCTTGACCTCGTCTTGTCTCCACGATCTTCATCGCCTCCAGTTCTCGGTAAGTCCGTTGAACGGTATTGGGGTTTACGTTGACTTGTAAGGCAAGTTCTCTAACTGAAGGAAGTTTATCTCCAGGTACAAGTTCCCCACGTAAAATTTGTTGATTAATCCGATCAGCCAACTGACTGTAGATCGGTTGAGTGGATTGAAAGTTGTCTGTCATGTCTTACACCTCAACTTTACGTTCGAGCATCCAGCTTGCAACAAGAAACATACCGATTGCAAATAAAATACCGAAGACATATTGACCAATGTAAATACTCATTTCTCCCATTTCAGAGGAAAATTGCCCGCCTTCACTTGTAAAATCAGTATTAATTTCTAGGGATTTCAATAGGTTAGCACCATTGATCTCGCCCCACATCGTAAGTTTTTCGTAAATCCAAGAGTTGGTAAACCATCCATAAATCGTAGAGGAAACAATAACAAAGATGAATGTCGTTACAAAGCTAAGGAAATTTCCCGTGAATCGGTTCATAACCAAGAAGACCATCCAAAAGAATAGGAACCAAATCGCTAAATCCAGTGCAAACATAAAGAAGTGTACGACACCTAGAAATCCAAATTGTTTAATTTGGACCCACGGAACCATATTGGTTAATTCTGGAGACAGGTTTGCAGCAATTAATGTTAGGGATCCGGTAATTAATAAAGTGATTGCCATGAATACTAATCCTGAAACAACCTTTGCTAAGAGAAGTGAGTAAGCTGGAAGTGGATTATGCAACCATAGATGAAGCTTTTTCCGTTCTGCATTCATGCTGAAGAAAAGATAATAAATAAGGTAAAACATTAGCATCCCAGTAGCTGTTATTGAAACACCTACAACTGCTTCCCACGGATAACCTGCTCGATATCCAAAATACGATGCAATTCCAATAATAATAATATAAGCAATGACAGGGATCATAAAGGCTGGTAAACCTAAACGTAATTCTTTTTTCGTCAAACTGAGCCAAGCATTCAATGGAAACCCTCCTACTATTGTGTTTGAGTACTAGTGTACTAATTAAATAATACACTAGTACAAACTTGGTGGTCAATAGATATTTACCTAAATTTTGAAAATGAATTTTTCCAATAAAAAAGAGTCGTCAATAGACGACTCTTAAATTTATGGCTTCCTCAAAAATATGAAAAGCTATTTTTTAGTAAAGCTTTCCTTGTCTAAATAGAATGGTCGATAACTTCATCACAGCGTGGATGTAACAATTTTGGCGTAGTGGAAATGGATCTCCGAAATACTGTGGAAGAATGGTTTCCATCGTACCTTTCATTTTCTTCAAAAGTAGTTTGTTTACTTCGTCCTCACTATAGAACTGGGTTTCACGACCTTGTAGCCATTCGAAATAGGAAACGATTACACCACCCGCGTTTGCAAGGATATCAGGAACGATAATGGTTCCTAGATTACTTAGGTACTGATCTGCCTCTCCGGTAATAGGCGCATTTGCACCTTCTACGATCATTTTCGCTTGAACCTTTTCAACATTATCAGCATGGATTTGATCCTCAAGCGCAGCTAATATCAATACATCTACATCAAGGTAAAGTACATCTTCGCGATCAAGAATATCTGCAGATACATTAGCAGCAGTTAATTGGCCGTCATCTGTAGGGAGATCACCATCATTTTTTTCTGTAAAATCAATTAACGCTGGGATGTCTAGCCCTTTTTCGTTGTAAAGTGTAACATTCCGATCACTAACTGCTACTATTTTATTATTTAAATGCTTACATTCAAACGCTTCAAGGGCAGCAATAGAACCGACATTCCCGAAACCTTGGACAGAGAGTGTCAACGGACGATTTGCATAACTAAGCGCAGTCTTTGCAAATGGGTTATCAAGGGTCGATAGCCAATTCTTCTGTTCATTTAAGAAATCATGAATCATATAGCGCAATGTGAAATAAACACCTTTACCAGTCGCTTTTCTTCGACCAAGAGAGCCCCCATTTACAACGCTTTTCCCTGTAAAACTGCCTCGATAAGGCTTGCCTGGTTTAATGCTCTTATATTCTGCCATCATCCAGTCCATTTCTCGATCCCCCGTACCCACATCTGGAGCTGGAATGTCCTTATCTGGACCAATGACATCACTAAAGTAATGGACGTATTTCTCACAAATAAGATGTAACTCTTTTACGGAGTAGTCCCTCGGGTTCAGTACAACACCACCTTTACCTCCTCCAAAAGGAACTTCATGAAGTGCGTTTTTCAGAGTCATTAGAGAAGCAAGGTTTGTGACTTCCTCCTCATTCACTGATTCGTGAAATCGAATCCCACCTTTATATGGTCCAAGCGCATTATTATGTTGCACCCTGAAGGCTGGAATTCGTACAACCTTTCCATCTTCTAACGCAATCCTCAAAAAGGATTTATGTATTTGATTGGGCGTAGAGAGAATAGCGGCTAATGATGTAAATGCCTGTTCACGTGTTTCATCCTGTAGGTCAGGTAGAAAAGTGTCATCTTCTAATAGTGCATCTAGCGAATTCTGAACAATTGTACCTGTTTGGCTCGTCATAAACTATAAAACCTCCAACTGGTCATTTGTATCTATTATAGCAATATTTGTAGTATTCCTTAAAAGATAAGGTCTGAATCATTCGACAATTTAACTTTTGTCGAAAAGATAGTAGAAGCGTCCTCAATCAGAATGAAGATATTGAATTAAGCAGGACATTCCACACAAATATAAAATGCAGTTATTTCCATACATATCCTCATTTCATCATAGGTCTAATGTATTACGATTAAGTAGCAGAAAATTTAAAACATTCAAAAATTGATGAAAATTGAGGGAGGAAAAGGAATGAAGAAGAAACATGTTGTCGCTTCGACAGTACTTGCTACAAGTATGCTTTTTACATCTATCGGAGGTGTAAGTGGTGCAGATTTCGAAAAGAAAGTGTCAAAAAATCCGGTAATGCCTCAAGCAATGGTGAATGTGAATGGTAACAAAGTGTATGACAATCTCGAATCTATGCTTAAAGAGAAATCTCAATCCGACATCATTAATGTCATCATCCAATTCGATGAAACGCTAGGAAATGAGAAAGCACATCAATCAATCCTAAGAAAAGTCGGCAAATTTAAAACAAAGCATAAATTCTCAAAAGCCCTCAATGGGGTAGCGGCATCTATGACGAAAAAGCAAATTGAGAAATTGGAAAAACTGCCATTCGTTAAATCTATTGAATATGATGCTCCAATTCAAGCTACAAATGGCACAGCAAACACTTGGTTTGGAACAGAAAAAGCACGAACGGATTTCGGTCTAACGGGTAACAGTGATGGAAACGTAAATACGTATTCGAAAGATGATCAAGTGGTAGCAGTCATAGATACAGGTATTGACGCCAACCATGTGGACCTTGATGAAGGTAAGGTACTAGGGTGGAAGGACTTAGTGAATAATCGCACAACGCCATATGATGACAATGGACACGGTACACATGTTGCGAGTACTGTTGCTGGTGATGGAGATGGAAATCCAACTCATAAGGGAGTTGCACCAGGAGCTGGCCTTGTTGGTGTAAAAGTTTTAGATAGTCAAGGTAGCGGTAGCATGAGTACGGTAACAGCTGGAATAGACTGGGCAGTAGCGAACAAAGATGTGTACGGTATTGAAGTTCTAAGCTTAAGTCTAGGGACTTCTGCAAGTTCTGATGGGACAGACTCCACATCAGTTGCAGTTAACAACGCAGTAGATGCAGGCTTAGTCGTAACGGTAGCAGCAGGAAACTCTGGTCCTGGTAAGAAAACAATCGGATCTCCTGGAGCTGCAGAAAAAGCAATTACGGTTGGTGCTGGAGCAGACTTAGGAGAAGGTGGGTTCTTCTTAGCAGAGTTCTCAAGCCGTGGTGAAACAGCTGATGGACGGATCAAGCCGGATATCTTCGCGCCTGGTTACAATATTACAGCAGCACAAACGAATACAACGAACGGATACGTCACATACAGTGGGACAAGCATGGCGACACCATTTACAGCTGGTACAATCGCCTTAATGCTAGAAGCCAACAATGGACTTTCGCCAACAGATGTGAAAAACATTCTATCAAACACAGCTGAAGACTGGGGGCCAGCCGGAAAAGATATCGATTATGGTCATGGGCGATTAGATGGTTATGAAGCGATTAAAGATGCAGGGAATTTGAGTGGTACAAATATTGTGACACCCAATCACTTTGCTGAGCAAGACTCACTTGGTGGGACAGGAAGTGAGGATACGTATCAATTCACGGTAAACAATACGAGTTATCCGACAGCCGTTACAATGATCATTCCGAATTGGAAGGCTAGTTGGTGGTTTGGTGGATCACCTGACTTTGATGTATATGTGTATGATCCATCTGGGGTACAAGTTGCAAAAGCAGAAGGTACGAAGCGTCAAGAAACGATTTCCTTCACACCATCAACGACAGGAACGTATACACTCAAAGTTTCATCTTATAGTGGAAGTGGATCCTACTATGTGGATCTAAGCTCAGGAACGAATGGACTGACACAAACATCTAATCAATAAACTTATCTATAACAAAGAGCTGACCTATTATTCATTGAAAAATGAACATAGGTCAGCTCAATTTTTTTGTCGTTATTATTGTGATTTCCTAGGAAATTGTAATTTTCCCTCGATATTAAGAGGCGTCTGCTGTATTTCGTTTACGGTACATCGATTTTTGTAGAAGGCTTGTCCTTAATTCAATTAAAGGTTGAGCTAGAGTCATTATTGGTTTAGATGCTAATGATAACGTGACAACTGCTGCCAATACGACGAATAAAATATAGTTTCCAGTGTCTTGAATGGCATCGTAGAACGGTGTAATAGAGAACAATTTCACGATAAATCCATGTAGCAAATAAACGTATAATGTTCGTCCACCCATATGCGTGAAGAATAGCTTCCTTCTTGGAACGAGTGCCATGAAACTGAATGTAGCAATGAGCATTAATCCATACATAAGCAAACGAATGAGAATTGCTTGTTCAACACCAACTCCAAGTTCTTCATAGGATGATGAAGCCAATAACCATTCTTTCGCTGCTTCTGGAAAGAAGAAATAATAACTAATAAACATCGTAACGAATAAAGTACTTGCGGCTATACGTTTCCTCGTATTTAACAACGCGTAAAAGTGTTCTTTCTTTAAATAATAGCCGAGCAAAAATACTGGGAAAAAGACAAATGTTCTAGATAGACTTAAAAATGTCCCAATATCTTGTACATATCCTGCAATTAATCCTAGTCCAAGAGCAACGATCAAAGGATATTTAATACGAGCGAATATGACTAGTAATACGTTCCATAGGACTAAACTTAGTAGAAACCAAAGCGTCCAATATGGATCAAAGAGCTTAAATGTTTCACTTCCGTTTTTGATCGTGTAAAAAGCAAAATAGATGATCTGAAAAATGAAATAAGGGATCAATATTTTTTTGAAAATGTTTTTCAAGTAACCTTCTTTAAAGATACTCTTCGAGAAAAATCCAGCAATCAATATGAATGCAGGCATGTGAAACGTGTAAATAAAGTTATACACCGTATATAAAACGTCACTATTTGATTTATGTGGACTTATGAAATGTCCAAATACAACGAGAAAAATCAGTATAAATTTTGCATTGTCAAAATAATAATCTCGTTTTTCCTTACCCATAATCTTTGCCTCCAAGTTGTTTAATCATTATTTGTGTTATACATTAAAAACGAAGCATGCTGTGTACTAACATACCCCGTCAGATTATGAATAAACCGTTTGTCATCAAATTTATTCGTTATCGTTATAAATTTATGGAGGTTTGTAAATTACACTTAACAGATGCTACGACTTTGTAATAAATGTAACCATTTGTAGAGGTGAATAATGGAAAATAAAACGAATATTTTGGCAATTGAGGGACCTTTTTCATTTGAAAATACCTTTCAAAAACATCATCGAACGACAGATACTTTAAAGTCCATGGTCATTAAACCGGAAGAAAGCCGTTTCATTAAATGGATAAACTTAGCTGGAAAGCCGTTTCTTTTAGATATTACAGTTGTTAACGAAGAGAATGGAATCTCCATGCATCAAAATCAAAGAGTGGATAAAGACATAGAGCGTGAGCTCCAAACGTTTATGAAGAGAATGTTTGGTACGGACTATAGGCTGGAATCATTCTATGAACATATAAGAGAAAACAGTCATAGAGTCACCCAAGTTACCCACCTTTTTCATGGCATGCGTGTCATTACCAACCCAGATTTATTTGAGACAACAGTAGACACGATTATAGGTCAGCAAGTGAATTTGAAGTTCGCTGCAACATTAAAGGAACGACTGATTCGTTATGCGGGCACAGTCCATCGGTTCGAAGAGGATAATCTTTACATATTCCCTAGTCCAGATCGAGTCGCTAAGCTTGAATATCAAGAACTTCAAGATTTGTCATTTAGTCAACGGAAGTCAGAATATATTATTGATTTTGCAAGACTAGTGTCTAGTGGAGCGATTGATTTAAATGCCCTATGGAATTTATCTAATCAAGAGATTATTGACCATTTGATGCCATTAAGAGGAATTGGAATGTGGACAGTTGAGTGCTTAATGTTGTTCGGACTCCATCGACCGAATGTACTTCCCGCAGCAGATATCGGATTGAGAAATGCAGTGAAGTTTCTATATGATTCGGAAAAACAACCTCAAACTGAAGAGATTCGAAAACTAGCGGAAGAAGAAAATTGGTACCCATGGGAGAGTTACATTACTTATTATTTATGGCAATATTTAAATACGATATGAACATAAAAAAATAGACCTTGCTTCAGCAAGGTCTATTTCTTCTTATTAATCTAAAATTGTTACTTCTACTTGTTGTACGCCAAATTGTTCGGCTTTATCTTGAGATTGCATATATAGGTCAATCTTATTTCCGTTTATAGCGCCACCTGTATCACCAGCAACTGCACGGCCATAGCCCTCTACATATACTTCTGTTCCGAGTGGAATGACATTAGGGTCTACAGCGATCACTTTTTGGTCTGGATTTTTATTTAAATCAATTCCAGTTGCTGTTACGCCTGAGCACCCATTACAGTCAGCAGTATATGCTGTAGCTTGCATAGTCATTGTTTTTTCTTCATCTGCAGCTGAAGCTTCTGCTTCTTCTGGTTCAGAAGTTGTTGTTGCTTCAGTAGATTCAGCTTCTTCTTTAACTGGTTCGGCTTTTTTTGCTGCTTCATTCAAGTTAAATAGTGCTGCTTTTGTTTCAGGACCTGCAATACCATCAACTTGTAGACTATTTTTATTTTGGAAGTTTTCAACTGCTTTTTCGGTTATAGGACCGAAAATGCCGTCCACCTTATAGTTGTAAAGCTTCATTTCAGCCAAATGCTTTTGTAAATGTTGTACAGCCTTACCACGATCACCACGTTCAATCATTTCAGTAGCTTCTTCTAGTACATCTGCTGTTTCTTGATCGACAGTACCTGTTGGCTTAAGATCATAGTCTTTTTGGAAATTCTTTACCCCTGTATGAGTGATACTACCGAAATAGCCGGTAGATTTATCGTAGTTGAAGAATCCTAATTCTTTAAGGTCCTTTTGAATAGTGTGGACGTCCTCATCCCACATGTTCTTCTTTAACGGCTTGTCCAATTCCGCCGCTTGAGTTGCTGTAGGTGCAAGAGCAGCAGTTCCTGCAATAGCAACAGTAAGTGCTAATTTCTTAAACATATAGAAGGTTCCCTCCTTTAAATTGCAAGACGCATCTGTTTTTTTTACGCGTCTTAATTGGACATTCTACTACTTGAGTATGACAATGCAATAATAGAGCAATTACAATGAAGTTACGATTAGAATACAATGGACAAGTGCTTTGTTATTATTCTGAATATAAGGTAAAATAGGTAATAATTTACTATATTAATCCAGATTGTGAAGTGGAGGGGTTGTTCTGAAGAAATTAAACCTACCATCTAAATGGATTTTATCGATTGGGCTTATTAGTTTAATCATCATTGGAATTGGAGGTTGGACAGGCGTTTATCTGTTTAAAAAAGCAGACGGAAATCCAACAACACTAGCTAGTGCGAAGAATAATGGAGATGTTCGTGTCGTTTCGAACGATGCCTTATTTAATGATGAGGGAAAAGAAGAGGAAATTTTGAGAGAAATAAATTTAATGCACACATATTTCAATGAACTGCTTGGGTGGGGAGCTTGGCAAAGTATCGATCCCACAAATAAAGAAGAACAGCTCGGAGATCGTCTCAAGTATATAAGGAAAATACTAGTCCCGGAAACAAGAGGCACACTAAAGAATGATTTGAATAGAGCAGCAGACGGAATAGAGCGTGCCATTGACGAAAACGATACAAAACATTTGCTGGTTACACATAGAATTTTTCATGATCTTGATGTGGTAATGAATGATATTGTTGTTGATGTATATTGGGGTGTGACTGAAACATATGGAAAGTAAAGGTCGCTGTTAAAAAAACTGTCAAGTTTAGATAGTGAATTCCTTTCAATGTCATGTTAAATTTGAAGTTGGAAGGAAGGGATACTATTGATGTTTAAAGTGATGGTTGCATCTATTCTCATCATTATTTTCGTACTTGTGATATTTGTGGCTGCAATAACAAAGGGATATTCATATAAACATACCATTGATCCACTAGAAAACAATCCAAATGTAGATGGAAATGAAGAAGATAAGGATAAGAATGAACAATAAATGCTTAATTTTATAATTTTACTGATGATAAAGGGTGGCTGTATACTTCAGTCACCCTTTTTTTGTATTTGGACAAGCAAAAAATGGAAAATGGCATATATTGTACAAAGGGAATAAAAATGAATTGAAAGTGGTGGAAAAATGGTTACTGTCGTGATTGATCCCGGTCATGGAGGAACTGACCCAGGTGCAACTTATAAGCAATATAAAGAAAAAGACTTTAATTTAAAAGTCGCGCTATTGATCCGTAAGTATCTAATAGAGACCTATGAAGTGAAAGTATTGATGACAAGGTCCAATGATGAAACCTTAAGCTTAGAGCAACGCACAACATATGCGAATAATAAAAATGCAGATTTCTATTTGTCAGTCCATCATAATGCAGCTGGTGGATCTGGTTTTGAAAGTTATATTTATAATGGTTCAATACCGAGTGCAACGAAGGAAATCCAAAGAATTATCCATAAAGAAATTGTATTTACAACAAATAAATATAATGTAAAAGATCGTGGCCAAAAGAGAGCGAACTTTTTCGTGTTACGGAAGACGAAAATGAATGCACTTCTTCTGGAGGTTTTATTTATAGATAACCAAAGGGATTTGCAGTTGATGTTAAATAATCAATTTCTACAGGATGTTGCGAAAGCAACTGCAATTGGATTAGCAAAAGCTCTCAATTTAACAGCAAAGCCGAAACCTCTACCAAAACCTGATCCAAATGCATTGTACAAAGTCATCGCTGGCTCATTTAAAGAGGAAGAAAATGCTAAGCAACGTGCGCTATTTCTGCAAACGAACAAAATTAACTCGTACATTTATCCTGTAAATATTAATGGAACGACTTATTATCGTGTACAAGCTGGCGCTTTCTCACTCAAAGAAAATGCAGATGAGTTAGTTGCACAGTTGAAAAGTATTGGAATTGATGGAGCATTTATCGTAACAGAAGGTGAAGTTGAGCCACCTCCTGTTGAACCGATTACGGGGTATAGAATTATGGGAAACAGCGTGTTGACAGCTTCTTCAATGAATAAAATGATAAAGGTGATAAACAAAAGTGCGCCAGAACTTGCAGATTTGTATTTAGAAATTGGTGAAAAGTATGGGATCAGAGGTGACGCTGCTCTAGCTCAGGCGATACACGAAACGAACTATTTTAGATTCACAGGAACAGTGAAACCAGAACAAAATAACTATGCAGGTATTGGAACAACTGATCCAAATACGCCGGGTGCAAGCTTTGCTTCTCCTCGTGAAGGCGTAACGGCGCATATACAACATTTATATGCCTATGCATCAACAGATCCATTACCACCTGGAGAAAAGTTAGTGGATCCTCGATTTGATTTAGTGACACGTGGGTCTGCTCCAACTTGGACAAGTTTAAATGGGAAATGGGCTGTTCCAGGCACAACCTATGGACAATTAATCCTCTCCATTTATGAGAATATGATTAATTTCGAGCTAGAACAAATTAATCAATATATTGATCTCTTAGAAAAGACAACACAACAGATCAAAGAATAGTGAGCTCCATTGTTGGAGCTTTTTTTATGCTTGGAAAGCATGTTTGTAATGAGGAATCTGGTTTAGCCTATCTATCAAGCAGATTTATCAAAGGTTTGATCGTTAAGTGTTACAATGTGAAATAGTGATTTATCGGTCTTTACCGCAGTAGTTAGGATGAAGTCTATTGGAAAATTGGAAAAGAAGTGCACGTTATCTTTGGCTATGTAATTTCATAATTGTTGCTGCAATGACAATGATACTTCCATTTCTGCCGCTTTATTTAGAGGAGCTTGGCGTGACGAATGAGAAGTCGTTGAGTATTTGGACAGGTGCAATTTTTTCTGCCGCTTTTTTATCGGGTGCCATTATGGCTCCGATATGGGGGATTTTTGCTGATAAATATGGTCAAAAAGCCAACCTTATCCGTGCTGGAATCGGAATGGGGATTCTCACCTTTTCAATGGCCTTTGCAACAGGTCCATGGATGCTCCTTGGCTTACGCTTTTCAATGGGGTTCTTTTCAGGATTTATAACGGTCTCCTTTTCTTACCTATCTAGAATCACACCTAAAGAACAAACAGGAAGTGCGTTAGGTTTTCTTCAAACTGGTGGCATCTCAGGTGGGATTGTTGGTCCGCTTTTCGGAGGCGCATTATCAGATTGGTTCGGATTTCGCCCGGTATTTGCGGTTACCGGCATAAGCATTTTAATCACTTTACTGCTCGTTATTTATGCGATACCGAAAGATCAACCGATGTTGTCTGAGAAAGAAAAACAAGGGACTTTTAAAGACGTATTAACGAATAAACACCTCATTATTTTATTTATTGCCGCATTTCTATTACAAGCAGCGATGCTAAGTACAAACTCAATGATGACCATTTTTGTAAAAACTTTCGTATCGAATAAAGAAAACTTAGCATTGTTAGCCGGGTTCGCTGCTTCCATATTAGGGATTGCAATTATCATTGGTTCTCCATACTTAGGGAAACTTGGGGATCGAATCGGCCATGTAAAACTGCTACCTGTTGTTATGGTTGCGAGCGGTATATTATTCTTACCGCAGTTATGGACAGATAATATCTATGAATTATATGTTTGGAGATTTATGCAAGGCCTACTGCTTGGTGGCGTTTGGCCAGCCATCCAAACGTTAATTCATAAAAAAACACCACCAGACATACAAGGGAGAGCATTTGGTGTAACCTCGAGCGTCCGTTTTCTTGGAAATCTCACAGGTCCATTAATTGGTGGTTGGATATCAGGGAGCTATGTCACAGCATATGTATTTGGATTTGCAGGGATATTGCTGATGGCAGGAGGTCTACTCGTTAAAGTTGGGCTTAAAGAGTGAAGTAGTTTCAGTTGACATCAGAAAATTCTGACGATAATCTTAGAGAGAATAGATGGTAAGGGAGACGGTTTAAATGGAGAATCAAGCGTTGTTACAAATGTTCAATTTTTCTCGCAGTAATACTCTTGCAGGTCTTAAAGCAACAACGGAGGAACAAGCTTTACAGGTTCCCGAAGGCTTTAATAATTCAATTTTGTGGAACTTGGGACACGTTTATTTAGCCGTTGAGGGAATTATGGCACGCCTAGATAAGAAAGATCCAGAAGTGCCTGAAGAGTATAATGATTTCTTTGGTCATGCGACTAGTCCCTCTACATGGGAAAAGGAACCGCCTGCATTAACTGAATTAGCTGATGATCTTGAGTCTCAAATTGAACGAGTTGAAATGCTGTATGGCGATAAGCTAGATGAAAAGCTGGCGGAACCTTTCAAATTGAATGAACGAACTGTATTTGAAACGTATGGCGAAGTATTGAATTTCATGATTTGGCATGAAGGGTATCATCTTGGTACCATCAATGGCATTAAACGCGCGATTGGTATAAAAGATCTCTGGCAACCATTAGAAACGCAGGAATCAAAGTAATACGATTTGCTAAACAAAAAAGATCCGCCCTACATCATGGTAGGGCGGATTCTATTAGTATACAGCATTTTACTATTCAATCGTTTGTTTAAATGTTGTTTCAAATGGGGGCTTAGAGGTGACTTTAAACCGGATCGTGTACGTGCCTGGATCTAATTGAGGTAGAGCGACTGTAAATGCTTTGCTACCACCGGGCTCGATCGTTTCCGTTTTAATAGCTTGGGTGAACATTTTACCTTCTCCCCAATGAAATACCTCTTTACCATTTTCATCTCTAATCCACATGTCATACTGTTGTCCACTAGTAAACTCCATTACTTGTGGGCGTTCAGTTTGATTCTTCAATTCGATTACTGTTTTGTCCTCTTCGAATGAGAGTACATTCAATTCCATTTGACCTGCCACAATCCCATTCCCTTCAGACGGTTTTTTAGGTTGCTCGTTCGCTTGTCCATTTGTAGGCTCTGCTTCTGGTTTCTTATTTGCTTCTTCAGTTCCACAAGCCGCAAGCACAAAAATAAGTCCTAAGATCATGAATACTCGTAACATCATAAAAACCCTCCCTATTTACACAAAAGATGTAGGTGGTTCAATCGTTCGTAGTATAGACGTAACCGGTTAGGCTTATGTTTCATTCATTATTCGATTGTTCAAAAATACATTCAGATTCTATCACCTTAACGAGATCCTTCAACTGTTCTAGAGAGCGCTCTACTTCCAACTTATAATAATTTTGCGTCCCTTTTTTCTCTGAGCTAACAATTTGTACTTGTTTTAAAATTTTCAAGTGATGTGAGATGGTTGGACGGGACATTGGAGAATATTCAGCAATCTCATTCACATTCAATCTTTCGTTTTCAGCAAGTAACAAGATTAATTCCTGTCTAACTGGATCTGCTAACGCTTGAAATAAGGGGATTGCATTTCGAAATGATTCTAAAAATCGCTCTTTATTATGTTTAACATTCATTGTAATCACCATTCGTTCATTAGTTTAAACCTATATGTCTATACTATATCAGCAAGTTTAGATTAGCAAACGAAAAAACGGAACAGACAAGGTGTCTGTTCCGTTCGGTACTAATTTCACTAAAAATTAAATTACTTATTTTGCATGTAATCTTCGAATTCTCTCATCTAAATCAGGGTGTGTTGAGAAAAGCATTTTCTTCTTCCCACCGTTGATTTTCATAGTTGCTAGTGACTCTTGGCGTGTATCGACGCGATTGACGTGAGCGCGAAGAGATTCAAGCGCATGGATCATCTTATCTTTACCTGCCAAATCTGCTCCACCACGATCGGCGTGAAATTCACGGTAACGAGAGTATGCCATGACAACAATACTTCCGAGGATCGAAAAGGCGATTTGGAAGACAAAAATCGAGATTAAATGTACAATCGCTGCTTTGTCTTCATCTACAAGCTGAGCGACTGCCCATGCTGCAATTCTTGATAAGAAGACAACGAATGTATTGATAACACCCTGCAATAAAGTCATCGTTACCATATCGCCATTCGCAATATGGGCAACTTCGTGTGCAAGAACGCCTTCTACAGCATCGTCATCCATGCTTTCAAGGAGTCCACTTGAAACAGCTACGAGAGAGCGACGTTTAGATGGACCAGTTGCAAATGCGTTTACTTCTGGAGAGTTATACAAACCTACTTCTGGCATTACAGTAAGGCCTGCTGCACGTGATAAACGATGTACACGCTCAACTAAATCACGCTCATATGAAGAATTCGGACTATCAGGGTTAATCACTTTTACTCCCATTAATTTCTTAGCCATCCAGCGTGAAATCGCAAGGGAGAAGAAGGATCCAGTGAAACCAATAACAGCACTGAACACCAACAACTGTCCGAACATGATGTTACCATCTGTACCGATATAGTTGTTCACGCCTAACAATGAAAGAATAATCATAATCATTGTAAGGACTAGAACGTTCGTTAAGATAAACAATGAAAGCCGTTTAAACATTTTCATACCTCATTTCAAGTTCATTTGAACTTAATATTGTATAAATTGAGTATAAATTAACTACTAAAATTAATCAAGATAGTAGTCTTCTTATAATCATAATTATTTTATCATTTATTGGAATCAAATTGTTAAAATAAAATTGACGTTATAACTTTTGAAGCGTATGATAAGTTCAAATGAACGGATAAAACGAGGTGAAAACATGCCTTCATTAATATTAACGCGTAAACAAATGGCTGAATTACTTCTATCATTACAATTAGATGGGTGTGCAACTCCCTTAGAAGTGTTAAAACAAGCTTGGCAGGAAATGAATGGAGTTGTTGAAGATGGATTCGCTAATGGTTTGGGTGAATCTTCTCTTCCTAATATCTTTGAAAAAATTATCAAAGGTTCGAGTCGAGAAATCGGTTTTTCAATTAATGAAATTGTCTCTCTAGGCAATCAAATCGAATATAGCAGCTTCTCAACAACAGCTGTACAAAATTGGGTGAAGAGAGATGTACGAAATTTGATTGGCTCACCCCAAAAAGGCAAAAAGTATTCTCTCGAACAAGCAGCGATTCTATTTATTGTTGAGGATTTGAAAAGTACGCTCGATTTTGTTTCCATTAGGAACTTACTAACATTAATATTTAATGATATTGAAGATCGGCATGATGACATCATAGACCCGATCCACTTTTATCATACATATGCTTCTATTTTTGAGGAATTAGATTTGAACGATGATCATGTTGTTGACGTTGATTTCAGAGTAAAGGACGGAAGTAAGGCTGAAATGCTCATTTACGAGAAAGCTGAAGAAAAAATTCAACGACTAGATGACCTTGGCAATCGAGAACAATCCATAGTAAAGAATGCGATGGTCATTGCCACTCTTTCCGTCCAGACATCCTATTTTCAATCAGTATCCAGGCAATTTCTCAATTCTACATTATTTATTTAAAAGTGGTGGTCTACACCACTTTTTTTAGTTAAAAATAAGTGTTGGTTAAATTTCATGTTTAGTGTAAAATTACACTAAACATGAATGGCTCTAAATGTCCATCATAAAGTAGTTAGAAAAGGAGGAAGGTTATGAACGAACGGAAGTGGTTGAAAAGGGAAGGCACTCGATGGGTAGAAAAAGGTCTCATTGAAGAAAATCAATTCGAAGATATCTTATCGTTATATGAGGGAAGGAAAAGCAACAATTTGCTGCCTATATTAGCGAGTATACTGATTGGACTCGGCATACTTACTTTTATTGCTTCAAATTGGAGTGAAATGAGTAACCTGTTGAGGTTTACGCTCATCTGTACAGGTATTATAGGCTTTAACTTGATTGGTATGAATCTTGTTCAGAAAGGCAGCCGTACGTTAGGAACTGCCTGGATCGGAATGGGCACTTTGACCTTTGGGGCAGGTATTTTCCTCGTTGCTCAAATGTTCCATATTGTTAGCTATAACTCAACGGCTTTTATAATATGGCTCGGAATTGGTTTACTTACTTATTATGTTTTCCCGAATAAATACATCTACTTGCTTACACTCGTAATAGGATCTGCAGGGATGATTTATAGTGCTATTTCCTTCCAATCGTTCAGTTTCTTTCTTGCCATTCTTGTAGTTGGTGGAATCGGAATTCTAACATTTAAAGAAAATGAACCATTGTTTTATTACTTTTACTTGTCGGCTGTAACAATATCAAGTATCACATTTCATGTAGCTTATGACCTTATGTATGTATGGATGACACTCTTCTTCCTATTCATGTATGCCGTGAATGAATTCCTCCAGCATGAAAAGGGTAAAAATGCTTTTAAAAATATGAGCATAGTCGGTGTAATCGTCGTAACGTTTATTCATGTGTTCGTATTAGATGATATGATTCGTTATGATGAAGAGATTTTATCTAAACCTATACCATACTTTGCGATACTTCTATTGCTTATTGGCGCGATCACTTTGGTGAAGGTAAAACGTCAAAGCGATCGGAATTGGATTGATTTGCTACTCTTCCTACCTTTGTTTCTTGTCGGAGAAACAGCAGGCGTACTTTACCTGCTCCTAGCGTTTGGCTATTCCTTATCCATCCTTGTACAAGGGTACAAAGTTGAGGAACCCATGTTAATTAATCGAGGGACTTTCTTATTTTTAATTAGCACGCTCGTCGCCTACATTCAATTAGCTTGGGATTTTCTACCGAAATCGATGTTCTTCTTGGCTGGTGGTATACTTCTTTTCGTCTTAAGTTGGTATCTTGAAAAAAGACGAAGAACTTGGTTCCACGAATCGAAGGGTGGTCAATCATGATGAAGAGAAAATGGTTTTACATGTTGATTGCCCTTCAAGTCATGATTTTAGTAGGGATCGCCGGATCTAACTATGTAACCTTACATTATGGAGAACGAATCGTTTTGAAAACTGAACCCATTGATCCTAGAGACCTCTTCCACGGCGATTATGTTACGCTCAATTATGATATTTCAAGAATACCTTTGGCCTCGTGGATAGACGAAGAAATCCCTGAACATAACGAAAAAGTATACGTAGTTCTAAAGGAAGCGGATTCTATTTATAAGGTGAAAAATGTTCACGCTAGTAAACCTAATGTACAAGATGGAGAAGTGGTCCTGAAAGGAATTGTTAAAGGTGTACATGAACAAATGGGTGAACTTTTCTTAAATTATGGAATTGAACGGTATTATGTAGAAGAAGGATCTGGTAAGGGGATTGAAAATAATCGACCAGATAAGGTTTCCATTCGAATTGCACCTTGGGGGCAAGTGACGATTGAAGATTTGATCTACACGAATGATTAGCATATCAATCTTGTACAACTTTGGGGTTTATACCCTTTCCGTGTTATAATGAATAAAAGCCAGCGGGAAGGAGACAATTATTGTCCAAAATTAATGTATTTTTAGACGATGTCCGCCCAGCTCCCGAAGAATATGTACTCGCCTCAGATATGGAAGAATGCGTAAAGTTGTTAAAGGAACAGGATATTCAGCATCTTTCACTGGATCATGATTTGGAAAACAAGATTCGAAATGGATTTATGATCGTCGAGTATATGGTGAAACATCAACTCTTTGCAGAGACCATAACGGTTCATTCTGCTAACGCTGGTGCTGGTAAAAAGATGTTTTATTACTTGAAAGATGCTCAGGAAAATTTATTGATACCTCAAAATGTCAAAATTCATTATCATCCATTGCCGTTGAATTTAATAAATAGAAGGAAAATGCATCCTTAATGGATGCATTTTTCTATGGGGAAGGACCTGGCAACTATATAATGGAGGAGAAAGGAAGCGGTTAGATGGAAGCAACAAGACAACCCTTATGGACGAAACGATTTATATTGCTCTGTGCGAGTAATTTTTTATTTTTTATGAGCTTTTTTCTTCTCTTGCCGACTTTACCAGTTTACTTAGTAGAGAATCTAGGTGCTAGTGAGGATCAGGTTGGACTGATTATGGGCATTTTCACAATTGCAGCTGTATTCGCCAGACCGATTACTGGTTATTTAATGGATTTTAAGAATCAAAAAGCTTTATTTCTTATTGCAATTATCGTGTTCGTTGTTGCGACATTTGGTTATTTGGTAGCCCAAACCGTTCTATTTATCTTCCTTATACGATTTATTTATGGTTTTGGGTTCGGTATGTCTACAACTGCCGGAGGAACGATGGCTGCTGAATGGATTCCTGAAGAACGTAGGGGCGAAGGTCTTGGGTATTACGGGACATTCATCATGGTTGCAATGAGTGTAGGTCCTATAGTCGGTGTATATGTCGCAGCAAAAACGAGTTATCAAGGTATGTTTTGGTTCTGTTTTTCACTATCTTTAATTGGATTGCTTATGGCGAGTTTTTTACCTAATTTCAAGCATGAGAAAAGTAAAAAAGATGCGAGAAAACTTTCTTTGAAAACGAAAGAAGACATGAGCTTTTGGTTTCAAGAACTGATTGAAAAGAAAGCACTACCTGTTTCAGCGGCGATGATGATGATTGCTATCGTATTCGGGGGTGTGATTAGTTTCGTTTCGCTTTATGCAAAGGAGTTAGGGGATGCATCCATAGCGGGTACATATTTTACCTTATATGCAATTGCAATTGTCATCAGCAGACCTTTTGCAGGTAAATGGTTTGATCAGAAAGGGCCAAATCGTTTGATTGCGTTTGGTACACTTTTTTATTTTATTGGCATGATTATTCTCGGATTGGCGATGAATAGCTGGATGGTTTATGCGGCTGCTCTTGTAATCGGAATTGGTTACGGTGTTCTGCAACCTAGTTATCAAGCATTATCGATCCAACTTTCTCCTTCCCACCGTAGAGGTGCTGCGACGGCAACTTTTTTCACATTATTCGATATCGGTGTAGGAATTGGATCGTTTTTCTTAGGTTGGGTCGTTGTTCAGATTGGATACGGAAATATGTTCTTGTTGTCCTCCCTATTTTTAATCGTATCCTATTTTGTTTACTTCCGTTCCGCGCGACCTATGGTGAAAGATGCAAGGTTGGCTTTACAAGAGAAGTGAATTCCCGTAAAATGGAATTCATAACCAATGAAAGGGTGTTGTAACGAGATGATGAATCGATCTGTTGTTCTTTTAATTGTTGTGGCTTGATTAGGGGAGAAGTCTGCCTAATTTTAGAAAGAAGCCATTACAAGACAACAGATCACAACCTCGTTCCCTTTTTCGGCATATGTGAAAGTGCGAATAAAGAAGCAGGGTGTGATTGCACCTTGCTTTTTTTGTTGCGTACAAAAAGTCTTAAATGAACGTTCTAATATGTGAATTCTTCTGTCTTGTGTATGGTCCATTCAATTAAGAGAAGAGAGGGTATATAGTATGAGTATCTTACATGTTCGTGGACTAACACACGGTTTTGGAGATCGAATATTGTTTAGGAATATAGAATTCCGTTTGTTAAAAGGAGAACACGTAGGGTTAGTCGGTGCGAATGGAAGCGGAAAATCAACGCTTTTGAACTTGTTAACAAATGAATTGATCCCCGATGAAGGGGACATTGAATGGCATACTGGAGTTGAAATCGGGTTTTTAGAACAACATCCAGATTTTAATCAAGAAGAGTCAATCAAGGAATATTTGAGGGGGGCATTCTCAAATTTATTCTCACTAGAAGAAGAAATGCTACAAATTACTGAGCGACTTGGTAATGAGAACGTGGAAATGGAAACGATGGAAAGAGATTTAGAGCGACTGGGTATTATACAAGAAACACTTGAAACGCACCATTTTTATTCTTTAGATGCAAAAATTGAAGAGGTTGCAGCAGGACTTGGGATCGCTTCGTTAGGAATGTCCACTCAAACAAGTCACCTGAGTGGCGGCCAACGAACCAAACTGATGCTAGCGAAACTATTGTTAAGTAAGCCTGATGTTTTGCTATTAGATGAGCCAACGAACTATTTGGATGACGTGCACATAGCCTGGCTTCAAAAGTATTTAACGGATTATCCCCATGCGTTCATATTGATTTCCCATGATACATCCTTTATGAACGAAGTGGTAACGGTGATACACCATTTGGAGCACAAGAACCTTACCCGTTACGTCGGAAATTACGTGCGATTTACTGAATCCTATGAATTAAGGAAAAAACAAAACTATCAAGCGTATCTTCGACAACAAAAGGAAATCGAGAAGCTTGAGGACTATATTGCCCGGAACAAAGCGAGGGCATCAACAGCTAAACAGGCAAAAAGCCGAGAAAAAAAACTTGAGAAAATCAACCGGATTGAAAAGCCAGGGAATATGCCTGTTCCACGATTTTCATTTAAAGTATGCCGAGAGCCCAATCTAGAAGTTTTAGTCGCGGATGGATTGAGTATTGGATACAAACATCCTTTGTTTAAAGGTGTGGATTTAACGATTAAGAAAAACGCGAAAATCGCACTGACTGGTCATAATGGTATCGGAAAGACGACAACGATCAAGTCACTTCTTGGGAAAATTGAGCCGTTATCAGGTCAAGTTAAACTGGGGAGTTTCGTCCGTCCAATGTATTTTGAGCAGGAAATGGTCATGCAAGGGAAAGACACAGCCTTACAGTTTGTCTGGTCGAAATTTCC
Organism: Pseudalkalibacillus berkeleyi; assembly: GCF_021608225.1. NCBI lineage: Bacteria > Bacillati > Bacillota > Bacilli > Caryophanales > Fictibacillaceae > Pseudalkalibacillus > Pseudalkalibacillus berkeleyi. The sequence goes on from NZ_JAKIJS010000001.1 coordinate 198,431, forward strand.
TGATATGCAGGAGAAAGATGTGCGGAAGCAGCTCGCAAGATGTGGATTGAAAAATGAACATATTTATCAGCAAATGAGCACGTTGAGCGGTGGGGAGCAGACGAAGGTGCGGATTTGTGTTCTCATGCTGAAGGAAAGTAATTTTCTAGTACTTGATGAACCTACAAACCACCTTGATATTAGAGCGAAGCAAGCCTTGAAGGAAGCACTTCAAAACTATAAAGGGACAATATTGCTTGTCTCACATGAACCTGAATTCTATGAGGATTGGGTAACAGAAACATGGAATGTAGAAAACTGGATTTCCTAAAATGATGGGGGTGCCCTAAAACATCTATGAAAATAGTTGTATAGGGCATCCTATTTTAGTTGAAAAAAGGGTTAATGTGCATATATCGGTATTATCGTGCAAATATCGAGATTATCGTGCAAATATCAAGATTATCGTGCATATATCCAGATTATCGTGCATATATCGAAATTATCGTGCATAACGGGTAATGGATATCCATTTGAATGAGCAGTTTCAGTGTGAAGTTGAACGTAAGGTTGGAGAAGTGGTACTAAAGAAGGGGGAAGTGCCCCCCGAGCCTAGAAAGTGGACCAACAGACAGAAAAAACGAGAAGCGCATCATATGTGCTCCTCTTTTCTGTTATTCCTTATTCCGTTTTGTCAGTTGAAAAATAGAAAAGTCATGTGCTAACGCTGTGTTAGGGAACACTCTGACAGCACTTTCTAATAGTTCATCAGAACGGTCATGGTAACGAGAGCTGATATGGTTCAGAATTAATCGCTTTACGTTAGCATCCTTTGCAATTTGGGCAGCTTGGTTCGTAGTAGAATGAAAGTACTCAATCGCTTTTTCATCCATTCCTTCGGCAAAAGTAGCCTCATGAATAAACAAATCAGCATCACGCGCAAGCTCAACAGTCTTTACACTAGGACGGGTATCTCCGCAAATCGTAACGATTCTCCCGGGTTGAAGTTCAGTTGTATAATCTGCTCCATTAATTATCCTACCATCATCTAAGGTAACAGACTGCCCTGCTTTTAGTTTTCCATAAATCGGGCCTGATGGAATGCCTTGTTCTTTCAATTTTTCAACTTTTAGACGCCCCGGCTGATCCGGTTCTTTTATCCTAAATCCATAAGAGGGTATGACGTGTTCGAGCTGCCTAACCTCAATACGATAACCATTTTCTTGTTCTATAAATCCATCGTCAATTTCGATGATTTCCAATGGGTATTTTAAATAAGTGCGGCTCGTTTCAAGCGTAACCGTAATGAATTCCTTAATTCCTTTAGGTCCGTAAACCTTTAAAGGGCTCTCTGCACCTTGAAAAGAACGACTTCCTAATACACCAGGTAAACCATAAATGTGATCGCCGTGCATATGAGTAATGAAAATTTTTGATATTTGCCAAAGCTTAAGATTCGTATGTAAAACTTGGTGCTGTGTTGCTTCTCCACAATCAAATAGCCAAACAGTTCCTTGAAGATCTGTCATGAAACGTAGTGCCATCGCAGAAACGTTTCGACCTTTCGATGGAATCCCTGCACCAGTTCCTAGAAATTGAAACTCCATTCTATTCATCCTTTCCCTAACAGTATACCATCTCGATATCAACTTAAAACGGAGGGCTCAATCAGACCCCGGACGGATAGAAAACCAATCTCATGGACGTTACTTGCAAAGGTGGTTTCTCTTAAACTTATGTTAAGAACTTATTGATTGGAGAGATGAATAAATGTTTACAAAGGAAACCGTAAAGAAAGTTATTGAACGATCTAATGAGACTGAGCTGAATGCAACATTAGTAATAGGAACTGGAAAACTTCATATTTCTGGTGGTACCGATAAGATTATGGATGCTAATTTCTCCTTTAAGGGAGAAGGACTAGAGCCTATAGTGGATTATGAAATAAGTGAGAATCGCAAGGGGCAGCTGACTGTTAGTCAATGTTCTTCGAAATTTGCCAATATGTTCAACCCTAAACAAGATTGGCAAATGACCCTTAATGACCAGTTACCTCTATTGATTAACCTTGAGTTAGGAGCCGGAAAATCTAAACTAAATCTATCTAGCTTAAATATGAAAGAACTCAATATTGAAGCAGGGATGGGAGAAACAGAGATTGATCTTACTGGAAATTGGCTGGAGAGTTTCAACGTTAACATTGAAAATGGCGTCGGAAAAACGAAAATATATTTACCCAAGCATATCGGTGTTAAATTGGATGTCGATAAAGGAGTCGGGAAAGTACACGCAGACTATTTTATAAAAGTGGGTAGTAGCTATCAAAACCAGGCTTACGAAAATGCCAAAACAAAAATTGATGTTAAGGTCGATGTAGGAGTTGGAGATGTCATTTTGGAACAAAAAAGCTAAGTAAACAGAAAAAATCATGAGAGATAAATAGGTCTTTCTGCTGTTGTTAATATCAGGAAATTTCTATCTGATATGTTACAAATACTTTATTTTCCAAAATATTTCAATATAATAAGGTGTATCTTACTACAATCATCGACGTAATGCTTCAAAACACTGCAAAAATATGTCTTTATTCCCCTTTTTCTGAATATTTAAACATAATATTTACAATTTTCCGTCAAATTGCTACTATTACTACAAAAGTATTAGTTAACTAATTTGAGGAGGACGTTCATTCATGAATAAGGGGAAAATTACATCTACAGCCTTAGCAGTCATGATGGGGCTGAGCACGCTTACATACGGTGTTGTCGCTTCACCACAATTAGCTGAAGCGGAAAAAGCACGTGAAAGTGTCACGCAACATTACGGGGGATCACCGATCGATCTTGGTATCGCAAATGACGAAAAATTGATTGAGATGCTAAAGAAAGAAGGGACAATTGCACCAAGTGCTAGTCCAGCTGAAGCAGAAAAGGCATTAAAGAAGTTCTTGAAAGAAAAGTCTAATGGCGCAGAGCATGCACATGAAGCGGGAGAACTTCAAGAAGAAGCTCAAGAATCAAAAGAGAAACTGAAAAAAGAAATGAAAGAAAAAGGCATGAAGCCTGGTAAACACAAAAAGAAAAAGAACAAGAAAACCGTAGATGGCATTGAACTAGAAGATTATGATGGGCAAATGCGTACGGATAAAGTCTTGGCAATCCTCATTGATTATCCGGACAAGCCTCATAATTCAATGACGTCAGATGAAACAGACATGTATTACGAAGGTGAGAATGCATACTCTCGTGAACATTACCAAGATATGTTATTTGGTACAGGTGGTTGGACAGGTCCAGACGGGAAAAACTATGTATCTATGAAACAATATTATGAGCAACAATCAGGTGGAAGTTACTCTGTCGAAGGTGAGGTTGCAGGCTGGTACACAGCTAGCAAACCAGCGGCGGAATATGGTGGAAACTACCCAACTGAAGATGGTAGTGATGTAGATGCACGTGGACTAGTTAAGGAAGCGCTGGCTGCAGTTGTTGCAGATCCTTCGGTAAATATTGCTGATTACGATCAATGGGATCGTTATGACTTGGATGGAGATGGGAATTACCTTGAAGCCGATGGTTTAGTCGACCATTTGATGATTATTCACTCTGGAGTTGGTGAGGAAGCTGGTGGAGGTTCACTGGGCTCTGATGCAATTTGGTCTCACCGTTGGAACTTAGGTGGTGTACATGGTTTAGAGGGTACAGAAGCAACCGTTCCTTATTGGGGCGGAGAGATGGCAGCTTACGATTACACGATTGAACCTGAAGATGGAGCCGTTGGAGTTATGGCCCATGAATTTGCACATGATCTCGGACTTCCAGATGAGTATGATACTCAGTACACTGGCGCTGGTGAACCAGTAAGCTACTGGTCAATCATGTCAAGCGGAAGCTGGGCTGGAGATATTCCGGGTACTATGCCGACAGGTTTTAGCCCTTATATGAGAGAAATGCTACAAGGGTCTGCTGTTGTAGACAGTGCAGGAACACAAGGGAACTGGTTAACTGGAACAGAGTTTGATCTAAGTGAAATTGATAAAGAAGGTGTAGAAGTATTACTAGATGAGGGAGCATCAAAAGGTACAAACAATGATGTAGTCAAGGTAACCCTTCCACAAAAAGAAACAGTCGTCAACGAGCCTGCAAGTGGAGCTTATGAGTATTTCTCTGGCAGTGCAGATGATCTACACACGTATTTGAAAAAGACGGTTGACCTTACAAACGCATCGTCTGCTCAATTTAATTTTAAAGCATGGTATGACATTGAAACAGATTGGGATTATGCTTATGTAACTGTGAATGGTGACCCAATTGCAAGTGATATTACAACGAATGAAAATCCGTATGACAGTAATTTAGGAAATGGTATTACAGGTTCTTCTAACGGATGGATTGATGCATCATTTGACCTTTCTGCTTATGCTGGACAAGAAGTTGAAGTAGCAATTGAATATGTAACAGATGCAGCAGTATCAAACCCTGGTTTGTTTGCTGATGACCTATCTGTTGTAGTCAATGGAGAAGAAGTATTCTTTGACGACGTAGAAGGAGAAGCACTATTTACTCTTGATGGCTTTACGAAGAACGATGGCATTAAGCGTTCAGATCATTACTACCTATTAGAATGGCGTAGTCACAACGGTGTTGACCAAGGATTAAAGAACATTCGTCGTGGAGATAGCATCATGGAGTTTAACAAAGGTTTAGTTGTTTGGTACGTTGACAAGAAGTATAGTGACAACTGGACAGGTAATCATCCTGGTGAAGGATTCATAGGTGTAGTCGATGCGGATCAAAAGACAGTTAAGTGGAGTGATGATTCTGTTGCATCTACACGTTATCAAGTGCACGATGCAGCATTCAGCCTTGAGAAGAGTGAGAAAATGTTCTTAGATTACTCTGAACTACTTGGTCTTACTATGAAGGATAACCACACGAAGAAGAATAAAATGTTCAACGATAAAAAGAATTACTTAAATGAAGGTTTACCTGAAGCTGGACGCAATGTTCCTAATTTCGGCTTAAAATTTACAGTCGTTGCGGATAGTAAGGATGGTACAGTAGGAAAAATAAAGTTACAACGTAAATAAGCATCTCATAAACCAACCTCATAAGCTATGAGGTTGGTTTTTTTGCGTTGATATAAGTCTAGTAAGTGTTCACCATACGCATAGACCTGTCTGAGGAAAGATTTCTTTATATCCAATCAAGGAAACTTTTGGTAATATATAGAACAATATATATAAAGGAGAGAAGATGATGTTTTCAGTTAAACTACAACCAGGGGATGAGATCAGAGTCGTTGCACCCGCTACGAGTATGGTGATTATAGACCAGGATGGCAGGAAAAATGCAATCAATAGATTAGAAGAGTTAGGACTAAAGGTGACTTTTGGGAAAAATGTAGAGGAATCAGATGATTTCTATTCATCTAGCATTGAGTCAAGAGTGGCTGATTTACATGAAGCATTTAGAGATCCTAACGTGAAAGGGATCCTAACGGTTATAGGAGGTTTTAACTCTAATCAGCTTTTGCGTTATTTAGACTATGAACTAATTAAGAACAACCCTAAGGTCCTTTGTGGTTTCTCAGACATTACTGCACTAGGATCTGCTATATATCGGAAAACAGGGCTAGTGACGTATTCAGGACCTCATTTTTCGACTTTCGGTATGTTAAAGGGACTGGATTATACAATTGATCAATTCAAAAAGTGCTTGATGTCTGAAGATTCATACGAAATTACGCCTGCAGACTACCGGAGTGATGATGCATGGTACAGAGATCAGGAGAATCGGACATTTTTACAACAAGATGAGTTCAACGTAATACAAAAAGGTACGGCCGAAGGAACAGTAATTGGAGGTAACATTTGTACATTGAACTTATTGCAAGGAACAGAGTATATGCCGAGTTTGAAGGATTCAATTTTATTCGTTGAGGACGATTATATGACGGAGCCTTTGGTCTTTGATCGGGACTTGCAATCCTTGTTACATTTACCTGGAGTATTAAAGCGCTTGTAATTGGACGGTTCCAACAGAAATCTGAGATTACCTTAGACTTACTTAAGAAAGTTATCCAAACTAAAGCAGAGTTAAAAGACATTCCAATCATCGCGAATGTAAATTTCGGACATACACAACCGATTACGACTTTTCCAATTGGCGGACAAGCTAAAATAATTGCTACAGATGAGCAGACAAAAATTGAAATCATTAAACATTGAGGTGAGCAAATGAATATTACAAATATAACTGGAATACCTGATGAGAAAACGATGAACGAAATGCTCCTTTTACATGAGCGCGTATTTGGATATGGTGCGGATGAATTGAGAAATGAGTTAGAAAAGAAGCATAACATCCATATTGCAATTGCTTATGACGAGGCGTCTTTAGTTGGGTACAAAATTGGATATGAACGAAAAAGTCATCACTTTTATAGCTGGCTAGGTGGTGTGGATCCAAATCACCGTAACAAAGGAATCGGTCAGACACTGCTAATGGAACAGCACGATTGGTGTATGAAAAATGGTTATGAAACGATACGGACTCATACAAAAAATAGTTTTAGAAGTATGTTGATTTTGAATTTGAAAAATGGTTTTGATGTTATAGGTACTTTTACAGATCGGAAAGGTGAACCGAAAATCATCCTTGAAAAGATATTAAAATAAATCTATATCGGTCAGGTAAGTTTTGATATACTGTATGTGAATGATTTCACATACTATTTTCAGAAAAGAGATGATGGCATGAAGAAAGTAGTCATTGCTGGAGGAACGGGATTCATAGGTCAGTACTTTCAAAAGAAGTTCGCCGATCTGGGTTATGAGGTCATCATTATTTCTAGAAAGAAACCACATGTCACGTGGGAGGAACCTGATGAAATAAAAGATGCGATAGAAAACGCTGAGATGCTCATTAACCTAGCAGGTAAATCAGTTAACTGCCGCTATCATGCTAAGAATAGAGAGACCATCCTCAATTCAAGAGTTGAAACAACTGAAATTTTAGGGGAAGCGATAATCGAATGTCACAGTCCACCAGAACTCTGGATTAATTCTAGTACGGCAACGATATATCGTCATGCTGAAGACCGCCCGATGACAGAAGAAACGGGCGAAATCGGATCTGGGTTCTCCGTTAATGTAGCAAAGAATTGGGAGGAAGTGTTTTTCAACTTTACATTACCTAAAACAAGACAAATTGCTCTGAGGACTGCGATTGTGTTAGGTTCTGGTGGTGGCGTTATGACCCCATATAAAAACCTCGTGAAATTAGGTTTGGGAGGCATTCATGGACCTGGAACACAAATGTTCAGTTGGATTCATATTGAAGATTTGTTTAATATCGTACTATTTTTGAGAGACAACAATGATTTAAGCGGGGTTTTCAATTGCTCTTCACCAAACCCAGTAACGAATCGAGAATTGATGCGAACATTACGTAAGAAATTAAACAAAAATGTTGGACTACCTGCTCCAAGGTGGATGCTTGAGATTGGAACGTTCTTTTTGAGGACTGAAACAGAACTAGTATTGAAAAGTCGGTGGGTGGTACCAGATCGTCTTGAACGGGTAGGCTATACGTTCACTTTTCCAGCCCTGGATCGTGCATTAGAAGAAAGTCTTTCTTAAATGGAGGAATTCAAATGGTCATTTCAGAACTTGCCTCACAGCTTGATCGTAAAGACGAGCAACCGAATATTGAACTCGCAAGAAGGCTAGTGAATGAAAAGGATTACGCTGGTGTGAAGGAAGTGATCGAAAACCTTTCGAATAAAAATAAGAAGATTCAAAGTGATTGCATTAAAGTTGTGTATGAAGTGGGTGAAATGGAACCGGAAATGATCAGCAATTATGCACTCATTTTCATTGATTTATTGAATAGTCGCAACAACCGACTTGTATGGGGAAGTATGTCAGCGTTATCTACTATTGCAAGTGAAGCTTCAGAAGTATTGATGAATCATGTACAGGAGATCATTTCGGCTATGAAGACAGGCTCTGTTATTACAGTCGATAAAGGTGTGATGACACTCGCAAAACTCGCGTCTGTAAATGAGATGAACAATGAGCGAATCTTCCCAGTACTTATTCAACACTTAGAAACATGTAGAGTGAAAGAGATACCGCAGCATGCAGAAAGCACGTTGATTGCTGTAACGGAACACAACAAAGAACACTTCATAACAACGCTTAAACAAAGAGCGCAATATATGACAGCCCCTCAATATAAACGGATTAAAAAGATCTATAAGAGTTTGAATGTTGAATAGATACTTGAATTAATAGGATACTTACATTATATTAAAGATAGATTTTAATAAAAAGGTGATGCATGTATGTTACTGAGGGTTCTTAACTAACGCAAATTTTGATACAGAGTAATGGGAAGCTCTTTACTTTAAAAAAGAGTTTTCAAAACGACGGGAGACGTATGCCCGTTTTCCATACTCTGATTTGCTTGTTAAGAACACACTCGAACATATAATTCAGATCTATGCTATTTGGTGTAGTCTAATTATTTGTATCGCTTTCGAAAACTGCCAAGCCGCAGGTGACGATGTGTTCACCTGTGGTTTTTTATGTTTCAAAAAATAAATTCAGGAGGATTAATCCATTGAATCACACTACAGAAATGATGTTAGAGTTTAACAAAATTAAAGAACAATTAAGTCAATATACATTATCAGCACAAGGGAAAGCATTAATTGATAAAATGCATCCATATTCGAACAAGCGAGCGATTGAACAACGGTTAATGGAGGTATCCGAAGCGAAGGCTATTCTTCAAAAAAATAGTGTGCCAATCCATGGACTTAGCGGGACAGATCAATTATTAGGTCAATTCAATAAAGGGATTGCCCTCACACCTAATCAATTAGAGGCAGTCTTGGATCTAATAGATGGTGGATTAAGGATTAAACAATTCATGAAGAGGAATGGTTCGCTAGGTCCTACCGTCTCCAGTTATGCAGACTCGATTTACGACTTGAAGGAATTAGGAGAGACGTTACGCTTATCAATACGAAACGGTCAAATTCAAGATCATGCTAGTAAAGAACTTGCAAAATTACGAAAGCAAATATCTACTTTAGAAAGCCGCATTAAGGAAACTGTATATCAAGTCGTTCGTTCTTCTACGAAAAGCAAATTTTTGCAAGAGCCGATCGTAAGTCAAAGGGATGGACGATACGTCGTACCTGTCAAAAAAGAATACCGAAAGCAATTTGGAGGGCAAGTAATAGATGCCTCGGCAAGTGGATCGACCATTTACATGGAACCGAAAGGGGTACAAAAGGATCAAACGAAATTAGCTGAAGTTCGCTCTGATGAATACCTCGAGGAGCAAAGAATTCTTTCAATTTTAACAGGGCACGTTGAAGGTTGCGAACAAGAATTAAGGATCAACATTGAAACAATGGCCCACTATGATTTTATTTTTGCAAAGGCTAAATTCAGTGATGAGATTTCGGGAAATCCAGTTCATATTATTGATGATCCTATCTTGAGGTTAAAAGCTGCGCGCCACCCATTATTAAGAGAAGAAGCCAAACCCTTAAGTTTGGAGCTAGGCTCTTCATTTAAGACGCTCGTCATTACCGGTCCGAATACGGGCGGAAAGACGGTTACTTTGAAAACGGCAGGGCTCATTACGATGATGACTTTATCAGGTTTACATGTGCCAGCATCAAACTCAAGCGAAGTCGGAATATTTGAGTCCATTCTAACGGATATCGGGGACGGTCAAAGCATCCAACAATCATTAAGTACCTTTTCATCGAGATTGACGAATGTGATTGAAATCTTAAAAAGCACAAACCGACGTACGCTCGTTTTATTAGATGAACTTGGAGCGGGTACGGACCCAGCTGAAGGTATGGGACTCGCTATAGCAATCCTTGAACAATTGAATGAAATGGGTGCAAAGACGATTGCGACAACTCATTATAACGATATAAAAACATTCGCAGCTGAGCATCCGGATTTTGAGAATGCTCGTATGGAATTTGATTTAGAAACACTCAAGCCCCTTTATCAGTTGACGATTGGTAAACCAGGGAATAGTCAGGCTTTCCATATTGCACGTAAACTAGGACTACATCCTGTGATACTTGCCAAAGCACATGAGAGAACGTATGGGGAACAGGTTCATTATGACCATGATGCCATTCAAGATCTTCAAATCACATCTGGAGTAGAAAAGAAAATTCACCAAAAGAGAACGGTCAAATCGAATTACAAAAAGGGAGATAGTGTGTTCATTCCTTCTCAAAATCTGAAAGCGATCGTGTATAAAGTAGAAGATGAGAACGGAGAAATCACACTATTTAAGGATGGAGAACTCTTTATGATGAATTACAAAAGAGTGAAACTAGATCTACGAGCAGAACAACTTTATCCAGAAGGTTATGATTTCGATATTCTCTTTGAATCTGTAGAGAACCGAAAAAAGAAAAGATTAATGGAAAAGCGCCATGTAGAGGGATTAACAATTGAATATCCAGACGAAAACGTGTGAAGAAAGTAGGGAAACGAAGTGGAGAAGGTTATAAAGTTTTTAAAAGGTGAGCGCATTTATTTACGTCCAGTGACAAAAGATGATTTGGATTGGCTCTACTACCATACAATGAATGACCAAGAAGGTAGACGATTAACAGGTACTCAAGCAGTTTATAGTCAACAAGGCATTCAGAATTGGTTTGATCGGAATTCGACAGATGACAGCCGAATGGATCTCATTATTTGTTTACAGGAAGGAAATCAACGGATTGGGGACATTGCAATGATGGATATTGATCACCTTAATCGCAATGCAATTGTCCGGATCGCGATTTTTGAAGGAGATAAACTTGGAAAAGGATATGGTACTGAAGCGATGTCATTACTCCTGGAATACGGGTTTGAAGTTCTAAATCTTCATCGTGTAGGTCTCGATGTCTTTGCTTTTAATACTAGAGGCATTAAATCTTATGAAAAACTCGGATTTCAACAAGAAGGTGTCATAAGAGATCAGCTTTATTACGATGGAGAATATCACGACTCAATTTTAATGGGCGTCATGAAGGATGAGTTTCTAAAGAACTAATTGAATACCGCAGTAAGTAAAGGAGATGATCTTCACTTTTCAGGTGAAGATCATTTTTTTGATGAGTCGTTGGGTACGAGAGAGATGTGAACATCAAAGGAAAGTAATTTGTAAATTCCCTCCAATATGCCTAGCTTTGTGTCTTCATGATCAAAACGGTATTAAAGTAATAAATTTTTTGGAGTACCAACAACTTTATTCCTACCACTAAAGCTTTTAACTAAGCTAGATGAATCATTTAAAATGTTCGGTTGACTAGACATAGTACAAACTACCGATATATCTCTGAATAATTTGAATATTTAAAAAGTGTTATGCTTTTTCTCGTAGTCAAAACTAGTATTTTAAGGAGATGTGTAAGTATGAACAAGAAAAGTTTATTAGTAGCAGGATTATCCGTTGGTCTTGTGACAGGATCTTTCGCTCCAAATGCAATGGCACAATCCCCAAAAGAACTAGCACAAGTAGAACTATCTCAGTACATAAATTATGAAAAGGTGGATGCACCAGGATTCAAAGCTGGTCAACTATCACAACCATCTAAATCAGCACCTGAAGAAATCGTGTACAACTACTTTAATGCAAACAAAGATAAATTTAAGATCGGTAAGAAAAATGCGAAGGAATCATTCAAGGTGATGGATGTACAAAAAGATGAGCTTGGAGGAAAAATCGTCCGTTTACAACAAACGTACAAAGGCGTACCTGTCTTTGGTTCTACTCAAATTGCACATGTAACAGATGAAGGTGTTCTGAAAGTTGTCTCAGGTTCTGTCATTCCAGAATTAGATAAACAAAAAACGTTAAAGAAAAAATCAAAGATCAACTCTAATAAAGCGGTTGAAATAGCAGAACATGATTTAGGTTTTGATCCTGTTTTTGAAGATAAGGTAAAAGGAAAAGAAGTCGTTTACATGAAAGATGGAAAGGCCCACTCTGCTTATCTAGTAAACATGAATTTTCTTACACCGAAGCCTGGAAACTGGAATTATTTCATAGACAAGTCGACAGGAGAAATATTACACAAATATAACGATATGCATGATGTAAGTGGTACGAACGAGGTAGGATCCGGAACGGGCGTTTTAGGTAATACAAAGTCACTTCAAACAACTCTATCAGGAAGTACGTATTACTTGCAGGACAATACTCGTGGAGGCGGTATTGAAACCTACGACATGGAGAACCGCACATTTTTCCCTCAATTTTATCTACCAGGAACATTATGGGCTGATAGTGACAATGCCTTCCATCAATCATACGATGCGGCTGCAGTAGATGCTCATCATTATGCTGGTGTCACGTATGATTACTACTTAGGAACCTTTGGTAGAAATTCTTATGATGGAAATGGAGCAACAATCAAATCTTCTGTACACTATAGTGCTGATTATAACAATGCGTTTTGGAACGGTTCACAAATGGTATACGGTGATGGAGATGGGACGACCTTCCAAGAATTATCTGGAGGCTTGGATGTTGTAGCGCATGAGCTAACCCATGCTGTTACAGATACAAGTTCAGATCTCATTTATGAGAACGAATCTGGTGCTTTAAATGAAGCGATATCTGATATATTTGGAACACTTGTTGAGTTTGATTATGGTGTAACGCCTGACTTTGAACTTGGTGAAGATATTTATACACCTGGTACATCAGGAGATGCCTTAAGGTCATTAAGTGATCCGACAAAATATGGTGATCCAGACCATTATTCAAATCGCTATACGGGTACTGCAGATAACGGTGGCGTTCATACAAACAGCGGTATCATCAACAAACAAGCTTATTTATTAAGTGAAGGTGGAACGCATTATGGTGTGAATGTATCTGGAATTGGAAAGGATAAAATGGGAGCAATCTATTACAGAATGAACACTGTATATTTGACGGCTTCCTCCACGTTCAGTCAAGCACGAGCTGCGGCTGTACAAGCTGCTACTGACCTTTACGGAGCTTCATCGCCAGAAGTAAATTCTGTTAACCTATCATTTGATGCAGTAGGTATTCAATAAAAATGAGGGCTGCTCTATTAAGAGCAGCCCATTTTCTATTTGAAGTGAAATTGTTAAATCTTCGATTGTTTAGTTGTAAAGTCTTCTCCAGGGTAATAAGCATCTTTTACAAGTAGATTTGGTCCAAGACATTTAACGGCGGGACAGTGACAATTCACTGTACTTGCTAGCTTACTGTTCATCCAACGTTCGTACACATGTTGGAGTTCATCCGTTTGAATATTTCCGAGGGGCCCACCTTCATCACCAAAATCTGTAACGATCACATTACCGTCAAAGATGTTAACGTTTAACCGTGAGCGTCCATCAGGATCGTTACGTACTGTGACGTTTTCTTCCTTATAAAGACGTTTCAACAGTGCCAAATCATCTGGATGATCACTACAAGGATAAAACGGTAATGTACCGAACAGCATCCAAGTGTTAGGGTCTTTTGTATCCAACAAACGGTGAATACCTTCGCGAATTTCAGGAAGTGTTGCTACTTCTAAACCACTCGCGAAATCACTAGGATACATCGGGTGAACCTCGTGTCGTTGACAACCCATATCGACAATCTGCTTATGAATATCCTCTAAATGTGGAAGTGTTCGTTTATTTAACATCGTTTCTGCAGATACAATGACACCTTTAGAAGTAAGCGCACGAGCATTTTCTACCATCCGCTCAAAATACTTTTCACGTTGTGCGCGTGCAGGCTTCTTCTCCATCATAGCAAAACCAATTTCATTAAAGTCTTCTACCGAACCATAATTATGAGATATATGTAGTACATCTAAATAAGGTGTGATCATTTCGTACCGTTTTAAATCTAAGGTTAAATTAGAATTGATTTGCGTTCGGACGCCACGTTCATGAGCATAACGAAGTAAAGGAACGACATGCTCCTTAACGGACTTCATCGATAACATGGGTTCCCCACCTGTTATACTGATCGAGCGTAAATGAGGGATCTCCTCTAGTCGTTTAATCATCAATTCTACAGGTAGTGAACTGGGGTCCTTCGGTTGAAGTGTATATCCAACAGCGCAATGCTCGCATCGCATATTGCAAATCGTCGTTGTCGTAAATTCCACATTACTTAGCACCATCTGTCCATGTTCTTCAACATCCATATATGCTTCCCATGGATCGTTATCAGGGGTGATTTTTGGTAGACTTGTTTCTTTTAACATATGAAACTCCTTTTTCGTACAATTCTATTCATTACTATAACATGAACAGTCGTACGTACCGTCAGTTCCATAATATTCTTATAATTGATACTGCATGACGATGCTGTTTTCCTCGTATCCTAACCGTTTATATAATGCAACTGCACCCTTATTTGAACCGAATACATGGAGGCCTACATTGTTTGCACCTAGTTCTTTAGATTTTTGATGTAACAATTGAATGGCTTGTGTACCATAACCATTTCCTCGGTATTTAGGATCCATCCAAATCTCGTATAAGAAGACTTGTTGATCCTCTGCACGATATGCATACCATACGATTCCTACTTTGTTTTCCGTTTCATCATCGACAATATGATAGATCCATTGATTCTCGGTTTGTAAACCATCCTTCAACAGTTCATTAAACTGGCTTGTTGCTTTTTCTACAGCCTCTTCTTTAGTCCCCCCATAATTTTCGTGAATACTTTCTGCATATTCGTTGAGAGAGCGTAATCGAAATTGTTGATACGCTTCATCATTCATATCTTTAAAATAAACCATATTACCACTCCTTTTCCATACTCTACCATAAGATGTGAAGCTTTAGAATATTCAGAAGCAAATGAGATGTATGTGACAAGTGAATATGCCATAATGGGTGGAAAAGGAGGAAGATGTTAATGAAAGCACTCGTACATACAAACCCAAAAGGTATGGAAGGTATGAAGCTTCAGGACGTTGAATCGCCTAAATTGAAAAAAGGAGAAGTAAAGGTCCAGTTGAAGGTAGCCGGATTGAATCATCGAGACCTATTTGTTCTACATCGTCACGGAGAGGAAGATCCCCCATTTACAGTAGGTTCAGATGGTGCAGGTGTCATTGTCGAACTAGGCGAAGGTGTTGAAGAAGTATCGGTTGGAGACGAAGTTGTCATTAACCCTGGACTCCACTGGGCCACTAAATCTCCGGCACCACCTGAAGGTTTTGATATTCTTGGATTTCCATCGAACGGAACTTTTGCTGAAGAGGTGATTGTACCGGCAGCGCAAGTGGAACAAAAGCCTGAGCATTTAAATTGGACAGAGGCAGGCGTCTTGCCCCTCGCGGCTCTGACCGCTTATAGAGCATTGTTTACGAGAGGAAATGTCCAGGAAGGGCAACATGTTTTATTACCAGGTGTAGGAAGTGGCGTAATCACATTCATTTTACAATATGCTAAGGCTGTGGGCGCTAAGGTAACTGTTACATCTAGAAGTGAAGAGAAACGTAACGAGGCATTGAAATTAGGCGCTGATAAAGCGATTGACAGCGATTCGGATTGGGAAAATGCACTTGACGGAGAGCAGGTTGATTTAGTTATTGAAAGTGTTGGAGCGGCTACTTTCGATCAATCACTAAAAGTCGTGAAAAAAGGCGGTACGGTCGTCACGTTTGGTGCTTCAGCAGGTGATGAAGTATCTATTAATATTCGTAACTTCTTTTACGGGCAATATAATTTGCTCGGAACGACAATGGGAAGTCATGAAGAATTTAAAGAAATGCTAGCTTTTATCAAAAAGTACAACATTAAGCCTGTTGTCGATCAGATTTATTCTTTAGAAGATTGGCGTGAAGGGTTTAACCGAATGGAAGAGGCAAAGCAATTTGGTAAAATTGCTTTTAAAATCTCTGAATAATAAAAAGAGGCTGAAACAATGGATATTAGTCCGTTGATTCAGCCTTTATTTTTTTCGATTATATTTGGTAATTACCAGTCACGCTCAAGACCATTTAGGAAATCATGTTCCAAATGGATAGAACACCAAAGATAAACGCAACGATCGCAATTGTCCCAGCTAACAAAGGCCGCACAAGGTTCATGAATGTGTTCATATGTATACGCCTCCTTCAAATCATTTTCTTACCTATATAGACGATTGAAATTAAAGAAGGTTTCGCACTTATTACAAATATTACGGAAACATTACGAAAGAACTAGAAGAAATTTTTTTATATTTTTAGGTTTTAAAAAATGTATGCGGGGTATCCTTATACTAACAACCTTTTATCCCCCTAACCCCTAAACCCTAGAAAGAACCTTTCCCGAAATCGGGGGAGGTTCTTTCGTTTTGTGTATGACTTTTTAACTAACTAAATTAAAAAAATGACCCACTTAAGTTGCTAGTGGGCTATCAAAATAACTACACATATTTCATGATGATTTTTAACATAAGCATAGAAGATAAGGATACGAGCACGGCAAGTATGATCCATGCAAAGTTTCCTACTGCTTGTGCAAGAAATGACGTTAAGAAAATCAAAGCACCTATCGCGATCACGTAAAGTCCAGCAACTTTCGCAAGACCTTCTTTATCTGAGATGGAGCTTTCATTGTAATGCTTAATAAGGAAAATATTTTTCTTTAACCAGAATCCAGCTCCCATTAATATAAGAGCCCCACCAATTAAGAAAAATACAATTAATTGCTTTGTTACCATTGTTTGACCACCTTCTAGTTTACTACTTATTACTTTACATAAGGATAGTGACCGTGTAAACGAAATTTTCAGCGAATTAAAAAGTTGAGGTTATAGAATAGAGCAGTGAGGGTATTGAAGAATCATAGGAGGTGCTTGTAAGTGTGGATGTTTATATTGATCCCACTGTTAATCATCTTGATTGTTGTCACTATGAACGCATATCAGAATAAGAAACAATCTGATGTCCATATGAACTCCTATGAACATCAGGAAAGACCAACACAACAAAAAGTAACTGACCGAAATCAAAGCCACGCTAGTGAAAATAGTACAGAACCACCACCCACGTAAGGGGTACAGATATTGAAGTGTGGAAGCGACTGAATTAACATTTTCAGTCGCTTTTTTTTAATAAATGAAATCCAGAACTTTCCTGACGAACCTTAATAATTTTTGATAAACTTATAGTAATTGATAATGTAAGGAGTGGTGTTGGGAATGAATGATACTGGTCTCGTACTCGAAGGCGGTGGGATGAGAGGGGTTTATACAGCGGGTGTTTTGGAGTACTTCTTAGAACAGAAGTTCTACCTACCGTATGTAATTGGCGTGTCTGCAGGGGCTTGTAATGCAGCATCCTATCTCTCACGGCAACAGGGTAGAAATAAGAGAGTAACAATAGGGTTCTCAAAGCACCCTGATTACATATCTTTAAGAAATTACTGGAGAAAACGTCAATTGTTCGGTATGGACCTCATTTTTGATGAGATACCAAATAAGCTCGTTCCATTTGATTACAGTGCATTACAAAATGCGCCTGAAAAATTTGTAGTAGGGACTACAGATTGTATAACTGGAGAACCTGTTTATTTCGAAAAAAATGAATTCCCAGATCAAATTCTGCCGATTCTACGTGCCTCAAGTTCATTGCCGTTTATGGCACCAGTCATTGAATTAGGTAATCGTTGTTTAATGGACGGAGGTATATCTGATCCAATACCGATTCGAAAATCTGAAATGGATGGTAATAAGAAAAATATTGTTATTCTCACGCGAAATGATGGCTACATCAAAAAACGCTCAAAAATGAATTGGATAACGAAGAAGGTATATCCTCAGTATGGCGGACTCGTGAAGAGCATGGATGAGAGGTACCAAGTATATAATGAAACGATGTCCTACATCACTGAAAAAGAACGCGCTGGTGAAGTTTATGTTATTAGACCCATGCAACCATTAAAAGTGAGTAGAGCTGAGCGTAACCCTGTAAAATTAACCGCCCTTTATGAGCAGGGCTATTCTGATGCTGCGCACCATTTTGATGCGCTAAAACATTGGCTTTCAAATACAAATGAAAAAGAAAAGCAAACGGTGCAGTAAAAAATAATTCCCCTTTTTATAAAAATATTCAGAAAATCAAGTTTAAATTAAAAGTAATAGGGTATAAAGAATATGTTAAACATTTTCCCAGGGGGGATAGGTCATGAGTATTGAAGCAATTGCTAAACGAATCTCTGATGAAAAGGAAACCATTGCTCAAAAGACCGCAACAGGTTTGTCCGAGGTCACAGGTGAACGAACGAATCATCATGTTCAAGAAGCACATGAATTGTTAGCAGATTATATTAATCGGGGTCTAACAATGGAAAATGAAGAAGAAACGAAGCAATTGATTATTGAATGGGCAGAGAAAACAAGTTCAAATGCAATCAGTGAACAGCGTCCTTTTAACCAATCCTTTAAAGCCTTCCAGATTTTCAAAGGACAAATTTGGGACCTGGTTGAAGCTCAATCTGAATCAACGACTATTTCAGCGAAGGAAATTTTTTCGATTGTCCGAAAAATCGAAGAAATGGTTGACCAAGCAGCCTATCGATATGTTCGTTCTTTAATTGAAAGTTTCGAAGGCAGAATAGATGAGTCTGAACAAACAATGAGACATGATAAGAAGATGATTGCCGATTTATCTGTACCGATTATTCCATCCATTGTTCCACGTACCATACTCGTTCCAATTGTAGGTCTTTTGACGAATGAACGGTTTGAAATAACAAGGGAAAAGCTATTAAATAATATCGCCAATCAAGATGCCGAATCGATTGTATGTGACTTTACTGGTGCGATTCTACCTGAAAAAGGAAATTTCCAAATTGATGACCTCGCTCATCAGATTGAACAATTGACTAAATCGGTATCGCTGATGGGAGTAGAAATTATTTATGTTGGATTCTCATCACGTCTTGTACAAGAGATTGTCCGAGCAGGTGTAAATATTGAAGCGGAGACATTTTCTACTTTCCGCACTGGCTTACGCTATTTAGCGAGAAAGAAGAAGTGGGATTTATCTTATGAAATCAGTAATGAGAATGAGCAGAATCCTACTTCGATACTAAGTACACGTTTTTAACTGTCCTTCCAAATTTTTTAGAAAACTGCAATTTAATATTCATAAATGTTTATATATCATTAATAAGACCTTAATAACCTCCTGATAAAGTTGTAAATGAATCAACTTTGAGGAGGTTTTATTTTGAAATCATTGACGAAAAAAATAGGTGCAGTCGCCCTAGCGGGTGTTCTGACTACGACAGCGATATTATCTACTAGCATTACTCAAGCGAGTGATGATCAAAATAATAAGAATAATCGAACCCCTAAGAATGTCATCCTTCTTATTGGTGATGGAATGGGATCTACACAGGTCTCTGCTACATCATACTTAAAAGGTGAAGGCTTTAAAGCAGGTCAACTCACAATGGACAATATCGAAAATGTTGGTTTGGCAAAAACATGGGCGCACGATAACACAGTAACGGACTCAGCCGCCGCAGCCACAGCATTTTCTGCAGGTCATAAAACAGACAACGGCGTTCTTGGACAAGCACCAGACCAAGAGCAAGAACATAAAGATGGCGAAAAGCATTTTGATGTAAAGACCGTTCTTGAGTCAGCTGAAGAAACTGGGAAGTCTACGGGACTTGTTACAACGGCAAGAATAACACATGCGACTCCAGCAGCATTTGCGTCTCACATCGATAGCCGTGATAAAGAAAACGAAATTGCTGAACAAATGCTTGATCATGATGTTGAAGTTCTTCTTGGTGGAGGAAAGCGTCACTTTTTACCTGCTGGTGATGAAGAAAGCAAACGAAAAGATGACAAGAATATGATCCGTGCCGCAGAAGAAAAAGGATATACAGTAGTAGAGGATAAAAACGGTCTTAAGAATGCGCAAGGCGACAAGTTATTAGGGCTTTTCAATGAAAGTCACATGACATGGGAAATGGACCGTGAAGAAACAAAAGAGCCAGCACTTAAAGACATGACGACAAAAGCACTTGATCAACTTAAAGGAAACAAAGACGGCTTCTTCCTGATGGTAGAGGGCGGCCGAATTGATCACGCTGGGCATGCTAACTTTCCAGCAGCCAACATGAACGAAACACTCGCTTTTGACGAATCAGTTAAAGCAGCATTAGATTTCGCTAAGAAAGACAAGAATACGCTCGTAGTTGTAACAGCCGATCATGAAACAGGTGGCATGTCGATCGGAGCCAATGGTACTTACGGGTTCAATAAAGACGTCATCCGGAATGTGAAACGTTCTTCTGAATTTATGGCCAGCAAAGTAAACGAAGAGAAGAGCAATATTGAAGATGTACTATCAAAATTTGCAGGTATTGAAGACCTGAAGGAAGAAGAAATCCAAGCAATTAAAGACGCTGAAAAAACCGAGTCTGGCATTGCGAAAGTCATTAGTGATCGTGCCCTTGTAGGTTGGACTACGGATGGACATACAGGTGTCGATGTTCCAGTTTACACATATGGTCCACAATCTGATAAATTTACCGGAACAATCGAAAATACAAAAATTGCAAAAGTAATCGAAAGCGCAATTAAGAAGAAAGATGATGACGACTAAATGAAGTAAACGGACAAGCCTGGAGATTGATCCAGGCTTTTTTGTGCTGTTTTGGCAGGACCTTTTTACTAAAATGATCAGATTAATGCCTGAAATGGTCAGATTATCGAGCGAAATGGTCAGATTACCGCCTGAAATGTCGAGAATTACTGTAAATATGTTTATGAAGTGGAGAATCAGCGTCTGTTTTCTCGGTCGATCATTGCACGTTGATTGACATCTATAGCCTAGTTGGTGAAAAATAGGGATAGTACATATTTAGGAGGAGCATTATGGCGAAGAAAAAGAAGACGACGGTATATAAGCCGCCAAAAAACAGTAGCAAAGGATTCATCATGGCAATCGGAGGCATTTTCGTGCTCGTGGCTGTGTTGTTAATTATTATTGGTAATCAAAATCCTGCACAAAACGACGGATCCTCTAACCATGATTCAACTTCAGGTAAGCAATTGGATGTTACTTATGAAGGGCAGCCAACAGTAGGAGAGAAGGATGCACCAGTTAAATTAGTAGAGTTTTTCGATTTTAAGTGTCCACATTGTGCCGCTTTTGCACAACAAGTTTATCCGCAAATTAAGAAGGATTTCATTGATACTGGAAAAGCGAACATGACGTTTATCAACAAACCGTTCCTTGCGCCAGATTCCATAACGGCAGCAAGTGTTGGAGAGGCTGTCTATAAACAGAATCCGGATGCTTTTTTGACATATTATGATGCGGTTCTTGAAAACCAAGGCGACATGCAAGAGAACTGGGCTACTGAAAAATTCTTAGTTGGGCTTGTAGAAGAAAATGTTGATGGCATCGATCTTGACCAGTTAAAAAAAGATATTGATTCAGATGCTGTAAAAGAAGCAGTTGACCTGGATAGAGAGATGAGTGCGCAAGTCGAAAGCACACCAACCATTCTCGTAAATGGTAAAAAAGTTGAGTTGGATTACGAAGCATCAATTAAACCTGCGATAGAAAAAGCACTGGAAGAAGCAGATGGTCAATAAGAATTTTGGAATCGCTTGGATCATTGCGCTCATTGCGGTATTAGGTAGTCTTTATTTTAGTGAAATAGCCGGCTTTGTTCCTTGTCAATTATGCTGGTACCAAAGGATCTTAATGTATCCACTTGCGGTCATCATAGGGATAGGTCTTTACTTAGATGATCCTAAACTTTCGTGGTATGTGCTCCCGTTTAGTGTAATAGGTGTATTTGTTTCAAGTTATCATTATCTGTATCAGAAGACAGACTGGTTTTCAGAAATAGGCTCTTGTACAAAAGGTGTCTCCTGTTCTGGAGAATACATCAACTGGCTTGGGTTCATTACCATACCATTATTATCATTTACTGCGTTTATGCTGATTACGATTGTAATGATCAGCACGTTAAAAAAAGAAAAATAGAGAGTAAGCCCTGGTGGCTGCTCTCTTTTTGCTTTCAGGACACAATAGTTGTCCTTAATCGGAGTCTTGGATACGATAAGATGAGAATCTAATTAGTTAGGGAGAGTGCAAATGAACGAAACTATTCAAACAATCATGAACCATCGGAGTATACGGGCATTTAAGGATGAGCCACTTTCTGAAGAGCAAATTACAACGATTGTCAAAAGTGCTCAAGCTGCTGCAACATCTAGCTATTTGCAAGTTTACTCAATCATTGGGGTCAAAGATCCAGCAAAGAAAAAGAAGCTAGCGGAACTTGCAGGAAATCAGGAGTACGTTGAGAAGAATGGTCACTTCTTTGTATTTTGTGCAGACTTGAACCGTCATAAAGTCGCAGTGGAAATGGAAGGACTGACAGAAGACGAAGTCGTGGATTCACTTGAATCTACAGAAAAGTTTATGGTCGGTACAATTGATGCAACCCTCGCAGCTCAAAACGCTGCATTAGCAGCTGAGTCGATGGGACTTGGCATCTGCTATATCGGGGGCCTTCGTAACAACTTAGAGGAAGTAGCAGAGATTTTAAAAACACCTGATCGAGTTATTCCATTGTTCGGTATGTGTGTAGGTGTCCCAGATCAGAACCCGGATCAGAAACAGCGATTGCCGTTAGAAAACATCTATCATGTGGATGAATATCAGCAGGACGAAACGAAATTTATTGAGCAATTGGCAAGCTATAATGAAGACATCGGAGATTATTACCGAGAACGTACTCAAGGTGAAAGAACCCATACTTGGACGGAGATCATTGCGACGAAAATGAGTAAACCGATGAGACTTTACATGAAAGATTTCTTAAAGAGAATTAGAATTCCGCTTAAGTAAAGTGAGCGAATACAGTAGCATTGATTCGTTTAAACTACCTTCATATGATAGATGAAATGGAGGCGAGTGAATTGACGAAACGTAAGCAATTGAACGATAAAACGAAGCACCACAATCAAACACCGAAGGAAAGCCTTCCGGATATTGAAATTGCAGAAGAGATCGCAAAAGGTGCAAACAAATTAAGCGAAGAAGATTTACCGAAAAGAGAAAATCAGGAATTTTAAATAAGGAGCTGCTCGAATATCAATCGGGCGGCTCCTTTATGAATTCCTTAAAGTGATTTCAAATGTTCATTAAGTTCTATTGCATATTGAATCGCTTGACGATCGTTCTCAATCTCGCCAGGCTTTCCTGCTTGCCCGATTACATAACCACTAAATTCTAGGTCTATGAAGTCGAAGATATAATTAAACTGCTGTATCAGTGGAAGTGCTTTAATTTTCGGATTGTCCCCACCACAACAAATCACATAGGCTTGCTTCTTGCGCATTTCAGCTTTGAAATCGTACCGTTCATCGCGCAAATTTTGACTAAAGCGATCTACGAAATTTTTCATAATACCTGACATGCCGTACCAATACACAGGCGTTGCAAATACTAAAATATCATGTTCTAAAATGAGATTTACAAGGTGATCATTATCATCATCAACAGGTTTGAATCCACCCGGTTCGTGACGCAGGTCATCTATTGGCTGTATTTGAAGATCTCTCAACTGAACATGTGTAACGTTTAATCCTTCCAATGCTTTCGCGGTCAATTTTTCCGTATTTCCATTAGACCGTGAACTACCGTGTATCGCTAGAATTTTCATATCATATGTACCTCCCCATATCCATAATGTTCCTTTATCATATCGAATACATAAAATCATTGCGAGTGATTAAACTCCGATAAGCACAACGTTTGCGTACCTTTCATTTACCTGTTAGTCTCGGTAACCAATCCACATAAAGGAGAAAAAATTAAAACAAAATACTTGAAAGTCAAAGAAGGTCAAACTATAATAGAATCAAAGGTCAAAGATAGTCAAAGTCAATCTTGATCAAAAATTAACTTATTCAAGGAGGTCATTAATATGCGTTGTCAACACTGTCAAGTAAACGAAGCCAATGTACGAATGACTCTTCACATAAATGGAATGACGAAGCAGATTCGTCTCTGCCCTAAATGCTATAAAGAAATTCAACATGAAATGAAGCAACCAAGTAACATGAATCCTTTTGGTGGAAACGATATGAACGGATTCAATATGGATGACTTCATTGCACAAGCTAATCAATCTGAAGGACAAAAAGGTTCAGGAACAGGTAACAATGGTGGTGGATTACTCGACGATCTAGGACGAAACCTTACCGATGCAGCAAAAGCTGGACTTATCGATCCGGTAATTGGTCGTCATAAAGAGGTTGATCGTGTTTCTGAAATATTAAATCGCCGCAACAAGAACAACCCTGTTTTGATTGGGGAACCTGGTGTTGGTAAAACTGCAATTGCAGAAGGATTGGCTCTGAAAATTGCAAACCAAGAAGCTCCAAGCAAACTGCTTAATAAACAAGTTTATCTCTTGGATGTTTCATCACTCGTTGCCAATACGGGCATTCGCGGTCAATTTGAAGAACGAATGAAACAACTGATTGCTGAAGTGAAAGAACGTAAGAATGTCATCTTGTTCGTAGATGAAATTCATCTACTCGTAGGGGCAGGATCAGCAGAAGGTTCAATGGATGCTGGCAACATTCTTAAGCCAGCACTCGCACGTGGAGAGCTTCAAGTTGTTGGCGCAACAACGTTGAAGGAATATCGTCAAATTGAAAAAGATGCTGCGCTCGAACGTCGTTTCCAACCTGTAACGGTGAAGGAACCTACTGAGCAAGAGGCAGTTGAAATTTTACAAGGATTGAAAGAAAAGTATGAACAATACCACGAAATTCGTTATACAGATGAAGCATTAAGAGCTTGTGTGACGCTATCTAAGCGGTACATTCAAGACCGTTTCTTACCAGATAAAGCAATCGATTTAATGGATGAAGCTGGTTCGAAAATGAACTTAAAGCACGTAGGTACAAGTGCAGATGAAGTGGATGAACGGTTAGCCGTCATTGCAAAGGAAAAGGAAGAAGCAACACAAAAGGAAGACTATGAACGTGCTGCAAAACTTCGAGACGAAGAACTAAAGCTACAAAATCAAATGGATTCAAAGCCAGTAGAAAGACCTGAAATATCAGTTGAAGATGTTCAATATATTGTTGAGGAAAAGACAGGCATTCCAGTCCGTAAGCTACAAAACGATGAGCAAAACAAACTGAAGAACTTCTCAGAGCGACTCGGATCAAGTGTGATTGGTCAAGACGAGGCGGTTGAGAAGGTGGCCAAAGCCATCCGTCGAAGCCGTGCAGGATTGAAATCCAAAGTACGACCAATTGGCGCATTCTTATTCGTAGGACCTACAGGGGTCGGAAAGACTGAGCTAACTAAAACGCTGGCAAAAGAGCTATTTGGCTCTAAAGATGCGATGATCCGTCTTGATATGAGTGAGTATATGGAGAAGCACGCCGTTTCTAAACTGATTGGTTCACCGCCAGGATATGTCGGTCACGATGAAGCGGGTCAGCTAACTGAACGCGTTCGTCGAAACCCATACAGTATTATCTTGCTTGATGAGATTGAAAAAGCTCACCCTGATGTACAGCATATGTTCCTTCAAATTATGGAAGATGGACGCATGACAGATAGTCAAGGTCGTACAGTGAGCTTCAAGGATACAGTGATCATCATGACAAGTAATGCTGGAACTGGCGATAAGAAGATTACAGTTGGGTTCGAAAATCATGGATCTGATGCCGTTTCCGTTCTTGAAAACTTGAGTGCATACTTCAAACCGGAATTCTTGAACCGTTTTGACTCCATTATCCAGTTTAACGAGTTGTCTGAAGATCACTTAATCAAGATCGTTGACTTAATGCTAGATGACATTCGTGAAATGGTGAAGGATGATGAGCGTGAAATTGAAGTAACAGAAGAAGCGAAGAAACGAATTGCATCACTCGGTTACGATCCTCGTTTCGGTGCTCGACCAACCCGACGAGTTCTACAAGAGAAAGTAGAGGATGGTATTGCCGATCTTCTACTTGATGAAGAGAACGTAACGACCATTAAGGTGGATGTCGTTGAAGAAGAAATAGTCGTGAAAAAAGGATAATGAAATTGTAAAAGACCCAGAGCAGATTCTGGGTCTTTTTTTTACAATATATTTATTTCCCACTCCACCTGAAAAATCTTGCCGCGAGGAAGATCGATACAACTGCGATTCCAATCAGTACACCGACTTCGAGCCCATAGTCTGTGATCGGTCCAGTATTCCATGTTCCACGTAACAATTGAATGACGTAATATAACGGTAAAACTTTTGCCACGTATTGAAGGATTGTAGGCATCATATCAAGCGGAAACGTCGCGCCTGATAAGAAGAGCATCAGGTTCAAAAAGAGAGAACTGATTGCTGCAGCTGCCTGCGTGTTTTTTGCAAGAGAGGTCAAGAACAAAGCGAATGGAAAGAAAGCTAAAATACTGATAAGCAATGCAAGTAACGTACTGCCGATGTACTCTGGCAACGTTAAGTCATACATAAGCATACCGAATACCATTAATAATACGGCAGAGATAAAGAAAATCACTGTTCCTTGGAAAGTGTGCGCGGCGAGAATTTTCCAAGGTTGAAGGGGTGTGGATTGATATCTGCGCAAAACCCCTGTTTCCCGGTAACCCGCAAGTACTGTCCCTAACGTGAAAAATGAAGTGGTTACAATGTTTACTCCTATCCAGGAAGGTACATAAAGCTCGGCAAAGGACATGCCGTTCATTTCGTTGCCATTAAACATCGATCCAAACAGCCAAATCATTAATACCGGAAATAAAAACGTCCAAAAAACACTAAGTCGATCACGGAAAAACATTTTAGTTTCTAGCCCAGCAAGCTTCACCATAGCCGTCATGCGGTTTGCTCCTTTTCTAAGTAATGGACGAAAAGATCATCCAAAGTACCTTTCTCAAATTTGAAATGATTCAATGTAACTTCTTTTTCATGACAATACTTGAAAATGTGGTAAGCAGTCGTTTGCTGATCATCGCTGAAAACTTTGAAATGGTTCGACTCTTGCTCAACTCGCAAAACATCTGGTAGTGACAGTAAGTAATCATACTCGATCTCTTCACTTTCAAATGATAAATAGTTGACGGACATTTCGTTTAGCAATTCTTGTGGGGTGTTGAGTGCTTTTAACTGACCACCGTAAATCATCGCAACTCGGTCACATAGCTTTTCAGCTTCCTCCATGTAATGGGTTGTAATCACGATCGTACAGCCTTGATCTTTCAGCAGTTTAATCATTGACCACATTTCACGACGAGCATGTGGGTCTAATCCCATACTCGGTTCATCGAGAAAAACAATTTCTGGTTCGTGCAAGGTTGCTAGTGCAAGTGTGACCCTTTGTTTCCATCCACCTGATAAGTCTTCGAAATTTACATTTAGTTTCTCTTTAAGTCCTAATAGCTCAATTAAATGATCCTTTTGAGTCGTTTTTTTGTAAAAAGAAGCAAATAAGTCGAGTGCTTCTTTTACTTTCATTTTATTTTGGATAGATGTCGCCTGAAACTGGACGCCGATCCGTTTGTTCAATTCTCGAAGCTGTTTGTTCGGAACAAGGCCTAGTACGTCAATTGTTCCGTTGTCAGGTTTCCGGATGCCTTCAAGCATTTCAATGGTAGTCGTCTTTCCAGCTCCATTTGGACCAATGATCCCGAAGATTTCTCCCTTTTTTACGGAAAAAGAAATGTCTTGAACCGCTTTTGTATCCCCATATGTTTTTGACAGGTGCTCAACAGTAATGACGTGCTCCATCATTCTCCTCCTCGTTGATTTATTAATACTGATATTTACGTTTACAAAGGAGGGAAGTTTCATAAAAGTTCGATTTTTGGTCTTGATCGATAAATCTGAGGTTTTGCACGATAAAAGTTGAGTTTTGCACGATAAATCTGGAGTTTTGCACGATAAATCTGGAGTTTTGATCGATAACAACATCAATTATCTTTTATACGAAAGGAATTATTCATATTGTATCGAATTGTGTGGGGTATTCGATTTTTATGAGGTCAGGTGAGGCATCTATGAAAAAATGGGCTTATCTATTCATTGCATTAGGGGCATCTCTTTGGGGTTTAATTGCTATTTTTGTTGAAGCCCTATATACATACGGATTTACAGCATTAGAAATTGTCACACTTCGCGTCACTGTTGCTGCGGTTCTTCTACTCATCATTGCCGCGATTAAGGATGTGCGGTTGCTTAAAATCAACTGGAGAGATAGTAGTTATTTTATCGGTACAGGTATTTTCAGCATCGTCTTTTTTAATTGGTGTCTTTTCACTGCCATTAAAGAAACATCGATTGCAGTCGCGGCCATTTTACTTTACACGGCTCCAGCAATCGTAACGATTCTTTCGAGGTTTTTATTTAAAGAATGGTTTACGGTTCGAAAAGGAATCGCCTTATTAATGACGTTGTTCGGATGCACGTTTGTCATTGGCGTTTTACCTGGCGGAACGAGCAGTACAGTCTCATTCTATGGTGTGCTTGCAGGTCTTGGATCGGGGCTCGGATATGCCTTGTATAGCATCTTTGGTAAGTATGCGTTGAAAAAATATACATCCATCACGGTGATTACGTATACGTTCATCTTTGCCTCAGTTGTATTGATTCCGGTGACAGGATTGTGGAAACAGTCAGATGTTGTATTAAAATCAGGTGTACTTATGAATTCCCTTGGTCTCGGATTAATATCGACAGTGCTTGCATTCATGTTTTATACAGTGGGGCTTCAATACATCGAGTCGAGCAGAGCTTCTATTACAGCAACAGTAGAACCGGTCGTTGCGACGTTAGTCGGGGTCATCCTTTTTAAAGAGCAATTGACGGCATGGCAGATTGTTGGCATCGCTTTAGTCCTAAGTGCCGTGATCGTCGTCCAAGAAAATAAAAAGCGTGTGAAAACGGAGCACTCACTGGTGCAGTAAGGAGAATGACATATGAGGATGAAAGATGTTTTATAGAAGAAAATGTTATATCGTAAAAAAAGAATTCGCCGAAAACTTCAATGATCATTTTCAGCATACAAACCTACCTAACCAACTCAAACATGGTGCTCGTTTGATCGGCCGTTGGATGAAAGATTATTGTGATGATACTGTAGAAATTTTTGCAATTTGGGAATATGACAGTTTCGAGGATTATCAATTGATCGAGGGAAGAGTAAGAAGTGATGAGGCTCATGTAAAAAGGGTTCAAAATTGGTATGAGAAAAATGGTGGAAGAGAGCACGTTTTCAGTGCATACATACTTGAAGTGAGAAACGAAGCACTTGAATCAACGGTTAGTGAAAGTTAAGAGCGATAGCTGCAATTGAATGGTGAGATCAACCAAAGTAATTGGGTCAAAGTCTGAAAGAAAGTTCATTCTATAGACTGAAGAAAATCCATTCTGTTGACCGTTAAGAATAAACATGGAAATGCGTAAACTAAAAGTACCAAATCAAGAAAGGGAGCGGTTTCCATGTTTAACACTTATGAAATTGAAAAGTTGATTATTGAGCAAATTAAGAAGCAACTAAAGAAGTAAGCACATCGAGGGTGTCTGTAACATGTAGCACCCTCCCTAGCTATTCCCAATCTTATCTTCCAGAGCTTCTACCCTTTTTCTTAACTTTGCGACTTCACCATTTTGTTTATGTTTCGATGAGGAAATGCGGTAAGTAATCATAGAGAATATTGAGATGATAAATAATAAGAGTACAATCATGCCTATACCAATGATCAAAAATACACTCATGCGTTACCTCCTTTTTTACAATTCTATCATGAATGATGCATGAAAATTAAAGAAGAAGAGGCTACTGATTATTCAGCTGTCTCTTCTTCTTCGTCTGTTATGGATAGAAACGCTTTAACTCGGTTAAGTTGATCATCACGGTAGTAGTTTAAATACAACCTTTTGGAAAGGCTGAGTGGACCTCCGAAAAAATATTGTTCATACAACGATTGACGCGTTCCGAATGCGCTCATTGAAAGGTCCCATGCAAGCCGGAAGATTTTCACCCGGTCTTCAGCATTTGAATTTGCACCTTGTAAATACTTATCTATATCCTCTCGAATTGGGGAATCAAAGTCCTTTTCACCAGGTATGGAGACAAGTCCACTCGCACCAAGCTTTTGTATAATATCACTGAAAGTCGGATAGATTTTTGCATAATAACATAGTGCAGCATGCAGCGGTTCTTTCGCGGGAGTCATTGTGCCCCATCGGTCTATTTTTGCTTGTATTTCTGAAGACAATACAAGTGCTTTCATCGTTTCAAGCGCAACTATTACATCGGCGACTTTCTCTTGGACGTGATCGTAACCTCCAATATTAATGGTTTGGATCATTAATTGGATTGTTCCTAAGATGAATTCTGTTTTGACAATACAACGATTCGCCACTTGATGAACAGTATGTTGAAAGAAGCTGGATTTGTTATAAATATCGTTTGAGAGCTCTATGTTTTCATAAAAGAAAATATTTTCCCAAGGCACAAGAACGTCATCAAAAACAACGACTGAATCAAGCTCGTCAAAACGAGAACCTAGCGGATGATCGAAGTGAGATTTACCATAGTCAAAAGATTCTCGTGCAATAAATTTGAGTCCTGGAGTATTTGCAGGAATGGAAAATCCATTTGCAAATCTTAAGTCGGTGAGTCCGCCTTGTGGGAAGACGATGATTTCATCTGTTAATCCACCTTGAGTAGCCAACAGTCTAGCTCCACGTATGATGATGCCGTCTTTTGTCTTTTTTGTGATATGTGCAGCAACAGGATCTTCTGAAAAGTCGAATTGAAAAGGTCCCCTATTCACTTGTGGATGAACGAATGTATGGGTAAACGAAAGGTCATTTTTCGTAGCTTTCTTATATAGATGTAGCATGTTTTGGCTAAACTTAGGATCCTGGGAACTTAATAGTTCTGCAGACTGCATGAAGGTCATGAGTATAGTATTTAGATAGTCCGGTGAACGGCCTAATAAACCTCCAGATGATTTTGCCCATTCTTGTATGGCAATTCTTCTTCTTTCAAGGTCCTCTTTCGTTTTTGGAGGAAAGAATGCTAAACCAGCCCTCTCTCCAGAAGGAGTTTTAAAGGACATTTTATCAATCATATCTTTTTGCACTTGTATATCATATAACCTTGCTTTGCTACTAATAATTCCTTTTAATGCTGGGTGTTCAGAAAGCTTTCCGGTAACTTGCTTACCCTCAATCCATATTTCAGGTTTAAGTTGATTAATGCGGTCAATGTATTGTTGACCAGAAATAAGTGCCATAAAATTAGCCCCTTTATCAAACCAATCATACATTTACGATATGCAATTTGCCTGTTTAAGGTACGATTGTTTTCCGTTATTCATGAAAATATGGAAAGTAAAAAGGGGCAAACTTGTATTTGTTTATAGTTAATCAACAAGCATTTTTTCGATTTTATCTTTCACCTTTGTCCACTCATCATTAAGGATGCTGTAATAGACAGTATTTCTTTCGTGTCCGTCATGCATAATTCTAGCCTTACGCAGGACTCCCTCACGTATACCACCAATTCGATCGATGGCATTTTGAGAACGAATATTACGTTCATCTGTTTTTAACTGGACTCTAATCGTAGATAAATTTTCAAAACAATGCTTCAGCAATAAGTATTTGCATTGCGTGTTCACGGGTGTTCTCCAGACAGAGGTTGATAACCACGTCCAGCCAATCTCTAAGTGACGATTTGGCTCAGATATGTCTAAGAATCGAGTGCTCCCGACAAGTTTTTGTTGTTTATGATCATGTATGACGAACGGAAACTCTTTACCTGTTTCCTTAGCTTGTAATGCTTCGTGAACAAGTGCCTCCATATCAGAACGGGTCTTAATATCCTTCGGCATATAATCCCAGATGGCTGGATCATTCCCAGCTTCATATAATGCATCTACATCTGTCATTTCCATTGGGCGAATCGTAACTCTTTTCCCTTCAAGTGTTACAGGTTCAATCCACATCTGATTCCCTCCACAACTAGATTCGTCTACTCACTACATATTCCATCTTGAAGGTTGTATTTCCTTTTGATACGTATCAATTACTGCTTTAAATAAAAAGGTGAGGGCTATAGCGAGCCCTCACTTTACGTCTTATTCTTCAAACGAAGCTTTCATTTCTGTCCAAACCTTTTCCATTTCAGTATGGAATTCTTCTTTTTCGAAGTTAAACTTTTCTTTAAATTCTTCCCGTGTGTGATCACCTTTCTTGAATTCAATAACGTCAGCAATTGATGTACCTTCACCACTTAACTCTGCGACAACTGCTGCGCCAACTAGATGGTGGAGGTGCATATCATTCTCTAAATACTTCGAAACATCTTCACCAGAGTAATTATTTAGGTAAGTTATGACTTTTTCCTTATGTTTTTCTAGATATTGATCAGCTTTAGCCCACTTCCCTTTATGTCCTTTATGCTTCATGAGGTCTTCTTTATTGACACCTAAGTTTTCCATCGTTGTTTCCCATGAGTTCGTTTCCTTGTAATCTGTTAATACTTCTTCGACTGATTTGTCGGCAGCTTTAGCGATATGCATCGCCTTCATGATTTCTTCTTTAGAGTAGCCTTCATCCGTCAATGCTTCGAATTTTTCTTTGTCGATATTTTTATGAAGAGCTTTACCGATTGTTCTTTTGGCATGGCGTTCTGGATCTAATCCAAATTGCTCAGCAGTTTCTTTCCAAGATTCTGAGCTTTTGTAATGAGCTAAGACGTCATCGATTTTTGTGTCAGTCGCATTTGCAATATGGGAGGCTTTAAGAATCTCTTTCTTCGAATAACCTTCATCTTGTAATGCTTGGAACTCATCCTTCATTAAATGCTTCTTGAAGTGGTGCCCCATTTTACCTTCTTCTTTTTGTTCAATCGCCATTGTAGGTGTTTCATCTGAAGTCGAAGCACCTACAAACTGAGGAAGCATCATCCCCATAGTTGCAAGGCCCAACGTCCCAATCCAAATCGCTTTTTTCTTAATCATGTAAAATTCACTCCTTCCATGTGTTAGTTATAGCTTATCCAGAGAGTATGAACAAATTATGAACGAACCATGATGAAACGATTAATAATTTAGGAATTCTTACAAATTCTCCAAAACCTTCAATATAACCGTTAAGATTAAAGAAAGAATAGACCAGATCAAAGGTGGTGGCAGGATGAACATTTTAGTAATTGAAGATAATGACAGTGTTTGTTCCATGCTTGAGATGTTTTTTGAGAAGGAAGGATTCAAAGGCGAATTCATACAAGACGGTTCAGAAGGATATGCGAGATATAAACAAAAGGAATGGGACTTGATTATCCTAGATTGGATGCTTCCGAGTATGGATGGCGTAAATATTTGTAAAAAGATAAGAACAGAGAGTAAGGTTCCTATTATTATGTTAACGGCAAAAGATAGTGAATCCGATCAAGTGCTAGGACTAGAACTTGGTGCAGATGATTATGTGACGAAACCCTTTAGTCCATTGACATTGATGGCAAGGATTAAAGCAGTAGCCCGCCGTTATCAGTTGAAGACGAGTCCTGATGATGACCATACGCTTTCGACTAATCTTTTGAAAATTAACATCCAATCGAGAGAAGTTTTCCTTAGCGGAGAAGCTGTTAAAGACCTCACTCCGAAAGAATTTGATCTGCTTCACTATTTTGCTCAACACCCTCGTCAAGTTTTATCAAGAGAGCAGCTTTTGGAAAGGGTATGGGGTTATCAATTTTATGGAGATGAAAGGACCGTAGATGTTCATGTGAAACGATTGAGAAAAAAAGTGGGTTTTCAAGAACGCTCATTGATCCACACTGTATGGGGCGTAGGATATAAATTTGATGAAACGGTAACGGCTAATGAAAGTTAAGTATTTTCATCAGCTCTTAGGGAGTCATATTAGTATATTAATCTTGTCCTTTCTATTGTTGAGCCTTCTATTTACGCGGGTCGTCGAAGGTTATGTGTTTCAAAACAAAGTGGATGAGTTGAAAAGTTACGGAAATCAAATATTGAATGAAAAATCCGCTTTTGAAAGGAAGCCAGGTTCGAAACCGACATTAGCGCACTACATTCAATTATTGCGAGCAAGAGATATCGATTTTGTAACTTTTGACAAGGAAGGTACGATTACATCTCCAATGAGAGGCATTTCAGGATTAAGACTTTCGGGTCCTGAGTGGGAGAAATTATCTAATGGAGAGACAATTTCTGTAAAGCAAGATGTAAAGCGTTTTGATCAAGAGGTTACACTCGTTGCTTTTCCAAAAATGAATGGGGATCAGCTATTAGGAGGCGTTATGTTAATATCACCTATTAGTGGTACGAGGGAGTTCATCCAACAGTTGAACAAATTCCTCATCTTCACGATGCTAGCTTCATTAGTGATCGCCTCCTTATTAAGCTGGTTTTTATCCAAATATCATGGTCGAAGAATTCTAAGGTTAAGAAATGCAGCATCCCAAATTGCATCTGGAAACTATGCTGTTCAACTGCCTTACAAGGATACGGATGAGATCGGTGAATTGACGAAAGATTTTAACGCAATGACGAAACAGTTGAAAGCATCAGCTGAAGAAATCGATCGGTTAGAAGCGAGGCGGAGAAAATTCATTAGCGATGTATCCCATGAAATGCGTACGCCATTGACGACAATCAGGGGAATAATTGAAGGAATACGAAATGACATGATTCCAGCACATGATAAAGAGAAATCAATGAATCTGGTTGAAAAAGAAACAAAACGGCTTATACGTCTCGTGAATGAAAACCTAGATTATGAGAAAATCCGATCCAATCAAATCAAGCTGGAAAAAGAGAACATATCGGTAATTGAACTATTTGAAGTCATTAAAGAGCAGCTGTCTCTACAAGCGGAAGAAAAGGAAAATAAAATTATAATCTCTGCTTCTGACAATCTGAGAGTAAATGCTGATTACGATCGACTCGTTCAAATTCTTCTCAATATTACTCAGAACAGTTTGCAGTTTACAACGAACGGACGTATTGAATTAAGAGGAGTAGATGGAAACGAAGAAACGGTTATCGAGATTGAGGATAACGGAATCGGGATTGATCCAGAAGATATCGAATCCATTTGGGATCGTTTTTATAAAGCAGATCTGTCTCGTAAAAATAACCCACTTGGGGAATTTGGACTTGGGTTATCTATCGTCAAACAACTCGTCGAATTTCATAAAGGGACGATTGAAGTTGAAAGCTCCAAAGGAAAAGGAACGAAATTTACGATTCGCCTTCCGAAAAAAGAATAGTGTAACAAGCCTCGGGCTGTCTGGATTAAGATCCAGGCAGCCCTCTTTGTATGTGGTACTGTCGGTGGTTCGGTCCGCGGTAGTGCGGAAAAGCAGAAACGGCGGATAGAAAGAGGGGCTTACTGTCCGCGGTAGATCGGAAAATCAGAAACGGCGGATAGAAAGAGGGGCTTACTGTCCGCGGTAGTGCGGAAAAGCAGAAACGGCGGATAGAAAGAGGGGCTTACTGTCCGCGGTAGAGTGGAAAAGCAGAAATGGCGGATAGAAAGAGAGGTTTACTGTCCGCGGTAGAGCGGAAAAGCAGAAACGGCGGATAGAAAGAGGTGTTTACTGTCCGCGGTAGAGTGGAAAAGCAGAAATGGCGGATAGAGAGAGGGGCTTACTGTCCGCGATAGTTCAGTGAGTCGAGAGAAGGGGGAAGTGGTTCGAATCCAGTGAGAAGTGGTTCGAATCCAGAGAGAAGTGCCCGCAAGGAGAAACAGACAAAGGACAAAGGATGGCTGTATATTGTAATTTGCATTGAACTTATACAAATGCACTTTACATTTGGAAAATTGTGGAGTAAAATAATGATTGATTAATCAATCAACTTTCATGAGGTGAGTAAAGTGACAAATAAACGTGAAGCTGCAAAGCAGGTTAAACGCAAAAGAATATTAGATGAATCCATTAAACTGTTTTCAACAAACGGATATACAGAAACAACGATACAAATGGTCGCAAATGCTGCGGGAATTAGTTTCGGTAGTGTGTTTACCTATTTTGAAACAAAAGAAACATTATTAGAAGCAACAGTAATGGAACCTTTAGAAGAAGTACGGGAGCAATTAATGATTATTAACTATGAAACGGAAGATGTGACCGAAGAACTAAAAAATTTAATCCAGAGAAATATCCGCTTGTTTTCAACGAGCAAAATTTATTTGCAATTAGTCCAACAAATCATTAGTAGACCTGACCGGCATCCAAAGCTATTGATGTCGCTTGATGCGTTTTTTACTGATTTTGTAAACCATCTAATACCGCTCATAGAGAAAGGTCAAAAAGAAGGAAAGCTGAAAATTCAAGACCCGGAATTAGTTGCAACTGCTTATTTTAGTTTTCTTAATGGCATTCGATTAACGATGGGATTGGAAGAGGATCATATTTGGTGGGAAAAATTTATTGACTCAGCCTATCTTTTATTCGGACCGATTGATTAGAGAGGGGTATTAAGTGATGAAATTCAAAGAGTTCCATCCGAATGTTCAAATTAGGATTGTTGTACAATTTCTGTCCGTTTTAGCTTCAACATCAATCATACCTTTTTTAGCGATTTATTTTGCGAAAACAATTGGAGAAACGTTAACAGGATTCTTTTATATACTTGTCATCTTATCAGGCGTCATAGGAGGCTTAATCGGTGGGCATTTGTCAGATAAGCTTGGAAGAAAGAAGTTAATGGTCCTCTCAGAATCAGTTGTACTGATTACCTACATGGCGATAACGCTCGTGAATTCACCTTGGATTATAAGTCCTTATACGACTATTACTCTATTTATGATCAACATGTTTTTTAGTGGAATCTTCCTACCTGCAGCTCAAGCTATGATGATTGATGTAAGTACACCTCAAAACCGAAAATACATATATGGCTTTTCTTATTGGGCGAACAATTTAGCTATGGCAATCGGTGGAATCGTTGGAGCGTTTTTATTTGCCTCCCATAAATTTGAACTTTTTATCTTCATCTCATCAGTCACATTCGTTTCATTGATGGCGACCATCCTTTTCATCCAAGAATCATACACACCTCCAAGTCATTCATCTAAAGAACCTCATCTTAGTAAAAAAACAACTATTTTTCATACATACACAGAAGTTTTTAAAGATAGAATTTTCCTCCTATATATTACTGCGAGTATATTAATCTTATCTATCGAGATGCATTTAACGAATTATATAGGCATTCGATTAGAACAGAATGTTGATCTCCAAACGCTATTCTCATTCCAAGAATGGAGTTTAGAAGTAGATGGCATTAGATTACTAGGTTTTCTCAAAACAGAGAACACATTATTCGTCGCCTTTTTAGCGGGGGCAGTCACTCTATTTATTAAGCGATTGAAGGATCGATGGAGTTATCAATGGGGCGCATTCCTTTTTGTATCTGGATTTACGGTACTAAGCTTCAGTTTGAATCCGTGGATCCTGTTTATTGCGATTGGTATAGCCTCTATCGGTGAGCTCATGTACATACCGGTCAAACAAGCCTATTTAGCAAACTTAGCACCCGATCATGCAAGGAGCTCATACATGGCAATTGATGGGTTTTCTTATTACTTTGCATCTATCGTCGGCGCATTGTTTATTACGTTAGGTACATTACTAAGTGCTCCGATCATGTCATTCATTATTTTTACTTCAGGACTACTAGGTATCTTTTGTTTTTCTAGGGTTATGACAAATATAGAAAGAAGGGAAGAAGGAATGAAAGAGAAGAAAGCGATGTAGAGAGGATAGAGAGGAACGAATTCAAAAAAGGACTCACAAAAGTCATATCGACTTGATCAGTCCTTTTACATGTTGCGGAAAGGTACGTATGGATTACCGATATATTGAATGTTGAGTGTTCCGTCTTCATATGTTGTAGGTCCAACGTTTCCGACAATGGTGATGGGATTGGAATGAGTATTAGAATTCGCATGTTCAAATATTGTGTTTTGCAGCACTATGACAAGTAACAAGAACAATATCAGTACAATGAGTATGGATGATTCCTTCATACAGATTCCCCCAAGAAATGTCTCTTGTCATTAAATATATGGGAACATTAGAGATTATGTGTGTTAAATTACTGACTTAATTCAATTATTTTGTTGCCATCAGATAAACGTAAATCGACATAATAACTCACTCCGCTATATGGATATACATTACTGTTCATTTTACTTACGTCGATATCCGCTTTAATATGATAGATTTTGCTTTCGTTTGGTCCTACTATTATCTTGAAAGGTCCACCTGCATTCATTAAGGAATCTCCTCTTGCTCCATGATATCTCCAATCCAAAAATTCAATTGATAGTTGAATGTGATCATTACTGTAATTCCTAAGTGGAATAAAGCACTCCCCGTGTAACAAACTATTATCCTCGTCTAATTGATACTCACATCTACTATACTCTTTTCCGTATGTAATTGCGTAAACGCCTGATGCAAAAGTATATTGGTACCCTTTCAGCAACATAGGAGGGATCGTAAATATAATGAGAATCGTCAGGAAGACACTCCTTAATTGATACTTTTGTAAAGAGTGAAAGAGACAGATGATTCCAGC
Organism: Pseudalkalibacillus berkeleyi; assembly: GCF_021608225.1. Taxonomy (NCBI): domain Bacteria; kingdom Bacillati; phylum Bacillota; class Bacilli; order Caryophanales; family Fictibacillaceae; genus Pseudalkalibacillus; species Pseudalkalibacillus berkeleyi. The sequence goes on from NZ_JAKIJS010000001.1 coordinate 237,071, forward strand.
GAGAAAAATCCCTAATAAGAGAAAGGAATGAAGGTTGAACCCGGATTGATTTTCGCTATTTGTCCATACCGATAACCCTAGTGCCTCAGCAATTTGTTCCCCTAACGGCTTTCCAGTAGGGTACGAAAAGCTTAAAAACAAACAAATGGATAACAAAACGATTGCACTGATGAAGAATCTTTTACTTCTGATCATGCTTAAATCCCCCTTAAAACCTCATGTACATTATATATGGGAATACGTGGAAAACCAATCCTTTTTAGACAGGATGTCTTGCAATTCATTCTCTTATGGTAAAGTAAAAGCAGAATGTTAGGCGAGGGGACGATCCATATGCTTCAAAAAGATTTTCAAATAAAAAATCAAATATTGGAAGCGATTATAGATAATGCATTTGAATGGGTAGTTGTCGTGGATCCTCAAGGTATCATTCGCTTCATGAATAAAACGTACTGCGAATTTCTTGAGGTTGATTCGAAAGAAGTAATCGGTAAGCACGTGACAGAAGTAATTGAGAATACGAGAATGCACATTGTTGCAGAAACAGGTGAAGAGGAAATTGCTGACCTGCAGTTTATTAAAGGAAACTATATGATTGCGAATCGTATACCGATCTTCGATGAGGGAGAGGTTGTGGCTGCGCTCGGTACCGTAATATTTCGAGATACAGAACAATGGAAGAAAATGAACAGTCATGTAAAGAGTTTGTTTTCTGAGCTTGAATTTTACCGGAATGAATGGACTGCTAATAATGGTGCGAAATACTCTCTTAATGATCTAGTTGGTACCTCGGAAGCCATTACAGAGCTTAAGCGTATGGTGAAAAAGATTTCTAGTGGAGATATCTCTGTTCTAATTCGTGGTGAAAGCGGCACAGGAAAAGAGTTGTTCGCTCATAGCATTCATCAGTTAAGCGAACGTAGTAATGCCCCGTTTGTTAAGCTAAACTGTGCGGCCATTCCTGATAACTTACTTGAGTCAGAGTTATTTGGCTATGTAGAAGGGGCTTTTACCGGTGCAAAAAAAGGCGGGAAAGTCGGAAAGTTTACCCTCGCAAATGGCGGAACACTGTTTCTTGATGAACTTGGGGACATGCCACTCCAAATGCAAGCCAAGTTATTAAGGGTTTTACAGGAAAAGGAGATCGAGAGAGTCGGTGCAAATGAGACTGAGAAAGTCAATGTACGGGTAATTGTCGCAACGAATCGACCACTAGAAAAAATGGTACAAGAAAAATTATTCAGAGAAGACCTTTTTTATAGAATTAACGGGTTCCAGCTACACATACCACCTTTACGAGAACGAAAGGAAGATATACAGCCGTTAATTGATCACTTTCTAGATAAAGTGACAAGGAGGACAGGGAAACGTATCCAAGGAATTTCTGAGGATGCGATGCGAATGTTACTTGATCATAATTGGCCAGGAAACATTCGAGAACTTGAAAATGTCGTTGAGGCAGCCGTCCATCTTTCTTATATGGAAACCATTGAACCAGAGGCATTACCAGATTATCTCATAGAACGGAATGAGACTCATGTTGGCTCTCAATCTTTGAAGGATCTCGTTGAGAATACGGAACGCAATGCGATTAAGAAAGCGCTAGATCAGCATCATGGTAATAAAATCGCAGCAGCCAAAGCTTTAGGGATTGGGAAATCAAGTCTGTATGAGAAACTAAACAAATATAAATTGATTTAAATTCATTCCAGATTTCCGGAAAACCGTCCGGGATTCTGGAATTTTTAATGATGACAAGCAATACATCAAGAAAACCATACACGTATTCCGACTTTTCGGAAAAATAAAAAGTTTTGATTATTGTAACAACCCATACGTTCAATAAATAGAAGTTGGCATGATACTTGCATTTATTAATTGTTGGAAAATCAATTTTTTGAAAGCGATTCCAAGTGAATGGGGTTAAGAGAAGGAGGAGCATATATGTTAAGTATGATTGGGTTAATTGGTGGACTCATATTATTGATCGTCTTAACGATGAGAGGCATGAACCTGTTAATCGTTGGACCATTATGTGCGTTGTTCGTTGCTGTATTAAGTGGTATTCCGCTTTTTCCACAGCTAGCTGGAGAAGGTGAAGCCAATTTAGTTGGGAACTACATGTCTGGATTTTCAAGCTTCGTAGCAGCATGGTTCCTTATGTTCTTATTAGGGGCTATCTTCGGAAAAGTAATGGAGGATAGCGGAGCTGCAGACAGTGTTTCAAAATGGGTTGTCGAAAAGCTCGGCATGAAACAAGCTGTACTAGCAATTGTTCTTGCATGTGCATTTTTAACGTATGGTGGGGTGAGCTTGTTCGTCGTAGCCTTTTCCGTTTACCCTATGGCGCTCAGCTTATTTAAGCAAGCGAATTTACCTCGTCGGTTTATCCCTGCTACATTGGCATTCGGTTCTGTTACTTTTACGATGACATCAGCAGGTTCACCGGAAATTCAAAACTGGATTCCTATTGAATATTTAGGAACGAGTCCATATGCAGGATGGGAAGTCAGCTTAATCGTTGCGCTCTTTATGGCCGGATTTGGCTATTGGTGGTTACGTAAAATGATTTCTAAAGCGGTTGCCAAAGGTGAGATATTCGAAGCACGGGAAGATGATCCGGAAGTTGCTGAAAAGGAGCTACCTCATCCAGTGGCAGGTATGATTCCGTTGCTCGTTGTTTTAGCCATTTCATTTATTTTCCACGATTCACTTGAACAGTCCGCATTAATCGTTGCGTTGACTGGAGGAATCATTGCAACCTACATTTTAAACAAAAAATATTTTACGGATTTCTGGGAAGCAATGTCTGGCGGAACACTTGGAGCCTTAATTGCAATTGGTAATACCGCTGCTGTAGTTGGGTTCGGTGGCGTCGCGAAAGGCGTACCGGCATTTGATATGGCGGTTAGTGCAATGACAAACATTCCAGGAAGTCCATTAATTGGAGGCGCAATTGCAGTCAGTGTCATAGCGGGTATGACAGGATCAGCATCAGGTGGTCAGGCAATAGCGTTACCTATTTTAGCACCACATTACGTAGATATGGGTGTGAATCCAGAAGCATTACACAGAACAGTGGCCATCTCTTCTGGTGCACTCGATTCTTTACCACACAATGGATACGTCGTTACGACAGTACGTGCGATTTGTGGAGAAACACACCAAGCAGCCTATGGCGCAGTAGGGGCATTGACGGTTATTGTTCCGTTGCTCGGGCTTGCATTAGCCGTAATCTTATTCAGCTTTGGAATTGGGATTTAATGTGTAAGGAGGATACATCATGGTTCAAAATAGAGTTGTTTATATAACAGGTGCAGCAAGTGGAATTGGATACGAAATTGCACAATCATTTGCTGAAGAGGGAGCGAAAGTCGTATTAACAGATATGAATGAGGAAGGGGTATTGAAAGCTTCCAAAGAACTTGTTGATGCTGGATATGAAGCACTTGGATTAAAATGCGATGTTACCAAAGAGGATGAAGTGAAGGTGACAATCGAACAAACCGTTTCGCATTTCGGCAGCTTGGACATTTTGATTAATAACGCTGGACTTCAGCACATATCTGCAGTTGAGGAATTTCCTACAGAGAAATTTGAGTTACTAACGAAGGTTATGCTCGTTGCTCCATTTATCGCTACTAAACATGCTTTACCGTATATGAAAAAGCAAAAGTTTGGGCGGATTTTTAATATGTCGTCGATTAACGGGCTGGTCGGGTTTGCTGGGAAAGCAGCGTATAATAGTGCGAAGCATGGAGTCATAGGATTGACGAAGGTCACTGCGCTTGAAGCAGCTGAATACGGCGTAACTGTCAATGCAATATGTCCGGGATATATTGACACACCCCTCGTTCAAAACCAACTCGAAGATCTAGCAGAAAATCGTGGGGTTACGAAAGAGCAAGTAATGGAAGAAGTCATCTACCCACTCGTACCACAAAAACGATTGCTATCTGTAAAAGAAATTGCAGATTACACGCTATTTCTAGCAAGCGAAAAGGCGAATGGGGTTACAGGACAAGCCGTCGTGATCGATGGAGGATATACAGCTCAATAATATGAAAGGGGACACTTCGAGAACGAAGTGTCTCTTTTTTTAAATGAACTTTGTAGGCGTATTTTATTATTTTCCCCAAGTCGAGGCAAAAGTTCCCCAATTCGAAGGGAAAGTTCCACAAGACGAGAGGAAAGTTCCACAAGTCGAGGCGAATGTTCCACAAGACATGAGAAAAGTTCCCCAAGTGAGAGAAAAAGCTCTAAAAAAGAAGCTAAAACTACCCGCTCTCTTTCAATCAAACCTACCTAATTTTGATAAAAATAAAAAGAAAAAATCCAATAATGAAAAAATGCCCTAGAACAAAGTCATTCAATGTCCTTAGGGCATCTTACTTTTACTAATCAATAATCATGTCGTTTTGCAATTTCAGTATTTGTGCCATGACGCGCTGAATCTCTTCTCGCTGTTGAGGTGTTGCGCTAGCTGATACCTTTTGCAGGTCGATGTATGTTTGCTGGAGCTGTTGTTGTGCACTAGAGTAGGCGGTTTCATCAACTTGTGGTTCTTGTTTGTTATACAGATCATTTTGTTCAGTTGCAAGATCGATTACTTGATGTGCTCGGTTCAGGAACATTTGTAATGATTCGTGTTCTGTCATATCAATGGTTTCCTCCTTATGAAGTCGTACATATAGTGTGGTAAAGTGTACTGAAATTTATGTGCCAAAAGCGTATAGTCATTCGCATAATTTTCTAGACCTCCATATTTGTCCCTATCATGGTTTTTTGTACATACATACAGTAATAGTGAATAGAAGAAAAGGAGGCTGAAAACATGAGCGATGGACACAAGAAAAAAGGCGGTAAAGGCTTTACTCTTATCGTTGTTCTATTCATCCTGTTAATTATCGTAGGAGCTTCTTATGCAGGTGGCGGCGCAGGATATGGCGGTTATGGCGGCGGATGTGGCTGTGACGGTTACGGATATGGCGGCGGTTACGGCTGGTAATCATTAATGGTTAGACAGATGGTGGTTCTCCGCCATCTGTTTTGCATTTATTCGTTAGAAGGCTAAGGTCTTACGCATGAAGCGTGCCCGCTGGTCATTTATGCTATAATATAACCATTTCAAAATCGGAATAAGGAGGCTATCCATGGACCTTGAAAAGGTAGAACGCTTAGGTGAATGGATTTTGGAGTCGACCCATACAGTTGTTTTCACAGGGGCAGGTATGTCAACGGAAAGTGGGATTCCCGATTTCCGGTCAAAAGAAGGCTGGTGGAATAAAATTGATCCTATGACAGTTTCTACGATAGACGCATTAGAAAATGAGTATGATTTGTTCCAAGCCTTTTACAGTTTAAGGTTAGGTGATCTGAAAACGTGTAGACCACATAAAGGTCATACCATCCTAGCTGATTTAGAACAACAGAAGCTTATTTCAGCTGTCATTACTCAAAATGTAGATGGTTTTCATCAAAATGCGGGAAATGAAAATGTTTATGAGTTACATGGTTCGTTACGGTCGATCTTTTGTTCAAAGTGTGGTCATGCTTCAAATGAAGATGCTTTCGTCCACACCAAACCGTGTATCAAATGTAAGGGTCACCTAAGACCTGACATAATTTTATTTGGTGAGCTATTGCCTCAGGAGGTATGGGGGGATGCAATGAAAGAAATTGAACAGTCAGATTTAGTGATTGTAATAGGATCAAGTCTCCAAGTTGCCCCTGCAAATGAGTTACCTTTTCTAACTTCAGGCAGGAAAGTCGTTATAAATAATGAAAGTACACTGTTACATAATCAATTCGATCTTCAAATAGAGGGGAATGCAGGAGACATCTTGCAAAACGTACACAAATACATATTGGAGGTAGGAAAATGACAGTTGTAAAAATACCTAAAGAAGAACGGGAACAATTGATACAGGGCATACAAGGTTATTTTTTGGATGAAAGAGAAGAAGAAATCGGTGAATTAGCAGCTGGATTTATGTTGGACTTTTTTCTCAAAGAAGCAGGTCCTTATTTATATAATCAAGGTGTAATGGATGCGAAGAAACTACTTCAACAGAAAGTATTGAATATGGAAGAAGACTTAGACGCATTACGGAGACCAATTAATCTTCATGAACGATACTAAAAAAATAGGTGATCAAAATGAGTTCGAAATCACAAATACAAGATAAAAATATGAAAAGCAGTCTTGTTTTTGTATACGGGACACTTCGTAAAGGTGAGTCAAATCATCACTTATTAGCTGGGACGAATTGTGTGAATGAGCGTGCTTGGATTAATGGAACGCTATACGATACGGGTCAAGGTTATCCCGCGCTATCTTTAACACCATTTGGCTCTGTTTATGGTGAAGTTTATGAAGTAGATGACAAACTAATAAGTAAACTAGATCAACTAGAAGGATATCAATTTGGGAGAGAGCGTAACTTGTATGAAAGAGAAATGAAAAAGATCATGACAAACGATGGCCTCGTTGAGACATACATTTATACCGTTGATCACAATCCTTCCTTATGTATAAAGCGAATTGAATGTGGAGATTGGGTAAATCGATCTTAGCGCTCTTCCATGATTCTAGATTTTGAATATATGTCTATTCTACGATTCCATTTCATAATTTGTGTTTCTCTTTCCATACCAATACGCTTTGCAACTGCAATAGAGGGCTTGTTATTTGGGTCAATGAGTGAGATCATCTTTGGGAATTCACATGTATGAAACCCATGTTGTAAGCATGCACGCGCGGCTTCAGTAGCAAAGCCCTTTCCCCAGTGATCTCTAATAAATGAATAGCCAATCTCCATAAGGATTTCATCATTCACCTTTTGAGGCACAATGCCACACTGCCCGAGAAAATGGCCATCTTCAGCGGATACTACGGCCCATAACCCCACCTTATATACGTGATAATTTCGATGGTTCCAAGCTATCCAATCTTGGGCCTCTTGGATGGACTTTGTACGCTCGTAATATTTCATTGCGATTGGGTCAGAGAAAATTTCCATAAGATGGTCTCGATCTGACTCCCTCAATGGCCTGAGTCTCAAACGATCTGTCACTAGTGAAATCACCCCTCCCATCTCTCCCTTCATACATTCATATTAACAAACTTTAATGTAAGTATATGAAAGATCATCCTCCTTCATCCAATCATTATCCCTTCTACTATTCAAGCTTAAAAACTCATTTTAGAAAAGAAAAAGCACTCATTTTCGGATAGTTTCTTCCATAAGTTATAGTATGGACCAGGACAAGGAGGGAATTGATTGAAGAACGAAGAGAAGAGGTTGCGAGATGTTCAAGCACTTGCCTATCATGTTACAGATGCCATTCACTTAAATCCTATGAGACGAAGTGAACAGGATTTAAAGACAGCTGTTGATCAGTTATCGAGAGCAGTAGGCATACTCTCTGATTCGAGTCGATGTATTTCATTAGATGAGGTTGAAGAGAAAGTGAACAAAGCTTATCAACTAATCGTGAAACGTAATCATTCAAATAAGAAGATGAAGATTAAATAATTAAGGCAGTCAGAAAAGGCGTGATGGACCACTCTTCATGCCTTTTTTCATTTACATGAAAGGCAAAAAAATTGGGACTAGCTATAATTAGCTAGTCCCGATGTAAGGGGAGGTAGGATAATGTTTTCAGGGGATCCACATTCTCATATGGAACCTCCTATTACTATAGACGAAATCATTTCAAAAAGGTTGCAGGGTTTTGGCAAAAAAGATCGAAATATCATATAGATCATAATGAGAACTTATGTTCTTTATTTGAGAATGAAAGGGATGATGTGATGAAGGATGCGTTAATCGTTATTGATGTACAGGAAGCTGTAATGGAAAACAGTTATCAAGAAAAAGAAACTATTGAACAGATTAATGAGTTGATTCTTCGTGCTCGGTCAAACCAAATTCCAATTATCTATGTTCAACATGAATATCCGATCGGTCCTATGAAACGTGGGGAACCAAATTGGCAGCTACATGAACACCTAGAAAAACCACTTGAATCAGATATCATCATCAATAAAACATTGCCAAATGCTTTTTCAGACACTTCATTGAAAGAAGTATTGAACCAAATGGATATTCGTCACGTTTATATTTGCGGGGCACAGACGGACTTTTGTGTTGACTCAACGTGTCGAGGTGCATTTGACAACCATTACGATGTCACATTAATTACGGATGCCCATACAACGACTGACAAAAGTCATATGACATCGGAACAAATTATTAATCACGTCCACCAAACGCTTGAGAACTTTTGGAGTCCAAAAGCAACACTAACATTACAGAAATCTGATGAGGTTAAGTGGATGGTCACACAAACTGAAGGAGGAATAAAATGAAGATTACAAAGAGCCCAATCAACCGAGTAGGAACACCGTTTATTCACGTGAAGGATTTACAAAAGACATCAACTTGGTATGCAGGTCTACTCGGAAAAGAAGTACCATCCGTAAATCCCGAACACCCTGTTCATTATTTTGAATTGGAAGGGGGAGGAGGCTTACTTCTGGATGATGACCGTAATAATGCACCTGGAACAGAAGCCTCAATCATGCTCCATACTGATAACATTGATGAAGCTTACGGATTCGTAAAAGAAAAAGGTGGAGAAATTGTACGTGAAATTGAGAGACATCCCGATGTTTCCTTTTTCAACTTTAAGGATCCAGACGGTAATGTACTCATGATTTGTGAACAACATGAGAACAGTAATAGAAGTTAAATGATTTATTGGGAATTGCTGACTTCAAGCAATTCCCTTTTTATATAGAAATATGATAGTATACGAACAGAATACATAGAAAGCAGGGATTTCCAATTAATAAGAAGCTAATCATGATTTTCGCAAGTGCCATTTTAGCGGGTATCCTTCTAATCGTTCTTATTTCTTTATTAATCAAAACGCCTGAAGAGGAAGCGAATGATTTTGTTGAAAGGTTAAAAAGTGGGACGGTCAACGAAAATGCTTTAAACGAGCAACAACTAACTGAACTGAACGCTTTTATCCAATTCCCAAATGACAAAGATCTAGACCAAACTAGGATGGTGATTTACTCAGCAGAAGATGTTGATAATGGTTACCAAGTTCGCGTTCGTTTCCAAGCATATGAATATAAAGATGAAGGATCTAAAGTCATAGAATCATACGACGGGGATTTATATATAATCATGCAAAAAGTTGGCTTTCGAAGCTGGAATATTATCGATGTTAAAATAAATGCTTATAAGTAGAGAGGGTGATGGCGGTGTTTATTTTTCCAATTGAAGATAACTTGTCTCTTAAATTATTAGAAAAAAAGGACATACCAGAGCTGTTTGCCCTTGTAGACCAATCCCGAAAGTATTTAAGGGAGTGGTTACCTTGGGTTGATAGCATGGAGAAAGAGGAAGATTACGAACCTGTCATTGAATTGTGGAGAAAGCAATTCTGTGACGAGAACGGTTTTCAAGCCGGTATACTGTATCAAGACAAATTGGTTGGGATGATCGGTTATCATTACATAGATTATGCTAGTAAGAAAACATCAATCGGTTATTGGCTTTCTGAGCATAACCAAGGTAAAGGAATTATGACGAAAGCAACTCAGACATTAGTAGATTATGCGTTCAATGTATTGCATTTGAATCGAATTGAAATCCAATGTGGGACAGGAAATAGAAAGAGTGCAGCTATTCCAGAACGATTAGGTTTTGTAAAAGAAGGAACCATTCGCGATGCTGAGTATTTGTATGATCACTTTCATGACTGCTATCTATATAGTTTGCTGAAAAGAGAATATGAAATAATGTAAAGAAGCTGACCGTTGGGTCAGCTTCTTTTATTTGAAAAATCCTAAGTCCTGATAAACATAGGGTGTATCTGGTTTCTTGATTTTATCAACCTCTTTCACTTCAATTAAAGGAATGCGGTTTTCCTCATAAGTTGTATGGGATATTGTTCCTGTCACTTTCACCCAACTATCGTCATCTATTTGATCTAAATCGCTTCCTGTAGCCATCATACCGATTACTGAGGTATCTGCTGAACAGCAGCTCATTAGGAAGCGAGCTACGACGAGCTGATTTTGCTCCATGCCATTTTCTCGATAGACGAAACCTTTAACTTCAATCTCTTTACCTTCGAACCGATCTAAGAAAATCGTGATGGAATCCACGAGGTCGGCATAATTGTCGTCAGTGATCTTGATCCTTTCCTTGTCCTCATACTTATCAGCGATTTCTAAATAATATTCATCGTAATCGAAATCCGACTCGGTATCTGGTGAGTCATCTGAATATTTCTCATCAAGCTCCTCCATATACTTTTCCGGATCTTCCAAATACGCATCTGCATTAGGGGTATCACTATCAGATTGAGTTTTTTCAAGAGGCTTGTCTGATTTTGAAGCAGAGGCCTTCATTCCGACCGTACCTGTAAGTGAAACACCTTTCTTCTCGGCCATAGCACTATCCAATACTTTATCTGGGAAGACAAAGCCTGTTAGTAATGGCAATAGAAATAAAAAATACACAGAAAATCGCATGAACGGTTTGCTCGTATCTGCATGATCATGACCACATAAACAATGTTCCTCTGAATCCTCGGATCTGAACATTTGGACGACTCCCAAAACAAAGAACGTACCTGCTGCAAAATAAATGAACTTCATCATTTGTGGGGCGATATAATATTGGATTTTCCCACTGTAGATGAATGAACATAAAAGAAATGCAAATCCAAACAGAATGATCGCTCGCAAATTGATATAAAATTGATTATTCAAAAGCTCAACCTCCGATCAATAGTTGAAAAATGAGAATAGCGATGAACACCGAACCAGTTATGACACCCATGAGCACGAGTACGAATTTCTTTTTGAAATAGGCAAGAAGCATCAAAGTGTTCTTGATATCAAGCATCGGTCCATACACGAGGAATGCGACGATCGATGCTGTACTGAAAGTTGATTGGAACGTTACGGCTACAAATGCATCTGCTTCAGAACAGAGTGAAACAAGATACGCGAATGCCATCATCACTAAGGTTGATGACCATACATCTGAACCGATCGCTGTAATGACATCACGGCTGACAAAAGCCTGGAATGAACTGGCCAACAAGGCTCCTAGCAAAAGAAATTTTCCTGTGTCGAAAAATTCATCCGTCATATGATACATCGTCAATTTCCACTTAGAAGTCGTTTGCTCGTGACTGTGAGTATGACTATGTTCATGGTCATGGTTTGTTCTTTTCAACATATCACCGTTTTTGAAGATAGCGTAGACGATTGCTCCTATTAATATTGCCAAAATGAAGCCCAAGCCCATTCTTGCAAACACGACCGTCAAATCTGAACGAAATGCATAATAGGTTGATAGAAATACGATCGGATTCAAGATTGGTGCACCGACAAGAAAGACGACACCGATATGTAGCGGCATCCCTTTTTTGATCAATCTACGAACGACTGGTATGATGGCACACTCACAAACTGGAAAAAGTGCAGCCATGATTGCAGCTGGAAGTAAAGCGATATATCCCTTTTTTGGTGTGAACCGCCTGATCGTCTCTTCTGAAACGAAAGATTGGATCAGAGCGGATACGAACACGCCTAATAATAGAAAAGGAAAGGCTTCCAGCACGATGCTCAAGAAAATGGTATTCAAGTCTACTAGTGTCGTAGGGAGAGCAGATGGTAGAGTTGAACCTTTAATATCTTCGAGAAAGAAAAACCCAAATAAGAATAAAAAGAACAAAAGAAATAGAATCATATTTTCACGCAAATTTTGTTGGGACACTTTATTTCACATCACTTGTATTTTAATGGCTTAAAGCTTTTTTTAAAGTAGATTGGTTTCGTTCCATCAAAGTAAAATAATCTTCCTTGTTCTCGATGTCTTCTTCTGTCAGAACCGATAGATTGTGAAGATAGAGTATATCCAGATTAAGGTGTTTTTTGATCGTTTCAGCAGGTTTTGTGCTGACATTTTGTTCAAATAAGATATATTGAATGTTGTACTCACGTGTCTCTTCAATAATTTCCTTCATTTGTTGCTGTGTTGGTTCATTGGTCGGAGACAGACCAGAGACACTAATTTGCTCAATACCGTATCGGTGCTCCCAATACCCATAAGCCGCATGTGATACTAATATTTCTTTTCTTTCCGCCTGCTCTACCATTTGTTGATAAGATCGATCAAGCTCTTCAAGTTTTTTCTTTAAATCAAGGAAGTTGCGCTCGAAATCATCCTTCGCTTCAGGTTTAGCTTGAATCAGTTCGGACTTGATATGGTCGGCCAGATCAATTGCTAAAATCGGGTCGAGCCAGACATGAGGGTCCACATCTCCATGATCGTCATGCTTTTCTTCAGCTTGTTGCGTTTCTTCCTCATCGTGGTCGTTGTGTTCATGGCCATGATTGGATTGGAAAACTTCAAAAGTTACACCTTCAGATGCTTCAATGAGTTCAACCTCACCGTCTTTCAACGTTTTAGCTGCAGATTCTGCAAATCCTTCCAAACCAGCTCCCATATATATGAAAAGATCGCTATCCGCTAGTTTGATCATCGTCTTTGGTGTAGGTTCGAAAGTATGAGCATCTGCTCCAGGTGGCAGGATACTTTCCACTTCAACGTGGGTGCCTCCGATTTTTTTAGTGAAATCTGCTAACGGATAAAGCGTGGTCATGACCTCCAATTTTTTAGTGGACTCATTAGCGTCCGTTGTTGAAGCATATTTATTTTGGCCGCAAGCTGCGACTAATAACAAACTTGAAAAAATAAATAGCATTTTTTTATACATTTTTTATCCCCCTAAAGAATCAATGCATAAATCAGTATATCGTAACGATTACGATTTGTGAATAGGAATAATTACGATTTAATAAATACAATAAACCATAAAAATGACTTTTAATTCATACAATTTTAGGGAATGGAATAGATATGACAACAAAAACGTGGAGGAGAAATGATGACAAAAACAGAAATTGCATTACGTTTTGTACGGTTCAGTCAATGGGTTCAGAGCCTTGATGCATTAAGTGATGATGAGTGGTTTCTCCCGGTTAGCCCCGGTAAATGGTCGGTTGCAGAAATCATTGCGCACCTTACTTATTGGGACCGTTATTTCCTTAAAGAAAGGTATCCGAAAATGAAGGCTGAAGCACGACTACCGAGGTCTATTGATGTAGATGTTATGAATCAGAAAGCATCCTTATATGCGAAGAGCGGCGTGAAGAAAGAAGAACTAATTAAAGAATTTCTCGAGACTAGAGATCTTATTGTGAAAGCAATCAACGCAAGGTCTGAAGAAGAAATGGACGTTATTTTCTACAACAGAGGGCATAAAGAAACATTGAGAGAATACTTAGTTAACCTTTGTGAGCATGACAGGCATCATAAGCATCAAATTGACGCTTCCCTCAACAATAAATTCGAAGTAGAAGGAATGAATTAAACAACATTTTTTAAAGTATGTGGTGATTGCCACATGCTTTTTTTATTGTCTCTTTTTCATGTTCATTAACGGATGTGAATGCGAGCGAAATACCTATAGTAGTGGAAAAGTCGAGATTTTTTATACACTCAAAAGCACAATCGACGCTCTTCCTATGGATAATATATACATTGTAATGTTAGACAATTCCGACTACACTTAGTGTAAGCGTTTTAATTCGGAACATATATTCCGTATATCGGAACGAAACATTATGGTAAGACTGAGGTGGATTTATGAAAGAAACAAATACAACTGTCATTAAGGCAATGGCGATCCTGGAACTATTTAAAGCGCACCGCTCATTATCTTTGAAAAAAGTGATCCATTTGACTGGTTCGCCTAAAACAACAGTTTACAGAATGATCCTTTCATTAGAAGAATCAGGCTTTCTTCGAAAAAATCAACATGGTGAATATGAACTTGGATTCGCCTTCTTAGAATTTGGACAATTAGTGAAATCTCGCTTAGATATACGGCAAGTAGCTCTTCCTGTCATGATGAAGTTGAAAGAAGAATTAGGTGAAGCAGTAAACTTAATTGTACGTGAAGGAAATGAAGCTATTTACGTCGAGAAGATTGAAACCGATAAGCCTGTAAGGGTCTATACCGGAATAGGTCGAACAGCCCCTTTATATGCAGGCGCATGTCCAAGAATTCTACTAGCTCACATGTCACAAGACGATCAAGAAAAATATTTGAATCAAGTTAATTTGAACCCAATAGCTTCAGGGACGATTACAGATAAGGTTAAATTGATTGAGGTTCTACAAGAATCAAAGCATAGCGGATACACAATTAGTCATTCAGAATTACATGACGATTCATCAGCAATTGCTGCGCCGATTATGAATTATGAGGGTGAAATATGTGCAGGCATCAGCGTAGTAGGTCCCGAAAATCGATTCAGAAACTCTGAAACACTTCCACATTTCATTCAACAAGTTACAAAAGCAGCTTATGAAATTTCTAACCTACTAGGTTGGGAATCTAACACATATTGAGGTGATATCTTGAAGTATGAACTTAGCCCTCTTGGAGACTCTGCTGTCATTGTACAGCTAGGACGAGTGATATCCGAAGAGACTCATCACGCAGTTCGCAACGTCACGGACTATCTCCAAGACAACCCGATAGACGGAATGGTAGATTATGTACCAGCATTTTCATCTGTAACAATCTTTTACATCCCAATGGAAGTGATTCAAGGTCATAGCTATTCTAAGATCGCTTCCCCATATGAAATAGTTTGTGAACAATTAAAAGAAAGATTCGATAATATCACATTTACGAAGCGAAAAGAATCAAGAACAGTAGAAATTCCAGTTTGCTATGAAGGTGAGTTTGGAGCGGACCTCCAAATTGTCGCAGACCACAATCAAATAAGTGTAGAAGAAGTTATTGATATCCATACGAGTGGAGAGTATTTGGTTTACATGCTTGGTTTTGCACCAGGGTTTCCATACTTAGGTGGCATGTCGGAGAAGATTGCGACGCCTCGTAAGGAGACGCCGAGAACTTCTATTCCCGCTGGTTCAGTTGGAATTGCAGGTTCTCAAACGGGCATCTATCCAATTGAAACACCTGGAGGTTGGCAACTCATTGGACAGACACCATCGATATTATTTGATATTGAAAAAGACCCCCCAACTTTATTAGAGCCTGGAGATACGATTCGCTTTTACTCAATATCCTTATCTGAATTCAAGAACATGAAGGAGGAACAAGGATGAAAATTATTAAACCAGGATTGCAGGTAACGATACAAGATACAGGTCGGTTTGGTTATCAACGTTATGGCGTCATCGTAAATGGGGTTATGGACCAACTTGCGCACAGAATTGGTAACATCCTTGTTGGGAACATAGGTGACGAAGCTTCATTGGAAATGACCATGAAGGGACCAGAAATTGAGTTCGAAGAAGATGCCCTTATCTCGCTAACGGGTGGAGACCTTTCGGCTACTTTAAACGGACAATCAGTCAAACGTTGGCGCCCCATTTACGTCAAGGCAGGAACCGTTTTGAAATATGGTGCATGTGCTTCTGGATGTAGAGGTTATTTAACTGTTGCAGGAGGAATAGATGTACCGGTCATTATGGGCAGTCGTTCCACATACTTGAGGGCTGAATTTGGAGGATATGAAGGTAGGGCGTTGAAATCAGGCGATCAACTGAAAATTGGTAAACGATCTGATCAATCCAAGAAAATCTTTGATCAATTGGCGCATACCGATCAACCGTTTGTAGAATCGGATTGGTTTTCTGCATCCGACTGGGGTTCTGAAAATACGGATCAGCATGTCATCCGCTTTATCCCAGGCCGTGAATGGTCTGATTTTACTGAGGAAAGTCAACGATTATTTACAGAAACAGAATTTCAATTAACACCTCAATCAGATCGTATGGGTTACAGGTTTAATGGAGAGCGTTTAGAACGATCGGAGCAGGTAGAAATGATTTCTGAAGCCGTTACATTCGGAACGGTTCAAGTACCATCTGAAGGAAATCCAATTATTTTACTAGCGGACAGACAAACTGCAGGGGGATATCCGAAAATTGCCCAAATTGCTTCCGTTGACTTCTCTAAAGTAGCTCAGCTGAAACCAGGAGAGAAAGTCCGTTTCAAAAAAATAACTCATCAAGAAGCTGAGCAACTGTTGCTTGAACAGGAACAAAATATTCAACAACTCGAACAAGGAATTTCGTTGAAATTAAGATAGGAGGATCAACTTTGAAAACGATAGATTTAAATTGTGATCTTGGGGAGAGCTTTGGTACCTATCAAAAAGGTAGAGACGAAGAAATTCTCGATTATGTGACATCTGCAAACATCGCGTGCGGTTTTCATGCAGGAGACCCTTCTGTCATGAGAAAGACCGTTAAACTAGCTTTAGAAAAAGGAGTAGGAATTGGTGCACATCCAGGTTTACCTGATCTCATTGGTTTTGGTAGACGACCTATGCAAATATCTCCAGATGAAGCCTATGATATGGTCATTTATCAAGTTGGTGCACTCTACGGATTTATTAAGTCAGAAGGGGGTGCCATGCAACATGTCAAACCCCATGGTGCCCTTTATAACATGGCAGCTAAAGATGAAGTCATAGCGAAGGCAATTGCTGAAGCTGTTTATAAGGTTAATCCTGAGTTGATTTTATTCGGTCTTTCAGGTAGTCAACTAGTGAAAGCCGGACGACAAACGGGTCTTAAGACAGCAAATGAAGTTTTTTCAGACCGAACTTATCAACAAGATGGATCACTCACACCGCGTACTGAAGAGAACGCATTAATTGTTGAGGAAGAGCAATCTGTATCTCAAGTTGTAAGAATGGCGAAAGAAGGTAAAGTCAATTGTTTACAAGGTATGGATATCCCAATAGAAGCAGATACGATTTGTATTCATGGGGATGGTGCTCATGCGCTTGAATTCGCTCAAACGATCCGCGCAGGCTTGACCGAATCAGAAATAACGATAGAACGAATTGAAAAATCATTAAAATAGGTGGGATAGGATGAAACAGTCGAATAGAAGTATTTTACTAGGTGCTGCGTTCCTGATGGCAACGTCAGCAATCGGACCAGGATTTCTTACTCAAACAACGTATTTTACAGAAGCACTCGTAGCAAGCTTTGGTTTTGTTATTTTAGTTTCCATCATTATTGATATAGGTGCTCAGTTAAATATTTGGAGGATTATAGCCGTTGCAGAGCGAAGAACACAAGATATAGCGAATATGGTCTTACCAGGACTCGGTTACTTTGTGGCCTTCCTGATTGTCATTGGTGGACTTGCCTTTAATATCGGAAACATAGCAGGGGCAGGCCTTGGTTCAAATGTGATTTTAGGCGTCTCTCCAGAAATAGGTGCATTATTAAGTGGACTTATTGCAATTGGTATTTTCCTTTTACGTGAAGCGAATAAAATTATGGACAGATTTACCCAAGTCCTCGGTTTTCTTATGATTGCTCTTACAGTCTTTGTCATGTTTTCTGCATCACCTCCAGTAGGTGAAGCTGTACAAAAGACGTTCATGCCAGACAAGATTGATCTCATTGCCATCATTACATTAGTAGGGGGTACAGTGGGTGGTTACATTACCTTCTCAGGCGGCCACAGACTTCTTGATGCAGGTGTTAAGGGAGTCGATTCCTTACCAGAAGTAACAAAGAGTTCGGTTTCAGCAATTGGAATTGCTTCTATTATGAGAATTTTCCTTTTCCTAGCAACATTGGGTGTTGTCGCTCAAGGGTTCACACTTGATCCGTCTAACCCTCCTGCATCTGTGTTCCAATTTGCTGCAGGTAATATTGGTTATAAAATGTTTGGCGTCATTATGTGGTCAGCTGCAATTACATCCGTAATCGGTGCAGCTTATACGTCGGTATCATTCATTCGAACAATGAATCCGAAACTAGAACAATATCATAAATATTTGATTATAGGATTTATCGCAATTTCTACACTCGTTTTTGTATCAATCGGAAAACCAGTTAATGTACTCATTCTTGTTGGTGCCTTAAACGGTCTAATTCTACCCATTTCACTCGGTGTTATGCTCATTGCAGCACACAAACCGAAGATTGTTGGATCCTATAAGCATCCAATTTGGTTGACCGTATTTGGAAGCATCATCGTCGTAGCGATGTCCTATATGGGAATCATCACAATGATGGATCAAATACCAAAACTTTTCTCATAATGGGACATGGGGACAGGTCCCTTGTCCCGATAGAATGAGGGTTGGAGAGGAGGACACACTGTGAAAGATGTTGCTATGTTAGAGCCTTCTGAAGCAAGAGCGATGTTTCGATCAAATCAATGGGAACGACCGACTTCAGGAATTTCAAACGGGTATACCCAAGCAAATTTGGTTGTTTTACCAAAAGAGCTCGCATTTGAATTTCTATTGTTCTGTCAAAGGAATCCAAAGCCTTGTCCAGTGCTTGATGTAACAGATCCGGGATCACCAATTCCTCAATTAGCAGCTCCTGAAGCGGATTTGCGTTCGGATCTCCCTAAATATCGTATATTCGAAAAAGGGGTTCTTACAGACGAAAGGACAGATATTTCCTCGCTTTGGACAGATGATATGGTTGCATTCCTACTCGGTTGTAGTTTCACATTTGAGAAAGCACTACTAGACAAAAGTATCCCTGTGAGGCATATAGAAGAGGAACGAAACGTACCGATGTTTGTTACGAACATCGACTGTGAAAAAGCGGGTCGTTTTGAAGGGAAAATGGTTGTAAGCATGAGACCTATTCCAGCTGAAGATATTGTCAAAACGGTACAAATTACGTCAAAATTCCCAGCTGTTCATGGTGCGCCGGTACAAATCGGGCATCCTGAACAAATCGGGATCAATGACTTAAATGACCCTGATTTCGGAGATGCTGTATCCATACGAGAAGGTGAAATTCCTGTCTTTTGGGCTTGTGGTGTAACACCTCAAGCGGTCGCAATGAATATCAAACCAGAGCTCATGATCACACATGCTCCAGGGCATATGTTCATAACGGATTGGACCGATGAGCAATTTGAGGTTGAATAATTGAACAATCTATTATCTTCAGTCCAATGGTTCATTTTAATTCTTGCCGGAAGTGTAGTTGCGCCATTAACGATTGGTTCAGCATTCGGTATGTCAATTGAAGAAATATCAAGCTTTGTTCAACGAACCTTTTTTGTCATTGGGATTGTATCGCTACTCCAAGTATTCTTTGGTCATAAGAAACCAATAGTAGAAGGCCCTGCCGTCTTGTGGTGGGGTGTCTTTCTACTTTTTGCTGGTTTGAACCCTACAATGTCTGGCGGAACACTGGATACACTGCGAAGTATTGAGATGGGAATTTTCATCAGCGGAATATTATTTATATTGATGAGCCTGTTTAACGTGATTGCTCAAGTGAAGAAAATTTTCACACCGATTGTAACTGGTACATATTTCATTTTACTCGTTGCTCAAATTAGTGGCCCTTTTATGAAAGGAATATTAGGTGTCGGCTATGTAACGGATAGTGTGAACGGAGCAGTTGCAACGCTTGCAGTCTCGACCGCGATCGTTACCATTTTATTTTCTAGAAGCAAATGGACCTTTTTCAGAAGTTATTCTGTTTTATTCGGAATAGCAGTTGGATGGATTTTATTTAGCATTTTTGATTTGACGAAACCCATTTCATTCCAGTCGGAACAGTGGATTTCATTTCCGGAAATTTGGGTGTGGGGAACGCCGATATTTGACCTCGGTATTGTTCTTACATCCGTGGTAGTCACGCTATTATTGTTAATTAATTTCGTCGCGAGTATTGATGTAGTAGGGACAGTATTAGGAGATAAAAGAGCGGAAGAATACAATCAGTCGGGCATTATGATGGGGCTTAGTCAGCTTTTTTCTAGCCTTTTTTCTACAGTTGGTATGGTGCCGCTGTCCTATACAGCAGGATTTCTACTTGCAACTCAATTAAAAGAAAAGCTACCATTCATTCTCGGCAGTTTGCTCATCTTAGTGTTAAGCTTCTTTCCAACGATAACGATGTTCTTTGCAGCAATTCCGGTTCCGGTTGGTTATGCAAGTATGCTCCTAGCCTTTTCAAATATGCTTGTCATTGGCATTCGTTCTTATATCGAGGCTGGGAATCATGAGCAACCACTTTTTATCATTAGTTTATCGTTAATGATTGGTATAGGTGTCATGTTCATTCCTCCAAGTGCATTAGCTGGGGTACATCCAGCCATCGCATCGGTCATGAACAATGGATTGATCATCGGCGTGATGATATGTATAGGGTTAGAACAATTATTGAAAGATAACAAGAAAGCAGCATCCTGATTATATCGGATGCTGCTTTTATTCGTGTGCAGATTTTGAAAACCGGTATATAAAGAAAAGAAGGAGGTACGATAGCGTAATAATCGATACTACCCATAACCATGCTAGTTTCATATTTCCGGTATCAAAAGCAATGTATATGGCGGTTGGAACGGTTTGAGTTTTACCTGGAATATTTCCAGCAAACATCAACGTTGCGCCGAATTCACCCAAAGCGCGAGTGAAACTTAGGACGAGACCTGTAATAATCGCTTGAGCAGCTAAAGGTATAGAGACCCTCAGAAAGACTTCGAGTGAAGTTGCGCCGTCAATTTTGGCAGCATCCTCAATTTCATAATCAACAGTCGCAAAACCCGTTTTTGCTGATTGGTACATAAGTGGGAAAGATACGACTACCGCAGCAAGTACGGCTGCCCACCAAGTGAAAATGATCGGCTGATCGAATAAGGACTCAATAACCTTTCCAATGGGGCTGTTGATTCCGAATAGGACGATTAGGATGAATCCTACGACCGTTGGAGGGAGTACGAGAGGAAGCATCATAAACGTTTCAATAACCGTTTTACCTCTGAATGAACGGCGAGCCATAAGCCGACCGGTCACTATTCCAATGACCCCAACGATGACCCCTGCTGTTAATGCAATTGTGAGTGATAAATAGATAGGTGACCAAAATGTATCTGTCATTGAATAACCTCAATTGACTGGCATAAAGCCGTAATTTGTATAAATTGCATTCGCATCTTTGCTGAATAGATAATTGTAGAAAAGCTTAGCTTCCTTTAGGTGCTGAGTTTGCTTCAAAATGCCAACAGGATAGTGGATGTTTGTATGTAAATTGGATTGAATCTTATGCAATGTCTTTACTTTGTTAGATTGTTTAGCGTCTGTTGCATATACAAAACCAATTTGAACATTTCCTGTTTCCACGTAGGATAATACTTGGCGTACATCTTTCGCATAAACAAACTTACTTTGTAGTCTAGACCATGAACCAGTTTCGAGGAGCGTTTCCTTTGCGTATTGACCAGCTGGGACCGATTCTGGTACACCGATTGAAATCCGTTCTATTTTGTTATTCTCGAGATCGTCTAGGTTGTTAATGGCAATTGAACGTTTTTTCCCAGTGATTACAACGAGTTCATTTTGAAGTAGATTCTTAGAATAGTTTGTATGTATTAGGCCGTTCTCGCCTAAGGATTTAAATTTAGTCTCTGATGCAGAAAGGAATAGATCAGCTGGTGCGCCTTGTTCAATTTGCCTTTGCAATGTCCCTGACGATGCAACGTTCAACACGATATCAATTGAGGGGTTCATCTTCTCAAAATTTCTCTCAACCTCTAACATCACATCGCTTAAACTTGAAGCTGCTTGCACATGCAGCTCTACTTGATCTTCTCGGTCATTATTCGAGGATCCACAACCACTAAGTATCAGTATCATGAAAATCAACATTAAACAACGAATCCAACCCAAAGCCATCACACCTAACCTCTCAAACTCTTACACCACAACTATACCAAAAATCTAAATGGTGGGCACCACGTTGTGTTGTTGTCCATAATACTATAACAAGTGAAGAAGATAACTAAACCCCCCGCTTGATAGCGAGGGGCTTGCTTTATTTTGAATTTACAAGTCGTATAGTTTCGTATATTTCTGTTCTAGGTAGTCTACTAAATATTTAGCATCCAGTTCTTCTCCGGTCACCTTTTTAATTAATTCTCCTGGTGTATAAAGCTTACCGTATTGATGCACGTGCTCACCGAGCCACTCACGGATCTTCATGAATTCTCCTTTTTCGATATGCTCATAAAAGTCAGGTAGATCGCTCAACACCTTGTTAAGCATTTGTGCACCATATAAATTTCCTAACGAATAAGAAGGGAAGTATCCAATACCTCCATGAGACCAATGCACATCTTGTAGCACACCTAATCGATTAGAAGGTGGTGTGATCCCTAAATAGTCTTTTACTTTATCATTCCATACTTCAGGCAAGTCTTTGACCTTTATATCGCCTGCTATAAGTCCCTTTTCAATTTCATACCTGAGCATAATATGAAGGTTATACGTAAGCTCATCAGCCTCTACACGGATTAACGATGGCTCAACCGCATTGATCGCTCGGTAAAATTCATCTAAAGAAATACCGTTTAATTCATTAGGGAAATGCGCCTTAAGGTCTTGGTAGAAAAATTTCCAAAACTCTTCTGTTCTACCAACGAAATTCTCTAAAAATCTAGATTGGGATTCGTGAATTCCGAATGATGCACCTCTACGAATGACACGACCTTCATAATCGGGATTAACTCCTTGTTCGTAAAGAGCATGACCCGTTTCATGAATGGTGCCGAAAATGGCCATTCTAGGATTATCTTGCTCATAGCGGGTCGTAATGCGAACATCGCCTGTGTTGATGCCCATCGCAAAAGGATGAGTCGTTTCATCCAAACGACCAGCATCTAGATCATAACCCAGTTTTTCTATAATAAATTGAGCAAACTCCTTCTGCTTCTCAACATCGAAGTTTTGGTCGAAAATCTTGCTGTTCGGTTTTCTTGAAGATTGTTGAATGCGATTCAACAGCTTAATGCTAGATTCCCTTAAATCAGCAAATAATGGATCCAATTTCTCAACTGTTAAGCCTGGCTCGTACTCATCTAACAGTGCATCATACGGATGTTTTTCATAACCGAAGTACTCTGCGAAACGCTTTTTCATCTCAACCATTTTTTCTAAATAAGGCTCGAAATATGAAAAGTCATCATTCTCTCGTGCTTGCTCCCAAGCATCATTCGCATTAGAAGCGAGGACTACATACTCATTATAAACATCTGTTGGAATTCGTTTAGACTTTTCGTAATCTTGCTTTCGTTCTCGTACACAAGACTGAGTTGGAAGGTCTAGTTGATGAAACACCTCAGGTTGGCATAGCGTGTCCAAACATTCACCCATTTCCTTTGAAATCGATAATTTGAATGTTTCCGTTGAAAGGGTACCTTTTGCTTTTGCAAAGATTGGCTTTCCTTTTTTCGGTGCGTATGTACGTGCATCCCAGCCTAAGAGCCCCAAAATATTTGTAAAGTGACAAATCTTCTCATCAAGTGCATTAAATTGATCGATGGCTTGTTGAACCTTTTGATCTAAAACTTGTTGGGTCATCAGCAATTCCCTCCTGAAATATATAGATTTTATTAATAAGGTATTCTCGATTTCTCCCTCAAATCCTTCGAGTTACGAAATATATTTTCATAAAAAAAAGATGACTCTTTAAGAACGAAGAGCCAATCCTTTTAGGGGTGATTCCGTTTACACATATTCCTTTAAACCATTTTCAAGAGATTCAATATTTTCAGTGCGGTATCCATGTAACGCTTCCTGTAGCGCGAATGTACCTGAATAAAATTGAGCTCTTGGTATCATGGATTCTAAACCTGGGTAAAATGGAGCCATTAAATCAACAAAGCTTTTCCCGTATTTCTTTAATAACCCGGCAAAATCAATGGCTGGATCGCCGATATGGGAACTACCAAAGTCTACGATACCACTAAGCTGTTTTTCTTTCTCATCAAATAATATATTAGACATTCCAAAGTCCCCATGAATGAGTTTCGGTGTGAATGTGAAATTCGATTGATCATTTAAATACTGTTCAAAATGTTGTTTAATTTCAGATTGCTTCTCAACTCGAATATACGTAAACAGTGATTGTGAAATATTCTCATACATAGTTGACCAAAATTGGCTAGAGCTATGACCTGAAATCACTTTTCCGGGTGCGTTAGAAGTAGGGATGGAATGTAATTCGTGTAAGAAAGTTGCCAAATCTTTTGCCAAGGACTCCTTGCTTGACGGAGTAAGTGATTGCACAGTTTCTGGGTATAAGGGTGTTCCTGGTATTAAAGGGTATCCGACAAACGATTGACCGAGAATGTTCGTGTCCGTGTTTTGGAATACAGGGACTGGAATCGGAAGGGAGATGTGTGGGTAAATATACCCGAGTTGCTCACACTCTGTTTGAAGTGTATGAGCGGCCTCATCATGTTTCGGAAAACGAAATACCCATTGATGATTTAGAAAAAGGATATCGTTGTTCTGACCGTAGTGATTCCATTGCACTGACTGGATTTCTAGTGAAGGATAGAAAGAATGAATGCAATTTAAATATTGTTCCAAATACATTGAAAATCCCTCCCACCATCAAGATTCGACTAAAAAGGCCACATATCCTCTTTCCATATAAAAGAAAATATACACTTGTATGCTGCGTTATATAGTTCAGAAGACTCAAATGATCACACGCTAGGAATAATGAACTTGTAAAGACAAATAGCCACCCGAAGGGGGAGGCTATTTGTTGATTTTCTTTTTGCTAGCACCAAGTCCGACGGATGGTTCTTTTCGTATGACTTTAATAATGGATAAGCACATAACGATCAATATGACTGTAAATGGGAGGGCGGCAATCAGTGATGCAGTTTGCAACCCTTGTAACCCACTGCTAATAATGAGTACGGCTGCTATTGCTGCCATCAAAATTCCCCATATAAATTTTACAATTCGACTTGGATTCAAGTCACCGTCTGAAGTCATAATGCCGAGAACGAATGTCGCAGAATCGGCAGACGTGATCAAAAATGTGAAAATCAATAAGATCGATAACATAGAGAACAGGAACGTAAATGGCAACTGTGCATAAGTAACGAAAAGGGCTGATGTTACGTCTTTATTAACAAGCTCAGCAATGTTCGTCCCTTGGGTCAAGTCGAAATTCAATGCGGTTCCTCCAAAAATAGCGATCCACAAAATCGCAATGAACGGAGGGACGATCAGCACGCCAAAGATGAATTCGCGTATGGTCCTTCCACGTGAAACACGAGCAACGAACGACCCGACGAATGGTGACCAGGCAATGACCCATGCCCAATAGAAAACAGTCCAGTCACGTACCCATGTACCACCTTTATAAGGAGTAAGACGGAAACTCATTTCGAAAAACTTAGAAATATAGTCTCCAATGCCTAATGTCATACTGTTAAGGATAAAGACAGTAGGTCCCATGATTAAAACGATGATCATTAATGCCAAAGCTAATCCAAGGTTTAGATTACTCAACCACTTAATTCCTTTATCCAGTCCTGTCATAGCAGAAGTTAAATAAAGAATGAGCAGGACACCGGTAATGATTAATTGCATCATCGCATTGTTAGGCAGGTCGAACACACTGTTTAAACCACCATTAATTTGTAAGATCCCAAACCCTAGTGATGTGGCAACCCCCGTTATAGTAGCGATAACAGCAAGGATGTCAATTGTTCTTCTGAGCGATGTTTTTCCCTTAGTTCCAATGATTGGATTAAACGTTGTACTGATCATCCCTTTTTCTTTTTTCCGATATTGGAAATAACCTAAAGCAAGTCCAACAACTGTGAAGACTGACCACTGATGTATACCCCAATGGAAAAAAGAGTAGCGCATGGAAACTCGAGCTGCTTCTTCAGACTGTCCCTCAATCCCCATAGGTGGTTCAAAATAGTGACTCATCGGTTCAGCAACACCCCAAAAAACGAGGCCAACTCCAAATCCAGCACTGAATAACATCCCAATCCATGTAAAGAAAGGATAATCTGGTCTTGAATCATCTCCACCGAGGCGAATTTTCCCATAACGACTAATGGCTAAAATGAGACAAAAGATCGTAAAGAAAAATACAGCAATCAGATAAAACCAACCGAATGCATATGTTGTAAAATCAAAGACGGATGCAGCGTTATCTCCTAGTGATTTTGGTGAAATGGCTCCCCAAATAACAAACAATAGAACAATGATTGACGAAACCCAGAATACGACATTCCAGTGAGGAGCCTTCTCTTGAACTTTGTCCAAATTCTGTTCCTCCTTCATAGCCGAAAAGATATTTTTAGTGCATTCGTATTTGTTATACCCTTATTTACACTCCAATAACAAACCAGGTGTTTGTGTCGTTTCCGGTGACTATAGACCATAATTTTATTATTTGAAAATTATTTCACTTCCGATATGTAGGTCATTTCGATTAGTTTTATTGAACAATAAATGTTTTAAGAAGATTTCGGGTGGTCATAATAATAGAAAAGTCGTACAATTAATTTAAGATTTTCGTCATTTTTTAAAAATTGCATTTTTTTTGAAACTTTATGGTGAGGAGTGCGTACAATATAGTAAGAAAGAAATTTTAAGATAAGAAATTTTAAGATAAGAATTTTATGGATAACATACATAGTGAGAGAAGGGTGATGGACTTGAGTTTAACTGCAAAAATCACAATTGATTTTTTAGTAGAGGGAAGTAAAGAGTATTATGTAGAGTTACTGGACATTCCTGAAGAAGTTTCGGCAGGGGAATTACAAGTGCTCGTAGAAAAACGTGTAGGAAAAGTGAAAGAGATGAAATGCGCGGAAATACTGAACTCATCTATCAAGATCGATCACATAAACCAAGTCCGTCATTAAAGGCATCTCTATCGATCTTTTTTCTTCATTTTACGATTGATTCCGAAAGTCAGCAAAGTAAACAAAAAAACGATAGAAGCCCATGAAATTGCACCAAATTGCTTAAAGACCTTAAACATTTTTATATCCCCCTATGATTGAATGTTCTACAAATTATATCACCAACTCCCTTAAAATGTAAGTGAGCCAATAACAAAAGAAGGGTGAATGACAAATTCACCCTTCAAAGTGTGAGCACTAGCCTGCAAGTGGAGAGTGAAGAACATCTTTACATCTGGACGGTTGTTCCAATGACGTTCCAATAAACTTAGGGGAGGTTCTCTCCACAAGAGGGTAGCCATGCAGCTTTTATATTTTAAATGGAAAGCGGTTTGTGCCGCTTGTATATACTATTCTTCGCTCTAACCTTTTTGGTGGGGGCTCTTTTTTTGTCTATTTTGTGTCAAAGATGAATCACAATACAACATATAGTGAGATATAAGCAATTATATTGCTAGATTAGGCTTTAAGCCCTATAATGTAAGAGAACGAACAACAAAATAAACACCATCTTCGGGGCAGGGTGAAATTCCCGACCGGCGGTAGATGAAGTCCCCTTCATAAGCCCGCGAGCTTTGTTCAGTTGTTTAATTGAACATGGCTGATCTGGTGAAAAGCCAGAGCCGACAGTATAGTCTGGATGGGAGAAGATGTTTGCACAGTTTCTTAGATTACGTTCAGTTAAGAAGCTCCATTTCTCATGGCCTAATAACCTGATAAATATGCAAATGACTCCCTAAAGCTTAACCAATGCTTTAGGGCTTTTATTTTGGTGATGAGAAAAGGAAATTGATCGACACAAGGACTGTGCGATGCATTGGAAGCAAGATGGCGTTTAGGAAAAAGGAGAGGTTTCCTATGCAACCAAAGGGGAAGTTATATCGAATGATTGCTGTCTCACTCATGAGCAGTATCGCGTATGTATTAATGCTTCTAGATTTTCCGTTTCCGGGGCTACCACCATTTCTAAAGATCGATCTCAGTGACGTGCCTGCACTTCTAAGTGGAATTGTATTTGGACCTGTAGCTGGAATTACGGTTGAAGCAATAAAAAATATTCTGCATTACGGTGTACAAGGTAGTATGACGGGTGTACCTGTTGGGCAGTTTGCGAACTTTATCGCAGGTAGTCTGTTTATTGTTCCTGCGGCAATATTGTTTCGAAAATATCGAAGCAAGAAAGGCTTAACGCTCGGCTTATTAACAGGAGCGTTGACGATGACTCTGATGATGGCACTACTCAATTATGTGCTGATTCTGCCTGCATACACATGGTTCTTGAACTATGATCCTATGACTTCAGAAATGATGACACAATTGATCATTACAGGGATCACACCTTTTAACTTGATTAAAAGTACAATCGTAGCAGGATTGTTTATCATGATTTACTACAAGTTGTCTCCGTACTTAAATCGCATGGAACAACGATCATCATAAAAAAGTGGATAAAAGAATGAGAGACTGGCTCAAAGGACAATCGTCCAACTTGAGTCAGTTTTTTTGTGAATTGATGAAAACTATATCCGTGGTCCCTAAATTAAGCTTATTTAAAGACTCCGTAAACTTTCTAAAGTTAGCCCAAATCTCGTTCCTATTACAAATGTCATTGTTTAAACTAGGTACTGATGAATGAACGAAATATGAGGAGGCAAAGCCATGCGGATTCTTGCAATCACTTTATCAGGATTTTTGTTAATTGGATTATTTTCAACAGTATTAGCGAATGACGATCCAAACTTATCGGAATCATTTAAACAGCTATCAAGAGACACTGAATGGAAGCAAGTAAAGCAGCTAGACTTGGATTTCAACATACATCATCCACAAGGGATGACGAAAATAGACGATCGATATTACATATCTTCCGTTGAAATTGTTGAAAAACCCGTGAAGGATGAATCATCAAAAAATGGATATGATCGTACACCTGGGAAAGGAGTCGGACATCTATTTGTTGTGAATGAAGAAGGGCAGATGATCAAGGATATAGAATTAGGTCGAGGAGATATGTACCATCCTGGTGGAATCGATTTTGATGGTAAGCACATTTGGATACCGGTTGCTGAGTATAGACCGGATAGTCAGTCCATCATTTATAAAATGAACCCTGATACATTGCAAGTCGACAAAGCGTTTGAGGTGGAGGATCACATCGGAGGAATCGTGAGCGATCATTCTACTAGAAAGCTTCACGGAGTAAGTTGGGGTTCGAGAACGTTTTACAAATGGAACCAAAAGGGGAAGCAACAGTCTGTTAACAAGAACCCAAGCCATTTCATTGATTATCAAGATTGTGAAAGTGTAGGAAACCGCAAGATGCTATGCAGTGGATTAGCTGAACTGCCTACAAGTAATGGAGATAAATCTGAATTAGGAGGACTATCTCTAATAGATCTCAAAACAAATAATATCGAACATGAAATACCCGTAACGAAGTTTAGTCCTGAGAAACATGTAATCACTCGAAACCCTGTTTTTCTAGAACAGAGCGAAAAAGGATTCAGGCTATTTTCAGTACCAGATGATAATCATACATCACTTTTTATTTATGAAAAACAATAGTAAATAAAGAAAAGAGGGTGAACCTGTGAAGAAACGCTTCAAAGTTCACCCTCTTATTTTTGCAGTAATGTTAAATTCCTTAACCCGCTTATCCTCACGAAAATGAATGTAAGGAAGTTAATGGCTCTTTTGTATCAGGTGTTGCTGCTAGCGGTAAGACGATTCGTATAGTCGTTCCTTTTCTATATTCAGATTCAATGGAGAGCTTTCCACCATGTTCTCTTACGATCTTCCTGCTCATCATTAATCCAAGACCAATTCCTTTTTCTTTTGTTGAATAAAAAGGTTCACCAATATATTTTAACCGGTCTTTTTCAATTCCTTTACCAGAATCGATAAATCTTAGTTCTACATAAGGATCTCGAGCTTCAATCTGTATTTTTAGCTCTCCCCCTTTTTCCATAGCCTCCATTGCATTTTTCATAATGTTTATGAAGACTCGCTTCAAGGCACTCTTCTGACAATTGAGGATGACTTGCTGTTCATTGATATAGTCAACATCAATACTGATCCCTTTCAAGAAAGCTGTACCTTCAAACAATCGCACACAACCATCTACAATATCGTGAAGGTCGCATTCGCTCAACGCAATCACATGAGGTTTAGCTAGGTCCATAAATTCATCCGCAATTCGTTCAATACTGTCTAATTCGCCGCCGATGATCTCTAGGTAATTTTTCAACATAGGATCCTCAACCTCTTCATTAATCATTCGGATAAACCCTTTCACACTTGTGAGAGGGTTTCGAAGCTCATGAGCAATTCCTGCAGCGAGTTGACCGACTGTAGACATCTTCTCTAATTGCATTGAAACGTGCTCATCTTCAAGACGCTTTGTAATGTCTCGTGCGATCAATAAGATAAGATCTTCTGAGTAACCGTTATACTCACTAGAAATGAGAGGGGTCAAAACAGCATCGAATGTATAGCTCTTACCGTCCTTTTCAAGTGTAAATGCAATCTGTTCAGCTTCTTTAGACTTGAATACACTTCTAATGATTTCATACATAAGACTGAAATCATCCTTTGCAACATAATCGGTTAGGAAGGTATTCATATTGGTAATCGTTGTATCATTCAACCAACTCTTTAAGGAAGGAGATACATAGTTTGCATCACCATTTTGATTAAAAGTAACGATAAAATCAGATGTCTTTTCAAGAATCAATCGATATTTCTCTTCGCTCTCTTGAAGTGCTTCCTCTGCATGTTTGCGATCCGTTATATCACGACCGACAATTACAAACTTTTCGTATGGTGCTTTCCCATCATATAGAGGAGAAGCAATGAGCTCAATCCAAATATAGCCTTTACTGGCGTGATTGTAACGTATTTCTGCCTTTGCAGAACAACCTGTGTTGGTCATTTGTTTAATTTGTTGAAATACATTTCTACGATCATCAGGGTGTATATATCTGAACACATTACGATTTAAATAGGATTCTGCTGAATAACCAGTAATGTCTAAATGAGAGGATGAAGCATATACGACTTTCCCAGAAAACTCAGCTATCGCAACAAGGTCCTTCATGTTTTCAGTAATGAGTTGAAAAGTGCCCTTCTGTTCTAAATATTTATCGTGGAAGAGAATTTGTTTCGATATATCAATGTATAACCTTGCGACAGCTGTCCGTTCTCTAAGGTGGTTATAGATGTTCATATAACAAATCGAAACATCCTTAATCGTTCCGTCCTTATGTATACGTTTCGTCTTCGGAATCAAATACACATCCTGCTGGCGCAGCTGTCGAACGATTTCTTCGTATTCCTTTTCATAGCCAGAAGGGAAGAGTGAAATTCTATTTCCAATTACTTCATAATCCTTCCAACCAAACATTTCCGTAAATGCTGGATTGATTTTGAAGACTTCACCATCCACACTTTGAATAAGTGTAGCGTTAGGCGAGGACATAAAAATAGATTCTACCATTCGATCATCGGTCATCATCTTGTCTGTTGCATACGGCGTATCCAAAATCATACCGCAATATTGGACTCCGCTTGTAGAGTCAATGGGTACGAATTTAACATATTCAAAAACAACATTAGGCTGGGTAATGGAGACATGCTCTAAAGTAATCGGTTCTCCCTCTAAAATAGCTTCCTTACAGGTTTTGACCATTCTTTTGGGATAAATAAACACATCTTCCAAGGTTTTTCCGATGCAATTCTTATTTAATTGTAATGCTTCTGTTGCAGCCTGATTCACATAGTTGATATGACCGAGGTGATCATTTTCCTTGGAAAAGACAACTAAGATGTAGGGCTCTGGATAACTATCAAGTAATGAATGTTCAAAAGGTTTCATGACATCACCCCCAAATCTTCGACAATTCTTTATTGTAATTGATTCTTCTCAACATGAGGACAATCCTTCTTTTTTATCATATCAATTGGAGAAATTCACTGATTGAGCAAATAGAAAAGAGGCTAAATATCTTTCAACCTTTGATGGCATCTGTTCATAACAGGAACCAAGTCAAAAGTGACAGTTAGCCTCTTTAATATCAGTTTAGAAATCAATTTTAACGTTTAAGAATCCTGCATTTACGAGTGATTTAATAATAATCACGATTGCAGGTCCAATAATTAATCCGACAACGCCTAACAACGCAAATCCAATGTATAAGCTTGCAAGAGCTGCTAACGCGCTAATTCCTAGACTCGATCCAAGAATCTTAGGTTCAATGATTCTTCTGAAAATCGTAATCAGGAAGAACAAAACGAGCAATCCAATTGCGAGTCGTTGATCGCCTGCATATAAGTTGTAAAGTGCCCAAGGAACAAGGAATGAACCTGTTCCGAGAATCGGGAGTATATCGACAATGACGATGAGCAACGAAAAGATTAACGCGTACTTCACGTCTAATATCAGTAAACCGATCCAAGCAATCAAGAATGTCAGAAAGCTTAGAATGAGTTGTGCTCGTAAAAATCCAACAAATGCAAACGAAAGCTGTTTTAAAACAAGCTGGACCTTCTCTTTTGCATTTTCAGAAAATAGATTTAAAAATCCCTTGTGGAGTCGAGGTAAATCAAGACTGAATAAAAATAGGCTGACTAGATATATAAGCAGTTGAATTAAAAGAAGTGGAACACCGGTAGCAAATCCTACGATGCCATTAGCGATCCCAGATAAGAAATCGATCGATAACTTCCGTAGATCTTCTAAAGCATCTTGGATTGTAGATAAATATTCCGGCGGTACTTCTTGATAATATTCCTCCAATTGGATAACGAATGCTTCCACATTTTCAAAAATATACTGAGCATACTCAGGGAGCTGTTCAGAAAACTCAATAACTTGAACAACAAGTGATGTAACGGCCCAATAACACCCGATTAACATTAATGCTAGAAATAGTGTGAAAGATATGACGACACTCCATATTCTTTTTATGGAAAAGGTGCGATTAAGTAATTTGACAAAAGGTTCTAACAAGACAGACGTCAATAATGCCAGTACTAATGGAATGCTATATGGAATTAGAAAAATAATGATGCCAACTAACAATACGAATGGGATGTATTTCTTAAGCTCCAACTTTTGGTCTCCTCCAGAATATAAATTATCCCTATTATACCGTTTCTGTCGAAAAAGGGCATCTATTCTGCTGACCGTTCTTATCTGTTCCTCGATAACTTTATAGTCATATAGTAATGGAGTCGTGTTGAATGATGTCAGAAATGATAGAAAAGGTCTGTAACAATAAAACTATTTATGCGAATTTAGTAGTTTATTGTAAACCTTTTCACTTAAAAAAGTAATATTTCTGTTATTCTATTAATATAGCAAGAAGGGGGGAGAATGTTGAACATTGGGTTCGATCGTTTTGCTCAGATTGACAGACAGACGCTAGATCGTCAAAACAAAACCTATATTCAATCATTCGAGGATTTATGTACGTTTGTAGACAAAGGGGAGACCGTATACTTCTCTACAGAAGATGTATATGGAACAATAGTAAGGAAAGAAGAAGCAAACTTTCTCATCACTGTTGCGTCAGATAAGAATGTTGACAGGATTGAAGGCAGTAAATTGAAGCTTCAAAATGTGTATTTTTATTTAAAGAAAGCGATGTTCTTATTATAGAAACAAACAATAATTTGCTAATAAGTATGAGGTGACTCGTTGAGGAGTCGCCTCTTTTTTCTACCAGTTCATATCTTTCTCATATCCAAGATCAATCAATAGTTCGCCAGTAACCTTTTTAAACTGGGCTTTTACTTCTTCATCAAACTCTTGCTTCCAATTACCGCTTTGGCCTTTCCGGTAAGTAGGCGATTGGTTCGGATCAACGTTTGATTGCATTCTACGTATTTGCCCTTCGATTTTTGATAGATTAGGCTCAATGTTGAAATATTTTAGTATTTTCCGTAGCTCAATTTTTTGTGATTCTGGAGAATGGACGAGATCTTCGTACTTTACAGCGAGGACATTTTCCTCATCCCTCCAAGGGAGGAAATTATGGTACCAATTATTTATATTTTGTCTCCTACCTTCTAAGCTCCCATTAATAATAAATAATAGTCGTTCCTTTAAATTTAGATTTTTTTCATTGAAATATTTTTTATACTGATGATCAGGAAATCGATCAAAAAAATGCACATATGACACGACAATATCTCGTGGATCTCTGTAAAGGAATAGTTGCTTGATGTTGAGTAACTTTAACAAGTTCTTATATTCCTGTGAGTAGAAGATATGTCCATTTGAAAAGTGATTATGGGACATTTCAGAAAGGATGCGTTTATGTTCTAATATCTGATCGGATCTACCTGGAAATAGAAAAGCGTGATGTTTGAGGTTTGGTATACCTTCTAATAAGGGTTTCATAAGGTGGGTACCACTTTTAGGAATCGAATTTACGAAAAATGGTTGAATCTTTTTAGCTGGTCTATTTGACATAAAAATTTCCAAACTCCTTACATTAGTTTACTTAATATTCATCTTATGTATTTTATTGGATTGAGATTGGACAAACCCGCATGAAATAAGGCCTAACTTTACATAAAATTCACGAAATAAGGTTGAAGCGTTTACATATTTCTGTGTTTAATAGAATGGTAAGGTTTTAAATTCAAACAAAAAAGAAATGGGGCATCGTAGAATGAAGAAGTTTTTGCAGATTACATTAATGACAGCGCTTACACTATCGTTTTTGAATCCAGTT
Source organism: Pseudalkalibacillus berkeleyi (assembly GCF_021608225.1). Lineage (NCBI taxonomy): Bacteria > Bacillati > Bacillota > Bacilli > Caryophanales > Fictibacillaceae > Pseudalkalibacillus > Pseudalkalibacillus berkeleyi. The sequence continues at coordinate 271,687 of NZ_JAKIJS010000001.1, forward strand.
TCCAATGTGAACAAAGTTGAAGCGGCATCTACTCTTGATGTTGTGATTAACGAAGTGGCTTGGATGGGTACGACTGCAAGTTACAATGACGAATGGATCGAGTTACATAATCCAACGTCCAGTAGCATATCAATTGAAGGTTGGACGTTGAATGCAACAGATGGAGACCCAGCGATTACCTTATCTGGAACGATCCCAGCAGGTGGTCATTACTTACTTGAACGAACAGATGACAGTACGGTACCAAATGTTTCTGCGAACCTTATTTACTCAGGTGCACTTAGTAATACGAGTGAAGTGCTGGAACTGAAGGATGGAACGGGAACTATAATTGACTCGGTAGATCAGTGGTACGCTGGAGATAATGACACGAAAGCGACTATGGAACGTGTCGATCCAAGTGTAAGTGGGACTAGTTCTTCTAATTGGAGCACTGCAACTGCTACATACGATGTTGGTCTAGGAACACCTAACCAAAGCTCAAGCGGAAGTAGCTCTTCATGTGATACGACCACAGAACAATTAAACCAAGTATCTGAGACAGAGGGCTCAATTAATGTTTATTTTAATAAATGTGCATTGTCTGGTTATGCAGATCCAGGGAATGAAGCAAATTATAACGTGAACTTAGAAGACCGTTTAATAAACCGAATCAATGCAGCGACAACAAGCATTGACTTCGCAACCTATGAAATCAACTTACCTGGTGTTGTTGATGCGTTAATCAACAAAGCTGCACAAGGTGTGGATGTTCGAGTAGTAGCTGACGCAAAGGATGCAACTGATCCACATTATGTAGAACGCTTTGAAACAATGCGATTGTACTTAGAAGAAATGGTCCGCGGACAAGATATGACCGTCGGAACAGCTGATGATATCACTGTATTTTCAGATTCACCGATGTATGCAGTTGAAGATCAAACGAAGCGAAGCAACCACGGATTACCTGCAAGTCCAGATGACTTCCCATACGAAACAAGGACGGTAGGATCTACAGGAACGACTGGATATTGGTTCGTTGAAGGTGAACAACAAACAGATGGAACCTATTATTCACCAGGTAACCAAATGCATAACAAATTCGCGGTTATTGATGACCGTTGGGTATTTACAGGAAGTTGGAATTTTACAGTAACAGGGCTTTATGGCTCTGATGAAAACATGGCTAACGGTGTCCTTGATGGTAACCAGCAGCATGTTGTTGAAACGAATTCACCTGATCTTGCAGCAATTTATGAAACGGAATTCAATGAAATGTGGGGAAGTGCAACGCTGACTCCTTCGCCACAGAATGCTAACCTTGGACCACGTAAAACGGACAACACACCTCATACCGTTAATATAGGAGGAAAAACCGTTGAGGTATATTTCTCTTCAGGCGATAACGCGATAGGTAAATTAGCTGAACTCGTAAAAAATGAAGCAGATTTGAATACGTATTTCACGATTTTCGCATGGTCTGACCAAGCATTGGTTGATGAGTTGAAGTATAAGTGGGAAGGTTCCTACAATGATTTAGAAGGAACGCTGACAGGATTTGATGTGAAAGGTGTTTACGATAGTAGTTTCTGGAATCAATGGTGGTCTGCAAGTATTGAGATGACAGGAAGAACGGCTTCACAAACGAGTGCAAATAACCCGAATATTCGTTGGGCAAATAGCGCACCTGTTTATGTGGATGCTGAATCCCGTAAACTTCATAGTAAGACGATGCTGATTGATGCAGATACAAATAGTGATCCAACTGTTGTCGTCGGATCAACGAACTGGAGCACCAATGGAAACGAAATTAATGATGAAAACATGTTAATTATTCACGATGATGCAATCACGAATCAGTTTGTACAAGAGTTTTACGCGCGCTATTCACAAGCAGGTGGAACAATACCACCCCAATAAGAGGTAAAAGAAAAGAAGGAAGTGGAGTATCTGCTCAGACCCCACATCCTTCTTTCTTTTTATTGTTGTATGATGCTAATCCACACATATTTGAGCAAAATTGGAAAAATGAGCTACACTATTTGACTGATTATCGATCAGAGCCGATGTGCTCTCGGACCTTAACGACTCGCTGATTTTCCATTTGAATAAATTGTACAACAGGTACATCTATATGCTGATTAGATTCAGCAAAGACTCCGTAATACCTGGAGAAAACGATAACGTGTTCTCCCGCATCTATGAAGCTTTTTGGAATAACCTCAAAAAATATGAACTTTTCCTCGAGCTTTTTAAATACTTTTGTCACATTTACTTTTCCATGGATATTGATATTTTTCTCTGGCCTCACCCATTCAATATTAGGTGCAAATGTTGATGTTACGCCACTTAAATTACCATCGGCATAATGATAATAAACGTTTTTAACGAGTTCAACATTGGACAGCTCCCATACCTCCCTTGAGATCGATATAACCCTTCTCAATGGCTATCCTATTAACGATTATGGTCAGAAAATGTCTGGTAAATATGACCAAAAGCGCTTTATGTTTTTACGGATTTCATTATAGATAAAATGATTTTTATATCACTGATAAATCCTTTGATTTCATCTGTGGTCGTTGTCACGCCTAAAGAAATTCGTATCAGCTCTCTCGCTTCGTCAGGACTGCGCCCAATACTGATCATCGTTTTCGATGGCGCTTGCTTTCCTGTTGAACAAGCTGATCCCGTCGAAATAGCGTATCCTTTCCCGTTCAACTCAAGCATCATATACTGCCCTTCAATTCCTTTTACACGAAGTCCGATGATTGAAGGTAAGCTGTGTGTAGGATGCCCTTCATACACAACCCAATTTTCCTCAACAAGTTCAGATAACAATTGTTTCCTTAATGAAAGGAAATGATTATTGTTCCTGTCGATGTTGTTCACCATTTCTTCAGCAGCTACTGTAAAGGCAGCTATTCCAGGAACGTTAACTGTTCCTTGCCGAAATCCGCTTTCATGGCTCGTTCCAGGAATACTCGGTTCCCAGCGTATATGTGGTGAAATGTAACAAGCGCCTACACCTTTTGGACCGTATAGCTTATGACTTGATATCGAAAGGCTATCTAAACCTAATTCCTTCACATTAATTGGTACTTTCCCAAATGTTTGAACACAATCACTATGAAAGAGAATGCCCTTCTCCTTAACGATGTTTCCAATCTGCGCAAGCGGTTGAATCGTACCAATTTCACTATTTGCATGACCGATACTAACAAGAATCGTTTCTTCGGTAATTGCTTCTTCCAGATCTTTAATACGAATCATTCCCGTTGAGTCTACTGGCAACCAGGTGACATGATAGCCCTCATTTTCAAGAAGGAGGAATGTATTTGTGACCGATGGATGTTCTGTTGAGGTTGTAATGAGATGCTTTCCTTTTACAGAATGTGCACGTATGAGTGATTGAAGCGCTAAATGATTACTTTCAGATCCACCACTTGTAAAATAAATCCCTTTGGATTCACCGTTTACAAATTGAGCGAACTGTCTCCTGCACGCTTCGAGCATTTCTTTTGCATGACTCCCGGCATCATGAAGGCTAGAAGCATTGCCATAAAAACGCTTGGAAGACTCTGTGAACACCCGCAAGGCAGAATCAGAAATCGGAGTTGACGCTGCATAATCTAAATAAACCATAGGATCCTCCTAAGAATAAGTACTAAAAGAAAACTTCTTGCTATCATTGTAGTTTTATGTAAATATAGGTGTCAAGACACATGTAAAATTACAGTTAACAAGTTTGATAGGAGGGGCACCTATGAAAACACAAAGTACGGATGTCCTCGTTATTGGGAGCGGGCTTGCTGGATTAATGACAGCGGAGCTTCTTTCTACGGATAAGAATGTGATGATTTTCACAAAGGGTAAATTAGAAGACAGTAATTCTTACCTTGCGCAAGGTGGAATTGCTTCTACCATTCACTCCGAAGATCGTTGGTATGACCATTTTATCGATACCCTCCAAGCAGGTTGTTTTCATAACAATCAAGACGCAACTGAAAGGTTAGTGAAGAATGGACCTCCCATGATCAGGATCCTTGAACACTTGGGCGTTGAATTTGATCGTAATGAAGATGGTACGTATCAATTTGGAAATGAAGGTGCTCATCATAGAGCACGGATTTTACACATAAATGGTGACTCCACAGGTAAGCATCTCATTCATACAATCAAGCAGAGAATTATGCAAAAGAATCTCGTCGTTGAAGGCGAAACAGCTGTTCAGCTGATCATGAAAGATCATAAATGCTTAGGTGTATGGACTGTTAATGCTGCAGGAGAAATGACGGCTACTTACGCACCAACTGTTATTTTAGCGACTGGTGGTATGTCAGGTATTTATCCTGTTAATTCGAATGCAACGACGATAACTGGCGATGGAATCGCGCTAGCCTATGAGGCGGGAGCAGCGTTATCGGATTTAGAATTTGTTCAATTTCACCCGACATTACTTGATATAGAAGGATTGAAAGCTGGACTTGTGACGGAAGCGGTTAGAGGTGCAGGGGGGAAGTTAATCGATCAAAACGGACTTCAATTAATGAAGCATGAGCACCCGCTAATGGACCTCGCTCCACGTGATATTGTTTCTCGCGTGCTTTATCGGTCGCGGCAACAAGGAAAGAAGACCTTTCTAGATATTCGACACATATCTGATTTTAAAGAGAAGTTCCCCACTGTTACGGAACTTTGTAAACGGAACCATGTTCATCTTGAAAAAGAATTGATCCCAGTCGCACCGGGCGCTCACTTTACGATGGGTGGCATTGACGTCGATGTTCATGGGAGGACGACGATACCGAACTTATATGCGGTTGGTGAGGTTGCCAATACGGGTGTGCATGGTGCTAACCGGCTTGCAAGCAACTCGTTACTCGAAGGAATCGTTTTTGCAAGAGAAATAGCATGTACTGTATTAACAGACCAGAATAGGAGTAATCATCCAACACATATACCTTGGAAAGGTGCATGCGTGTTGAAAAGTGCACCTGCTTTTGAAGAAATTCAGCAGGTCATGGATCAATATGTAGGCATTGAAAGGAACGGAATTGGTTTAACGAAAGCTGTTCAGTGGTTTCAAAATCATTTGGATCAGCAAGAATTTAAAGAAAATCCGAGTTTACAAGAAATACAAAGCCGTCATGCGATTTTAGTAGGTTCACTCATTGCGACATCAGCTCTCGCTCGAACCGAGAGCAGGGGAAGTCATTACAGAACAGATTATGCAGATTCAAAGATAAAGTGGCAGCAGAAACGTGTAAAGAGGAGGAAAGGCATCTATGAACAGGTTGAAAGTACGACAGGATCTTGAACGATTTTTTCTAGAAGATATTGCATCTTGTGATTTAACGAGTCAACTTTTGTTTAGTCAAGATCAGTTTGGTCATGGCAAAATTTTTATGAAAGAAAAAGGGGTATTTTCAGGTGAATCCGTCATCGTCGAAGGTTTCCGGCTCATATCGGATACGATTCATGTCGACATGATGGTCCATGACGGCCAACAGTTGAACAAAGGGGATACGATTGCCATTCTTTCTGGACCAGTTGGTAAAATTTTAGAAGGTGAACGTGTCGTTTTGAACTTAATTCAGCGAATGAGCGGAATTGCAACGCAAACATTTAGGGCTAAAAATTTGCTAGAGGGTGATTCGATCAAAGTATGTGACACACGCAAGACGACACCAGGACTGCGTATGTTTGAAAAATATGCGGTGCGATGTGGTGGAGGTGTAAATCATCGTTTAACCCTAGACGGTGGTGTCATGATCAAAGATAATCATATCGCGATGTATGGAAATATTAATGTAGCTGTTGCTCAAGTCCGAAAAGCACTCGGTCCAATGACGAAGATAGAGGTCGAGACTGAAACAGTAGACCAGGTAAGAGAAGCGGTTGAGGCAAAAGCGGACATTATTATGTTTGATAATAGAACCCCTGAAGAAATTAGAGAGCTTGTAGAACTTGTTCCGGGACATATAGTGACAGAAGCTTCAGGTGGCATTACGTTAAATAACCTGGCATCTTACAAAAACTGTGGCGTAGATTTTATTTCACTTGGCGCACTGACCCATTCTGTTAAAAGCTTAGATATCAGTCTAGAATTGGAGGTTGAATAGCATGGGTGTATTGGATTTGCTACAACAACAAAATGGATTACCTGACAAATACCGTACCTTATCGGAAGAAGTAATGATCAATAGGATTCATCAAATTAAACAAGAGTTAGGTTCAAAGCTTTATATACCAGGGCATCACTACCAAAAAGATGAAGTGATCCAATTTGCAGATGACACAGGGGATTCTTTGAAACTTGCTCAGCTCTCAGCTGAAAACGAACAGGCAAAATATATTGTGTTTTGTGGGGTTCATTTTATGGCAGAAACGGCTGATATTTTATCAAGCGACGATCAAGTGGTGGTTTTGCCGGATATGAGAGCAGGCTGCTCAATGGCAGATATGGCTGATATTCATCAAACTGAAATGGCTTGGGATCAACTACAAGATACTTTTGGAGATACAATATTACCGTTAACGTACGTGAATTCAACCGCCAGTATTAAGAGTTTCGTCGGAAAACACGGTGGGGCAACTGTAACGTCATCCAATGCAACTGCGATGGTTGAATGGGCTTTAGAACAAAAGCAACGGATCCTCTTCTTACCTGACCAGCATTTAGGAAGGAATACAGCATACGATTTAGGCATTCCTCTTGAGCAAATGGCTGTGTGGGATCCGATTAACAATAAACTAGAATACGAAGGTCATTATGATGATGTACGGGTGATTTTATGGAAGGGGCATTGCTCTGTACATGAGAAATTCACAATGGAAAACATTGCACAGGTTCGTGCAGATATGCCTGGAGTAAAAGTCCTTGTACACCCAGAATGTACATTTGAGGTTGTTCAAGCATCAGATGAGAATGGATCTACGAAAAAAATTATTGATACGATTGAGGATGCACTGGTCGGCTCCTCATGGGCGATCGGTACTGAAATGAATTTAGTGAATCGATTAATCCAAACGTATTCGGACAAAAATATTGTCTCGTTGAATCCAAATATGTGCCCATGTTTAACGATGAATCGAATTGATTTACCACATCTCTTATGGGCATTGGAATCAATTATTGATGGAGAGGTTATCAATCAGATTAAAGTAGACGAAGAAACGTCTCATTTTGCTAAAATTGCCCTAGAACGCATGTTGAAAAAATCCATATAATATAGCAAGAGGTTGGCTCTTTAATAAAGGCGAATCCGAACATACAACATTTGCTCATTAATCCATTTAATCTTACTTATGTTGTGTGGAACCGGAAGCGCTCAGAGCTGGCCTTTTAATTTTTGTGTGAAAGAGAAGCGTACCCTATTTTAGAAAGGTGTACGCCAATTTTATGCTCTGATAAGCGCTAATCAACATGGCAGATAAGGACTTGAGCTTCTGCGTACCCTGAAAAAGAGGGATTACCAATTTGAGTACCCGCGTGCGAAGTTCTTGAAAATGGTATAAGCGAATTTAAACGTTTCATCCTTTATGGAGCGCTATCTTTTAGAGCGATTCCTATTTTAGGTTAAAATGAAGTTATTAACATCTTAGAAAGGAGTGGACCTATGACGAGAACGATTGAAAACGTTAGTTTTTATCTGATTGGTCTTTTCATTATGACCCTCGGAATTAGTGCAACCATTGTTTCAGGTCTTGGCGCATCACCGTTTGATGCACTAAATGTCGGATTAACCAACCACTTTGGGTTAACGGTTGGGAGCTGGGAATTCATAGTTGGGATCATTCTCGTATTCTTAAATGCTTGGGTGCAAAAAGATAAACCCTCCTATTTCAGCATCGTTACAGCATTAATTACTGGCATTGGAATTGACTTTTGGCTATTTACTGTATGGAGTGTTTGGGAGCCTGCTGGATTCGCGCTAGGTTCAATAGTACTTATATCAGGACTTATTTTACTAGGACTCGGAATATCGATTTATCTTCATTCGAATATTGCATTGATTCCAGTGGATGGTTTAATGATTGCGCTTCACAAGCGTTTTGGTTTCAGGTTAGCGATTGCGAAAACTATCGCTGGTTCTTTCATTCTCATTTTCGCATTAATTGCTGGAGGACCAGTCGGCATTGGGACATTAATTGTAGTCCTCTGTATAGGCCCAGTGATCGGATTTTTCCATAAATACATTGAGCAAATAAAAGTAAAGATTGACCGGAAAATTTACTCGCATTAAAAAAGTTAATCCTTTCTTAAGATTTTCGTTAGAGTTTCCTAAGGAATGTTTTCTATGATGAATACAATCCAAGAAAAAGATGAGGTGAAAGGGAATGAAGAAAATCATAGCAGGGGTAATCATTGTAGGCCTTTTAGGAGTCGGATGGTGGCTAGGATCACCACTTTTCCTAGACAAAGAGGTTAATGAGGATGCACCTATGTCTAGTGAAGAAATGATGAGTGATGAAAACATGAAGAACGAAGAAATGATGGACGATCAAAGCGATGAGATGGACGGGAAAATGAAAGAAATGATGATGTACAGCGGTACTTTTAAGGATGCAGATGAGAAGCATAAGGCGAGCGGAATGGTGAAAACGGTTGACGGTGAAGACGGCTTGTATCTTAGGTTTGAAGGTTTTGAAGTAACGAATGGACCTGACTTGTATGTGTACCTTACAAAAGAGGGACAACAAACAAAAGAAGGAATAGAGCTTGGTAAATTGAAAGGAAATAAAGGAAATCAAAACTATAAGATCCCTGAAGGTACAGATTTGGAGATGTACAACCAAGTCGTCGTATGGTGTAAGTCATTTGATGAAGACTTTGGTTACGCCATGATGGTGGCAAACTAAGTAGGGACTGAAAGGAAGTACTTAAGTTGAAAATCCTGGTCGTTGACGATGAAAAGAACATACTGGATGTATCCAAGCGTTATTTAGAAAGAGAAGGCTATACCGTTGAAACAGCGATCAATGGAAAAGAGGCGCTTCATAAATGGAAGTCAGAACAGCCGGATCTTATCGTCCTCGATCTGATGATGCCAGAAAAAGATGGCTGGAAAGTTTGTGAAGAGATTCGATTAGAGGATGATGTGCCGATCATCATGCTAACAGCCCGTGGAGAGGAAATGGATCGAATTCTTGGTTTAACGATCGGTGCGGATGATTACATGACAAAGCCATTTAGCCCAAAGGAACTCGTGCTAAGAATCAAATCCATTTTCCATCGAATGAGAATCGGTGAAAGTCGTGTTACACAAGAACAGAGTGAGAAGCTAACATACGGAAAACTTGAAATCGATCCAGTCACACGGCTCGTTCACGTGGGCCAGAATGAAATGAAATTGACTGTAAAAGAATTTGAGCTGCTCTGGTTACTAGCTAGCCACCCTAACCAAGCATTTTCGAGAACCCAATTGTTGAACAAAATTTGGGACATCGATTTTTACGGGGATACGACGACGGTTACCGTCCACATTAGGAGAATTCGTGAAAAGATTGAACCGAACCCATCTGAGCCTTTTTATATCCAAACCGTTTGGGGAATCGGATATAAATTTGAAGGAACTGAAAAACGATGAAGTTAAAGACCCAGCTGTTGTTTGTAAGTAGTATCAGTATCGGCGTTATTTTAGTTTTCTTGATTATTAGTTACATGAGGATGTTTCTTTCAAACGAAGCTGTGTATATTCTCACAATCGTTACAGCTGCTGCTGGGGTCATTTCGATCTTTGCGCACGCTTTGCTCACCCGTCCGATTGAAAAGGCTCTACATAAGATTACAGCGAAAACGAAGGACATCGCTAAGGGTGATTTTACCGGAAGGGTGCCTGAGGAAGGTCCGATTGAATTTCGTCAACTCGCTAAAAATATTAATGAAATGAATAAGCAATTAGAAGAAAGTTTTTCGCAAATTAAAAGGTCTGAAGCCTCTAGACGGGAATTAGTGGCGAACATTTCTCATGATTTAAGGACACCACTTGCTTCGATTCAGTCTTTTGTTGAAGCCCTTCAAGACGGTATTGTAGACGATCCGAAGACGTATGATCGGTACTTGGAGACAATCAAACTGGAATCAAACCGGATCAGTTATTTGATTAATGATTTGTTTCAGCTATCTGAATTAGATTCTGGGCAAGAAAATTTTGAACCTGACGCTTATCACTTAGATAGTTTAATCGTAGAAACCCTCCAGCACCTCGCCATACAGTTAGAAGAGAAGCAAATTGATGTTGAGGTTTTGATGTCTGATCATCTACCAGCCGTTTCTGTTATGCCAGAGAAAATGAAAAGAGTGTTTGTGAATATCCTCGAAAATGCAATTCGTTTTTCCGATAAAAATAGCAAAATCGTGATCCAAACAAGCCGTGAGAACGATACCTTTTTAAAGGTGAATATATCCGATCAAGGCCAGGGAATTAGTGACGAGAACCAGAAACATGTTTTTGAACGGTTTTACCGTGTTGAGAAGTCAAGAAATCCTTCACATGGTGGAGCGGGTCTAGGTCTTTCCATTGCAAAAACAATTGTGGAACGACATGGTGGTGAGATTGGAATAGAGAGTCGTCTAAATGAAGGAAGTACCTTTTGGATCACGTTGCCAATATATCGAAACGATGAAGGATAGAGGTGAAGAGAATGTGGAAGAAGTTGAAATCGCTACACACTTATAACGGTTGGATCATCACCTTCTTAATGATTAGTGGCATTCTATTGTTTCTTCCGTCTTTACGAGGTTTTCTTTCCCCCGTTCGTGTTGGATTGAAACAACTTCACATTGGAGTAGGCATCGCCTCGATTATTGTGCTGTTATTATATTTACCATACTTGAAGAAGCATTTTAAAAGTCGAAAGCAAACAGGAAAGCGGATCAATCTCATTACAATCCTATCGTTCATTGTGATTTGGTCTATTAGTGGTTTAGTGTTAACTTTCGAAAAATTAGTCTCCGAAACCGCGGTTACGGTGTCGTTATTTTTACATGACTTATTTACGTGGATCGGATTGCCGATTATCCTTTATCACTCGATTACTCGCTTACGGTGGGTGCAAAAACAACGTGCGCCGCTAGTCAAAAGCGAAGGGGAAGATGGAAAACCGAAAATTCCTTTATCACGACGAGGTTTCATTCAAATGGTTGCCGGAACAGCTTTCGTTGTGTTCATCGGACCGTCTTTTTTCAAATGGCTAAAGCAAGTGATGGATGATGGGGGACAGTCCCTTAAAAGTGTGATCGCGAATGATCGCAACCAGATGTCGCCACCTCCAACCCCTTTACCTGCTTCAAGCCCACCTCAGGGCGGAGGTTACGATGGAAAATTTAGAGTTTACACTGTTACAGAAATCCCGAAATTCACGAATGACAACTGGTCATTCACCGTGGATGGAATGGTAGATCATCCAGTTACATATAGGTGGGACGATTTCGTAAAATTAAAGCGAAAAGTACAGGTCAGTGATTTTCACTGTGTAACCGGTTGGTCTGTTCGTAAGGTTACATATGAAGGCATACCCCTTAAAAAGTTCCTGGAAAAAGTGGGTGTGAAAAGTTCCGCCAAATATGTGAAATTCTATTCAGGGGATGGCGTTTATACGGATGCATTATCGCTCGATCAAGCACGCATGGACGATGTGATGGTAGCGGTACTCATGGATGGTGAGCTGATTCCATCGGATTACGGAGGACCAGTGCGTCTGATTGTCCCGAGAATGTATGCGTACAAGGCTGTGAAATGGCTCGTTCGGATTGAGTTGATCGACACGCCTCATCTCGGCTACTGGCAAGTAAGAGGCTATGATACAGATGCATGGGTGCGAAAATAAATATATTTGAGAGAGCGCGACTGTTTCATGCAGTTGTGTTTTTTTACGAGTAGAGATTGGTAGTAATAAGGTACCGAGTTCCACAAGAGCAAGCAGAAGTTCCACAAGAGGTAGCGGAAGTTCCACAAGAGAGAGCTGAAGTTCCACAAGAGGTAGCAGAAGTTCCACAAGAGAGAGCAGAAATTCCCCAAGAAGGAGCATAACCTCCATCAACCAGTGCGTTCACCTTATTCATTTTCCGCAATCCCCTAGAATCTTCTTAACTATCATTACTTCTCTACTAATTCAGCGCGCTGGAGCAGGAGTATACTGCTTTATCCCGAATTTAAGAAGCAGAACAAATTCTCGTTTGGACTGAGGAGGACGCTATGAAACGTTTAAGTGACCAATCATTTAAGGATGCTCGGGATTTCTTAATGAAAAATGGACGTGATTTGGAAAAATCACTATTCCGCTACTATTTCGAAGATGGATCGAAAGAGGACGTGCTTCAAGCTTCGAAAGTTTACCAAAATGAAGATGGTGGATTTGGGAACAAGATAGAACCAGACTTCCAACTTGAAATTTCATCTCCAATGGCGACTTCAAATGCTTTTCAAATTTTCAAAGAGTTAGAACTGTCTGATGACCACCCGATGATTCGAGAAGCTATGACCTATTTATTAACCTCGTATGATGATGAGAAGGGTCGTTGGCACGCGGTTCCAGCTGAAGTGAACGATGTCCCTCATGCACCCTGGTGGCACTATGATCATGAGAAAGAACAAGTGATGGTCGAGGCAGCTTGGGGAAATCCAAATGCGGAGTTAACAGGTTATCTTCTCCGTTATAAGCAACTTTCTCCTGAAGAGATGACTGAAAACCTGAAGGAGCGTAGCCTTACTCATTTTCAAGCGTTAGATGCAATAGATATGCATGAAACGCTTTGCTATTTGAGACTTGCAGATGAACTGAGTAATTTTGACAGGAAGATGATTATTGATAAAGTACTCGAACATCTACCAGAACTCGTTGATACAAAGCCAGAACAGTGGTCACATTATGGCATGCAGCCCGTTCAAGTGGCACATAACCCAAGCTCACCTTTTTATGAACCATTAAAGTACAGTGTTGAGGAAAATCTTGATTATATCATTGATCAACAGGATGGGGATGGGGCGTGGCATCCGAATTGGGAATGGGGTCAATACGAGTATGACTGGCCAAAAGCGAAGGCAGATTGGAAGGGTATTCTCACCTTAAAGAATTTGAAGCTACTTAAATCATTCGATCGAATTGAATCTTATACTGTGAAATCATAACCACGAAAGACATACCGTCAGTGGCGTTAAGCTACTGACGGACTATCATACATACACGTACTCGCACCATAGATTAAATCCTATTTTATTGGAGGTGCAAGGTGAATTGAACATTTTAGTGATAGGTGGAACCAAATTTGTTGGTAGGCATATTGTAGAAGCTGCTTTATTACATGGACATCGTGTAACGTTATTTAACAGAGGCACAAATCGAGAAGTCTTTCCAGAGCTTGAACTCATACAAGGGGATCGTGTGAAGGATGCTAACAAGATTGGTGGGCGTAAATGGGATGCTGTCATTGACACGTGTGGTTACCATCCTAAAACTGTTAGAAAGACGGTTAAAGCGATCAAAGATTATACAGACATCTATACGTTTATATCAACAGCGTCCGTTTACAAGAACTTTGCCTGCGAAGACATGATCGATGAGGATGCTGAAGTGCTCACACTGACCGATGAGGAGATCGATGGCATTAGTGAAACAGCAGAACGAACGCCAGAAACCTATGGTCCACTTAAGTATTATTGTGAGCAAGTCGTTTATGATGAAATGGAAGGTCGAGGACTTGTGATACGACCTGGTCTCATCGTCGGTCCGCATGATCCAACGGATCGTTTTACTTATTGGGCAAATCGCTTAGCGGAAGATCGTGAAATCCTTGCACCAGGAAGACCGGAAAGGAAAATACAATTCATAGATGCACGTGACTTAGCAGAGTGGACTATCCAAATGGTGGAACGACAAGTTGTAGGCACTTACAATGCCGCTGGACCAGCACTGAAGCTAATGATGGCGACTTTTCTTGAAAAGGGAAAAATGCTATTTAATAATCCAGCGGATATCACATGGGTATCCGAGTCCTTCCTAAAAAAGAATCATGTTGGACCGTGGATGGAGCTTCCCCTATGGATTCCTGAAACGTATGCCTTGTCTGAAGAGCGCCCACCGGCGAACGGTGACATAGGGCTCGATAATTTTAAAGCGATGAAAGAAGGATTACGGTTCCGTCCGTATGAAGAAACCTTGAAAGATACACATGATTGGTTCCGTCAAGAAAACCGTGCGCTTTCAGATGTTTGCTTAAACGCAACTAAAGAGCAAACAGTACTGAAAAAATGGATGCAAGCAGCGAGCGTTTAATGAATTGAAGGCAGTATAATAGTTTCTGAAACGAGTAAGAGCTGATACAGCGTACCGGATCAACGGTGACTGTATCAGCTCTATTAATTTCCAAAGTATCTTTTTCATTAGGTTTGTCAGCCTAACTTTGATACAATGATTCAGTTAATGAATTTGACAGTTGAGGTGGACAGGATGAACAAACCACAACGATACATACAGTCACGATTTTCATTTTTTTACGGTTGGATTATTGTATTTTTAGGAGGGCTTGGACTCTTTTTCTCTGGTCCAGGACAAACGTATGGCATTTCCGTATTTATAGATTCTTATATTGAAGAATTTGACTGGAGTCGGTCACTGGTTTCTGGAATCTATTCTGGTGCAACACTCTTATCGGGCTCCCTTTTATTCTTGATGGGAAGAGCAGTTGATAAATTTGGTCAACGGAAGATGTCTCTTTTCATAGGGGTTTCACTTGCGATTGCTTGTTTCTGGAACAGTTTTGTAGCAACGCCTGCAATGCTGTTCATCGGATTCTTCTTGCTCCGCTTTTTTGGACAAGGTTCCATGACCCTTGTTCCGAACACGCTCGTGCCACAATGGTTCATCGTAAAACGAGGAAGAGCACTCAGCTTCATGGCGATTGGTGGGTTTTTGAGTTCTGCTTTAATTCCACCTGTTAATGCCTGGTTGATCGACACATTCACGTGGGAAATCGCATTTAGAATTCTAGGTTTTTCAATCTTAATGATATTTGTTCCGCTGGTATATTTCTTCATGAAAAATAAACCCGAAGACATGGGGGTGAAGCCAGATAACGCCGTTCAAAAACTTCGAGAAGACGGAACTGAAATAGTGGAAGAGCATGAGAATGACGTGTCATGGACGTTAAAAGAAGCGATGCGGACGAGGCAATTTTGGCTCATTCTATTTTGTGTGAGTATTCCTGCGCTTGTTAACACAGGCATTACCTTTCACCTCGTTTCGATATTTGAAGAAGGTGATTTAGGTCGTGGTATGGCGGCGGTAATTCTTAGTTTAATGGCGATTGTAGGATTTCCAATCACAATGGTGTCAGGCTTTATACTCGAACGGGTAAAAGTGAATGTGGTCTTATCGCTAAGCTTTTTAGGACAACTCGCCTTCGTCATCCTTCTTATTTTCACAGAATCATATTGGATGGCCATTTTGTTCGGGGTTGTATGGGGTGTCGTTAATGGACTTGAACGAATAACCTTGTCGATTATTTGGCCAGACTATTTCGGAAGAAAACACTTAGGAAGTATTAAAGGACTTGCAATGACGACGATGGTTATTGGTTCTGCTTTCGGTCCACTACCCTATGGGTTTGCATTTGATCTATTTGGTGGGTATACCGAGATTCTGTTATTAACGATGATCTTTCCTATCCTCGGTTTCATATTTGCGCTTATATCACCAAAACCATTGAAAGCATAATGAAAGACGGGAGGCCATGAGCCATCCCGTCTTTTTACTAGCGTCGTCCCGATAAGGTTCCTTCATCATGCTTAATTTCCGTTTCCCAAAGCGCTGTGTATGGTTCAAAAAGGTTTTTCATTTTGTCTTGGATCGATAGACTTAATAAACCGTTACCGACGCCACGCTTAGTGTAACCGAGTGGAATCGTTCTTTTAATTAATTGTGAGTATATCTCAGCTTCAGATAGTTTCCGGTTAAATTCGTTTTGAGTAATATTGAGAAGTAATGCGAGTGCGCCAGAAACATGGGGAGTAGCCATAGATGTGCCTGAAAGTTTAGCGTATCGATTATCTGGAAAAGTAGAGAGGATATCGACACCAGGCGCAACCAGGTCAATCTCATCATTCGTATTTGTGAAACGAGCCATTTTTCGCTTGAAGTCCATCGCACCTACTTGAATGACCTCATTATAAGCACCAGGATAAGAAAATTCGTCTGTGTCTTCATTATTATCACCCTCATTCCCTGCTGCACAAACGACGGACACATCATTTTCGACGGCATACTTGACTGCCTCATGAAGTTGAGGTGTGCTTTGTGGTCCCCCTAAAGACATGGAGATCACGCGTACCTTTTCTCCATTTGGACCTTCCCAATCTACTGCGTACCGAATCGCATCAATGATCCAAGTCATTCTTCCGCTTCCTTGTCCCGTTAGTACTTTTAAGATCAATAAATCTGCTAAAGGTGCAACCCCTGAGATTCCATCTGTTGTTCCCGTCGCAGCGACTGTACCTGCAACGTGCGTTCCGTGTCCATTATTATCAAGATAGTTATTTGGGTCTTTATTATAATCAGTCGTGAAATTCCGACCGCCGATGATTCGATCTTTTAAATCTGGGTGAGATGTTTGACACCCGGTGTCGATCACTGCCACAACATTTCCGTTACCTTTATCCGCTTGATTCCAAACGTTTGGAGCATCAATCATCTTCACTCCACTAGGTACGTTTTTCAGCTCATCTACGATTTCTTCCACATGATAAGGAATCAGTCTTACTTCACTCATATACATTCCTCCTATCCTATAGTTAGCTCGGACTAATATTCTGAATTATCAAAAATAATAAAGGAAAATGCTGTGAATTTCAATAGGGTGATATACCTGAATTTCCATATGGTAAAGTCACTCACCTTGTCATATGGTAATATATGTACTGGAAATTAAGGGGGGATAACTTGAAAGAAAAGTACTTCTGGGTTGCTATTGTTGTTGTGGTTATAGCTTGGATTGGAAATTATACATATTTAAAATCTCAACAATTGGATAAGCCGATCATTCTCAGTCATTACTATGAACTAGAGCAGGCGGATCGAACTGATATACGAATCTTTTACCTTACAAACAAAAATCATCAAGCATTACAAAGGGCACAAATAAATGGCATGGATGCTTACTGGAGAGATGATCAAGGCTTTTCAATGTACGATCAACCGATACAACCTCAAGTCGTGCAAGAATTCCGGCACCATTATTTAAAGTCAGCTGTGCTTGAAGTTGCCGGCGATATGCTGCCACTAAAGAAGGGATCAGGAGATATATGGTCCACAAATGAACTATCTCCAACCTTCATCGATTCAGGTCAAACGGTTCAATTAAAGCCAACTGAATTAGGGATGGTATCGATTATAGCTGGTTATCCGAATAAACAAGCCTTCCTTTTGACGGGTAATAGCGGAAATAATCGAACATATGTCACTAAAGAGGCACTAAAGCCAGTTGTCATTGATGAGATTAATCTACCGTTTAAAGAGCAACTTAAAGAACATATGAACATTAAGGTTGATTTAAATCAAAATCAAGTATACCAATCTAGTTGGAATCGCATTTCGTGGAATGAGGTGCCAGGTAAGGAGCTAAAGGAGGTTACTTTTCCTATACACCTTAAGAAAAGAGACAATATGAGTGTTTATGTACAACTAGATGATCAACTCAAAAGCTATGTTCACCTCAGTTTGAAATTAAAGGGAAAAACAACTGATGGAGACCAATTTATTACACCGGTTAGTATCTATTCACACCCGTATTTTACACAAAAAGATATTGACGAAATCATTTCTGATAAAGGAAGAGGGAGGTAGTCATGAAGGAAGCTTTTTCAAAACTATTTTGGGGATTCTTATTCATATTAATCGAAATACATTTCATTTGGATTGATATTCTGGCCGATCCAATCGGTTATTTCTTAATCTATCTAGGATTAGCAAAGCTTACGGAGATGTTCAAAATACAAAACTTTTCAAGAGTACTAGCCATACTATTGATTGTAATCTCACTGCCAACTGTGTTCATGGATCAAACGAAGAACAACGGCTCTAGCATGTCAGGAATGATAGAATGGTCCATGTATGAACAAGCCCTAGGTTTGGCGAAACTCGTACTTACGTATTTTGTATTGAAGGTCATGTTGGAAGTTGCCAAACAGATTGGAAATAACGATCTACAAGGGGTGACACTTAAGTTTTTCAAAATCTACATGCCCACCATGGTCATCATTAGCTTCGTACAACCATTTCTGATGAACATGCATAGTAAAATGCAAATTGGAGTGACCCTCTTTTCTGCAATTGTAAGTCTCATCTTAAACATCATATTCTTAGTCATTTTACGAAAGTTTAGAAAGAGTGAATGGCTAGAAAAGGAACCGGTGAAATCAAGAGAAGAACTAGGTCAAGCGTAGCGAATAAAATAGATTAGAAGAAAGGGCTAACCAATTATTTATACGATTCGGTCCAGCCCTATTGGCTTACTTCACATATTTCACATCGTATTCATGTACAAGATAAATTCGGAAGTCACCTTTCAACTCAAGATACCCGGAATCATACCTCCAAATTACTGTATAAGTTTTACCTCGATAAACAACCCTTGTGCCTTTGTTCACCACCTGTTGTTCCTCCTTTTGTGCATCTCGTCAACTCATGATAGGGAGTTCGGTACTGATTAGTTTCAAGTCATTTGATAATAAAAGTCGATTTGATTCAAGAAGGTTGTCAAAGGATTGTTGGTGATCATCTAATGATTTATAACAAATAGCCTTTTCAGATTTGACTAAAGCTAACCAAGAATCGTTCTTATGAGTATTGAAAATAGATTCAGACTTATTAAATTCCTTAATTGCACTCTGATGTTCTGTCTTTTTCATCAACACTTTACCAAGGGCATAATGACATTGGGCCTGGAGGTGTGATTTTCTTTCGGATCGCTCTATACCTAATTGAATATAATGTTCTGCGAGTTCAATATTATCGATATACAAATAGGATAATGATAATTCATAGTAATTGTTTACTGCATGTGCAGTGAAATTAAGTTTTTCAGCCTCATCAAGGCAAGCGTGTAGTTCTTCTAACGACTGAACAGCTTTGTTCTGCTTTCTTAGTAAAATGCCCAAATTAATTCGTGAACCAATATACCGGTGTGTATCTACTACAGGATCGAAATAGTCGATGGCTGATCTAGTAGATAAGAATCCTGCTGCATACTTACGCATATATAATTCTGCGATTCCTTTTAACATATAAAAGTGACCATTAGAAAACTTAATGTCGTTCTTCTCCATGATGGCCATAGCATCATCAACAACGTCCAAACCTTTTTGAAATTCCTTAATACGGCAATAACAAAGGGCTAGATTATAAAGAATATTGATTTCAAGTAGACAGTCTACTTCTGCGTGATAGGTGTTAATCAATGCAGAGGCTTTCAAAGCAGCGACAATACCTTCTTTATATTTATCTAACTTTCGATTAGAAAGTGTTATGTAATAATACACTTCTACAATTTCATTGGTGTCAGTTGATGATAGGTAGGAGAGGGATTCTTTGAAGTGTGTAAGTGCGCTTTCATGTTGATCCATTTTTTGGTGGATTCGGCCGAGCAATTTATACGCTAACCACTTATTCGGGAAATGAACACTCTTAATGTTGACTAGTTCATTCAATCTACTTTCTGCTTCTGAATACTTTTTTACCTTGAATAATGTTTGGCAAATATTTAGTCCTTTTTGTATGTCATCAGCTGTGGTCAATGGCATAGAAGCATCTTTTATTTCACCAAGCAAGTCCCCGACAGAAACACCCAGTTTGTATGATAAGTATTCAATCGTTCTGAGGGAGGGAGTAGTCAGGTCTCTTTCAATTAGACTTAACATGGCTCGACTTAACTGATCCCCTGCTAAATCACCTTGTGTTAATCCTAAATCCTTACGTAATCTTTTAATACGTGTTCCAACACTACTTTCCAATTTCTATCGCCTCCCACTACTATTTTACCATTGTTGTCAATTCATTAACACAATTTTTAAATAATTTAATATATTACTCAAAAAACGAGTTGACAATTCAAAATGTTAAATTTATGATAAAAATGTAAAAATATTCAAATTAAAACGGAGGTGCTTTATGGTAAGAGGTTTGAAGAAAATTGTAAATGGTGTTTGTGCAGGTGTTATGCTAGTTGGGATCACTTGGTCCGGACAGGCGGTAAATGTGGAATGGAAAGAGGGGGGAGCCTCAGAAAACATTTCATTCATCGTGTCTTCCGATCCAATTTGGCCTGACAATGATCCAGTTTGGCCAGATGGAACAACTGAAAGTGTAGACCCAATATGGCCGGATTCCCCTCAAAACCCCGATGAAGATCCAGTATGGCCCGATGAAAATGCTTCAACCAAATCAGACCCGATCTGGCCAGATGATGAACGATATTCCCTCTAAAGGAAGTACACCCTTCTCCATTAATCATTCTATCTTTTCCTATTCACTTAGAAATTCTCTGTAAATGAACGACCTTATCGATCATCCCCTTCTAAATTATTCATTCTAGCTCCCTAAAAAAAGCCACACCTACCAATTTAAATTCCGAAAACTCAAATTAAAGATCCTCCTGCCCTAATAAGTATGTAAAAGTGTGCGAGCATTACTTATCAGAATATAGGCAGGAGGAAATTTTATCTGACAAGTATGATTGTATTAAGGGAAGCTTAATTTTTATTTTGAAGAAATTGTAGGAGATCGACACACCATGGGGATTGAAAGGCGATGGTTAGTCTATTTTGTATTTGCGTTTGAATAGTAATGCATTGATCGTGCCACCTATAATTAACGTTTGTGCCGTTAAATATAGCCAAATCATGAGGATGATGAGTGTTTTTACATTGCCGTAAATTAATGAATACTGACTATACCGTACATAAAATGAAAACCCGAGCGAGATGAGCTGCCAAAGAATAGTGGCGGTTACAGCACCAGGTAACACCTCAATGAACTTCAGTTTCGCTTTTGGAACAAAGTGATAGAGTACATAAAAGAAAACGAACAAAACAATACTTCCTACTACCCATTTGATTGGATTCCAAAAGGTGATGATAAATGTGAATAACCACGCATCTTTGTCGATCAGGCTAAGAACAATCCGTTCAGCTACAGGGACAAGTACGGAAATGACTACAACACTAATGAATGCAAATGTAAGCAATAATCCTTCAAGGAGTTGGAAGAGAAAAGAGCGTTTTGTCCTTTGGGGGTAACTTTCATTAAGTATCCGTGAAAAAGATTGTATCGCAATAGATGATAACCAAATCGATGCTACGAACCCGAATGTCATCAAGCTTTTTTCTTGATTAGCGAAAATACCAACTAACGTTTCTCTTAAAAAGTAAACGGTCTGTTCAGGTGCATAAGGCTCAATTAAATCAAGAACAGAACCAGTATCAAGCGGAAGTTTACCAACTAATGTAATTACCACAATTAAAAATGGGAAAAGGGACAATAAAAAGTAATACGACATTTGTGCAGCAAGGTCGTACATTTTCCTATCAAAAAATTCTCTATATAGTGCTTTAACTAACCATCCCAAAAGCGCCATGCGACATCCCTCATTTTTCTCACTATGCTTGGTATAACCAAAATGAAGGACTTTATGAAGAAAGAGCAGTTATTTGAAAATGTGAGAGTAAAATTAAAGAAAAAAAGCTCATCTAGTTGATGAGCTTTTTTATATTCAAATCACTACTATTTAACAACATGTGGCGTTTTATATTGTTTATAAGCATCTAAAATAGCAGATAAAAGTGTTGCTTGGGCTTTCCCATAATAATGATTTTCGATTTCTTTATTAATTAAGTTCAGCCCATCTCGTAAACTCAACCCTTTAATAACTGAGGATAAATAGGATTGTGCATGATTAGTGTCGAGATTACAGTCTGCCCAAACAATTACGCCATACAATTTATCTACTTCTAATGTAACGGTGACAGACTGATTTAAATCGTTAAATGTTAACCCTTTTGGTAGTCCAGCATGTCCTGATATCATTATTGTATGAGGCAAATTTTACTCCTCCTTTAGAATACAAATCATTAGTGTTCAAGTATTAATTAGACATTATGCAGTTGATTCCTTTAATGAAATAGTTCTTTTATGATTTAGAATTGGATTTCAAATTTACAGTAGAAATTTACAGTAGAAAGGAAGAACGATACATGGACTTACAATTAAATGGAAAGAGTGTGGTTGTAACAGCAGGAAGTAAAGGTTTAGGGAAAGCGACTGCTATGGAGTTTGCTAAGGAGGGTGCTCATGTAATTATAGCAAGTCGTAATGAAGAACAGCTAAGCAAAGCGAAAGATGAAATCATTCGTGAATCCAAAAATGAACATGTTGACTATGTAATTTGTGACATTACCAATCCAAATCAAATAAACAACCTTGTCGATTTAGCTGTAGAGAGAAATGGAACAATTGATGTCTTAATTAACAATGCTGGTGGACCGCCAGCAGGACGATTCGAGGATATGAATGATGAAGATTGGCAATATGCATTCGAATTAAATTTACTTAGTTTTATCAGGTTATCACGTAAAGTAATCCCACATATGAAAGAGCAACAAAATGGACGCATCATCAATTTCGCTTCATCTTCTATTAAACAACCGCTCGACAATTTGATTTTATCGAATACGTTCCGTGCAGGGATTGTTGGTTTAGCAAAAAGTTTATCCCAAGAACTAGCAGCCGATCAAATCATGGTGAATACTATTGGACCTGGTCGAATTGCAACAGACAGGGTAGCCGAACTGGATGGCATTAGGGCAAATAACATGGGGACCCCGTATGAGGAATTTGTTCAATATACTGAAAAGAAAATACCACTCCAAAGATACGGTACTCCAGAGGAATTCGCCAAGTTAGTCGTATTTCTAGGTTCAGGTGCTAACACATACATTACAGGACAATCGATACTTGTAGATGGTGGTATGGTAAAAGCACTCTAAAGTCAATGATCATGGGCGTTTTCATAGTTTTTTGAAAACAACTTGCAATTTGTTCATTTACCTGATAATATAAGAGTTAGTTATTTTTGTTCGACACTTATGGATCGTTTATCACAATGAACATTACGTCTGTTTTGAGCAAGAATAGAAATACAATTGTGCAAAAAGCACTAGGAGGCAACAAAAATGGAACACGGAAAAGTAAAATGGTTTAACGCAGAAAAAGGTTTTGGATTTATCGAACGCGAAGGTGCAGACGACGTATTCGTTCATTTCTCAGCTATCCAAAGTGAAGGTTTCAAATCACTTGACGAAGGTCAAGAAGTAACTTTTGAAGTAGAACAAGGTCAACGTGGACCACAAGCTTCAAACGTTCAAAAAGCGTAAATTATAACTATGATATAAAACAGACTCTCCTGTAGAGTCTGTTTTTTTGTACTTCAATCATATGTATGATTAGCGTAATATTTGTGTAAATCTATTCACAATGGTTATGCTTGTAATATGATATAATGGAGTTAGAAAGGGAGTGACCGTTTGAAATATTCAAATAACCAGTTTAGTGCTGGGGATGTTGTAAATATTCAAAAGACTGGTGAGTCCGTTACGATAAAAGACTGGAAATATATTAAAAATATGAAGAGATACTCATATATCGTAAATGAACATCCAAACACATTCTTTTTTGAAGAAGAATTCGAGAAAAAGAAATAATGATGCTATACAAAAAGTAGTCAGCCAAAGGAAATTTGCTGACTACTTCTTTATTATATTTTACGTATGTACAGATTTGTTAGATTTTGTTTCGACGAGCAAATATGATTTAACAATATGTGCAAATCGATCAGCATCCTCATAATGGGGTGTATGGCCACAATTTTCAAAATGAATGATCTCACCATTCTCGGCACTATTATTGAAAGCAGAAACGTGGTGCGCACATGTCACGGCATCATGCTCGGCGGTTATTAACAACATCGGATTATTTACTGTTTGTAGCTTTGGAAGGAGAGAGTCGAAAATAACACCTTCTTCTCTTAACCTTGTATAATGAACTTCAGAACGATCATACAACTCATCAATTTCTTCTTCCGTATATCCTGCAAAATAATCAGTAGGATTGTCAAAATTGTAAGTGTAAATTTCCATTCGATGTTCACCAAGTTCATCACTTAAAGGAAGGTATTCCTCAACAAACTTTCTTGGTGATATATCTGATTCAATTAACTTAAGTGCTTTTGATTGAGCTTCCTCTTTACCATACTTTCCTAGTAACATTGCCGTTTTCCTCAAAAGCTCTTTAGCAGTTAACTTAAAATCAAATGTAGGACATTCAAATATAACTCGCTCAATGGAATGAGGATATTGATCAACATAGGATAACGCTAAATATCCCCCGACTGAATGACCGATTAGAGACCACTTAGTTATACCAAGTTCTTTACGAAGTGCTTCACAATCCTCTACAAGATCTTGAAACCCAAATGGTTCACCCTCTTCAATTAAAGCAGAGCGACATACACCTCTTTGATCAATTGCAATCAAATAAAAATCGTTTTGTAAACGTTCAGGCTGATGCGCAGAAAAATCGTAACAACTTTCACCAGGACCACCATGCAAATATAGGAGGGCTGGATTTTCTCTGGATCCGTAGGTTTCAACATAAAGATCCTTACCCCTGATGTTCATTAATGTACCCTTCATAAAATAACACCTCAAATCATCAATTTCTTTGCTAGACCTACTTCTTGAAAAAGATTAGCAATCCTTTTTTTGTAAAACGAAAAGGGAAACTTAATAAGGGTATGGAATTTTGTAATAAACATAAAGAGTTGATTTGTAAGAATCAACAAATTAGGGGTGTATAAATGAAATGGACAGGGCGCATTGCTATCTCATTGATTATGTTATTAGGCGTTTCATTCCTAAATGCACCTACTCCTGCACAAGCTTGTTCATGTGCTGTTCCGTCTTCTCCAGATGAGGAAATGAAACGTTCAGATGCTGTGTTTATGGGCACAGTAAAAGATATAAAGGATAAAAGCTTTCTCAGATATAGCCCAAAAAAGGTTGTATTTGAAGTGTCTAAATCATGGAAAGGCGAGATTAAAGAGGAAATTACTATCTTAACAGGAACCAATAGCGCGAATTGTGGATTCCCTTTTGAAGAAGGTGAGAAATATATCGTTTATGCAATGAAGCCGAACATGTATGGGGGTAATCGTCATCTTACCGCCACGCTATGTAGCTTAACTTCTAATTTAAACCCTGACAAAGAGGGTTTGTTGAAACCCCACAGTAATGTAATTCCCAGTGGCGATTGGAAGGTGCCAACACAAGAGACCGAGCAAAATCATACACTCTTATACACGTCCATATGGGCTGCCTTTACAGCAATCAGTGGGCTGATACTTTGGAAAATGGTCAAGTAAGGGGAGAGCACTATGGAATATCTATTAAGAGAAGGTCAAGATTCCGATTTCGAAAAGTTAAAACCAATCCACAAGGAGGTGCATGACCTTCATGTGATGGGAAGACCTGATCATTATAAAACGACTGAAGACACGTTAGATGAGAAGTACTTTAGGGGATTAATCAATGAGAACGGCGGAAAGGTATATGTCATCGAATTAGACTTGAGGCTGATCGGATTTATATTTTTGCGATTGAGGGAATCCCCGGATCGAACAACCCATGTGAAATCTACACAATTATTTGTGGAGGACTTTGGTGTATCAGGATCCTATAAAGGGCAAGGGCTTGGAAAGTTATTATTCGATAAAGCGGTTGAAGTAGCAAAGGAAATGAATGCTAGTAGGCTAGAGCTAGGTGTTTGGGAATTTAATCAAGCAGCTATTCAGTTCTATGAATCACTCGGGATGTCAACTCAGGTGAGGAAGATGGAGTTGAAAATAAAATAAGTCCCCTATAAAGCTCAATTTTTGAACAACTCTTATGTAGTGAAACATTCGGTCCATGTTCATACTAGGGAGTGTAGAGAGGAGAATGTTGAAAATGAGAGCGATGATGATTAATAAATATGGAAAAAATGAACAATTACATATGAAAGAAATCGATCAGCCAGAGGTAGGCGTTCACGATGTCTTAGTTGAAATTCATGCTGCGAGTGTAAATCCAATTGATTTTAAAATCCGGAACGGCGGGGCGTTAAAGCTGATCTTGAAATATGACATGCCACTAACACTTGGAAATGATTTTTCAGGGGTAGTCGTTGAAGTTGGTTCCAATGTAACGAAATTCAAAGTCGGTGATGAGGTTTATGGTAGACCGAGTAAAGATCGAATCGGAACATTTGCAGAAATGATTGCCATTCATGAAGACGAGCTTGCGAAAAAACCGAATACACTTTCCTTTGAGGAGGCTGCCTCTTTACCTCTAGTCGGGCTTACGACTTGGCAGGCATTTCACGAAAAATTCAACCTTAAAGCAGGGCAGAAAATATTGATCCATGCGGGCTCTGGTGGTGTAGGGACGTTTGCCATCCAACTCGCAAAAGCAATGGGTGCATATGTTGCAACAACAGTCAGTGATCAAGGATATGAGCTTGTTAAATCTTTAGGTGCGGACGAAATCATCAACTACCGAAAGAAGAACTTTGAAGAGGAATTATCTGGGTACGATGCAGTCTTTGATACTTTAGGTGGAGAATCGCTAGAGAGATCTTTCAAAGTATTGAAACCTGGTGGGAAAATTGTTTCTGTTTCGGCAGTTCCAACGAAAACGCTAGCAGAAGAGATGGGGTTAGGTCCTCTCAAAAAAATTCTGTTTTCAGTGATTAGTCGTAAGTTAATGATAATGGCTAAAAAGCACGATGCAGAATATGATTTCTTACTTATGCGCCCAAGCGGCGAGCAGCTTGATAAAATCAAAGAGCTAGTAGAGTCCGGCAAGATCAAACCCATTATCGATAAAATCTATGCACTAGAAGAAGCGCAAGGTGCGATGGCATACAATGAAACCGGGAGAGCAAAAGGGAAAGTCATCGTTAAAGTAAAATGATGTATAAATATGTGTTATTTAAGAAAATAAGAGCTGTCAGAATTTCTGAATTCTGACAGCTCTATGAAATATGAAAAGTTTTTATTTTCCTGGTAGTGGCACACCGACATTCCAATCGTTTACAGAGTCAGTATCTGTAGTTACGTCACTACGATAAATGGCTTGTCCTGTATTGGCAGTAATGTTCCAACCAGATACATAATTTTCATAGGCTAAAAAGTCGATTTCAGATCCAGAAGGATTTTGAAGTGAAACTTGGTCACCAGAATTTCCTAGAGCAAGTGACATTCCAGAAACATCTGGATCAAACCCGAATAAGTTACGGAACCCTGTAGTGTCCTTAGCTACTACTAGATATTGACCTGGATCAATTGTAGTACCGGAAGGCAGTGCAAATGTACTGTAGTTATCTTTTAATAAATATCCACTTATGTCGAGTGTTTGTGATGAAGTGTTGTAAATTTCTAAGTATTCACCAACGCTGTCGTTTCCTTCTGCATCATAATATACTTCTTGAATAAGTAACTCATCTGAAGTACCACCGCCCGAACAATTACATGTATACCCAGCAGATTGTGCATCTTGTTCAGTAAAGAAGAATACACGGTCTTCAATTGGTACTTGAGTGTAGTTTTGTGGAGTAACATATTCTTTCGAGAAATAGTTACCGACATATTTATCAGGCTGATCGTTGAACATGCGATCACGATATTCAAATGGAAGCTCTTCTAAAGGATTTGATGCATCCCAGACACCAACTTTATTGTTCATACCTGTGATCATTGCGTTACGGTAATCTTCAAACTTAGGATCCTCAAAAGGCCAGATGAAATAAGAGATAGCATGACCATTCTCCAACATAGAACGGTTTACATCCATATTTCCTTTAAACACATATGCTAACAGACGACCGAAGCCATCCACTTCTTCAGCACCAGTAACTAGTGTTACCTCAGTTCCACTTGGTAGAACTGATTTGAGATAATCGGTGGCTGCATTTCCGTGTGGGTCAATTTGATTACCAGGGTCTTTGCCACCCGATACGAATGTTTCAGGTGTATCAATACCTAAGAAACGAACTTCATCTGCACCTTGAACAGGATTTGTAAGCATGATCGTATCACCGTCCTTCACATAATCGACGGTGCCAGTGTAAGTTCCAGCAGCTGCGACATCCGGTTCGATAACGGAAAGTGGAACAAGTAATACAGCGACTAACATCCAGATGCTCATCATTTTCTTCACAATAAAAAACCTCCCCAATATATTTGGTACTCCCCAATAAACGTACCAAAAGACTGTGAAGGTTGTATAAAGTCACTGTAAAACCAGATAGGTCCTACTTTAGATATATGTATCCTCAAAAAAGATTATTAATAGATGGTTAGTGTAAACTTTTTTACTAAAAAATGAGACTTTTATTACCGGTTTCTACAAATTAAGACGAAGGTAGAGTCCATTGGCTTAATTAAATAAAACTTTACATTTGCGATTGTAGAATAAAGGAAATTCGACAAGAAATTTGTCGGGTTTTTTTCCTTGTCCAATGGTCAACATATTGATACTATAATAGTAATTATTTTTGTTCAGTAGATTCATGAATTTATTAGAGCAAGAATAGTAAAACAATGTGCTTAAAGTGCAATAGGAGGCAACAAAATGGAACAAGGTAAAGTAAAATGGTTCAACGCAGAAAAAGGTTTCGGTTTCATCGAGCGTGAAGGTGCTGAAGATGTATTCGTACACTTCTCAGCGATTCAAGCAGAAGGATTCAAGTCTCTAGAAGAAGGTCAAGACGTTACTTTCGACATCGAAGAAGGACAACGCGGACCTCAAGCTGCTAACGTACAAAAAGTATAATTTGACGATGCTGACGAACAGGCTCCTTTAATAAGGGGTCTGTTTTTTTGTTTTTTAATTAGTTTATAAGGATGAATTTGGAAATAGATGTTTTGATTCAATAATTTTAGGTAATAGTTCATATGTAAACAATTATAGAGAAGGGGTTTTAATTTATGTCACACGAAAAGTACCAATCAGTAATTGATGCGCTACATGAGTGTATGGTTGCATGTAACCACTGTTATTACTCCTGTTTACAAGAAGATGATGTAAAGATGATGGCAGAGTGCATCCGTTTAGATCGAGAATGTGCTGATATGTGCTCCTACTTAGAACAAGCATTAGTGAGAAATACGCCATTTGCACCTGAATTAGCTACCGTTTGTGCAAAGATTTGTGAAGCATGTGGAAATGAATGTAAGAAACATGATCATGAACACTGTCAACAATGTGCTGAAGCCTGCTACAAATGTGCAGAGGAATGTAAGAAGTTAGCATAACGATAAAAGAGCTAGACCCGCACGTATTTCGCTGGGTCTAGCTCTTTTCTTATCTTCCTTGTTGAATAACTTCATCTATGATCCCGTATTCTCTTGCCTCAACAGCTGACAGAAAATAATCCCGGTCTGTGTCCCCTGCTACTTTTTCAAGTGGTTGACCTGTTCGCTCAGCGATTATTTCATTAATGTGCGCCCTCAATTTTATTATTCTTTTTGCAGAAATTTCTATATCCGAAGCTTGCCCCCGAGCTCCGCCGAGTGGTTGGTGTAACATAATTTCGCTATTTGGTAAGGCATAGCGTTTGCCCTTCGTACCAGCGAGCAGAAGCATCGCACCAAACGATGCGGCCATACCTGTGCAAATGGTTCTGATGTCAGGCTTAATATATTGCATCGTATCAAAAATTGAAAATCCTGCAGAAGTTGAGCCGCCGGGACTGTTGATATATAAAGAAATATCCTTTTCGGGATCGTCAGCCGCCAGGAATAGAAGCTGAGCTACAATACTGTTTGCCATATGATCATTAATCTCATCACTGACCATAATGATCCGGTCCTTCAAAAGCCTTGAGTAAATATCGTATGAACGTTCTCCATTATTGGATTGTTCAATTACATAGGGAATGGTTGTCATCCCGTTCGTCCTCCTTCATTCAAGCCATTATGCTGCCATAGAGAGGATGCTTGAAGGAGAAGCCTTTGGTTTTGGTTGTTTTACCAACTGGAACAATTGCGGAATATGACGGATGAGTAGAGTAGGATCTTCCGTTACGATTGCATCGAAAAGTAAGACGTCTAGCCGTAATCGTTGATCGCATATTCTTGTAAAAGTGGAAGATTTTCATCAGACGATATTGTTTTTAGGCGTTTTTTCGCTCGGTGCAAAATTGCCTTAACCGCTGTTTCACTCATTTGAAAAATCTCCGCAATTTCTGAGATCTGGTATTTGAAGCTTTCCTTTAAAGTGAAAATAACAGATTGCTTTGACGTGAGCTTCGCTAAATACTCCTTGATATCTTTTGAACATTCATGCTGCTCAATAATTGATTCAGGAATAGCTCCTAGAACTTCACGACTTCTCTTTTTTAGCTGATCAAGCCACAAGTTGTGGGCAATCTTTTTCAGGAGAGCAGGAGTTATATTCACATTTAGTTCATAATGCTCCAAAGCTTTTCGAAATGCCTCATGCGCTAAGTCCTCACTATCCCAATCATTCTGTGATAGAAATCGGCAATACCGTTTTAACTTTGAGTAAAGCTCCTCAAGTTGAATGTCTTCACTTTGTTCTAATTTACTGCCAGGCCTGGCGTACATTTTTCTCACTCCTTTTTTGCTCCTCTCTAATCCTTAAACGATTAACAAACAATAAAAGATATGGGCAGAAGATATTTTTCTTTATTTTATTCTATTAAAGGATCTTCGTATACATATACTGGATTTCCATATGGATATTTATGTTAAAATCAAGAAAAAGGGGGGATGCAAATGAAAACATGGATATACCCGATCTTCATTTGCTTGGTTTTTATCAGTTTACTTGTAAATCACCATTTACAAAATGAAAGGAAATTACCAACGGATCAATGGAGTAGAACGATCACCCTAAAGGAAGCAACCAGTAAGAGTGTTCCGTTTACGTATCAAAAAGGTAATGAATACCACATTTTCCAAGCCGGTGAGCAAATGGTTAATCACCTCATTACAAATGATCGTTTGGAGACAAGTAAAGTAGAAGAAATTCCAGTGAGAATACCTGATCCTTTAGCGTTTTGGGCTTATGGTTCCCAGTTGATGTTCTTGAAAGATGGTGAAATCATACACTTCGATGGGGAACATGAAAAGGTCCTAGCAAACAATGTAAAAGGAATGTCTTCAAGTGAGAAACAAGTAATATATTGGAATGATAAGTCAATATACAGTATAGATACAGAATCTTTCCGTAGTGAACGTATAGCTGAAAGTGAACAAACTATTGAGGATGTCATTTTAAATATACAATCTGATTCATTTATCGTATTATCTGATCGTGCTTCAACTGATATTAAAGTCCATTATTTTACTAAACAAGGTAAAGATTACACACCGGTAAAGGTAACTGAAATTTCAGAGGCGGGTGTGGCGAGGCTAACGGAAATGGATTTCCTTGAGATAGATGGAAAATTACATATTACATATTCAACATTCGGTACTGCAAAACAACAATTGAACTATCGTTCTTATTACACAAGCATTAATCAAAAGTCGTTAGGTCAGCCGCTAAATTTTGAGGAATTGCTTTTTCATAATGAGGGGAATGGTGAGCGATTATTCAAACCGAGAGACTTACATCTATTTTTGAATGATGGAAAACCCTCTATCCTTTTCACTACAAAAGGAAGAACCGTTGGAAAGCAGATGGCAGACAACATCTACATGTCCTCAAAATCTGGAGAAAAGTGGATGGCAAGAAGAATTAGTACGGGTAATCATTCATCAGAACAGCCGCAAAATATTGGGGATGGTACAGTGATATGGCTTGATTACTCCGGAGAAGAGTACATGGTGAGTGGTGCATCCAACAATCCTGAAGCAGTGAAGCAAAGTATGAAATTAAATAGTGAAGATTGGAAGAATGCCTTGTCCAATTCGATGTCTGGTTTGTTCGCAGGCTTTATTATCTTATTGATTGCATTCATTTGGGTAGCGCCTCCAGCCATTTATTTATTTATCATCAACCTCGTTAAGGAGGAATCCATTGATCAGAAAAAGCAGTGGGTACTTTGGTCAACGATCATTGTGTATATTGCCGTTCAATTTATGCTTGTACCCAAAATATTTAATCGTTCATTCTTTGCGAATGCTCCAGAGTACTTAACTTTCTCAGGAACGATGTTTGTCATTCCACTTGGATTAGCTTTGCTCGCTTATGGATTGATGAAAATAGGTACTGAACATAATTGGGGAATATTTAGTAAGGTCTTTTATTTTGCATGTCTCAACATTCTTTTTTTTATAATTTTGATTGGACCATACACTATATAAGTTAAACCGCCTTTCAATAAGGTGGTTTTTCATATGAAAAAGAAGGAAATATAAGGGATTTATTGAAGTGTTAGTAATGCTTTTTATACTTAAAGTATATAAATTTCCAGATTCAAAATTACTCGACGTTTTAGGAAATTGCAGAATTAAGTATAAGCGCAACTAAGGCTCATCCTGCGCCAAGGCTTGGATTTGCCAAGTTTTCTTTACATAATAGGAGGATTAAGAGATGAACCAATTAACTGGAGTAACTTTTCAAGTTCGTGTATCTAATTTTGAAGAAGGACAAAAATGGTATGAAACGCTCTTCAATAGAAAGGCAGATTTCATACCACACGGTAATTTTGCAGAATGGGAGGTCATTCCGAATACATGGCTGCAAGTTTCAGAAGGGGTTCCATCAATCGGAAATGGACCACTTAGAATTGGAGTAGAAAATATTAAAGAAGAACGATTGAGACTTATGGAAAAGCTGAACTGCACTATAGAAGAAGTAAATACTCGTGAAGGTGTCCCTGCAGCATGGTGTACATTTGAAGACCCAGACGGGAACCTCATCGGACTATTTGAGGATTTAGCAAAAACGTCATGAGTTTAATAAGAGTGGGAACGACATATATACCTGTTCGCAACGTAGCTGAATCATTGAATTGGTATGTGGAGAAATTATCTGCAGTTAAGACTTATGAGGATGACCGAAAGGCGATTATCAACCTAGCGGACCAAAGCTTTTTTCTAGTTAAAGCAGATGAAGGAGAAACGGCAAACTTTAAAGATTCAGAGGGTAATGAACAATTTTCATTAACATTTGAAGTAGATGGATACGACAAGTTGGCGGAATTACATAAAGAGTTTGCTCGAAAAGAAATTCGTGTAGGAGAAATAGAAGACCGAGGTCATGCAGGCAACAACTTCGTTTTTTACGACCTTGATGGAAACAAATTCGATGTATGGAGCGAGCTGAGTGTGGGGTTTAAAGAAAACACTTAAGAATCATGGAGAATACAACTATGAAAATTATTCACACTGATGAACGTTCAAGAAAAACAGTTAAAGAATTTTTAGCACAACATTGGGGTAGCTCTCGGATTGTTGTTTCTACAGGAACTTATCAATGTGAGAGACTGGATGGTTTTATTGCGATTAATGATTCAGATGAAATGATTGGATTGATCACATATATAGTATTAGATGATTATATGGAAGTCATCTCTTTTGATAGCGTATATGAAAATAGCGGGACTGGAACAAAGCTTTTAGATACACTTGAACGATTTGCTGTATCATTAAATTTGAGGGCGATTCAACTGATTACCACAAACGACAATCTGAACGCGCTGGGATTTTATCAAAAAAGAGGGTTTCAGATTATGGATGTGTATCCCAATTCGGTAGCTAACGCTAGGAAAATTAAACCTGAGATCCCTCTTGTCGCTGAAAACAATATACCAATTAGGGATGAACTTCTTTTAATAAAGCCCCTGCACGAAACGAAAGGGAAATGAAAATGAAGGCTGAAAGAAAAACAAATCCAAATACAACTTTTGATTATACATTTATTGATAATCAGGCTGACAAAGTGTGCTTTATGTTTTCAGGAGCGGGATATACATACGATAAGCCTCTATTCTATTATTCTACAATGGTAATGCTTGAATCCGAATACGATGTTGTCCATATTCATTATGCCTATGAAAAAGATGTACGTAACCTTCCGTTAGAGAATCTAACAAAGATAATAGTCAATGATGTAAATCCGATTATTGAAGAAGTTCATAGTAACAAGGACTACAAGGAAAAGGTATTGTTAGGAAAATCCTTTGGTACGCTACCAATTATAGATGGATTTATGAAAGACGCTAAGAGGTTTCATGATTCGAAAATAGTGATTCTAACGCCTCTATTAACTAAAGAACCATTATATGAAACACTATTAACATGTAACCACGATGTCTATCTCGTAATTGGAACTAAAGATCAGTTTTATAGAATAGATAAGATCAATGCT
Source organism: Pseudalkalibacillus berkeleyi (assembly GCF_021608225.1). NCBI lineage: Bacteria > Bacillati > Bacillota > Bacilli > Caryophanales > Fictibacillaceae > Pseudalkalibacillus > Pseudalkalibacillus berkeleyi. Next base: position 306,096 of record NZ_JAKIJS010000001.1, read on the forward strand.
TTATCAAAAAAGGAAAACATGACATTGAAGGTGATCGAGGATGCTAATCACTCTTTGGATATCATCCCGTTCCATACAGAAGAGGCAGTAGAAGTAATGAAAGAAACGATGGCAGGAATGAAGAATTTTATTAAAACAAAAGTAATTGAAAACACAGGGGGAAAATATGAAAGCAGCAGAGATGGAGAAAGCAGTAGATTTTAAGAAACTGACAATCGTAGATTTACAGATTTCACTCCAGGAGAGTGAGAATAGACTAAAGTTTGTTACGAGCACAGCATTTATTGAAGCAGATGTTCGAACGCATGAACCAGAAAGTTTTAATGATGATCCGACTTTAGGGCGAGCACTAGGAAAGTTTGAAACCAATCCGAACGTTGATTATTCTGACAGAGACGTAATTAACATCCACTCATGTGTGTATTTACAAAATGTGAAAATAACGCCTATTTCAGCTCCTGACTCAGCAACCTACTTAGATGAATTCGTGATCTTCACAGACCACATTTTAGGCCTGGCTTTGGCGGATGTTGAGTAAAAAGAGATTTATGTTTTTCGGACTGATAGGAGTCATCATATATTGTAGTCTTACATTCGGTGCTGGCTTCTATTTTAGTGAGAATGCTGCATTAAAGCATAGCTTCCATAAGATCAATGGGGATATCGTTTATGAGAAGGCATTTGCCAACAATAATAAAGTGATCATCATGGACTCTGGAGAAATGAGTACCATAAAAGTGGTGCACAGAACAATGGGCATTCTGTATCGAGTCAATAATATAAGTAGGTTAGGCTTAAGGGATGAAAAACATTTAGAGATAACATGGTCAGCAACTCAAAGAAAAGATGAGGATTATGATAACCTTGTAGCCGCAAAAGTTCTCAATCAAGACATTGAGAAAGTCATTGTTACACATAGGAAAACCGTGGATGCGCATTCGAAATTAATGGAAATGAAGAAGAATGCTTCTTTGTGGATTGAAATGGAAGTCTTGAATGGATACGCTTCAGATTTTCGTATCATTTCAATGTCTGAATTAAAGAATTATACATTTATAGGTGTAAATGCGAAGAAGGAGATTGTTTCAATTGTGAATGGGTAGCATAATTGGACAAAAATGATCACTTACATTAAGTTCTTAGACCGGTTTTTCGTAAAAAGTGCTCTGTTTACCTCACAAAACGGTCAACTTGTTACTAAACATATCCATAGAATAGGCAAATGGACTCCTTATCTAGAAAAATCCAATTTTATCTAGAAAAACGCGAAATTATCTAGAATTCTGAAGAATTATCTAGAAAAACCATTAAATGAACTCATCATTAAGAAAAGGAGCTAACTGATATGCACCCACTGAGGGGGTATGGGGTTAGCTCCTTCATTATTTTATTTTAAATCAATCTTGATCGGATCCATGATAATAGAATCATTGGAAGATAAGTTTTCGAATGGTACGACTAGTGAATAGTCTTTCATATTGAACGAATCAGGGTCCTTAATCTGTATACGAGATTGGAATTGCATCTTCTCTTTGTCAATCAGCTTTGCTTTGTTGTCCCGACTTACGTATTCATAGAAACTGTCTCCTAGCTCTCCGTTCTCGTCATTCTCAATTTTCTCAGTAGGGATGATGCGCACCCAATTTGCGAAGTTCATGAGTAAGTCTTTTCTAAACTCACCTTGCGCGACGTTTTGGAGAACATAATCAATAATCAATTCATCGTTCACTTTTTCAATTTTCTCGACGTTAATTTGATAGTCAAACCGTTTACTCTTCACTGTAAATGGAACAGGCTGACTCATACCTTCGAAAGTACGAGGCTCTCTTTTTCTTAAATCCAGATTAATCTCGAGATGCTTTGCATCTTCATTAATTTTACTCGTAAATAATTCCCTATAAGATAATTTCCATTGTCCGTCTTCAAAGCTTTCGTCTATTTTATTCGCGTGAGATTTGGATAATCGGTTCTTCTGATCATCGAATACGCTTAGAATGATTTCGTCGTTCTTTCCTTTTTCAGGAACCGTTACCGTGTACTCCAACATTGTCGTCGCTTTTCCTTTAATGATGGATTCCATTTCTACTTGATATGAGCCCTCATCATATATGGATTGTCCTGATACTTCAATTTTCTCAGGAGGTATTTGCTCTATGGGTATGTCAAATTTCCATTTTCCATTTACATCCGCCATGTGAGTAAAAGTAAGTGGTAAAGTGAAATTTTCAGGTAAATCAGTTTGATCATTATAAAACTCGATGGCTCCAACGAACGTGCCATCCTTCGTTTCTTTCAACTCTGGTGAGCTCGACGACCAATGCGTTTGATCCAGACCATCGAACAAATGGTAACTGAAGCCGCTAACAGGACGATTCCCGACATCCATATTCTCAATGGTCAATTTTTCACCTTCTGCCTTAAACGTAACCCCGATCACGTTGCCATCATAGTATGCACTCCTAATCGTGATATCTACGCCTTTGCTTGTTGCTTTTTCGTCTAATTCTGTAACTAGATTACTCGCAAACAGTTCACTTCCTACAGAAAGATGCTCATAGAGTGAACCTAGCAACGGAACCTTAGCAAGCGCATCGTTCATCGGCGCGAACAGAAATCCAGAAGCAAGCACAAGGGATGCTGCAGCTGAAGATACAATGGTACTGAGCTTTAGAGCTTTCTTACGTTTTTTCACAACACGATGTTTTCGTCCATCATGGATTCCCAAAGAGATGGCGTTGAATACATCCTCTTTTGGTACTTCAATTTTCTCTGTTTCTTTTTCAAACCAGTCCTTGTTCATAGTGGTTCACTCCTTCCAATTGTCTCTTCAACTCTATTTTGGCCCTTCGTAAATACGTTTTGATCGTACCTTCAGGTTTATCCATCGTTTCTGCAATGGTTTGAATGGACAGATCATGGTAATAAAATAAGATAATAGCTGTTTGGTATTGTTCGTTTAGAACAGAAATAGCTTTAACTAAGTCCATATCCTCTTCAACATTTTTTCGTTTGTTCTCAGGAACAGTACGTAGAAAGTCTTCTCCAGCGAGCACCAACTTCTTGCTTTTTCTTAAAGAATCGTAAGCCGAACGAATCAATATTTTTGTAAGCCAAGTGCTGAAATACTCAGGATTTTTCAGTTGGTCAATAGAGGTATAAGCTTTGCAAATCGCCTCTTGAACAATATCAAGAGCATCTTCCTTATTTCGAACGTATAGGAATGCTGTTCGATAGAGCTTTTCACTCTCATTACGGACGAGCGATTCAAAAGCTTCTTCGTTACCTTTCATCGCTTTCTTCACTAGCTTTGTATGTATCATGTTCAACCTCCTTTCAACCATTAGAGCAATCTTGTATTCAAAAAGTTTCAAAAAAATTTATTTGAAGAAAATGTAGTTACCTCAAACATTTTACATGATGTATTCAACTCTACTGTATAAAATTTCCCCTTTCGTTTGACCCTGTAGTAAAGTACAGGGTTTACTATTTACATAGAGGTGGTGATGATGGTGGCTTATCAAACAGGTGAATTAGCTGAGTTATCTGGCGTCAATAAGGAAACCATCCGTTATTACGAACGGATTGGTCTTTTACAAGAACCACCCAGAAATGAATCGGGGTACAGGATCTATCCCGAGGATGCGCTTAATCGGCTCAAATTTATAAGAAAAGCGCAAGAGCTTGGTTTTACATTAATGGAAGTGGACCGACTACTTGGCGTAGTGGATCAAGACGAGCGTCGGTGTGAAAACATGTCAGATTTTACATCGACTAAAATTACAGAAATCACACAAAAAATCTCAAACCTACAACAAATGAAGTCGATTTTAGAGGACTTGAACAGACGTTGCGAGGAAAACGATGATTTGTATGCGTGTCCTGTGATTGAGCGATTAACTGAGGAATAGAGGTATTGAGAAATGAGAAGAGATAAGAAGTTTTTAATTGGTGCTGTAATAGGAACGGCTATAACCGCACTTTGTTGCTTCACACCCATTTTGATAATTCTTTTTGCGACGGTTGGGTTGGGGGCTTTAACAGGATACTTGGATTATGTATTGATTCCAGCACTGTTCGTTTTTATCGGATTAACGATTTACGCTTATAACAAATACAAAAAGGGGAGTGAATGATTCATGTACGATCTTATCGTCATAGGTTCAGGAGCGGCTTCATTTTCGGCAGCGATTCGAGCTGTCGAAGGTGGTGCGAAAGTTGCGATGGTCGAGAAAGGTACAGTCGGTGGCACATGTGTGAACGTTGGTTGTGTTCCTTCGAAAACATTGTTGAGAGCGGGTGATATTCAGCGTACCGCGAATCATCAACCTTTTAAAGGATTAAATCTTTCTGCAGAAGCCCCGGATCTTTCTAAATTGAAAAACCAAAAGGACGCACTTGTTAACCAACTCCGACAAGAAAAGTACGAGAACCTGATCGAGGATTATGGCTTTGAGTTCATAAAAGGAGAAGCTTCGTTCGTTGATGAGAAGACCATTACGGTATCAGGTGAAAAATTTTCTACTAAGCATTTTCTCATCGCAACTGGCGCATCGCCTGCAATTCCTGCCATACCTGGTTTATCTGAAATAGACTTCTTGACGAGTACTACTGCACTTGATTTGACGGAAGTTCCAAAAAGCATTGCAATCATTGGTGCAGGATACGTTGCTATGGAACTCGGACAGTTGTTCCGCAACCTAGGATCAGAAGTGACACTTTTGCAACGGAGTGACCGGGTTATGAAAGAGTACGATCAGGAGATATCAGACACTGTTGAAAAAGTACTTATAGACGAAGGCATTAAGATAAAGACAGGCGTTACCTATAAAAAAATAGATGAAGTAGACGACAAGAAGCGTATTCACTATATTCAGTCTGGAGCTAAACATACGATTGAAGCGGATGAAGTCATTGTTGCTGCAGGCAGAAATCCAAACACGACATCATTAAAGCTTGAAAATGCAGGTGTTGAGCTAGGGGACGCTGGAGAAGTAAAGACGAATGAATACTTGCAGACGAATGTACCACACATTTATGCTGCAGGAGATGTCACGCTTGGACCTCAATTTGTATATGTTGCTGCCTATGAAGGTGGGCTTGTCGCGAAGAACATCCTGCAAGAGGAAAAACAGAAAGTGGATCTCAGCACCGTTCCAGCTGTAACTTTTACAAATCCATCAATTGCCTCAGTCGGAAAAACAGAGCAACAAGCGATTAAAGAAGGCTTGGAAGTCCAAACATCTGTCTTACCACTTGAGTCCGTGCCAAGAGCACTTGCTAACCAAGAAATGAACGGACTGTTTAAACTTGTGATTGATGCGAATACGAAAAGGTTACTTGGTGCACAAGTCGTTTCAGAAAATGCTGGAGATGTGATTTATGCCGCAACCTTAGCGGTGAAATTCAATCTGACAGCCGATGATATCAAAGATACGATGGCACCGTACTTGACGATGGCAGAAGGTATTAAGCTCGCCAGCCTTTCATTCGATAAAGACGTATCGAAACTATCGTGCTGTGCGGGATAGTACAATAACAAAAAGCGCCTTTAGGGAGGCGCTCTTTTACATGTTCCTTAAATTTTCACAGCGGACAATGTTTTGCCTGTTTCAAGAAGGCTTTTCAGGTTACTGATAATAGCCGGCCATCCGTTGTTCACGCCTTGGAAAGTGTTCGGGTCATTACTAAAATCTCTTTCAGAGAGGTTTTCATGTATCACCGTCAACTTCACCGTATCGTCCATTTGCTTTAAGTCAAACGTCACGGTCATTTGCTGCACCCGATCAACAGGATCTTTTGGAGAAAGCCATGTATATTTCAACATTTCGTAAGGCTCACTTTTTAACACTGTTCCGTGAATATCAATCTCATCATTTTCACGTAGAAAGGTGACTTCTGCTCCTTTCGTCCAATCTGACACGACCCTATGCCCAAAGAAATATTGTTTCGTAAATTCTCCTGAAGTTAGTGCTTCCCAAATTTTTTCCGGTGTTGATGCAATATAAGTCGCATACACGAAGGTTCGGTTATTCATTATTTTCCTCCTCTAATTTGTTTTTCATGTCGGTGAGCGATTTCACTTTGTTTTGATCAAATTTTCCAATCCACCGGTCATAAATGTTACCAATTGGAGCGGTGTTCAAATAATGGTGCTTCGTACGTCCTTTCCATACGACAGTAATAAGATCTGCATCCTCTAAAATTCTCAAGTGCTTCGTTGTTGCTTGCCTAGACATATCAAGATGCTCTACCAATTCGGAAAGTGTTTGTCCATTTGATTGGAAGAGTGAATCTAACAAATGTCTGCGATTTGAATCGGCCAATGCTTTAAATACTTTATCCATGAACCTATTATATGCAACTGAAAGGTTGCTTGTCAATCGGATAAAAAGCAACGAATACTCGTTGCTTCAAATAATTAGGAGCGAACAGGTGAGATGAGGTGTAATTGGTCCTCTCGATTCGCAGGCTTTATCAATATTGGTCTCATCGAACCATTGAAACTGATAGAGACTTCTTGATCATTCATTGTTTTCAATGCATCGATTATGTACTGTCCATCGAATGTAATATCCAATGCTTTTTCTCCAGTGATTTGTTTTACACTCTGCCATTCACATATTTGTCCAACTTCAGAAGAGAGGGATGATATTTGAATTTGGTCATCTTCTTCTGATAGTTTTAGCGTTACATTATTGTTCTGTTTATCACTTGCTAATATGTATGACCTATCGATTCCTTTCAATAGTTCCTTTGTATCCATAATGATTTCAGTCGTTGTTTCAGATGGAATTAATCCAGAGGTACTTGGGTAATCGCCACCAATTAAACGTGAATATAATTTGATGTCTTCAGCCTCAAATAGGATATGATGGTCACTTATTGAGATCTCCAAATGCTCACAAAATGAAGAGCTGAGTTTCAAGAATTCAGTTAGTGTAGACTGAGGTATAATACATGAAATCTCACAATCGGACTGAATCGGTAAGGATCGCATTGCTAGTCTAATTGAATTGGTAGCTACTGCCAACAGCTTTTCGGTAGTGAAAGACACATGGATCCCTGTTAATGCAGGTCTAGATTGATTTGTAGAAACTGCAAAGGATGTCTGCTTAATGACTTCAACAAGTTGAGCTGAGTTCATCTTTAACCGGACGTGAGTAGGAGCATCAGGAATATCGGGGAATTCTTCCAAACGAACCTGATTTAATCTCGTATTGATTGACTCGGATTCGATATTGATAAACCGATCATCATTTACTGTTACTGAAATTTGATCTGGAAGTCGTTTAACTATTTCGGTAAAAGCTTTGCTTGGAACGTAAACTATGCCAGTTTTTTGGATACTTACGATTTGCTGATCTCCAATCTTAACAGGAATGTCTCTTTGTATGAAAAAATCTAAATTTGTGCCAACGAGGGTCAATCTATCTTCTTTAGCTATAATTGAAATTCCTGATGTAACCGGGATGAGTGAGGATGAAGAAATGACTTTTCGTATGTCAGATAGTGCATCTAGAAAATGTGTTTTGTTAACGGTAAACTCCATTTAATACTCCTTCCGTAAAAAAACGACCGACATATCTTGCCGATCCATTGTCCTACCACTCTGTTAGTGGGGTGTTCCTTATTATGTACTTGGCATTTTCACACTTGAAGACTTTCTATTGTTATATTAACATTAAATTCCATAGAGTTGTAGTTAACAAATTTTTGCTTCTGTACATTTGGTATGCATGCACTTTAACCGTTTTACAAGACAAATAGATAGATGTTTTTCTTTTGTGTTTAGGAATAATAGGGGATTCTTCCAGATATCTTGAAATAAACTTCTTAATAACCGTTCTGATTTGATACGATCTGCGGTCATGTTCATTGCATAGTTAAATAACATTTTATGATAAAGATCATAACAATGATCTAGTGCGCCACGGTCTTTTTGAAGTACTTTTTCAAGTAATATCTTTTCAGAAGATTTCATTAGAAGACACAACCCTTTCCTTAGGCGCTACTACTTTAGTTCTATTCCTTTTATCCCCAGTTAATAAACACATTTTTTTACAATTGTTACAATTACATAACATATAGGAGGCTAAGCCCATGAAAAAAATCGCTGTAATTGGTTGTCCTGGTGCAGGGAAGTCGACGCTCTCCAAAAAGCTAGGGGAGAGTCTAGAAATTGAAGTATTCCATTTGGATCGACTTTACTGGAAGCCTGGTTGGGTTGAGACTCCGAGAGAAGATCTACGCGCCATTCAAGAACAAATTGTGAAGCAAGATACCTGGATTATTGATGGTAACTTTAGTGGAACTTTAGACATACGGTTAGAGGCGGCGGATACGATCGTGTTTCTAGACGTGCCAAGAATAAAGTGCTGTTATAGAGTCCTCAAGCGGAGGTTCATGTATCATGGGAAAACTCGACCTGACATTGGTGAAGGGTGCCCAGAACGAATTCCATTAGAATTTCTACGCTACGTTTGGAAGTTCCAAAATGATCAGAGACCTCAATTACTAGAGAGGCTCTCACGTCTAGATCATCAGAAATGCATGATCACCTTATCTAGTGAAAAGGATATTGACTTGTTCTTAGAACTTGCGAATCAAGAAAGGATATTAAGAGAAGAAATCAGCGCATCAAAGTTATAGAAGATCAAGACGCCCCGAGTTTAAAGGGCGTTTTTTTGCGCATAAAATAAGCTTGTCTTTTAGAGAAAAACAGGTATTTTGTCCTGGAAATTTCAAATAAATTAGACAACTAGTAGTACATGGATTTTAAACTTTTGTACGTAGGAAGTAGCCGTTCTTATATGGAAGCCCTATTAGAATACAAATAGGGAGGACATCTTTATGAACAGAACATTAGCCATCTTCGCATCAATCATGTTGACTTTCAGCATGGTAGTCCCATCAGTAGAAGCAGCGAGCGTCAAGTTGGAAGGAGAAGCGAGTGTGCCCGTTTTATCTAGTGAGAACGTACAACTAGTGAATAATATTCCACACCTGTCAATCATATCTGCAGCTTTTTCCAGTAAGGAACCTTTCATGTATGCAAACACACTAACTGGAATTGCAATTTATGATATTTCAGATCCAACAAATCCTCAGTTGAAAGGAGAACTACCAGAAGCTCATTTTGAAAATGAAGATATGACATTTGGAGAAAGGGAGGATGGTACTAAGTTCGTCATCATTGGATATGATCCTGCTGGTGTAACACCGACCTATGATGATAAGAGTATATCGACAGGTGCTGAAATTGCAGTTGTTGATGTATCCGATCCAGCCAATCCTTATATCGCATCTCGTGTACAAACGACTACTCGTACGCATACCGTTACGTGTGCCAATGATGAATGTACGTATGCATATACTTCGGGAAGCGAAGATAAGGATGGAAATCCAGCATTTTCAATTATTAACTTGGAAGACCCTGCGAACCCTTTTGAAGAGAAAGTGTTTCCGAGCTCAGTTGATACAGTTGGCCATGATTGGGATATAGACTCATCTGGTATCGCATGGCACACTGGACTTGCTGGTACGGTCGCCTACGATATTTCTGACCCAGTGAATCCAAGAGTTCTGAACTCAACCGACGAAAGGGGATTGAACGGAACTTCATGGAATAACTTTATTCATCACAACACGCTGAGACCAAACGGAGATCAATTTGTCAGTCGTGCACCAGAAGATATGGAGACAGATGAAAGTACTGAAAGAAGTGCGAATCAAGTTCGTTCAGGAGAAGTTGTTATGGTTACAGAAGAGGATTACTTACACCCAGGAACGTGTGAAGATGAAGGATCATTCCAAACTTGGCATTTGCAAAACTTAGACGAATTTTCTGGGGAAGGAAATGTTGCACCGGGTTCGGGATCAGTTGAGCCACTTGACTCTTGGAATTCAAAAATATTAGGAACAGATGAAAATACGAAAGCTGGATTTATATGCTCAGCACACTATTCTTCCTACCATGAGGATGGATTTGTGTCGATTGGGTATTATCAACAAGGTGTTCGTATTCTGGATGTAAGAAACCCAACGGATATCAAGCAAATTGGCTACTGGTTTACTGGCATCCAAGAAGCGTGGGGCGCACAATGGGTACCTGCTCGAAATGAGAAAGGTCAAACAACTGGAGAGCATACGAATTATGTTTATGCGTATGATCCGACAAGAGGATTGGATATTTTGAAAGTGACTTTCCCAAATGAGTCACCGGCGAATACTTTAAATCTAGAAGCACAAATCAGCCTAGACATGATTCAAGTACCTGCTACTGATTTGTCTGAAGCACTTCAAGACAAGATGTCACACAGTCATAGTCACTAAATATGCAGTTTCCCTCATAGTAATTCTCTTATTTAAGAGCACTCAGCAATGCTGGGTGTTCTTTTTTAGTCCTGGATAGGTAAAAAGACTCACTTACATACAGATTTATGCAAGAATAGCCAAATAATTGAGGGATATCTGTATCTTATGAATCGGATTACGAGAATTCAATTGACATTGAGAATCAATATCAATTAATATTAGTATTGCTTAAATGATAATCATTTTCAATAACTTGACATATAACGATGATTCGAAAGAGGAGGGGACGATTTTGACAACCATACTTAAAGATGACCCACTTAAATTAGCAGATTACGGAACTGAAGTTCTCGCACATTTGCAAACTGATTTTCCTTATTTAGTAGATGCTTATCATGCAAATTTAAAACATGCAGAAAAGACCATTCTCCATCAGCTCATTCAAGCAATTTTACGAGAGAAAATTGTAGACATTGAATGGGAAAATGTAGATTCCTCCAGTCAAATGAGTGCCGCAATCAAGTTGAATAAGGAAGAGCAAATCATTGTTCCAATTAAAAAGCTATATACGTTGAAACATATTGATATTGATGGTGAAATCCTTTACTCAGACCGCCTAGGGGAGAAGAGTACAATTATCAATCCTGATCAACTCTTAACCTTACTCATTGTGAACGGGATCGCTGTAACATTTGATAATATTGAACAGTTTTGCAACGAAATTACGAATAGCACTTATAATTATGCGCTAGCATTGACAAGTGCGGAACATAGACAGAAGTTCATTAAAGTTGATGCTTCCAATATCGAAGCTTCCAACACGATTGAATATATTCAAAGAAAACAACAACTCCATCAGAACTATAGTCCACTTACGTTTTTTGAACAATGGGTTATCCAAGGGCACACAATCCATCCGTGTTCAAGAACGAGACTTGGTTTGTCACCAAATGATGTAACAGGTTTTGCCCCAGAATGGGAAGGACAACCGAGCGTTGTTCCTGTTGCGGTCCATAAAGATCACTGCAGACTGACGCATCATGACACACATTCAACAACTCAGATCATTTTTGATGAGTATCCGACGGTAAAGCGCGCATTCTATGAAACACTTGAAAACAACCAGCTTGAACCGTCTCAGTTTGAACTGATTCCTGTTCATCCGTGGCAGCTTGAACATACGATTCGAAAATTTTACAAGCAAGAGCTCAACTCAAATGTGATTATCCCAATTGAGGATACATCCATTGAGACGGGGGCTTTAATTTCATTCAGGTCATTGGCTCCACTTAACAGCCTAACGAATCATCACATTAAGACGGCTATAAATGTTCAAATGACGAGCGCTGTACGAACTGTATCTGCCGCTTCAACAAAAAACGGACCCGTAATCTCAGAGGTGTTGCGTACCATTCAAAATGACGATTCGTTCCTTTCGAATGCTTTAAGCTTCATGCGTGAAAGTGCAGGCATCCATTATGAACCGGAGGATCCGGAGAGTCCTGAAGAACGCCACTTTCTGCAAAAGAATTTGGCTTCCATTTTACGAGAAAATCCAGAAAAAACGCTCGAAGAAGGTGAGATTGCGATTCCGGCAGCAGCTTTAATTGCGGAGTCACCGGTTACACAGCAACTCATTCTTGAAGAATTAGTGCGAACGTACGCAGGTCACAACGCGTTAAAGATAGAGGATGCGGCAGTGGATTATATAGAAAAATACGCAAATGTTCTATTGCCAGGCGTGCTGACACTCATTACGAAGTATGGCATTAGCATGGAGGTTCATCTTCAGAACAGTGTATGTGTATTCCGGAATGGACTACCGGAGCGTATGATTGTGAGGGATAACGGTGGAATTAGGATTCATGAAGAGAGGTTAAAGGCGTTTATGACGTTTGATGATCTCGATAACAGTACGAACTTGATCACGACTGAACGTGAACCGTTAATTGAAATCTTCTTCCATGCGATTATTCATAACCACCTTGGTGAGATGATTGTTGCATTATCTCGCGCACTCGAAATGAGTGAAGAAAGACTGTGGGCATCTGTCAAAAACGTTATTGACCACGTTTATATCGCATTACTACGGGATGCCTCTATACCAAAAGAGAATTTCGAAGATCAACAGCTCGTCTTCTCTGAGCAATCTCGATTGAAAGCACTAGTGAAAATGAGACTCACAGACAAGTTTACGGAAAATGCCTATGTAGATGTAGCAAATCCTTTATTTTCTAAAGACGAGGTGTTCACAAAATGACCATTCAATTAATCAATAAACCGACTGTGCAACAATCGAATAAGGCCGCAATGCTTGATGAAGAAGTGAACTGTATTCGTTACATAATGAAGCAGAAGCCTTCTTATGTCGTTCAATACGTTGGAAACCTGGAAAAAGGTCGACAAGGGATTCTCCATAAACTTGCATCTTCCATTTTGAGAGAAGATATTCTTAACCTAAATTCGAATGCAATCGATTTGAAAAGAATCGGATCTGTGTTTGCTGTAAATATGGCACATGGACAAAGCCTTTCAGATGAATTCTTTTATCAAATTCAAGGGTATCCGATACGTGAAGATATCACTTATAAAGTAGTGGAAGTGGAAAATGGCACGATTGTATTTCCGATAAAAGATGAATTTGCCTTTCAACGGATTGAGACGACGGATGAAATTATTCATATCAATGAGCATGGGCTCACAACAATTTCATTAGCCTCTCATTTGTTAAAAATGTTGTTCACAAACACACAACAGTTGAACTTAGATGCGTTTATCCAAGAGCTGGACAATGGCACAGCAAATATGACACTTGCTTATATGTACATGGATGTTTGGAAAGAAGACATCCAAACTGAGGCAAGCCAGTTGTCAACGACTGGAACGTTCGATTATTTGCTAGCCAAAAAGAAAAGTAATCGTGATTTCTCACCGAGCTTATTTTTTGAACAGCTCGTATTAGAAGGTCACCATTTGCATCCAGGTGCAAAAACGAAGATCGGTCTTACACAGAAAGATGTCTTTAAATTCTCTCCAGAATTTCATCAAACTTTTGATGTCCGATTTGTTGCTGTAAAAAAAGAATATGTAAAATCGACAACAGACAACCCATTGCTGACAGTAGGGTTTGAAGAAGAGTTAGCACGATGTAAAGAGGAGTTAGAACAACGCGATTACGTGACGGATGATTATGAAATCTTTCCAGTACATGAATGGCAATTCGAACAAGCGTTACCTTCAATATATGCAAAGGAAATTGCAGCGGATCAAGTCATTTTAATCAAGAACGTGACGATGGAGGCAGAAGCGACATCTTCATTTAGAACCGTTTATCCGAAGAAACAGCATGCGCCTGCACTCAAGCTTGCAGTAAATAGTCAAATGACATCTACGGTCCGGTCCATTTCAACGCAAACGGCTTTAAATTCAACAAGATTTACAGACATGATCACATCCATTATGGACATAGAATCACAGCTGTATGATTTTATTCCTTTGAACGAAATTGCTGGTGCAGCATTTAAGTCAGAAGAAGAATTGAAGAGTCGTAACCTGACGATGCTCATGCGAGAGAATGTAGAGGACAAGCTTGTTGAAGGTGAGCTCGCAATTGCAGGACCAGCTTTATATGCTGAGTCACCGTTGACTGGACGGACTATTTTAGATGAGCTCGTTAATCAATATGCTGAGACGAACAACTTAACAAGGAACCGAGCTGCGTTTCCGTTTTTTGAAGACTACATTACAACTGTCATTCCTGGTTATCTGACATTGATGGTTAAATACGGAATCGCACTTGAAGGTCACCTACAGAATAGCATCCCTGTTTTCAAAGACGGTAGGTTAACTCGATTCTTTTTCCGTGACTGGGGTGGAGCGCGGATTTACAAGGAAAGGCTCAGGCAACAAGGCATAGACCTTAAGTTTACGCCTGGATCAGTTTCGGTGACAGAAGATTGTTCAGAAATGCATAATAAACTTTATTACACGGTATTCCAAAATCATCTAGGGGAGATTATCAGACAGCTTGTCCATTACTCTGGAATTAAGGAAGAAGAGTTCTGGAAACGTGTGAAAAATGTATGTGAATCTACGTTGCAATCTTTGGCTGAGCATGGTGGGCTTGATGAACAGATCGCTGAAGATCGCGCATTTCTTTTCCAACAGATTGTGATGCATAAATCGTTGACCAAAATGAGATTGTCTGACGGAAAAGGGTATTGTTACAGCGAGGTTCAAAATCCGCTTTATGCAGCGGAAGAGCTAAATGATTAAAGCGGCATTCAACCAGGCGCATGCACTCAAGTCGAAATCATTTCGTCAATTCATGCTCGGGAGTTTCTTTGTACGTACGACAGATTGGATGGACTTGACACTATTGAACTGGCTCGTCTATCAATGGACTCAATCCCCAGTAGCTCTGGGGGTTTTGAATGCTTGTCGTCTCATGCCAATTTTTATTTTTGGATTACAAGCAGGTGTTCTTGCCGATCGTTATGACCGCAAGAAGGTCCTTCTCATCAGTTATGCTGGTATTTTTATTAGTACATTACTTCTCGCATATTTCGTCTTTGCAGACTTTTCGATCCTTTGGTTATATGCGGTCGTATTCGGCAGATCATTATTTATGACTATAGAAGTCCCAGTTCGGAACGCCTTTTTAGCAGATCTCGTAAACGGCGAGCAACTACCGAATGCAATATCGATTCAGACGTTGATCATTAATGTTGCACGAATGATCGGACCTGCACTTGCTGGTTGGCTATTACTCCATATGAACGCACCCGATTTGTTTATTCTCATAGCGCTAGGAACGATTGTCGTTACACTTGCGTTAAACGGAATGAAGGTGACGGAAAAGAAGAAGTGTGTGATTGAACGCTCAGTCACATCGCAAAAAACGGAACTAAAAGAAACATTCCAATACATTAAAGAAAACCATCTCATCGTCTCCATTTTGTTGATTGCTGTTGCGCCAATGATTTTTGGATTCCCATATACGACGATGCTGCCATTGTTTGTAGAAGAGCTGATGGACATGGGGCCTGATGGATTTGGACTTTTACTTTCGGTTTCATCTGTAGGTGCCATTATTGCAACGCTTGTCCTGTCTATGAAACCACCACGTCATCAAGGGAAGATCCTTGTCTTTTCAGCATTAGGCTTTGGTCTGTTTCTCGGATTCTTTATTATGTTCAATGGGAATTATTTGTTGTCGATTCTCCTTATGTTGAGCGTTGGTTTTACGAGTCAATTGTATCGAACGACAAGTAGAATCACTCTACAAATGCAGGTTGCCGATCAATTAAGGGGAAGAGTATTAAGTATCGCGCTAATGGACCGGGCATATATTCCACTTGGGGCATTGATCATAGGTTTTGTTGCGGCTGAATTCGGTGCCTTGGCTGCAGGCTTATTTATGGGGTTCGGATGCTTTATTACGACCCTGCTCATCGTTTGGAAGAGACCGGATTTATGGCACACTTAAGTTGGAGGTAATTGGATGCTTACGTTAGAAAAGAAAAATAAAGTTGAAGCTTATATTCAGGAACAATTGCAGCATCGTGAAAGTGGAGACCCAATATGCGCTTACGTGTATGATCTTGAAAGGTTAAAGACCCATGCAAAAGGCATTAAAGAAAGTCTGCCGGCATCATGTAGGTTGTATTATGCTGTAAAAGCAAATCCAGACAGGCGATTGCTTGAGGTGTTGGAACCGGTGATCGATGGTTTTGAAGTCGCTTCTTACGGAGAAATCAGTAACGTTGGAGAGGTATCTGATAAGCCGATGCTGTTTGGTGGACCAGGAAAGAAAGATCGAGAAATTAGAACCGCTCTGCAAACGAATGTGGAATATTTGAACGTAGAGAGTTTCCATGAGTTGAACCGGATGATGCATATTGCAGAACAGCTAAGTGTCACCATCCCGGTCTTGCTGCGAGTCAATTTAAGTAAGAATGTATCCGATAGTCATATAAGAATGTCAGGGGTACCAACACAGTTCGGTGTTGATGAAAGGGACATTCCAGGGTTGATTACACATGCACTTCAATCCGATTACATTGATATAAAAGGTTTCCATTTTCACGCGATGTCGAACAACTTGGATGCAAAATCACATGTCAAATTCGTTGGGATGTGTATTGAAAAATCGCTATCTTGGAAAAAGCAGTTTGCGCTTGATGCTTCTATAGTTAACGTCGGAGGCGGCATTGGCATCAACTACTGGAATCCTGAAGAGCCCTTTGAATGGAATATACTTGCTGATGGATTAGCAGACTATCATGAAACGTATCAGGAACAAGATTTGACGCTCTTCCTCGAGATAGGGCGTTACATGGTTGCGGGTTGTGGCTCTTACGTATCCGAGGTGCTTGATGTAAAGACAAACCATGATGAACACTTTGCCGTTATTCGTGGCGGATCGCATCATTTACGAATGCCTGCAGCATGGAAAATTAGCCATCCGTTTAACGTATTTTCAGTTGAGGAGTGGCATTATCCATTTGTCCGCCCAGAGGTAATCGATGCAAAGCTAACAATTGCAGGCGAATTATGCACACCGAATGATGTGCTTGTTCGAAAAGAGCATGTTGATCGGCTTAGAGCGGGAGATATTGTGATCTTTCAGTATGCAGGCGCATATGGTTGGACGATCTCACACCACGATTTCCTCAGCCATCCCCATCCAGAGATTGTTTTTATATAGCGTTCAGAACCTAGCCGCGAGGTTTTACGGGTTTACATCAGAATAAATATCAAAGCAAAACGCACTAGATTTCATTCAGAATGAAATTCATAGTGCGTTTTTATATGTTATATTAACGATTCCGAAAGGAAGTGAAAATCTCTAATAATTGCAGAAGGAGTTATTCGTACCGCGAAAATGCTAAAAACAGATTTTGACGGATCGAATAGAGCGTATTGTACCAGTAACCTGCTTCTACAAAATTTAAATAGTGGAGTTTTGAATAACATCTATGTTAGTTTAATCATTGTTGAGATGAACTGATTTCCCATTAAAACATGAACTTATTTCATAAATAGAAGAGAGAGATTGTAATGTTATCGGCGCTACTGATTTTTATCCTACAAATTATTTTTGTTCCTGTATTAACTCTTCGAACGATCTTCTTGGTTAAAGGTAGGACGGTATCCGCAGCTAGTATAGGGTTGTTAGAGGCGGGTATATACATTATTAGCTTAGGCATTGTATTTGCGGATTTGTCTAATATCTACAATATTATTGCTTACATTATAGGCTTTAGTGTAGGACTTTTACTAGGTGGAGCATTAGAAAAGAAACTTGCGATTGGCTATATCACATATAACGTAAACTTGCTTGATAAATGCGAGGAATTGGTTACTGCACTTAGAACTGCAGGCTTTGGTGTTACTGTATTTGAGGGGGAAGGAATTGATACAACTCGTTACAGATTAGATGTAGTTTCGAAGCGTTCTAGAGAAGAAGAGGTACTTGAAATTATTAACGATATTGCACCTAAAGCATTTCTAACGTCATATGAGATTCGTTCCTTTAAAGGTGGTTACTTGACAAATTCTATGAAAAGACGGTCTAAACTTTTCAAGAAAAGAATGAAACAAAAATCAAAAGCAAGTTAACCCACTCTTAATACACTTTACGGGTTCGTGATATCTGCAACTAAAATAGACCCCTTTTTATTATTAATAAACAAGAAGCTTAGCAGGCCAAAAGACAAAATTTTTGGTCTGCTATTTTTTGTGGATTCGTGATCAAGGGAAATGGTTTCCGGACTGGACCACTAGATCCATATAAGGATTTATCTACACGTTTTTAGCTTGTTCTTCAACTTTTGATCCCAGCTTTTCCACAACTTTAGGAACATGGAATCACTTCACATGAATGGGTAACGCTTACGCGCATGCCAACTAGCTGAAAAGCCTTATAAGTCGATTTTTCTCCTCACACTCACAAGCGTTTGTTTACTAACGAATAGGTCTGTACAATAAGACGAAAAATTCAGATATTTCAATAGGGGAGGAATTTACATGGGTGTTCCACAGCAAAAAACCGATGATAATCAGTTTCAAACTGGAAAACGAAGAGGCATGTTTAACAAGTTTCTCGATTGGATTGAAAGAAACGGAAACAAACTGCCTGATGTTCTCACGTTATTTGCTATTTTTACAGCGATCATACTACTGGCTTCATTTGTTGCAGGGAGGTTGAACTGGAGTGCGGTTAATCCAGCCACGAAAGAAACCGTTAATGCCGTCAATCTGCTAGACGACAAAGGAATCGTGAAAATTCTAACAGAAATGGTCAACAACTTCATGGCATTTCCACCACTTGGTCTCGTGCTCGTTGTTATGCTTGGTGTCGGTTTAGCTGAATCAACAGGACTTGTTTCAGCGTTTATGCGAAAGGTTGTTTTAGCATCACCGAAGGCATTGATCCTGCCGATCATTGTCATCATAGGTATGTTCGGAAACGCTGCAGCTGACGCAGCTTTAATTGTCCTGCCACCTATAGCTGCCTTCGTTTTTGTAACGATGGGCCGTCATCCAATCGCCGGGCTAGCACTTGGCTATGCTTCTGTCGCGGGTGGTTTCAGCGCAAATTTGATACTAAGTATGCTCGATGTGTTGCTAGCTGGTTTTACAGAATCTAGCGCTCAAATTGTCGACAAAGGGTACAAGGCGAATCCAGCGATGAATTACTATTTCCTCGTTGCTTCTACCTTCGTGTTAGTGCCTGTAGCTGTATTCGTCTGTTCAAAAATTGTCGAACCAAGACTCGGAGCCTATACGTTAAATGCAAAGGTCGAAACTGATTCTAAATTGAGTCAAAGTGAGCGGAGAGGATTAGTATGGGCTGGGGTTGGTGTCTTCTTTTACCTCTTACTCTTATGCTTTCTCACGATTCCAGAGGGTGCGTTACTGCGGAATGCAGAGTCCAATTCACTCATTGAAGATTCACCTTTCATGAATGGGATCGTACCGATTATGCTCTTCTTCTTTTTCATACCTGCGCTCCTTTATGGAATCGGAGCGAAGGTCATAAAGTCTGATAAAGATGTAGCTGACCACCTGTCCAAAGCAATGTCTGGTATGGGGTATTATATTGTTCTAGCGTTTATTGCTGCACAAATGATTACTTATTTCAACTGGAGCAACCTTGGCACAATCATTGCGATTAAAGGGGCAGGCTTCTTAAAAGAGTCTGGTATGACAGGGTTACCATTATTACTCGCATTTATATTGTTTTGTGCACTCGTTAATTTGTTGATTGCGAGTTCTTCAGCTAAATGGGCGTTATTAGGACCTGTATTTGTCCCGATGTTCATGTTTATGGACTATAGCCCCGCATTCACACAAATGGCTTATCGTATCGGGGATTCGATTACAAATGCAGTGACGCCAATGCTTGCTTATTTTGCAATTCTACTCACCTTTGCAAAGAAATATGATCCGAAAATGGGTGTTGGAACGTTGATTTCCGTTTTGTTGCCTTACTCGATTGGGTTTGCTATTTTTTGGACGATTTTATTTGCAGTTTGGTATTGGCTTGGATTGCCGCTTGGTCCAGGGGAATATATTCATCTGAAATCTTCTTAGAAGAGGTAGCCCTCCCCTTTATGATGCTATTGATAACGGATTATTCGTTTCGTATGACGGAACCTGTGAAGTTGACTGTCGGACTGACCGAATTCAAGAGATTCTAAGATCTTCTCTTCTGTGTAACCTGTCAAAGCACAAATACGCTTAACATTAGGGAACTTTTGATGATTCTCATATTCGAGCAAAATAGCTATTTGACAGTGATGAAGAATCGTGGAGTAGTAGCATTTCTGCTCATTGACAAAGTCGTTCACGGTTCCTCATCCTCTCTATCACAAGACGTGGGTAAACAGGGAAGGGAGGGCTAATTTAACTAGTTCCCATTAACTAACCGACTGAAACCTAGGGTGATAAAACGAATGGTATATTGGGGCTATTTTTGTCGAAAGTGGTTTTAAATGGGGCCATGGTGGAAATTAAAAAAGAGGTTATTCATCTTGCATAGAAAGCAACATTGTGCAAAAGTATAGTCTTAAATGACTATAAAGGACTGATTGAAGTTGTCGATTCAACAGAAAATCTTGCCTGCTGTCCGTAACATGAAGGACTTTGAAAAGCTCTTGGAAAGTTCTTATGAATATCTTGTCATTCTCGATAGCCATATTAGCCAATTAAAGAGTATCGTACAAATGGGGAAACGGCATAATAAGAAAATGCTGATTCATGTCGACCTCATTCACGGACTAAGCAATGACGATTATGCAGCTGAGTTCTTATGCCAGGATATAAAGGCGGACGGGTTAATCTCAACACGGACAAATGTCATATTGACCGCGAAGAAGAAAGGTGTACTAGCTATTCAAAGGCTATTCCTACTTGATTCTAGTGCGCTAAATAAAAGTTATTCTCTGCTAAAGAAGACGCAACCAGATTATATTGAAGTATTACCCGGCTTAATGCCGAACATTATCCGTGAAGTACATGAACAAACGAAAATCCCTATATTCGCTGGTGGGTTAATTCGAACAGTGGATGATGTTGAACAAGCACTTGGAGCTGGTGCGAGTGCAGTTACAACGTCGAGGGGTGAGTTGTGGAAATATTATGTTAAGGATTTGTAAACAATTCTTGACAACGCTTTCCTAATCATGTAACTTGGTAATCAAGTTAATAACATGTGACGGAGAAACGGAGATCCACACTTATTCCTCATTCAGAAATGAGGCAATACGTGTGGATTTTTTTGTACTTATACTGGATTTCAAAACTTTTATAAACAGTCTTTTTCTCTGTCAAATATGAAAGGGTTTACACAATTGTTAAATTGAGAAGGAGGAATTATCATGTCAGCTTTTATGGCAGAAATTATTGGAACAATGATTTTGATCATTTTAGGAGGAGGCGTCGTTGGAGGCGTCGTACTAAATAAAACAAAAGCACAGGATTCAGGTTGGATCGTTATTACAATGGGATGGGGGCTTGCTGTTGCAATTGCTGTTTATGCAGTTGGCGGCGTCAGTGGGGCGCACATCAATCCGGCTGTAACCTTAGGTTTAGCATCTATCGGAGAGTTTCCTTGGGCTGATGTCCCAATGTATATAACAGCTCAAATGATTGGAGCCTTCATCGGTGCAGTAATCGTGTACTTTCACTATTTACCGCACTGGAGAGCAACTGAGGATCCAAACTTGAAACTGGCTGTTTTCTCAACAGATCCTGCGATCCGTCATACATTTTCAAACTTGTTAAGTGAAGTCATCGGTACATTCGTATTACTTATGGGCTTACTTGCAATTGGGGCTAACGAATTCACTGAAGGTCTTAATCCATTAATTGTCGGATTCTTAATTATTGCAATTGGTATGTCGTTAGGTGGGACAACCGGGTATGCGATTAACCCTGCCCGTGACTTAGGACCAAGAATTGCACACTTCGTATTACCGATTCCAGGAAAGAAATCATCTGATTGGGCATACTCATGGATTCCAGTAGTCGGACC
The DNA here is from genome assembly GCF_021608225.1 of Pseudalkalibacillus berkeleyi. Lineage (NCBI taxonomy): Bacteria > Bacillati > Bacillota > Bacilli > Caryophanales > Fictibacillaceae > Pseudalkalibacillus > Pseudalkalibacillus berkeleyi. The sequence goes on from NZ_JAKIJS010000001.1 coordinate 327,952, forward strand.
TATTCTTGGAGGCGTGTTCGGCGCTCTATTTTACAAGAAGTTCTTTACAGGAACAGATTCAATTGCATTTTGGATCGTTGGGGCACTCGTGCTTGGCGTACTCGCAATTGCATATGCAACAAGTGAAAAGGACGCACCAGAAAATGTAAAAGAAAAAGTTTCAGAGTTAGGATTAACAAACCAATAATGAAATGAAATGAGAAAGGGAGAGTGGATTCATTGGAAAAATATATCTTATCACTAGACCAAGGTACGACGAGTTCAAGAGCAATCCTCTTTAACAAAGAGGGAGAAATCGTAGAAACTGCACAAAAGGAATTTACACAACACTTCCCTAAGGCTGGTTGGGTTGAACATAACGCGAGTGAAATTTGGGGCTCAATTCTAGCAGTTATCGCACAAGTTTTGTCACATTCAGATACAAAGCCTGAGCAAATTGCGGGCATCGGAATTACAAACCAAAGAGAAACGACGGTTGTATGGGACAAGAACACTGAAAAACCAATTTACAACGCAATTGTTTGGCAATCTCGCCAAACGGCTGAAATTTGTGATGAGTTGAAAGCGCAAGGCCATAGTGATACGTTCCGAGAGAAGACAGGTCTATTAGTAGATGCATACTTCTCTGGAACTAAGGTGAAGTGGATCTTAGACAATGTAGAGGGTGCTCGCGAAAAAGCAGAAGCGGGAGACCTGATGTTTGGAACAATTGATACGTGGTTAATTTGGAAGCTTTCGGGTGGAAAAGCACACGTAACGGACTATTCCAACGCATCTCGTACATTAATGTACAACATTCATGAGTTAAAGTGGGATGAAGAATTACTAGACATCTTAGGTGTTCCAGAATCCATGCTTCCAGAAGTAAGACCGTCATCTGAAATTTATGGTCAAACGGTCGCACATCATTTCTTTGGTCACTCTATTCCAATTGCTGGAGCGGCTGGTGATCAACAGGCAGCCCTATTCGGACAAGCTTGTTACGATAAAGGAATGGCCAAAAATACGTATGGTACGGGATGCTTCATGCTGATGAATACTGGAGATAAAGCTGTTTCATCTGACCATGGATTACTTACAACGATAGCATGGGGAATCGATGGCAAAGTTGAATATGCTTTAGAAGGAAGTATTTTTGTAGCAGGCTCAGCTATTCAATGGTTACGTGATGGGCTTCGTATGTTCAATGACGCCGCTGAAACAGAGAAATATGCGAAACGAGTGGAATCTACTGATGGGGTTTACGTCGTCCCTGCGTTTGTTGGTCTAGGTACACCATATTGGGATAGTGATGTGAGAGGTGCTGTGTTTGGGCTGACACGTGGAACATCGAAAGAACATTTTGTCCGAGCGACCCTTGAATCTCTTGCTTATCAAACGAAGGATGTTTTGACTGCAATGGAAGCTGATTCTGGCATTTCGTTGAAAACACTACGCGTAGATGGCGGAGCTGTTAAGAACGATTTCCTTACACAATTCCAAAGTGACGTGCTAGGTGTTCCGGTTGAACGACCAGTTGTGAATGAAACGACTGCACTCGGTGCTGCATACCTTGCAGGACTAGCTGTCGGATTCTGGTCAGGTCGTGAAGAAATCGCGAAACAATGGAAAGTTGATCATACTTTCACGGTTGAAATGAGTGAAAAGGATCGCGAGTCACTTTACGCAGGATGGAAAAAAGCGGTTAACGCAGCTATGGCTTTTAAATAAAAAACAATTATGATATGATGAAATCAAGTTAATAACTGGTTGGAGAAATGGAGAGACCGCAACGGCTTATAAGCAATTCGCTTATAGGTATCAGTTGTGGTCTCTTTTTTATGGTTAATTGTAAAAAAATGAATAGAGCGTACTAAATCTCGTACTTGTTAAAAAGGATTCATTTACACCGTTGCTTTGGGAAAGAATAAAGTATAAGCAGACGAGGTTTTCGGGTATGTAATCTATATAGGAGGAGAGTAATGATGAACGGCTCATTTTCAGGAAAAGAACGTGTAAATAAACTACAACAAATGCAAGAGGAAGAATACGACGTATTAGTCATTGGTGGAGGCATTACTGGAGCAGGTATTTCACTCGATGCTGCTTCACGAGGCATGAAAACAGGACTTGTGGAAATGCAGGATTTTGCAGCAGGTACATCTAGTCGTTCCACTAAGCTTGTCCATGGTGGCCTTCGTTATTTGAAACAATTTGAAGTGAAGATGGTTGCAGAAGTTGGGAAAGAACGTGCAATCGTATATGAAAACGGACCACACGTAACAACACCTGAATGGATGGTTTTACCGATTTATGAAAATGGTACATTCGGTAAATTCAGTACATCAATTGGATTGCGTGTATACGACTTCCTAGCAGGGGTCAAGCGGAAAGAGCGCCGTAAAATGCTCAGTGTGGATGAAACATTGAATCGAGTACCAACATTGAAAAAAGACGGCATTAAAGGTGGCGGGTATTATGTCGAGTACCGTACAGATGATGCCAGGTTAACAATAGAAGTAATGAAGAAAGCAATTGAACATGGTGTAAATGCAGCTAACTACGCAAAAGTGGAAGACTTTATCTATGAAGACGGCAAAGCGGTTGGTGCTGTGATCCGTGATGTTATAAACGGTGAAACTTACAACGTTCGTGCGAAAAAAATCGTCAATGCTGCTGGCCCATGGGTTGATAAGCTCCGTGAACAAGATAAATCTAAAAAAGGGAAAACGTTACACTTAACTAAAGGTGTTCACCTCGTCTTTGACCAAAGTAGCATGCCGCTAGATCAAGCAGTGTACTTTGACACAAAAGACGGGCGTATGGTCTTTGCGATACCGCGTGACGGCAAGACGTATGTCGGTACAACCGATACGACGTACGATGCAGACATCGCACATCCTCGAATGACGATTGAAGACCGTGACTATATTATCGATGCAATCCATTACATGTTCCCGGATGTGAATGTTACAGCGGACGATGTTGAATCTAGCTGGGCTGGACTTCGACCACTTATTCATGAAGAAGGGAAGGACCCTTCTGAGATTTCACGAAAAGATGAAATCTTCATCTCAAATTCTGGTTTAATCACGATCGCAGGCGGAAAGCTGACTGGATACCGGAAGATGGCTGAAAGCATTGTGGACTTAGTGAGAGATCAGTTGAAGGAATCTGGATTTGACGCATCATACCCAGATTGTCAGACGAAAGAGATGCGTATTTCAGGTGGAGAAGTAGGCGGCTCAGCCAAGTTCCCTGAATTTAAAAAAGAGAAGGTGCAAAAAGGTGTTGCGATAGGTCTCGATACAGACATTGCTCGACTTCTTGTACAACGGTATGGCTCTAATATCGATCGCATTTATGAATTGGTGAAGCGTTACGGGGATGCTGAAGACCTCGGATTATCTAAAGAAGTTTACGCGATGATCGAGTATGGTATTGAAGAGGAAATGGTCAGTAAGCCTGTTGATTTCTTCATTAGACGAACAGGTGCATTATTCTTCGATATTAACTGGGTAAGAGAATGGAAAAAACCAGTTGTGGATTACATGGCTACACAATTTGGTTGGACAGAAGAAGAGAAAATGCGTTACATGGCAGAGCTCGATCAATACATTCATGACGCAGTAACACCACTGGATCAAAGCAAAACTGAAAAAGCAATCTAAATAAATCGGAGAAAGGCTATCCCTAAGGATAGCCTTTTCATTTATGTGATGTGGCTTTGCAGATATTTTCGTGCAAAACTCCGATTTTATTGTACATTTCCTTTTTTTAAGGCGGAAACCGGGGATTTCCCCGGTTTTTACTTTATTAAATGAGATATTTTTTGAGTGGAATTTCAGCTTATCGATCAAAACTCCGATTTTATCGTGCAAAACTCAGGATTTATCGTGCAAAACTCCGATTTTATCGTGCAAAACTCCAATTTTATCGTGCAAAACTCCAATTTTATCGATCAAGCACCCAATTTTCATCCAATCTATTCACGTCTCACGTCTTAATGGCAGGGTCATACATCTAATGCCGCCGCCACCTTTTTCTAATTCTGTTACGTTGACTTCAATACACTTTAATTTTTTCAATTTGGGATGATCTTTGAAGATGCTTTTCCGTCTTTGTTTGCTAATTAAAATGGTTTCGGGATCGAGGTTGAGGAAATTGATATCTGCTAGTGAATCCGTCACTTTTGATGTCCAATGGGTTTCAAAGCCGTGACGCTTCAACAAATTATGAAGCATCTCATGCTTTGAAGCTTTTTCAGTCATTGTGAGGACCGGTAAGTATCGCAAATAGCATTTGGAAAGAATCATATTTTCACCAGCCAGATTTAGATTCATATCTGTATGAAGCGTATCAGAACGTCGCGGTAAGTCAATAATTGCAATCTCTGAAAACCCCGCTTTGAAAATTTCACCCTTTACTTGTTCAATACTTAGAATACTCGTACGCATCCCAACATTTATGAGCACAACATCACGGTTCAAGATCATGACGTCTCCGAATTCCAAAGCTTTTAAACCATTGTTCGCTTCCGCCTTAAATGGTTCTTCGTACCACTTTTTGAATAAACGATGAGCATGTATGTATTCAGGCTGTCTCATTGAAATGCCAGCTTCACCAGGAAGGATCGTTTCCCCGAAAACACATGCCAAATCTCGTACATATATGCGGTTCAGCAGTTGCTCGTTCATATGAAAGTCTTCTACAGAAAGGTATTTAGCGTAATTGATAACTTGAACACCAGCATCTTCAAGTGCTCGGCAAAGTCTTGCATGATTTTCTGTAGCTCTTTTCTGATTTACTGGCTTTTCCCAAAGAACATCTTCGGCTGTCTGCTGATCCCGCACATCCAAAATGGAAGGCGGGCATACGATGACAGTTTTCAACGTATCGGTCTCTGACCAGCAGCTTGGCTTTATGTTCAACATCAAATGCTTCCTCCCTTTCATAATTTACCTTGTATTAGCGTATCCAGCCAAGCCATATTCAATCCAATACATAATCGTAAAATTTCTCCGAAAACTAACCGTAAAGATTTTGTGAGAGGAGGAGGTTTGTTGAAGAAATGTGTGGACGCACCAGCTCTATCCTGGTGGCAGCTTTCACTGATTGGTGTTGGATGCATCATTGGGACAGGTTTCTTTCTCGGGTCTTCGATCGCCATTCAGAAGAGTGGTCCATCAGTATTAATCGCTTTTTTTCTTGCAGCAGTTGGTACTTACATCGTTTTTAACGCGATGGCTCGCATGACGGTTGAGTATCCAGAGCGAGGGTCATTTCGTACTTTTGCGAAAAAAGCATACGGAAAATCAGCTGGGTTTGGAGCGGGGTGGATTTTCTGGACTTCAGAAATGCTCATCATGGGTAGTCAGCTAACAGCACTGGCGATTTTTACACAAGTATGGTTTCCATCATTACCGTTATGGTTACTTGCGACTGTCTATGCCGTGATTGGTCTCACCATTATCTTGTTAGGTGTCGACGATTTTGAGCGTGTTGAAAACATATTTGGTCTTATAAAAGTTGCTGCAATCATTATGTTCATCATCATTGGAAGTTTAGCGCTCTTTGGTGTTTTAGAAGTCAAGAAAGAGAGTGTGATGGAACAGCAAGGTTTAGGTACCTATTTTGAAAAAGGAACGATCGGATTATGGACAGCGCTCATTTACGCATTTTACACTTTCGGAGGTATCGAGGTGATGGGCTTGATGGCGACTGAGCTGAAAGATAAAGGTGATGCGCCTAAGTCGGGGAAACTGATGTTGATTGCTTTAGCTGTAATGTATAAGGTTTCAATCGGGTTCGTCTTGTTACTCGTTTCCTGGAAAGAGATCAGCATAGATGAAAGTCCATTTTTGACGGCACTGAATGATTACAATTTGCCTTATATTCCGCATGTTTTCAATGGCATGCTAATTGTGGCTGGTTTTTCGACGATGGTCGCAGCGCTTTATGGGGTAACGACGATGATTGTTACCTTGTCCAAAGACGGTGATGCGCCTAAAGCTTTTTCGAAAAAAGGAAGATTGGACGTACCGGTGCCTGCTCTTGTCCTAACCGCAGGTGGACTAATTGCATCAATCGTGATCTCACTCATTTTTCCTGAAAAAATGTATGAATATATCACAACCGCTGCAGGCTTGATGCTCTTGTACACTTGGTTACTCATCCTATTATCTTTCGTTAAATTAATGAAAAAGAATATGTGGGATTGGATGAAGATAAGTTTAGGCGGCGTGCTGATTTTGCTGGCGGTGAGTGGCACGCTGTTTGATGAAACGAGCAGACCCGGTTTGTATGTGAGCCTGCTGTTCCTCATAATTATTGGGAGTACGGCGTGGTTACGTAATCTGAAGAAAAGTGATGTAGTATAACATTATTTACGTAATGACTTCAGTTTATTTTTCATATACGTATACGGGCATTTAGAGGGTGATTGCTCATCATCACTCAGAAAATACTGCTTCCATTCGTGGTTATCAGATTGACCATACCATTTCAGGTCTGGATGTATCGGGGCGTGGTCATAATCGGAGAGTCTTTTGCGAATCGCCTTCTTCATTTTACGACCAAACACCGTTGAATCATTGATTTCATCAAATACCCATCGTGGCTGAAACGCCATCATAAAACAGGGAAAGCTGCGACTTTTACGAAAAATGTGAGCAGGCGTCGCACAAAACGCAAAATAAGGTTCACCATTGAAGCAAAACTCCCACTCATGATGAGAAGGATCAGTCGGAATATTCGCGGGCCACTCTTTTTCATCGATCGCGCTCAGTCTGTTGAGGACAGACCAGAACAATGACTCGAAATCCTCTACACAATAGTCTGATATCATCTCTTGTGGCGTTTTGAAAAATACGACAAGCGAGGCATATTTTCCGGTGGTTCTTGCAGTTTCGCCGTACGCTTTTAATAAGGATGCTAATTCAGAAGGCGCATCTTCATTTCTTGGATCCGAAGTGAATCCGAATCGTAGGTTATCTGATAAGAAGCCTTGTCGACCTGGGATGCAAGGATATGTGTTTTCAGGATCTGCAATCATAGAAGCGAAATGATGAAAGGCATCCTTCTGCCACTCCTCTTGTTCGGACAGATTATGCTCAAGCCAACTTTTCGTATACAATTCAGCCATTTACGTCCCCTCCTAGCTACACAACATACTATTAGGGAACACCTAAATGGGTGAATGTCTATTTATTGGAGAGGTGGAAGGCGAGGATAATGGCAGTTATTTTATATGAACATTTGGTATGCTTGGTAGCCGAAGTAACAGCCGAATGCGATTAGGAAAAGACCTGCGACAATAGAGATGCCTGACAGGATTTGCGGTTTCAAATAACCACGAAGTCCGCTTGCAACGGAAGCCATAATAAGATCCCAAATTAAGATGCCTATAAAAATGCCAGAGCTGTAAATGAAAAGCTGGAAGCTTCCATTGGAATGAGCGGTTTTTGCGAGAACCGATCCGTAGATACCAAGCCAAAATAGGATATTCAGAGGATTAGATAATGCCATGTAAAAACCAGTGCGGAATGACTTTGTCGCGCTTTCCTGAATCGACTTCCCACTCGACATGCTCTGTTTAGAATGAACGATACTCTCAACTCCTGTATAAACGAGGACGAAGAATCCGAACAACCATAGGAATGTTTTTACAAAAGGCATGTCCAAAAATTGCGCAACGCCAAAATAGATGAGCAGCATGAATAGAAGGTCAGCCACCATCGCACCGATCCCAACGATCCATGCGTTCAAAAATCCGAATTTTATCCCCTTGTCTAACTGTGCAGCATTAATAGGACCTATCGGAGCGGATAAGGAAAGACCTAACACAATGTAACCGAAAAATATTCCCAATTTAATCACCTCATGAACTTGTCTGCTTTTTAAAATGTTTATTCAGAAGTGTGAGATTGTAACACTTTATTTGAAGGTGAAGCGCAATTTTTCGTAGTAGAAAGGTACCGAGTTCCACAAGTAGGAGCAAAAGTTCCACAAGCAGGAGCAAAAGTTCCACAAGTAGGAGCAAAAGTTCCACAAGCAGGAGCAGATGTTCTACAAGCAGGAGCAAAAGTTCCCCAAGCAACACCGAAGGTTCCCCAAGCAAGAGAATAAACCCTCCAAGAAACTGATCATTTGTCCACATTTTACATTCTTCCAAGTCCTCTTGTGCGCATCACTATTCCTGATTGTCCAGGTAACCAATTAGCGGGTATGCCTTCACCTGTTTTCTCCGCGTATTGAAGGCCTTGGAGTAATCGGAGAATTTCAAATACATTTCGACCGACTGTAAGGGGATTCACTAGCTTTGAGACGATTACCCCTTCTGGATTGATCAAAACTGTCGCACGGTAAGCAGCTCCAACACTTTCATTTAATACACGATAACTTCGACAAATCTCTTGTGTACGATCACTTACAAGTGGGTACTGAACGACTGCGGCTTTAGGGGACACTTCGGTAAAAACTTTATGGGCGTAAACACTGTCAGTACTGATTGCGAGCACTTCTGCATTTAAGCCTTTAAACTGTGGATAAAGGGCAGCGACCGCTGCGAGTTCGGTCGGTCAGACGAAGGTGAAATCACTCCCATAAAAGAAGAGGATCACCCACTTTCCTTTGTAACCTTCTAATGAGAGATCGACAATCTTTTTTTCGGGGTTAATATATGCTTGTGCAGAAAAGTTAGGTGCAAGATCTCCAGGCTGAGCACAAAAAGGCTGTACACAGGCATCATTTGCACCCGGATATTGATCGTGTCTCATATCGATCACCTCACTTATTGTTATAGAGAAATACTTTATAAAAAGAGCACCTACATCTAAGGTACTATTGGTAAATATATCTTTTGATGAATTGGTAACATGAAAGAAGTTTGCCATAATGGAAGATAACGAATCCTACATTTAGGTAGGAGCCGTCCGCCGGAATTGGTTAGTGGATCCCCATTAGACCAGTTTCGGCTTTCTTCGTTTTCAAGGAATTCTTTATTAATTTTAAGTTTCAAGGTAAAATAAAATTATTAACAGAAAATTTCGATAGAAGGGTGGTGGGATGAAATGGGACAGGACATTCAGTTGTTTAAAAAGGAACGCTACGCGAATTTATATTTACTTCTCATTTCGATTATAGGATGGGTGTCAATCGGTATTTCTAGCTTATACTTGGATACGCCAGAGAATTCCATTGTTTTATTATTATTCGTGCTATTTCTTTTCATAACTGAATTCTTCCCGATGGCGGTTTGGAAAGGACATAGTTCACTTAGCTTTCCACTCGTATTTACCATCTACCTTGTCTATGGATTATCTTGGGTTGTCGTGACTTATGGATTCGTCGTTTTTGCAGTTAACTATTTTCAAAGGCGACCGTTACGCATTTTGTTCTTCAATCCAGCCCTATTAGTCCTCAGCTTCATCATTGGGGAAACCGTTTCCCGCTGGCTGATCGGGGACAATTATTTATCAGGTACTCTCATTGCTATGGTTCTGATCACGGTTCTGTTTTATATCTTCAACAATATACTCGTGGATATTGTTTTGATTCTCCGTCCACAATCGTATACGAAGAAAATATGGGTGAAGAAGTTCAAGTCGGAGTTAATCAGCTTTCTCATTGCAATCATATATATCGGAATCATGTTTTACCTAGGAAAACAAAATCGTGGTGTAATCGATGTATTCTCATATTTCTTCTTCTTCTCACCACTTGTCGGGCTTGCCTTACTCAGCTCGATCATTGCAAGACTACAAACGGAGCGTAATCGTTTAAATGCTTTATTTGATATATCGACTGATCTGAATCGCGGTTTACCGTCAAACGAGTGGGTTGATTCCATCCGTTCTAGCTTAAATCAATTTGTCGATGCAGATGCGAGTATTTTATGGGTCAAAGAAAACGGGCAGTGGAAGGTCCATTTTCATAATGGACAAGTAAATGAACATGCTTGTAATAGTGTTGATGAGCTTCGGCAGCTTGATGAAATTAACGAACTCACTATCGTTCATGATCGAAAAAAGCATCCACACTACTCAGCGTCTTATTTTAATAAAGGACTAAAATCAATTATTTTTGCACCGATTATGCTAGAGGATCATTTGCTTGGAATGTTTACCATTGCGAAAAGCCGTAGTAATAGCTTCAGTACTGAAGAAATACAGTCGATTGCTACGCTTGCAAATCAGCTTGCTGTTGTCATCAAAACGAGGACACTCATTTCCGAACAGGAAAAGCGAACGGTGCTAGAAGAACGCAACCGTATTGCGAGAGAAATTCATGACGGGGTTGCTCAATCTTTAGCGGGAGCAGTTATGAAGCTCGAAACAGCAGATCGGAAGTTTCATCAAAAACCACCTGAAGCTCATCGTCTCGTTACAGATAGTCTTGGTAAGCTCCGACTAAGTTTGAAAGAAATTCGGGAATCTATTTATGCGCTTCGTCCTTATGAGACAGAGCGAGTAGGTTTGAAGCAGGCAGTATTGAAGCGAATTGATGTAATCAAAAAGGAAACAGGACTGAATATTCATTTTGAAGAACGCGGCAAATCTGTTTATTTAAGCCCGATGGTAGAAAAAGTGATGTACGACATTTTTCAAGAAAGTGTTCAAAATATTATTAAACATGCACAAGCAACTAAGATAGAAGTACTTCTCAGTTATCAAAAAGAACACGTCTTACTGAAGGTAGCTGACAATGGTATTGGGTTTTCACTACTCGATGCTATGATCAAAGCGAAAAACGATCCACACTTTGGGATTCTTAGTATGAACGAACAAGCAGAGAAAATTGAAGCGGTGTTACAAATCGATAGTAAAGAAGGTAAAGGTTCGGAAATAAATTTACACGTTCCGAAGCTAGGTATGGAAGGGGGAATGAGCGATGATCAACGTCATGCTAGTGGATGATCATGCAGTACTAAGGGATGGATTGTCGAATATCTTTGAAATGGAAGATGACATTAATGTTGTGGGTGAAGCTGTTAGTGGAAATGAAGCGCTAGAATCTATAGCGGAAATCAATCCAGATGTCGTATTACTTGATATCAATTTACCCGATAAAAATGGGGTAGAGCTGACGTCCATACTGAAGAAGGATTACCCAGATGTTAAAGTGCTCATCTTAACGATGCATAGCCACGATGAGTATTTCATGGCTGCCATTCGGGAAGGGGCGGATGGTTACTTGCTGAAGGATGCACCATCTATACAAGTAGTTGAAGCGATCCGAACGGTTGCAAAAGGTGAATCAGTCATTGACCCATCACTTACGAAAAAGTTACTCGGTTTCTACAACCAAAAGAATGACCCAACGGATAAGAATGAATTGACCGACCGAGAAAAAGAAGTGCTTCTCTGTCTCGTTGAAGGCCTAAGCAATAAAGAAATTGGAGAAAAGCTGTATATAAGTGACAAGACCGTTAAGATTCATGTGAGTAAAATCTTTCGGAAGATTAACGTGAAAAGCCGATCTCAAGCGGTTATCTACGCCGTGCAAAATCAGCTCGTACCGTTGCCGTAATCATATAAGAGGAAAGCACCCATCTGATTTTAGATGGGTGTTTTTTTGTGGATAATATATTCATTACACACTTATAATTGAATACTACTTTTTCTCATGCTGTATAACTTTTGTACGACCCCGAATAGTGCAAATGAAAAAAAGAATAAGCCATTCGCGTAATAGTCAAATGAACATCGTCAGAGGATAATAGAAGTATAGAATTTTTATACTATTCTGACGGGGAGGATACATGATCATGAGGAAAGTCTTTTCAGTATTGCTCGCGATTGCAATCGTATTTCCACTATTATTCACACAGGTGCCAAATGCGAATGCGCAATCCGGAGCAACGATAGACCCATTACTTACGGAGAAATTAGCAAATACAACAGGTGCAGTTCAGGTCATCGTCACCTTTGAAGGTGATGGAAAACCGACTGCAGAACAGCTGGACATCTTAGAGGCAGCAGGAGTAAACACGGGAATTACAATGAATGCTTTACCGATCGCGGGAGTCCTAGCGACGAAAGCACAAGTCGATGCATTAGCTTCAAATTCTGAAATCCGTTCACTTTATTTGAATGAAAAAGTGAAGTACTACAACGCGGACGCAACAGAAATAACGGGCGTTGATAAAGCTAGAATCGACGCAAAAATGACGAAGGAAAACGGTGGCATGCCTGTATCAGGTAAAGGTGTCGGTGTCGTCGTGAACGATAGTGGAGTAGATGGAACGCACAAGGACCATCAATTACGCAAAAACCTCGTGCAAAATGTTCTAGGAAGCACGAACCTTAACAGCATTGTCTCAGGTGTCATTCCAATTACGTACACAGAAGATGTGCCGAATACCGATACGAACTCTGGACACGGTACGCACGTTGCCGGAACAGTTGGTGGAACAGGCGCAATGTCAGGTGGAAAATATGAAGGAGCTGCACCAGGAGCTGACCTAATCGGTTATGGAACAGGTGGTGCATTGTTCGTCCTTGATGGAATCGGTGGTTTTGACTACGCAATTTCACACCAAGAGAAATACAACATCGGATTAATCACGAACTCTTGGGGATCTTCTGGCGGGTTTGATCCAGATCACCCAGTCAATGTTGCAAGTAAAGAAGCATACGACAGAGGGATTACGGTACTTTTTGCAGCAGGAAATGAAGGCCCTGGTGAAGATACGCACAACCCTTACTCAAAAGCACCTTGGGTCATTTCAGTAGCAGCAGGGGTGAAGGATGGATCGCTCGCAGATTTCTCATCTCGTGGTACAAAAGGTGTTGGTGGAACATTTACAGTAGACGGTGAAGAATGGACGTGGGTAGACCAGCCAACAATTACTGCACCTGGTGTAGATATCATCTCAACTCGCGTCATTGCACCCGTATCTTCTTTAGCATTAGCAGATGATGCAGAACAGATTGAATCAGCGCATCTACCGTATTACACATTAATGAGCGGAACGTCGATGGCAACACCGCACGTTGCTGGTATCGTTGCATTGATGCTTGAAGCAAATCAGAATTTGACGCCAGATGAGATTAAGACAATTTTACAAGATACAGCGACAAACATGCCTGGATATGAAGCTTGGGAAGTTGGCGCAGGCTATGTCAATGCATATAACGCAGTGGATCAAGCAATGTTCGGAACAGAATACGGAAAGACGACGAACATGAATCAAGACTTTAATAGTTCTGCAGATTCAGAGATTGAACGCGAGGAATTTTCGGTTGACTATAATCCTGCAACACTTGTATCAGATAATCAGCACGAGTTCACAGTCGAAGAAGGATTAACGAGCTTAGTAGCTAAAGTAAACGGAAAAGGAATACTAGAAGAAACAGGTAACCCGATTAACTTGGTGCTCATCTCACCAGATGGAACGGAGTACAGCTCAGGAATCAGCCTACTATTTACACTTTACACAGATCGTACAGTTTCGGTTAACGCACCGATGGCTGGAACGTGGAAAGCGGAAATCAGAGGGATTCGCGGAGCTGAAGAAAACCCAGTTGGATCAGGAACACCTGAGAATGTAAAAGGAACACTCACGTACAAATCAGTTAGCGGTTTTACGGGACTTAATGATATAGAAGGACACCCCGCAGCAGCCGCAATCAAAACGAGTGTAAATGAAAGATTAGTAGATGGATTAGCTAATGGTTCATATCTGCCAGATGCTAACTTACTAAGAAAAGAAATGGCAAAATACTTGGTGATGGGAGCAGAAATCCGACAACAGCTTCCAGCTGAAAGTACGATATCAGATGTAAACGTTGCTGATCAGCCATTTGTTGAAGCAGTTGTTGCAAAAGGTGCAGCACTCAAGGGTGGATCTTATGAAACGAACGGTGTTATGAAAGCAACGTCTAGTTCTTTCAATCCGAATGGAACAGTTTCAAAAGCTGAGGTCGCTTACTCACTTGTCCAAAGCTTAGGTTTACAAGAACAAGCGGAAGGTCATGAAGGAGATGTCACTGTACAGTATGGTGATGAGCGCTTAATGATCGAGGATGCTTCAGATATCCCAGCAGAGTTGAAAGGCTATGTTCAACTAGCTTTGGATTTGAATATCTTGAACGCAAAGTTTAACGTCACGCAAAGACCTTACGATCATGAACCAACCGTACACGCAACGTTCGCACCGAACGAAACTGTAAAACGCGGTGACTTTGCAGTTGCAATCTCCCGCTACTTCAATGCGTACCATCAATAATTGTAAAACTCAGCCCAAAACAATTGGGCTGAGTTTTTAATTTGAAGGTAAGATTGCAGTAGAGTTTGACTTCAAATAATTATTTTGAATGAGAGTAACATACGATTTTTTATTCTGAAGGCTGAATACCTGTATAGCTTTCTGAAAGGATTCCTGTGCAAGAGATAAATGATTCAGCTTATGATAGTTCCGTCCGACCTGGAAATAAAGTTCACCAATTAAGTAGAAACTTTCATTTTCTATACATGATTGGATTCCTTCTTTTGCAATACTAATTGATTCATTATATTTTTCTAAGTTGGTTAATGCGTTTGAATAGTTATAACATAGTCGTGAAAACACTTTTTTTTCATTTTTAAAGGGAAGGCGTTTATATTGAATGAGTGCCTTTTGAAACGTTTCATCTGCTAAATTGTATTGCTCCGTTTCTAAATATATAATACCTATGCTATTCAGAATTTCTAGTTCACGTTCTATATAATAATCTTTGCTATGATTGGTCATTTCTAGAGAATTATTTAGTAGTTCAATAGCCCTTTTGGCATCATTATTTACATGATAAATACATATCCCTTCATGCCATCTCAGCAATTGTTTCATTGCTAAATTGTTCTGGAACAATGGGTTATTCTTTTCTGAACGAATCATCCGTTGTAAATTTACATAGTCTTTTTTTCTTACGGCGTTTCGTAGAAAATAGAAAAAATCATCTATGTATTCGTAATTATTACTTTCACTACTTTCAAAGAAATAATCAATCTTCACACCTAATTTCTTTGAAATATGATATAAAGTATTTGCTAGAGGAGCGGTCTGGTTGTTTTCAATCTTACTAATCTCAGCTTGTGTGCAGATACCTTTACATAACTCCTTTTGAGAGATTCCCATAGTCTTCCGCAATTTTCTTACCTCTTCACCCACCATAATGAAATCCATCGACTTCCCCCCTAAAACAATATTCATATAATTATATATTGTACCAAAATTTAACGAAAAATTACAAAAATTACGGAAAATACCTGTCAAAATGGTTTGAAAGAGAAATGTACCTATTACCTAATACCTGTATAATCAATTTAACATCAATTACTTAAGGCTATTTAGTATAGGAGGTGTATATATATGATTAAGAAACTCATGACAAATGTAACGGTTGCGTTAATGGTCGTTGCTTTTTCTACTGGTTCTTTAGATGGCATTGAAGAAATAAAAGTAGAAAAATCTGTTGAGGTAGATATACTTTCTGATGAGAAATTACCACCAGAGCACTAAATGCATGTAATAGTTTGTTTACGTAATAAACCTTACAATACATAAAAGGCAACTGCTAAATAACATAATTTTTGCCTTTATGATAAAGGTGGTAAATGTTGTGGCGGAAAATAATAAATCTTTAACTCCAGAAGCATTTAAGGTAAATGAAAATGGTAAAGTTATAGTTAACGATGCTCGATTGATTGATTTGATTAGAGCGAGTGTCGATGAAGCCAATACAGGCAAAAGAGGGATTGCGCCTGATCTTTCAATAAAGCCTTAAATTTTTTATTATTTCTTCATTAAATGTCTAAGTGTAACCTCGGAATCGTTCCGGGGTTTTTTACTTTCTGTTTGGTGTATCTAAACAACTATTGAATTTCAAAATATTCTTATAATTATTATTAGCATAGAAAATAGGAGGAAACCAGATGTTACATAGGTGAGGGTCTTGTATAGAACTATAGACCCAAAAAATATATTTTTGCACTGACATGTATAATCAATTCAAGAGATTAGAGATAAGTCTATATGGGAAGGTGAATATTTTTGAGAGTAGCGCTGATAAACATGCCGTTTGGATCGATATACAGACCTTCAATAGGTTTAAGTTTACTTAAGTCTGGATTAGAAAATAATGACATTGATTGTGATATTCATTATCTGAATCTGAAATTTGCTGACATGGTTTCACCAGAATTATATAATGCCATTTCTGAAGGTCATACATTTTCAAGTAATGCGTTAGCGGGTGAAATGGTTTTCTCTAAATCGTTATTCGGGAAAGACACACTAGATTCTTATATCAAAGAAGCAAAAGTGAAGTTAGGCAACCCGAGTGAAGATTTTGAGATTATCTATGAGATACAATCACATGTTGAATCCTTCATGGAAGCTTGCTTAACAGAAATTGATTGGAGTAAGTATTCAGTAATTGGGTTTACAAGTGTCTTTGAACAGAATGTAGCTTCAATAAGCTTCGCGAAAAGACTGAAAGAAAAGTACCCAGAGAAATTCATTATTTTTGGTGGAGCGAACTGTGAAGAAACAATGGGAACAGAGTTAATTCGTCAGTTTTCATTTATCGATGCGATATGTTCTGGAGAAGGTGATGATTCATTTGTAACTTTCATTTCGGAATGGAAAACGAAAAATAACATTCCAAATGTAGGTGGGATATTGTTACAAGATGGACTCGAAGATAAAAAAGAGAGAGAAACCCCTAGATCTAAATCAATAGTCAACCTTGATAACTTACCATACCCTGATTATTCAGATTATTTTGAACAATTTGTCGAGTGCCATTACGGAGATCAGGTGGAAAATTCACGTTTTCTTTTTGAATCCTCTAGAGGATGTTGGTGGGGACAAAAGCACCACTGTGTATTTTGCGGTCTTAATGGCACAAATATGAACTTCCGAAGCAAGTCGGCAGATAGAGCGTTGGAAGAGCTTATGTACTTGAGTAATAAATATAAAGACTATACCACAAAGGCTTCCGCAGTAGATAACATCATAGACATGGCTTATTTCAAAAGCTTATTGCCAGAACTGAAAGAAAAAGGGCTCGATTTGGATATGTTTTATGAAACCAAAGCAAATTTGAAAAAAAGTCAAATCGAACTTTTCAGAGATGCAAACTTTAGAACGATCCAACCCGGCATTGAGAGTCTTCAAACTTCTGTCCTTAAGCTTATGAATAAAGGTGTCACTATGCTACAAAATATCCAACTTTTGAAATGGTCCAAAGAATTTGGTGTCCTACCGATATGGAATATTCTATATGGTTTCCCGAAAGAAGACCCTGAAGAATATCAACGTTTGCCTGAATTGGTTAATAAAATTACACATTTGACACCTCCAGGGAGTGTTGCTCAAATACGGCTTGATCGGTTTAGTCCATATTTTAACAATTATAAGGAGAACGGACTCACTTCTGTACGAGCCATGTGGCCCTATAAGCATATTTACAGTGGGATAGAGGAAAATTCAGTTGATAGAATTGCCTATCATTTTGACTATGATTATTCAGAACCACGTGATCCACTGGCTTATACCAGCGATTTGCGTAAAGCAGTATCTTCATGGCGGGAGTTTCATTCCAACAGCGATTTATTTTTTGTTGATAAGGAAAATGGCTTGATCGTTGTGGATATGAGAGATTCAGAGAATATTGAAATCACCGTTTTGAAAGATGAGGAACGTTTGTTGTTCATGTCATTAGATGCGGCTAAAAGTCTATCAAATGCTCATAAAGAGGTTCAAAAAGCAGGGTACGACATTTCCTTAGAGGAAGCTTCTTCCATTGTGGAAGGATTTATCCAAAAATCATTAGTATTAGAGGAAGATGGAAGGTTCATAAGTTTGGCTCTAAATACCTCCATTTATAGTCCGAAAAAAGCATCTCTTATCCGTCTTTCTGAATGGAATAAGAAAAAAACAGAAAAAACAGCCGTATACGCTTAAAATTGAAAGGAGGTGAATGATTATGTCAGAGAAGAAAGTGAGCTTAACGCCGGATGTGTTCAAGGTCAATGAAAATGGTGAAGTAGTTATCAGCGATTCTCAGTTGGTAGATCAAATTGAAAAAGCTACCGATGAGATGGCTGCTGGAGAACAAGGTATTAAAGTATCGGTATCCGTGAGTGTTTAAGAAAAATCTATTGATAAATTCAGGGGGGGTCACTGATTGGCTCCCTAAATCTTTTAATTCATCAAGCATCATAGAGGAGGGATACTTTGTATTACGAATATATTTCTAAAGCGATGCTTGAAAACTGTATGAAAGTGATCGTTAGAAGGACTAAACAATCTAGAAATTTATCTGTTGGTATGTATGTAAATCATGGATCGAAAGATGAAAACAACAAAAATAACGGAATTTCCCATTTCATTGAACATATGGCATTTAGCCACGAGAATATGAATCCCAATGCAAAGAAGATGGTAGGGAATTTACTGGACAGTGGAGCGTTATATGAAGCATTCACTGGAAAAGAGATGACAAGGTGTTGTATTACGTCACAGAGAAAATACCTACCTGATATCATAAAAACATTATCTGAGATAGTGAAGCTTCACAACCTTCCTGATGAGAGAATTCAACATGAAAGAGCAATCATACTACAGGAGGCGGAAACCTATTTTGCTTCTTCAAAAGTCAAAACCGAACTTGCAGAACGTGCACTATGGGGTGAGCGATCTTTAGGTTTATTTGTCATCGGAAACCAAGATAATATTTCTCGATTTACAAAGGAAGAAATAGAAAGCCGATTTAGACAATTTTATTCACCTAGTAACACCATGATTGTTATCCAAGGTGATGTCGATCCAGACGAAACAATCGGGCAGATTGCAGAAGCGTTTGATTTTTGGAAAAGTGAAGCAGTCAGTAACCCGTCACCATTGCTTGAGGTTTCTCCAAGTGTATTAGGAATAGGAAATGCCAATAGAGTCAATTTGACTGCGACATTTGTAGGACCTTCATTTCGATCGAGAAAAAGACATGCGATGGCTTTGCTCTCAGACATTTTGGGAGAAGGATTGAAATCACGGTTATTTGTAGAACTTAGAGAAAAAAGAGAGCTAGTCTATTCGGTATATTCGTATGCACTGAGTTACGGTCTTGGTGGATACATGGCAATTGATTTCAATTGTTCCAAAGAGTCACTCGAAGAAAGTTTTAAGGTTGTAATGAACATCATCGATGATATTCAAAACAACGGTGTCACAGATGAGGAAATCGAACGTGCACGTGCTTCGCGTATTACCTCGACATTACAGATCCCTAATGATGCAGTCAGACATTTGAATACAACAGGTCGCTATGCATTATATAACAAAGATTTTTTCGTAGATACTGAAGTTTTTGATTTAATGAGCGTAACCAAGGAAGAAGTTAGAGAGATTGCTAGGGAAATGTGTGATCAGTCTAATATGGCTTTGTCTGCACTTGGCACAGATTCTGAGTCACTGGTAACTCTACTTTAAAAAAGAGGTGGTAATATGACAAAACCAGCTGAATACATAGCTAATGCTGATAGCAATTTCCTGGATACGATCTTACATGAGGGCGGTATGGAAGTATTGAGCCTTCTATCAGTTTCTTCTCTTACAGCAACAGAAGTTTCAAGGCAAGTTAAAGTTCCGTTAGCAAAAGTAAACTATATCCTAAAAATCTTAGAAAAAAACAACCTAGTTTATGTAGGGAGTAAAAGATATAAAGAAGATTTCGTGGAGTCAGCGTATAAAGCAGATGTAAACTCATTTGGAATTAAATTAAGTAATCAAAATTCCAATGAGGTTGAAAAAATAAGATTAATCTCTTATATGATTGAAGAAGTACGAAATGGAATGCTTAACGCAGTATCTGGGAAAGCGCCGGCTGAATTTTCAATTGTAAAAGCCAGAATACCGAAAGAAAAATTAAAGGAATATATCCAAGGTTTGAATGACCTGAAAGATGATATTGACTCGAACCAGGAAAGTGATGATGATCCTTACACATTTGCCGTATCATTGTTCCCCGATATCAAAAAGGATGGAGTGAATTAAATAATGTTATCATTCCTACAACCTTCAAGTATGGAAAATGATCAAATTTATAAACTCAGTATAAGATATTTTTCTAAAAAGCTCGAAACAGTCTTAAGGAAATTTGAAAAATCAGGAAGTATACCTCCTGATATTGCATCAAATATAAAAGATGCATTATACAATCCTGATTTTATAAGAGATGTGTACCATCCAGGGCTGAATTATTTCATAAGTTTGATGAAAACATTTTCTACCGAAGAATTCCTCAATAAAATTAATGGTTCCAACTTGACTGAGAAATTCATGAATTATTTAATTGTACCCTGCGCAAAGCATGGGGTGACACTTCGAAGCAAAATCGAGTGTAACGGTGACGGGATAATAGATATTCCTAGTTTAAATTACAAAATTAAGTTAGCAGATCGTGTACCAAATTGCTCAGTGATAACCTCTAAAAATAAGGTAACATTTTTGATAGATGGTGTGAGTATGGGGAGCATTCGTATAGAATATGATTCTAATATACAGGTTGAACTAACAGATGCAAAGGATATTAGCTTAATTCGTAAATCTTGTGACACTACCGGAGTTATTAACTTCGAGCTGACAGATTCGACTATCAGTCAATACCTTGCAGAGAATTCGGAATTACTTAATATTAGAAAAAAGGATTTGGAAGATAATCAATTCCGAAGCATTGAGTTTACGACGAATGATCATGCCTTCTATAATACTTGTTTAAATTCAATTCGAGATATTTGGCCCGAATATTATTTGGAGATAGAAGGCCACATAAAATTGATTGCAATTATGGATACGAATGCATTTGGGGGGTTCACCTCAGGTGTATTGCCTGATGCTATCTTCCTATCACATAACCCCTATGATTACTTGTGGGTAACTGAAAACATTATCCATGAATGTGCCCACTCAAGGTTGGATCAACTTTTTGTCATTGATCCGATCATCTTGAACGATGATGACGAAAGATACAAGTCTCCTTGGCGGGAAGATCCACGACCACTAAAAGGCGTGTTACATGGTGCCTATGCTTTTGCAAGAGTAGCAATTTGGTTGGAAAAGCTTCACCACTTCTACCCTGTTGATGAAGTTTTGAATAGGCTGGATGTTGTGAAACAACAATTGAGCGAAGCAATAGAGGTAATAGAGAAAAATGGATATCTAAGTCCGATAGGTGAACATTTATTTAAGGAGATATCATCTGTTGTAAAGCCTTTATCATACACTTAATTCGATGTAGAAATATCTTCAGAAGCCCAATGATAATTTAGGAGTTTAATATCTCAGTCTGATGTAATAAGTAAATTGCAGCAATCATTTGATTGATGACTTTACAGGGTGATTGAGTATCTACTTGGAAAAATAATTGAGATGGAGGGGAAACATGTCTGAATCATCAGCAGAAGCTAAGATCATTACGGAAAGTGAAGAACAAAAGGATAGTTTCAAGAACCTGATCGCAATTAAAGATTATCGTTTATTGATTGCTGGCCAGTTTGTTTCTGCATTGGGAGATGGGGTATATGCCCTATCACTTATTTGGGCTATGAAAATATTGACTGGATCAGCTTTGCTTATGTCATTTGTATTGGCTGCCGAAGTGGTTCCAACGATACTATTTGGTATCATATCTGGGGTACTTGTTGATAGAGGAAACCAAAAAATGTATATGCTTCTAGCAGATATTTTCAGAGGTATAGTGGTAGTCACCCTTGTACTTCTATTCTGGTTCAATATGCTCAACCCTTGGATGCTGATTGCAGCAGCAGTATTGGTATCTTCGTTCGATGCATTTTTCTTGCCTGCTAAGACAGTGGCCATCAAAACGATTGTACCTGATCATTTAATGACTCGTGCTCAAAGTGTATCTGCTACCATCCAAACCGTTGTAGGTTTAGCAGCTCCTGCACTTGCCGGTGTATTGTTGTTATATAGCCTTTCAACTGCATTCCTTTTCAATGCTGCGACTTTCTTTATTTCGTTCCTTTTCATTCTGTTTATAAAAAACAAAGCTTTGTCAGAAAAATCAACAGAAAAATTGAATTTAAAAATATTCGGTAAAGATCTCAAAACCGGGTTTAAAACAATTGTAAAAGTGCCGATTTTAAGAGGAATGATTATATATTTAGTACTAATCAATTTCATGTTGGCGCCAATTGCTATATTATTTCCGTTATTCGTAGACAATGTGTCCCAGCTTGCGATTGTAGAAATTGCATTTTTCATTGGTATTCTCGTTGGATCAATTTCAATCAACTTTATGAATAAATTCCCCAAAATTGTACCTATGGTCACAGGGTTAATTCTCATGTTAGGTGCATTTGGCGCATTAGCATTTACAAATAACTTTATCATTATTACAGCTTTAGTAGCTATTGCAGGGATTGGTAGCCCATTAGTAAGCATCGCATTGCAATCATTGTTTATGGTGAAGGTACCTAGGGAAGTATTAGGAAGATCTCAAAGTACGATGAGGGTGTTATTGGAATCAAGTAAACCAATCTCACTCCTGTTAACAGGTGCATTACTGGTACATTTCAGCATCAGTTCATTCTTCCTCGGAATCGCCATCTTCGGTGGTATCGTCGTTCTTATGATGATCTTGAATCCTGTCATTAGAAAAGCAGAGTAATAGGTCACCTATACAAACGTTCTATGTATCTACATAGAACGTTTTCTTTATGCTTTATTGAAGGAAATTAATGATTGAGTTCACCAAGTTAATTTGAAATAATTTGTATTAAGAGAATGAGAAGAAATGTGCTGAAGATTGTGGGGGAGATAAATTGAAATTTCTTGTTGTTATTCCGCTTATTCTTTTTGGGGCTTTTTTGTTTGGACTAACAATTGACAGCCTTGGAGATATTGGAAACTTAATATTGAAATTACTAGGTGGAGTTTGTCTATTTGTTGCAATATTAATTGGTAGAAAGAAGAAATAGCACATCATAAATAAATGTTATTTAAGGAGATTGGTATGTTCGTTGGTCGAATTTTGTTTTTATTAGGTATAGTATTTGTTTTATTTAGTATCGTTATGTTAATTTTGGTTCCTTTTTCAAATGGTGGAGGTGGTTATACTATGCCATTATTTGGATTGCTTAATGGATTTATTGCCATAGGAGTCGGTGAGATGGTCATCGATTTGAATCATAGAAGAGTCTCGAATCCAGAAACTAAATAGTTTTATCATTTTACATGGTTTATGCGAGGGGATTAAGGAGGGGAAATATTTACTGGGAGACGTTGCCAAACTGGGTTTGGGTAATCTATTACACGGTTTTAGTTGTAACGTTCGTAGCTGCAATATTTAGTATGACTATTAAAAAGCACATGATCGTTTTTTCCTTTGTAGTAATTTTGAACACAATTACATTACCGATTGCAGGCTTAATGAATAGTATGGGGCGAGGAAAAGGAATGAATGAACTAGAATTTTTTATTATTCAGTTACAAAAAGGTTCATTTTGGTCCATTTCTATAGTAATTGGGTATTTGTTTTTATTAGTATGGTGGGTTTTATTCATTAAAAAGCATACGAGTTTGGAGGTTTAAATTGAATTTTTTCACAGGTGTAAGTTTAGTAACCTTAATTGCAATATATCTATGGATTAGTCAGTACTATTTAAAAAGACACCTTGGTATACAGAACAAATGGCGTTGGTTACTTTCAGAGGATAGAAATAAGCTCGCTGTTATGATTGATGTTATTATATTAGTCTTATTCATCTTTACATATATGTTTTTCAATTTTGAGGAAAATCATTATTCAACAATGGTAAGAGTTAGCCCGATGTTTATGTTGTTTTTCCTTCAAAATATTAATCAAGGCATTGAAAAATTTCTTGTACACCGATCTGATCAATCATATTACCATAATTGGTTAGGAGCATTTGTCATACTAGTCACATTCATTATTATGTTTATAGGAGAACAACAGTAAGGAAATATCTATCCTATGTTTAATTTTGTGGAGGAGAATATACACACATCACAAGGGAAGATGAACATGATTCCTTTATAATGAGTAATGATACGAAAAAGGCACGCTCACTGAATGCGAACGTGCCTTTTTTCATTCTTCTTATTTAATATATGATTCTGTTTGATCTATCCATTCTTCAATATATGATAAAACCGGTTTTAGACTGTTTGCTTCAAATGGAGAGGAAATATGGGCTTGTTTTATTAGATCATTAAATGGAAGCTTACCTCCATTTCGACACATCTCCAAATAGTTCACCCATGTTTCCTTTGGACTCTCTTGATTGTTTTTCCATAGCTGGACTGCACAAAAGTGTGCGAGATCATAGTCCATAAAATAAAATGGGGTAGTAAACAAATGACCTATTTCATAAAATTTTGTTCCACTTTCTAAAAATTCATTTCCATCATAATCTCGTTCTGGAAGATATTTATGTTCTAGTTCTCTCCACTTAGTTTTCCTTTGATTGACTGAAACATCTGGATGATCATATAGGTAGTGTTCGAATTCATCTACAGCACTTGCAAAAGGCATATACATAAAAGGAGTAATCAACTGCTCATACTGGTAACGTTTTGAATCCTCACCAAAGAAAGACTCAAACCATGGCCATGCAAGACGCTCCATTCCAAATGAAAATATTTCTGCAGAGTCGTATGGGATAATATATTCAGGTATATTCCAGTGTCGTGACATAGTAAATTGAAAAGCATGTCCGGTTTCATGTGTTAGAATGCGTACGTCATTTGCTGTTCCCTGTAAATTAGCAAACAGATAGGGGTGTTTATTATAACTGATGTATGTAGCAAAGTTCCCACCCATTTTATTCGTTCGTGAACTTAGATCCATTAAATTGTTGGCTATCAGTTCATTGTAAAAAGCTTTTGTCTCTGGCGATTGTTCAGTAAGGAACTTTCTATAATGATTTAATACATCTTGATGAGAGTCAGTAATAGTTCGGGATCCGTTCTCGAATAAATATCCTTCATCATAGTATTTTAGTTTTTCAACACCAATTCGATTTTTTTGAGATTCACGTAGTTTAGATACAAATGGAACACCATAATTTTTAACTTGGTTGCGATAAATGGATAAATCCGATGAAGTATGTCCAGTTCGATTCATTCTTTTGTAACCTAATTGTATAAAGGAGGAATATCCTAACTTAGTTGCAATTTTGTTTCTTGTACAAACAAGTTCATGTAATATTTCATCAAATTGGCTTTCATTATCTTTGAAAAACTTATATTTTGCTTCATGCGCTTTTTTACGTGTGAGTTTATCTGAGGAGTTTAGATATGGAGTGATGGTTGAAAGACTTAATTCTTTATTAGAGAAGCTGATTACTGCCTCTCCTAGAAGAGCGTGGTACTCCATAATGAGCTGGCTTTCTTTTTTTAGATCATCTTCAATAGCTTTAGAGTATGTATCATGCTTTAATTCTGCAAGTTGAAAAATTTGTTTACCCCATTGTTCTTCTAGATAATTTCTATAAGTGGCATTAAGAATGGAATTATAGTATTGCCCCACTAAAGTTTGATAACGAGGCTCTATCTTACTAAGAATCGAGAACTCCTCTTTGAACATTCCATCATTCATATCTCGAAAATGTTGAAGTCTTACATAGTTATAGGTAGTTTCAAAAATAAAACGTTGGTCGTTAATTTTACGGAACCACTCAGACTGCTCCTTGTAATTACTAGCTTTCTCAAATCGATTTAACAAATAATTAAACTCATTTTCATACTTTTCCATATTGATACCGATATATTTCTCAATAATTTCTCCCATATTCGTCCAATCCCTTCAGTGTGATTACATATATTGTAATGTATATTACCCTTTAAAGTAAATATAATTATTTTGAAGCGTAATAATTCTAATGGTGGGTTTTGGCTCTCATCATTTTTATAGAGGCGGTTTCATATGTTTAAACAGTATATAAGATTTAATTTGTTACTACTGCCACTTTACCTACTATTAGGTATGGCACTAATCATAGGCATACTATTGACCGCAGAACGTGAAGGGTACTTTACCCATATGGCAATAGTTATCCTGCAATTATGGGTGTTAACAATCATTCCAAATATTATTTACTGTGTGATGAAAAGAAATGAGCCGGGGAATATTTTAGGATTTCTAATCACATTGGTGGTATGCCCTGTTCCATACTTCATCATAGCTGTAATAATGAGGGTGACATATGTTCAACAGTTTTAATATGAATCAGATGGAAAATTAGGATAAATTCATTGGAATAAAAAGGATAATGATAGATGGTTATGGAAGATTTCTGAAGAAGCTTAGATAACCTAAAATGATGAGAGGAGACTGAACTTATGGAAAAAGTTAATTCTATTAGGACATGTGGAGTAGAGGAGGTTTCCGAAAAGAAGCTGGTCGGCTTTCGCGTCGTTTGTGACGATATGAACGGATATATCCAAGAAATTCCTAAGGCCTAGATGTTACTAAGTAGACGTAAATCAGAAATAAAGCACTTAGTAGAACCAGTCAAGCTTATTGGTGCATTCAAATCTTCTGAGACTAAAGAAGACAATGGCTACTGGGTTTGTTATGAAGTCCGAAATTTTGAGGATGTTCCTGAAGGGATGGTTCGTCTCTTTACCCCAGCACAAATGTATGCAGTTCTTCACTATGAAGGTCACGCCTCTAAAATTCACCAAGTTTATTCTCATTTGCATCAATGGATTGAGGAGAACGGCTACAATAGACTACGAGAAAAATGGTCACTAGAAATTTATTCTAAATGGACAGAAAACGAAGACAATGTGAAACTTTGTGATCCAGTCGACTAATTGCAATTAGAAAGATTACAGTCTATCAGTGTACAAATGTTCATTTTTTTCATCTCTATTATATTCAATCTGGATGAAAGTCTATCTTTTTGTTATAAAGGAAAGAGTACAACGTTATAGAGAATTGTGAGCGATGCCTTATTTAGAGTAATCGCTCCTTTTTATTTTGAATACAGTATAAATGGTGCATTAATCCAGTTAAAGGGGTTGTTGGCATGACAGATAAAAAGGGATAAGATAAGTCTTCTAAAGGTGGTCCATACATAGGTGTTGGGATCGCATTAGGAGTTGCGCTCGGTGTAGCTTTTGATCGAATTGCAATCGGAATTGCGCTTGGTGTTGCTCTTGGAGCAGCAGCTGATCATTACAAAAAAATCAAAAAATAAACAAATAGATAGTGGGACAAGGTACCTGTCCCCTCGTCCCAGGAGGATTATTGAATGTTAAATAGGCAACAGATTGAAGCAGTGGAATATATAGAAGGACCATTATTGATTTTAGCTGGTCCGGGTTCTGGGAAAACTCGAACCATTTCAAGTCGTTATGAACACTTGTTAAGACTTGGCGTGAAACCGAAAGAAATTCTGATGGTAACATTCACGCGTAAAGCTGCGAACGAGATGAAATCTAGGATCGCTCATAACTTTCAAAATTTCAGAATGGAAGAGACCTGGGTAGAGACTTTTCATAGGATCTGTATGGAGATCTTGAAGAAAGATGGGAATCATTTAGGTGTCCCTAGGGACTTTAAAATTTGTAATCAATATGAATCCAAAACGATTGTGCAAAATATTATTAATCGTTTTGATTTGAGAGATGGAAATGATGAGGAAGAGGATCGAGTAACTAAAGAGGTAGCATTAGATGCTATGAATAAATTAAAGACGAACCTTATATCTCCTCATGCGCTAAAAAATGAGGTTCCGACTCTCCGTTGTATGAACTGGGATCAGTCTAAGAAGATTATTGATGATTTGAAAGAGAATGACACTAGTCTGTTCAATGCGCTTAAAGTAATCTACCCAGAATATCAGAAGGAATTATTAAGGAATAGATTAATGGATTTCGATGACATGATGTTCTATACCGTAGGATTGCTTGATAAGTGTCCAGAAGTGTTAGAAAGGTATCAAGAGCAGTTCAAATATATCATGGTCGATGAAATGCAGGACACAAATCATGTGCAATTTAAAATACTAGAGCTTCTAGCTGGAGATAAACAGAATATTTGTGTCGTAGGCGATGATGCTCAAAGCATTTACGGCTTCCGGGGTGCTGCAATTGAAAACATCTTAGACTTTGATCGCCATTTTTCAGGAACTAACGTCGTGAAATTAGAGCAAAACTACCGTTCGACAAAACGGATTGTTGATTTTTCTAATTCTATTATTCGTCATAATAAAAACCAGAAAGTAAAATCGTTATTTACTGAAAATGAACTAGGTGAAAAGATTACAGTCATGAAAGCTGATAATGATGAACAGGAAGCGGAAGTAGTTGCTAAGCGTATTCTAGCAATGCATCAAGAAGAACGTTTTGACTTTAACGAATTGGCTGTACTTTTCAGAAATAACTCTCACATGAATAAATTTGCGAAAGTTTTCGATGAACATAGCATTCCTTTTCGAATTACTGGGGATATTGAATTTGTTGATCGCATCGAAATAAGAGATATCTTGGCTTATCTAAAACTGATTGAAAATCCTGAAGATGCAACACAATTAAGAAGGATTATTAATAAGCCGAAGAGAGGCATCGGTCGAAAGTCTATAGAGTATATCTTTGATCATATCGGTGAAAATGCGATTGGCTTTTTAAAGGAGAAAGAAACACTTTCTAAGATGACAAAAGCTGGACAAAAAGGGATTAAAGATTTAGTAGCTGTTATTGAATCATGCGGTCCTATTTTACATGAAAGAGGTCTTTCGTACACAATTGAACACCTGTTAAGAGCATTGGATTATGAAAATAAGGTATATAGCAAAAGTTTAGATTGGATGAAGGACGAGGTTTCGGAAAGCTTGAATGAGCTAATCAGATTAGCGAAAATGGCAGAGTCAGAAAAGCCTGGTCTGTCCGTTGAAGCGTTCAGAGAATATCTTGCTAATCTTTATGTGGAGGATGAGAATCAAAAGTCAAAAGTGACATTGATGACGATTCATAAATCAAAAGGACTTGAGTTTCCTGTCGTGTTTGTATCTGGAATGGACAATTTAACGTTCCCGAACGAACAGAAAGAGGACTTCGAATCAGAACTGGAAGAAGAGAGAAGAGTCCTTTACGTAGCAGCAACGAGAGCAGAAAAAAGACTATTCCTTTCCTATCCACTTTCAAGGGAAAAACGGGTAGAAGGTACGATGAAAAAGTTAAAATCCGAAAAGTCATTGTTCCTTAAAGAAATCGGTGACTCTGAATATATTGAAGAATTGTAAAAGGAATCATGCTTACATTCTGTCATGTGCGTATTAAACTCGTGTTAGAGTAAAGAAAGGAGTCTGTACGATGAATATATATATTGTACGACACTGTAAAGCTGAGGGGCAGCCAGCTGAGTCACCGCTCACAGATGTTGGAAAAAAACAAGCTGAGGAGTTAGCTAGCTTTTTTGCTGATAAAAGCATAGACACGATAGTTTCAAGTCCATTTAGACGAGCGCGACAATCTATTGAACCTACAGCTATTAAACTTGGAATACAGTTAAAACTAGATGATCGTTTGTCTGAACGTGTACTTTGCTCAGAATCTACTGAAGACTGGAAACAAAAATTAAGGGGCTCATTTAATGAGTTAGATCTTAAATTAGCTGGTGGTGAATCTAGTAGAGAAGCTATGAGTAGAGCAGTAGAGGTTGTTGGTGATTTAAGGACCTCGGGAGTTGAAAACACAATACTTGTTACGCATGGAAATTTGATGACTTTATTGCTTAAGCATTTTAATGATCGTTTCGGATATGATGAATGGGAGCAATTAAAAAACCCGGATGTTTTTCTTTTAACAATTAATAATCATGAACACAATTTAACTAGGGTTTGGGAGTAAGAACGCTCAAACTCTTAATTTTATTAATGCTTCTTTCACATTTCGAACTGTGCGGATTGTGGAGATATCTTGTCCGAGTTGAACCGTCTTTTGGGCAAGCGCTGGTCTGATTCCTGATAATACGGGTTGGATTCCGAGTAATTGTAGAATTGAATTGATCTTAAATAGGAAATTGACGACATCAAGATTCATTTGATAGATACCTGAAAAATCGATAATCAAATACTCTAGCTGATGCTTAGTCAGTTGGTTGGGAATGAAGTCTAAAAGGTGGTTTACTTTGTCTGAATCAAATGATCCAACAAGTGGGATGATGCCGATGCCTTCAGAAATAGGAACTATGGTAGAAGAAATCTCCATAATTTCTTTGGATGCTGTCTTTAATTGTCTTTCTGCTTCTTTACGTGAGGTAATATCTCTAATAATGGATTGAACTGCGATATGATTACCGAATAGAACTGGATGACAATAGATTTCAATGTCTGCAAGAGTCCCATCATTTAGATAGATTCTGTCTTCGATTAATTCACCAATCAGATCTTCTTCTTGATTGCGACGAATCCGTTCTCTTATAAAAGGTCGTGAACGTTCTTCAAATAGATCAACAATATTAGCCCCAATTATCTCTTCTTTTTTTGCTTTCAAAAATTGAGCACCAGATTCGTTAATAAAAAGGACTTTTTGGTCTGAATGGATGATTGTTGTTTCAAAAGAGAACTCGACAATTTGACGATACAAATCCTCAGGGTCAAGTGTGGCAAGACTAGTTCTAGACACCTTTCTCATAACCATACCCCCAAACACCCGAAATTTTTTATGTTCCCTTTATTGTATCACCGATTCGTACTTATTGAATGTGGCTCGTTGCAAACTTTTTGTTATGAATAAAAAAAGAGGCGCTGCATTATCAAGTGTAAGTAACGCTATGATCAGCGGTTAATGCACCAATTTAGAATATGTAATCTAGTAAATATAGCATGTTTTCGAAACCTTCCTGAAAAACTTCATGGAATAATATGCTAAAATTGTAGTTAGATACAATTGCTCGTTATTCAGCAAAAGGGCAGCATTCTATACTAAGAGGTTACTAAAATTATTCTATAATAGGGCTAGATTGTTGAATAAGTGGATTTGAATATAATTAATTGAAAGATTCATGGTATAATATGGATTAAAAAAGCAGACGGAAGAACTTACTGGAAAGGAAAACAAATTTTGATAAACGTGGAATATAATCAATTTAAAAGTATGGAAAAGAGAGACTTACATGTGCACCTTAATGGTGCAATTCCTAAGGAAAATATTATTAAATTTATTAAAGAACAAAATATAGTAATACCGGATGGGTTTAATCTTAATACAAACTTACAGATCAAAAACCCTGTAAGTTCTTTAAGAGAATATTTTTTACCTTGGGAAGTTTTAAAATTACTTCCTAGAGATTATGACACACTATGTAACATGGTTGAAAAAGCTATTGAAAAGTTAGTGAGTGACAATATTAATTATGTTGAGTTTAGGAACTCGCCTTTTTACATAAGTAAATTAAATAATATTCCTTTGAACGAAGCTGTCTCTTGGCTTGTAAACGCTTTACTTGACAACTCTATAAAATTTAACATTGATGCTAGATTAATACTCTCCTTAACTAGGCATGAATTAAATGATGGTCAAGGAATTGAATTATTAAAAGCTATAAAAGCATCCAATAGATATAACGTTATTGTTGGTGTTGATATGTCTGGAGATGAAGATGTCTTTGTTCCAAAGGAAATTAATAAATTTTTTCTAAAAGCAAAAGAAGAATACGGCCTTAACATAACTATACATGCAGGAGAAACGGGGAATTTTGAAAATATAAAATGGGCTATTTCTGAGTGTAATGCGGATAGGATTGGCCACGGCAGTGCAGCTAAGTTCTCGGAATACACATTAAATTTAATTAAAGAAAGAGACGTGTGCCTAGAAGTATGCTTATATAGTAATTTAATGTCAGGTAATTGTGCGGATCTTTATGAACATCCTATAAGAACTTTTTTGGAATGGGATATTCCATTTGTTCTATGTACCGATAACCCTTCAGTACATGGCAAGCTATTATCGGAAGAATATTTATTATTCTTAAAATATTTTGATAGATTAGATGTAATAAATGATATGGAAATCAGAACAGAAAAATATTCTTTTGGTTAAGGAGAAAAAAATGAAAATAAGATTCATGTCAGGGAATGTAAATAAACTAAAAGAAGCTCAGGATATTTTGTCAACAATAGGACTTGAAGTTGTGTCTGTGAATACAAAAATTAATGAAATTCAAACTGAGGATTCAATAGAACTTGTTTATGATAAGGTTATAAAGGCATTCAAACAAGTAGGTAGACCGCTTTTTGTTGAACATACTGGATTATATGTTGAACACTTTGAAGGGTTGCCTGGAGGGCTTACTCAAATTTTTTGGGATAAGTTGCAAGCAGATAAGTTTTGTGAAATTTTTGGCAATAACCATAATGTGAAAGCAGTGGCTAAAACAACTATCGGTTATATTGATGGTAAAAACACAAAAATATTTGAAGGGGAAATTGAAGGTGAAATATCTACATCTCCTAGAGGCGATAGAAGTTTTCAGTGGGATTGTGTATTTATACCAAAGGGTTATGATAAGACATTTGCTGAACTCGGAGAAAAGAAGAATGAAATTTCAATGAGAAGAAAAGCATTAGACAAATTTTCTTTGTATTTAAGGGAGGGTGAAGATGAATAAAAATTACCAAGAGTTAATCGAAGCGATTAGAAAAAAGAATATTATATTGTTTGTTGGTGCTGGAGTGTCTGCAAGTCTTGGCCTACCAACCTTTAGAGATTTAATAAACCATATAGCTGAAAGAATGGGTTATGAACAGGAAATTTATAATGTCTTGGGAGGGGGAGATTATTTAACATTAGCTGAATACTATAAAATCAAAAAAGGCTCAATTGGTGAGCTAAGAAGTTGGATGGACACTAATTGGCATAATCCTAACATAAAAATTAATGAATCTAAAATACATGAATTAATTATCAAACTTGATTTCCCTATAATTTACACAACAAATTATGATAGATGGATTGAGAAAGCATATGATTATCATAAAAAAGGCTATACAAAGATAAAAAATGTAGCTGATATAAAAGATACTAAAAATGGAAAAACACAAATCATTAAATTCCACGGTGATTTTGATGATGATAACTCCATTGTCTTAACAGAAACTAGTTACTTCGATAGATTAAATTTTGATGGCCCATTAGATATTAAACTAAGATCCGATACCTTAGGTAAAGGTATTTTGTTTATTGGTTACAGTTTAGATGACATAAACATCAGGTATTTACTTTACAAATTAACAAAGTTATGGGAATCATCTTCTAGACCTGAACTAAAGCCAAAGTCATTTGTTTTTCTACCACGTCCTAACGAAATTAAAAAGACCATATTAGAAAACAAAGGTGTAAATGTAATTAATTCAGAAATAGACAATTTAAGTAAAGCAACTGAAGAATTTCTTGAGACCTTATGGCTTGAAATAAAAAATAGTTAGTACATCTTCAACAATCGGGCGCAATTCTAGAGTATTGGAGTGCGTCCATTGTTCCGTTATAGGGGCGAAGATGGAAGATAAATACTCCAGCAATCCTTAGTTACTTTAAAATCACTTAAAGAAACGAGGGAGAAGATGACAGAGATTTAAGAAATTGGTTTTATTTGTGTCACCAACGAACAAGGAATAATTGTGAATGAATCGAACTTGAACAAAATGGGTTCGAATTTTGGATATTTATGTTTACTCCAATAAGTGATGAAATTATTTCGGTATTTTTGGATTAAAGTGTGGTATAGATATATGACTGACCAGCTACTATATAATTTCACTAAAGGTGCTAAAGTAAAAGAGCAATAGAGTTGAAGCACAAAATATGAGTAGCTTATGGGAGGGAGGATATATTGAGTACAATTGTTTATATGGTGAGACATGGTGAATCGCCAAAAGAGGGAAATGATAGGACAAGAGGTTTAACAGAAAAAGGTTATATGGATGCTCAACGAGTAACTGACATATTGAAGAAAGATAAGAAAATTGATGTAGTTGTTTCAAGTCCATACATACGTTCAATATCAACTGTTAAAGAGTTAGCTAAACAGATAGGGCAGCAAGTTTTAGTTTTTGAGGATTTAAGGGAGAGGGATTTTTCAACTAAAGTGAGTAGATTAGCTGATAATGAACTACGTCCACTTTTGGAAGAGTCATTTCTTGATTCGTATTACTCCTTCGAAGGAGGAGAATCAAACGCTGATTGTCAAAAAAGAGCTATAAAAGTTTTAAAAGAATTACTAAACACTTATAGAGGTAAGGAAATAGTGATAGGAACCCACGGTGCTGTTATGACCTTGATGATGCGATATTTTGATAGCAATTATGACTTGAATTTTTTACATAGTACATCAAAACCTGATATTTATAGAATGGAATTCAATGAACAGGAATTGGTGAATGTCGAAAGAATCTGGGGAAAAGCCTAAGTATCTTGATTTGAGGTCTTTCACAATAGGGAGCATTGAATTATATAAGCATTGGAACAAACAAAAGCCGCATCTCGCTCCGTTAAGGATTGAGATGCGGCTTATTTTAGCTTTTATAATGATTAAGCTTTTCTAGTAAGGGCTTGTTGCAGTGAAAGTGAATGGTACGTTTGCGCCAGTGTATAGACCGACATAGACGTATTTCGTTCCACCTGGGATCACGCCTGATTCATTTGCCCCGGCTGTAGCAACGCCACCGATTGGTTCGAAGTTTTTGTTATAGAAATACACATCGTAATCATACTCCCCATCACTTGCACCTTCTAATTTGAAGTTGTGGATGCCATCTGCATATTGTTCAGGAAGCGTGATGACATATCCATCTGCACCTTGGGATGCAGGCTCAGGATTTTGAGTTGTGACAAACTCGTTTTCTGTTACTGCAAGCGTTGCTGGGACACCAGCTAAGCTTCCGATACCTGTTCCAGCGTTACCTGCTTGAACGGTTCCTTCCGCTACAAATGGTTCTTCTGTAGCAATCGTTATTGGCTCAATTTTCGATTTGCCAGAAGCGAACGCTTGAATTTCAGCAACCTGTACGTAGCCTTTAGAGTTATCCTGTGCATCATGCGAAATGAACTTCAAGTACTTCGCTTTAACAGGTTCAGCTAAGTCATAACCTCTGTAGTGCAAGTCTGCAACTGTTGGACGAGGTTTTTGTGCTGTGAACTTTTCTCTCACCACTGTCGTCCAGTTTTCACCGTCTTCAGAAACTTGAACGCTGAAGTTTTTCAGAGTAGCAAATCGTGCTTTCGAAACGTCTTTCATTGCACTCACTTGAATGTGTGAAACGTTGACCGCTTGATCACCAGCTAGGTCGACAACGAACTCGGATCCTTTAAATCCATTTTCTTGCGTGTCGGTTGCGTATACACTTGCTTCTGTATCATCAATCGCAAGTTTCACCGGATTACTGTCGGACTCTCCAGAAACGCTCTTGATCGATGCACCGTTAAAGGAAGAAGCTACGTTAGGCTCTAGCTTGAACTTGAGCTTGTTTTTTTGACCAGGTGTGATTTCTACGTCACGGATCGTTCTAGAACCGAATCCACGGGCTTGAATGGTGATGTCATATGTTCCTTCAACAATATAAGAAGCAAATCCACCTTTGTTAGAAGTGGTTGACACTGGCGTCGTACGTGCTTCAAATTCACCAATCATGATACGAGCATCTTCAATTGGTTTGTTGGTAGCTGCATTAATGACTTTACCGACAAGTTGGCCATTTCGCTCACCGTCAGGGTGGTTGAATCCAGGAATCGGATCTGTATCGTCACCACTGTTAGAGTATGCGTTAGCGCCTAATCCACGTTGTGCGAAAGCTGTCCATAACGCATCATAGTGAGCACCATCATATCTCTCGAAATCAGCTGCGATAATTGCCGTTCTCATATCTTCCATCGATGGGTCGGGAACAGAAATCGGCATCGCATCCATAACGAGGTGTTCTGCAATCGATTCGCCTTCACTTTTACCATAGCGCTCAATTAACTCTTCTCTCATCTGCCATAAAATTGCCGCCCAAATGTCTCCGTCAGAGTGAACTTCCGGTCCGCCTACATCATAACCGACATCACTGTAGTTGTAAGGTGCGTCGTCTAGTGAGTAGCTTCGGATTCCGCGCTCGTCGTTACCCGTCACATATGCACCGACAACAGGCTTCTCTTGCTTACCGTTCTTGATGAGGTAATGCATGCCGAACCAGTCACCCCAGCCTTCGCCCATCGATCCAGATTGATGGCTGCCAAGTGCTTCTCCCCCGGCTACGTAACGGTTGGAAAGGGCATGAGAGTATTCGTGATAGATGATTCCTGCATCATAGTCCCCATCTGCATATTCTCCTTCAAATGCACCTGCGATTGGCTCCCATAAGAACATTCCGCTCCACGCTGGAATGCCATCCGGCAATGTCAGCATGTAGGCGTTATCTCGACCGGTGTAAGTTGGAGCGCCACCAGAAGCTGCGCCTGCTTGAACGAGACCGAGAATCGCATCTCCATCTAATCCGCCTTTACCGAAGTTAGATGCTTGTAAGTTCCCTGCAGGTTCTGTCCATCCAAGGTTATAGAAGTAATCATGGAACAAGTTGTGATGGTAGAAAAGGTTCGTCGCCGCACTGTGGACATCTTCTGCATAGGATGGAGGCACCGTTGCACCTTGTGTTTCTTGCCATGCATTATTGAAGTTGTATTTAAGTTTGCCAGTTGGAGCGACAGGACGTACTGCTTGGTCAGCAGGTACGAGGAAGTTACTCCAGTTCGCATAAGAGTTAGCATTGTTTCCGAACGTCGTCACACCAAGATTTGTACCAGGCGTCATCCATCCATAAGGAGATGCATTTGAATCACCTTTGAATGATTTAACGACTTGAGTTCCACCTTGTGGTGCTCCTGGATAGTTTTCAAAGATCAATCCTTCAGGATCTGTCAGGTAATCGACGAGAGAACGCTTATATAGCTGTTCGCCTGTTTCTGCATCAATGACCATTTCATAACCTTCGTTCAATTTTTCAATGAAAAGGACACGGTAAGCTGGTCGTACACCATTTTTCGTGATGAAGGTCGCCTTTTTAACGCGTTGTTCTGTCGGTAGAACATCACCCGCAGCAAATACGTCCCAGCCTTTTTCAGTACCTGTTAATTCTGGTGTATATTGAAGGCTCTTTGCCTCTAAGTCGATCGCTTTGTTGAGAGCGTCCGTCGAACTTAACACAAATTCACCAGCAAGTGATTTCGAACGACTTGCATTTCCTGTTACCGATAAAATTTTCCCTTCTTTGTTGACGGCTACAATGATTCGTCCACCGTAAACGGATTCGATTCCGTCAAACGTCTGTTGGAACGTAACAGGATGAAGGCCAGTGCCCTTCATTGCATAATCACGTACAACTTTTAACGAATCGATTTCAGCTGCTTTTAATCCGAAAAGGGATGCATTTTCTTTCAGCCATTCTCGAGCGATTGTTTCTGCATTTTTGTTTGAAGCTTCTGAGAGATAACCTTTCTCTTTTACAATCGTAGATGGTGTACCAAAGAGGTTGTTCCATTTTATTTTAACTCCAGCACCAGCTTGTTCAATCAATGTATCTG
This sequence comes from Pseudalkalibacillus berkeleyi, assembly GCF_021608225.1. Classification (NCBI taxonomy): domain Bacteria; kingdom Bacillati; phylum Bacillota; class Bacilli; order Caryophanales; family Fictibacillaceae; genus Pseudalkalibacillus; species Pseudalkalibacillus berkeleyi. The sequence goes on from NZ_JAKIJS010000001.1 coordinate 365,522, forward strand.
CAGCACCGAGTTGAACACTCGTCGGAACGACTTGATTCAACACATTCCGCACATCGTAATTTGCTGATAGGTTATGTTCATGCAAAATATTTTCTACATTATGACCCGCCGTTTCTGCAGCATTACCGCCACTACTTACAAGAACTTGACCTGCAAGTAAGCTGACGCTGAGTGCAGTAAGTATACTTCTCTTTTTCAATTTAAATCCTCCCCAAGTGTTTTAGCATTACTAGCCTTTTTCGCCAGTATATAGGCGTTCCCTTCCCGTCATACCGCAAATACTGACAACAGTCTATATGGTTTATTTGTTAGCACTACACCTACGTAATACGAAGGATATAGAAGGTGTAGACTTTCCTAATAAGATAGAACTAGAAAAGGAAATTGCGTTTTTTTCAAGAATAAGGAAGGGAGATAAAAAGGGGGATTGAGAAATGTTAATGTATCCAACTGCAACAACAAGAGAAGAGAAGTTTGAAATGATCGAACGTGTAAAAAGTCGATTAATCGAAGCCTATGGCGAGAAGATAATCGCAATCGGTGTTTACGGGTCGATTGGTCAGGAAAAGGAAGGAGCATATTCAGATATCGAGATGCACGTTGTATCTGAGGATGGTTTTAAGGTTGAAAGACAAGAGTTCATCATAGGTAAATTTAAGATTGAGCTAGATACGTCAGAGAGAAGTGAACTGTTTGCTGAGGCAGCTGAAGTAACAGACAACTGGCCGATTAAAGCAGGTTCATTCGTACATATTAGGTCGATTTATGATCCAATTGGTTTGTTTGAGGAAATAAAAAAGCTACCACATACAGGAACAGACAGTGAATTTAGAGATGTAATGAGAGAGTTCATGATCTGGGAGCCTTACGAAACGATGGGTAAAATGAGGAACAATTATGAGAGTGGTAACTTAGAATACATACCAGTCGGAGCGCGGGACCTTGCTTGGCAAACAGCGAAATTGATTGGTTTAGCGAATCGGAAGTTTTACACAACAAGAGCTCGAACCTTTGAAGAATCACTTCATATGGAGACGAAGCCAGAAGGGTATGAAGTCATAGCACGAAAAGTAATGGAAGGTGACTTCACAGATAAAGAAGATGTTTACGAAATGTGTGAGAAGCTTTGGACTGGATTGAACGCATGGTTTGAAGAGCTTGGAATTGAATATAGAGTGGAAGAGTTACCATTTTAATAAGAACAAGAGTGTACGTCCAAGGGTTTCACTCTCCTCTTTAGTACACTCTAAGATTGTATTTTATTGCCTAAACTGATTCGGTTGTTGAGCTGGCGCGAAGCTATGGAGCATTTGGTTCATGTCTTGTGGAGTGAGCTGCGGTACTTGGTAATAATGGCGCTTGTTTTGATATAAGAAAATTTCGTATGCCATTTCGATAAAGTTCGGCACACTGTCCGCAATCACTCGGCGCAACACAGGATTGGTCATTTCGAATGCTGTCATCCCTAACAACGATCCAGTCGATTTGATTAAGCCGAGCATGTATCCAGATACACCTTGGTCGTTCACCTCATTAGCTGAAGTAAAAGGCTTTTTCGGTTGTCCTGGCGTCAAACCGTAAACGGTATTATTATTTTGTTGCATTTTATAAACGCGTGTTGAGTGAGACGGTTTTTCTCCAGTTGAGAACGCTTCGACACAGATGTTATACAAATCTGTAATGAAAGCGTGCTGGCGATAAAGTATCGTACGAAGCTCTTGATCCTTTACGTATTGATCGAAAATCAAATATTGATCTAGCACACTGATGAACGTTGCGAGCACTTCATGGCTGTCGAACATTTCGTGCCCGCCATGATTCATGTTTGGTGGTGTCGGTGCAGGATTTGGCTGCATTCCGGGCTGCTGCGTGCGATTTTGTGGCATAGCGGCAGCTGGTGGTGTACCGAATTGATTCATTTTAGGTTGTTGCATCCCTGGTTGCGGTTGTTGACCGCCACCTTGATTCATTGAATTGTTCATATGTTTTTCCTCCTATACAATTCTAGCTACGTAGTTAGTGTTTCATTTGGATAGGAAATCATGTATACAATGTGGAATATAGAGAGGAAGGGAGAAGTGAGTAGATGTTAAAAGAACGATTAACAACACTTAATGAAATGCCTGATGAAGAAATACATAAGGTAGATCTTGAAGATCTTACACGAAAGATGATTGAATCAATTGGTGATACAGACCCAGAGTTAAGGGACAAGCTTATTTTCAGTACTTTTGCAAAGTTGATTACAGGTCGTCACCTGTCAGAAACGTTAATGATAGAAATACTTAGCTCATGTATGAATGATGACCATTTGTATTACTGTATCGGAGAGAAGGGTACAGACTCCGTTTTCACACGATCTTTCTCTGCTCTTGTCGTGGCAGTGATTTTAATGGAAGACGGAAAGAATAGGTTTATACCAGAAGAGCTAGCTAAAGAAGCTTGTGATCGAGCGTTTAATTATCTTTTAATAGAAAAAGATCTACGAGGGTGTGTCGAGGGCAAAGGATGGGCACATGCTGTGGCACATGGTGCAGATCAGCTGGCAGTTGCCATCCAACATCCAGTGATCGACACTTCAACCTTTTTCGCGAAGGGTCTTGAAGCTGTGAAACATTGTGTACTTCGAGATGAAGGTGTTTACACGGACAATGAAGAAGAGCGTTTACTTATGGTGATTCACAGTTTGATTGAAAGAGGCATATCCGAAAAAGATCTGAATCATTGGATCCACGCCATGTGGCATCAGCTTAGTGAAAAGAAAGACCAAGAAGGTTGGTCTGATTCATACTTTCATATGCGGACAAATCTCAATCACTTTATGCGCACGATGTATTTCCTGCCGCTTCTTGAAGAGAAGATGCCATCCATTCGTATGAAAATTGAACAACACTTAATGGATGCCCATCGGTCAATGTACCAAATGAGCTAAATACTATGATGAATAGTATAGTTGAAAAAGAAAAACTTGGCTTTGCCAAGTTTTCTTTATCTCATATTTTCCAATAAACCATCATCATTTACATTTCGTATCAATGTAATTTTACCATCGTCATTGATGTTGATGACGCCAGTGACGGTAGCAGTGTTGGTTTGATCATTTCTACTGTATTCCAATTCGACTTCGTAGTTGTACGCATACTGATCAGTTTGATCTACCTTTTGTATGACAATCGATTTTGACTGAAGTTGATATCCGCCACCATGTGCGAATCGTAGAAATAAGAGTGCGTTATTTGTATTCACCATCTTCTCCAAGTCAGCTACGAGAGGGTCGTAGTGTTTTTTCATATAGGCTTCTAGTTCAGGTGGATAAGCCCCCTCTTGATCAAGAATCTTGCTTAATTTTTCATTTGGGCCATTGAACTCGTTTTCAAGATACGCTTGTATGGTTTGTATATGTTCTTGATCTTTCGAAGTCGAACACCCGACAACAAAAATGAAGACAACAGCTATAATGGCGAATTTCTTAATGAACCCGAACAACCAACCTTTTCTCATATTTCTTCACCCTCTCCTTGGTTTCCAAAACCTTCCTTATTTTTATATACGAATGACCTTAAGATAAGTTTCAGTAACCTAAATAAAAGGATCCAAATCAATTTGCGATTTGGACCTAATAAGCTACCCTTTGATGTTCTAAGAATCTAAATTCACCCAAATGACGGCTCCCATCGGATGTTGATAAGGCACAGGATTTGCAAATATTTGCGGGTTTTCAAGCACCCATGCATGCGTGTTCTTGTATGGCATCACCTGACATTCATCTCTAGAAATCCCATGATAACGCTCGCCAGATTGATACGTGGTTGCATTTAATTTTTTACAATCTACTAAATCGACTGTTCCATAAACATGACCAGACCCACTTTTTATGAGAGCGATTTGACCTCGAATTTTCGTGTTTGATCCTCGGATTTCCCACGTTTTGTGACCTTCTAGGATCTGTTCGATCCACGGCGATTTGATGATTAATCCTTTCATATGTACATCCTTTCTTATTCGTTTGCGCTCCTTTTTCGCTTAAAATCCACTGTGATCGGTTTAAAATCTTTTTTTGTGAGTATAGTATTTGATCGTTCATTGGATCTTTGTATTATTTTCGGTGCAACAGATAAACGGTTGTACTCCTGTTCGAAGCCCATCAAGGCCATTTTGGCTGCTAAAATTGTTAATGTAAAAAACAATACAGGAACAGCTGTGATTTGTGGGTGACCAGCCCATATGAACTCCCACCACGAACCAAGCAACCCGGACCATTCGTTAGATATTGAATATTCTCTAGAAGTATCATACATGTCCTTCGTAATACCTAAACCACCTAGAAAAATTCTTAATAATCCAAGATGTGCAAGTAACAATAGAACTTGAATCAATTCACGTAAGAAAATCATGAAAAACTGAGGGAGTAGGTAGGGCATTAAGTGCTTACGAATCATTTGCCACTTACTTGCACCAAGTACTCTCACACCTTCCATGAACTCTTTCTTCATGATCCGGTCTGTCTCATTCATGACGAGAGCTGATATAGTAGGTATGGCAATGGCTGTGAACACGATTACTATGATGAAGAATTGTTTAGAAAAGCTGAGCGAATAGCCACCTTCATAAAAGCGTTCATATAAGAGCACCCAAATTAAACTAAAATAAGCAAGTAATGTCGCTGGAAAGTAGTTGACAGCATCTGCAATTGAAGCTACCCACTTCTTCATTTTACCGAAAAACATCCCAAAGAAAATGCCGAGTGTAGATGAAATCAGCAACCTTAACAGTGCTACTGCAAATGCAATCCCTAACGTATATTTCGTCCCAATCAACATTAAGTATAAGATGTCTCGACCGAAATGGTCTGTTCCAAAGGGAAAATAGTCTGTCGGTTTGTATGGATGCTTAATGGGCTCGCCGTTTTCATCAAATAAAAAATAAATGACAGGGATTTCATCATTCTTGAAAAAATAATAACCAAGGCTTGTGAAAAAGAGACCGAGAATGAAAAGTGTTCCAATCATGAACAACGGATTGCGCAGTAAACGAATGCCTAACATCATATGATCACCTCTTTACCAGTTGTTCGACGAATGATCATTTTACTTAGTAATAAAATGATGAAAATAGGTATGTAAAAGAGAATGAGACTGAGCGCGATTACGTCAGTTTGTTGGTAATTCAGTATGTATTTGGTTAGCCCGCTAATGTTGAATAGCCGCTCTAAAATAATCAAGTTCGATAACATGATCCAGATAATCGAATTTGTATGACTTGTAATTCCGATAATTGCATTACGAAAAATGTGTTTTAGATAGAGAAAATTAGGCCGCAAACCTTTGCTGGCCGCAAATTCTACATAGGGTTGCTCATATTCCTCCAGTGTCATGAACAAGGACACTTTAAAGAAGAAAAGCATCGGTAGGAGCGATAAGACAACAATTGGAACGAAGTACACTTTCTCAAAGCCTCCAGCAATGGGAAACAGTAGGATGTCCGTTTTCTTAAACAACCAAATGATGAAGAATTGAACAACAAAAATGACAAAGATGTCAGGTAACGCTTCCAAAAGTGAAAGAACATTGGAAATCCTCTGTTTGATTCGTTTGGAGAAAAAAGAGGTCAAATATGTTAGTAAAACCCCACCTAAGACGGCAACGAAAAGAGCGCTTAGAAAGATGCGCATTGAATAAAAGTAATAATCCCAAAAGACAGGAAATACGGAATACTGCTTATCACTCCAATTGTAAAAATCTTGCCTGAATTTGAAACTGTAGATGTCTTTATACACCATCATTTCATGAGGATGAATCAATGAGAGGACTGTACTTTTTACATAGCCGAAATAATTGGACAAACTGAAATCAAAACCATACATCGTCATTCCAAGGAATGAAGAGATGAGCACAATGCCTACAACGACAGCTAATAAACGCAACGCACTATTTATAATTGTTCGAAACAAGAGACCACCACCATAACCCCTTTTATATAAAGACGATGATTAATGTGGCCGGTTGGGAAAAAAAGGGGATTTGCATCCAACATACAATTGACTATTCTAAAAAAACAAATCATATGATAAGTTAATACTATCAAAATTTTCCAATAATGTGGAAGGTGAGATGTTTTGAAAAAGAACTATACCGTATTATTCATCCTCTTGTTTAGTGCTTCCATTACAGGTGGATTGGCACTCGATGGTGTTGTTGAGTATTCTATGCTTTTCGGATATGGAATGGCAACGATCTTTCTATTGCTTGCAGGATACGCTCAAGGTAGAAGAAGCAAGAAGACAGAGTAGATAGGTTAGGTATCGGAGGAATATTGATGAGCTTTTTGACTTGGATGGCAATCGCAATCGTAATTACAACGAGTATAGTAGCTGTCAACAGTCGTAAGAAAACGGAGAAGAAACATGTCGTTGCTCTTATTTGGTTTATAGTCGCAGTTATTTTGTTTTTCGTATGGTGGTTTACTCGGAAGTGAATGCCAGACTCTTAAGGAGTTCATATGAAACGAGACAAGAGTACACTTAAAAGGAAAGTGCAAGCGACATATAGAAAGAATCTAAATGAACAGCAGAAAAGAGAGGAAGGCTTAGGATTTCTTATACTCGTCTTTTTCGTATCAAGCCTGTTCCTACTGATTACTTCTTGTTTTAGTGGGTTGTAATAAATACAAGCTCAGAATCATTCAGGTTATATACATATAGCAACATGAAGTGAATTGAAATGATATGTTGAAAGTAGTGAGGAGAATCAATGGTTTCTTCCGTATCAAATATAAATTTGAAAGTAAGTTTTATCATTTTATGTACATTTATATTTACAGTTTTATCATTGATCATTTCATATGGATACATTAATAGTAAAGAAATAAGTTCACTGACTTCTCAATGCTACGCAACAGATGGGGAAGTCATTTTGGAAATTAGTAATAACCTTACAAATAGTTATTCGTTTGAGTGTAAAAGATAGGTAGTTAAACTAGTGTAACGTATTGAGGTGTGTGTCCATGGCGAATACTTGTGTTAAATGTGAATCAATCATGGTGGAGGCTAAGCTAGACAGTTATCCAATTAGAGTATTCAATGCAAAGGAAAAGCCGAATTCTAAGACTATGAGTGAAGTATTACCTTGTTATGTATGCTCAAATTGTGGCTTTATCGAACTTTACGCTACAAATCCTGAAAAATTAAGTTATTAGTGACATAAGGGAAGTGGGAACATAGACAAAAAGAAAATCGTTTTCGGTCTGACTTTTATTATCGTTTTAGTGTTTTACTATAAAGCTTTTCAGTTAATAGAAACCTATGTATTTCCACTGTGGTTTACGGATCCGACAATTATTCAACTCCTTATCATGTTACTAGCTGGAATGTTCTTAATCATTATCTCTCTAGTTACTACCAAAAAACTTATCGATTATTATATTCAATTCAAATAGGTAGCTATTATTAGATTCATTATTAATAGTTTGTTTATGCTTTCCGGAGAGATTTTTCTAAAGGTGTAATTCTTTCTATTGGAAAAGATTATCGGTGAATTTAGAGCAATATGTGTCACCAATTAGGGAGGACAACCAGAATGAAAATCATTGTTACAAGTATTTTCGTACAAGACCAAGACAAAGCACTAGAGTTTTATTCAAGATTTCTGGGCTTTATAAAAAAGCAGGACGTACCCGTAGGACTCTGATTCAAATCATACAGAAATAACTTTTTCATAAAAAGTACGAATATAGAATCAAGAGGCTGACCTAAGTAGGCAGGTAAATGTCCCTTATTAGTCAGCCCTCATGTACATTTATTCTTTTATTCCATATTGATAACTGGTATTCAGCTCACACTTTTCAAATCAGGTCTTTCTTTCTGTTGCTTCTTTTTATAGATCATTTTGGCGAAGGATATGCTGATCTCATAGAGTAATAGCAATGGCACAGTTACTAAAATATCTGAGATAAAGTCAGGTGGTGTAACTGAAACTGCGACAACAACTAGCACAAAATAGGCGATTTTCCTGGCTTTGATCAGAATCATCGGGTTTAATAATCCGATAGTCGTAAGGAACGTGATGACGACTGGTAATTCAAATAGCAAACCAAAAGGTAACGTCATCTGTAACATAAACCTAAAGTATTTTTCAGTCGTATACATCTGTTGGAAATGGTCACCTGATAATCCTTCCATAAAAGATAAGACCATTGGAAATACAATAAAATAACCGAATGAAATACCAATCAGAAATAATATGAATAATACTGGGATGAATAAGAGTGTCGCTTTCCGTTCTTTCATATTTAAAGCAGGAAAAATATATTTATACGTTTGATAAGCTGCAAATGGAATCGTCAATGAAAGCGCACAAACACCAGCAAGTATGACATAGACCCAAAGAATTTCAGAAGGACCAAGGATAACAAGCTTTTGGTCGATATCCCTGATTAACCATTCATAAATCTCTTCAACAAAAATGAAGGCTGTGATAAAGAATCCGATGAACATCACTAACGTCCATATAATCCTCTTTCTTAGCTCCTCTAAATGCTCTGTAACTTCCATTTCTTGATCCATAATTAGAATACCCCACCTTTCCATAGTGGAAGAGGTTGACTAAATGGTATCATCAACCCAATTAGCCAACCCCATATTAAATCAGTGTTTTTCAACCTTTTCTGTCGTTTGTTGTTTCTTTTCATCTGATTCAGAATCCGATGAAATGAGATCTTTAGTTGAGTTCTTGAATTCTTTTAATGTACTTCCTGCTGCTCGTCCAAGCTCTGGAAGTTTAGAAGGTCCGAATATGATCAAGGCGATGACTAAAATGATAATTAATCCTGGGATTCCAATTTGACCGAATGGCATAATTTTTTCCTCCTTTATTAAAAGCCTCTAATTGCAACGACTGCAGGTCTTGGCATTTTGTCTCCTGGTCTGTGCGGCCACATACTCGTTGGTTTGGAAAGGTCTTCAGTTTCTTCCCCTGGGTGTTGGACGGATAAAAATAGTGACCTTTCATTTGGTGTAAACGAAGGACCAGTCAATTCTGCTTCAATCGGTGCTGATGCGAATTGGAAAGCCTCTCCTTCTTGAGGACCTGAAGTTGGGATTGCAAACATGCCATTATTCTTAAATGGCTTCCAAACTTTCTTATTCTGTTTGCTACTAGAAATATCGGTAACAGTCCACAATGTCCCGTATTGATCAAAAGTAAGGTTATCTGGTGCACTGAAACCACTCTGGATTCCACCGGCTGCGAAAATAGAGAATTGGAATTCTAAAGAGCCGTGGTCGCCGTTATTTTCGAAGAAACGAGTGATATGCCCGTGGATATTTCCGTGTTTATCATTATTTGTGTGTGCAACGAACACGGTACCGTCAAATGGACTGATTTCTACATCTTCAGGTCGATCCGTAGGCGTTGCACCAAGAAGGATTGCTGCATCGTGTGTATGAACAAGGACATCAGCCTGTGTTTTAAACTTATCAAGGAGCTCTTTGTCATTTTTGGCAGCTTCTCTTACAGCTTCAATTGATAACTCAATCCATTCTCCACTACTTAAGTCTGCAGCATAAAGTGTTCCTTTGCTGAGGAGTTGAGAGTTGTTCTTACCAACTTTTTCGTTGTATTTACCATCACTAATAAATTTATAAACACACGCATCTTTTTTATCATCACCCATGTAAACGACGACTCGTCCGTCTTTTGAAAGACCTACCGAGGCATTTTCATGGTTAAATCGTCCTAATGCTGTATGTTTTCGAACACGGAAGTTTGGGTCGAAAGGGTCTACCTCTACGACCCAGCCGTAATGTGTTTCATCTAATCCAGCTGCTTCAGCTGTGTCCTCATAATTCTCTTCACAGGATAATAAAGTACCCCATAACGTTCTTCCGCCAGAACAGTTTGCGAATGTCCCTTGCACCTTGGTTGAACCATTCACCGCATCAGATCCTTTTGCTGGACCTGTCAGATCAATTTCCGTTAATCCTGTAACCCGTCTAGCATACTTGGAGGTCGTATCCATCTTCCAAGAGTTATCTTCTTCGTAAACCTCGATAATCGATCCACCTTGGTTATATAAGAACGTTTTAGTTTGTTCTTTTGAATATTCATCATTTTCTTTGCCAAATACGAAAAGGTCAGATACATATTCATGGTTAACCCACAAGAGACCTCTTTCAGACCCATTCGATTGGTCTATAGGGAAATAAAGAGTGAAATCATTATTGAATCCAAAAGTATCACCTTTTTGATTGATTTGATCACCATATGCGGCAATGACGTTATATTGATACCCTCTTGGTAGTATGAGGTCGTCTTTCGAAGAGGGCTCAATTGGTTTAAATTTAATCTGCCCGAGTTTTGGTTTTTTCTGACCACCTTTATGAAAATTACCAGCTTGGACTGGTTGTGTAAGTACATTTAACCCTGTACTTGAAGCTGCGAGAGCAGTTGCACCAGTTCCTAAGTATGTTAAGAATTTTCTGCGATTGACTTTACCCAAAACCTTTCACTCCTTAAGTAATGAATGTAAGTTGCTACAAATTTGATGATAAACATCAATCTTTAAGAGAAAGTTGAGAAATGATTACAACATTGAAATAGTTTCATTTTTAAAGGTTTTCGGGTATAAAAGACTATTTTATTCTGTAATTTTATGGTTCTAAAGCATTATTTTAATCAAGTTATAATGGGGTGAATTGATATGACATCCAAATTCCAGAAGTTTTTCACCGCCTTTGTAAAGAAATTATGAAGTTCAAAATGGTGATTTTCTAATGAAAATGATCATCACTATAAAAGTTTTGAAAAATGTGTAAAACGTTTTGTGATTCTGTAAATGGTTTATAAAAATAACCACACCTGAATCCGTTATGGATTCAGGTGCGGCTCAGAATGAATTGAGTTACTTTTTTTATAGTGGCAAATTTCGTCGTTTAAATACTAAGACTGCAAGTAAGAAAGAAACGACTCCTATGCTTGTTAATATTAAGGTTGAAAACCAAAGGTTCGCGTCACCACTTGCGATTTTCCCAGGTTCATATAATGAAAATATAGAAAAGTTTCGTAACCAATCAACATCTAATACAATTTTCCCAGCCATGTCTAAACCGTAAAAGACAAACGTCAATGCGCCAGCAACAGCAAATGCTCGTTTCTCATCATTAAACATTGATGAAATCAAGAACGAATAGCCACCAACTGCAAAGAATAAAAGGAATCCGAGTACATTAATCTGTAGGAAATTTCCGATTTCAATTGAGTATTGCTCATCGATCAGCCATCCCCCTGCAAGAAGACCGCCGGCAATAGTCATCAAAATAATGATTGCTAAACCAGTAATTAGTACCATAGCTTGAGTAAAGGCAACGTTGGCACGAGAAACTTTTGTAGAAAGGAGGTAGGCCATCGACCCTCGATCCACAAGTTTTGCCAACAACTGAACGGCGGTCATAACTGCAAAAACACCTAGGATGAATATGAAGAAAAGCCCGTAGTATTCAGCAGAAATAAATTGACCATAGGAACTAAATGATTCTAAACCCATTGCTCGCATAAGAGCTTCTGGAAACAGCTCGGTCATGCTATTGATTTCTTCCATATTATCCGCAATCATCGGAAATAAGGAGGTCATTAATGTCACATAAACTGCTGAACCAAGTCCGAAGTTGATGAAGCTTTTCATATTGGATTTCATCATTGTTCTGTACAAGGACATGTTCATTTTGCAGCCTCCTCTGCATTATAATAATCCATGAAAATTTGCTCCAGACTTTGATTAGCAGCACTCATGTTAGTAATTTGGTACTTTGATAACTCGTTAAAGAATTCATCATAACTGCCTTGAATGACAATTCGGATGATATTACTCTCTGTCTTTTCAACTAGTAAACTAGATTCTTGAATCGCTGCAACATCCTCAGGATTTTGCAACGTAATATCAAACACTTTTCTTTGCATGGATTGAAGTTCATGTATATCTTTTACCGTAATGATTTTGCCATTTCGAATGATTGCTGCTCTGTCGCATGTACGTTCGATTTCTGCAAAACTATGGGAAGACATTAAGAATGTTTTTCCTTTATCCTTTTCTTCTAGAACAAGATCAATGAAAGTTTTCTGCATTAAAGGATCTAATCCAGAGGTCGGTTCATCTAAAATATAGATATCAGGATCGTGCATGAATGTAGCAACAATGCCAACTTTTTGTTTCATTCCTTTAGACATTTTTCGAATCGGTGTTTTAGGATCGAATTGCAGTAAATGAATCAAATCATCACGTTTCTTCTTATCAAAACCCTTTTGCATCCCTGCCATCATTTTTAAGAAATCCATCCCACTCATGTCATCAAGGAATGCAATTTCTCCAGGTAAGTATCCGACTCGCTCACGCGCTTTAGATTGTTCATCCCATGCATCAAATCCGTTGACGGATGCTTTTCCTTTTTGAGGTTTCATATAGCCCATTAAATGCCGGATTGTAGTTGATTTACCTGCACCGTTCGGACCTAAAAAGCCAAATACCTCGCCTTGTTGAATATCAAAGGATACATCGAATATACCTTTTCCATTTGAAAACTCTTGGGTAAGGTTTTGAATGTTAATCATTGTAGATCCTCCCGTCATTTAATGAAATATTTAATATCATATGTTACATTAATTTTATGATTCCAATAGAAAATTGTCAATGATATAATGAAATAAATATACTTCATCATTTCATAAATTATGCATAAAGGTAGGTGTTAATGGTGAATGGATTTGAAAAGAGAGCACAAAAAATAAAAGAAAAGTTGATCCATACAACATTAGATTTATTAAGTATGATGGAACCTAGGAATATAAGGATTTCAGATATAGCTAATCAAGCCAATGTGTCTCAAGTAACCATTTATAATCATTTTGGGAGTAAGGAAGACTTAATAAAAGAATCGTTAAAGACGTTCTATCTACAGTCAATCAATGAATTTGAAGTTTTAATAAAGGACAAAGATAGAAGTTTTCAAGAAACGATTGAACTAATGATGTTCTATAAAAAGGAAACGATTCAGAAGTACTCAACGAGTAAACTTCAAGAATACCTTCTACAAGATCCAGAAGTGAAAAATTTTGTTGAGGAGATTTATACGAACCGAACATTGCCACTCATGATCGAGCTTATTGATAATGCTAAGGAAAAAGGTGAAATTCAAAGGGACATTCCTCATTCTCTCATTATGTTTTACTTAGATATCTTTAAAGAAAAAGCGGAGGAGTTTGCAAACCTATCTAAGACCTACGAAAGTGAAGAAAAGTTTGTAGAGGACATGATGAATTTATTTTTTTATGGAGTCGCTGGTAAAGGGTAAGATGAGAGTTTTAAAATTAATTAACACAAATAATAAGTTGCTCTTACTAGGTGCGGCTTATTTTTGTAGAAAGAAAAAAGGATTGAGAGTTCTGATGAAACCTATGATACACTTATTTTGTGAATATTTACTAAAAATAAGGATGGGTTAGTAAATGGAGAAATGGGGACTTGTTATTGGTTTACTATTGGTATTAGCGGGTTGCTCACCTAAAGAGACAGTGGTAAAGCCCGAAGAGGGAACACCCGCAATCACCTATAAACTTATGAATGAAGCTGGATTGTCACAAGAAGAGCTGGATCATGTTTCTGATCAAGTGAAGGAAGCGACAATCATCATAAGTCAATTAATTGAAACAGATTATGAACCTGCAAAAAGTATTGATATTGTGCTCTATAAGGAAAGTGGAATGTCATACGGAGATGTGAGTCAAATTACATTACACATGGATAATGGCGTGTTTCCTATATTCCACGAACTAACACACACGTTGTTAGGATACGGTAATGTTGAAGAAGGAAAGTTTATAGGTAATAATGGCTTCTTTACTCAAGAGGGTTTTGCTGAGTATGTTGAAAGTGAATATGGTTCAGGGACAATCCCAGGTTATGAAATCTCGCTACATAAAATGATGAGGCAAACTATAGCATTAAAACGCAACTTACCATTAAGAAAGTTAACAGACAATATACTAAGTAGCACTTATTTTCGTTCTTACGTTAGCAGTGATGAAGAAAATGCGCTCAGGTTTCTTAGCTATATACATGCCGGCTCATTCGTAACATACTTAATTGAGGAGTATGGGTTACATACATTTGAAGGTATTTACGATACAGGGAATGTGAAACTTGCTGTTAAAGAAACATATGGTAAAGACATCGAGACATTAGAATCGGAGTGGCTGGATTATATTAAAAAGAATGAAAAGAGTTTCTCAGACAAAGAAAAAATGGATATGAAAGGATATGCAGATCTAGAAAAATCGATTTTACAAATAGATGAACGATACTATTAAAAACGGACCTGTAAAAAAGGGATTAGCTGCAATAAATCGAATAGAGTGATGGAATCTTTTTTAAGGAGGAGTTCTCCATTAAAGTGATGAAATTCGTATTCTTAATGATTTGTTTCATCTTAATTGTTGGTTGCTCACAACCTGGTGAGAAAGAAGAAATAATTATCGGCGATGTGGACAAACCACCAACTGAGGAAAAGCAAACGAAATAAAATAATTTCTTTAAAATGAGAACAAATGTTCTTGATTAGTTGATTTGTTTGTATTATAATCTAAATTGTTGAACAACATTTATGAGGAGAGTGATTGGAATGAAACATCAAGCTACACCTTACTTTACATTTGACGGAAATGCATCTGAAGCTTTGGCATATTACAAAGAAATATTCGATGGAGAAGTCCTACAAGTACAAACTTTTGGTGAGGCTGATTTCCCAACACCTCCAGAGGCTGATGACCGTGTTATGCACGCACAATTCAAGAAGGATGACTTATTTATAATGATGTCTGATACATTTCCAGGACAACCGAGTGAGAAGGGAAGTTCAATTTCTTTAGCGCTTGAAATGGAAAGTGAAGAAGAAGCTGAAACACTTTACAGCAAACTAAGTGAAAAAGGAACCGTACTAATGGAATTACAAGATACATTCTGGGGAGCAAAGTACGGGAAAGTGAAAGATGCTTTCGGAATTACGTGGGACCTGAATTATACCAAACCTGAATAATATATGACCGCAGAAGAAAACCCGCATCTTAGTAGATACGGGTTTTTTCATTATTTGTTCGTCTCATCTGTAAGTTTAACTAATACGTGAGCCATGTGTTTACGCTCATCTTCATTTGCTACATTCCATAGTTCATTCAAAACTTTTTCTTCACGGTTTCTAGGCTCTTCATGTTTTGCCAAATAGTCAGCAACTCGTTTTGCGCCTTTTGTTAAACCTTCTTCGCCAAGTCCAAGCTTCTCACCTTTGTGAACCTGATCTCCTAAGTAGTCTTTGAAAGTCTGGAAATTCTCCATGATTTCATCTTTCTTTTCTTCGTTTAACTCAGCTGCGGCATTCATTGGGTCTTTCATGATATCCACTCCTTTTGCTGTGCTACTATATACATACCACAAGGAGCAGATGGTAAAACATTCCTTATCATCATACTTTTATAGGATGTTAATTTAATGGGAATCTTAAGCGACATTTTTAGATAAATCAGGTTGCCTGCGATCAATTCCGTTTACAACGACAACTCCTGATATAGCAATTAAACCACCAATGAGTGATAAAGTACTTGGCCATTCCTGGAGCCAGATCCATGCTGTGAATATCGCTACGACAGGCTCAATATACAACATGCTCGTAACAGAACTTGCTCGACCTAATGATAGGGCAGTTGCCCATGTGAGATACGCGACGGATGCTGGGAAGATGCCTGTATAAAGGGCAGAAAGATTAGCCTCCAATGTAGCATTCTGAATCGTTTCAATCAGTCCTGGCGAGAAAAACAAGAACGGAATCGTTCCTGCCCACGTAAAATAGGCGGTTAACTCCAATGGTGAATAACGAATATGTAGTGATTTTTGAAATACAAAAAACACAGATGTTGCAATTGCAGCCATTAGAACAAGGACTGCACCTATAGAAATTCTTAATGTTGCATCAGATGTTCCTAACGTGATGAGTAGTATTCCTATAAACCCAATAAACATGCCGATCCAGCCTGATTTGCCTAGTTTTTCTTTTAAGAAAGATACGGCAATAAGTGCTGTGAAAATTGGAGTAGACCCGATCAGCATACCGGCATTACCTGCTGAAATTGTCAATTCACCGAAAGTAACCCCAATGTTATAAAGGCTAATGCCAACAAACCCTAGGATAAGTATCTTGAATAAATCCTTACGGTGCGGAACCCTTATCTTAACCCTAGGAATGAGAGCGATCAAAATAAAAATAATCGAAGCAATACCATAACGCGTCAAGACTAAGTGACCAGCGGAATATCCGCCATGCAAACTTGCTCGGATTGCTGCAAATGTTGAACCCCAAATGACAACGGTCGTAAATGCCATTAAAAACGCCTTTGTACTCAAACAAACACCCCCAATCGATATCTAATTCGAAATTAACACTTTAATGTAGTGGAGTAAATAATGTTTTTGAAAAATTAACCAAAAAACGTGTTTGGTAGCCGAATGACCTCCAAAGCACGTTATCAAACTTATTAATTTATAGGTTCAGGTTTATGTAAGAGGTTGCGCCTCATTCAACCTCTTGGTAATTATATATCTTTTGCTATATCATTTGGTGTCTTCTTAAAACGGTGATAAGTCATTCTTTTGGTGGGCCGTTTAAACGAAAAGAATCTTAAGAATCTATTCATATAGTAAATGGATTTGCCAGTAAAAATGATGATGTTTGTTGATTGGTAAATAGCGATCGTTTTACATATAGCTTTACCACCGACGGTAAGTGCAGCAATGATACTTGTTAGAATGACGGTTAAGAAAATAAACAAAAAGGAACCATTAGTTGTGTTTAAAATCTTTGCTGCTTGAAACACAACCGCGGTAGAGGCAGCTCCACTAACAATGCCGGCTATATCTCCAACAACGTCGTTAAAGAAACTTGAAAAAACCGGTGCATTCTTTGAAATGTAGGCAGCTTCTTTTGCGCCTTTCACTTTTTTTGAGGCCATGGCATGAAAGTGTACTTCTTTAGAGGTTGCAGCTGCTAATCCAATCGTGTCACCGATGATCCCAATTAGTATAAAAAATAATACAACAAACAAACTCAACAAGAGACTAGACCCACTACGGAACAATGTTGAAATGATAGAAAAGATAATCGCTAAACCAAATGTCAATAAGCTGATTTTACTACTCCAAGGGATCGATTCATGTAAAAGACGAAGCATATCTTACCTCCTTTTTGCCATGCGCTTATTTATTAGCCGGTAGCATTATTTTTGCTCATGGGAAACTTTCTTCAAATTGTAACTTATGACCTCACTTATGTAAACGATTTTCCGTACGGTAGGTTATTAATGGAAAATTTGAAAATTAAGTAAACGAAAAGGAGAGGTTTGCCGATATATAGGATAGATGGACTATATTTGATATGAGGTGAACGTGTTGGAACAGAATTCTTTGCAGCTTGAAGGGTTAATGCAAAAGAACAGAATCATGTTAATCGTTGCTGGTGTATGTACCGTATTAGCAACCGGAATTGATATTAGTTTAGGCGCACCACTTTTGAACATCTTGATTATATTGTTTGGCGGTTTAATTTTAACTAGTGTACTTGCCTTTTCTTATTTTAAGAAGAAGTTTATTAGAGCAACGCCCTACATATCAGTAATCGGATTGAGTGCTATACTTGCTACAATCATGCACACATCACCTTCCGACCAGAACGCGTTTCTTGTTTATTTTCTATTAGCTTGTTCAATATTGTATCTAGATAAGAAAGTGTATTTTGTCGGCACAGCAATTGCGGTTGGTCTAGTAGTTTCCTACTATTTGATGTATGGTTCGACTTTAGAGACAAACCTAGGTAAAACGATGCTAATCATGACGCTTGTGCTTGTCGTATTCTATCTACAGCTTGCAATTGCAAAAAAACTTAACGATAAAATGGAGAAACTCCAAAGTGAAGTGGAAACACGATTCCAGCGTGAAAAAGAAGTAAGACAACGTTTAGATCGTGAAACGAAAGAGATAGCTGTAGACCTTCAAGATGTAACGAAGACGAGTGAATATAACCAACAATCGTTCATTCAGATGAATACCGCTATTCAAGAGATCGCTTCTGGCACACAATCTCAAAGTGAGACAGTTAGTACAATTATGAACTCTATTGAAAGCACGAGTGAACTCGTTACGCGTAT
Source organism: Pseudalkalibacillus berkeleyi (assembly GCF_021608225.1). NCBI lineage: Bacteria > Bacillati > Bacillota > Bacilli > Caryophanales > Fictibacillaceae > Pseudalkalibacillus > Pseudalkalibacillus berkeleyi. Next base: position 383,755 of record NZ_JAKIJS010000001.1, read on the forward strand.
GCTCGAAAGTGCGGAAGTTATTTTAGAAAAGACTGAAAAAACGGGTGACAGCTCAAAGCAAGGAACCGCTCGAATAGAGCAGCTACATAAACAAATTAATGAATTCAAAGTCCTCGTATCAACAATGGCAGAAGATATGAACATTTTGTCAAAGCATGTTGGAGACTCAGTTACATCGCTTAACTCTATTCAAGAGATTACATCTCAAACGAACCTGCTTGCACTGAATGCATCTATTGAAGCAGCAAGAGCAGGGGAAGCAGGAAAAGGATTTGCCGTCGTTGCTGATGAAATCCGTAAACTAGCGGATGTTACTGAAAGAACAGCCCATGATATCTCTAAGAACCTGACTGAGATTCAGCAAAGTAACGGACGTACACAAAAGCAAATGAAGAGCATTGCAAATGAAATGGAAGAAAACATCCGAGAAACAGAACAAACGAAAGTAATCTTTGAAGACATCAATGGATCTGTACAAATGCTGAATAAAGAAATGAATGAATTCCAATCTCTTGCAACTCATGTGAGTAAAGATACGAGAGATGTTGAAAGCTCAGTAAATGACTTTGCTGCTGTGATTGAAGAGTCTACTGCTACGACAGAAGAGATTTCGGCTTCAATTCAACAACAAACTTCTCAGAATGAAATGATCGTTCAGCAAATTGAGCAAATTAACAATAAAGTCTCAAGCCTCGTTGAGAAAGAAAATAGATAAACTACTAGGAGAGCACACCTTAAATAAAGGGAAAGTGCTCTTTATTTATGAATGTGGGAAGGAATTGAGAAGGGGTTAAGGGAAGTTTCCTAGAGATATTAGTAGAAAGGATGTACCGATATGACAGTCATTAATCAAAATCGTAAGGCATGGAACAAAAAAGTGGAAGACGGGGTTGTGTATACAAAGGCAGTTAGTAAAGAGTTGATTGATAGGTGTAAAACTGGAGAATGGGAGATAGGTGTAACGGCTGGGAAACCTGTCCCAAGAAATTGGTTTCCTGAATCTCTTGAAGGAATGAAAGTCCTTTGCCTTGCTTCGGGCGGTGGTCAACAAGGACCGGTATTAGCAGCTGCTGGTGCAGACGTTACTGTTGTTGATCTCTCAGAAAAACAACTTGAACAAGATGAACAAGTTGCAATGAGGAATGGTTTACAGTTAAAAACCATACAAGGTGACATGACGGACCTTCAATTCTTTGAGGATGAGCAATTCGATTTCATCGTACATCCCGTATCGAATCTGTTTGTTGAAGATATTAAGCCTGTTTGGAATGAAGCTGCAAGAGTACTCAAAGATAGAGGTGTATTGATTTCAGGTTTTACAAATCCGTTACTGTACATTTTTGATGATGAAGAAGAGCAGAAAGGAAATCTCGAAGTGAGGCATTCAATCCCGACTTCGACAATCGCAAACTTTACTGAAAAAGAGCTAGAAGAATATTATAAAGGCGATGTCACCGTTGAGTTTGCCCATACCCTTGAGGACCAAATCCAAGGACAAATTGATGCCGGGTTTGTAATTGCTGGGTTTTATGAAGATGATTTCGGAGGAAACCGAATTCTCGATGAGTATATCAAATGCTTCATGGGAACAAGAGCAGTGAAACTGAGTTTGTAAAAGGAGTAGCATGACATGGATTGGCAAGAAAATTTTAAGAAAAATATTCACTTATACTTTGGAGAGGTTGGGGACGCTTGGTTAGAAAACCTACCCAAACTCATCAAATATTGTGAAGTGAAGTGGTCACTCGCTATGAATGAACCTTATTCTCTTTCCATTAACTATGTAGCACCTGCTGAAATGGAAGATGGTCGGGATGTTGTAATCAAGATTTGTATACCGGGTAATGATTTTCTTGATGAGGTAGAAGCGTTGAAGTTGTTCAGAGATAAGGGAATGGTTAAACTCATTGACTATGATATTAATAATGGGATTTTGATTCTTGAAAAACTCTTACCAGGATTTACATTGGCCAAAGTAGAGGACCAGGATGAAGCATGTGGGATTGCAGCCCGAGAAATGAAAAAACTGATCACGCCTGCACCAAAGGATTCAAGGTTACCTACAACTAAAGCACGTGAACAAAACCTCAGAAAGCAGGTAGACGATCATCCTTATGGGGTTGGGCAAATTGACCGAGCTACAATGGATCGGGCGTTACGAATATTTACATACTTAAACGATACGATTGAACACAAATATCTTCTACATGGGGATTTCCACCATTACAATATTTTGTCATCTGGAGTGGAAGAGTGGACAGTGATTGATCCAAAAGGGTTAATCGGAGAAATAGAGTATGATCTTATCCAATTCATGCTAAATAAGTTGCCTGAAGAAGATGCATATAAAGTGATTAAACGTAGGTGTGACATATTTACAGAAGAGCTGAACTTAAACAAGGAGCGGCTCCTATTATGGGGATACTGTCACACGGTGCTTGCTACCGTTTGGTCAGTCGATATGAAAGATGGTAGTTATAATAAAAGCTTCTTGAAGGGCATTAGAATTTTTGAAAATTTGTACGAAAGTGAGTTCGGAAAAAAACAAGACCCCACCAGTAGGTAGGGTCTTGTTTCTTGTAATCTATTATGATGACTTATCGAGTTGCTTTTTCTCGATCTTCTTTTCGATCTTTTCCATTTCTTTCGGATCGTTAATTAACTTATCCCGATTTTGGATGAATAGTTCTTCGAATGAAGTTTTCCTCTTTCCCATAGATATCAACTCCTTCGATACTATATTACCACTTTATACTATTTTATAATCGTTAAAATTATTACAAAAATGTGAAAATTCTATACAAATAGATATATTAGACGACTAAAGGCGATAGAGATGTGAGGTTGAGGTATTTTACGATAATATAATTTCTGGTGAAAAATAAATATTGATATTTTTGGGTTATGTGGTTAAGTGTTCCATTTTACTAGGAAGTAGTATAGATAAGGAGTACTATTCAGAGTATCTTTTCGTACTATCGAGGTCTCATATAAAATCTGCTTATATTCTCTGAAAATAGTAAAATATCAGTAACTATCGTGAATTTGAAAGGATTTTGTAGAAGATTGAAGAATCCTCTGCACAGCCCGAAAAAATAAGCTATACCGGGACTAATTCAGAGGAGTGATTGGATGTTGAAACGATTTGCAGCACTTGCTGCATCTGCAACACTACTTATGTCAGGAGCATTACCCGCATCTGCGGCATCTGTTGGGGAGGAGCGTTCACCACTAAAAGCACCTTTAGAACAAATAGCTTCACAAGAATTAATCGTACACTTTAACGATACGGTTTCTTCTACATATGCTGAAGAGGTTGTTGAAAATTTTGGCGCTGAGGTCATTGAAAAGACAGATGACTTTTTCGTAGTGAAAGTGGACGGCTCAGTTACAAATGCTATTAGCGGACTTGAGGCAATTGACGCTGTCGAATATGCGGAGCAAAATGCAACCTACCATGCTAGTTATACGCCAAATGATCCATTCTATGAGTCAGAACAATACGCACCACAAAAGGTAGAAGCCGATCAAGCTTGGGATGTCACCCAAAGTGCATCTTCCATCAAAATTGCGGTCATCGATACAGGAGTGGATTACAATCACCCTGACTTAGCAGGAAAAGTCATTAAAGGATATGACTTTGTCCAAGATGACAACGATCCAATGGATGAGCATTACCACGGGACACATGTTTCTGGAATCGCAGCAGCGAACACGAATAATGGAGAGGGAATAGCAGGTCTGGCACCTAATGCATCTATCCTAGCCGTTCGAGTTCTTGATGCTGAAGGAAGCGGTACTTTGGATGATGTCGCACAAGGAATTCGTTATGCAGCTGACCAAGGTGCACAAGTCATTAACTTGAGCTTAGGTGGATTGCTTGGCACACAAACGTTAAAAGATGCAGTCGATTATGCATGGAATAAAGGATCTGTCGTAGTTGCAGCAGCAGGAAATGAAAGCTCTGCGAAACCAAGCTATCCAGCCTATTACTCTAATGCAATCGCAGTAGCAGCAACGGATCAAAACGACAATCTTGCTTACTATTCTAACTACGGTACATGGGTTGATATCGCAGCGCCTGGTTCAAGCGTTTACTCAACTATGCCAGGCAACACATATGACAATCTTTCTGGGACATCAATGGCATCACCAGTTGTTGCTGGGGTAGCCGGATTGTTAGCGTCACAAGGGCGAACAGCTTCAGAAATTCGCACTGCACTTGAAGATACAGCTGACAACATAACCGGAACAGGTGTCTTATTCCAAAACGGACGTGTAAATGCAGCAAACGCAGTGAATCATTAATCAGATTTAATTCATTTTGAGTGAATAGAGAGATTCAAAGGCCATATTCAGGCTTTTGGATCTCTTTTTTATGCTATTCGATGATTAATCTCGACATTTCCCGGATTAATCTCGACATTTCCCGGATTAATCTCGACATTTCCCGGATTAATCTCGACATTTCCCGGATTAATCTCGACATTTCAGAAGATCATTAAGACATTTCAGTAATATAGTCAATGCTGATTTAGAAACCTCTTGCTCACTCATCCGTATGTAAGGTAGATAACTTAAAGAGGAGCGGTACTAATGAAAAAGTACATGATCGGGCTCATAGTAGTTATAATAGCGATTATGACAGGGTGCAATAAAGAAGAGAGTGGAACGGAAATGCTTATTGGAACATGGAATGGTGCGATTCAGGTGCCTAGTCAACCGCTTGATATTATTTTGAATTTTAATAGTAATGATGATTTAACTGGAACGATTAGCATTCCCGTGCAAAATGTTGATGAATTTGAGTTGACGCAAATTAATCTGAAAGAGGATACGGTCACTTTCAAAATGCCGTTATCCGGACAAAACATCTATTTTAAAGGAAAGTTAGATGATGATAAGATCTCAGGAACGTTTACCCAACAAGGAAAATCGTTTCCATTTGAAGTTGTAAGAGGAGAACCGAAAACGGATCAATCAGAAGAGGAGGAAAATTTCTTAACCATAGAGTCTCCAACAGGTAAGCTTTATGGTTCACTGCTGACATCTGAAAAGAGTGGTCCAACGCCAATTGCTATTATCATTCCAGGGTCTGGTCCGACGGATCGCAATGGAAATTCACCTTTACTTCCTGGAAAGAATAATAGCTTGAAGCTTTTAGCAGAAGGACTTTCAGAACAAGGCATCGCGAGTCTCAGATATGACAAGCGAGGGGCTGGGAAAAATGCGCAAGCTATTACGAAAGAAGAAGATTTACGATTTGAAACGTTCGTTGATGACGCAAAACAATGGATAAATAAACTTGAAGAAGATGAACGATTTTCAGATATATATGTCATTGGGCATAGCCAAGGATCGCTCGTAGGTATGTTGGCTGCACAAGATTCATCAGCTGACGCTTTCATTTCCATTGCAGGGGCAGGTCGTTCGATTGACCAAGTATTAGCTGAACAGCTCGCGACATTACCTGAAGAACTCCTCAAGGAAAGCGAACAAATTCTTGCTTCGTTAAAACGTGGAAAAACCGTAAACGAGGTCGATACTCAGTTAATGAATGTGTTCAAACCAAGGATTCAGCCGTTTCTTATTTCTTGGATGAAGTATGATCCAACAAAAGAAATCGAGAAACTGAGTATCCCGACAATGATCATTAATGGTAAAAACGACATCCAAGTGCCGGCAATGGACGCCGAGCTACTCGCTAAGGCGAAACCAAAAGCGGAACTCCTGCTTATTGACCAAATGAACCATGTGCTAAAAGAAGCACCAGCCGTTCGAGAAAAAAATCTCGCAACCTACTCGGATCCAACACTTCCGTTAGCAGAAGGACTGCTTTCAGGTATAAAGAAATTTTTGAAGTAAAGGACTGATTCCTATCACACATCATCATTTAGCATCTCCTTTACTTCTTTTGACAACGTTATTCTCAATAGGGATAGGGTTGGCGATTACTGTTCATTATGCATTTGGGGTGCTTTCAATTGTAAGTAGTTTTTTCCTAGGACTTGCACCAGTTTTATCGAAAAACATTGAATTGAACCAACAAGGGAAGAAACTACTTTTAGGAGCAACAATCTTTCTTGTAATATTGATGACATCAGGCTTTTTGTTAACTGCTCACTTTTTACCAAAATTATTAATTTAATGTATTGTTTTGACTTTCATTAAAGAATCCAGCAAAATATAGGGACGAAGAGGTGAGACGTGATGGCTGAAAAAGTATCGAATACAAAGTGGTTTGGGATGGCGTTGCAAGCGCTCATCGTTCTTGCCGATCAAGATGGTCTTTGTCCGAGTGGCAAGATGGCAGAAAAGCTCGAATCTCAATCAGCTTTTTTACGAAAAATATTAACACACTTGGTGAAGGCAGATTTAATACAGGCTCAAGAGGGGCGGTATGGTGGATACTCACTCGTGAAAAAACCAGAAGAGATTACGCTTGCTGAAGTGTATGATGCTATGAAAGCAGAGAATTCACCAACTGGATTTCTCGGTGTTGAGAGCAAAGAATGTTTTCCGCCACCGACTAGAGAAGCATTGTTTCAGCTGAAAGACGAAATGGAAGGCTGGATTGTCGACGGATTGAAGCAAAAAACAGTTGCAGACCTACTTAATAAGTAGTTGAAAACGAAACTGAGGTTTCGTTTTTATTTTTACAGTTAACTGTTCTTGACAAAGTTACAGTTAAGAGCCTATACTGTTCCTGTAATCATTACAGTTAAAACAGAGGAGCGGTTCAATATGTCAGAGAAAACAATGACAAAGGAAGAATATTTAAATAAAGCTAAAGACTTGAATAAAGGGGCAGGTGCACCAAAAGAGCTTGAGGATACTGATTTCTTTACAGTAGCAAAGGAACGTCGATCTGTACGACAGTATGACCCAACGGTAAAAATTGATGAAAATGAGATTCGCGAATTACTGGAGATTGCGATTCAAGCACCATCTTCTTCAAACCTTCAGCCTTGGAGATTTCTTGTTATTCAAGATCAAGCTGCTAAGGAAGAATTACTTCCTATCGCAAACAATCAACAGCAAGTCGTTGATGCATCTGCGGTAATTGCAGTACTTGGAGATAAAGATGCTTATAAGAATGCAGAGCGTATTTTCGGTCAATTGGTGGAAAAAGGAAGAATGACAGAAGAGCTGAAAAATACGTATGTGAATAGCATTCTAGAAGGATACGGAAGCTTTCCAGCTGAACGTCTATCAAAAATTGCAAATATCGATGGCGGGTTGATCTCCATGCAGTTGATGCTTGCAGCAAAAGCAAAAGGATATGACACGGTACCTATGGGAGGATACGATGCTGACAAATTTGTTGAAGCATTCAATGTTCCTGAAAACTTCGAGCCAGTTATGTTAATTGCACTAGGTAAAGGTACGCAAGCTGGGTTTGAAAAAACACGTTTACCACTAGAAGATGTGCTTGAATGGAACAAATATTAAGCGGAAAATAAATATTTATATTATGAAACAGACCAAAGGACAGGAATTGTTGTCTTTTGGTCTGTTTTTCTAATAAAAATGAACATGCTTTGATTGTAAACAGGATGTTATTCTCTTGGCTCGTGGAACTTTCAGTAGAACTCGTGGAACTTTCATGCAAACTTGGGGAACTTTTCTGCTGACTTGTGGAACTTTACGTGTAACTTGTGGAAGTCAGGACTTTTTTACTATATTCCGCCTCAGCACCACACACCTGCTAAGCCATGAAAACTTAATCGAACCGGACATAAACAAGGGTTTAAACAACATTTGGAAAAGTTTTTTCCATACCGCCCGTTCAATTTCGGAAAAAGGACATATCGTATATTAACAAGCATATTGGGGGTGTAGTTATGTCTGGAGGATATGGTTCGGGCTTTGCTCTAATTGTAGTTTTGTTTGTCCTTTTGATTATCGTAGGGGCAGCATTCGTAGGCGGTGGCGGTTACTAAGATAGACAGGGAAGATGTTGAAGTGTGACCCCCTGTACTTCAATAGATAAAAAGTGAAAGCTGGAGATCGTATCTTCAGCTTTTTTTGCGGATAAAAAAAGAGAGTGGAAGCCACTCTCTCAACTGTTAATACTTACGTTCTTCAACTACTTCTCGATCCTGGTCTAGGATAAGAAGTTTACTTGGTGTATTTTCACTTGCTACACGTTCCGCAACTTCGATCGCATCTGATTTCATCTCATAATGATCAATTGGTGCAGCATCCTCTAATTTAATATACCAACCATTCACATCTCGGTCTGGTACTACATGATAATTTTTCATATGCACAACCCTCCAAAAATCTGATGTACACAACACTTTCCCGCGAGAAAATATCCTTAAACATACTTTTCTGTGTGAATCAAAGTATGTTTTGGAACCGAAGAGGACAGAATGGAGACTAATTAAATTAAGGGAGGAAGACAATGGAAGCGAGTATGAGTCTTGAAGAAGTTGTCCAGCAAATTACTCATTTGGCACAATCGGCTGGGGAGGCACCTCGTAAAAAGCAGGTGAAGAAATCCAATCCAGAATTGATGAGAAACGCATTGTATTATTTTCCGAACTGGGATGCAGCACTCGAACAAAGTGCAAAGCATGCCTGAATAATCCTCCAGACGAAATGAAAGAAACCGAGCAATTAGCCAACATCATGGCATGCTCGGTTTTTCATGTGATTTGATTTAGAACCGCAAAAAAAAAGCCCCGTAAAACTTTTCGGGGCTTTCGGGGCTCACGGTCTTTATTATGATTGAATTTGCTTCAAATGTGCATCCAGTTTTTCAAATTGAGATGAAGTACCTTCAACTACACCCATGTCCATAATTTGCTTCAGAACCTCTTCAGTTGCGAATTGTGTACGTGTAACGAGTTTCGTCTTTCCTTCATGATCAACGAATTCCATCGAAATTAGCATTTCTGGCATGCCATCAAGCTTATTCCCTTCTTGATCAGTGAATGAATCTGTATAGACGATTTTTTCAGGGGATGTAATTTCCTGATACACTGCTAACCCACATGATTCATGACCAAAGAAATCCTCTTGATTTTTATCTACACACTTCATGCAATATCGCCATTCTCCACCAGGTGTAAAATCAAATCTTTGAATGGTTGTTTCCCATCCTTGAGGTCCCCACCAACGTGCTAAGTGGTCAGCCTCTGAATAAGCCTTGAAAACTAGTTCTCTCGGTGCATCGAAAATTCGTTCCATGATGAGGTCTCGACCTTCTACTTGTGTCCTAATGCTTTTTGTCGCTTTTGACATTTTCATTCCTCCAATATCATTGTTTAATTATAAGAATTACTGCTTGTTGCTTTTGTCAATTTCCTGACTTTGTAATTCCTTGAGGTAATCATCTAGTCGGTCAAATCTCTCATTCATGATGTTTCGATACGATGCGATCCAGGTGTCAAGTTCCTTAAATGGCTCAGCTCTCAGCTCGTAAATGCGCTGATTTGCAACCGGATGTACGTCAACAAGACCGGCTTCACTTAGGACCTTCAAATGTTTAGAGGCTTGAGGCTGTCGAATCTGGAGTTGTTCAGCGATTTCTCCGACTGTAAGTCGTTGCTCACGCAGGAGTTCTACAATTTTTAATCGATTGGGCTCTGCTAGAGCACTTAATATCTTTTCCATACTAACAATATACTTTGACTAGAATATTCCTGTCAAGGAATATTAAAAACGTTTTTTGATAACAATAATCAGCGTCTAGATGTGTAACAATGCCCAACCTTCGTACATATTTTGATGAAGAGAGTGTTGGTAGTGGGTCTTTTCAGTATGGATTTCATACCAATGAACATATGGAGGTAATGGGATGAGCAATTTTCATAAAGATATTAAGGATTTAAACGTAGGTGACTTTAAAGCGAACGACTTGGTGCCGAGTGAACAACATGCTGATTCCGATGAGGACCGTATCATTGTCGGAGGTTGCTTCGGATGTTTTCGATGTTTCGGCTGTGTCGGTTGTGCGGGCTGTGCAGGGTGTGCGGGATGTGGAGGCTGTGCTCGTTGCGGAGGCTGTGCGAGATGTGGCGGGTGCGCACGTTGTGGCGGATGTGGTGGTCGTTGTGGTGGATGCGGCGGCGGACGTTGCGGTGGACCGAGATAACTTGAGAAACAAGAACCCTGGCGAAAACGCTAGGGTTCTTTTCTTTTTATTGAATTGGAATTAATGGGATAAGTTCAATCAAAACTAACAACCGATTTTCATGAGATAAGATGAATAGCCTTTTCTCAATAACATATTTTGGAGGATCCTTCACCTAAAGAATATAAGACAAATCTTCGGTCATACAATCTGTAAGAAGGATGTTTCATAGGTTAGGACAGCTCTTGGGTTAGGAGGATTGGTCTTATGGCCAAATTAAGCGGTAAGATGCGTATTAAGGTGAATCGGGACACATTCTTTTTACCAGATACGATTGGTCGGGTGTACTTCCGAAACAATGCAAGTTCTTTTCATATGGAAGGAGAGTCAATTGATCGTTGGATTGAGAAGTTGTTGCCGATGTTTAACGGAGAGTATACTTTGGCGGAGTTGACTGACGATCTGCCACCTCAGTATAAGAACAGGGTGTTTGAAATTGCTGAAGTTCTTTACAACAATGCGTTCGTTCGTGACGTCAGCAGTGATCAGCCTCATGAGTTGAAGGAGGATGTTCTCAAGAAATATGCGTCACAGATTGAATTTCTAAATAGTTTCGGGGGATCAGGTGCTTACCGTTTTCAAGAATACCGGAAAAAGAAAGTGCTCGCAGTGGGCTCAGGTCCGTTTTTCTTATCGCTCGTCCATGCACTATTAGCGTCTGGTTTACCAGGGTTTCATGTCATGATGGACGGTGATGTTCCTACAAACAAAAAGCGTCTCGCAGAAATCACATATCACGCTAGAAAAAGCGATCCAGAAGTTGCGATAGAGGTCGTGACGCGCGTGGAAGCCGAGCAAAGTTTAAGGGAAGTTTTAGAGCCTTTTGAAGCGGTTTATTATGTTTCAGAAATAGGCAATATAGAGAAGTTACGAGCTTTCCAGACCGTTTGTCGTGATGAGCAGAAGACCTTTATACCTAGTGTTTGTCTTGAAAAAGTCGGGCTTGCAGGTCCTGTGGTCGCGCCTCATTCATCTGGTTGTTGGGAGTCCGCATACAGAAGTCTCCATCAGGACATTTTTAAAGGTGAAGCCGAACCGTTTTCACCAACAGCCGGCGCATTACTTGCAAATATGTGTGCGTTCGAAGGCTTCAAAACAATAACAGGCGTAACTACTCCAAATATCAATCAAATTTACACACTCGATCTGTTTACGATGGAAGGGTCATGGCACTCGTTTGTCCCTCATCCACGTGTAACAGACTGTGTTTCAATGGAGAAAATAAAGTGCTATCCAGAAAAACGAGAAGCGGATCTCACTAAGATGTTCCTTTCGTTAAGCAAATTAACTTCAAAGGTATCTGGCATTTTTCATCAGTGGGAGGAAGGGAATCTCAATCAGATTCCACTATCACAATGCGCTGTTCAAGCTGTCGATCCTACGAGCAACGGTCCAGCTGAACTTTTACCTGCAAAAGTATGCAGTGGCATGACGCATGAGGGAGCTCGTAAAGAGGCAGGTTTGACTGGAATGGAAGATTACTGTACGCGGTTGATTCATACGTCAAATCAAACGAACGTGAGTTTAGGAGCAGGTGGAACTTTTGATGAAGGCGTCGGCCGGGCAATTCAAAAGTGTTTACTTGAACAGTTAAATAACCAGTCAGACTATAAAGCATCACCTGTAAAAATAGACAATATCTACGATGACCATTGCCGGTATTACTATCAAGCACTCACGACTTTAAAAGGAGAACCGACAGTCGCATTAGGCGAAGACTTGTCTGGTTGTCCGGTCGTTTGGGTCAGTGTGAAAAATAAGTGGTACGGGAGTGTCGGGTTGGATACGGCTGAAGCCCTTCGGCATGCTTTACAATTTGCGATCAATCCGTCGATTCGTGCAATCGCATCGAAAAACGTAAAGGTCAGCGATACAGATCCAACGTGTATCAATATTGAAAAAAGTAATCCAGATATTAAAGCGTACGTAGGTAAATTTGACGTCTTTGAACTAAGAATTGACGGTCTTTTTGAAAACAATGAAGTATTCGTGTATGGTGTGCAGCTACGAGAGGAGGCGAGTCGATGAGGGCTTCCATTCTCGTTGTCGGTCATGGTCTACTCGCCGATTACGTCATGAAACTGTTAGCCAATCAATACGACGTGAAGCGACGAGCAGAAATCGAAGCGGAGGTTCCGCTACCGACGGATCTTATTCTCGTATTGCACGATACGTGGACACCAGCTGTGCATCAACAAGCAGAAGAAGTTTATCGTTCACTGCGAATCCCATGGCTAAGGGGATTTGTTGCATTCGGTGAAGGGGTAATCGGACCACTCGTTCATCCGGATCAAGACGGTTGTTCTCAATGTGCCGATACGAGGAGATTAATGGCTGGACGCGACAGGAAGGAAATGTGGGACCTTCAACAGCAACGTATTGCTGAGCAAGATCTAAGTGCAGATGCATGGGCATCGAACTGTGGTCTTCTGCAAATGGCACAGCTTCTCCATTATGAAGCGCTTAACGTACTTGAACGTAAGCAGGCTAAATCAGAAGACCACATCTACTTATTGAACATGAAGACGTTCGAAGGTTCGTGGCGATTTATTTTACCAGATGCGTTATGTCCGGTATGTAATACGATTCCTAGAGATGAACCGGTCCACATGGCGCTAGAATCCAGTCCGAAAATCAATTCGAACAGCTTTAGATGCAGGCCGATAGATGAGCTGAAAGAGGTACTCGCGAAAGATTATCTCGATCATCGAACGGGACTGCTCAATACGAAAGTGTACGATTCAACGACCTTATTTGCTGATGCAATCGTAAATTTACCCCTATTTAACGGAGATGAAGGGACAGCGGGACGCACGCATTCCTATGAACTGAGTGAATCAACGGCGATTCTTGAAGCGCTCGAACGGTCTTGTGGCGTTGGTGCACGTGGCAAGCAAACCGTCGTCTATGACACTTACAAAAATATTGCACCTGATGCGCTCAATCCATTATCAGTTGGGGTTCATTCTGATGCACAGTACGATGAGCCGCATTTTCCATTTATGAAATTTGACCCTGAGCGGAAGATGAACTGGGTGTGGGGTTATTCATTTTTACAGGAGAAGCCGATTCTCGTGCCTGAACTCCTCGCTTACTACAGCATGGGATGCGGTGGAGGGATGTTTTTTGAAACGTCGAATGGTTGCGCGCTCGGTGGTAGTCGTGAGGAAGCGATTTTTTACGGAATGATGGAGGTCGTTGAGCGGGATGCGTTCCTACTGACGTGGTATGCCCAATTGAATTTGCCACAACTCGATCCGTATTCTTCTGAAGACAAGGAACTACAGCTAATGGTCGACCGGATGAGAGAAGTGGCAGGGTATGACCTTCATCTATACAATGCGACGATGGAAAACGGGATTCCGAGCGTGTGGGCAATGGCGAAGAACCGGAAAGAGGAGGGAATGAACCTCATTTGTGCTGCTGGTGCTCACCTTGATCCGATTCGCGCTACGAAAAGTGCAGTTTACGAGCTCGCGGGTATGGTGCTCGCGATGGATGAACAGTTTGAATCTAAAAAGACAGAACACGAGAAAATGCTAACAGATCCTTATCTTGTTAGGAAGATGGATGATCACGGCATGCTGTATGGACTGAAGGAAGCAGAGGAACGGCTGAACTTTTTACTGAAAAAAGAAGGAGAAGTGCAATCGTTTATAGAGGCATTTCAGCCTAGGGCAAAGCATCATGACTTAACCGACGACCTGAAAGAAGTGATGCAAACGTTTTTTGATCGTAATATGGATGTGATTGTAGTCGATCAAACGACTTCAGAAATCCGACGGAACGGATTGCACTGCGTCAAAGTCATTATCCCAGGCATGCTACCGATGACGTTTGGCCATCATTTGACACGTGTGAAAGGATTGGAGCGCGTTTTACATGTTCCGGTGGAGCTCGGTTATCGGCAAGAGCCGCTGACGTACGATCAGCTCAACCAGCATCCACATCCGTTTCCGTAGAAAGAGGTTGACCAATGAACCTAGATGCATTTCTTCATACCCTCCACTATGATGTCGATCGAGTGAGTCCGGTAGATTGGGAAGTTGATTGGGATGATGCGCCGCTACCTTATAAGCTATACCGTGACTTACCTGTCATTCCGCTAGAAAATCATCATATCGGGCAATTTCTTAAAGCCGTCTATGGATTAACCCACGTTTCCCAAACGAATGAAATGGATGTATGGATGCAATCGCTCCGCCGGTTTGTACCCTCTGGCGGAGGACTATATCCGAACGAATTATACGTTTATTTAAAAGTAGAAGGCTTCAGCACAGGGGTTTACCATTACGATGTTGCCCATCACCAGTTGGTCAGATTACGAAGAGGGAATTTCGATGACTATATTGAGCAAGCAACGGGTGTTACAAGCGACATTGGCACGGTGTTCATTTCAACGATGTTTTGGAAGAACTTCTATAAATACAACAACTTCGCTTACCGACTTCAAGGGTTGGATGCAGGCGTGATCATCGAACAACTGAAGGTAGCAGGTGAACACTGCGGATACCAAACAAAAGTTCATTATGAGTTTCTCGACCGCGCAATCAACCATTTACTCGGATTAGACGACCAAGAGGAAAGTGTGTACGCAGTCGTGCCTTTAGGTGATGGAGATCTAAACTTGGACCGAACAATCTGTACAACTGAATTATGCGGAGAAATACCTGCAATTCAAACGAAACATTATATGCGTTCGAAAAAGGTACTCGACTTCCCGATGATTAACCAGATAAATGAAGCGTCGTTGAGTGAACGTGTAGAAGTTGTTAAAGCTGTAAAGAGCACGAAAATAGAAGGCGAGATTCTGTTACCGAAAGGAGAACGTCTCGATTTAATACGGGGATGCGAGAATCGATATTCACCAGGGATGGATTTTACGATGGGCAGTGGTTCATTACAGCAGCTCGCAACGCTTTTACAAGTAACCGTCCTTAAAGAATCGCGACTCACCTTGAAGGGCTGCTTTTACAATGTGGAAGGTTTGCCCGACGGTGCTTACACATATGACCGTCAGACACACGCACTCCATCTACAAAAAGTGGGTGACTTCCGGACGTATTTGCAATCCGGCATGTCAGCCCACAATGTCAATCTTTATCAAGTGCCGCTTTGTTTTCACATTACAGGATCCAAAAGTCGAAATAGATATCGTGACTACCGTATTCAACAGATGGAAGCGGGTAGACTCGTCCATCGGCTCTTGCTAGCGGCATCCACACTCGGTATGAACGGTCATCCGTTGTTAGGATTCGATGTTCAGCTGTGCGATGACATTTACGAACACGTAGAGGATACGACGCTTATCCAAATTCCAGTCGGACCAAGTCAGCCGAGATCCTGGTTACGAGGCCGCCTTTTCTAACTTTGGTAGGCGGAGTAATTTTGCCTGAACTAAACGTTTTCGAACCGTAATCCCGATTGTGCTCGCTAAAAATGCCTTAATTAAGCCAACGATGATAAATGGATAAACGCCGACAGTTAGCGCTTGTGTCCATGACATGTCTAATACGAATTTAAGCTGCACGCATCCCATGACGAGCGTAATAATCATCCCGATCGTGTTCGCAAAGAGAGCCCACGCGAGGGTGAATTTCGTTTTTTCTAAAATCCAGCCAGTCACAAATGCAGTAACGATAAATCCGAATATATAACCACCAGTCGGACCGATCAACACTTGTGCGCCGCCTTTTGCTTCAGCAAATACAGGTAAGCCAATTGCACCAAGCGCAACATAACAAAGCATTGCAACAGCGCCATACCGGCTACCTAAAATCGTAGCTGTTAATCCTACCGCAAGCGTTTGTCCACTAATTGGAACAATCGGTAACGGAATTTCAACTTGTGCAAAAATAGCTGTAACCGCAGCAAACATCGCACATAACGTAATCATTCTTACTCGATCTACTTTCATAATCATAACCCCCTGAATATATGTAAACTTAATCATAAATAAAGTTAACATAAATTTTCGGGCTTGAGTAGTTATATTTAGGATAATAAGGAGGTCATCACCATGCCGTTTCTGAAAGTGGAGGATCAAGTCGAGTTGTATTATGAGGACGTCGGTGAGGGCACGCCGGTCATTTTCATCCATGGGGTATGGATGAGCAGCAAATTCTTTCAAAAACAGACCGACTATTTCAGTAAAAATCACAGGGCAATCCTGCTCGATTTACGCGGTCACGGGGAGTCTTCGAAAGTTCCTCACGGACACACCGTTGCGAATTACGCACGGGATTTGCACTGTTTTATTAAAAAACTCAACTTGAAAGACGTTGTTCTCGTAGGATGGTCAATGGGTGCGTTTGTTGCGTGGGATTATCTTGAGCAATTTGGTGAGGACAATGTTAAAGGAACGGTCATTGTCGATGAGCTACCATCCGATTTCAAATGGGATGACTTTCCGATGGGCGCATTCGATTTCCCGACGCTTATTCATCTCATGCGTGAAGTACAGAATAACCGGACCGGATTCCTAAAGGAGTTCATTCCACTTATGTTTAAAAATGAGCTTTCTCAAGACGATTTTGATTGGATGCTTGAAGAAACAACGAAACTACCAGAAGCGGTTGCAAGCGCTATCCTTTTCGATCAAACGGTTGTTGATTACCGAGAACATTTTGACAGCATCAATGTCCCGACCCTCCTGTGCTTCGGTAGGGACGAAAAACTCATCCCAGTTGCAGCAGGTGAATATATCCATGAACGGCTCCAAAACTCACAGCTCACCCTCTTTGAAAACAGCTGTCATTGTCCGTTTTTAGAAGAAGCTGATGCGTTCAACCGAACCTTAAATACGTTCATACATTCTCTATAAGTTAAAGATGAAAAGAAAACGGGGTCTTTTGATTAAGTTATCAGAGGACACCGTTTTTTTATATTCTGTTAAATGGTCCTATTTAACTATTTTTATAAATAGAGGAATACTTCTTTTGGTGTATAGGGGCGAACTTTTATTCATTTTGTAAGAATGATCACTCAAAAATATACATAAACAATGGGAATTGTAGGGAATTAATGGAAAGGCGGTACATGTTGTTTTTAAGTAGGTGTAATGATGCAACAAAAGAGTCGTAAATGCACAAATGAAAGATGAGAAACTGTGATTTAGTCTACCTTTAATTTAAATAATTTGGATTTTACAACAGACTTATGGACTAATTTTACATAATAGGTAAAAACTTTACAAAAATAGACATAAAATTCATACTCGTTCGTGTAGTCGGAATATTTGAAATAAATAGAAGGTGGTGAAATAAATGGCAGATACAAAAGGTAAGAATCCAGTGAAAAAGCCGACAGGAGTTCGCTCTAAATTCGGTACAGGTGTCAGCGGTACACCAGTAAGAAATGCAGATACAAACCCAGGTGCTTGTGGATGTTCAAGCGGTTGTGGAGCTGCGACTAAAGTGAAAAAAGCATAACCTAATTATTAAGATTGTCAAAATCTAAGTAATGGTGGTGATACATATGTCAGAAACAAAAGCTAAGAATCCAGTAAAAAAGCCGACAGGAGTCCGCTCTAAATTCGGTACAGGTGTCAGTGGTACACCAGTAAGAAATGCAGATACAAATCCAGGTGCTTGTTCATGTTCAAGTGGCTGTGGAGCTGCAACTAAAGTAAAAAAATAGTCAGTCTAGTAGAGTGATGGTCATAGACCATTACTCTACTTCTCTTTAAAGGAGCTATGAAACGAAATGAAGCAAACATACATAATCAATAAATTCATATACCATGTTCTATCCAATGGTGAAGCTGTTATCCAAACGCAATCAGGAATGGTTCGTACAGATAATGTCGACATGATGAGACTGATTGAGACTTGGGACCAGAAGAATCAAACTATTGCAAATCTAGAAGAGTTCAAAAGTGCTTTCGGTGCTGATTATATAGATGCGATAGAGTTCTTAGAATCTTATAGAATCATAGAAGAAATGAAAGAGAAGAAATTGGACATCGATCGTCTGTCCATCATTTCTAATCATAGTGAAATCTTAACTTTATTACATAAAACGATTCAAACTGATTATGGAAAGTATTCAGACGTAAATGTTTACGATATCGATTCAATTAAGCCTAGCCAAGAAAAAGAATTGTCCATCGTTTTCTTGAATCCTTATAACAAAGCACTCGGTCTGGAATTAAGAAACCGTCAGATGAAATCAACAAACTCCATCATGTTGATGAGTTATGTTTATGAGAGTAATTTCTATATCGATTGTCTCTACAGTCCTGATTGGAAGACGCCTTGTCATCAATGTCACATGGGGCATATCGAAACGCAATCATTGGTTGCTGATTCGGATACGATGACTTATCAGCAAATGGTATCGTCTCTTTATGCAGTCGATCAAAACTTTAAGATAGAAATACCCATGACAGGCACGCAACAAATGAACATTGTGACATTGATCAGTAACAAACTGAATCAGTTCATGAATGACTATCATACTTCGAAACTACATCCTGAAGAAATGTCTGATTGTACATTACTGGATTTGAAAACGATGAAATCCTATAAAGATACGTCCATTCATTGGGAGCTGTGTGATTGTTATGAATAAAGGCACAGTAGCTTCACCATCCGTAGATATTTTCAAAAAGAAACGAGATGTTTTCTTCGCTGAAGCCATACAAGATAAAATTCTAGATGAAAAGACTTTACATGCTGTTACGAAATTCCATCAATCTACGAGCTGGCATATGCCGTTTAACTGGGGATTGGATGAGGATACCCAGGAATGGATGGACCTTGTCGAGAATACGGACGTATTACCTGAAAATGTGGATGATGAAATTGTGTTCGATCGAGACACACAGTATGAACACCAGTATGGAAGTTCGAGAAATTTTAAATTAGACTATGCTTTCTCCAAATATCAAGTAGGGAAAATTCTAGAAAATGCCTTTGGGCGGACTCATCTTCTAGGATCTAAACCATATCCATCTGCAGGTGCACTTTACCCGGTGATTCCATTGTTGTTTGTACTGGATTCAAAAGCGATTGAGGATGAGGGATCAGAAGGTTGTTATGTCTATGATTCTACCAACCACAAACTCTTATTAATCAAGTCTTTCACGACTTCGGATATAGAAAAGCTGAAACGACATCTATGCCCAAATGATGGTTTCTTTTCACATTTAGCAATGGGTTATGCCATTGATTTCAAAAGAGCCATTACAAAATATAAAAAGAGAGGCTATCGACACGGGTTGATTGAAGTAGGATTGATGGCTCAAAGTTTCAGACACAGTCTTGATGCATTCCCCGACATGGGCGAGTTTTGTTGGTCTGGTTTCAATGATAACGCACTTACTCATCTAGCGGGTCTGAATCCGAAGTTGGCACCGATCACTTTGATGCAGTGGTTTGGAATGAAACGATGATTTTTCAAACGAACAAAGGAGAAATATATGGTTATAAGACGAGAAGGTTTCAAGCAACGGAACCAATGGTGCAAGCTTTCTCACGGATACCGAATTTTTTGGACGAGGATGGATATACTGGTCCAATTGAATGTGGTGGAATCGACAAAAGCACCTCTCTTTCAATTAAAAAAGCCTTCTCAGAATCGGTTGAAAGAAGAGCAGTGACAATCGGGGCTAAAGTGGTCTCCAAGCATGATCCTTTACACGAACAACTGCAGCACCTTTCATTTGGAATAGAAGACTGCGAAGAATATAGTTGCGGATTCGATGTCATCAATCAAAAGCCTGTACTCATACCTAAGGCAGTCACAACACTACGGACGACAAAGCCGTACATTGTGGATACCACAGGTACAGCAGTCCACTCAAACACAGAAAAAGCGCATTTGTATGCAATTAAAGAATTGCTTGAAAAAAACGCATTATTCTCTTTCTGGTACGGTTTGAAAGGAAGGCGTATCAATCGTGGTGTTTCGTTTGAGTTAACAAGCAAACTTGAAAAGATGGGCTATGAATTAAGCTATTATGTAGTCGACATTTTTGCCCCTTTATTAGTCGTCATTTTAATTGGGTATAACCCTCACCATTATACCCAATTGAAATATGTATTCGGCGTCGGTTCGGGCATCAATTTAGAAGAGGCAATAATCAAGGCAACAACTGAAGCGTATATGCTTCGTCTTTATTATAACGTTCTTTATTTCAGGGGAGAGCACCATTCAAATGCAGTTTCTTATGACAACGAAGTCATACAAGAGCCAATCGGAGAAGATGTCGAAACGCACATTGAGCGCTTTCGAAATTTGCCAACCTATAAAGGTACGGGTATATGTGAAACTGGTGAGACTGTCAGACGGATCATTGATGGTTTACCGGAATGGGTAACACAGCTTTACATAACCGTTTTGCCTCAAACGCTTAAGAAAGAGCTAATTGTTGTCAAAGCCTTTTCACCGGACCTCGTTAATCATATCCCTAAGAAAAGTTTCGTAGAGTCCAATACGCCAATCGTTTCAAAATACTTAAGGTTGAGCGAGACAAAATTAAATGGCTTACCTGAATGTCCGATCATTTAAGGAGAGAATAACCATGGAAATTGAATTTCAAAATGAATCGAGCTGCTCGTCCTCTCTTCTTTCCAGGGTTTCCATCAGGAGACCTATATTTTCAAATGAGATCAAAAGCTGTAAACTCACTCCTAATTTACATGAAGGCACGTCGGGACGATCTGTAGGATACAGCATTGATAAGGTGATCAAAGCATCATTCGGAGAGCACTTGGAAAGGTTAAGCCTCTTTAAATCAAAACTGAAGCCCGATGGGTTTGATCAGAAACAGTTCGATGCCTTCAACCTGATTACCGGAGAGACCATTAAGGTTCCAGCAGCTGAAGTTTTATTAGAATATAACCTACCGATCTTTAAAGATTATGAAAAAATCGAGACGCTTTATAGTGATACGTGCGGGGTGGCTGCCCATCTCAACAGTAAGGATGCGATGCTTAACGGATTCATGGAATTCGTAGAACGACAGTCGTTGATTCAAACTTGGCTGACCAAACGAATTGGCGAAAGAGTCACTACTGAGGTCATTACTGATCAGAAGATACATAAGTCACTCCAACATTTAAACAAGTATGTAGACGAGATTCAAATGTTCAACATTTCGATTTCGAAAAACATTTACGTCATACTGACCTTAGGTTTTCATAAGGAATCCTTTTCAATCGGAATTGACGCAGATACGGATCTTGAAAAAGCAGTGAGAGGTTCGATTAATGAATTCGCAATGATTCTAGAGGGAAGTATTCTCATCCGTCAACAATCAGCTGAAGAACAATCGTTTCATGACAGCCAGCTTTATACTGAAATATTCTATCAGCTTTCAGGTGAAGCGTTCCGTAACAAGTTCGATTTTTTGTTCGACTCACCACATCTGGTGAAGCAGTCTGAGACCAAGGAGCAAACCTTCAACTCACTTGTCGAGTGTGTAAGTAAAGAATTTAAGATTCCAATTTACTGTACATTTATTCCTAGTTTTATAGAATCGGGATCGGAAAAAGTCGTTAAAATATTTTCCTCAGATGGATATCCGCATATGAATACAGAGCTATTTGAACCAGAGGATTATAAAATTTCGCAATCATTTCCTCATAATGGTTTTCCGAACAAAGGGATTCATATTCCATTTCCATAAATAAGAAAAGTAGATGAATAGAGGTGACAACATGGTAAAGACATATGAATTTTTTGTTTTCTTCAATCGAGTTGTTTGGAAGGAAAGTAAGCTCGCAATCATCTGGCCGATGATGCTTCCGCTGATTACCTTTTTCCTGATTAACTATCGATGGTTTTATGATAAACCGGATTTTGATACGATGATTTCCTATTTTGCGGGGTTTTGGGCATTCATAATTGTGACCATTTTCTTAAATGGTGTTGGATTGCGTCTGTCAATATTCAGGGAGACCGGATTCCTGAAAAGTTTCACTTATATGGCAGGCTCGAAAAATCCAATCGTTTTCGGATTGTTGATGAACCAAATGGCCTTAGGGTTTGTCTCACTAATTGTTTTCACAGTTGTAAATGGTGCACTTTTCCAACTTCCTATATTTACGTTGCTTTATTTGGTCATATCCATTTATATACTCGTGGCGTTACCGATTTTCCTACTGATGATGTGGCTTCCATCCATTTCTGTCAGATCGATGACGATATACTCGATTAGTAATATGTTGATCTTTCCGGCAACCTTTATTGCGGTTTATCGGGATGTAATCAACTTTCCGATTTTGAACTTCGTGTTCAGTCTGAATCCGGTCGAATACGTGTATAGGATGTCCATTTTGCTCAGCAATACATTCGAATTGACGGACATCGCAACCTATAACAACTGGATTATCGTTGCAATTTCCTCTCTTTATATAGTTATAGGAATCTTATGTTGGAGAAAATTGAAACTCGTATCGACGATCGTCCGAACATAACTGGAGGTATGAAGCATGATTTCAATGAAAGGTATCAATTATCGCTACCCTAAATCGAAAAACAATGTCCTAAAAGATATTTCCATGTCTTTTGACGAAGACAAGGTAAACGTCATTGCTGGTTTAAACGGGGCAGGGAAGACGACATTATTCGATTTGATTACAGGTGTCTATCCAAAACAGGCTGGTGAGTTCCACAACATCCCTACGATGGACGAAATTCTTTATCAAATTCAAGGAGCATTCTTGTCACTGATGATCTTAGGTAAGGATTATGCGAGACTCGTTTATAAGATATCAGGTAAGAAATTTAAGAAAGGGTCCCCATCCTCTTTCATTGACCTAGGAGACCAAAGAGAAAATGAGTTACTTGAAAAATTATGGTGGCGTGAAATCGGACAAATGTCTGTTGGTGAACGGCGTTGGTTGTATGTAACCCTCTTGTCTCAATTGGACCGGAAGATGTACTTGTTTGATGAACCGACGAGTGCCATTGATCCATCTTCCAGGTTGAAGATTTGTAAAAGGTTGGAGAGACTCACGAAAGAACCCGGTAAAACCGTCATCATGTCGAGTCACCATCTACATGAATTGGAATTCATAGCGTGCAAACTATTTGTCATGAATAATGGAAGGATTACATTCCAAGGTTCTTATCATGAATTCTTAGCAACCTATGACACAACCAATCCAGATATCGCATTTGACCATTGTATAAATTTATAAAAAGAGCGCAATTCGATTATGAATTGCGTTTTCTTATTACCAATAAAGTATCACCTTAATTTAAAGGAATTTATAGATTCCAGAAGAAGATTAATAGTAATACGAGGAGGGAACATGATGTCTTCGATTATTTTGGATCAATTCAATAAGGTAAGAGGTTGGACGATTAAGATTGCTGAGAATCTATCAGAAGAAATCGTTAACATTCAACCGGAAGGCTTTAACAATACGATCAAGTGGCACATCGGTCATGTGATTACGGAAACAGAGTACTTTATGTTTGAACTATCCAACGAACGCTCAAATATTCCTGAACAATACAATGACTATTTTGCCCCAGGTACGAAACCTTCCAATTGGAAAGGACAAGCACCATCCTTGTCCGAACTGATTACTGAATTGAAAAATCAGCAAAGGCGAGTAAATGAAATACAAGCTGAAACTTTCAATCGAGCTTTAGATCAACCTGTACATGGCTTTACGACCACTTTGGATGCTGCTTCATTTTCCGCAATACATGAATCGCTTCATCTAGGGCAAATAGAGGCGATGCAGCGAATACGAATGGTTTCTGCAAAGTAATAAACCAAATGAAGAATGTAGAAAGTGTTTTAGGGGGATAAAATGAAGTCGAAGAAATACATAAAGGTGATTGCCATACTTTTGGTCGTCATCGCCTTTCTATTCATTAGTGACCGATTTATGAAAGAAGAAAAAACGTCTTTTAAAGTGGATCCTGAACAATTTGAGATCGCTCAGTCGAAAGAGGAACTAAACCATCTCTTAATTAACCATGTACGATATAACAAAGATCAATTATTTAAGATTACTAGATATGATTTGATGACTGATATTGAAGATGTCGAAATCCCTTTAATAGATGAACAGCGCGATTTAAGGATAGAATCCATATGGAATAATCATCTTGAATTGATTATTACATATAGTTTCAATATGCTGCCGTCAGATCGTAGTCCAGAATCCATTCCGTACCTGAGGGTAAACGGGGGATCTCTCCATCCTGATGGAAAGGATCCAATTACACTGGATTTTCAAAATCATGTTCAACCAGGAGGGAAGTTTTGGCCAAACGATGGCGTCGTACTTGAGAATCGAATGTATCGTAGAGCATTGCTAGTACCAAGTATAGATAATGAGGTATTTGAGAAAATGTCGGAATGGATAGGGGAAAGTAAGTCACATGAAAAAATCTATGAAGCATTGGATCTCATACATCAAGTTGATCTGAAGGGTGTTGAATTAGTAACCAAACAAGAGGGTGGGGAACAATCCAAATCAGTCCAAGATATCCCGATCGAATATAGGTTTATGAGTCATGATGCTATTCTAGAAACAATTGAACTGAACCAAACTGCTCAACTAGATGAACAATCCACGATTACATATACGAAGTTTGAAAAACGTTTGAAAGAAAGCCGGATCTATTTATCAATTGATTCGAATAAACCACTATCTTCTCTCAAATATAAAGTAAATGGACTAAGGGGATTTGATAGGATTTATAAGGATGAAAACGGAGAAAGCTATATAAAAGCACCACAGTTTCGATATCAAAGAGGCAATGACGGTGAATTTAAACTTTCTATTTTATCAGGTTTTTACGCATCAGAGGATGAATTGAATTTTACGATTTCTAAAGGAGATCTAGAACCTATTCAAAATGGACAAAATGAACGTGAGTTCAAACATGACCTTGGTGAAATTAACAATGTACATTTCAAGTTTGACGAAATAAGAAGGGTGAAAGGTAGATTTGGAGATATGGATATCCTTTTCTATTTTAATGTCGAAATCATGGATGGTTTTGACCGTGACTTAAACTTTAGAATCTATCGAGATGGTGAGCAACAAGTAGACCCTTATTACGAGGAACGAGAAATATATCCGTTTATCGAAGTGAAAGACGAAAACAATAATGGAGTGACCTTAGGTCTTCTACCTCCCGGAGAGGGTACTCAATTATTCGGAATGACAGAAGAGGATTTCCAAAAGGTTGAGGAACTGAACTTCAGGTTATTCAACATCCCGCAGCAGGTCGATTTTGAAGAAAATGAAGTCACTTTTACGATTCAATAATTGATTAACAAACTATAAGAGGCTGACTCAAAAGGATGTTCATAGTCCTTTCAGGGTCAGTTTTTTTGTGTAATGATGACCTTTGATCTTATCTTTTGGGTCATTCCCTTAATTTCAACTAATAATTACCACTTCAACCGCTCAGTTCCATCTATTAGAATAATAGTTAGTATTTTAATAGGGAGCTACATTGTTATGGGACGTCTTCGGCACAAGCCATTATTCATTTCACTACTATTTCTAATATTGTTTACAACCTTTACATACTTCACACTCGCATCAGAAGATGATTACAAGACAGTTGAGGAATCGAGTCACAAGCAAACCAACCTTAATTACAAAACGGTTCCACCAGATCAGAAACGTGCAGCTGAAGATCATTATTTTAAAAGAATCGGTTATTATGCGGGTTGGTCAGCTTACTCTGGTTTTAATGTGACCGATATTGATGCAAGTAAGTTGACGCATCTCAACTACGCGTTTGCTAATATTTCAGAGGACGGGAAAATAGCAGTGGGTGATCCAGCCATCGATCTTGCGAATTTCCAACAGTTACAGGAACTGAAAAAACAAAATCTTCATCTAAAAACCTTAATTTCTGTTGGCGGCTGGACATGGTCAGAGCGTTTCTCTGACGTCGCTTTGACCGAACAATCCCGTACTAAGTTTGCAGAAAGCGTGCTGGCATTTGTTCAGAAATATGGCTTCGATGGTGTCGATCTCGATTGGGAGTACCCGGTGAGCGGTGGACAGCCCGATAATATCAATCGTCCTGAAGACAAGCACAATTATACCCTTCTCTTGAAAAAGATCCGCGAAACATTCGATGCCGCTGACAAGGCGTATCTTCTGACGATCGCATCTGGGGCGAGTGCTGTTCATGCAAGTCATCTAGAGTTAGATCAGCTTCATCGATATGTCGATTACATTCAACTGATGACCTATGATATACACGGGGAGTGGGATGAACTGACTGGCATGAATGCACCGTTGTATCAAGATCCGGACAGCAGGTTCTATCATGAGTGGAGTGTACACAACGCCGTTCAAATGTTCATTGAACGAGGGGTCCCAGCTGAGCAAATCGTCATGGGGCTGCCACTTTATGGTCGGATGTTTAAACAACCGGCTGAAGAGAGCAACAGTCTTTACCAGCCTTTCACAGGTGGAGGAAAAGCGATCAGTTATGCGGCTCTAGAAAGAGATTTTATTGGCAAAAATGGATTCACGAAGCATTGGGAAGAGGATTCACAAGTCCCTTGGCTAACCGACAACTCTACCTTCATAAGCTATGATGATCCCAAATCCATTGGACTAAAAACGGACTATATCAAAGCGAAACAACTAGGCGGAGCGATGATGTGGGAGCTCAGTCAGGATCCGGATGAAGTACTGGTGAAGAAAGTGTATAAGGAATTAAAAGAGTAGAATTACGAGATGAACGAGTATGAAGAGTTTTTGACCGTCAACAATGCACTTTAACAAAAATGATAATCTGTTAACCAAGCTTTTAGATAGCCTAAATAGTAGCTTCATAGTCTTTGCTTATCCTTTGTATTGCACTACATAATAGAAGGGATGAAATGAACTATGAAGAAACTTTTAAAAAATAGCCTTATGGCTGCTGCGATTATAGGGATGGGTACGAGTGTTATTGCTCCAGCAGCTGCGGACGCTCAATCAGCTGATCCAGGTTTAAATCCGAATCAAATTTTGAACGTTGCCCATCGAGGAGCTTCAGGATATGCGCCTGAACATACGATTCCTTCATATGAATTAGGAGAAGAGATGAAGGGAGATTATATAGAAATCGATATCCAGATGACAAAAGATGGTGAACTAATTGCGATGCATGATGAAACCTTGGATCGAACAACTGATGGTACAGGATTGGTGAAGGATCATACTCTTGAGGAAATTAAACAACTCGATGCAGGTTCTTGGTTTAATGAGGAATATCCTGAACTAGCGAAAGAGGAATACGAAGGTTTGGAAGTACCGACATTAGATGAAGTACTTGATCAATTCGGTAAAAGCGCAAACTATTACATCGAAACGAAATCACCAGAAGTCTACCCAGGTATGGAAGAAAAGCTTCTGGAAACGCTTAATGAACATGGCCTTCTTGGTAAGAACAGTCCATCAAGCAAAGTGCTCATTCAATCGTTCAGTCCTGAAAGCTTGCAGAAGATCCATAAAATCGATTCGACAATCCCCCTCATCCAACTGCTCTGGTATACAAGTTCTGCTACTCTTACAGATACAGAGTTGGAGCAATATAAGCAATATGCTGTAGGTCTCGGAATGAATCATGATCAAATTGATGAAAAATACGTACAGAAGGTAAGAGATCATGACTTATCGATCCACCCATATACCGTCAATGAAAAGGAAGATATGGAAAAGCTGCTGGACTGGGGAGTGACAGGCATGTTCACCAATTACCCAGACCGCCTGCAAGAAGTATTGAAAAGTAAATAACATAGCATTTATAACATGAACGCAAAAAAACGCTTGGATATATCATTCTCCAAGCGTTTTTCTATGTTGTCTAGATGATTGGCTTGTTTAACACAAGCAACCTTCCTCAAGCTTATACAGATCAACTTTTCACTCTAATGATTCTCAGGTCCGATTGTTCGATAACGATGTCTTTCACTTGGTTGAATTTTGCAAACCGTTCTAACGCATCACGGATTTCTCGCTTCAATTGACTGGTCTTCTTTACACCAGGTTCGAGCTGTAACAGACGAACGTGCAATGTGCTGTTTTTGCGATCAAGGCTCGGATCCATCCGACCAATCAACTGGTCTCCATATAAAATCGGCATTGCATAAGGGCCATATTTCCGTTTCGCTTTAGGTGTGTAGATCTCCCACTTGTAATCGAAATCGAACAAGTCGCTAATACGCTCACGTCGCCAAAGTAAATTATCAAGCGGTGCTAGGAAAGTAATAGGACCTTCAACAGGTGAAGTGTCTTTAAAAGATTCCAATTCATCGAGATCCTCGGCTAACATATAATATGCTCGGTCAACACCTTCCACGTCTAAAGGAATGACAGTACCCTTCTCAACTCGTCTATCGATTTGAGCCCGTCTTTCAGCAGCAGTCATCTTTTGCCAACCGAAACGCGCATCTCTCGGATCGAACACCCGATAGGCACGTAAGTACTTATCAATCATCGCCTCACGAGCATCAGCTTCATCAATTGTTTTCGCTTCCTTCACAAAATTAGCAGGAATACTCCGTTCCGTAATGTCAAAAAATCGTTCAGTTCTTTCTCGGTGAACGACCCGAATCACACCCGCATCCATGAGCAGATTCAATGCGAGTGAGCTCTCTTTCGTTTTCGGCATTTTGTTGTCCCAATAACCATGCACGCGGTTTTCAGACTTAAATGCACGAGAAGGGAGCGGACCTTCCGACGAAAGACGCTCAAGGACTGCACCCACAACAGGACCAAGCTTTTTAAGTGGTTCTTCAACTTGCGTTTGAATCCGCTCGCGAATCGGTTCGAAAATCGGGAAATCCTCAACCGGAATGATACAGGCAGCATTCGCAAAATACTCGAAAACCTTACCATCAGAAAGAAGCTGATCTAGTAGTTTCGGGTCATATCCAGGAATCCGCGCGGCGAGAGCCAAATGCTGATTCCGCTCCACAACTGATACCGGATCTAACTGGACACACTCTAGTGTGCGAAGCATCTCTAACACTGATTCCACTTCGGTCGTACCCTCTACTTTAGTTTTTAATAAACGTTGCTTATGTAAAAGAAACTGCCGAAGTGCTACTCGGTCAACAGGATAAGGGACGGTCATCTCTACAACTACCTCCGTATCATTTTTCCTAATCATATCATTATTTTTGGAAGTATTGACCATCTATACAAACCAGCTTAAGATAAAAAAATAATATCTTCATTTACTTTTGATTCAATTGAATGAGATTCTCAAAAAAAGAAATAGTCTTTCGCAGTGGCACTTAATCAAGTTACCACTGCGTTTCATATGGATTTTACTTGGATTCATCAAGTGGTTAGTAAGAATTACTGTGATTACTGATCTTTACGAGTGAGCCGATAATTTCGTCCCAGTCTTCACTATGAATTTCATGTCCAGTGCCTTCAAGTGACACCAATTCGGCATGAGGGATGGCCTTCGCCAAGGCAAGTCCGTGCTCGAATGGCAAAGCTGGATCATCCGTACCATGGATCACGACAACAGGGACGTTGATCTCTCCCATCCGGTCGTAATATTCTTCTCCGCCTTGCAGCATCGCATGATTAAATCGGCTTGGTAGCTGTTTGGCTCGATCAAACTCTCTTCCTGCCAGTCTATACATTCTTTCTTCCTCAAAGGGTTTGGTACCAGATAACGTTTTCCACCCCTCAGCCAGATAGGCGATGGCGTCTTCCCGATTCGACCAATCGATTGAGGTGCTCTGCGCATGATGGTCGAGAATTTTCTGATCCATTGGAGGGAGTTTTTCCATCTCGGTACCAAACACACTTGATGCAATCAGCGTAAGGGTCGATACACGTTCTGAGTATCTTAGAGCAAGAATCTGACCGACCATACCACCCATCGACAGCCCTACGATATGAGCCTTCTTTACCGAATAAGCATCGAGAACGCCTATAGCATCGTCCGCCAGATCCGTTATTGTATAATGGGAAGTACCTGCCTCATATGTGGTCGACCGTCCCAAGTCCCTATGGTCGTATCGAATGACGAATCTCCCCTGATCAGCAAGCCGGTGACAGAAGTTCTCATCCCACCAGTCCAAGGAAGTCATCGCACCCATGATCAAAAGGACAGCAGGGTTCTTAGAATCTCCAAAGCTCTCCGTACAAATATCCACTTGATTTATGTTCAGCACTTGTTCATTCATGCTCTTTCAAGGCCTCCTTTTTTAAATTTCTATATGTATTTCTATGAAAACAAACCACTTCCTCTTAATTCTAATTGGGTAGACAAAGTGAGGAAGAAAGCCTTACAAAAAGAAGTAGGCAATCGCTGGATTCTTTATCTCCAAAACAAACTTTCGAGCGAAGGCCAAAGAAGGAGTATCATAACAATAGGAAGAATATAGTTATTGACTGTTAACGTTATCAAAATTTGTTTAATTTGGAGGGGAATTATGGGAAGGTTAATTCATTTTGAAATTCACGTGGATGATATGGAACGTGCTAAGAAATTTTACGGAGAAGTGTTTGGATGGACCTTTGAAGACTGGAGCGAGTTTGCTGGGATGCCGTATTTCGGAGCTGTTACTGGCGACGCAAATGAACCTGGGATTAACGGTGCCTTAATGCAACGACAAGGTCCTCCACCTGAAAAGGGCCAACCAGTGAATGGCTATACGTGTACGATGGGCGTGGACGATTATGATTCAATTGAAGCAAAAATTATGGATCATGGCGGACAAGTCGCAATGCCGAAGTATGCACTACCTGGCATGGCGTGGCAAGGGTATTACCATGATACAGAAGGAAATATTATTGGCATCCACCAACCAGATGAAAACGCGAAATAAATTTGAATAAGGAATATCAGTGTCTGTCCCTTATCCATCCATATATAGGGACAGGCATTTTTCGTTTAGGTTGGTCCAATGCATTTTGCTGCTTATATCTTATCAACTGTAAAAAATTTCTTGACTGACGGACTTAAAGACGGTTACATAAAAGTTAATAAGATAACGGTAAGGGGCTGGCTGCATGGAAATAAAACAAATATCTGAGCACATTTGGAGCTTAAAGACGTGGATGATTGTACCGATTCACGTATGGATTGTGAAAGGCGAAGATGGTGTGACACTCGTCGATGCTGGTATTGGGAATATGGGGAAGGGCATTTTGAAGTTTGTTAAGGCGTTGGATGCTGGTCCACTGAATAGAATCGTACTAACACACGGACATCCTGATCACGTCGGTGCAATTAAAAAGATCCTAGCCGAAACTGATGTCTCTGTGTATGCGCATAAAATCGAAATTCCATACATGGAAGGGAAGCTCGCTTATCCTGGACGGAAGAAAGCATCCGCAAGCGTTGAAGAACACCTTGCGCAGCCGTTAGAAGAGGACGAACTCGGCACATTGAAAACGATCGGAGGATTGATTCCATACTTAACTCCAGGTCACGCACCAGGACATGTCGTCTATTATCATCCAAAAGATCAAGTGTTACTCGCCGGTGACCTGTTCACTTCAAAAAGTGACAAACTATACAGGCCAATGCCGATGTTCACCTATGACATGGAAGAAGCGGTCAGAAGTAGCCGAATCGTCGGTAAGCTGAAACCAAAACGCTTAGAAGTCTGCCACGGGAAAGCGGTACTAAACCCTGCAGAGCACTTAGATCAATACATCCAGAACACATCAAAGAAATATGCCATAAAGGAAGAGAACGTATTTAAAGGTTAAGTTGTATAAGACCAGTGATTTTCCTCTGGTCTTTTTTAAATGAAACTTTTTGCCTATCGTTTCCGTAAACTTGTAATGAAAGCAGGTGAATGGTATGAAGCGAATTATTCCAATTGTAATCTTTTTCTTCTTACTCGTGTTGTTATTTCCGAATCAAGCCTTTGCGGTGGAATATTCGATAACGGAGGCTAGGATCGATGCCTATCTTCAGGAAAACGGGGACGTTCTTGTTGAAGAGTCCTTCACCTATGGATTCGAAGGAAAGTTTAACGGCATCACTAGAGAGATAATCCCGAAAAAAGGGACAGAAATCAACAATTTCGAAGCTTCTGAAAAAGGAAAAGCGTTGAAGGTAGAGAGAGACGATTACTTTTATAAGATCCATCGAAAAGGATCGGATGAAGTCGTATTGGTAGATCTTTCCTATACCATCAAGAATGGAGTCGAAGTTTATTCTGATGTTGCTCAGTTCTATTGGGCGTTCTTCGATAGAAGCAACGAATCGACGTATGAAAACCTTATCGTTGCCATCCATCCGCCAAAGGAAACCGAGGATGTAATCGCATTCGGTTACGATCAAGCGTATGGAACAGAAGAAATTATGGAGAATGGCACAGTCTATTTTGCAATGAACCAGGTACCTGATAATACGAACGGAGATATCCGCGTCGCTTATGAGAAGGGACTGTTTCCAGCTGCTAAAGCGTCCAATCAACCTATGAAAGCTGAAATTATACAAGATAAAAAGGATCTTGATGCACAAGTCGCCGCAAAAACAGAACGTACAGCGTTTCTCGATCAAATGGCAAGCATCGTCATTCCAATTGTCGGCCTCATTATGGTTGTGCTCTATGTATCGTTGTGGAAAGGTCACGTCAATCGTAAAAGGGAAGCGGAACGCGACATGGACCTTACCCGAAATGTTCCGAAACAGCGAATGAGCTTACCCGCAACCATCTTTTACACGAATTATAAACACTTACCACCCGAAGCCATTTCCGCTGCGCTACTCGATCTCGTACGAAAGCAATATGTAAAGCGCATTGGTGAGGACCGATTCCAAGTGATTCACCGGGAGGGTGCACTGAAGCACGAACAGATCCTCATTAAATGGCTGTTTGACTTAATTGGTGAGAATAATGAATTCAGTTTTGAAGAACTGAAACAGTTTACGAAGCAAAAGAAGAATCATGGAACCTACAGAAAGTATCAAACAAGCTGGCAAAAAGCTGTAGCAGAAGAAGTAAATGAGAGACAATTATATGAAGATAAGAAGAAATATCGTATATCAATTGTGTTATCCAGCATCATTTTAATTCCATTCATCTTTATCTTTGCGTTCCATGGTCTTATATTTTGGATGGTCATGACAATCCTTCTTATAGGCACAATCACCCTTTATGGTTTCTTATACCATCCAAGGACGAAAGAAGGTACCCTGATCCATTATGAATGGAAAGCATGTAAGAAGCGGTTCAAAATCTTGAGTAAAGAGGATTGGAGAACTTGGGCGGAAGACGACAAGTTACGCGCCTATATTTACGGACTCGGTACGAAAACGCAACCGATTATTAAAAAGAACGAACAGTTCGCTAAATCGTTCTATCCTTCAAATACGAGTAACTCGGAAGTCGGAGCCTATTCCACAATGGATATCAGCACGTTCATTATATTGGGAGCTGCTGTATCAAACAATTTCGATGCAGCCCACCAATCCACTGGAGCATCAATAGGTGCAGGCGGAGCAGGTTCTGGCGCAGGAGCGGGTGGCGGCGGAGGCGGATCTGGAGCCTTTTAACAAGAAAGTTAGACAGAATTCCCATTTCCGGGAACGCCTTTGATAGTGTAAAAGTAAAGGTCGAAGCATGAGTAGTGAACCGGCAGTCTGTAGCTATCGAAAAATAGAG
Source organism: Pseudalkalibacillus berkeleyi (assembly GCF_021608225.1). NCBI lineage: Bacteria > Bacillati > Bacillota > Bacilli > Caryophanales > Fictibacillaceae > Pseudalkalibacillus > Pseudalkalibacillus berkeleyi. The sequence continues at coordinate 417,480 of NZ_JAKIJS010000001.1, forward strand.
AATGGTATTTAATATTAAGCCCCGTTATATAGCGCAGAACGTTTATTTAAGAACATAGCTTTATAGAGTATCATGTTTAACACTCCACCATAAAACGAAGCTCAAGGCCTAGTGAATACAAAAGACAGAACCTTTGACTCCCACTCCCGAAAGGAAAAGTGAAAGTCTATCAAGAAGATACAAATGACAGCAGTCTAGAATTCAGAAGATCAAATAGATCACAAACTCATGAGAGGATTTATATTTCACATAATTCACAGTTTAAGTTTCTGATTATTTATTATGGTATTAATAATCCAGATTAATAAGGAAGGATAGAGGATATGCCAACTTACAACAAACTCGTTCGTGATCGTATTCCAGAGATTATTCAATACACAGGAAAAAGTTTTAATACTAGTATTTTGGATGTAGATCATTATGAAATGGAATTGAAAGAGAAGTTAAAAGAAGAGCTAAATGAATATCTTGAAGCAAGTGACGATGCATCAGCGATCGAAGAACTTGCAGACCTTCTAGAATTGATACATGCATTAACCTCTGTACATCATTCCTCTGTTGAGGAACTTGAGACTGTTCGAAAAGAAAAAGCTGAAAAGCGTGGAGGATTTCAAGAACGTATTTTCTTGATTGATGTTGAAGATGAGTAAAGTCGTACTAAATAATGCGAATATAGATATGCGTTATTTTGTTTAAGTTGGTGAAGAAATTAATGGACGAAAAAACTTTAAAACATAAAATAGAAAACTTGAGTATTTGGACTAAAGGTGATCAAAGAGCACCTCATAAACCACTGTTATTGTTATATGCTCTTGCAAGATATCAAAGAGATAAAATACATAATTTATCATATTTAGAGGTTAAGGATAAGTTGAAAAAGCTATTAATTGAGTTCGGACCTCAACGACGTTCCTACCATCCTGAGCAGCCTTTTGTAAGATTAACAAATGACGGAATATGGTCATTGAATAAAAGTATTGAACCGAAAAACATCAGAAATAACTACCTTATGAAGAATGACCTTGTTGGTGGCTTTAACCCTGTTGTAATTCAATTGCTAAATAGGAATCCCAAACTTTTAGAAGAATTAGCTGACAAAATACTTCATGAACATTTCCCGCAAAGTATACATGAAGATATTCTAATGGCTGTTGGACTAGAAGTAGGAGTTAAGAAACGTAAAACTAGAGATCCAATGTTCAGAGATAAAATATTAAGAGCTTACGAGTATAGTTGTGCTGTCTGTGGATTTAATGTCAGATTAGGAAATCACTTAGTTGGGATTGAAGCCGCTCATATCAAGTGGTTTCAATTAGGCGGACCAGATATTGAAGAAAACGGAATAGCATTGTGTTCCTTACACCATAAGTTGTTTGATCGTGGAGTTTTCACGCTTACTAATAAAAGACAATTAATCGTTGCAGAAGATGCACATGGTACACATGGGTTTGATGAATGGCTAATGAGGTACCATGGGAACCCCATAAGGGAACCTGTCAACCCTATATACCAACCACAAGAAACGTTTTTAAATTGGCATGTTAGAGAAGTGTTTAAAGGACCAGCAAGGTATCAAACACATTAAGAAAGTAAAATAGGTACATTCGCTATTTTAGGGTCAATGTTTTACATAATAAATTTTTAGAATTACTTAACATGAAAGCACTTGCAATTCCTCTCCACTTGTTTTCATACTTAAAGAGACTAACATAGAATGAGGTGGAGAGATGAAGTTTGGAAGTTTAACAGGAAAAGTGGTTGCTGTTGGTACAGCTGCATTGATGATTTTTGGTCATGAAGTTAGTGCGCATGGTGATGAGGCTTCAGTATATGAAGCTATTCAGGATCAGTTGGTAGGGAAACAGATCTTCTTTGGAGATCTACATAATCACACTGGTTACTCTCCGGATGGTTCGGGGACTCCGAAGATGGCGTATGAGAGTGCGAAGATGAATGGGCTTGATTTTATCGCGATTACAGAGCATTCGGAAGGGTTGAACTTGATCGCGAATGAAGAAGAGGGTGTGAATACGCCACTTCCTTATCGTACAGAGTGGGAGGACATCCAGTATCAAGCGGATCAGATTTCAGATGAGTCGTTTACAGCGATCCGTGGTTTCGAGTGGAGCGATCCGTATCAAGGACACTTCAATGTCTGGTTTTCTAAGCATTATACCGATGTGTTCCGTTCACCTGGAACGCCTTCGATGAAGCCATTCTGGAATTGGTTCCAGACAGATACGAGTCTGCTTGGTGGTAGTGATGGCATTGGTGGCTTTAACCACCCTGGACGTGAGCCGGGTAAGCTTGATGAACTCGCTTATGTCCCTGAAGTCGATAATCGGGTCATTTCTATTGAGGTGTTCAACCGGGAAGATATCTATGACTCTACATATGTGGAAGCACTTGATAACGGCTGGCATGTTGGAGCAATCGGTGTATCCGACCATCACGGGGAAATCTGGGGTGATCCGACATTTGCGCGTACGGGAATCATTGCAACGGAAAACTCTCATGAGGATGTAAGAGCTGCATTGGAAAAGCATCATGTATATGCAACGCAGGATTCCAACTATCAAATGGTTTTCACAGGGAATGGTCAGATGATGGGGGCAGAGTTGACGAATGAACAGCCTGTGGAGTTGAATGTGATGGGGCATGATCCGGATCAAGGAGAGACCATTGTAAAAGCGGAACTGGTTACGAATGGTGGAAAAGTCGTCGAAACCTATGAACCTGCTAATCCACATCAAACGTTTGAGTGGAGTACGACAACACCGGAAACTACTGAAAGTGCTTGGTACTTCGTTAGAGTGACACAAACGGATGGCGAAATGATCTACTCAAGCCCGATTTGGGTTAATAGATAAGTGTCAGAGATGAAGGTTGGATCAGTCCAACCTTCATTTTTTATGGAAGATATTGTCCTATATACACACCAATAGAACGGTCCCCTATGGTATGCTGTTGGAAGGAAATTGTAATAAAGGGGATAAAAGAGGGGGGTAAACATTGGTGAGGGAAAAACAGATCAAGATTTTTGTTGCTTTTGTAGCAGTAGCATTTGTTGTTAGTTTAATTATGAATGTCACATTTCTTTCTAAGTTAAGTGAAATGGACAATCGTCTACGTTCTCTCTCTTCTTCACAACAGAATATGATGAGTAGTGTAAACGGCCAAACGAATCATATCCAAACGGTATTGAATGATATGCAAGAGGAACAGAGATGGATGACTCCTATTGATATTACCGTCGATTCAAAGGATATGGAGGATGGCAAAGCGGAAGCGACATTCGAATGGCAAGTTAAGGAGTTGCAAGAGGATTCTGAGGTTGTATTTTATTATACATATGGCAATAATGAGAGCTACAAAGCGCTTCCTGTGGAGGAAATTCAGCAAGGGTTGTTTAAAGTGAAAGTTCCGATTGAGATGGATATGGAGCCTATGTGGCACATAAACTTAATGAGGGGTAACAAGAATACTCAAGAGTCGTCCAAAAAAAAGATGGAAGAACAAATGAAAAGCGAGACGCTCAAATACTACGTTACAGTATCCTATGGTGACATGGTGAAGAGCGGAAAGGTTCACACTGAGCATTTAGGGGAGTATGGCAATCGTCTATATGGTAGTTTACAAACGGACATCATCATGGAGGACAAAACATTTAGTATGATGCTGATGAATCATCAAACAGATACTTCTGTTTCAATAGTAAAAGCTTATCTCCTGAAATATAAAGATGAAGACTTGTTAGGTAGAGAAAAATTCGATGTAGATAAGCAATACGATCCCGCCGATCCTAGGATGAATGCTTATCATGTGAATCAAATTAAACAATTTGAAAATATGCGCCTTGTGGTACAGGTCGTTTATGACAATGGAGAAGTATTTGAAAAAGAAGTATATAAACTCGATAATTAGGAACGGATCAAACTTTAAAAAATTTATTGTGAAATTCAATTCTTTAACTTATATTTTAAAAAAATAAAGTACACTTGCATGATTTTAATTCTCTTAGTGATTGCTCGAAATGGTTAGAAAATCTTATTGGTGGTTCTTTATATCAGGGTTTAAGAGGTTTGAGAGATGGTTGGAATCCAACCGAACAATCTCAATTGTATGGCTTTGAAATTAAAACTAATGTAATTGAAAAAAACTCTACGACAACGGTCTAAGTAGCTAGACAAACACAAGGAAGATATATGTTAGAAAAAAGCAGGTTGGAATTTCCAACCTGCTTTTTTTAGCATAGCGCAAGGAAGATTTGTGGTGTGTAGAAGAAGCATAGGTTGAATGTAGGATAACAGAATGCGATGGTGATGAAGAAGTTGACGAATGCGACCCAGGCGAGGGCGATGCCAATACCGCCAAATGGTGTCTGATAGAAAATTAACGTCCATCTACCCTGGCAGCCCCAGATGCCGTTGATTCGATCATCGTAGTCTTCGTACTCCATGTCGGAACGGGGCTGACCGCCGAGCAGTGAAGTGATTTGGGTCGTGCTTTGCGGCTGTTGTCCGACTAAAGACTGGAGCTGGGTTTGTGGTAATGCCGATAAGGTCGTGAAAAGGCTGACAAGGTTTTGAGGTGGTCCGCTAGTCGGTTGTGATAATGTCGGTAAAATCTGTTGAACTTGCTGTTGTTGCTGGAGTGTCAATTGACCGGGCAAAGCGGAAGGGCCGTTGCCGGGAATACTTTGGCCTCCAGGAAAACTTGGACCACCGGGGACCCCAGGAAATCCGCCCATTCCACCTGGACCTCCTGGGAAACCAGGTATTCCACCAGGTCCTCCTGGAAATCCTCCCATCCCTGGTCCCCCAGGGAATCCACCGCCTAAGCCGGGTATTCCACCAGGTCCACCTTGGCCACCCATCCCAGGGGGGCCGAAGGGAGGAAGTTGGCGTGGATGATTTTTATTGTGATACATATCGCAATCCCCATTTCAATGGATGATGTCATGATGACACTATATGCGGACTTGGGCATTATGTGTAAGGACATTTTGTTGAAAGGTATCTGTTCATTCTCTATGCCGTTCATGGCAAAGCTGATTGAATGCTTCTGGGTTTATACAATATTTCATAAGTGTGTGAACATTCTCCATTGCAGGATTTTCCCAATTTAAGACGAATGATTATCTTAGGGATTTAATTAGAGAGGGGTTGGGTTTATGAAGGTTATAGAAGCAATTCCAGCTTTACCTGTGAGAGATTTGGATAAGAGTGCTGCTTTTTACCGGGAAACGTTAGGTTTTTCGGTACTTCATCAAGAAGGTGGACTTGTCGTGCTTGGTTTAGAGCAAATCCAGGTTCATTTGTGGCTTGCAAATGATGAACGGTGGCGTACAGAGGAGCACTGGAATCCTGTTGTATCAGGAGCGGAAACATTCATTGCAGGAACAGGGAGCTGCCGTATCGGGTTAGACGGAGTGGACGAAATGCATGAAAAATTGGCTCCAGCGGGTATTATCCATCCCAAAGCCCCAATTGAGGACAAGCCATGGGGAACAAGGGAGTTTTCAGTGGTAGATCCTGATAAGAATCTGATTACGTATTACGAGTGGAAGCGATAGATGCCTACTTATATTGCGTTGCTACGCGGTATAAATGTTGGTGGTCATAAGAAAGTAAAGATGGATCGGTTGAAGGAAATCTTCTCGTCGATCGGCTTTGAACAGGTGAGGACGTACATACAAAGCGGGAATGTCATCTTTGAAACAAGGCCGTTGGAGACGTCTGAGCTCATTCAACAAATTGAAAGTCAGTTGAAAGAAGCGCTAGAATTTGAAGTGCCTGTCATCGTGAAAACGGCTGAAGAATGGAAAACGGCAATTGGAGCGAATCCTTTTGATGTTGACTTGTTAAAAGAGGATGAAAAACTGCACGTTTCTTTTTTAGCTGAAAAGCCAAGTACTGAAGCAGTTGAGAAGCTGTTAAGTGTTGAGAGTGATATTGATGATTTTCAAATTGAAGGAAAGACAGCGTACATCGTCTGCCGGAAAGGCTACAAGAAAACCGTTTTTTCAAACACATTCATTGAGAAAAAGTTGAAGGTGGCAGCTACCACAAGAAACTGGAATTCGGTCATGAAAATTGCTGAAATGAGTAAATAAAATTGGATACAGTGAGAAAATCAGCTAATAACGATTTTCTTACTGTATTTCTTTTTGGTTACATAAACGCTAGTAGGGGAGACCTCCATGAATACACAAAAACGGAACAACTGAGAAGAATGCAATCAAATCGTCTCAGGAATGTAGTTCTTTACACATAGCATTCAAGAAGGAATTGTCCCCATTAAATAACAGGAACATATGTGAGTGGAGAAGATCTACTCCTTCGTGTTTGATTTCAAAGAAATCTAATTATATCAACACCGCTAAACATAAGTGAGTCCTTTTGTGGATTCACTTATGTTTTTTACGTTAAGAAAGCATTACTTTTTCCATGATACAGATTTGCTGCAAGGCGAAAGGGGTACGACATCTGTAAAGAACATCAGGGTTTTTACCAGCTTGTACCATTGATAGTTTTTATTGGTTTTACATTTTGTCCACTTTGTGACTGTTTTCTGATAACTGACAAAGGTTTGTCAAAAATATTTTGCAAATTAGTGACAAAGTTCATAATTTCACAAAGTCCGTCGAAAACCTTGATAGAATGGTGCCAAGAAGTAAAATATTGATGCTTTAATTATAGATCTTTCGAGAGAAAGGGGTACTCGTATGAAACTGAAGTTAGCTTTGTTTGCTGTCATGATGTTCGGTCTCACAGTGCTGACTGGTTGTGAACCATTAACCGTATTAGATCCGAAAGGACCAATGGCGGAAAGGTTAGCCAGTGACATTATGCTGACGATGTTAATGATGGCAGGAATCGTGATTGCCGTTTTCGCAATGCTGTTGTTCATGCTCGTGAAATACCGCGCATCGAACCAGCCTGCTGATTATGAACCACCTCATATTGAAGGGAATCCTTGGGTGGAAGGAATACTAGTTGGTATTCCAATCATTATTGTAGCGATTCTTTCCGTCGTGTCAGTTCAAAGTAACTATATCGTTGAATCTGCTCCGACAGGATATGAAGATAAAGAACCACTCGTCGTATATGCGTCATCCTCTGACTGGAAGTGGCATTTTAGTTATCCAGAAGAGGGAATTGAGACGGTGAACTACTTATACGTACCAACTGATCGTCCACTTGAATTTAGATTGTATTCACATGGACCGATTACGAGTTTCTGGATTCCACAGCTTGGTGGACAGAAATATGCAATGAATGCCCACGTGACGACGCTCCATCTCGCAGCTGATGTAGAAGGCGAGTATATGGGACGTAATGCGAACTTTAGTGGTGAAGGATTTGCTGAAAACAAGTTCGACGTAACAGCCATGTCTCAAGAAGAGTTTGATGAGTGGGTGGATGAGGTAAAAGATACAGCTGACCCGCTTACAGAAAAGAAATTTGAGGAATTGTTAGAGCCAGGACACCTTGGACGCATGACGTTTACGGGTACGCACTTAGAGTTTTCACCTGCTCCTGAACATCATGAAAAAGGTGATAAGTACAAAGATGGTCATGAGGATAAGAAGAAACATGACAATCACTCAGCTTCCAAAAAGGAAAGCTCAGAGAAAGAACACATGAATCATAACGAGTAAACGTACAGGTTTTACCGATTATATATATTCGAAAGGAGTCAAATCGTATGGAATTCTTTGAGCGATTTGCCATACCGCATCCTAGTATAGCAATCTATGCATCCATGGTCGCTGCCGGTCTTACTTTGATCGCTGTTCTCGCTGGACTCACCTATTTTAAAAAGTGGGGCTATCTATGGCGTGAATGGATCACGACGGTAGACCATAAAAGAATCGGGATTATGTACTTGATTTCCGCGTTATTGATGCTTTTCCGCGGTGGTGTCGATGCGATTATGATGCGTGCACAGCTTGCTGTACCGGACAATAAGCTACTCGATTCGCAGCACTATAACGAAATTTTCACAACGCACGGAGTTGTCATGATCTTATTCATGGCGATGCCGTTCATCATATTCTTTATGAACTTCGTGATTCCGTTACAAATCGGAGCACGAGATGTAGCGTTCCCACGCTTGAATGCACTTAGCTTCTGGTTATTCTTTATGGGCGCGATGCTATTTAACATTTCATTTATGGTTGGGGGTTCACCGGACGCTGGTTGGACTTCGTATTTCCCACTCGCAGACACGGATTCTGTTGGGACCAACTATTACATGATTGCGATTCAAATCGCTGGTATCGGTACACTGATGACAGGGATTAACTTTATGACAACAATTCTTAAAATGAGAGCACCAGGCATGACGTTGATGAAAATGCCGATGTTCACATGGTCTGCTTTCATTGCGAACGTCATAATCGTATTCGCGTTCCCAGTACTTACAGTTGCACTTGCGTTCGGAACGATGGACCAATTGTTTGGAACCCAGTTCTTTACGCTCGATAATGGCGGAATGGCGATGCTTTGGGCCAACCTGTTCTGGGTTTGGGGACACCCTGAAGTGTATATCTTAATTTTACCGGCATTCGGAATATACAGTGAGATTATTTCAACCTTTTCAAAACGTAACTTGTATGGCTATAAGTCGATGGTTGCTTCAATGGTGTTGATCTCGGTTCTATCATTCGTCGTTTGGGCTCACCACTTTTTCACAATGGGTCAGGGCGCGATGGCGAACAGCATTTTCTCCATTACAACGATGGCGATTGCGGTTCCGACTGGTGTGAAGATTTTCAACTGGATCCTTACGTTATGGAAAGGTAAAATCGAGTTCACGACACCGATGCTGTATTCAATCCTATTTATTCCGCTCTTTACACTTGGTGGAGTAACAGGTGTCATGCTTGCGATGTCAGCTGCGGACTATCAGTACCACAATACGATGTTCCTAGTCGCTCACTTTCATAATGTCATTATCCCTGGTGTCGTATTCGCGATGCTTGCGGGACTCACGTATTACTGGCCGAAAATGTTTGGTTTCATGTTGAATGAGCGAATCGGAAAGTGGACGGCGTGGTTACTATCGATTGGTTTCCTACTTGCGTTCATGCCGATGTATGTGACTGGACTTGATGGTCAAGCCCGACGTATGTACACGTATTCTGAGTCGACTGGATTCGGTCCGATGAATATGGTTTCCTTTGTCGGAGCTGCGATTATGGCAATTGGATTTGTGTTGATTGTGTATAACATTTACTATAGTGTTCGCTATGCTTCAAGGGACATTAGTGCAGACCCATGGGATGCACGTACGCTTGAGTGGGCGACACACACTCCAGTACCACACTATAACTTTGCGATCACACCTGAAGTCGCATCTAGTGAAGCGTATTGGGATTATAAGAAAAAGAACCATGAGTTGTATAAAGGCGATTATGAAAAAATCCATATGCCGAATAACAGTGGTATACCGTTTGTCATGAGCTGTATATTCTTTGGATGGGGCTTCTCGCTCATATTCAGCCTATGGATTCCAGCCATTATCACGACAATCGGAATCTTTGTTTGTATGACATTGCGTTCATTTGAAAAAGATCACGGTCATTACGTTTCTGTGAAAGAAATTGAAGACACAGAATCAGAATTGCGAGGTGCTTAAATTATGAAGGTTGATCACTCGCTACCATTAGAATATAGTACGGAAGAAAATCAGTTAAAGATCTTAGGATTTTGGATTTTCATTGGTGCGGAAATCATGCTGTTCGCGACGCTTTTCGCAACGTATTTTACTTTAGAAAATCGAACGGGTAATGGTCCAACAGGGGCTGAGATCTTCGAGATTGCACCAGTCATCCTTGAGACGATTTTACTTTTAACGAGTAGTTTCACGATTGGACTCGGTGTCCATGCGATGCGTCTTGGCAGAAAGAAAGCGATGATGGGATTTTTCATTGTCACACTCGTTCTTGGTCTAGGATTTCTCGGCGTAGAGATTTTTGAATTTATGACCTACGCGCATGAAGGAGCAGGCATTCAGACGAGTGCGTTTACGTCGATCTTACTCACAACACTAGGGACGCACGGTGCCCACGTAACAGTTGGACTGTTCTGGGGATTGTTTATCCTCATTCAAGTGAAGAAGCGTGGATTGACACCTGAGACAGGGAATAAGTCCTTTATCTTCTCACTATACTGGCACTTCCTAGACGTTGTTTGGATCTTCATCTTCAGCTTTATCTATTTGAAAGGACTGTTGTAAAATGAGTGAACTATTTCCTCGCAAACAGGTAATGGGATTTATTTTCTCAATGGTGCTTACGGCTGTTGCACTTGGGGTATATTTCTTTGACATGTCGTTTGCAGTAGGGATGACAGTCCTTCTCATTACGGCATTTCTCCAAGCTGGACTTCAGCTCGTCGTATTCATGCACGCAGGAGAAACCGATGACAAAGCAGCAATTTATACAAACGTCTACTACGGCCTCTTTATGGCACTGTTTACCGTATTCGGAACACTGCTGGTGTTAATTTGGGATGTAGGGTAAAAGAAAAAAGGAGTGCCTAAAGGCGCTCCTTTTTTTGTATGTAAAAAAAAAACAAAATTTGCAGCATGTCGAAGCCAGCAAATTTTAACGTTCATATATTTGTGGTATGAATTAAACCTTTCCGAGTGGTGAGGTTTCTTTTGTTCCTTTAATGCTTTTACCAAGCATTTCTTCTGTAGCTGCAAAGAACAAACCGATCAAAAAGATGAAGACTGCTCCAGTTACGGTCCCGATTCCAATAGAAGTCCAAAGTGCGAAATCGCTTACAATACCGATTAGAAACATCATCATACCTAATGCAAGGACAGATCCGCCAGCAAACTTGGTAGCGTTCAATATTTTTGTATTAGCTTTCATGTTCCTCAACTCCTTTCCTCTATTATTGTGTTTATTCACAAAGTTGTCAAATACTTTTCACGATTTGTACACAGTTATCCTTGATTCATTATATGAGGAGATGCTTGAAATGATGTAAACCCACTATGGTGAGTCCTCAAATCAAGCATTTTCAGTTTTCAGTGTTCGCGAAAGCGTCTCGCTGGTCATGAAATTAGAACTTCACAATTTTCAGGGTACACGCTTGCGAAAAGAAAGACACGGATACCTAATTTCAGTGGATTATTGGTATCTTACATCAACAATAGCAAGGCGTTAATTAGTTCTATCCTACTATCTCATTCCATCACATACGACTTTCTTTCTAGTACCTATACACCTTTTGTTGTTCTTCTTTTATACCTTTTGCAGAATAGCGCTGGAAGGCTTTTACTGGAATAATAAAAGTATTCAAACTATTCGTAACATAGGAGGCGGAATGATGAAACGGTTAACAATGTTGATGAGCGTCATGCTCGTACTTTCGACGTGGATGATGGCGCTATCTCCAACATCATCGGTCAGCGCACAGACAAATACAACGACCCTTGATGCAACACTTGTAGAAAAGATGAAAGGGACGACTGGACCACTTGAGGTCATCGTCACATTCAATACGAATGATGCTCCGACGGCTGAACACATGAATCTTTTAAAGGACGTAGGGATTGCGAAAGGGTTAACTTTCAATTCGCTTCCGATGGCAGGGGTACTTGCTACACCTGACCAAATCAATGCGCTTGCAGATCAGCCTGAAGTTCGTTCGGTTTATTTTAACGAAAAATTAGAGTATGAAAACAATACAGGTACTGCAATGACAGGTGTCGATCAGTTACGTGACGATGCTGACATGACAAAACAGAATGGCGGTATGCCAGTTTCCGGTAAAGGCATCGGGGTTGTCGTCAATGACAGTGGAGTTGATGGCACACATAACGACATCAAATTCGGTAACCATCTCGTTCAAAATGTACAAGGTGCGACGAACTTGAACGCACTTGTTGATGTACTTCCGGTTACTTACACTGAGGATGTTGCCAATACGGATACAGATTCTGGACACGGTACACACGTTGCTGGAATTGTTGGCGGTAACGGTTCAATGTCTAAAGGGAAATACGAAGGTGTAGCACCAGGAGCTGACCTTGTCGGTTATGGTTCTGGAGCAGGAATCGCAATCCTTGATACGCTTGGAGCATTCGATTATGCGCTTACAAACCAAGCGCAATACAACATTCGAGTTGTCACAAACTCTTGGGGCTCAACGAGTGACGCAGGTACAGAATTTGACCCAGAAGATCCGATCAACATCGCTACAAAAAAGATGTATGACAGAAACATCGTAGTCGTATTCTCAGCTGGTAACTCAGGACCAGGTGAATCAACGATTTCTGGTAACTATAAAAAAGCGCCATGGGTCATCACGGTAGCTGCTGGTGACAAGCTTGGTGGACTCGCTGATTTCTCTTCTCGCGGAGTGAAAGGAAAAGGCGGAACAGTTACAGTTGATGGTGAAGAATTCGTTTGGGAAGATCGTCCAACGATCACAACACCTGGTAAAGATATCATCTCGACAAAAACGGTTTCTCCTCTTACTGCACTTGGTGCACAACAAGACGCAGAAAACCTTGATCCAGCACACTTACCTTACTACACACATATGAGTGGGACGTCTATGGCAGCTCCTCATGCGGCTGGAATCGTAGCTCTTATGCTTGATGCCGATCCAACACTTACACCTAAAGAAGTGAAGGCGATTATTCAACAAACTGCGACGAACATGCCTGGATATGAATCTTGGGAAGTCGGTGCAGGTTATGCGAACGCATACGCTGCAGTCGATATGATTTTAAATGGTAACGAATACGGTGAAACACTGAACTATACGAATGAATACAATGGAAATGTAGATATGAATGTTGAGCGCGAGCCGGTTGAAGTGAATTACAACCCAGCGACAGCAGATTCTAATAAAATTGAGTTCAACGTCGAAGAAGGTTTGACAGAACTTACGGCAAAAGTGAATGCGAAAGGTTTACTAGGTGAAACAGGTAACCCGTTGAACCTTGTGCTGACAGCTCCTGATGGAACAGAATATTCTTCAGGAATCTATCTCGTGTTCACATTGTACACAGACCGTACGGTTCAAGTAACAAGCCCGATGGCTGGCACATGGACACTTAGTTTAGAAGGCTTGAATAGTGGACCAGGTTTACCGGAAACAGTGAAAGGCGAACTTGCTTATAAAAAAGCGGGCGGATTCACAGGAATCAATGATATCGAGGGACACCCTGCTGCAGACGCAATTAAGTCGGGCATAAGTGAACGCCTACTTGATAGTAATTCAAACGGCAACTACAACCCAGATGGTGCGTTGACACGTGCTGATCTTGCGAAGTATTTGACGATGGGCGCAGCAGTTAGACAAAACTTAACGAACGGCTTACAATTCTCAGATGTAAAAGCTGCTGACTCTGCTTACATCCAAGCGGTAACATCTGGTGGAGCGGCGTTAAAAGATACGGATTTAACTGACGCTGGTGTCATGTTACCGTCAGCGGATGGAAAGTTTGCTCCGAAAAAAGCAGTTACCCGTGCTGAACTTGCATACTCACTTGTTCAAGCTTTGGGACTTGAAGCTGAAGCGAAGGAGTTAAACGATGACGCTTTGACAGTGCAATACAAGGATGAGCGCGTTGCAATTCAAGACGCGGATGCAGTACCAGCTGAGCTTAAAGGTTACGTACAGCTTGCGCTTGACCTGAACATCCTTAATGCAAAGTTTGGTGTAACGCAAGGACCTTATGATACGGAGCCGACTGTTGTTGCTTCATTCAATCCGGACCAAACCGTCACTCGAGGAGATTTTGCGGTAGCAGTATCCCGTTACTACACAACTTACTTTGAGTAAAAAACTAAATCTCGTTTCCCCGAACCCGTATCAGGCCTCCCCCGCCTGGTACGGGTTTTTTTATGGAAACAACTTTCCATGCCCAAGCCGATGAAAGAGTTCGTACATACAGTAATATACAAGCTTAAAAAAGGAGCGTGGATATGATTTTCCCCTCGAGTAATGATTCATGCATTTGTAGTATTTTTAAAAACCTTCAAACAGGTACGCTGATCAATGTTCGTTTTAGCAAATCATCTAAAATAGTCGAAGTAACCTTTCTATGTTTTGATGAAAAAACGGGATGTGTAACGGGGATAAGTGATGGAAGCAGTGTTACTTTCAGTTGTCAAAATGTAACTTCTGTAAACTTTCTACCTCGGCCAGATGTGATTTGTGATGTGCTTGCTTATGTGACGAATGGCGGGGGAAATACGGTTTCAATTATTGATACATCAACAGATATGGTAATCGGCACTATTTTTGTTGGTAATTCTCCTGGTGGCATATCAGTAACACCGAATGGAAGCCGAGTGTACCTTACGAATCGTACAGATGATACTGTTTCAGTCATAGACACATCAACGAATATGGTAATTTCAACGATACCTGTCGGTGATTTCCCACGTGATGTTGAAGTAGCACCAAATGGAAACCGGGCGTATGTGACCAATCGAGATGCAGATACTGTTTCAGTTATTGATACAGCAACGAATTTAGTGATCGCAACTGTTCCTGTTGGAGATAATCCGCGTGGTGTTGCGATTACGCCAGATAGTAGTCGAGGTTATGTGACGAACTTTGTGGATTCCACTGTGTCGGTAATTAATACAGGAACCAATATGGTCATAGCGACGATTACTGTAGGGTTGTCACCTGTAGGAGTAGCGATTACACCAGATGGAAGCCGTGCCTATGTAGCCAATCGAAATGGTAATACAGTGTCAGTCATTAATACAGTAACGAATATGGTGTTGGACACTATTCCAGTGGGGAATTCACCTCGTGAGTTGGCGATTACGCCAGATAGTAGTCTAGTTTATGTTTCTAATTTTGATGATGGCACAGTCTCGGTCATAGATACAGGAACGAATATGGTTACTACAACGATTGCTGTCAGTGGGACTCCTGAAGGTTTGGCGATTACACCAGATGGAAGTCGAGCCTATGTAGCTAATCAAGCGAATGACAATGTAACTGTAATCGATATCGCAACAAACATGATAATAGGTACTGTCTCTGTTGGAGATATGCCGAATGAAATTGCGATCGGTACGATTTGCACATAATCTCATATGAAAAATTAGGCCTAGCTTGACCGTTGATCAGGTATATTAATCTACCTAATCGATTGTTGTCAGCGAGGCTTTTTGTTTGGGTGAGATAGGTTAATATACACAATTATGTATTTTAAAACAAATAAACATACTGATTTCATGTGTTTTAAAATTAAGTATTG
Source organism: Pseudalkalibacillus berkeleyi (assembly GCF_021608225.1). Lineage (NCBI taxonomy): Bacteria > Bacillati > Bacillota > Bacilli > Caryophanales > Fictibacillaceae > Pseudalkalibacillus > Pseudalkalibacillus berkeleyi. The sequence goes on from NZ_JAKIJS010000001.1 coordinate 432,735, forward strand.
AATAAATATTATATAGTATGTATAATAATTCACATCACATTCATGAGATAGGAGAGGTGCAACGTGGTTTACGCAATTGATACGAAACAGATGCATGGGGTAACGACATATAATTTTTCCGGTCAAGATTTCTTGGCTTTATCAGACTTTCATTCCTCGGAGATTATGTATTTACTGGAGCAGGCGGTTAAGCTGAAAAAGAAGCAGAAACAAGGTGTAACTCACAAGCCACTTGAGGGGAAAGTGCTTGCGATGAATTTCGATAAGGCATCGACCCGTACGCGCGTTTCTTTTGAAGTTGGCATCGTTCAGCTTGGAGGTCACCCAATTTTTCTCAGTACGAAAGACATCCAGCTAGGACGAGGAGAAAGCATCGAAGATACAGCAAAAGTTTTATCCAGTTATGTAGATGGAATTCTCATTCGCACATTTGAACATAAGACGGTAGAAAAGTTTGCCGCACATGCTGATGTACCGATTATCAACGGGCTGACAGATTTGCACCATCCGACACAAGTGCTGGCAGATTTACTGACGATACTTGAACATAAAGGGAAGCTCGCCGGCTTGAAGATGTGTTATATCGGTGACGGATACAATAATATGACGCATTCTTTACTAGAAGGAGCGGCAAAAGTGGGGATGGACATCAGTGTCGCGAGTCCGTTCGGCTATGAGCCAGACCATATGATTCGTGACCACGCGAAGATGATCGCCAAACAGAATGGAAGCTCTGTCGTGGTCACAAATGCACCGGACGAAGCAATTGTCGACGCAGACATAGTCGTCACAGATACGTGGACCAGCATGGGGATGGAAGAGGAAGCTGACAAGCGCAAGGAAGTATTTAAACCTTTCCAAGTGAACGCAGAACTATGCGCAAAAGCAAAGGACGATTACATTTTCATGCATTGTTTGCCGGCACATCGAGGCGAAGAGGTGACGGCAGAGATCATTGACGGACCACACTCCGTCGTATTTGATGAAGCGGAAAACCGACTCCACGCCCAAAAAGCAATCATGGAAGCTTTGATGTGGGACTAGGGGACAGGTCCCTTGTCCCACAATTAGAGCGCAACTGCCAAGTGCAGTTGCGTTTTTTGATGTTTGGTAGGTAGTAAGAAAGTGCTGATTTCCACAAGTCAGAGTGAAAGTTCCACAAGCTAGAGCAGACAATTCCCCAATCTCTTATCCGAGAGCTATTTGTAAAAATAATTACGTTTTAACGTAATTTTGTATTGCTTTTTAACGTAACTTCGCATACTATAAAACGTAACAGGAGGTGTAAATTTTGGAAATACTAGAAAATATTCGCTTGAATGTATCATTACTTCGAAAAAGAGTGCCGAATTTGACGAGTGCTGCCCGGTCGGTTGGTTTGCGTCCAGCAACGGTCTCGAATCTTTGCACTGGAAAGATTCCGGTCGGTCGAGCTGAGGTCAAAACGCTCGTCGCACTCGCATCGCTCGCGGAATGTAGTTTAGATGAACTCATTATTAGAGGGGAGAAGATCGATATGATCGAAACTGGAATCAAGGCGTTAGATTTATTTGCACCACTCGCAAAAGGCGGTACGGTAGGACTCGTTGCAAGACCAGGAATGGGACAGCTCGTCATTTTAGTTGAAACATTCGAACGCTTGAAAAAAGAGGGCTACACCACATTGCTATTAAAACCTGAAGGCGACCACAAAGAGCTCAACGACATTTTAGAATACTTCGAGCACACGACGACGAGCATTGACGAAACGTATGAAAAAATGGCTTCGCTTGGAAAAAAGGACATTTTATTCGCGGCAGATCGTTCGCATGTCTTAACGGGTGAACTCCACGACCTTCAAGAACGCCTGCAAAGCATCGGAATCGAAAATGTGACAACGTTCCTTGTGGACTTAAAAGGAGAAGCAGTTGATGAGGACCTCCCATACGGACCACTAGAAACACTCTGGCAGTTTGACATGGATCTTACGACTCGACATAAGTTCCCAGCGATCAACCCGCTTTACTCAACATCATCTGTATTAGAAGGCGCTCATTTGGATCAGCATCACCTTACCATCTCACAGCGTGCGCAGAAACTTTTACGAAGATACCGTGAGCTAAGAGCTTTCGTCAATGTAAAAGGAATTGAGAGTGTGCCAGATGCAGAGATGGCAACATATAAACGCGGAGAAAGACTCGAAGCGTACTTGACGCAGCCGTTCTATGTAGCTGAGGCTTTTACCGGCAAAAAAGGCGAAACAGTCAGCCTCAAAACCACACTCAACGACGTCCAAAAAATCCTCGACGGATCAGTAGACTCCAAGGAAGTCGATCAGCTCGACTATATTGGAAGTTTATAAGAAAGCAAGAGTCCCAATTCTTTTGGGGCTCTTTTTTATAGAAAAAAGGAGATGTTTAATGGGGAGAGAATTTACATATATAAAAGTTCTTAGGGAGGGATATGAATCAAACGAATCGTACTCGGCTTGGTGGCTTTGGCAGCTGTCTTAATGATGTATGAGGAGGGAGAATCTTCAGAAGGTGCTTTGAACATCATGAACGGTAAGTTGATGATTGAAAATACGGCTAATGAAAAGCTAGGTGAAGCAGTTCTTGTGGGGAATGAATTACAGATCAAAATACCGAAGGACCACGAAAGTAAATTGTCGCCCGTTATTCAAAAGGTTGAGATCACTAAGCTTGGCGATACATTCTTTACAGATCCTCAGAGAATCTTTCAGTTTACTCAAGACAATCCGGATAAAAGCGTAGTGAAGAAGCAACTTGAGGAAGGAAAGTACCGGGTAAATATCGTAATGACGTATGTGCCAAGAAACAGTCATGATCAAGCCCAAAGCGAGTCCTTTGGATTTCCAGTTCATATCGAAAATCAATGATCTTATGCCTGAAAGGGAGATGTTAGATGAGAAAGATTTATGACCACATTTCTATTGGTGAGAAAATAGAACTTGTTGAAAAGCTAAAAAAGGATCTTCATAAACTGGAATATGAAGTTACCCAAAACGAAGATTCTATATCTCCTTTCTTACGCGAAACGTTGCGTAGCAAAAGAGATAAATGGAGATTAGAAATTGCAGAGTTAGAAGAGGAGATAAAAGTTAAGAAATAACCTCCCCATTAACTTCTACTAAATCTTATTTTTAGCGTATAACTTAAGCTTTTCTTCATCACCTGGTAGTTTAACAATTTTTTCAAATGTCATGCCGATCTTTTCTAGGAGCTTTGATGAGGCATGGTTATCTGTAGATGTGATGGCCACAATCCTTTTAAGTTCTAATTGCTTAATTCCATATTCGAGTGTAGCTGAGGCTGCCTCGTAAGCATAGCCTTTTGCTTGATACTCAGACAGAAATCCAAATCCAATATCTGTGTCTTCAAGTCCATCTCTTTTAATTAATCCACAAAGGCCTAGCGGGATACGGTCCTCTTTTAGTTCTGTTAAATAGAGACAATAACCATATTTTGAATACATTTGAAGTGGTCCGGACACAATATAATTTTCAGCATCTTCTATCGTTCGAACACCTTTATCTCCAATGAATTTTATCCAAGTAGAATCATTCAATAGATTGAGGATAAAAGCAGCATCGTCTTTTGTTACCAATCGCAGTATTAAATTTTCTGTCTCGATAATTTTCATGGATAGACACCTCATTAATAATTTGTATTAGTAAGCTTATACTCTGAAAGAACACTAAGCAACAACAAGTGGTTTTATAATTCCTTAAAAAAATAATGTTGGAAACCTTTCGAGGTTTCCTTTCGTTTTTTATAGTAAGATCGAATTAAAATGTCCGAATGAGTGGCTGAAATGTCGAGATTATTCTGGGAAATGTCGAGATTATTCTGGGAAATGTCGAGATTATTCTGGGAAATGTCGAGATTATTCTGGGAAATGTCGAGATTACGCAGATAACCGTCCTGATCATCCTCTCAAATGGCGGTCACCCAACTTTCTGACACTTCTTTCTCAATAAAAAACAGGACTGACATATGTCAGTCCTGCATCATCCACCACTTATTCACTTAGTTTGCGCCATTTTCCAACGGCTTTATATAGCACGGGGACAAATATCAATGTTAGTAGGGTGGATGTGGTGAGTCCACCGATGACTGTGATTGCGAGTCCTTTTGAAATTAGTCCTGATGCTGAATCCGTCGATGCTAATGGGATTAGAGCAAAAATCGTTGCGAAAGCAGTCATCAAGATCGGGCGCAATCGAGTTGTCGAAGCTTCAACGATTGCTTCCGTCAATTCCATGCCATTTCGGCGGTTACTCTCTAATCGATCTAACAACACAACTGCGTTCGTTACGACGATTCCAATTAACATGAGCAACCCAATCATTGCGCTCATCGATAAGGTTGAACCGCTAATGAGCAGTCCCGTCAACGATCCGATCGGTACAAAGATCAGAGAGGATAGGATGACGATTGGAGTGAGGATACCTCCGAATGTCATGCTCAACACTAGGAAAACGAGCCCGATTGCGACGCCCATCGCAAGTCCGAGGTCTGCAAATCCTTCAGTGATCATTTCCAGTCCACCGGTAAACTCAACCTCAACGCCATCTGGTAGTGACAGTGCATCTACATCTGCTTGGATGTCTTTCGTCACTTCTGGCGTGTCATTTCCTTTGACGTTTGCGGTTACTAAGTTCGAAATGCGTCCGTCTTGGTGTTTAATCGAACTTGGTACATCAACTTCCTGAATGTCAGCAATTTCACTTAGTTTCTTCTCACCTTGAGCGGTCATAATCGTAAATGATTCGATATCTTCTTTTGTTTCGAACTGTTCATCAAACGTTAGTTGTAAGTCCCATTCTTTTCCGTTCAAATTGATTTTACCGCCATTAACCGAATCCAGGCGCTCGTTCATCGGTTGGATAATTTGATACGGGCTTACGTTCGCTTCTTTACCTTCTTCATTCAGTCCAACACGAAATTTCGTTTGGGTGTCGTCCATGTTGTTCTTAATATTTTTCACTCGGTCCTCATTTAAAAGGAGCTCTTCAACTTGAGTGGACGCTTCTTTTAACTGTTCAAGGTCATTGCTGTATAGGTTCACTTCAACCGTATTACCAGCTGGCGGACCTTCTGTTTGAATTTCCTTGGCAGCTGCTGTTGCATCCGCAGCTTGTTTTTTGGCGATATCAAGAATATCAGCCTCATACTTTTTCATGGCTTTTTCAACTGATACGTCTTCGTTTACGTTAATGAAAAAGCGTGCGACATTCTCGGGGTTGTTCTGAACAACGCCTGGCATTTGTTGCTCAGCTGAAAACCCGATCGATACTTGACTGTAGTCGATGTCATCTTCCTCGGCTAAAGCCTCTTCAACTTCACGAGCCATGTCGCTCGTTTCCTCTAGCGCCGTTTCATCTGGCATCGTCACTTCAACTTCGAATTTTGTACTCGGTTCAGTCGGTAAGAATGAGGTTCCAATGGCCGGAATCATCGCAAGTGAACCGAATAACAGTAGACCAGCTGAGACGAAAACAAGTGCTTTCTTTCTTAAAGTAAATCGTAAAATTTTCTCATATATCGTTGCCAGTCGGCTCGGCTTTGGATCATGATTTACTTTCTTGAAGAAGAATTTACCGAGAACCGGAATGAGCATAATCGCAACGAGCAGTGAGATCGTGATCGAGAAGACGACGGCCAACGCGAACGGTCTGAAGAATTCGCCTAAAATTCCACCAACGATTGCAAGCGGTAGAAAGACGATTAAGGTAGCAACTGTTGAAGACGCAACTGCACCCATTACTTCTTTCGTCGCTTTTAAAACAACCTCACGCTGTGTTAATTCAGGTCTTTCCTGACGCCATCGGTAAATGTTCTCAATGACGACGATACTATCATCCACGATTCGTCCGACAGATACGGCGAGACCTCCGAGTGTCATAATGTTCAAAGTATAACCGAACTGATCGAGTAACGTGATCGTACCGAATATCGAAATCGGTAGTGAGATGATCGCGATGATTGTCGCTCTGAAATTTCTTAAGAATACTAAAATAACTAAGATCGTAAATAATGCGCCAAGTCCTGCTTCTTTTAAAAGGGTCGAGAGGGACTTGTTGACTTCCTCACCTTGGTCGAGAAGAGGGAAGAGCTCGTAATCCTTTTCGTCAGCAGCCTTCTGCAACACGGATTTGATTTCATCTGTTACATCAACTGTGTTTGCATCTTGCCCTTTAGAGACTTCCAAAAGTAAGCTGTCTTCACCATTGAACCTTGAGATTTCGCTGCGTTCTGTGCTTTCTTTAACTTCCGCAATTTCTGATAAGGTTACTGATTGTGGTCTTGGCGTTTGCCCTTGTTGGCCAGATGGTGCACCTTGCTGATCTGGTGCTGAAGGCTTTTGTTGACCAGGGTTAGGCGCAGTTTCTTGCTGACTCAAAGGAATGTCAATTTCCTCAATCGCCTTTGTACCTTTAATGTCTCCGTATATCTCTACTGGAATCGAGTTGCCTTCTTGTTTGAGTGTTCCAGCTGGGAGTTTGTAATCGGCTTGTTTAACCGCGTCTTTAATCGCGGAGAGAGACAACCCGTATTCTGCCGCTTTTTCCTCATCAACGACAATTTCAATTTCTGTTGCTTGATTTCCAACAATATTCACACCAGAAACGCCTTCAATTTTTTCAATCATTGGTGCGATGTTGTCCTCGACGTCTTTCTGAAGCTTTGTTAAGTCTTCTGCCGAAATGGCGACCTGGTAAATCGGACGTGATGTACTGGAGATCGACCGTGTTTGAGCGTCTGCATCTTCAGGTAGTTCAATCTTATTAACTGCACTTTCCACATCCGTTTTCGCTTTGTCGATATCCTCACCGAACGGATACAAGATTGTGATGATCGACATATTTTCACGCGAGGTGCTCGTTATGGCTTCATAGCCTTCCAAGTTAAGGAGGGAGTCTTCAAGAGGTGTCGTTACATTTTCCTCAATTTCCTCTGTCGATGCACCAGGATATACCGTTTGTACGGTCAGTACCGGAAAAGTCACATCCGGGAAGGTTTCGTTTTTTATTTGAAATGAAGAAAGAACACCGCCGCCAATCACTAATGCTGTGAGAATGAGGATCGCGACAGTATTCTTTAAGCTGAGTTTTGTTAACCAGTTCATATGGAATCCCCTTTCGATTATGTTTACAAATCACACTATAAAGGGCTTATATGAACTCAGTATGAACAAAACAGTAGAATTTATTTTGGTATTGAAATCGTAAAAGTTGAGCCATTACTAGGTGAACTTTTCACGTCAATGGCGCCGTTGTGCAGGTCGATGATTTTCTTGACGATCGATAGCCCAAGTCCACTACCGTTTTTCGCCTTCGTCCGGGAGGTGTCTGCTTTATAAAATCGCTCGAAAATCCGGGCTAATTCAACTTCCTCCATACCGATTCCTTGATCCTTAAATATAACCTTCACACTTGATGCGTCTTCGGTAACTTGCACGTGGATCGTTTTATGTTCAGAAGAGTAGTGAATGGCATTACTCATTAGGTTTATCCAAACTTGTTCAAGCATTTCTCGGTCACCATGAATCGTTGTTTCATCCAAGTCGATATCGATAGTCTGTTCTTTTTGTGACCATTGCGGTTCTAGTGTCATGATCACTTCACGTAATTGTTCGGACAGGTTGTAATCCGTTAGATTTACAACTGGTGCATCTGATTCGAGAATCGTTAGCTTGAGTAGGTTTTCACTTAATGAAGAGAGCCTGCGTGCTTCTTTTTCGATAATGTTGATGTACTCTTTTCTTGTCTCGGGATTGTCCGCCATATCATCTTTCAGTGCCTTTGCAAATCCTTGGATAGACGTGAGCGGAGACTGGATCTCATGAGAAACATCGGAAACAAACTGCTGCCGCATTTCATCGAGCTGCCGTAAATCGTGGACCATCTTATTAAATGTCGTCGTTAACTGGCCGACCTCATCTTTTCGTTTTGTCGGAATATGGATGCCGAAATTACCTTTTGACAATTGTTTAGCTGAGTGAATCAATGTTTTGATAGGGTTTGTGATCCAGCGAGTTGTTGCAATGAATAGGAGACTACCGATTACAATTACACTAGAAAACAAAATCATCATCACGCGCCTGAGATCATCGATAAAAATATTGAAATCAGGTTTGATGAATATAGCATGGCGTTCACCCTCAATTTGAAAGGGTAATCCTAAGTGGCTTCTTGGAGGGGGGACGTTATCGCGCACATAAACATCACCGTCCAGCACATTTTCGATGACCTTATCGGAAAGGTCCCACTCTGCACCTTTCGAATTGTAGACTTCATTTTCTCCACGATACAAAATCAGATCATAGCTAAATGATGACATCGCATTGAGGTACCCCTCGACATCGAGGTCTGGATTATTTTTATATAATTGGATGAAGTCCTTCGTGACATTCTCCATTTGGTTATGGATGTTGTCCTCGATCTGCCCTTCAAAAATATTCGTGGATATGAAAAAAGTGACGACAATACTGATGATGAGCGCACCTAGGAAACTGAGGATGATTTGGAAATATAAGCTCTTCATGTTTCAGTAACCTCAAGCCTATAGCCTAGACCGCGGATCGTTTTGATCGCAACACCTGATTGAAGTGGCTTTAACTTCTCGCGAATCCGTTTAATATGTACGTCGACCGTTCGATCATCCCCTGTAAAATCTGCACCCCATACTTTGTCGATCAACTGATTCCTCGTAAAAATTTGATTCGGATAACTCGCGAGCAAGTAGAGGACATCAAATTCTTTAACCGGAAAATAGATCGGTTGCTTGTTGACCGTTACCTCTTTTTGTTGGAATGACAAGTCGATCTGACCGATTTGGATTCGGCTAGACGATTGGATTTGGTAGCGTCTGAGCAGCGCCTTAACTCGCATCACAACTTCCATCGGCTCAAATGGTTTCACGACGTAATCATCTGTTCCACTTTCAAAGCCTTTCAGCTTATCTTTCTTTTCACCTTTAGCCGTCAGCATTAACGTCGGAATATCGTAAAAGTTCCTAATTTCCTCACATACTTCGTATCCATCTTTCTCAGGCATCATCACATCCACTACAGCAAGGTCTACCTTTTCAGTTTCAAGGAGTTTGATCGCTTCATTACCGTTATGTGCTGGAATGACTTTATAGCCTTCTTTTTCTAAATAAACAGTGATGAGCTTCAATATGCTATCGTCATCATCTGCGACTAATATATGTACCATAATAACCCCCAAAAATTAAAACTTTGACTCTTATTATACGTCAAACCCCAAATACATTTCAGGTTGGGAACCTTTTTACATTTAAATACGTACATAGAAATAGGAAGAGGTGTAGGTCAATGGAACAAGAAAGATTACTGATATTGAGGAAAGCGCAATTATTATATTTAAACATTCATTTAATCGTCGCCATAGTGCTTATATCGTTTGTTTTCGAATCGGTAATGACACTTAATCAACTATTTGTATTCGTTGCGGTTATCAACATCGCGCAATCTATTATGATTTTCAAAACGGGTAAACCCATCGGAGCGATGTTATCAGAGAAAATGAAAGAGCTTTACGAATATGAAGCTGAGAAAATGGGGGCCGAGTGGAGAGCGCAAAAGAAACTGAATGCTTTTGCATTATTATTTGTAGGATTACTGTTCATCTTTAACGCTTGGGTCGTTGATAACGATCAACCGATCCACTCATTTGATATGTTTCCGATGATGTTTTTTGTGTTCTTCTTTTTAATTGTCCTGATGAATGTGACTAATCACTTACATAGCCGAAAAGTAGATCGTGGATTTGTGAAAAAGGGATATACGAAGAAAATGTTCTTATACAGTCTAGCAATTGGCGTCGTCACTTTTTCAATCATGAACTTGATATTGATGGTTGGCGTTAACTAGGAAGTTAGCGATATCATTAACAAAGAGCAGCACTTTGCCGCTCTTTCTATTTTTTATTTTGTTACTGGAACTAGAATTGTGAACTCAGGGTCAGTGTCGTAAGGGTCTTGTTTCATCGGGTATTGTTCAAAGTGAGTGAGCCCATCTACGTTATTTTCTTGATACCCCTCGTTTCGAATCCATTCATATAAGTTGTCGTAGGAGTGTTTAACACTTTGTCCTTTATTATGTTCCGTTTGTGCGTATGTAAGTTTAGGGACAGATAGGGAGACCATGTGGTCAGGAATCTTGTTGATGTTCGCAACTTTTACCGCTGCATAGTGGGTAAAACCTTTTCCACCTAGTTTGGCATGATACGATAATCCGAGTAAAATTTCTGGACTTACAACGGAAGGTATATCAGATAATCGTCGATGCATTCCCTCTTAAACTTTACGGATTCCTCCAGCAAATGCTTCTTCAAATGTTCCTTCCCACTTCAAACCAATTGCGTGAAATTCTTCTTTGGAAACGATCTTTACTTCATTTTTCTGTCCAACTGACATTGTCCACGCTCCTCTTCGTTTTTTACGTCTACTTCATTATACAATTTATTACAGTTTGACTCATAATATTTTGTGCTATAATGTGGTTGGCAACAGGTATTAATAGCAGGTAATATAACGGAGGTCATCATGGAAGATTTACTGAAACTAAAAGGCAAGAATATCGTCATCATGGGTGTGGCGAATAAACGCAGTCTCGCTTGGGGAGTCGCGAAATCCTTACATCAAGCTGGGGCAAACTTAATTTTCACGTATCGAAAGGATCGTTCTTACGGAAAATTACAACAACTTCTAGAAGAACACAATTTTGAAGCGAAACTTGCTGTCCAGTGTGACGTGAATGATGATGAAAGCATTCAACAAGCATTCACTCATATCGGGGAGAAGGTTGAAAAGATTCACGGCGTCGTACATTCAATCGCATTCGCAAACGCTGAGGATTTAAAAGGAAAGTTCGTTGATACTTCAAGAGAAGGATTTGCATTTGCGCAAGATACAAGTGCTTATTCCTTGATAAAAGTGGCAAAAGAAGCACGTCAGTTCATGACGGAAGGCGGATCGATTGTCGCAATGAGCTACTTAGGGGCAGAACGTGCTGTCGATGGATACAACGTAATGGGTGTTGCAAAAGCATCCCTTGAAGCAACAGTTCGTTACCTAGCATCCGATCTCGGAAAAGAGAACATTCGCGTAAACGCAATTTCGGCAGGAGCAGTCCGAACGCTCGCTGCAAAAGGTGTGCCATCATTCAATGAGATTCTTCATAAAATTGAAGAGACAGCACCGCTCAGACGAAACGTGACACAAGAAGAAGTCGGAGACATGACACTCGCAATCATCAGTAATCTCTCAAGAGGGGTAACAGGCGAGATTGTTTATGTGGATTCTGGCTACAATATTATGGGTTAAAAAATTTGATATTAACAGTAATTCCGAAACAGGAATTACTGTTTTTTTTATTTCATCCAAAATATGTTACAGGATGATATTTCTGGTATAATGGCTTTTATGATTTAATTATAGTCTGATTTAAAAATAGCTAAATTTACAGTTAGAGGAGAAGTTGTATTGGGGGAAATGGACGCACAATATCATTCTGGCTTAGTCCTATTATCTATAGCAGTTGCAGTGCTAGCATCGTATATTTCATTAGAAATTGCAGCTCGTTTAAATAATTTAAAGGGAAAAAGTCGAATCACTTGGTTACTGATGGGGAGTCTCAGTTTAGGTGGTGGGATTTGGTCCATGCATTTCGTGGCGATGCTTGCTTATGATATGGGTATGAGTGTGACGTATGAGCCAGTTTTACTGACCATCAGCATTTTGTTTTCCATATTCTCAAGTGGAATGGCATTCTACATTATCAAAAAATCAAACACGCATCTAACACAAATTGCTTCATCGATTTTAATCGGGACGGGAATTGTCTTAATGCACTATATTGGAATGGAAGCCATGCAGATGCAGGCGGTCATCCAATATGATAATCGAATTGTTGGGCTTTCTGTTGTGATTGCATTGGTTGCCTCATACGTTGCGATCAGATTGTTTCGTAAGAGTGACAAAGCTTCCAATCGAAAGAGGTGGATTTGGCTCAGTTCCATTGTAATGGGCGCTGCTATTTCAGGCATGCATTATACTGGAATGGCGTCTGCAACTTACATCCATGATTCAAGTGTACAAATGACACAAGATGACCCGACAAGCCAGGTGGGACCAACAATACTTGGATACTTGGTGGCTATAGGGATCTTAATGATTATTGGTTTTACTTTCATTTTGATTAAATACAAGACTCGAATTGAAGACAGCGACCACCGATTGGAAGTCATTGATCGAATGTATCAATCGATAATCGAATCCGCAAATGATGCATTCATCACTACGAATCATAAAGGTGTTATTTTATCTTGGAATCAAGCTGCTCAAAATATTTTTGGCTACACTTCTTCTGAAATTATTGGAAAGTCTCTTCACCAGATTGTCCCTTCAGATTTTCGAAAAGCACATGAAGAAGGTATGGAAAGGTATAATCAAACTAAAGAGAAGAGAGTCATCGGTGAAACGGTTGAATTGACTGGGTTACATAAGTCAGGAACGGTATTCCCAATCGAACTGTCGTTGTCAACGATTGAAGATGGGGAAAAGACTTATTTTACAGGTATTATTCGAAATATTACCGACAGAGTAGAGAGCCAGGAAAGAATCAAGAAACTTGTCTATCGTGATGAGTTGACTGAATTACCCAACCGAAGAATGCTGAAGGAGCATCTATCCTCCTACATAGAACAAGCGAAACTTGATCGTCAATTGATCGCCGTCCTTTTCTTAGATTTGGATAGGTTCAAACAAATCAATGATGTTTATGGCCACAGTATCGGTGATGCACTGTTAAAGGAAATTGCATCACGTATTCTTGGGTGCCTGTCTACAAAAGACTTGTTGGCGAGGCAAAGCGGAGATGAATTTGTAATTGTATTGCCGCAAACGAGCCAGTATCAAGCAGGGAACATTGCGAAAAAGATCATTGAAACAATTTCGGAACCCATCCTAATGGAAGGATTAGAGTTATACACCTCTACTTCGATTGGAATCAGCCTCTATCCAGAGGATGGTGAATCTGCTGATACGCTTATAAAGCATGCAGATACAGCGATGTATGAAGCGAAAAAAGAAGGCGGAAATCAATACTACTATTTTACAAATGAAATCAATGAAATCATCTCAAGGAAAATGCTGTTAGAGACTGGTCTTCGAAAAGCACTGGATCGGGAAGAGTTCGAAGTTTACTATCAACCCCAAGTAGAAGTCAAAACTGAAAAAATTGTAGGGTTTGAGGCTTTAATCCGATGGAACCACCCTGATTTAGGAATGGTTTCACCAGTAGATTTCATTCCATTAGCGGAAGAGACCAATCTAATTATCCCAATGGGTGAATGGATATTACGAGAAGCGTGTAAAGAATTTAAGGAATGGTTGGTTGTTAATTCCGATTTGAGACATGTTTCTGTCAATATTTCCGCACTACAATTCCGTCAACCGAAATTTTCTGAACTCGTATCTGATATATTGAGAGAAACGGGCTTGGAACCACACTATTTAGAACTTGAGTTAACAGAAAGTATAGTTCAAGAACCAGCCCGTGCAATTCCTATTATGTCCGAATTAAAATCAATGGGTGTGAAGCTTTCGTTGGACGATTTTGGAACAGGGTATTCTTCGCTCAGTTATCTGAAAGATTTTCCACTAGATACATTGAAAATTGATAAATCATTCACAAAAGAGATTCATCTGAATATGAAAGATAAAGCGGTAGTGGAAACGATCGTTCACATGGCCAACAAACTTGGGCTTAACGTCATTGCTGAAGGCATAGAAACAACCGAGCAATTGACGAGTATCTCAGAAAGTAATTGCAACGAATTTCAAGGATTCCTATGTAGTCCGCCTTTGCCATATGCTCAAATTTCAGACAAGTTCATAATACCAAAACTGTTGGAACCAAGAGTATAATATAAAGTAGAGAGCGCTCACCACTTGTTGGTGAGCGCTCTTTTTACGGAAACATCGTCTATGTGGCGATGTTATGCGGAAACCGGGGAAATCCCCAGTTTTTCTTTTTAGAGTAAGGTTTTTTGGGTGGGATTTCAGTTTATCGATCAAAACTCGGATTTTATCGTGCAAAACTCAGAATTTATCGTGCATCGGTCATTAATCCCAATTATCCACCAATGATATGCTATGTTTTTCAATCAGATCCTTGAAGGCGGGTCGTTCATTTCCGTCACGTCCTACGACATGATCAGCAGTTGCGAGCACATTCAACACAGCTTCCTCGGTCGCTTCGCCAACAGCACGGAACGCAGTGTCCATATCGTCCTCATGAATGGTCGGGATCGAATGAAGTTCAGTTGATTTTTTATGCGGAATCTTCGTTGCGGTAGAAAAGCCGATGGCGATCTCTCCGCTACCTTCCGTAATGATAGAGCCTGTTCTGGACAAACCGGCGACAGTTCGCTTAATGATCCGGTTCAACTGGCGCTCGGAAACGGGTAGGTTCGTTGCGATGACCATCATAATCGAGCCTTTATCCTTTTCCTCATATTCCTCTAAAATCGCAGCCTTCAACTCTTCGCCGATAGGTTTACCGTTCACCCTTAAATCACTCAACATTCCGAAATTCGCTAAAACCAAGACCCCAATCGTATATGTACCATGGTCTAACTCAACCAATCTTGAAGCTGTACCGATGCCTCCCTTTAAAGAGTAGCAAAGCATGCCTCTCCCAGCACCGACAGCTCCTTCTTCAAATTCATTAGATGCACTTTCTATTGCTTTAAAAATATGATGCTTCCGAATGTTCCGGGCACGTATGTCATTCAAAAACATGTCGTTACATTCACCAATAATCGGATTTACAGTGCCTGTTGTTTTTCCTATTTCAGGGGTTTTCTCGAGCATATATTCAATTAATCCATCTGCAGCTGTTCCAACACTAAGTGTATTCGTCAAGATGATCGGTGTTTCAAGTTTTCCAAGTTCCGCCATTTGGATGGTTCCCATCGTTTTGCCGAAACCGTTAATAACATGACTGGATGCCACTAATTTATCGCGAAAAATATTCCCTTGATGCGGAATAATTGCTGTTACGCCAGTCTGGATTTCTCTATCAGCTAATGTCACATGACCGACTGTCACACCTTCAACATCTGTTATTGAATTGAGCTTCCCAGGCTGTAAGCGACCGACTTGAACACCATAGTCACGGATTCTTTTTTGTTTAAGCATGTATGCCTCCTATGTAAAAAAACTTGATCTCGTTTAGGTATACGCCAATTTAGACCTGTATTCCTGTTTAGTGAAACTATTTCAATGTTCTATCGTAGTACATACATGAGTGAGCATATTAGAGGGGGTTCGTTATGTATTTAGCGATTTTTGATGAAATTGTGGATATCTTACATCATGATTATGCAGGACACATAGATAAACAAGGATGGGACAAACCTTACATATATAGAGAACGGTTAATAGAACTCATAGACCAAGGTGAATGTAACGAACAAACGTTTCTTGAATTGGTGCAGGATTATTTGCTGGATTTCAAAGACTTTCATATGGGCTTTAGGTTCCAGGGTGATCAAGGTAAAACCCAGGATGTTGGTTTTACAGTTCGAAGATACCAAGAACAACTCCATGTGGTTAGCACTTCTTATGAAGAAAAAGTAGCGATAGGAGATATCATCCATTCATTAGACGGTGTTCCCGTTAAGCAATTAGTTGGCCAGCATAAACGGATTCTTATTGAAGAAAACCCAGAGCGTGAAAACTGGGAGTCTGTACTAAAGAAGTATCGAACTGCTCAAATTGTGAAGGGTTCTGGAGAGGTCATTTATCTCGACCTACAGCTTTTTGATAAAAAATCTTTTAAACCCGAGTATTCATTCCGAAATCTTGATAAAGAAACGAATTTACTCACATGCACAGATTTCATGGACCCTGACGCCATCGCAAAGCTTTTACGTGAAAATGAGCACAAAATAACGACAACACCGAACTTGATCATTGATGTACGATTAAATCGTGGTGGCAGCGATCTCGCTTATATGGAAATCTTGCCATACTTATTTAATGGTGGATATATCGATGTTAATTCTCTTGCTCAAGAATCGATCTATACACTTTGTACCGAACGAAATGTCGACCTAAGGGTGCAGTTATTGAATGAAATACTTGAGCAAACAGATGACACCAATTTGAAACATCAAATAAGTCATTTTATAAGTGAATTGAAAAAGCATAGAGGGAAAGGCTTTGTAGAACTTGACTTAGATGAAATTGGAGATAGTCTCTCCTTCTATTGTAAAAATGGACCTCAAAACGTCATTATTCTTACGGATGTGTATTGTGGGAGTTCAGGCGACGCATTCGTGGAAACATGTAAGAAGTCATCTAAAGTTACTGTAATGGGACGATCAACAAAAGGATTGAACGATTATTCTAACATTGCGCTAAAGAGATTCGACAATACGTTCGAATTATATTATCCGACATCAAAATCCTCCAAAGTTGATGATGGAAAAGGTATGAATCTTGTTGGGATCGAACCGCATGTTTATATCCCTTGGACACCAGAACATATTACGAAAGATATTGATTTAGAGGAAGCACTTACGCACTTAAAGAAACCTCAGCCTACCACTTAGGTGTACGAAGTATGGCTCAAAAAAAGGGTCATACTTCTATTTGTTGAATTAGAGGGTTGGGAGTTATTTAAATTATGGAAAAAGGTTGATGTAAATGAACAAAAATAAACGGTACAAAGGCATCTGGAAGTTTTTAATGTGGTTTTCTCTCATTTGGGTGGTAGTTGGTTTCATACTGATTGTCCAACATTTAATAGACGGAAGAGGATTCCATTGGCAAGCAGCCTACTTAACAATTGGAATGTTACTCATGACATTTACAGCTAAACGTGAGTATAGCAAACTAAACAAAAGTTACGGGGAGTGATGACTTATTTTTGATAACGCATGGCGTATGTTGTATTTGTTGATTTTAGCGGCTGTTGCATTTTTTACTGGTGAAATTGTGACGTTAATTATGCTGTCGCTCATCTACATGACGTTGGAAAATATTCACACAACACTAAAAAAGATGTTGGCAAAGCAAAATTCTAATTAGTTCTTTATCATCGCACGAATTCTACGAACGTAATGCATGATGATATAACCGACGGCAAAGAGTAGAAAAAACAACCCACCGTAAAGGAAGAATGGCAGTAAATTTGTGTATCGTCCAGTAAAAAATGCGAGTGCAAATCCGGTCAACATAAATATAGAAATAAATCGCATGAACTTGAGGAACATCGTGAACGCCTCCAAAGGTTTAATAATTTTATTGTACACTTTTTGAAAAAATTTCTACATCAAAAGTTGTAGGTGTAGTTCAACCAGAGGAAGGTTTTACTACTAATGAAACAACGGTATCATACATGTAGAGACATGAATAGTGGGAGAGATGAAGATGAGTAAATTCGTATGTACGACATGTGGCGTCCAATATCCGGAAAGCAATCTACCGCCAGAAAGCTGTCCAATTTGTGTAGAGGAACGTCAATACGTCAACCCGAAAGGACAAGAATGGACGACGTTAGGAGAAATGCGTGAGAGTGGAAATTTTACGAATAAGATTGTAAAAGAGGAAGAGAATCTCTATAGCATTAAGACAAGTCCAGCGTTTGGCATTGCACAAACAGCCTATTTAATTACTGAGAATGGTTTCAATGTACTATGGGATTGTATTACATATTTAGATGCGCAAACGGTTGAACAAATCAATCAATTGGGTGGGATCGATGCGATTGCAATGTCTCATCCGCACTATTATTCTACGATTGCAGACTGGGCAGAAACTTTCGATGCTCCCATTTACATTCATGGCGATGATCGTCAGTGGGTAATGGAGCCAAGTAATCGTATAGAATTTTGGACGGGAGAGCAGCTTGCGTTAGAGGCAAGTATTTCATTACATAGACTGGGTGGACACTTTGCTGGAGGAGCAGTTTTACACTGGCTTGGAGGAAAGGAAGGCTTGGGTATTCTGTTGACTGGCGATATCATTCAAGTCGTTGCCGATCAGGATTGGGTAAGCTTCATGTACAGCTATCCGAATCTGATTCCATTACCTGCGAGCAAAGTAGCTGACATTGCAAGTCGAGTCGAAGGTCTTACATTTGACCGGATCTATAACGCTTTTCATAAAATCGTCTCGCAAAATGCAGGGGAAGCTGTCCAACGATCAGCCAAACGATACATCGACGCACTAGAAGGTCGGTTGTTTACAACATAACTGAACTTTTTGAGAAAGCATGAGAAAAGCGACCGAAGAGGTCGCTTTTTGTTAACTAGGTGCACAACAATAGTATCGGATGTTGATAATATAGAAGATAGATATTTTATAAGTTTTGAAATGATACTGTTTAAAGCTTCAAATAGTGTTTGATTCAACTTTTTTCTCTTCTCCAGCTGTCATTTCGTCGCTATCTCTTTTTGTGTAGAAAAACTCCCACTCGTTCCCATCCGGATCGGTTACCCAGAATTTATCTTGAATAGCGTAGCAACAATTGGTATTCATTTCTTCTCTAGCAAAGAATCCAAGTTCTTTGAGCCTTTCTTTCTGATTCAATACTTCTTCAAGGCTTTCAACTTGAATGCCGAAATGACCGACCTGATTCCCTTCGACCACATCCTTAGTATTCAATGTAAAGTTCAACGCAAGATGTTCGGGTAAAAATTTCGCATAATCCTTTTTCACTTTTACAGGTGCACTATTGAAGATTTTTGAATAAAAATCAATGGAGGCATCTAGATCTGTTACGTTAAGACCCATATGTGTTCTAATCATGAAAACCACTCCTTAATCAATTTTTTTTGATGTATAGATTAAAAAATTAACACGAATCATTCGTTCGAAACATACAACAAAGTTCTTCAGAAAGTAAGTGATTGACCTCTTGTGGATTGAGTTTATAGTAACTCCAAGTTCCCCGCGTTTCTTTCATAAGCAAGTTCGCATCCATTAAAATTTTCAAATGATACGAGAGCTTAGATTGAGGCAAATTAAGTTTGTCGGTGAGATCACAAACACATAACTCTCCAGCTTGTGTAAGTTCATACATAATGTGCAATCTTTTATGATCAGAGAGAGCCTTAAACTTCTTTTCATACGTTTTAAAAGTTTGTTCAAGTTGCTGGTCATACAAAGGAAGATCTAAAGCCAATATAGTCACCTTCTTTCATCAAAGTTTTTTGATTAATTGTAGTTTACGATAAGTTCGGATAAAAGGCAACTTATTTGATCAAATTATTTTGATTAATGATGCACTTGCGTGTACTGAAACCAGCTAATGCAGTTTTTCAGGGTCTGATTGCATATAATCGCTGCTTACCGGTGCATCATAACGAGATGTTCTACAAATAAAAAGGAGGATGCACCTGCATCCTCCTTTCATGTTGTTCCATCCATTATGCTGTTTGTGCCAAGTATTCAGTAAAAGCTTTTTTCCTTGTTGAAATTGTACCTGGGGAAACGCCGTATTTATTGGCGAGCTCTTTTTGAGTCGTTTTCGCCTGAGGGTCTTCACCTTGAAAATGGTGATGTCCAAGGTATTCGAGTGCAGCAGCATACGTTTCAGGTTTCGTGATGACTGGTTTGTGATGCTCGCAATAACCTGACCATAACGCTGTAACTTTCTGGTGAACCTGCTCTGATAAAGTTTGATTCGTAAGTTTCCGATACACTTCTAGTACAGCCTGTTCTTCACTAGTAAGTGGCTTGTCTTCATTGTCATTATTGCCTTCACTGTCTTCATAATCTTCATTATAATCTTCTTCATAAGCATATAGTAACTCATAAATATAGAAGGTTACTTCAGGATAATAGGTCTCTAACGCTTGGTTTGGAGACTGTTCATTTCGAAGGGATTCTATTTTGTTCACGACATCATCCAACAATTCAAACGTGATAAATTGGGGGAGACCACTTAGGAAAGATTGGTGTTCTCCAGGTAATAAACTATTTAATAAATAAGTGCTTCCGTCAGTGATTTCCTCAGGTAAGTCTCCCATCTTCACAATTCTTTCTTCATTTGACCAAAAGTCAGTCAAATGTGTATAACCGTTTGATTGATGTGTAATACGAAAAATAGAAGGCAATTCTGTCTTCCATTTAAGAAGCAATTCTAGCTGGTTTTTAGGTATTCTTCGTTTGGTAATGTACGATTCAAATGGTGTTTCCCCGTTACTTGCCAACGGAAGATTGAAAATGCCCCATTGAAAAATAGGCGGCATGATATATTCTAAGTATTGTTGTTCGGTGTTAATGATTTCAGGCAGACGTTCAGCCATTTTGCTTTCAAAAGAACGCTGGTAATGTTTTGCTGAATACTTAATTAAGTCTGAAAGAATAGGAGCTACAAGTTCCTCTTCTTTTTGCATTCCAATCAGTATGTTATCCTTCTTAAGACAACATTTCTTGTATTTTTTCCCACTTCCACAGTTGCATTGATCATTTCTTCCGAGTTTCATTTCTTTGGTACCTCCAAATCTGTTCTAGTAGTATCCTAGCATACATGTCAAATTTCAAGAAAACTTCACACTTATAGCGTATTGATGCCTTGTTCGTTTATGAGTTTTCTAATAGGGTTATGATAGATACTGTTTTATATTGTAAAAATGAAAAGAGGGATACATATGGCTAAATTAAAAATATTTTTGCCGCTATTTGTGTTAGTTCTCCTATTAGCTGCTTGTGGGGAAGAGAAGGATCAAGACAATCACGATGGTCATAACGAAAATAACGAACCGTCAATGGAAGCTTTAGAAGTGAAGCTTGAAGGACCTGAAGAAGTGAAGCAAGGTGAGTCTGTTACGTTCAGCGCAATGGTGACACAAGGTGAAGAGAAGGTGTCAGATGCAGATGAAGTCATGTTTGAAATCTGGAAAGAAGGCGCGAAGAAGGATAGTATGATGATGAAAGCTGAGAGTGATGGGGAAGGGAAATATTCCGTGAAAACGACTTTTGAAGAAGATGGCAATTATATTGTTCAGTCCCATGTCACAGCCCGAAGCATGCATACAATGCCGAAACAACAAGTGACTGTAACGAAATCCGAATAAACTGTCACTGCATTGTACGATTCTAGACTTGAATCAACCTCATACTCATAGGTACAATAACAATAGTGATGTTAGAGAGGTGCATTTCTTTGAAAAAAATATTTGGGACCCTCAGTCTCATAATGGTGCTCGTGTTACTATCAGCTTGTGGACAAAAGCTTGACAAGCCAGATGATTATGATTTTGAAGTGCAAAACTTTACTTATACAAACCAGGATGGCAAGTCTGTCAGTCTGAAGGATCTTGAAGGGAAGGTTTGGATTGCGGATTTTATTTTTACGAATTGTGAAACCGTTTGTCCGCCTATGACCAATCATATGTCAAGCCTCCAAGACAACATGAAAGAAGCAGGTTTAGAAAATGTTGAGATCGTTTCCTTTAGTGTTGATCCAACGGTGGACAAACCGGCTACACTCAAAAAGTTCGGCCAGAAGTTTGACGCTGATTTTTCAAATTGGCATTTCTTAACGGGATACAAGCAGTCTGAGATTGAAGAGTTTGCAAAAACGAGCTTTAAGACGATTGTTCAGAAGCCTAAGGATGATGACCAAGTCACTCACGGAACAGCCTTTTACCTTGTCGATCAAGAAGGCATTGTACGTACGCGTTATGATGGTGTAAACCGCTCAAACGATGCTGATGAAAAAGTCATCGAAGATATTAAAGCGCTACAACAGTAATTGATGTAGGGCGAAAAAAAGAAGGTGTAATTGTATGTGGGAACAAATCACAACCAACTTCAGCTTTAGCCATTTGTGGAGCCCGTTTTTCTTAGTGGGCACCCTCATTGTCATATTCCTATATATCATGTTTACAGGGCCTTGGCGTAGTAAGATAGCCAATTCTGAGCCAGTCATTTGGAAAAAGAAAGCTTCGTTTATCGCTGGAGCGATTTTCTTTTATGTTGGGTTCGGTGGACCGCTATATCTGATTTCTCACCTCATGTTCAGCATACATATGGTGCAGATGGCAGTCTGTTTCTTATTAGTGCCACCGTTGTTACTTTACGGAACGCCGGGTTGGATGCTGAAGCCACTCTTGGCACGCGGTGGATTTTGGAAGCCAGTAAAAGTACTAACGAAACCACTTGTTGCTCTCGTACTTTTCAACATGTTGTTCTCGTTTTACCATTTTCCGCTCGTATTTGATTATTTAATGACCAACTACGTTGAGCATATCGCATTCCTCGTAATTTTATTTATATCATCGCTTATCATGTGGTGGCCGATGGTTTGTCCGATCCCTGAGTGGGATACGATGTTTGGCTTGAAAAAGGTCGCATATATTTTCGGGAACGGTGTATTGCTGACCCCGGCCTGTGCCTTGATCATTTTTGCGGATTCAATGCTTTATGACACATACAGCAATCCAGCAACTTGGTCTTATGCACTCGGACTTTGCTTACAGCTCGGTGGGCCTGTTTCCCCTGAACTATACAGCCAGTTCGTACCGATGGCGCCACTTGAAGATCAAAAGCTTGGTGGAATTATCATGAAAGTGATGCAGGAAATCATTTATGGTGCTGTATTAGGCTATGTATTCTTCCAATGGGTACGTAAAGAGCGCTTGAAGGATGACGAAGAGGTTAATCGCCTGCTCTCATCAACTCGACCAGCAACACGATTAGAATAGAATCATTAATATTAAGAGGCAGATCACTTCTTCATAGAGGGGTCTGCTCTTGCTTTTGTATAGAAAGGAAGTTCATCATTGTACACAATCCGTGAAGAAATGTCTCAAGATAAACATAAAATTACTGCAGTCAATGACCTCGCTTTCGGTCAGAAGAATGAAGGAGAATTAATTGAAGCGCTGCGCAGCTCTGAGGCGTTCATTCCAGCGCTTTCTCTCGTTGCAGAAACGGAGCACCAAGATATTATCGGGCACATCTTATTTAGTCGAATTCAGATTGCGACGGAAACAGGTGATGTACCGTCACTTGCTCTAGCTCCAATGGCTGTGAGCCCTGCTAGTCAAAACAAAGGGATAGGTGCAGCACTTGTAAAAGAAGGACTACAACGCGCAAAAGGTCTAGGGTTCCAATCTGTCGTCGTACTCGGTCATCCAGAATATTATCCAATGTTCGGATTCACGCCAGCACATGAGAAGAAAATTAGAGCCCCATTTGAAGTACCACCTGAAGCATTTATGGTCCTTGAACTTGAAAATAACGCGCTCGACAACATTGAAGGAACCGTCCGATACCCAAAACCATTCATGAACGTATAAATAAACGGAATAGCACAATGCACTGGATTTCACTCAGAAATTACAGTGCATTTTTTATTGATAAAGGAGACTATTGGATATTTATGTTATTATCAAAGTGATAAAAACTAATAGAAAATGGAGAGAAGGGATTACGTTTATTGAGCTTAAAAATGAAGTGGTAAGGCATCATTTGGATATGATTGAATGGTCCCAGTCTTTAAATCATCTTTCTAGTGATCAGTGGAACCGTCCTATTAAAGAAAACAAGTGGAGTATAGCTGAGATTTTAAGTCATTTTCTGCCTTGGGATGAATTCATTATAAATCAGAGAATACCTTATCTTATCTCTAGCAAATCCTTACCTAAGCCTCCCAATAAAGAAACAATGAATGATAAAGCTGCTAAAGAGGGAAGATGTACAGAAAAATCGGTCACCATAAATAGATTCATTGATTCAAGAAGAAATCTACTAATGTGTATCGAAAGTTTAGATGAAAATTTGTGGGATAAAACATTTAAAATCGGTGAAACAGAACTGACCTTATATCAATATTTCAGTGGGCTTGCAAAGCATGATCTTCATCATAAAAAGCAAATACATGAGTCACTTTATAACACCTCAACATAAAGAGGAACCCCAATGGTTTTGGAGTTCCTTTTATTGTTGAATATCGACTATTGTATGCTTAACAAGTTTAATTGGGCTTTTCCAATGCTAACTTTATTCCAAAACCTATCATGATCAATCCTGTCGTTCCTTCAATCATAGCTTTTGTTTTTGGCTTTTTCATAAATGCTCTTATGTGATTCATAAGGGAGACATAGAGTAAAAACCAAAGAGCTGTCAAAGCGGTAAATGTAATCCCCATTATTAGAAAGGGGCCTAGTGTATCGCTCCCAGCATGAACGAATTGAGGTAAAAAGGTTAAGAAAAACACTGCCACTTTTGGGTTTAAGATATTGGTAAGAAACCCTTGTTTAAAACTAGAACGATTCTTATACTGACTACCTGTGTCTAATGCTTCTGTATTTTCTTCCTTATTCCTCAATGCCAATAATGTCTTTATGCCTAGATAAATTAAGTAGACTGCGCCTACATATTTAAAGACTGAAAACAATAGCGCTGATTTTACAATAATGGCGGACAGTCCTAGTACAGCTGCTGACGTATGGATCAGAATGGCACTACAAATCCCCAAGGCTGTTTGGAATCCTCCACTCCTACCGTTCGATAGCGTATTTTTTGTAGCGATGGCTATATCGGGACCGGGTAAAATAATGAGAAAAATACTCATTAATACAAATAAATAAAAGTTTTCCATGTCATATCCCCCTAATATAATAATGTTAATTTAATCAACTCACCGAAAAACTGAAATCATTTCAAGAAGGAATAACGATTCATTATGTATAATACAGCATTGTAACATATTGCAAAGGGATTATTTAATGAGGTTAATGTGAGGTCTTCTGGATTTATCGATTGTTGAGAGGAGGGGGACGTTGTTAAGTTGCGAATTAGATTTGCTATCGTTATTTTCTTAATCGTTTTGTGTACAGCATCTATTTTGACTAACCCTTCCACTGAATCCTACCTTCAATTTAGCGAGGAGAAATCGGGAGTCATGAAACCTGCTGAAGTTGAGGTGGAGCGGATTAACTTTTTCCTGTTTTCGACTTATGCACCTAAGGGACCGATGGATCATTATGGAATTGTACATCTCGGTTTTATGAATCGCTTTTACCAAATCTCAGAAGGGCAATATGACTATCCAGTTTGGCTGGAATTTTTCCATTAGGCATAAATTTGCGCTTTACCGTTGTGAGAAATCGCCTCTTACTGTCCGCGGTATCATCGTTTTAGCTCTACCGCGGCTAGAAAAGGCCTCTTACTGTCCGCCGTATCTCCGTTTCTGCTCTACCGCGGCTAGAAAAAGCCTCTTACTGTCCGCCGTATGTGCGTTTTTGTTCTACCGCGGCTAGAAAAGCCCCCTTTTATCCGCGCACGTTCACTTTACTTTTCAAGCGTTTAAAGGTACTCAACATAGATCCGTTGAAAAATAAAAGTTTCTTTTTCAAAGTTATGGGGAATCTTTAAGGAAGTGGTTTGAGACGTGAAGGGAGCCTTATCTGATGATGGATATAATAACAGATAAATTAAAGAACAGTAAAAGGGCAAAGGAAGCACAGAATGATGTAACACCTTGGATCAGATGGGCAGCAAGATTCGGTTATTTTTCAAAAGGGTCTGTTTATATATTAATCGGCATTCTTTCCATGATGGCTGCAGCTGGAATCGGAGGGAAGACAACAGATTCTAGTGGCGCTTTCGCATCCGTTGCGAGTAAGCCTTTTGGTGAAGTACTCCTATGGATTGTTGCGATTGGATTGATTGCATATGTGGGCTGGAGGTTGATCCAAACTTTCTGGGATCCTGAGAATAAAGGATTCAGTCCAAAGGGACTCGTCATCCGCATCGGTTATTTAATTAGTGGTGCGATTTATGGAGGGCTTGCTTTCAAAGCTTTCCAGATTGCTTCGCATGCACAAAGCTCAGGGTCTTCAAAGCAAACGTATACCGCAAAATTAATGAGCCAACCGTACGGTACTTGGGTTGTAGGTATCGTTGGAATCATCATCATCGTTTTTGGATTAAAGCAAATGTTCAATGGATATAAGGAAAAATTCGCTAAGAAATTCAAAATGAGTGAAATGAGCTCACATGAGTTTGCAGTTGGTAAAAAAATCGGAAAACTTGGGTTAATTGCACGAGGAATTACGTTTGCAATCATCGGATATTTTTTGACCCAAACAGCGATTACATCAGATTCTGATAAAGTGATTGGGTTAGATGGTGCACTTGCGAAAATTGCTCAACAGCCTTTCGGTCAATTCATGCTCGGTGCCGTTGCTATCGGACTTTTCTTATATGGAGTTTTTCAGCTTTTAAAAGGGAAGAACCGTCACATGGGTGGTTTATAATAGGGCATGTTTTACAAGAAAGCAAGGCGGGAAAAACATGAATATCTTCACTTATAGGAGGTATTTTGAATGGTAGATTTGAAAGAAGAAACCGAACAAACTACTTTACCTAGGTTAGGATCGACTGCACCAGATTTTTCTGCAAAAAGCAGTCAGGGACCGATAAAGCTTTCTGGATATCGAGGGAAGTGGGTTGTCATGTTTTCCCATCCAGCCGACTTTACACCTGTATGCACAACGGAGTTTGTCGCATTCCAAGATATTTATAGTGAACTTAAAGAAATGAATACAGAGCTAATCGGTTTAAGCGTTGATAGTGTGTCTTCACATATCGCTTGGATCCGTAATATTGAAGAGAAATTTGATACGAAGATAGAATTCCCTGTGATTGCGGACCTTGACCGGAATGTCTCGACGAAATATGGGATGATCATGCCTGATGAAAGTCAGACAGAAACAACAAGAGCTGTATTTGTCATTGACACACAACAGAAGGTTCGATCAATCATCTACTATCCACTGACAACAGGGCGAAATATGCAAGAGATTTTACGACTTGTCAAAGCACTTCAAACAACTGAAGATCAAGGCGTTCCTACCCCTGCAAACTGGAAACCGGGTGAAGATGTATTAGTTCCACCACCTAAAACACAGGAAGAAGCAGACGAACGAGAGCATAATGATGATTACGAATGTATAGATTGGTATCTTTGTAAGAAAAAAGCGTAAGTGAAGAACATGCTGCATGTAAAGGTGCAGCATGTTTTTTGATTTGTAGAATTTAGTTTATCGCGTTAATTACGAAACCCCTCAACTTTCATATGTGGGCTTCGCTTCTTTAGTTCCGATATAAAACGGTCTTGTTCTCTTGGTGATACTTTCACACTACCTAGCAATCCAGAATGATAATGGATTTCGATTGCATCCATTGATGTTAGCAAACGATATCCCGAGAGGATTTGTCTTGTCGGTGATACTTTTGTGATGTCTTCATAAGCGATGCGGCTTCTAATTGGACCAGCTTTTACAAAAAGGTGATTTTCTCTGAACACATATTGAATGGATATAAGCGTCCATAATAGCAAGCCGACAGTTAGGATGAATAGAGATAGTACAATCAGTGTGTTATAAGGTTTTCTACCACTTTCAAAAAATAGTGGGAGTAAGAAAGACACTAATATGATGATAAAAGTAATGGAAATGATTACCCTAAATGTTTTATCATATTTTGTTTTAAATTTCATATGAACACCTCCAATGATTAGCTCTTCATTCTATTATAGGGAAGTTTATCCAATAGTGAAAAGAGGAATAGTCATAACGTGAGGCTTTTCGCTTATACATATACTTGAGAAAGGTTATAAAAATTTCTAGATTAAAATTATTATAAAAAGATATTGATTTTTAAATGAGAAGTGATATCATTGGTTTTGTACTAAATAAAAACACGAGGTGATGTGTAAATGGATTCAAAAAAGAAGTTGACGACAAGCTGGGGTGCGCCAGTTGGGGACAACCAGAACTCGATTACAGCAGGTTCTCGCGGTCCGACACTTATTCAAGATGTACACCTCTTAGAGAAGCTCGCACATTTTAACCGTGAACGTGTTCCTGAGCGTGTTGTTCATGCGAAGGGTGCCGGTGCACACGGATACTTTGAAGTAACGAATGATGTTTCGAAATATACGAAAGCAGATTTCCTATCAAAAGTAGGTAAACGTACGCCAATGTTCGCCCGTTTTTCAACGGTCGCTGGTGAAAATGGATCTGCAGATTCTGTACGTGATCCTCGTGGGTTTGCTTTGAAATTTTACACAGAGGAAGGAAACTATGATCTCGTAGGAAATAATACGCCGGTATTCTTTATCCGAGATGCGATCAAGTTCCCAGATTTCATCCATACACAAAAGCGTCATCCGAAAACACACTTGAAGAACCCGAATGCAGTTTGGGATTTCTGGTCACTTTCTCCAGAATCACTTCATCAGGTGACTATCTTGATGTCTGACCGAGGTATTCCAGCTACATTCCGTCATATGCACGGTTTTGGAAGCCACACCTTCAAATGGGTGAACCAAGATGGGGACGGTGTTTGGATCAAGTATCATATCAAGACACAGCAAGGAATCAAAAACCTAACAGAAGAAGTCGGTACGAAAATTGCGGGTGAAAATCCGGATTATCATACAGAAGATCTTTTCAATGCGATTGAAAAAGGTGACTACCCTGAATGGAAGGTTTACGTACAGATTATGCCTTTAGAAGATGCGGATACATATAAGTGGGATCCGTTTGATGTTACGAAGGTCTGGTCTCAGAAGGATTATCCTTTGATTGAAGTTGGTAAAATGGTGCTTGATCGCAACCCTGAGAACTACTTTGCGGAAGTAGAGCAAGCGACGTTCTCACCAGGGGCACTCGTACCTGGTATTGATGTGTCACCAGATAAGATGCTTCAAGGTCGGTTGTTTGCTTATGCGGATGCACACCGTTACCGTGTTGGTGCAAACCATAATGCGTTACCAATCAACCGTCCGAAAAATGAAGTGAACACATATCAGCGCGATGGGCAAATGCGTTTCGACGACAATGGTGGTGGCTCTTCTTACTATGAGCCAAACAGCCTCGGGGGTCCAGAGGAAACGGAAGAAGCAAAGCAAGCTGCCTATCCGGTTTCGGGCGTCGCTGAAAGTGTAGGTTATGATCATAATGATCACTATACACAAGCAGGTGATTTGTACAGATTAATGGATGAGGGCGAGCGTGAACGTACAGTACAAAACATCGTCGGTGCGATGATGCCAGTTGAATCAGACGACATCAAGCTCCGTCAAATCCAACATTTCTATAAAGCAGACCCTGAGTTTGGTGAAAAGGTCGCTAAAGGGCTTGGACTGTCTGTACCACAAGAAGCTCGATAAATATTAGGAAGCTATATACACTCAGCGCTATGAATCCGTAGCGCTGAGTTTTTTGATTGATCGTTATTGTAGACAACGAATGAACGAGCGCTGTTATAATAACTTTAGACATGACAAAGTATGTTGATGAGTTTTCCATATGGGTCCCTTACATAGAAACGTTTGACCCCCCAGGGTTCTACGACTGGTCCATACTCTATTTGAAAACCGGCATTTTTCATTTGTTTAAATGCCTCATCTAAATCATCAACCTCAATGGATAGATCAGGAGTCGGTGTGTCAGACCCACCTTGAATGGCGAAACTGACTTGTATTTGTGATTGACCTTCTGTACCATATGTTGCAATCCACCCATGGTTCATCAGTTGGGTAAGTCCCAGTACGTCCTCATAAAAGGAATCTGCTTTTGTAATATCCTGTGTTTCAATGTTGGGGACAATCCTTAAAACTTTCATTATGACGCACTCCTTTAACTTTAATTTTGTAAAAAGAGCGATCGCTTTACGGCGAACGCCCTTTTGGTTTTACTAATCTTGAATGATTTTCATTTCTTTGAGAATTTCGTATGTGATGTTTGAGGCTGTTGTTCCAGAAGCATTGATGTTCGTGACGAAAACATAAGCTCCTTGTTTGTTTTCCACGAAACCTACAAACCAACCTAAACCAAAATCAGATAACCTAGTGCCTGTTTTCCCATAAACCACATAGTTGTCTTCATCCTTTTGGATCATCATCCGTTTTACAGTTTTCATGTTTTTCTTTGTGAAAGGTAGTTCTTCCTTATATAGCTGTTCCATGAAATCAGCTTGTTGGAACGGCGTCAGTTCAAGTGAACTATTTAACCAGAATTGATCGATTCCACCAGAGATATCCTCATTTCCATAGGAAAGATTACTTATCCAAGTTTGCATATTTTCGTTTCCGATATCTCTTGCCATTGCTTGATAATACCAGATGACTGAATACCGCATTCCTGATCCTAGCGTGTGATCTTCATTCCAAATTTCAAATTGTCTTTCGATGCCATCCCATCTCTTTACATCGTATTCGTCACGAACAGCGCCAACCTCCAGTCCAATTAGTGCATTGGGAACTTTAAAAGTAGATTCAGGAGTAAAAAGGGTATCTGCTCTTTCACTGTTATAAACATACATTTTGTTATTATTGAGCTTCTTTAATATGAAGGTTCCATCGTGATGGCTGAAAAAGTGGCTTAGATCAATCTCTTTCGTTTTTTGATCCCCGTTGGTGCTCGTTTTGGCATTCGTCTGAGGTGTTGTACTTAGAATACTGATTAGGAAAAATGTAACGATAAACCATATCATTTTTTTCATTTTACTCGCCTCCACCTACCATATTAATAAGTGGGAGTGAATATAGAAAAAGGCAAATCTCCTATTTATCTAGCTCGAAGGAAAAACACATAGACATAAAGTCACGATCGCCGATTAACATGGATAAATATTATGAGGAGAGAATAAGCATAATGAGGTGTATTCTTTATCGAAAGGAGATGATGGAGTATGCCTTTTTGGGGTTGGATCATTCTCATTATTGGTTTGTTGCTCCTGTTTGGATTCATCTACGACAAACGGTCAAAGCACAAAAGAAACATAGGCCACTACAGCATGAATGAGGATACTAAGAATAAAGCTCAACTCTATAAGGAAAAAAATCATTTTAATCATTTTTTCTAAGTAATAGAGCGATTACTTGACGAAGTAATCGCTCTTGTTGTTTGTTACACTAGGGTTTTCTGTAAATTCCACTCAAACCATCTGCCGTGTCCGTCTGTTTCCCCAATTGTATTCGTATATTCTTTCCCATCCAAATAGTAATCGAGATGAAGTTGACGATCCCACATATTGTTGTGGAGATGGAAGACGTCTCGTTCCTGTCCAATTGCCTTGATTTTTTCTTCAAGGGCACGCTTTGAATCTTCCGGAATTTGATTGGCAACGTGCGTGTGGAAGATACAGATAGGTGTATCCTTTGGAAGCGAATCAATCACCTCAGGTAGTAGTGCGATACCGTCCCCCTCAATCAGTTTGACTGGATCTTCGTTAAAGCGTTTCGCAGCATTTTCAAAAAGGTCCAAACGCTCTTGGTGCTCAGGCCATATGAGTGATTTCAGCCACAAATAATCGTCTGTATCACCTAAGTCGCTAATATGTAAGTCCAATCCGACCTTTGAGACAACTGGCGGACTTTTTTTAAGGAATGAAGGATTGTGCTCACCTTTAATTTCAGAGGTGATATGGACATCGGATTGTGTATCTCCATAAATTTCATCCGTCCCATAGGAATATTGATATTTGTCCCATAAAAGTTGGAGGCCTGCACTAGATCCTATCTCAATCATTGAAAGTGGTTTCTGGACTTGTTCATAGATATAGCAAAAAATCGGATAAAGGTATGCACAACGGCGAACTTCATTCGTCTGTACCAATCTTTGCTGTAGGATGGTAATCATCTCATCCCTATGTAATTCACAAAAATCCTTCAATTGATCAAAAGATCCTTCAAGTCCTTTCGGTTTATCCGTTACACTTGGATAATAGTCTTTAAGTGGATGATTACTTCCTTTTAACAAGAGGTAATGAACCGCACCTAAGATGAGGTTAGGAACAGGTTGACCTTCTTGAGCGTAAGAGGATAGTTCAAGCATTTCATCATCTTCGGAAATTTTAATTGAAAGATATTCATACAGTGCGCTTGATCCGCTACACTCCATGCTCGCAAAGTTCTTGAATCGTTCTGATAGTTGAGCAGTATTCATGAAAGTCCTCCTTGTAGTACCAGATATGATAAATAAAGACAGCCTCTGTATAGATTACATAGTCACGTGACGAATTCCTGCTCGTTCATTTTATTGCTGTTCATGTACTTTCAAATAAGTTTCGATTTCTTTGTTACGTAATTTTACCATTTCGTCATTTAATGTTTAACTCTAGGCATTTAGGTGAAAACGTAGGTTACGAGCGTGTACAAAAAACTAAGATGAGTGGGGACAAGCTATGTTTGAATTTGTAGTTGAGTTTATAAAAGAATATGGGGTCTGGGGCTTACTTATTAGTGTTGCATTGGAAGCTTCTTCATTACCTTTTCCAGGGGGACTCGTCACGTTGACGTTCGGCTATTTCTTGAACCCTAGTATCAGTGAACTTTTCAGTTACGGACTCTTAGCGAGCGGTGTATATACAATATTTAGTTTCATACCTTATGGGATTGGCTTTAAGCTTGAGCATAAATTAAAAGAAAAGACGAATACACGAAAAATTGAAAAGGCTCAAAACTGGTTTAAGAAATACGGCAGCTGGAGCATTGCGCTCACCCGACCAATAGGATTAGGAAACTATATTTCATACTTAGCTGGTGGTAGTCGCGTGAAGGCATGGAAATTCGGTCTATTAACATTTGTTGGGATCTTTCCATGGACGGTTACGATGCTCTGGTTAGGGAACAGTGGTAACCTTAAGGCTGTCACGAGCTTCTTAGGAGATATTCAAGTTTACTTGTTAATTGGACTTGCGGTGGTTCTAATCGGTTACTTCTTTTATCGATATAAGAAAACGCAACAGGCAAATTAATAAAGAGTGACCAGTGGAGGTCACTCTTTTCGGATTACAGAAAAAATATTTAAATCAAGATGCCGAGAAATCCGTTGAAGTAGTTCTCCACCAGCAGTGCTGTTTCCTTTCTTGTTAATTGCGGGACCAATGATTCCAATGCCAAGTCGACCTGGAACCGATCCTACAATACATCCACTTACGCCACTTTTAATGGGAAAACCGACCTCTACCGCATACTTTCCAGCTTCGTTATACATACCTGAAGTCATCATGATCGCTTCGATCGTGTTAATGTGGTCCATTGGAATGAGCTGTTCTCCAGTTTTCAAAGAACGTCCTCCATTCGCAAAGAAAGCACCAATCTTAGCAAGGTCTGCCGTCGTTACTTCAATAGAATTAATACGAAAATAGAGGTCAAGCGATTCTTCAATATCATGTGCAATGGCACCTGTACTTTTCATAAAATATGCAAGTGATCGATTTCTGTCGCCTTTCAACTTTTCTGATTCATAGACGTCCTCATTTATCTTCAATGAATTGTTATGCGTGATCTGTCTCAAACGTTTTAAAATTCGCTGGAATTTATCATCTAGATTTTTCCCTTTAATCATGGCCGATACTGCAATCGCTCCTGCGTTAACCATTGGATTAAAAGGCTTCTTCACGTCATGCGATTCGAGATGGCTAATCGAGTTATAAAAGTCACCCATCGGTTCCATGCCAACATTTTGAAACACTTCATCCTTCCCAAAATCATCAAGTGCCATCATTAAACTGACAATCTTGGATGCACTCTGAATGGTAAACCGCATGTCCGTATCTCCTGCTGAATACACGTTGTTATTCAAGTCGATCATACAAACGCCTAGCTTATTTTGATCGGCGGGACTTTGCCCTGGTATATCCTTCACAACTTCACCATCTCTAGAGTAAGGTCTGCATTCTGTTACAAGCTCCTCAAGAAATTCGTTTGTCAGTTTTTCCACAAAAACACCCTCAGTCTAATAGAATCCTTAACAAATAGGATTCCACTTTAACTGCAGTTTGAAACTATAGATTCCTATCATTGTTCCAGCGATTTATGGAATAAAAAGTAACTTCTCGATAGGAAATTGCCTTCATCTTACAGAAGTATATGAAGCGTAGAAAAAGAGGTGGAGTATGAAAAAGAACAAGATACCTGTTTGGCTCGCCATGCTAGTTACAGGAGCTGTCTATTTCGGGGATTGGTATGTGAATCGTGAGGTAGTAGATCGCACTGATTTTCAGGAGGTGGTTGAGTACCAGAGTAATAAAGCTGAGATCATTCAAATGAATGCATATGATCAATATGGTTTTGTGATTACCGAGCATAATGGAACAAAGAATCAGTCTATATTTGAGAGAACGAATGACCACTGGAATCTCAAGGCAACTGCTGAATTGAAAGATGGAATGTGGGGCATTTCAAATACAGAAGATGGCTGGCTTTATTTTGGAATGGTTTACGATTCCTCCGTTACTAAGGTGTTCGTTGGAGAAGAGAAAGCTGAACTTTTCAATGCAGCTGGTCCAACGAAATACTGGCTTTACTTAGAACCGAACAAATATAATTATCCGATAAAAGCAGTAAGAGAAATTGGTAAAGACATCATCATTAAAGATAAATAGGTGGGGATTTAAGTGAAAACAGAAACGATACATAGTACAGACGATGTGTTGAAGATGCTCGACTCCATGCTTCGAGATGAAGCAGCGTTTTGGGATTCTTTTTATGAAAACCGCGAGAAGGAAATTCCTTTCTTCGTCAACGTGCCAGATGAAAATCTCGTAGAATATTTTGAGCGAGGATTGATAAAGCCAGGGAAGGTGCTCGAACTTGGTGGTGGACCTGGTCGCAATTCAATTTACTTTGCTGAACAAGGATGCGAAGTTGACGCGGTCGATTTATCGGAAACAGCGATTAATTGGGCAAAGGAACGGGCCATAGAAAAAAAGGTGGATATCCGTTTTACGAAAGGTAGCCTTTACGATTTTGAGTTTGAAGAAGATAGCTATGATATCATTTATGATTCTGGGTGCTTCCATCATATCCCACCCCATAGAAGGATGACATTTTTAAATTTGATCGAAAAAGCGCTGAAACCTGAAGGCAAATTTGTAATTACTTGTTTTGCAGCAGGTGATATGGGTGCTGAAATTTCAGATTGGGAGGTTTACAGACAACGCAGTATGAAGGGGGGTCTCGGGTATACAGATGACCAGCTTAAGCAAATTTTCAGTAATCTAGAATTAATAGAAATGCGTAAAATGAAAGAGGTTAAACAACCAGCAGATACGTTCGGCGTTCCGTTTTTGTGGACAGGTTTGTTTAAGAAGCGTGGAGTAAAATAAATGAAGATCCGTCCTATTAAAGAGCGAGATGCAAAATCTTTTCTCAATTTAGCCAAGCAACTAGATAGCGAAACAGAATTCATGCTTTTCGATAAAGAGGAACGAAAAACGAGTGTGGAAGAACAAAGAATGAAGATAAAAGGCATTATTCATGACCCTTTTTCCACCATCTTTGTCGTTGAAAAGGATGATCGTCTCATCGGCTACCTAGGTGCAATGGGGAATACTGCAAAACGGAAGAGACATTCTGTTTATATTGCTATTGGAATTTTGCAGGATTGGGTCGGTCAAGGGATTGGGATGCAGCTCTTCCAAGAACTTGAGCGATGGGCGAATGAACAACATATGCACCGGCTTGAATTAACCGTGATGACCAGTAATGAAGCAGGTCTTGCTTTGTATAAAAAAGCTGGATTTGAAGTCGAAGGGGTTAAACGAGATTCTATGAGGGTTCGGGATCGATATGTGGATGAGTATTATATGGCAAAATTGATTGACCAGAGGTGAACATAAATGACAATCAACTACAAAATATGGACGGTTTGCATGATACAAGATGGAGATAAAATTCTATTGATGGATAGGCAAAAGGATGATTTTAAAGGATTCATTCCACCAGGCGGAAGTGTGGAATTTCCTGAATCATTCATGCAGTGTGCCATTCGAGAAGTAAAGGAAGAGACAGGACTGACTGTTCGTAATCTCGAGTTTAAAGGCCTCAACGAATATGTGAACCCGACGACAAACGATCGTTACATGATCTTCAATTACTTAACGCAGGACTTTGAAGGGGAGCTGTTAGAAAACCCGCCAGAAGGAAAGCTGTACTGGGTACCGATTAATGAGGCACAACAACTTCCTATGCAAAAGTCTTTTGAACGGAGGTTTCCGCTGTTTTTTGAAGACGGGACGTTTGAGATCCATGTGGAATGGGACCACGAGCGTGATGAGGAAGCAAGGGTGACGATTAATAAAACATAATAGGTGGGAAACAATTTGATTTACATAAACTTAATTTTATTTGTCATAGTTGCTCTTGTATTGAGGAGCTTTTACAAAAAGAGAGAAGAGGTTGAAGCGCATTTAGGGTGGAAAATCGTAGGATATTACATGCTAGGAATCTTTTCTCTTACGCTGAACGAATGGGCAATCCCTGTTGGTTTCATCGGATTCTTAATCTTCTTCAAACCAACGTTAAATAAAAAAATTAAAACGTACTCAGCCTACACTGGACTTGCCATGTTTGCTTTATCGTTCTTCATCCTCCCTTACTTGGAAGAATCCATTTACGAGTTTCCAAGAAAAGTAGAAGCGAATGGAAGCAATATTTACAGTTTTGAGTTTGAAGAAAACTGGCAGCAGATTAGGGATGAATTTGATATTAACTTCGCTGTACTTAATGGCATTAAATTGGAATACACGAGTGCAGGGAAAATCGAGAATATGCGAGTTGAAGCAGTTGATCAGAGTAATGGTGTGGATCGAATCTATTATTGGATTACACGTAGCGGAGATGGTCAATTTAAAGTGAATCGGTCCCGTTCTGAGTATCAAATAGATCCATACTGGCAACAAGGAATTGAACAAATGACTGTGATGAATTTTTTCCGAATGCTTGATGAGGTTGATTTTCGTGATTTAAGACCAAATCCAGACTCAGAACGGTTTGAGTTATCATCGCATGACTTTATGAAGACGTCTTATGCGGTGAAAGGAAATGAAAAGTTTGCGATTAATGGTAGTGAGGTCGTTGAGATTTCAAATGATCAATTACCAGTATACGGATATATGGTAGACATATGTGAAAATGATGGTACCGAAAAAGGATGTACAGAGCACACCCAATACATATTTGATGCAGAGTTGAATTGGCGAGAAGAGAACCATGAGTAAAATTCATATTATCGGTTCAGTTGGGAGTGGGAAAACGACCTTTGCCCGTAAACTATCAAAACGGTTAAACCTACCATTTTACGAGATTGATAATTTTGTTTGGGACAGGTCTGGTAAAAAAGATGTTCGGTATCCAGAAGAGATGAGAAATCACCAATTTTATGAGGTGATAGCAAAGGATGAATGGATCATTGAAGGCGCACAGCATATTTGGACGGGAGAAGGGTTTAAACGTGCTGATCAAATTCTAATGCTGTATCCGCATTTGTGGGTGCGGAACTACCGGATTTTAAGACGCTTTGTCCGTCAAAAAATAGGACTTGAACAGTTGAACTACAAGCAAACCTTTCCTCATCTCATGAAGTTGTACAAGTGGAATTATCAATTTGAAAATCAAACGAAAGATGAGTTGCTTGAGCTATTTGAACCTTATAAAGAGAAACTAGTCATCATAAGGAACAATTGGGAGTTAAATTGTTATTTCTATGCAAAGTGTAAACGATGAATTTTATTCCAGCGGCAATAGTTGCACTCAGATTACCGATTCTCATTGATATTCTCGTGTTCATCGACATGTATAAAAGATTTGTTAAGAAGGTCAACATCACTGCATTCTACACGCCATTTGATGAGATTATGGGCCAAACGGAAGTTAAGTTTCATGAAGAACAACAGTATGTTTATAAAGAAGATGAAGAACAAGGTGACGATAAAGATAAAAATAAAAAGCTTTTTAAATAGGGTTAGGATTAGGTTTGAAAAGGAGTATGGGATGAAGAGAGCGCTCATTATTCTTATGTTAGTGGCTTTGTTAGGCTGTAGTGGTGAGGAAGTGATGCAACCCGACACACCTGTAAAAGCGTCAACTTTAATGAAGCACAGCATGGATATTCAAAACTACGAAGCATTTCAACGATTGTTTTTTGAAGAAGCGAAAGGAACAATTTCTAAAGAGGAATTCGAAAAGCTTGGAGGTCTCACAGCCGAAGCGACAGACTACCGTGAGCATATGCTGCTTACTTTTTCGAATGGCGAAATGGTATTAGTAGAATTCGCTCCCAAGCTTGAAGAAAAAGAAGATTATCAAATCGTGAATGTCATTCCAGTACCTGAAGACGTAAAGGCATTCTTTAATTCGTATCGAAAGTGAGATGTGGTGAAAGCACTTTGGGAGCATTGAGTGCTCGGTAGTGAGGATATTGGTATACGGAGCACCTAAAGAGGTTCAATGAGTGCTCGGTAGTGAGGATATTGGTATACGGAGCACCCATAGAGGTTCAATGAGTGCTCGGTGGCGAGGATATTGATTTACGGAGCACCCATAGAGGTTCAATGAGTGCTCGGTGGCGAGGATATTGATTTACGGAGCACCCATAGAGGTTCAATGAGTGCTCGGTATCGAGGAAATTGATTTGAGGAGCACCTAAAGAGGTTGAATGGGTGCTCGGTATCGAGGAAGTTGATTTACGGAGCACCTAAATAGGTTCAATGTGTGCTGGGGTATTAGAGGAAAACGATTTGACTGAAATAAAAAGGAATTCCCTACCAGTTAGCGAACATAACAGACAGGCTATAAATATCGCGTTTAGGAGATGAAAGAATGAGAGATGAAAGATTAATTCAATTAGCAAAGACACTTGTGAATCACTCGATCGAGTTAAAAGAAAATGAAAGAGTCATGATTACAGGTAGTGTGCAGGCAAAGCCATTAATGAAAGAAATCATAAGAGAAGTACATCGTGTAGGTGCAGAGCCTTTCTTGGATTTAAGAGATGATGAACTAATGGTTGAGGTAGTTAAGAAGTCGACAAAATCTTCTGCCGAAATTCAACGGAACTGGTTAGAACGAAAACTAGAAGACCTTGATGCATTCATTTTCGTTCGGGCTGTTGAAAATGATGCTGAAATGTCCGGCGTACCCTCTGATATTTTACAAGAATACGGAAAAGTTATTCGCAGTGTAAATACGGTCATTATGAACGAGCGCAAATGGGTACTGCTCAACTATCCGACACCTGCCGCTGCTCAAAAAGCGAAGATGGGTACAGAACAATACGAGGATTACTTGCTTGAGGTATGTAGTGTTGATTATAAAAAGTTGGCTGAAAAGCAAAAGCCTCTCGTTGAATTGTTAGAGCGAACAGACAAAGTACGCTTGGTTGCTCCAAATACAGATTTAGCATTTTCAATTAAGGATATTCCAGTTATCGCAAGTCATGGAAAGCGGAATATTCCAGATGGTGAAGTATTCACCTCTCCAGTAATAGATAGTGTAAATGGAATGATCAGCTTCAATACCCCATGCCCTTATAGAGGGATTACGTTCAACAACGTATCACTCACGTTCAAAGACGGAAAGATCATTGATGCGACGAGTGACAACACGGAAAAATTAAATGAAATACTCGATTCTGATGAAGGAGCACGTTATGTAGGTGAGTTTGCAATCGGACTTAATCCACTTATCAATGATCCAGTTGGAGATATTTTGTTTGATGAAAAGATTAATGGAAGCATTCACTTCACACCAGGACAAGCTTATGAAGATGCGGATAACGGCAACCGTTCTATGGTCCATTGGGACATGGTACTGATCATGAAAAAAGCATTCGGTGGTGGAGAAATCTACTTCGACGATCAACTTATCCAGAAAGATGGGATCTTCCAACCAGCAGAGCTCCAAGGACTGAACCCAGAACAACTCTTGAAAAAAGAAGAAGAAGTAAAAGTATAATCATCAGATAAAAATACAATAAAGTTGCCTTAACAGTTTTACTGCAGAGGTCAAAGCGAAACGCACTGAATTTCTCAAATGAAATTCACAGTGCGTTTTTAATTGTTATATCAAAGATTCCTTAGATATTGATGATAAATAGCATATTCGTACCGTGAAAATGGCGAAAACCAATTATGACGGATAGAAAGAAGCTGCTAACAACAACTTTTAGCAATGTTATAACATGCTTGGAAGAAAATAGTGAAATTGAAGATGATGACTTATTTGTAGGATTATCAGCAACATCTTACGTAATAGGGCTGAACCATTTGCTGGTTCAGCCCCTTTTATATTGCATTGATATCGATTAGCGTACAATGTAAAATATGGAAAAATCATTTTCGTGGGTTATATGTAGCACTATTCTAGGATAAAGACCGGCTACTTTATTATTTGTTCCAATAAGAAGTGAAAGTAGGTACATATGAAAAAAATACTTATAATCGGTTTCACTCTTTTTATCGTTACTAGCATTTTATTATTTGGACCTTATCAATTATACCCAGAAATCAATGAGGAAAAAGCTCTTAAGGAGTTTATTTCAAAAGACCACAAGTTTAAGGGGCATAAGGTGATAGATATTGACTACAAGGGAAGCGATACCTATTTTGTTCAAACTAGAGCAGGGGAGCAAATTAAGAGCTTTATTGTGATGAGATACGAATCTTCTGTAATGAATGGTCATTGGAAGGTATTTGAAGAAACATCTAAGGAACAGTATTATTAAACTTACCGTTATAAAGAAAGGAGAAATCTATGAAACTTCTTGCTGCAATTCTATTGCTTGTTAATTCAACCATTTTCGCGCTTTGGTTGATGAATGCACAATATTTATTTTCATTTTGGGGTGTCGTTGTTTGGGTGACATCTATAATTGTAGGGATTTTGGTTTATAAACGCCTAATAGGTTCAACAACTCTTTTAAAAAGAGTCTTAATAGCGTCAAATTATCTTATGATTTTTTTATTCGCTTTAACGATTGCCATTCAATTCATTACAAGTTCTATGCCATAGATGAGGAGGAGACATGTTAATACTCGAATTGATATCTAATCCTGCCTTTATTATCACATTAATCATCGTGACGATTATATCTTCTATTCAAACTTATAGATATAAGAATAGGGAAAAAATAGATGAGGGATTCTCATTAATTTATTATAAGCTCAGTTATCGACGCAAGTTGAAACGTTCGATTTGGACTAATAGTATCATTGCGTTGTTATTTACTATTACTGCGCTAACTTTGGACATGGATTTAACATCATTCTTACTCATCTTGTTTTTGATCTTTCTTCTATCTTCTGTTGAAATAGCTTATAACTATCGGATGTGGAGACGGAAAGAACAATAGAAATATTATAAACGAGTGAGAGGAGCATAGTTTTGATACAAATCGTCTTTTTAATTATTCTAATTATTTCTTTAAGTATGATTATTAAGAATCAGCGAACGATGAAACACCAAAATGAATACATCATTGAACTTTTGGAAGAGTTTAAGTACAAGAGATAGGGAGATAGAGAACATGTATACATATGAATCTTTTGAAATATTAGGGGCTTTTACGTTGCTACGACCGGTATTCATCACATTTTTAGTAATCTCACTCCTGTTATTTGTAACCGTCTTATTACCTAAACCAAAGACAAAATTTCTGAACTTATTTACGGTCATTTCAATTTCAATCATTTCTTTAATTGTTTCTACGCAAGTTCTTTATTATGATGCGATTATTGTGGATGAGATTGGACTTGGTGGAGACGAAGTGACCACTTATATGTACATTATAGTTGCGGTATTTAGTATTATTAACCCGCTCATTTACTTCGTTCGGAAATAATGAAGGAGTTTTTAGATGAAGAAAAGCACGAAGATCAGCTTTACAGTCATTTATATCATTTTAATTGTCGGGATCATTCAATTTAATTTTGATGAAAATTATCTAAACGATTATATTGGATCGTATTTAATGCTCGTCTTGATGTTGGTCACAGCTGTACATACAATTATGAGAGAGCGCTCAGAAGGTAAAAAGAAAAATCTCTATATTTGATGCATTATATTTAGTAGCTGTCGTTGGTCTAATCATTTGGTCAAGTATTAAGTTCTATTCGATGTAGGTGAGAGACTACTTATTTTTATGCATAAGAAAGAGGGGGTTAAAATGAAGCGGGTCGATGTTGTTTATTCGCTTATTTATGATGAGAAAAGGAACAGTGTGTTAATGGTACAAAATAGTAAGCGAAACGATTGGTCATTACCTGGTGGAGCAGTTGAGGAAGGGGAAACACTTACAGAAGCAGCAGTTAGAGAGTGTAAGGAAGAAACAGGTTTAACAATTGAAGTAGGGAATATCGTGAGTGTGAATGAAGCATTCATGAAAAAAGAGAGCCATCATGCGTTATTCATTACATTCGAAGCGAAAATCATTTCTGGTGAAGTCTTGATTCAAGATACAGAAACGATCTCAGATGTACAATGGATGGATGTTGAAAAGGCGAATGAGTTGATGCCTTATCATGAAAATGGCATAAAGGAACTGCTAAGTTCATCCATTCGATATGAATTCGAAGGCTTGAAATAAAGGAAATCGTGCAACGTATTCTCCACACCTAACAGGGATTTATGGAAATGAATCGAATGTAGTATTAAGCTTTAGTATTACATTTCGGATCAACTCAATTGGGGAGGGGAATTCTTTTCATGATAGAATTATTAGCTCTCATATTATTCTTAGGTAGTTGGATCCTGTTTTATCGGAATAAAATGAATAACCGACCAAATTTGAAGCTTGGGCTTACGATGGTTGGTGTTTCGATCTTTTATTATTTCGCCGGCATTGGATGGGCGTTCTTTCAAAAAAGTAATGAAATCGCTACGGGGGCAATTATTTTTTCACTAGGACTCCTCGGTAGTAGCTTCATCATGCTAATTTCTCACTATGTAACTACGACTGTTAGGAAGAGAGGATCGAAGTACTTTTGATCTTTTCACCTATTGGACTAAAGACTACTCTAAACGCACTATTTATATCATTTCTCCAAACACGACATATGTCGTGTTTTTTCGTTATGGAAAGGAGTTCGATTTTTGAAAAAGAATGTAAGAAAAGAGAAATATTACAGGAGGGATATTATGCGAAGCAAGAAGAAAATAGCGATGTTGTGCAGTACCGTTCTATTGTCAG
The DNA here is from genome assembly GCF_021608225.1 of Pseudalkalibacillus berkeleyi. Taxonomy (NCBI): domain Bacteria; kingdom Bacillati; phylum Bacillota; class Bacilli; order Caryophanales; family Fictibacillaceae; genus Pseudalkalibacillus; species Pseudalkalibacillus berkeleyi. The sequence continues at coordinate 475,777 of NZ_JAKIJS010000001.1, forward strand.
CAGGTTTAATTAGTCCCACCTTTGCTGATTCTCCAAATAAAGGCGCGCAAGCTTCGGAGAACAAAAATTATTCTACCTCTGCTTTTATTAGTCACGATGAGTTAAGCAGGAGTCTCGAACAAATCGAGAAAACGAGTAAAGGGACAGTTGAGGTTGAGGTAGCTGGTCATTCCAATCAAGGAAGGGAAATTTACACGGCCACAGTTGGAACGGGTGACAAAGTGTTATTACTACAAAGTGAAATACACGGGAACGAAAAAACAGGAACAAGAGCATTGTTGAACATTCTTAAGCATTTAGGATCCAACAATTCCCCAGAAGCGGAATATATACGAGAAAATGTAACGATTGTTGCCATGCCAATGATTAATCCCGATGCAACTGAATTGAATCGTAGAGGAAATGATCTGTCATGGAGTGAAGTGGAGGAAGCATTCCCTCAATTAAATGGTGTCACACCATCTTGGAATTACTATACTTATCAAAATGAATACTGGGACTATGCATCGAATCCAGGATTTGATGTAAACCGTGATTTTAACCCTAATCTTGACTACATGCCTCAGCCAGAGGATTTTCCAGGCAAATCTGAAAAACCGGGTTGGTACATAACGCCGGAAGCGCAGACTGTTCGTGATGTGTACAAAGATCTTAAGGAACAGTTTGGAACAGTAGATGTATTCGTTGATCTGCATCACCAAGGTGTTTATCAAATTGAAGGTAGTGGTGAGCCGGTAACACTATCTCTATCAGGACAATTTGTTCCCGACTCGGAAGCGACAGAAGGTGGGAAATACGCTGAATATGCAGATCAATATAACATCGATCTATCTAAACAATTAAGCGTAGCTGCCTATGATGCTTTACAAGAGATGGGAAATTCTCCATTCGCTAATATTTCCTTGTATCCGCAAGAATTAGATCTTCCAGGTACAGCACTCGGTGCATTCGCATTAAATGGGAGCGGAACAGTTTTGTTTGAGGTTACTGGACAAACACAAAGCTACGGGCAAAAAAGAATAGGACAACTCGTGAAAGCGGTAGAAACGGGGCTGTATGGAATTATAAACGGAGTAGCATCTGATGGTGTATATGAAATCAACACGGACAGATACGACGACATCCCACTTACAGACCGCAGCCAACAATACGGACATTAATATGGAAAAAGGAGCTCCCCAAGATGACTTTAATAGTTCACTATTGGGTGCTCTTTTTTTATTAACTCCTGTTATGCACAATAAAATCGATATATGCACGATAATCTTGATATATGCACGATAATCTTGATATATGCAAGATAATCTTGATTTATGCACAATAAATTCGGTATATGCACGATAATAAACAATTTTCAACTAAACAAGTTTATCCTAAGGAAACCAAATCCAGGAAAGCTGTTTAAAAAAAAGAAGGTTTTAGCTGGGAATGTATTGAAGGATTTGGGATGACCTCAATCCTATTTAAAGGAGATAATGACCTTGAATCCTAGAATAGAAGTTTTACCTGAAAAGAAATTGGTTGGTATGAACATGGAGATGTCATTCAATCAGGATCGAACGCCTGAACTTTGGGGATTGTTCATGCCGAAGCGTAGGTACGTTCAAAACCGAGTAGATGATAAGTTTTACTCTATGCAAATATACGATGGTTTATTTCGTTTCAAGCAATCTGATCCAAACCGTGCATTCCAAAAGTGGGCTGCGGTTGAGGTCACTGATTTTACAAGTGTGGAGAATGACTTTGATACATATCTTTTACAAGGCGGAAAGTATGCTGTCTTTATCCATAATGGTCCTGCGCATGCGTTCATGAAGACTTTCTCATATATATTTGAAACATGGTTACCAGCATCGGAATATGAACTCGACAACCGTGAACATTTTGAGTGCATGACGGAAGACTATCATCCTGCTGATCCTAACGCTACAGAGGAAGTTTGGATTCCGATTAAATAATTTTACACGTAAAAAGGAGTTTTGTATGAAGTTAATCAAGCAATCTATTATTGGATCCGTTGTCTTACATATCATTTATTTTGTAGGTATGATGATCATCGGGTATTTTAAAACGGTAAATGTACAACCGAATAGTGAGAGCGCGATTGCACTAGAGAATGAGGTAGCATTTGGAGCTACTATTGCTCCATCATTTTATCTGGTTACATTTATTAGTGCTGCTGTTCTTTGTGGTGTATTATTGTTTTCATATCAACGTTTTTTAAAGCGATAAATGACAATCTAATATAAGGGAGACCAAAGCTCATGCCGTACATTAATGTTCAGATTACTAAAGGTGCAACTCGCGATCAGAAGGAACAGATCGTGAAAGAGTTTACGGATACGATGGTAAATGTCCTTGGTAAAAATCCAGCGCACACTCACATTGTAATCCAAGAAATAGAAGAGGAGAACTGGGGCTTTTCAGGAATGCTAACGGATAATTTTAGAAAGAACGCAAAGTGAATAATGAAATAGAAAATGTTACTCCTATTAGAGGGGTAACATTTTTTACATATTAATGAGCGATATGCGAATTAAGGTTTTTAGGAATACCCGCTTAGGGTATAAAGTGATTAGGGTGCAATTGAATGAATACATAGCGATTGTTTGAGAACTTATATAATTGAGGTGATTATGGTGAGCGACTATAAAGAAAACAGCTTAACCCTGCCTGGAGCGATCGGTTTAGGTACTGGCGTCATGATCAGTGCTGGTATTTTTGCATTACTTGGACAAGTAGCAGAACTTGCTGGGATTTGGTTCCCTCTCATTTTTATCGCAGGTGGAATCGTAACCGGATTCAGTGCTTACTCTTACGTGAAAATGAGTAATGAGTATCCATCTGCCGGTGGTATAGGGATGTTTCTGGCAAAAGCTTACGGAAAAGGTACAATAACAGCATCAGCAGCAATGTTGATGGCGATATCGATGGTGATTAACCAAAGTTTGGTTGCAAGAACCTTTGGGACCTATACATTGCAGATTTTTGATGGTGATCAGCCTGGTTATTTAGTGCCTTTACTTGGAGTAGGTTTATTGACTTTTGCTTTCCTAGTCAATATTTCAGGGAACAGCTTCATTCAGACTTTTACATCTATTGTTTCCTTATTAAAAATAGTAGGGTTAGTGGTATTTGCAATTGGAGGATTGTGGGCTGCAGGTTTCTCCTTTACTCCTGCTGAAGGAAGTGGAAGTACACCAGACACCACTGTTGCAGGAATCATCGCAGCCGTGGCATTGACGATATTATCCTTTAAAGGATTTACCACAATAACGAATAGTGGCTCGGAAATTGTTGAACCAAAAAAGAATGTAGGTCGTGCAATCATTGTTTCAATATTAATCAGTTTAGTTGTTTACTTAATCCTAGCGTGGACCGTCTCAACCAGCCTTCCATTAAGCAGGATTATTGAAGCTAGAGACTATTCTTTAGCTGAAGCAGCTAGACCCGCATTTGGGGATTACGGTGTTTGGTTCACAGTAGCGATAGCAATCATTGCAACTATCTCTGGAATTATAGCAAGTGTGTTTGCGGTATCACGAATGCTTGCGATGCTCACAAATATGAAACTGATTCCACATAGCCACTTCGGTATGCCTGGAAAAATTCAAAAGCATACGCTTGTTTATACGATTGTACTAGCGATGGTGTTGACCGTGGTCTTTGATTTAAGCCGAATCGCATCTGTAGGAGCTATTTTATATTTAGTAATGGACATGATTATACATTGGGGTGTTTTCAAGAAACTAAGAGGAAAAGTGAAAGCCAACAAAGGAATTGTACTGACGGCTCTTATACTTGATGCCATTGTGTTGTCTGCTTTCCTTTGGATAAAAGCCAAAACTGATCTATTAATTGTCGGTGTTTCAATTCTATTCATTATAGTGGTCTTTATCGGTGAGCATTTCTTCTTAAGAAGAACCACCCAAGAATAGCATAGGTATATTAAAAAAGACGCTTTTCTAAATAGAAGGCGTCTTTTGTTCGTTCACTACACCTTACGTACTAGCATGATTTACTACTTTATTTCCCTGAATATATACCATTCTCATGATAGATTCGCTTTACTCCTAGTGCGATAATTTTATTAGGATGAAATCTGAAATTTCAGTAAAAGGAGAGTGGGAAAATATGAAGCGTGATAGAAACTTATTTTCGATAGTGATGGCGATGGTACTTTTGATAGGTTTACTTTTGCCAAACAGTCAAGTTAGTGCGACAACTACGGACGGAACTGCAACAATGGATCAGCACTTACTAGAGGAAATGAAACAAAATACGAGCCTGATCAATGTCATTGTTACATTTCATGGTGAAGGTGCTCCGACAAACGAAAACGTAGCATTGTTAAAAACACTAGGTATTAACACTGGGGTTACAATGCAATCCCTTCCAATAGCGGGCGTGTTAGCAACATCACAACAAATTGAGGCTCTTTCAAAAAGGGAAGATGTGCGTTCTCTCTACTTGAACCGAAAAGTAGAGATGTACAACGGCAACGCAACTGAATTAACGGGCGTCAACAAAGTACGAACTGATCAAGAAATGCAAAAAGCGAACGGTGGCTTGCCGGTTTCAGGTAAAGGAGTTGGCGTTGTCGTCAATGACAGTGGCGTAGATGGCACACACCCTGATATGAAATTAGGTAAAAACCTCGTTCAAAATGTGTTAGGTACGACGAATATGGCGAAAACAACTGGACTCACTCCGATTGTTTATCAAGAAGATGTAGTTAACACGGATACGAACTCTGGTCACGGCACCCATGTCGCGGGTACGGTCGGAGGAACGGGTGCTGCTTCATCTGGTCAATATGAAGGTGTTGCACCTGGTGCAGATTTAATTGGTTACGGATCAGGTGGAGGCGTATTAATTTTAGATTTAGTAGGTGGCTTCGATTATGCCATCACAAACCAAAACGAGTACAACATTCGGATCATTACGAACTCATGGGGATCGAATGATGATTTCTTTGCGGATGATCCAGTAAACGTAGCGACAAAAGACTGCTATGACCGTGGCATTACAGTGCTTTTTGCAGCAGGTAATGCAGGTCCTGATGAAGATACACACAATCCTTATGCAAAAGCACCTTGGGTCATTTCAGTAGCAGCTGGTAAAAAAGACGGAACTTTGGCAGACTTCTCTTCACGTGGAACGAGAGGTGTTGGTGAAACGTTTGAAGTGGATGGCCAAACCTGGACGTGGAAGGATCAACCGACTGTAACAGCTCCAGGTGTTGATATCATTTCTGCGCGAACGTTATCTCCAGTCGGTGTCATCAGTACGCATAAAGACAAAGATAACATCCCAGCAGCTTACCTTCCTTACTATACGATGTTGAATGGAACTTCAATGGCAACGCCTCATATAGCAGGTGTGGTTGCATTACTTTTTGATGCAGAACCGACATTATCACCTAATGAAGTGAAGGAAATTATTAGTCAAACAGCAACAAACATGCCAGGGCGTGAGGCATATGAGGTTGGAGCAGGATATGTCAATGCTTACGGAGCAGTAGACCTTGCGATGAATCCGAGCAAAAAGTACGGAGCAACCGTCAATAAGGAACAAACCTTTAATGCGCAAAGCTCGATGGAAGTGATCCGTGAGAATTACGCAATGGACTACAATCCAACTTCTGAAAATGAAACGACTTTTACCGTACAAGATAATCAAGCTCAGCTTGTCGCAAAAATGTATGCTGATGGAGATACTTTTACTGAAGAGGGTGGGAATCCACTCGTCTTCACGATTACAAATCCAAACGGTGAAGTTTACGAATCTGGATTCAATCCAACATACAGTATTGATCTCGTCAATACAATAACGGTTGAAAACCCGGTTGCAGGAGAGTGGAAGCTGAATGTAAATGCTTATCCAGGTGTTGCTGTACCTGAAAAAGTAGTCGGAACATTGACTCAGAAGACGGCAAGCACGATGAATGGATTGACCGATATTGAGGGACATCCAGCTGCAGACGCAATCAGGCTTGGCATTACAGAGCGGCTTTTTGATGCAAAATCAGGAGGAGACTTTTACGCAGACAATTTGTTAACACGAGGCGATCTTGCAAGCTATTTAATAATGGGTGCAGGTATTCGTCAGGTTGAGCAAATAACGGATGATGCGGCAATGGATGCAGTATTTACGAAAGGTGCTGCGTTAAAAGGTGAGTACAGCAACGATGGAGTCATGAGGTCTGAAGAAAGTAATTCAGATTACGTAACCAGAGCAGAACTAGCTTATTCCCTCGTACAAAGTTTAGGACTTCAAGATGAAGCCCGAAGCTTTGAAGGAGAATTGACAGTAGCGTATAAAGGTGAACGACTGGCGATTGAAGATGCAGGTGAGATTCCATCTGAGCTGATGGGTTACGTCCAACTAGCAATCGATTTAGGCATTTTCAATGTAAAGTACACGTCAACTCAAGAACCATATGACTTAGAGCCAACGATTCATGCAACATTCCAACCAGAAGAAAAAGTCACACGAGGTGATTTTGCGGTCGCGATGACACGTTTTATTAACAACTATTAAAAGGAAACGAAGCTGACTTAAGAGGATATTTATTCTTCTGAGTCAGCTTTTTTAATATAGTAAGATCTATTTACAAAATATGCTAAAATGGACGTATACATATCTTTCTAGAAATTGAGGCGGTGAAAGGAGTTATCTATGAATTCATTAAGGGGCTGGATTTTACCTGTGGTCTTTTTAACGGTTTCAATATTACTAGTAATGAAAGGTCTTGAGTTACGTTCATTGGGATCAGATGTAGATGGCTCAGGAATGGGTGTATATTTTCTATTTATGGAAATCAATGATCGGGTACCTGAGCAAATTGTTCCATCATATGCTATGGGTTTCTTGATTGCTAGTTTCGTAACTTTCCTAATTACAGTGGGGTTGTTTTTACGGACCTATTTAAGACCAAGAAGAGTTCAGGTGTTTAAATGATTGCAACTATATTTGGGATTGTAAATCTATTGATAGTTATATATGTCATATTCAGCCTTTCTACAATCAAACATCAATTAAATTTAATTTCGAAACAAATAAACATTAATGAGGAAATGATACAAACCGTAAGTAACGAAGAAATTGAAAAGGAACTAGAAGAAGATCTGAAAAAGTAAGTGTTTAACTAAAAACTACGTACAGAATGGAGCAATATCTCTTGGTACCAAAACAAAACATGAAAGATACATATTCACCACCTAAACATATTGTTTCTGCAGCAACTATTGTCATTAATGATCAGAATGAACTTCTATTAATAAAGGGTCCACGAAGAGGCTGGGAAATGCCTGGTGGCCAAGTTGAAGAAGGTGAGTCATTAAAAGAAGCTGCTATTAGGGAAACAAAAGAAGAAACGGGTATTGATGTTGAAGTTATTCAATTTTGCGGGGTATTCCAGAATGTGAACAAATCCATATGTAATACGCTATTCTTAGCTAAACCAATTGGAGGTTCCTTTACAACTTCTCCTGAAAGCTTGGAGGTAGGATTTTACCCTGTTGAAGAAGCTTTACAATTGGTAACTTGGAAAAGCTTTAGACAAAGGATCGAGTACTGTTTAAACAAAAACATGCAACCATTTTATGTGGAATTTTAGGAATGATTGTCCGGATAAAAAAGATATAACGATATTGAGTTATTTGGTAGTCGACAAATCGCAAAGGCCTCTTGCGTACCCTCAAATCGAGGATGAGCAAATTTCAGTACCTTCAAAGGCCTCGCCCGTACCCTCAAATCGAGGATGAGCTGATTTCAGTACCCGCAAGAGTGATTTTGGGGTTAAACCCATGGCACTTTACAACCAAAAATAAAACACATGCCTTAAACTCATGAGGTGCGGAATTGTTCTGGTCTGAACTCCAGAAAGGAAACGTGAAGAAATGAGTCAAAATAAACTTGCTATTTACCATGCTATTATCTTTGCCATCATTTTGGTTCTTACACTTTCCATGATCGATCATTCAATCTTAAACAGTCAACCTAAGAAACATACGATAATTTTTGCTGAATTATTTTTTGTTGTTAAGGGTTTTGAAGATTTTGTATTTCATAAGTTAGGGTATACATTTCGGGGGTTTGGTATTAAGAACATGATCATCCTTAATCTAATAGGTTTGCTCATGTTTACCATTTGGCATATATCACTGGTCGTTTGAGTTCTTACAAAATTAAGGGGATCACCTTATTAATTTAGTAGTTTATGGTAAAATAGCGTTAGTTGAATAATATAGGAGGGTTCCCGATGGTGAAAAAAATTTCTTGTACATTTACTTTCTAAATAGCAAAGACGAATACATTTATGGTCTTTGCTGATCTGATTTATAAGGAGAGCAAAGATATGGGATATGTTAAAGCCAATAAGGTACTACCCTCTGAATTATTACATATTATCCAAGAATATGTGGGTGGAGATTATCTCTATATACCGAGAAAGAAAGGTCATGAAAAGTCTTGGGGAGAGAAAAGTGGTACTAAACATTCACTGAAAAAAAGAGATGAAGATATTTACCATCAGTATAGGAATGGCAAAACGATTCAACAACTAGCGGAAGAATATTATCTTTCTACTAAAAGTATTGAACGGATCATATACAAAAAATAAATTGAAAGTCTCCTGTTAAAGGAGGCTTTCTTTCTTACTAAACAATAATACATAACCATTTATGAGGAACTACTTCATAACGAAATGAAGTATGATTGTGTTGAATAGAGAATCAATATTAAAGGAGACAACAATGAATCAATCTACATACAAACTAGACCAGATTACAGACTATATTCAGGATATGTTACAAAAGCATGAGGGAGTTGGAGTGAGCGTAGCAATCGTCAAAGATTTTGATATGATCTATTCCGAAGGTTTTGGACATGCTCAAATTCACCAGGCAAACATCCCAATCAATGCGGATACATTGATGAGCATCCAAAGTGTGTCGAAAAATTTTATGGCTGTTTCTATCATGCAGCTTGTTGAACAAAACGTCATTTCTTTGGATGATCCAGTTGTTCTTCATTTGCCTTACTTCAGAACGAAAAATAAACAACAAAGTGATGCCATTACGGTACGGCATTTGTTATCCCATACGGCAGGTTTCTCTTCTGAAATTGGGATTGCCAATATGACTGCTCCGAATGTAAGAGAAATTTTTTCAGATACGCCTACAGAATTTCAAGAAGCATTAGACCATTATCAATTGACAGAAGAAGAGATTGCGAGCATACAAACCCGAGAAGACATAACGAAGTGGTTTGAAAAAGTAGAGCTAGAGTACTCTGCGGGGAACGATTGGAATTATTGCACGGATGCGTATGTGATCCTCGCTGATTTGTTTGAGAAAGTGACTGGTTCCAACTGGGAAACACACCTGAAAGATAACGTCCTTACCCAATTGAATATGAATCGTACAACGAGTGATCCAAATCAAGTCGAAAATGATGAGAACAGTGCGAGATATTATTTAGGCAAGGAGAAGACGGAAACACCATTTCCTAAAAACACAATTTCAGCTCCCATTGGTTATTTGTATTCAACGGCAAATGACTTAGGAAAATATTTAGCCTTTCACTTAAACAAATCTACAAATGTTTTAAGACCAGATTTGATAGATGAAATGCAAAACCCTGTTCATCTAGTCAGTGAGGAATGGCGGTTCGGTAGTGAAGTCAGAAGCTATGGACTTGCATGGTTTACTGATACGTATAAGGGACATCGCATCGTGGAACACGGCGGTGGTCAAATGGCTGTAAGATCCCTGATGACAATGGTACCCGAACTCAATTTAGGTGTCGTCGTTTTACTGAACTTCGACGGGACTCTACATCATGATATATGTGACAAGATCATTGATACGTTCATTGATTCATAAATAAGAGATTGTGAGAAATGCGTAGCTCTCAATGGGGGTTACGTATTTTTTTATCATTGCTTATTGAAACCGAGACTATCATCCTGCTTATCTGTAGATTGGGATATTCAATTAAAATGGTACATACAATGAATCATTTACAGTTTCCTTTTTTATACAATTGAGAGGGTGACTCGTGATGAGCAATTACCTTCATCCATACTTAACCCCTACATTGTTAAAGTCTATAGTCGATCACGGTTTACGAAAAGTCACTAATCCGAAAAAAGTAATCGTTGTCGGTGCTGGAATGAGTGGATTGGTTTCTGCTTCACTTCTGAAACAAGCAGGACATAATGTGACGGTTATCGAATCAAGAGAACGAGTAGGGGGTCGTGTTTATACAATGCGACATCCGTTTATGAATGGACAATACGTTGAAGCGGGCGCAATGAGAATACCGAATACGCATTATTTAACGCTAAGTTATATAAAGAAATTTGGTCTGAAGGTCAATCCATTTGTAAATGCTACACCAAATGATCTTATTTTCGTCAATGATAGGAAGGCTCGCTTTCATCAATACAATCAAAATCCTGATTTTCTAGGTTACCCTGTCTTAGCTCACGAAAAAGGGAAAACAGCAGCGACTTTAATTCAAGTTGCAATTCAACCGATCGTTGATTTTGTGAATAAAAACCCTTTGAGGAATTGGCCAATTGTCATACGAGAATTTGAGAAATATTCACTTTCAACTTTTCTTAGGCATAATCCTCTTGGGCATTCATTGTCTCCTGGCGCGATTGAAAAAGTGTATGTATTTTCTGGTGTAGAAGGACTTCCAGAGCTATCTCTGCTTGAAATCATAAGGGAATTTATCATATTGCTGAACAATAATATAAAGTTTTATGAAATCATTGGTGGAAATGATCAATTGCCCCAAGCTTTTGTACCTGATTTGAAACAAAATCTCAGGTTTTCTCAAAAAATGACGAAGATTCGTCAGAATGATTCATCTGTAACCATACAAACTGTGCATACAAAAACCTTAGAACATCATAGCTATCAAGCAGATGTTACGATCGTGACTTTGCCTCTAGGGCTCATGCAATTTATTGAAGTAGAGCCTCGTAATAGTTTGTCTCATTATAAGTGGCGGGCGATCAGAGAACTCCATTCCGTTCCGTCCACCAAAATAGGATTACAATTCAAGCATCGGTTTTGGGAGAAGCATGGTCATTTCGGTGGTCAAATGGTAACTGATTTACCGATTCGTAATGCGTACTTCCCGAGTCATGATTTCGGATCTGAAACAGGTGTGTTATTAGGAAGCTATACGTGGGAAGATGATGCGATGGTATGGGTATCGATGTCGAAGGAACGACGTTTGCAATATGCGTTGAAAAATCTCGCTAAAATTTATGGCGAGGAAATTTTACATGAATATGTAGCTGGGGCTGTGCATAGCTGGGGAGCAGATCCTTACGCAGCCGGAGCTTATACGATGTTTAAACCAAACCAAGAAAGTGAACTGTTTCCGCACTTAGCCACCCCTGAAGGGCGATTACATTTTGCAGGAGAGCATACGAGTGTACCGCATGGCTGGATACAGGGGGCTATAGAATCAGGGATCCGAGCAGCCATAGAGGTCAATGAAAGAAAGTAATAGGCGTTTATCTTAAATGAGAGGATAAAAATCATGAGTAGAATCGCAAAAACATTAAGGAAACCTCCTTACTATGCTGTCATATTTTCTTCTCAACGAACAGAAGGGGATCAAGGCTATCAAAATATGGCGGAGAAAATGGTGGAGTTAGCCACTCAGCAGAAAGGATTTCTTGGAATTGAAAGTACGAATGATGATGAATTAGGGATTACAATTTCATATTGGGATTCCTTAGAGGCTATACAGAGTTGGAAGGAACATAGCGCACATCAGATAGCGCAACGGAAAGGGAAAAGTGAATGGTATAAACAATTTGCGCTCACAGTATGTAAGGTGGAAAGAGACAACTTTTTTGAAATGTAATGGTTTGAAAAATATAGATTAAGGTGTGATTGGTTGAGCTACCATATGAGAGTTCGTGCAGGAGCGATTATAATAGAAGATAACAAGATTTTGTTAACGGAGTATGACAATCCGATAAGGGGTAAAGTCTATGATTTTCCTGCAGGTGGGACAGAGCCAAATGAGACGATTTCAGAAGCAGTCATGCGCGAAGCTTTAGAAGAGGCATGTATAGAAGTAAAAGTCGGATCGCTTGCATTTGTGTATGAATATGCCCCGCATCTTAACCAAAATAAATTCGGGGATACTCATACACTAACACTGCTGTTTGATTGTGAAAGAAGAAAGGATACTATTCCTCGTTTGCCGGATACCTTCGATGCGAATCAATCTGGAGTGAAATGGGTGCCATTATCAGAACTAGAGAACATAGAAATGTACGCAAATATACAGGATCAATTGAAGGATTACATATGGACGAACAGAAATATTGTTCTTATAGAAGAGCGCTAATGAATATAATAATTCATCTACGATAGGAGGTCTTGTTTGGACCCTATAAGAAAAGGATATATATTGAACTTTATGTCAGTCATTATTATGGCGATTGGTCCCCTTGTCGCTAAATTTGGTCTTTTACATATATCTGCATCTAAAGCGGCAGTGATTAATACAATGACAGTCATTTTTGTCAGTTACATCTGGGGAAGAATTTCCAAGAATAAAGTGCAACTGTTTCTTGAAAAGAAGATGATTTTGCTTGCGTTGTTTAATGGCTTAGGTGTGATCTTCTTGTTTATTAGTATGGATTTATTGTCTCCTGTTGAGATTGGATTTTTAGGTAGATTTTATACGGTTTTTGCGGTGCTATTATCCGTCATATTGTTAGGGGAAAGATTGACGAAAATAGAAATGACGTTCATTGTAGCTGCAATTTTAGGTGCATTTCTTTTTGTTAATAAAGGTGGAGACTTTCATTCATCGGTATTAGGCAGTGTCTTTGCGTTACTTTATACCTTTTTCTTTGCTCTCACCAATGTGTATATTAAGAAGGCTGTATCAAAGGATAAAAACTCAAACTCTATCATTTTTACAAATAGCTGTGTGAGCCTCATTTTCATCATTTTGTATGCGATAGTTGTTGGAGATTTATTTAATGGTGCGTATACATTTGAGGGGATATCACTCATTGCACTTTCCTCTATGCTATCTGGGTTTATCGGTACAATCTTATTATATGAAGCGCTCAAGTATTTAAGATTCTCGATTGCGAATGTGTCTAGAGCATTAAGTCCACTACTGCTGGCGGCAATATCTTTTCCATTCTTTCCGGTAAAACTAACTGCACTCAACATTACGGGAGCAGTATTACTGATGGTTTCGATCTTATTGTTAACGTTCGGGGATCAGAGGACAAGAAAGCCAAGTGAAAATTAAAAAGAAAAGGTGAGAAAATGGAGACTTCAATTAGGTTGAACAATAAGAAAGTTGATATTGGTAATTTGATGCTGAATTATAACTATTATGGTGTAGATGATACTTCTCCAACGGTAATCTTAGAAGCTGGATATGGCATGGGATCTGAGGTTTGGGGAGATTTAGTTAGTGAACTTTCAACTATCGTAAATGTTCTTGTCTACGACCGTGCTGGAATCGGTAAAAGTGAAGCCGGTACTAAGCCTCATCATAGTAAGCAGGTTGTTGAAAATTTAAAAACGCTTTTACAAATTGAAGAGATCAAGCCACCTTATCTTCTTGTTGGGCATTCTATTGGAGGAATCCATATCCGACAATTTGCTTATACCTATCCCGAGCTAGTTTCCGGGTTGATTTTAGTAGATTCAGCACATGAGGATCAAAACGATCTAATGGTTCCTCATTTCTCGGATGATGTCCAGGAGATGTATTACGGACAATTTGTCGTAGAAGGCGGATTGGCGGATTTTAATAGCAGTTTAAACCAAGTTCGAAGTGCTAGAAGACCATTAAAGGATCTTCCCGTACATGTTTTGTCAGCAGGTGTGAAGGACGACTACCATTCCGAAAAAACATATCAAATTTGGATGCGCCTACAAGACGACTTATTATCTCTTTCTAACAATACGAAGCAAGTAATCGCTAAGAAAAGTAATCATTTCATTCAAAATCATGAGCCGAAGCTGATTGTTAATAGTGTTAGAGATATATTGGACCAAATTAGGGAAGAAGGCGCAAATGAGTAACATAGATAAAAACAATCGATTAGATGAGAATCCGTTTAGTTATCGCTCATCTAAAAATAATACAATCTTCATAGACTACTACGGAAAACAAGTTAAAATCGTAAAAGGAAAAGAAGCTGACAAACTATTGAATAAACTAGCGAGCGCGGGAACTGATAAAGAAGAACAGCTCATCCTAGCTAAAATCACTGGGAATTTTAAAAGAGGAAATGAAAAATCATAAGCGCTTGAAGGAGACAGATAATGTACGACATCACGGTGACCTTTATATTCACACTTTTAGTTGTACTTGTCATCAATATTATTGGACAAGTACTCATTTTAAACAAAGGAATGTTTCTTAAACGGAAGACTGTATTCGTTTTACTAGTCCAGAGTATATTTATTACCATTTTGTTAGGTTTTGTTTTGTAAATTAACTTGTAATTAATGGGATGATTTGTTAATCTTTAACTATGTTGTTTTGCAACATAGTTATTTTTTGTCTTTCTATCTTGTTTAACAAGGTAGTTTTTAGTATAGAAGGAGGAGATCCATTTGTCCTCGAGTCAGATTTTAAAGGGGATATTAGAAGGGTGTTTATTAGCCATCATCTCTAAAGGTGAAACGTATGGATATGAGATGATTGAAAAATTAACGAAATATGGTTTTACGATGGTGAAGGAAGGTAGCATCTATCCTTTATTACTTAGGATGAAAAAAGAAGGTCTTGTAAGAACGACTCAGAAATCACTTCCATCAGGGGGACCTAAACGAAAGTATTACTCGCTAACACATGAAGGGGAAAAAGCATTAGCAGAATTCAACCTGACATGGAAGGTCATTTCATCAAGCGTGAACGATTTATTGAAGGAGGAAAATTACTAATGGGACTGTCAAAGAAAAGCCAAGACTTTCTGGAGAATTTAAGGCTTTACCTCGTGACGGGAGGTAAGAAAGAACACGAGATTGAAGAAATCATAAGTGAACTTGAAGATCATTTAACAGAAGCAGAAATGGCTGGGAAAGACGTTGAAGATATAGTTGAAAAATCACCAAAAGAATATATGCAACAACTTTCTAATGAAATTAGTCTCGATGTACCAACAGTTGCGAAGTATGGTCTGTTAATTTTGCTTGGCGCATTTTCATATATAGTATTTGGAGATGTTCTTCGTGGGGGAATAGAATACTCGTTCATTCAAATAATCGGCTATCCTCTGGTAATTCTGCTGAACCTTGGACTAGTTGTAGCTACATTTAGATATATTGCAAGTTCAGGTGCTAAGAAGACGAAACAATGGATTTTATTTGGAATGCTTGGATCAGTTCCAATCCTTCTGTTTTTAGCTGTGCTCTTCTTAGATCAATATATTAATACAACAACGATTAAGTTTGGGACAGCAGGCAATATTGCTGCGGGTATTTTATCATTAGGTGTGTTTATCGGAATGGCAATTTGGTCGAGAACTTGGGTGATGATCTTATTTCCCATTTTCATGTTTGGGCCTGAGTTAGTATTGAAATATTCAAATTTTGGTGAGGAAGCAAAATTAATAGGTTCTTCCTTCATTATGTTCGTTCTCATTGGCGTCTATTTATTATTCGTTTGGAGAAAAGAGTTAAGAAAAAATAAAGCAGAAACTAGTTAAATCCTCTTGTTATAGAGGTTATTATTTCGAGCAACGAAGAAGGAAAATGATTGGTATTAAAAGAAGTGTACACCTAGTGATTGAAAATTTTGTTGAAAGCTAGGTGAACAAGATGAATAAGAAAGCGGTAGTGGAGAAATGGTTTAATGAGGTTTTTACTAAAGGGGATGTAAATAGTCTTAGAGAGATTACTGCGCCAGATTTCATTGGTCACGTCCCAAACCATGCATTTGAAGGACAAGATGCATTCATCCATGAATTCATGGAGTGGTTTAGAGAGGTATTTGTTGATGATGAGTGGGTAATCAATGACTATTTGGAATCTGAAGATCAAGCAGCCGTTCGTTACACTGGCCATATGACTTACAAAGGTGGCTGGTTCGGCATTCCATCAACAGACCAGAGGGTGACTGAAACGGGCATGATGATGATTAATTTTGAAAATGGACTTATTAAAGAGTTTTGGTGTGAAATGAGCGATCTCCATGTACTTGATCAGCTGAGCCCACTGAACGAGGCATTCAAAGAGAAAGCGCGTCCTTAATAAAGAAAGTGAAAGAGTGAAAAAAATGAACTTACATATGAAAGAAATGAACGAAAGCTTAGCAACTGAAATACTTAGCTGGACGTATGAACCGCCTTATGACTTTTACAATAATGAAATAACAGATGAGAATCTGGCTGAAAAGTTGGATGGTACTTACAATGCGCTTTTGAATGAGCAAGATGAGTTAGTTGGGTTCTACTGTGTTGGTGAAGCTGCCAAGGTTCCGGTAGGCTATAAACAGGGTGTCTATACTGAAGACTTAATTGATATAGGGCTTGGTATGAACCCTCGTATTGTCGGAACCGGGAAAGGATACGATTTTTGTTCTTATATTTTAAGACAGGTTATGAAGAGAAACGATGATATGCCGATCCGTCTATCAGTGGCAACCTTCAATGAACGGGCTGTTCACCTGTATGAAAAGCTCGGTTTTGTCAAAAAGGATGACTTCAAAACAGATGCTGCACAATTTATTACGATGGTAAAAGAAGGAGAAAGTCTAGGTTTTATCGATCACGGTGACCGATTTGGTAAAGAAATGGCTGTCGTTAAATCAATCTAATTATTGAGTAAAGAGTGTATGAGGTGATGCTGTGTAAGTCTGGCGTTACCTTTTTTCTGTAGGGAATTTAAGGGAGGAAAACCACCTTATTCCTCGAAAGAAATATATATCCTCGTTTAAAGGAGATGATATCAATATGGCAGAATCTATTACAAAAAACATTTCAAATGTAAACGGGATTTCTTTAATAGATACATCTGAGGTTGATCTTCCTGTTGTTGTTTTCTTACATGGATTAGGAGAAACGAAAGAATCATTTGAAGAGATGTTTGAACAGTTCGCAGGGAAATACCGTTGTGTCGCTTTGGACTTTAGAGGACATGGCGATACGTTAATGAAAGGTCCTTATACGATTAAACAAGCATCCAACGATTTATTAACGGTTCTTGATGAACTAAACATCAGATATGCTTCCATCGTTGCTGCGTCGTATTCATGCTGGATTGCCCAACATTTTGCAGTGGAATATCAAGAACGAGTTGACCATCTTATCCTACTTGATGGTGGATTTTATGAAGTCGATTCTGTAAGTGAGGATCTGTCCCAGCCTACGTTTAATTCGGAGAAAGCATTGGATCACCATTTGAGTGAACATATTCAGGAGTTAGAGGACAATGGTGTTGACCTAACAGATGATATCATTCCTAAAATTAAAGATGCATTTAAGGTTTGTTATATGAAAAATGAAGAGGGCATCTACGAACATCGAACACCGATAGAAGCATTTAAAGGCTATTTACAAGACATTGCTTCTTTAGACTTTAATAAGGAGATTGCTTCTAAGCTCAATGTACCCGTTATGTTAATATTAGCGGATCATTCGTTGCTCCCCCAAGAATTTCAAGCTACGAACGAAATTGATTTAGTTGAATTTAAAAGAACCGTGAAAAACCTTTACGTAACAAGAATCGATAAGTCCGATCATCTGCTTATGCTGTCGCATCCTATTGAAACAAGCCTACTCGTACGATCGTTTCTTAAATAGAATTTTCTATAAAATTAGGGCATCAAGTATTTGATGTCCTTTTAACATGTAAGTGTTGACAAAAGAAGGAATACATTATACAATATATCTCGAATTCAAGATATTTTTACGTAATCATCATTGCTATTATTTTTTTTGAATAAATATCTCGAAATCAAGATAAATACATCTTAAGGAGGATTTAACAATGATAAATGTTTACCCAGCAACAACACGATATACTGCTGATCATGGTTGGCTTAAGAGTAATTTTAGCTTTTCGTTCGCTGAATATTTCGACCCTATGAATATGAATTTTGGCCCGATGAGAGTTCTCAATGATGATGTTGTCGCTCCAAATAGAGGATTTGGTGCACATCCACATAAAGAGATGGAAATTGTATCAATTGTACTCGATGGATATTTAAAGCATGAAGACAGCGGAGGGCACGATGCTACCACTACCTTTGGTGGTGTTCAACGTATGTCAGCAGGTACAGGGGTTGTACACTCTGAAATGAATCCCTCAACAACTGAACCCGTCAATTTCCTGCAAATGTGGTTTGAGCCTATGAAACCAGGGGTTACGCCATCATATGAACAAACAAAATTTGACGTTGAAAAAATGAAGAATGCTTTACTTCCAGTCGTAAGTAACGACCGTACTTCTGATGAAATAGCGGACATCAATCAAGACATGACAATCTACCTATCTGATCTTGAACAGGGGAAAGATTTGACTTTTGCACAAGGGAAAAATCGTCGTATCTTCCTATTTGTAATTGAAGGAGATCTGTCATTGAATAAGGAAGTACTTTTAAATAAGCGAGATTCTGCTCGTATTACGGATACGACAGAACTTCATATAGCATCTGAATCTGGCTCACGGTACTTGTTGATTGATTTACCATAAAAAATGAGGAGGAATAGCAAATGGTTATGAAAAATGAAATCGGTGCACTCGTATTACGTATCGCATTAGGAATTATTTTCTTCGTGCATGGATTAAGCAAGTTCCAAGGTGGCATTGAAAATGTTGCTGGCTGGTTCAGTAGTATCGGATTACCAGGGTTCTTAGCATACGCAGTTGCGATTGTTGAGTTAGTTGGGGGAATTGCATTAATTCTCGGACTTGGCACGAGAGTCGTTTCCGCTATGCTTGGGATTATCATGTTAGTTGCCATCTTTAAAGTGAAGCTTGCTGCCGGATTCATGGGCAATGGAGAAATGGCTGGTTATGAATTTGATCTAGCACTGTTAGCTATGTCAGTTTATCTTACTGCAGCAGGCAGCAAATTGTTTGCTGTAGATGAAATGCTTTTCAACAAGGAGAAAAGCGAACTGAAGGAAACCGCATAAACCAATAACAACCGAGGCATAAATAGAACAAAACGCACTGGATTTCGCAATGAAATCACAGTGCGTTTTGTTGGTATTCTTATCAAATTTAACCGATGGAAGCTAGGAAATGTTAATATATAGAAACGAAACACTGATGAATGTTATTCGATAAAAGGGAGGATTGTTCATTATTGGTTTTTCAATTGTGTTTTTATTGGTTTTAGGAACTATTGCATTCTTTACGTTAATATTTACTCCAATTATAGCTGTTAGAAAATATGAAAAAGGAAGACCACCACGAAAAATCTCTTTTGTAGTATTAGGGCTGTTGGTTGTGCATTGGATATTTTTCTTATCAAGTGGTTACGCTTTATTACCAATGAGTATTGCAGATGCCATATTTATGCCTGTATGGGTAGTGTTATGTTTTGCAGGATTCTGTATAGCTATATATGAATTTAAAAACAACAAAGGTTTTTCCATCCCAGTTGCTGGTTTAACAACCATCAGTTTATTATTTAGCATCTTTATTCAAGGAATATCGAATATGTAAATATCGCTTACTATTCGATTAACTCGGAACAATAACTAAATACCGTTTGTAGTTATTCAGCTTATATATTCTAATAAATAGTTGATTGAAACTTTCAATTGAGATTGGAGACTTTAGGGTGCAATTAATATTTAATGCTATAAAAAATATGTTTTTAGATTTAATTTCAATGGCTAGAGGTTTTACATATGGGTTTTTAATGGTCGGCTTTTTTATTTTAGTTGTTGGTGCTTTATTCTATGGTATTTTATTTCTTGAAAATATCGTGTTTTGAAAAGGAAACTTAGAAATAACGGTTAATTTTTGCTTAATACTAGGAAATCAGCAGATTGTATGAAAGAAATTTTTATTGGAGGGAGAGGTATTAATGAAAGAACTAAGTTTACAAATTATATTTATTTCTGGAATTTTATATGGTTTCATTACGTTTTTTATTGCAATGAGAAAGAAAGAAAAAAAAGAAGTAAGCCAGTTAGCATTATCGATTTCATTAATAGGTGTGTGTGCTGCATCATTTCTAATGACAATTAATTAGAGGGAATTTGCTACTAAATAGATATTTATCTGAGTGGATGTGAATCTAAATGAGGTGGAATTTATTTTAAGGTCTCTACAAGTATTAAACTTTATTGGCAACTTTATTATTTTTCATAAAATACTTGGATACATATATTTTAATAGTGCACCAGTAGATTACTTTTTAATTAGTTTAGTAGGATACATATTGGTTTTCGTACTTGCATTAACCACTACAATTTTTACGTTTTACTATGCTAAAAAGATATATTCTGCCGCTTAGTCAGACTAAATGATTAGAAAGTGGATGAATGATAGTCGAGGGAGGGGTCAAAATGACACAAAAAGCATTTATTTTTGTAGCATTACGCATTTTTGCTGTTTATATTTTAATACAATCATTTATGGATTTATCTCGAATTGTGAATTATTATTTGATACCTATTTACTATGAGGAGATGCAAGAACTTAGTCAAGTCAATTTGTTAATTCATTTAGGTCCTTTTTTAGTTCAACTAATAATAAGCATAGTCCTCTGGCTATATGCTGAAAAATTATGCCGCTTATTTATTCCTAAATACAATGACGCTGTAAACCAGGTAGAGCCTACAGAAAACCAGATGTCATTATCTGTTTATCAGTTTCAAGTTGCTTCTGTTTCAATTGTAGGTCTGGTTTTAATAGTACATACCTTGCCGTCTTTTTTACCTGTATTACAAGATTGGTTGAATATTAAAGAAATAGGAGTGTATTATGCTGATCCAAGAATGAAAGGAGAAGTATTGTTTGCTTTTTTAGAGAAATTACTTCGATTAATTTTTGGCATAATATTGTTTTTCGGAAGCAAAGGTCTTGTTGGATTACTTAAGAGAATTCGAGAACTATAGTTTAGGTGTGAAGGAGATAATAAAAAAGCATGAATCGTACTATACACCGATTCATGCTTTTACTTATTTATTATCTTGTCGCTGCGTACACATCGATTACGCCGTTACCATAATAGAAAGAATCTCCAAGTGGTATGGCGGTATCATTGAGTTTTTGACGAACATCAACATTAGATAACCCTGGGTTCCCTGCAATGATTAGAGCAGCTGCTCCAGCCACGTGAGGGGAAGCCATAGACGTTCCATTATAGCTGTCGTAGCTATTACCAGGAACGGAGCTTAATATGTTAACACCTGGTGCCATTACTTCAAGCTCAGATCCTACGCTTGAGAACGATGCACGGTTATTGCTTGAATCTACCGCACCAACTGCCATTACAGAATCATACTTTGCTGGATATCCGATTGTGTTCTTTTTGCCTCTTGTTCCAGAATTTCCAGCTGCCGCAACAACTAACACCCCTGCGTTGTAGGCATTGTCATTAGCATCTTTAAGTGCAGTAGAACCGGAGCTACCACCTAAACTCATATTGATTACATCCATGTTGTTGGCAACTGCCCACTCGATTCCTTGTATGATTCCGCTGTATGTTCCGCTACCAGAACTGTCTAATACTTTTACAGCATATAGACTTGCTGAATGCGCAACACCAATCACGCCAACGGAGTTATTTAGTCCGGCAACTGTTCCTGCAACGTGGGTACCATGGCCATTGCCGTCTGAAAAGGCATCAGGCTCACTAGAAACGAAGCTCGCGCCACCACTCACGTTAAGGTCTTCGTGGCTAGCGTCGATTCCTGTATCTAAAACAGCAACTTTAACACCAGAGCCAGTGTTTCCAGTCGCATGAACTTGATCTGCGTTTATGTGGGGAATGCCCCATGGTGTTGTTTGTCCAATCGCATATGCCATTTGGTCTTCTTCTACATAAGACACATTAGGGTTCTTCTTAAGAGCCTCCGCTGCTTTTTCGGGCAAGGAAATAAGCATAGTATCCATGAATTTATACTGATGCTTAACCTGTCCTCCTAATTTTTTTACGTTATTAATCTGAGCTGTTTTGATATTTGATTTAAAACCAACGAGGAAGTCTTTCGGTCCGTTGTCCACCGATGCAGCAGATGCAGACGGTGCAGAGAAATGTAAGTTTCCAACCAATAAGGATAGAACTAAAGCTAAGCTAAACACAGCACTTAATGTTCTTAATATCGCTTTCATTTCTTTTCCTCCATTCGTGATTTTATAACTTATAACAATCAAACTATGTGCTCATGGTGCTCAGGTCCCGGGCCCGAATATGTATGTCAGAAAAGTAAGACTATTATAAATTTAATGGTAACATGAACCTAAAGTTGACAGTATTGGGAAATATGTGGTTACGAATAGAGTCTAAGTAGCTAAAAAAACACATGATTTTCCCAATCAACAAGCTATTAAAATAGTGTTACAATAAAAGTTTTAGATTAAAAAACAGTGTTGATATAACAAACGTAGCAACAAACACACGATAGTATCCTTTAACATCGTCCCAAAGTTGGAGGGAATTGAATTTTCAATCGATAATTTTGCGAAAGTAATAAAAAAAGCTGACCTAGAACAATGATGAAAACCAATGTCTAGGTCAGCCTTTTCAAAAGCAGTTAATTCAAGATCTTTTCTGCTTTCTTCTGAGCGTTTTTAAGTGCTTCTTCTGCGGGTACATTGTCTACGAATACTTGGTCGAAGGCTTTACTGATTGCTTCATTTTCAATTTCGTTCCAACTTGGAAACAAAGGTGTTGGCTTAGCATGCTTCAGTTCTTCCACTGCGACCTTGAAGTTCGGGTTTTTCTCGAAAAAAGATTCCATCTTTTCAATAGCAGAGTGTCGAACAGGTAAGTAACCCGTTTCTTTTGCCCATTGCTCAGTTACATCAGGCTCAGAAAAGTACTTAATGAACTCAAATGCTGCTTGTTGTTGTTCCTCGCTAGCATTCTTTGGAATGACACCGCTCGTTCCTCCTGTTGGTACTGAAAGCTCTTCACCTTTAAAGGTAGGCATTGGTTTGGCGCCAATTTTTTCCCCGTCCATCGATCCCATGTCAGCTGTGGACCCTGTTACCATTGCCGCTTTCCCTTCGGTTACGTCAGCAATCGTATCGTACCAATATGCCCAGCCTTCACCGCCATAGTGGACTTTACTTACTTTATCTTTATGGATCATATCTCCCCAAAGCTGGAGTGCTTCGGCTGCTTCAGGTGAGTCTAGCTTTATTTGTTCTGGATCATTAGAAAGCTCAGCACCATTAGACCGCGCTAGTCCTGTAAAGAACCACGGATATTTAATCGGTTCAAATCCATATTGAACGGCACCTTTATCAACGAGTTCGTTAGATACTTCACGAACACCCTTCCATGAATTGATTTGATCAGGATTAATTCCTGCTTTTTTAAATACATCTTTATTGTAGTAGAGAATGGGAACGCTACGGTTGAGAGGGAGTCCATAGAATTTTCCATCATGTGATGCGGATTTCATAAAACTGTCGACATAATCACCCGTATTAAGATCTTCCTTTTGTATCATTTCATTAAGACTTTGCAAATGACCGGAAGAAGCGAATGTTTGTAACGTGGGATCCTCGAGCTGAACAAGAGCAGGAACGTCCTTTGATTGGAGGGCGAGCTGCAGCTTGTTCGTAATCGTAGGATAGTCTTTCAAGAAAACAAGTTTCACATGAATGTTGTCATGCTTCTTGTTGAAGTCATCTGTAATTTTTTCTAACGATCCACCTAGATTTCCGCTCATCGCATGCCAAAACTCGATTTCTACTTTCTCTCCTGATTCAGAACTGCTATTGGATAATGGACCACATCCTGAAACAAACAATAGTATGACAAGTGATAGGACGATGAATTTTCTAAAATGATTAAACATATTGAATGCCTCCTCTTAATCTTTCATTCCTTGATACATGACTCCACGGATATATAGCTTCTGCAAGACTAAAAATAAGAACATGACCGGTAGAATACTGATTGTGTTGGCAGCCATAATTAATGGCCATTGAATGCCATAAGCACCATCAGTTTGGATCATTTCAGCTAATGCGATGGAAATGGTTTTCGTTTCCTCGCTTGATGTAACGACTAATGGCCAGAAATAATTGTTGTACTGGTAAGTGAACACGATGATGCCAAGTGTCGCCATTGAAGGTAAGGTTAAGGGTGCAACGATTTGGAACAAAATACGCAAATGGGATGCACCGTCCACCTTAGCCGATTCAATCAAAGACTTCGGGATTTGCCGAAGCCCTTGATACATGAGGAAAATATTGAATCCAGTTACGGCACTCGGAATGATCAAACCTTTATATGAATCTAGCCACCCAAGACTGTTTAGCGTTAAATAGGATGGAATTAAAGTCATATGTGCAGGCAGGAACATCGTGAATATGAAAATGATTAATAACAGTCTTCTTCCTTTAAATTGAATAAAGGTCAATGCGTATGCAGCAAATAAAGCGAGAACAACAGACAATATCGCGGTCGTAATAGCATAGAAGAGTGTATTGGATATGTACAAATAGAGGTCACTCTGTCTGAACACTTCTAAATAGTTGGACCATTGCGGGTTTGAAACCCATAAGGACAGTCCATTATTCGAAGCTTCATCTTTTGTTTTCAGGCTTGTGATCATCATCCAAAGTAAAGGGATGCTCATGAATAGACTAAATATGGTCAACAACGTGTATTTCGTCCATTTGACTAAATGAATTTGCATTTCTCGTTCACTCCCGACTTAATGGTGCACCCATTTTCTTGATATAAAGTATTGCACAACCGAAAATACGACTAAGGATAAAAAGAGGACAATCGCAATTGCGGATGCGAAGCCAATATTGAAATACTCGAAAGCGTGTCGGTACAAGTAATAAACGAGTACGAGGGAGGAGTTGGATGGTCCACCCTGGGTCATGACTGCAATCTGATCGAAGGTTTGGAATGCCTCAATGATCGAAACGATAACGACAAAGAACGTAATCGGTGAGATGAACGGTAAGGTGATGTGCCAAAACATTTGCCACCGATTTGCCCCGTCTAGTCTACCTGCTTCGTAGATGTGAAGCGGTACAGATTGTAAAGCAGCTAGAAAGAACATCATGTAATAGCCAACCGCTTTCCATAGTCCCATAATAATAAGAGACATCAATACGGTGTCAGATGACGCTAGCCAAGTTCCTTCTGGTAATCCGACCGATGTAAGTAGCGCATTAAGTAGGCCGTCATCAAGGTCATAGAGAGACATCCATACGATGGAAATCGCAATAATCGGTGTGATGTGAGGTGAAAACAACAGCATCCGGAAGAAACCGATTCCCTTTAATTGTTGATTCACAAGTAATGCGAGCATCATTCCTATGACGACAACTCCGATTACGTAAAAGAAGGTATACAGACCCGTGTTTAGCAAACTTTGTTTGAAATCAGCACTATTCATGAGCGTTTGATAATGCTCAGCACCTACGAAGCTGGGGGGGCTAAGCATGTCCCAATTTAAAAAACTAAGATAGAAAGAGTAGCCGATCGGATAAATCCAAAAGACGATTAATAAAATGAAAGCTGGAAGAATGAATACCCAACCTGACAAATTTTCTTTTGAAAATAATCTACTGATGATTTGTTTTCGATTGCTTGTTCGCGCCTCTCTTTGATTGTGAACCGGGTAGTCTATACTAGATTCATAGTTTTCCAAGTAGAGTACCCCCTTTCCTCCATACATGCCGGATGGAGTAACTGGTTCAACACTTTTCCATCAAATGCTGGTAGTTGTATGTCGAGTAGTTGTGCCATCGTAGGTGCGATGTCAACGATGTGTGCTTCGTCTATTAGTTTACCTTTCTTAAATGATGGACCTGCGCCTACCATAAAGCCTTTTAATAAGGGGTGGTCAGGAGAGTAACCATGAGTAGACTGATAGGTACTTGGACCAATTGTTGCTTTCACTTCAATATCGTCTTTAGAAAGATAGCCATCTTCTAATTCCACAATCAATTCTGGTGTATGCTTCCTATCATTTAACTGATTCGTTGGTAAACCGAGCTTCCCGAATGAATGTTTCGGGATTACATCTTTTACGAGTGAAAGAGACTCGAAAATGGAAGCGACTTTCTCGATATTTGAATGAGTTTCGTTTAAAGCATAGATATATAAACAGCCATCATTACTGACTGCTTTATATTCAGCGTTCAATTCGTGTTCTTTCAGGAACCGATTCGAATAAAAGTTAGAATGAACATCGACGTGTCCATGATCGGAATAAAGTAAGATGTCCACGTCATCGATCTTGTCTTCAACTCGTAAGCACGCTAGGATGTCTCCAATCAACTGATCAATATATTCAATTGCCCAATAAACCTCAGGGGATTTGTTCCCGTGCTTATGAAGTAAGCTGTCAATCAATAGAAAGTGCGCCATGATCAGGTTGGTTTCTTTATGCTGGATCACATATTTCGTAATCTCTTTTGTGAGCCAGTCTTGCATATGTCCTTTTGAAAAATCTGCACTCCACTCGGCATACCGTTCGACAGGAAGGAATGCTTGTAGCTCATTCCAAAAAGATGGAGACGCATACTCCTCGAAAAGAGATTGGTCGTAATGCTCCGGAATATTGAAATGAATATTGGTTGCTCCGCGTGTTACAGGCCAACAGATCGAAGCGATATTACCACCATGAACCGCGACTTGATCGTAAAGGGTTGAAACATGGATGAGGTCCTCCTTAGAACCAAGTTGATCACCCCAGTGATGGGATGTCTTTCCTTTCTCGAAATCAAATACCGAGTTTCCGATTACACCGTGTTTGTTTGGGTGACACCCTGTGACCGCGCTCGTATTTGCTGTCCATGTCACACTAGGAAAGGTTGTTTTTAACCTTGTTACATATGCACCTTTATTCATAAGCGACCGTATATTAGGTATTCTCACTTTTGGATCCTCAAGGTAATGTCCACCTAATCCGTCTACACAAATGAGTATTGCTTGTTTATTCATAAGTCACCTCTCCTTTACAGTTCAGAATAAATCGCGTTCTTCAACTGCAGAAGGTTTTCAAACGCATAGTCGACAACGATATCTGATGTTGTTTGGTCTTGTCCGATTAGAACGGTGGCTAAACCTGCATTCCGGCCACCTTTCATATCAGTTGATGGATTATCGCCAATCATGACGGCTTGATCTGATTGAAGTTTTACACGCTCAAGTGCTTGATCAAAAAGATAGGAAGAAGGCTTACCAATGACGTCTGGGTCAACTGCATAAGCCCTTTGGATAGCAGCAACAATGGAGCCAGTCTCAGGAACTCTTTCACCGTTGTGAATCGGGTGCGTAGCATCCATGTTCGTCGCGATTAATTTTGCCCCTCGCTGTAAATGAATGACCGCATCCTCCATTTTTTGATACGTAAAATGTAGGTCTCGACCAACGAGGACAAGGTCGCAAGCTTCACAAGTATCCTCTTTTATGGTGTGTCCAGCTTTTACAACACTGTCGGTTAAATGGTTCGATCCGATGACGTATACAGATGAGTGCCCGTAATACTCCAAGATATAATCTCCAGCCACGTCAGTCGGACAAACAATCTGATTGGGATGTGTAGGTACACTGAGTGATTGAAGTTTTCTTGCAATATTAGTTCCGTTAAGTGTTGAGTTGTTCGTCATGAATACGATTTTCTTATTATTTTGTCGTAAGGCTTTGAGTAATTCTGATGCACCTTCCATCAGCTTGTTACCTGCATAGACAGTTCCATCTAAATCAAAATAATAACCTTTAAAATGTTTCATACTTCCTCCATTTTCATAAGATTCATATGCCAAAGATCTGGATTGCCAGATACGACTGCAGACGCTCCTGCATTTAGCACTTCTTTAATCTCAGTTTCCGTATTCAATAGACCACCGACAATAAGGGGAAGATCTATTTCTGCCTTTAGGTCTTTAATCACTCTTGGCATTAATCCTGGCATCATTTCAACTGCATCTGGTTGGTTTTGCTTTGTGGAACGGACACTCATGGAGAAGGCTTGTGTATCAATAATGAAATTATGTTGAATGGCTGTTAAATCACATTCTTTCGCTTTTTTGATGAGCCTTCCTTTAGTGGTTACGATTCCAGTCGGTTTAACTTTTTCGGCTAAGAAGTCTACAGCTTCATTGTTGTTAGCAAGACCTTTAATGAGATCAACATGTAGGAATGCTTGTTTCTTTTTTGCATGAATGCGTTCTACAATCTCACTAATGTTTGAAAGGTTACCTGCCATCATGGATATGATTTCTACATTTGAGTTAAGTGCGATATCTAGGTGAGAAATGTCTCGAACAGCAGCAACCATTGGATTATGTTTAGTTAATTGGAACATGCGATAACCTCCTGTATGTGTATAAAAAAAGAAAATCTTTGCATATCAAAAGGAAGGCATACAAAGCGAACCTGAGGACTTTCAGTCAGCTCTGATCGTGCATTCGTTTTGACATGAACAAGATTTTCTCCGTATATTCTCCATCTGTCATGTATGATTCTATTCAATTCATTTGCACCCTTATCGTACGACACGTTTATAAACGGCGTATGAACAAAAGATATAACTTTTGTTAAGAAGATGACAAAATCTGAAAGGTGTTGTAATAAGACAATGTGCGGATTTCTATAAGGGGTCATTTCATTTTGAACTTTTTCATAGGCCAGTACCTCATATGTACGTTCGACTAGTAAAAAGAGAGAACTTTACAGACGTACACCCATTTATAACTACATAAAGATAGGGGAGTGCCCTTCATACCTACATTATCCACCTAAATATTTGACCATTTTTCAATTTTTATGCGAATAACCATACCGTTACCTACCATGGTACATATAATGCAAGGACAAGCGTGGTCAAACAAAAAATTCTTAGGAGGAAATCAATTATGACGATTTCACGTGATAAAGTATTAGGGCTAGAAGGACATTATGTAAATGTGAACTGGGCAGGTCCAGAAGCTGGAACAGGAGTTTTATTAGGGTGTCAGGAGGATTACTTAGCTCTTCATTGTGATGAAGGAGTTGTGTATTACCAACTTGAGCACATTAAAGAACTTTGTATCAATTCTGGCAAGCACCACAAAGGTAAAAAAGAAATGGATCATATTAAAGCAGATTGCTTTGTGGACATGCTTAGACGCTGGAAACATCGTAAGGTGAAAGTTAATCGTGGAGGTCCTCACTGTGTAACTGGGGTACTAAGCGAAGTTTATGATGATCACTTAGAATTAACAGTAAATGACGATATTTTGTTCATTACAATCTGCCACATCAAGAGTGTTTGTCTCATCGATCATAAGAAATCATCAGGTAAGAAATCATCAGGTAAGAAATCTTCAGGGAAAAAGAGTAGTGGAAAATCATCAGGCAAGAGCTCTGGAAAATCTTCAGGAAAATCTTCAGGAAAATCTTCAGGTAAGTGCTCTGGAAAATCATCAGGCAAGAGCTCTGGAAAATCTACTGGACGAAGCACTGGTCGCTCTTCAGGTAAATGTGAGAGAGTTTCGGACGCTTGGAAAAAGGCTCGTAAAAACGGAAGCGACAAGCACATGCATAACGACCCGTATGGTTCTTCAGATAAGAAGTATGTTAAAAGAGTTAGAGATTATAGAGAGTTGTCAAGCTTAGAGCGTAAAGGCTGGGTTAAGCTTTAAAACTTAATTTAATACAACCATTCATGTGGCAGTAATCGACTAAGTCGTTTTGAAGTGGAAGGAGGAGTTATAGTGCTTGAAACCATATTTTTAATTATAAATGGTGTTATTTTATATTGGCTGATTAAACCGACAAAAGGCATGATCCCAAGAGACTTAACTCAAGATGACGTGGACCAACAAGTTGAAGTCGCCTCCTTAAACCAGAATGCCAAAGTATATGATGTCGATACTGCCTCACTAAAAAAATCAACAAAAGATTAAACTGCAAATCAATCCTAAAGCATACATTACAAATTAAAACGTATGACTGAAAAACTAAAGGAGGGATGAGCATATTGAATAATTTCGACAATTATATCGGAGAACATGTGAAAATGACAGCTAGCGGTAAAGTTTTGTTATCTGGCATTCTTGTAGATACGGGTTCAAATATCGTCGTGTTGTATGATGGACAAGACTTCCTATACATTCCCCTTGTACACGTTCACTATTTGGACTTCAACTCCGATGATGGAGAAACAATTAACCCACCCGATCATATGCCAACTTGGATTCAAGAAGATCATTCAATCTCTCTTCGGAAGATTTTAACGAATGCAAAAGGTGTATTCACAGAAATTTTTGTTACGAGCAACCAATCCATTCACGGTTATGTGACAAATGTTATGAATGATTATTTCACATTCTTCTCCCCCGTTCATAAGACGATGTTTATACCTTTGCAGCATTTAAAGTGGCTGATCCCTTATCCGTATAGTCACCGGCCCTATTCATTGAGCAATAAAGATCTTCCATTGACACCTTCAAATGTTCCAGCCTCCCGCACGTTTGAAGAACAGTGCAAGAGACACCTCGGTAAAGTTGCTATATTCGATATGGGGAAACATCCCAACAAAATCGGAAAACTCGTTAAAGTAGAGAATGGATACGTCGAGATCATCATCGCTCGGAATAAAACAATTTTCACGAATCTCCAACATGTCCAAACCGTCCAATTTCCATAAGATGTAAAGGTTGCCCAACAGCTTGAAAAGGGACAACCTTTTTTACATATCGCAATATTCGATTTAGGCAAACTACAATAAATCTGCCAAGTGTCGTTTGAGATAGCGATTACGGTCATTAATATACTCAAATATGACTTCAGGTTCCTCGTAAAACCGTTCGAGGTGCTTTTTCATGAATGGATCCTTCTCGACGTGTGGTGTGATTTTTTCATATAAGGAATCAATGATCGGTTTCTGATATTCAACAGTGAACTGTTTGTTTAATATATCTTTCAT
Organism: Pseudalkalibacillus berkeleyi; assembly: GCF_021608225.1. Taxonomy (NCBI): domain Bacteria; kingdom Bacillati; phylum Bacillota; class Bacilli; order Caryophanales; family Fictibacillaceae; genus Pseudalkalibacillus; species Pseudalkalibacillus berkeleyi. The sequence goes on from NZ_JAKIJS010000001.1 coordinate 506,879, forward strand.
CAAATGGTAATAACGTTCTCGGAAGGAAGGGACATCCAGTAGTCGACCTGAAAGGGTGTTGTATCCTTCAATTGGAATATAATCATATTCCATTTCCTTTCCGTGAATATCCCTACCCCAAGTCGCATCATAATCCCACGGAATCATTTCAAATTGGCCTGTGTCGCTTCTACGATACAATGCATAATTGTGTATGAATCCATCGTAGTTCTGCGTACATACAACACCAGCTAACCATCGTAAATATTTATCAACTTCAACATAGTCTTGTATTTCTTCCTCAAACTTCTTCGGTGGAATCGTGTTAATTTGGTAAACCAACTCACGGAGCGCTTCCTTATCTTCACTCGTGCCTTCCTTTCGACTATAACCAGATTCAAACCGACGCTTTAAGTCTTCATCAATTGGGCTAACTAATGAAAAGTTTGCATTATCATTTTCTGCATAGAAAATCGGTCCGTGAGGAAGATTTCTTCTTTTTAAGAAATATCGATCAACCGATTCAAGCTGTAAGTAAACACCTTGGAAGTTATCGTTAATGGTAATAAGTACATGACTTGAGGATGGTGAAAGAACGCCGATTGACGAGAAGAAATCGAGTGATAGCTTGTTTCGGATTAATGATTTATCAATGTATTCTGCATTAAGATGGAGTTCTTTAATACCAGCGGTCACTTGTGGAAAGAGGAATTGATAGGATTTCTTTGTCACTTTCCGTATATGGGAACCACGGTGGACAAAGTCTATGTCGTATTTGTTATTGCCTACGATTAAGTTAGCGACAACAGGGTCTTCAGACCAGACGTCCTTCTGCATTTCTTTCCAGTCGTATGGATCTATTTCAATATGATAATGAGGTAGCTTATGATTACTCATCCAATCTTCCTTTACATTTATTCGCCTTGTAACACTATATGTAATAGGAAGAAGTGTGTATGGTTGTTTGTAACGACGAGTGGATAAGAATTCCTAGTAAATTGCAACTTTCCGAATTACGATGTATTTGGTAGAATCAGGTAGGCTGAACTTTTCACAACAGTCCTCACATACAGTTATGTTATTCTGTAACAGTGTTTATAATTTGCAATGAAGGTGAATGACAAAATGGAGACCATTGTTTGGATTCTTTATACTGGATTCATTATTTTTATTGTCTATGGCATTTTGCCGACCGTAATGTTCCGAACGATGTCCATGGGTTTAATCAAAAAAGGACAAAATCAGAACACACTTGCGTTAACGTTTGATGATGGACCTAATCCTCATTACACACCACAAGTGTTGGATCTCTTAAAACAATATCAATGTAAAGCGACATTCTTTTTGATCGCAGAGAAAGCCTTGGAACACCCAGATCTTGTGAAGCGGATAGTTGCAGAAGGACATATAATCGGCATCCATCATTATGCGCACACAAATAGTTGGCTTTTGTCACCAACAGCTACTAAGCGTGAGATCGGAGAGTCAGCGGCGATCCTTGAAAAAATAACTGGAGAGAAGCCTGGTTTTTATAGACCGCCATACGGTCGAATGAACGTATTCACACTTTGGTTCTCTAAGGATTATAGGATCGTGTTGTGGTCATCCATCTTTCAGGATTGGAAAAAACAAGACGCAGATGTGCTATTTGGTAAGATGCGTAAGCGACTCGGTCATGGAGAAATTTTCTTATTGCATGATGATGGGTCTAATCCAAATGCAGACGAAATTGCTCCGGAAAGCACGATTGAAGCGTTAAGGAACTTTATTCCAGAAGCTTTAGCCCAAGGTTATAAATGTGTGAATTTACACGAACATCTTAAGGGGAAATCAGTAGAGGAACAGAAGAGGATACTATGAGTTTTGATGAAGTAATGGCTGCAATTGAAACATATGGATATTGGATCATACTCGTCACATTATTTTGTGGAATCGTCGGTATTCCAGCACCGGAAGAAACCTTCATGGTGCTGATTGGAATGCTTGCCGCACAATTCCATTTAGACTTAGGCTGGACTTTGATGAGTGCATTTTCTGGCACGGTTCTTGGACTGATTGCCTCTTACGCAATCGGCCGTTATCTTGGGATTCCATTCATCAAGAAATATGGTCGTTTTATTAAAATTACGCCGGAGCTTTGGGGGAAGGTTAGTGAAAAGTTTCATCGTCATGGAAAGGTTACGATTCTCTTTAGTTTATTTTTACCAGGCTTAAGACAGATTGCCCCTTACGTCGCAGGAACAAGTAGCTACCCAGCCGTGCTTTATGTAGTACTTGGATTGATTGGTAGTTTTCTATGGACATTCAGTTATATTCTTGTTGGCTTTTGGGTTGGTGACCGGCTACCGCTAGAAATCCTACCATGGCTAAGCGTGCTAATGGTTGTTTTATTTGTAGGTGCTATTTTTGTAAAAAAAGTGAAATGGAAAGGAGGGAGCGAAGCATGAAGAAAATACTATTTCTGCCTTTGTTTCAGATGCCTTCGGGTCACCATCAAGTGGCCGATGCACTAATTGATTCTATTAATAGTTCAGAAGAAGAAATTGAGTGTAAAAAGGTCGATTTTCTTAGCTACTGGAATGAAAAGCTTGAAAAAACAATCGGAACGGTGTATTTGAAGTGGATCAGTTCGCTCCCGAAGACCTACCATTGGGTATATAAGCGTTTCATGTATGAGTCTCGAGAAAATCAAGTTCCACTGCAGGTCGATTATGTGCAGCTGCTTGGTTTTGAAGCGAAAATGCTTGAACTGATTAAGGAAGAACAACCCGATCTGATTGTATGCACGCATTGCTTTCCGTCTGCAATTCTAAGTCGTCTGAAGCGTCAGCATCAGATTGATATGCCTACTGTGAATGTATATACGGACTTCTTTATCAATGGTGTATGGGGGAAGGAGCACATTGACCTCCACCTTGTGAACGATGAATTGATGAAGAAGGATTTGGTTAAGAACCATGGCGTATCTGAACACCAGGTCTCGATTACTGGTATACCGACGAGTGAAGACATCGTTTCATATACGACAAAGCGTTTAACGGACAAGAAACATATATTAGTTGCAGGTGGAAGTAGTGGTGTAGGTAATATTATAGATTACTTGAAATCAATCCGGCCAGATTCCACCTACCGTTACACCGTCTTATGCGGTAAAAATGAAAAGCTATACAAAGAGTTGAGTTCTTGGGATGTCGATCACATTGAGGCGAAGCCATACATTGAGAGTCGAGCTGAAATGAACCGCCTTTATGAGCAAGCGGATGCGATTATTACGAAGCCAGGTGGTATTACGATTAGTGAAGCATTAAAAAAGAGGCTGCTGATCTTTGTCCACTCAGCCTTACCAGGGCAAGAGCAGTATAACTTGAAGGGATTGAGCGAAAAACAACTCATCATTCCAATTGAAGTAGGAAATTTTGAAGGTACGATAGAGCATGTGCTAGAAAATGAATGGCGGCGCAAGCAGATTTTTCAGAGGATGGACGAGTACCTCGCCTTAACAGAAAGCTGCCCGAAAAACGAAATCGTCAAACTAATCGACGCTCCAACCATGCTCAACATACAACCAGGATAAAATCAGGAAGCATCCGATGAATTCGGATGCTTTTTTCAATATTGTGGGGTGGTGGCGGTTCAGACGGATTAAGCATAGACCTTATAGACCGCGAACTCTGGTGGATAACGGTATGGAGGATGGAAAAGGGTGCTTACTGTCCGCGGTTGAGGAGTGGAGTCGATATGGCGGATAGAAAAGGGTGTTTACTGTCCGTGGTGGAGGAGTGGAGTCGATACGGCGGACAGAAAGAGGTGTTTACTGTCCGTGGTGGAGCGAATAGGTAGATACGGCGGATAGAAAAGGATGCTTACTGTCCGCGGTAGAGAGAGAAAGGCAAAATGGCGGATAGAAAGAACCTGTACAAGTACAATTAATGTTAAAATATAGAAAAACAGAAGGAGGATCAACTTTGTCCATTCAATTTGCGGTATCCGGTAGTACGATCATGTCAGACCCTAAGCTTTTCGACGACCTGTTTTGGGAAGACATTAAGCATATTGAGATCGGAGAGTTTGAGAAAGAAGAGGACTTTCAACTATTTTTACAAGTATGCAAACAGAATAATGCGAGTTTTGGTGTGCATTCCCCGTTGTTCAGACAAGATAGCAAATATGACCTCATCGAAAAAGTCGTTCATGAGCCTGCTTTTGCATGGAAACGATTAGAAGAAGAAGCGCAACGTTTGTCAGGTCTTGGAGCAGAATACATCCTTGTTCATTTCCCCTATTTTAAGAGGGAGATTATGGACGATCCAAACAAGCTTATTGAAGAAGGATTGCAAAAATTAAGTGCCATACAAGACAAGTATGAAATTCCAATTGTTTGTGAACCTAAGCTTGGTCTGCACCGATCACCTGTTGGTATTGAATATTTAAATCAATTTTCAGAAGAGACATGGTCTAAATTCGGACTGAAATTGTGTATCGACATCGGTGACTACAGGATGGCTATGGGAGACAAAACACTAGAGTACATAATGAAATGGGAGGAACACATTACGGTAGCGCATATTCATAATGTGACCTATGAAGGTGACAAATACATTTGGACACCAATTCACCCATCTTACGAAGATAATCTCTATAAGTTCGAACCCATCCTTAAATACTTGGCACAAATAAGAAATCTAAGATTTGTCTTTGAGCACACGCCACATACGAATCCTAGTAAACAATTTGTACGAGAAGGGTACGAGTGGATGCAGTCTACAACGCAATTCGGTAAAGTTTCAGGAAGAGAGGATAAAAAAAGAGCGGATCAATAATATCCAGCTCTTTTCAAATCATTTCAAAACAATGAAATTTTGGTTGTAACCATATCTTTCAAAATCCATTTTATAGATGGTTTTTACTAAATCCATAGCTTCTTGGTCATAAAGGTTTTCATAAGGTGGCAATGGTTGATTAATGGATTCGATCGACATCTTAACATCCGGATAAGTTCGATTGTCACTTTCATTCATTTTTTGAGTAATATGATGGGGTGATTTTATGAGGGAATTTATCGGTGAACTTGATAAATTGTACTGTTTTTCAATAGTCCTTATAGAAGTAACAAAGTTCTCTAATTGAATGTATTTATTTAAAAAGAGTTCTTCTCCATTTACGTATTGTTGTACCATATGTGCATTGACTTTTCCTCTTTCCACTCCATTTTCCTTGAGCCGATATAAGAATTCCTTAAATGAAATGCCGTTTTTTACACCGGGAGCGATAGAGTCCATTATGTTCTTGTTCATTATGGCATGGAAAAATGAACTGACTGCCCTTTTATAAGGATTCCGGACTAGTTTATAAACATCTTTATCACCACTTAGAAGGTGCTCAATGATGTTCTGAGTATGATTGTTTTGTTTTTCGATTACATTCAACCGATAAGAATGAATGATCGGACTATAATCAGTCGCTTTTTGTAATAAGCCTTGTTGAAAGAAAAACCATTTAATCAGTGAAGTACAGCCACATTTCGGATTCCAAAAAAATATGATCGGAAAATTTTTCGCAAAAAGTGGAATCGGTGGCGTAATTAATTTTCTCGCAATGATGTGTCGGTTTGGATTACTTTCTGACATTCTATCTACCTCCAAAGGGTTTGTCCAACTGCTCGTATTTTACATAATATGTCCAACCTAAATTATACGTGTAGACAATATTCAACATTTCAAGTAAAAAAGCTGACATAAACCATGGAGGTTTGCGTCAGCTTTTCTAAGAATGGGGGTATGTTCATCCTCACTCACATAGTGCTTTCTTTTGCTACGATTGTTCCTTTCGTTTCGCGCATTTGGATTGCAAGGCGAGCAAACCCAACGCCTAGCAGAGCGAATACAACATACAAGATTCCCATACCGATTCCACCGATTGCTTCTCCGACGATAATTCCGAGTGCACCGAACATTTTTCCAATCTGAAAAACAAATCCGTTAAATGCCATGTAAGCTCCGCGCCTGGAGTCATCTACAATATCTGCCAAGATCGACTGCCTCGTCGGAACGTACATCAACTCGCCGACTGATAAAACAACGACAGCAAGAGATAGTATTAAGAAGTTATTTGAAAACGCAAGAATGGCATACCCTAATCCGAATAAGATGAATCCAGCATACATAATCGGCTGTTCGGGTTTATTGCGGATCCATTTGGCAACCACTCCAGTGAACAAGACGATGATAATTGTGTTTTCAACCGTCAACAAGCTGAGTAATTTAATGCCATCAATGGATAGATCGAACGCGCCAAAGAAAGTGAATGACTTTGGGATGATCTCGTCTTCCAAGCGGACCGCAATGAAGTTGTTTCGTTGGAATTCAATCGCTAACACTGCAATCCCACCAAGAATAAACAGGACAAAGGGGATGTCTGTTATAACCGTTTTATAACTTTGTAAAATTGGTTTGATTCCATATGGCTTTGTTGTTGATCCTTGTGGTATGTATGTTTCTGTAATCAATGTCGCTGTCATCCATAAGGTAATGAGTGACATGACGAACAACGCGAGCAACAGTTCAAAGAAATGGGTTTTGTAAAACCAACCTCCGACAATCAATCCAATCATGATCGACATGTTCACAGCCCAATAATTGACAGCGTACATGAAGGCGCGTGTTTCTTTCGTGCTGACGTCAATCAACATCGCTTCGGCAGCAGGATTGACGAGTCCAGATGCGACACTGATGATTGTCATCATAGCAAATGTCAGCCAAGGAGATGTGTACCAGGGTGAGTTAGCGAGGATCATTCCGATGAACCCGATCACTTTCATCCATTCACCAAGCACCATCAGCTTTTTCCGACCTAAAATATCAGCAAGGTATCCCCCATAAAGACCAGCAATAAACTGGACGAGCACGTTAAGCATCAGTAAAGTTCCAGCCCAGAAGGCATTTAACGCATTCGTAAAATAGATCGCCATGAATGGGAAAATCATCGAGCCGATCACTCGACTTAAGAAGGATGTATAAATCCGTATTCTAATATTTGGGTGTAATTCTTTCAGCATAGAGGTCACCTTCCTTTGTCATTATTTTGCATTTTATAAAAGGGGATAAAAAGGGTATAATGCATTTGAAAATGTCCCCTTTTTTTGAAAGGAAGTATAGTAGAAAATCTGAACGCATAGATGTAATGTCTAACTCCAGCACCCAGCCATTTGGTTCACTTTAGACCTGCTGTGGCGGTAATAGCCTCCCAGTCGGTCGTCAGTGACCCTAGCAGGGTGCTTGCGCTTTTCTAATACGGGAGGAAGATGATAATGGACTTATCTTATTATGAATTAAGAGCTTTTCTGTATCCTCGGGAAAAGGAGCATACCGCAACTTTCAAGCTCAGTGATATTGAACAAACTTGGTTCTGCACACAGAAAAATGTAAAGAGAAAACTTAAAAAATTTGAAGAAGCAGGCTATTTTCGATACATACCTGGACGAGGTAGAGGCAATCCTTCTCAAATTATCTTTCAAAAATCTTTTCAAGATGAATTGGACGAAACGATTCGTCAATTGGTCAAAGAAGAGCAAATGGATGAATTGATGCAATTACTCCAACTACCTATTCCGCGGTCTTGGATCGCAAACATTTCCAATGAAGTTCAAACCTTGTTCGGACTGCAATCTCAAAATGAGTCCAAGGATGTACTTCGTTCTATTGTTACAAGAGAACTTACAACTTTAGAGCCAACAAAAACATCAATTACGTTTGAAAGTTATTTGATTCAGCAGTTTGGTGACTGTCTTGTGTCTTATGACAAACATGTGGATGAAATCAAACCGCACTTGGCACATCATTGGGTCGTGGATGAAGACTTCATGACTTGGCGCTTCTACTTGAGAAAAGGTGTACGGTTCCATCATCAACAGATCATGACAGCAGAAGATGTGAAGTACACTTTCGAGAGGTTTACGAAAGACTCCCCATTTTATTGGTTGATAAAGGATATTGAGCAGATTGAATGTCTAAGTTCTTTCATCGTGCAGTTTAAGCTGAAAGAATCTAATCCTTTTTTCTTAAGATACTTAAGCGCACATAACCTAGCCGTATTACCTAAAGATGTAGAGTTTGATGAAAATGAGTGGATTGGCACAGGACCATTCAAATTAAAAGAGCGTTCAGATAAAAAAATCGTATTAGAGGCATTTGATCAGTATTTCTTAGAAAGGGCATTACTCGATCATATAGAATTTTGGAAAGTGCCGACGCCAGCTGTGAACCAAGTGAGTTTTCAAGTAGAAGGTGTGGAAGAAGAAAATGGCATCCAAGAAAAAGAAGAAGTAGAGGTTGGCTTCCGTTTCCTTGCTTTTAATTTTAATCGAAGGTCAGTTGTCGATGATGCTAGTTTCAGAGAAGCGATGTATCACATTTTGGATATAAAAAAGATGTATAGAGAGTTAGAGAGAGAAGAACCGATTGAGGCTTCAGGTTATTTTCATTGGAACTCTGAACAACGCGTGAGGAATCTATCAAAAGTGGAATCATTGCTGAAGAGAAGTGGCTATCAAGGAGAGACGTTGACGCTCATATCACTAAATTACCCTAAAGCTATAGAAGAAGGAGAATGGTTCGTTGAACAAGCACGAAAGTTTAATGTACATATTGTCATAAAGCCTTGTCTAATAGATGTACTCTACTCTCGAGAAATTGAGCAACAGGCTGATATGATGTTTATGGGAGAAGTCGCATCTAACGATTATCACTTGTCTTTTCTCGGTGCATTTTACAATGAGGCACTAGCTTTTCGCCGCTTCTTGGCTGTAGAACATCTAGAACAAATTGATCAATGGCTTGAATGCTTCAAAAGGGAAAAACGCGCTGACGACCGCGAAGAATGGATTTGCCAAATTGAAAATTACATACGGGCTCACAACCTATTTCTGTACTTGACTCATCCAGTTAAACGTAGGACATTTCATCCGATGATTCAGGATATCCAGTTTGTTTCATTCGGGAACGTTGATTTGCGTAAGCTATGGATTCAATAATACATCCAAAGTCTTAAATAAGGTTCAATCGTTGGTTGGTCGAGTTCATTCAGTTGGCACCATAAAATAGGAATATGAGGAAGGTGTGATGAGAATGAATACATTACCAGTATGGGCAGACCGTTATCTTGAGCGGCTAGGTCTTGAGCAAGAATTACCAACCAGGTTATTTCTTGAAAAATTCTGTCGAGCGCATTTGAATGCGGTACCCTTTGAAAACATTAGCAAGCTTATGTATTTACGAGATTACAAGATCAATAAATTTCATATTCCACCGATCGATGTGTATGTTGAGAACATGTTCCGTTACGATTTTGGTGGCACGTGTTATACGAATAATTCACATGCCTTGAAGCTACTTAAAACGCTAGGTTATGAGGGGTATCATGTTGAGTTAGGTAAATCTCATATTGGTATCATGATCGAGTTGGATGGTGAGCGGTTGTACCTTGATTTTGGTTCTGCTTCTCCATTTTTTAAGCCTGTCAATTTTGAAAAAGACACGAATAATTTAACTGCGTATGACATTGAAGAAATACGTATTTTACCAGACTCGGACAATAAGGGAACGTACCGATTTATCCGATACCGAGATGGGAAAGTTGTGAAGGATGATTGGGACTTCAATCCCGATCATAAAATGACTTTCGAGGCATTTGAACCGACGATCACAAAGTCCAATCAACCAGGGGCTTTTTTCCTATCTCATTTACGCTGCCATCATTATCAGATATCCCAGAATCGCACGCTCTCTCTCGTTAACAACACGTTCTCGATCCGATATGAAAATGGTGAGGTGGATGAAAGAATTTTACAATCTGAAAAAGAAATTACAGAGGTTCTTCAGGATGAATACCAGTTACCGAAATTACCGGTTGTTGAAGCAATCAGGGTCCTTGAAAGTCTTGGAGTCGATCTTTTTGAAAAGCAGATGAAATAAAAAAATTCTCTAGTGAAGAACGTTACGAAAAACACAATTAAATCAAGGATTGAGATATTTGATGATACCAATTTTGATGAAAATGAAGAAAATTTAAATGTTGACACTTCAAAATCACCGTGCTAAGATTCAAATAATTTAAAAATGAAACATCAATAGCAAGCTCTTATCAAGAGTGGCTGAGGGACTGGCCCTGTGAAGCCCGGCAACCGTCAAACTTAGGTTTGAAATGGTGCCAAATCCTGCAAAGCGTCAATACGCTTTGGAAGATGAGAGAGACAAATGTGTTTATTTTGCCTCTCTGTCTTTACAGAGAGGCTTTTTGCGTTTCTCGATTCTAAGGCAAAAGGGGGACAAAATGATGTCTTATCAAACTGAAACTGTACAAATTCCAAACTTTACACTTGAATCAGGCGAAGTGCTTGAAGAAGTGGAACTGGTCTACGAGCGGTGCGGTCCTCCTGATGCTCCGGCCATACTTGTCTGCCATGCTTTGACGGGTAATCACGTCACAGTAGGATCAGATGAACAACCTGGATGGTGGCGTGGTTTGATTCAGAAAGGAGGATACATCGACACCAATCAATATCAGGTCATTACTTTTAACGTCTTAGGTGGATGCAATGGATCAACAGGGGCAGCAACTATTCATCCAGAAAAAGGTGAGCCGTATGGTGAGGACTTTCCAATTTTAACCGTACGTGACCTTGTGGAAGTCCAGTTTGTTGCATTGAAAATCCTAGGATTCAAACGATTGAAGGCAGTCGTCGGTGGTTCACTTGGTGGTATGCAAGTTTTGGAATGGGGTTTAATGTATCCCACTTTCATGGATTTACTCATACCGATTGCGGTTACGCCGACATTAAGTGACTACGGCATTGCCTTCAACCACATCGCGAAAGAATCGATTCAACATGGTGGCACAAAAGGGTTGAGCATCGCCAGAATGATTGGCATGATCACCTATCGATCAGATCTGCTTTTTAACAATCGGTTTGATCGTCGTAAGAGCGTTAGTGAGGGAGAACCTTACGAAGTCGTGTCGTATTTATCGTATCAAGGTGACAAGTTGACCGATCGTTTTGACGCCAACAGTTACATGACACTGCTTGACGCGATGAACACTCATGATATTGGAAGGGGAAGAGGTGGAATAGAAGAAGCCATTAAAGGTTACGAAGCACCGATGATTGGGATTGGTTTTACGAGGGATCTTATTTATCCACCAGATGCGCTAGGAGGATTCATATCCTCCATTCAACAGCATGGTGGAAATGCTCAATTTTACGAAGTTGAATCAGATTTTGGTCATGACGGATTTTTAGTTGAATTTGAAAAATGGGGTCTAATTGTCAAAAGCAAACTAGCAGAGTTATACACGATCGCACACCAAAAGCAAGCTTAAAAAACGAATCGAGGAGTGAATGAAATGAGTGAACAAAAGAAGTATCGTCTTGAAACCGTAGGTGTACATGGAGGGTTACAACCAGATCCAGTAACAGGAGCGAGAGCATTACCGATCTATCAATCGAACGCTTATAAGTTCGAGAATACGGATCATGCTGCAGATTTATTCGGTTTGAAAGAGGAAGGCTATATTTATTCAAGAATTCACAATCCTACGGTTACCGCGGTTGAAGAGCGGGTAGCTGAGCTCGAAGGAGGCATTGGCGCGCTTGCTCTTGCGAGTGGAATGGCAGCCATTTCTACTGCAATCTTTAATGTTGCGGAGGCTGGAGATGAAGTAGTCTCAGCATCAACTTTATACGGTGGAACGTACAATTTGTTTGCGACGACATTACCAAAGCATGGCGTTAAAACGCATTTCGTAGACCCGACTGACCCTGAAAATTTCAGAAAAGCGATTACACCAAAGACGAAGGCGATTTTTGCCGAGACGATCGGAAATCCAGGCCTCCATGTCCTTGATATTGAAGAGGTTGCCAAAATTGCTCATGAAGCAGGTATTCCACTCATTGTAGATAACACGTTTGCGACACCGTTTCTAACTCGGCCGATTGAGTTCGGTGCAGACATCGTCATTCATTCGGCAACGAAGTGGCTCGGTGGGAATGGTACAACGCTTGGTGGCATTATTGTAGACGCGGGTAAATTTGATTGGAATCAACCGAAGTTCCCTGGTTTTACCGAACCTGATCCAAGCTATAACGGCATTGTTTTTGCTGAAGCGCTCCCTGAAGCCGCGTTCATCGTGAAGGCGAGAGTGCAAGTTCTACGGGATACTGGTGCCGCCATTAGTGCACAAAATGCCTTCCAAATCGCGCTCGGCCTAGAAACGTTACACGTTCGAATTAAAGAGCATGTGGCAAATGCGAGGAAAATTACCGAGTACTTACAGAACCATCCTGCAGTTGAGTGGGTGTTGTATCCAGAGAACAAAGATCACCCGTCTTATGAGCTATCGAAAAAATACCTACCTAATGGCGCTGGCTCTATTGTCGTGTTCGGAATAAAAGGTGGTGGAGAAGCGGGTTCTGCAGTCATTAACAGTGCTACACTTTGGTCTCATGTCGCCAATGTTGGTGATGCAAAGAGCTTGATTATACATCCGGCAAGTACGACGCATCAGCAATTATCACCTCAGCAATTGAAGGAATCCGGTGTGACTGAAGATCTTGTCCGTTTATCAGTTGGCATAGAAAATGTGGAGGATTTAATTGAGGATCTCGAACAAGCGATCGAAGTTGCAACCGGATTGACCTCCTTTAGTACACAAGAGGTAGGCTGAGATTTTATGAATAAAGAAAGAATTCCATTGATCGATGTGCGGAGCTTCATTGTTCTTATGACACTAAGCACAGTTCTTGGATATTTAGCGATTTATTAGAGGAGGGGAAACGTTGGGAAAAGTGAATGTTGCGTTACTCGGGTTCGGAACGGTCGGCAGTGGCGTGTATGAAATCATCGAAAAACAGCAAGAAAGATTTCGGGCTCTACTGGGGCGAGAAGTGGAAGTAGTGGCGATCTTGATTCAGGATAAAACGAAGCCGCGAGTTGTAGAAAATGGCGTACTTGTAACGTCTGATTTTGAAGAGATTATTACGCTTCACGACGTGGATGTTGTAGTAGAAGCGATCGTCGGAGTTGAACCGGGATACACCTATTTAAGAAGAGCGATTGAAAAAGGATGTCATGTTGTTACAGCCAATAAAGAGCTGTTTGCGCATAAAGGGTTCGAGTTGAAAGCACTTGCCGCTGAGCATAATGTCAACGTTTCCTTCGAGGCTGCTGTTGCAGGAGGGATTCCGATCATTGGAACCTTGAAGCAGCTCCTACATGTCAATCAAGTGTTGAAAATTGAGGCGATTTTGAATGGCACTTCTAACTACATTTTAAGCGAAATTCGTGAAAAAGAAAGGTCATTTGTTGATGCACTCAATGGTGCTAAGGAAGCGGGTTATGCTGAGGCGGATCCCACGAATGACGTGGACGGTTTTGATGCATTTTTTAAAATTGTCATTTTGGCAGAATTGCTATATGGCATTCGTCTGGAATGGGGAGAAATTAAGCAAAAAGGCATCCGGGACATCACGCTTGAAGATATTCAACTGACTGAATCGCTTGGATTTCGCTTGAAGCATATCGCTTCCCTTGAGTGGGAGGATGGAAGGTTGAAAATTGGCGTCGAGCCGAAAGTTGTCACACCGGATCACCAATTGTACGCTGTAGATGGTGTAGACAATGCAGTCGTCATTAATGGAGATTTAGTCGGCGAGCTGAAGCTACAAGGTCCGGGAGCAGGTAAGTATCCAACCGCTAGTGCAGTCGTTGAGGATCTCGTCAATGTGTTCAGCTCCATTCAAGACCCGGTATTGCCGAAGGACGTACAGTTGGAGAAAAGTGAACGCACACTTGTTCATCCGTGGCTTCTCATTAGTCAAACGAGTGTGCCAGTAGTAGGTGAAGTTTCTCTAGATCAAAGAATTCAACAAAACGGTCAGCTCTATTCTGTAAAAGTGGTGAGGACTACCCGAACAGAAATTGACCGATTACAGTTAGAGTATAAAGAGCTGAAGGCATACCAGATATCTGGAGGCACCGTTCCAGAACTTACGAAAGCATCGATCACAGCTTAATCATTCTATATAGAGAAAACTCATCATCAGATGAGTTTTTTCTTACTTTAAAAAGGAGATGAGACGTATGTGGTGAAATGAATGGATGTAGTTTTTTAATAGAAGAGGGGATAAAGAGATCATGATCACGATACAAAAAGCAACGGCAACACATGTTGAGGGAATTGTGAAAGTATGTACGGAAGGCAATAGAGCGACCTATAAAGACATTTACACGCAGGAATATTTGGATCGAATTACAGAAGAATTTTACAATCCGGAGCGAGTATTGAGTGAAGTATCAACGTCTACTAGAGATTGGGGCGGATACTTTGTAGCGCTAGAGAGATGATGTCATTGGAGCCGGTGGAGGCGGTATGACTGGTGAGGATGCTGGTGAAGTTTACGTTTTGTACATGGATCCAAACCGTAGAGGCGAGGGAGTTGGAACTAAGCTGCTAGCGGCGATCACTGACCAGCAGGTAAAGTTTGGCGCAAAGTTTCAGTGGGTTTCTGTGCAGAAAGGTAACGCGAAAGGCATTCCTTTCTATGAGGCGAAAGGGTTTCAACCTGACTCGGAGTGCGTTGGATATGGTAACACGGAAGAAGAGCACTATGTATCTGTGCGGTACTGTCGCGAAGTTTAGATGATCGTGCGTTTTCTAGATAAAATCGCGTTTTTCTAGATAATTCCGTCTTTTTCTAGATAATTTCTCATATTTCTAGATAAATTCGTGTTTTTCTAGATAAATCTGAAATTTTCTAGATAACCAAGCTTTCTCAAATAAACGAATTGAAAATCTCCTTACAATGTAACAAACTGACCTATCGATCCGTGTATTTGGATGATTGAGGTCAGTTTTTCATTATTTGTTCATTAAAAGGTAATTCCGAGCAGACTATTTACTTCTCCTTGTTTATGGACCTTACTAGCTCAATAGCCAAATTCGTTGAATGAATTAAGGTTGGATCTTCTTTTTTGAGTCGCAGATTTAAAGCGGCTTCAAAACATTGCTCAGCTTCATTTAATCGGTTTAATTCCATGAGACATTTACCTTTATGTTGAAGGACAAAATCTTTATATTTGTCAATTTGATTCAGTCTACATTTCTTTAGAGCGATATTAAACCTATTGAGAGCGTCCTGATGTTGGTTATTGTACTTCAAAGCTTCCCCAAGCCGGATAAGAGAGACGATTTCTATATGGGGATTTGCTTGATTAACGGACTGATTGAGGCAAGAATTAAATAGTTTGATTGCATGTATTGGTTCACCAATGATTCGATAAAAGTTCCCTAATGTTCCAACGAGCATATCACGTTTATCCTCAGTTACTGAATCACAATTTAAGTGTGCTTCAATTAATGTAATTGTCTTTCTTAGTAAGGTAGGATCATTCGATTTCTCTCGTAAAAAATCATTCTGATCAAAATAAACAGTTTTCGCTGCAACCGATATTTCCTTCTTGAGAAAATCTAAAGTCATTTTCATCACCTCGCATGAGTCACGCACTTGTTATTGTTGATTTTTCAGCGAATACTAGGCTTTTGTATATCGTGTTTCCTTTCAATAATTCATCGTGTGCACCTTGTTCAACAACCCGGCCTTTATCCATAACGAAGATGATGTCTGCGTTTTGTACGGTCGAGAGTCGGTGAGCTATGATGATCGTCGTTTTTCCTGTTCTCACTTGATCAAAGTTTGTTTGAACCTTCCGCTCGGTTTCTAGGTCTAAGGATGATGTTGCTTCATCTAACACTAAAATTTCAGGATTCCCAATAATTGCTCTAGCTAGAGCTAGCCGCTGGCGTTGACCACCAGAGAGTGTAATTCCGCGTTCGCCGACCTCAGTCTCGTATCCTTCAGGGAGAGACTCAATGTAATCGTGAATTTCAGCTAGTTGACATGCATGGTACATCACATCATCAGAAATTCCCTCACGTCCCATCAAGATGTTGTTCCGTACTGTGTCTGGAAAAAGGTAAGGATCTTGAGGCACAATACCGATCCGGTTTCGCCAGTCACTTTGATTCAAATCGCGTAAGGACTTTCCATTAACTAAAATGTCCCCTTGCGTAGGAGTGAAAAAACGAACGATTAACTGTGCAATGGTTGACTTGCCACCACCACTCGTACCAACAAAAGCCACTTTTTTACCAGCAGGGATCGTTAAGGACAAATCATTCAATACATTCTTATTTGCCTCATCTTGATAGGCGAAGGATACTTTTTCAAATGATATCGTTTCAACTTTTTCCGAAAGCGTATGATGGCCTTCATGTTCAACAGGACCTTCCATAACGGAGCGCAATCGGTCAATCAAAGAGTACTTGCCAGAAAGTAGCATGGTGAACTCAAACAATCTTTGGATGGAATCCATTAGCTGGGAAGTAAATTGAAAAACGACAATGAACAAACCAATTGATAAGCTTCCTTGGATGACGCTATATCCTCCGTAAACTAGAACGATTAAACTGGCTCCCCACTTTAAAGGTTGGCTTGTAATCAGTTGTCTGTTACTCATCTTCGTTTCGATCATGACAGAATCGAAATATCGTTTAAAATAGCGGTTATAAATGTTCGTTTCCCATGCTAGACGGTTGTATGCCATAATCTCTCTCGTCGATGCAATTCCTTCTTCAATATGAATGAGGAGGTCCGTTTTTCGATTTTGTGCATCTTTAGCAGCTTTCCGAATTTTAGGTGAAAAATACTTTCCGATTGCTACATAAATGACACTGAAAACAAAGATTGCCACTAATAATAAAGGGCTCGAAATAAAAACAATAACAGAAAGAAAAACGATATTGAAACATAGTTGTATGCTCCTTGGGATGAAACCACCAATCGTATCAGCGACTTGGTCAACATCGTTCGTTAAGTAGTGGACATATTTGGTCACTCGTTCATTGCGATAGGTTTGTGTGGGAATTTTCCTCATATAACCCATGAAGTCACTGATTAGTTGTTTTTTGACGATCGCTTGAATACGGTGGAACGTGTGTGGTGCGATGGTAAAAAGTACAGCATATGCAATAAATGCTCCTGCGAATAGAAATAAAATCGGGATGAGACGGTCAAACCGACCAGCAATAAATACGTCGTCGATTATGTACTTTTGCAATCCCGTTTGAGCGATGAATGCAGTCGTTTCTAAAAAGAGTAAACCAAGTGACAGCGCAAAGAGCCACTTCACTATTTTAATGTAACTAAACAGCCATTTCAAGTTTACCATGTAGTGCCTCCTTACTATACATGCATCGATTCAACAAGCGGTTGTTGACCTTCAGATAATTTGTAAAATAAACATTTCTTCTTCATCAATACTTCATATGTACCTTGTTCAGCAATTTTCCCATTATCTAAAACAACAATTTGATCATAATCTTGTATCGTGGTTAATCTGTGAGCCACTGTAAATGTTGTTTTATCTTTTAATAGTACATTGAGTGCTTGTTGAACTTCATGTTCACTAACATTATCGAGAGCGGACGTTGCCTCATCGAGTAGAATGATCCTAGGGTTTTTCAAGAACATCCGTGCAATTGAAATGCGCTGCTTTTGTCCACCAGATAATTTGATGCCACGCTCTCCAATAAGGGTGTCATATCCGTTTTCTAACTCAGTGATGAATTCATGTGCAAAGGCTGCTTTTGCTGCATTTTCAATTTCATGATCTGTTGCAGTAGGATTTCCGAAGCGAATATTCTCACGAACCGTAGAACCGAAAAGATAAGTCTCTTGAAAAACATATCCGATTGAATCTCGTAATTGATTTTGCTCAAGTTGATCAATAGGGATGCCATCGAGCCGAATTTCTCCACATGTGGGATCATAGAACCGACATAAGAGCTTAAGCATAGTAGATTTCCCGTTCCCGCTTGTTCCAACAATCGCAACACGCTGTCCAGACTTAACCTTTAAATTCAATTCGTTTAAAATAGGTCCTGTAGTCGGATATTTGAAGCTCACATTTGTAAATTCGATATTGCCTTGAATTTCTGGCAGCATAATCGGTTTTTCAATATCCTCGATGTCTGGCTTTTGATTCATAAACTGATAGATTTTATCGACTTGATACATAAGAACTCTTTGTTCAGTAAGAGATGTGACGACTGATGTAAGTCTGTGCATGGCTGTAAAGTAATATAGAAGAAAAGCGGAAAATTCTCCGACAGACAAATCTCCTGATCTGACTAGAATAGATCCATAGATGAGAATCGCGACTGCACCGGCATTATAAGAGAGGCGGCGAACTGTTCCTCGTATGTATGCAAATAAATACGCACGAACCATGCTCTTGTTATAGTTTGTGATTTTGTCATTTAATCGCTTTTCTTCCCAATGTTCAGAGGCGTATGCACGAACCTCCAACAAAGATGACACGGACTCATAAATTTTCTTATTCAATGCAATTCGGTTTATGCTAAGCTCCTGACTCAAGATTGATGCTTTCTTTTCATAACGTGGACCAAATAAATAGTAAAGTAGAAAGGCAGGAAAGATAATGAGTGCTAGCTTCACGTTCATAGAAAACATTAAACCAATTGCTACCGTTGAAAAAATAGCTTCTTGAAGCATATAGGGTAAATAGCGACGATATAGATCTTGGACGGCAGTCACTTCTGTGTTCATTAGTGAAAGGGTCTCGCCGACAGGATGTCTTTCAAAGTAAGAGAATCCTAGTTTTCTAAGATGTCTGAAAATCGAAAAATGAATATCCCTAGCGGCTTTTTCTTGTACATGACGTTGTAAGTTATTCCGAACGGTACTGAGGTAAATCATGAGTAACAATAAACCGATTGCGCAGCTGATTAATATGTAGAAAAGGTTGGTATCTTTTGCAGGAACGATCACATCAATGAAGTATTGTATAAATTTCGGGATCATTAATTCAATTGCTGCAATGACAATACTACTGATAACAACAAGAAAGAAGAGCCAGCGATACGGCTTTAAGAAGGACAAAGACCATAGATAGACTTTCAATAAATAGCGATTATTCAGCTTAGGTTGTTCCATTTTTCATCTCCTAACTAGATAAAAAAGATAGAAAATTCTAACAGGCGGATTTTATATTATAACGGAAGGTGGATATTGTTTCCATAGTTTTTGTGGAAATGTATCTTGTTCCTTATAAATTAGAAAATTATGTTAATATTAAAAGAAGGTAGTTTGAGCTTGGAGGCGAATAGTATGTATGCAGTTGAGTTGTTCTTTGACGACCAAATTGACCAATTTGTGAGGGGGATTTGGGAAGGGCTTAAACAAAAAAATATTACAAGCAGTCTTGCCGATATGGAAGATTTAGTGCCTCATATTACACTCGGGGTATATGATACAGATTTGCCTGTAGACCAACTAATAGAAAGATTAGAACAGATTCCATTTAACTCATTTGATATTCATTACGATGCACTGGCAACATTTCCTTCAACGGGTACATTGTTTTTAGCTCCGACAATGTCGACCAACCTATATAAAGCCCATGAAGAATTTCACAAGGAATTTAACGAGTTTAGACATTTATCCAATGAATACTATCTCCCAAATAAGTGGTACCCTCACACCACGCTTGCGATTAATCTTGATTCGAAAATGATGTTAGAAGCGTACAATTATTGCTTGCATAATTTTACGCCATTAAAAGGGAAAATCACTGAAATTGCTGTTGATAAAATCAATACCTCTGAACAAGAGTGGAATAGTAAAACGATCTATTCAAAAAAGTTAATATAATAAGACTTGGTGTAAGCACTAAATGTCGAGGTCAGAGGTTGACAATAAAGTTTCGGTTAATTGGTATTGCGAAATCATTTGAATAGGGAAGAAGACTAGGAGCTGCGTAATGAAACAGAAAAAACTAAGGAAATCTTATATCGATAAGTCCTTTCACGGAGTTTGTGGTGGTATTGCTGAGTATTTTGGAATTTCTTCTTTTTCAGTAAGATTAATATTTTTCTTTACGATGCCTTCTTCATTATTTGTTTATGTCATACTTGCTAACGCTTTAGACGATACACCTCGGTCATTATAAAATTTTACATAATTTAGTGATTTACTCTTTTTCGGTTTCATCAAATCAATGGTATGATTAAATTATTAAAACGAATAAACTATTTGGGGTGAAAGTATGGAACTAGGCACATTTTCAATAAGTTTAACGGTTAAAGACATCCACAAGTCAAAAGAGTTTTATGAAAACCTAGGATTTCGTGATTTAGGTGGGGACATCAGTCAGAATTGGCTGATTATGAAGAACGAAAAATGTGTCATTGGTCTTTTCCAAGGCATGTTTGATAAGAACATATTGACATTCAATCCTGGATGGAATGAAAACGCTGAAAACCTTGATTCGTTTACAGACATCCGTGATCTCCAAAAGCAACTGAAAGAAAAAGGCGTTAAAATTTTGACTGAAGCTGATGAAACAAGTGAAGGTCCAGCTAGTTTAACAATCGAAGATCCTGACGGAAACCCAATACTTATTGACCAGCACCGATAAAGTGAGATAAGAACAAAACAAGTATATTCACCTAGAAAGAAGCTTTCTTATTAAGGAAAGCTTCTTTTTTAGAGAAAAACATGCTTGAATTAGGAAAAATACATTGGATGAATGGAGGCGATCGTTTTTTGGATTTCATAAATTGGTATGACTGGATTACACCTACAAACCCAATGGCTTCAATATTTTTCGGTATATTATTTACGATTATTATTGGCATTACTGTATGGGTCGAGTCTAAAGAAGTCAAGATGTTAGTCGTAACGACTTTAACAGGGATTGCTGTTACTTTAATTGGTGTATCGGCCTTAACCGCCATAGGTTTCTATACGTAAAATTAAAAAACAAGAAAGATAAAAACGTTTAGGGTATGATCCTAAACGTTTTGTCTACAGATTATGTCTGGTATTGTTCAGAGACGATGCATTCGTTTTCAACTAGAATATATGGATGAGTTTCTAGTAAAATCTTTTTGAGGTATTCTGGCATTTGCTCTGCTTCATACGCACAAATTAATGGAAATGAATATTGATTTACAGCATCATCTACGATCTTTTCAAAGTCTTCAATAATATGAAGCGGTTCTTCTATAGTTGCCCATTCCACATGTGCCCATGATCGAAATGCAATCTTATCTTCTACATAAGGCTGAACAATTTTGTTGAAATAGTCCTGGATCGCTGGAGGATGATAACTACCGCTTGAAAAATAGAAATCGAAGTTGTTTACAAAGTGAACGTATTCCATTTGATCCTTAGATAGTCGTGTAATCAGTTCTTTATGAATTTGATTATACACACGTTCATTTTCGATAAGAATGACGTAATCCCCCGCAAGCACACCCTCTTGGGTAAAACTCACGATCTGATCAATGTAATGCTCCATGTCATGATAAGCATACAGCACATGAGTATTTCTTTGATCTACAAACAATTGACTCATCTTGTTTTTCAAAAAGATCACCTCTTCTACCCTCATTTACCTTCATTTTACTAGATTTAACTAAATAAAGCTAAAGTGATATTTTTCCTAAGAGAGAAACGTGAAACAGATTTCTTTTCTTTCTGAATTTATTCTGTAATAATACCAGTGCAACAATGAATGAGGAGGTATTTAGTTGAGTCATACAAATAAATCTACAGAACCACTATTTCAAACATTTGATCATGAAAAAATAACACTGTCAAATCGTACGGTGATGGCGCCAATGACACGTGGGTTTTCACCTGAAGGTATACCTGGAGAAGATGTAGCTGCCTATTACCGACGCCGAGCGGAAAATGGTGTAGGCCTAATTGTGACGGAAGGTACCGGAATCAATCATCCAGCTTCTGTATCAGGTGCAAGTATCCCTGTTTTTCATGGGGAACAAGCATTGAACGGTTGGGCGAACGTGGTAAAGGAAGTCCATGAAGTTGGCGGGAAAATTGTACCGCAGCTTTGGCATGTTGGGATGACCCGTAAAGAAGGAGACCTTCCAAATGAAGAAGCGCTACCTGTTGGACCATCTGGTCTACGTTTATCAGGCGAAAAAGTGACAGAGCCTCTGACTGAAGAAGAGGTAGTCGCATTAGTAGAAGCTTATGCGCAAGCAGCTGCAGATGCGAAACGTATCGGATTCGATGGCATTGAGCTTCACGGTGCACATGGCTATTTAATTGATCAGTTTTTCTGGGAAAAAACAAACCAACGTACGGATCGCTATGGTGGAGATATTGTTGGTCGAACGCAATTCGCAGTGGAAATCATTGAAGCATGTAGACGTGAAGTTGGACCTGATTTTCCTATAATCTTCAGATTCTCTCAATGGAAGATGAATGACTTTGAAGCGAAAGTTGCGAAAACACCAGAAGAATTAGATCGTTTCTTACAGCCTTTAGTAAACGCTGGTGTGGACATTTTCCACTGTTCTACTCGACGATTTTGGGAGCCAGAATTTGAAGGGTCTGATTTGAACTTGGCAGGTTGGACGAAAAAGCTTACAGGTAAGCCGGTCATCTCTGTCGGATCTGTTGGGCTAGACGGAGAGTTCACAAACTTTTCAGGTGCGAACACGGCAAGCCTGGATGGATTAATTGATAAGCTAGATCGTGAGGAGTTTGATCTCGTAGCAATTGGACGATCTTTATTATTGGACCCTGCATGGGTAAGGAAAGTCCAAGCAGGTAGAATCAATGATTTACTACCATTTAATAAAGAAGCACTACAAAAGCTGTACTAGAATATTTATGAAAAGCAGGTGTCCGCAACGTTACATGGGCACCTGCTTAATTTTTGTTGCGTAATAATGATGGTTTTGAAATAATTGGAAGGTGTGTAATAGAAGAGAGGATTTTTTAAAAATGAAAAGAAAGATATTATTAATTTCTGCGATCATAATATTATTCTTTATGGTAGCTGTGACCTCAAACTATAACTCTATTGATAATGCTAAGAAAGCATGTAAGGGCAACGAAATGACCCCAAGTATTAAGCAGGAATTTTTATCCATTAATTGGTCTGTTTCTTGCTATGAGTAATTGCTTCTTTAGAAGAATTATTCTGTCAAACTACATTTAATAGAGAATGGGCTAACCAACAGGAATAATAGTATTCCAAATGGCTAGCCCCTTTTCACTTTAAATATTTGTATCACATTAGTCTTTATGAACCACAACTAAGATATATGCACGATAATCAAATTATATGCACGATAATTGAGATATATGCACGATAATCAAATTATATGCACGATAATTAAGATATATGCACGATAATCAAATTATATGCACAATAAACAATTATCATCTATACATTTTCAGGCACCTTCTCATTCAAAAATCCTTTGTTGAAAACGGTAAAAATAGCTTAATGCCGCGTTTGTTGACGGGGAGGAATTTCATATCCCCGACCAGGTGACTGACGTAACCGGCAAGGCACGCCCAATAAAGCCCGTTAACGCCAACTGAAGTTTCAAGTTGACTTGCAATCACTCCGAAAAAGATGACACCCAAAATAGAGTGGGTATAACTTCTGTGTGGCACAATGGAAGCTACCGTTATGTAGATGCCAGATAAGAATAGCCAGTTTTCATCAAGGAATAACCCCGCTGCAACTACACCCAATCCTGAAACGAGTAGCATGTGACGCCTCGTTATGAAGGATGCTATCAAAATGATCCCGACACCTGCACCGATCCCATTCCATTTTTCAGAATCTGATCCTGTCATAAAGCTATAAGCCATGATGATTACACCTATGATATAAGCTAATGTCTGTAGAAACTTATGTGAATTCGTAATTTTATTGCTTAAAGTTCCGTCGACATCAATATCAGGAACTAATCCAGCGATGCCTCCACTTATAATTAATATGCCCGTCGTTAACGGGTCGGTCTGTAGGACATTTGATGTAACTAATCCGGCAACCCCTCCAACTAGCAAATGTGATGTTCCTTTCATGTTGTTCACCTAACTCTCAATCTTATTGGAAATAAATGTACCAAACAAAGGGTTGTATTTGATATTGTATATAATAGAAGGAAATAGTGAAATACTTGGAGGTGCAATTATGTATTTGTACTTAACGATCATCGTTGTTGTAGTAGGTATTATTTCACTGGTAGGTACGTTGCTTATAGGGAAAAAGGTAGATAAAACAACTGAAGAATATAAGAAGGAAGCAAATCGGACTGAGGCTCAATTGAAACGTTCGAATGAATATGAGACGCAGTCTTTAAAGTTGAACGTCAAGGTGTTGACGCTCATTTATGTGTTTACCTTTTTATTTTCAATCATCGCACTCGCTGTTTATATTTATTTGAAATAGTCGAAGAGAGGTGAAGCAAATGGAATTAACCTATGAACTTGGTGCAGAAGTTATTCAAAAACTAAGACCTCACTTGGACGTCCCTATTAATTTAATGGATACGGATGGAAAAATTGTTGCGAGTTCTGATGCCGGACGAGTGACACAAATACATAGCGGTGCACTCAAAGTGATTGAAAGTAAGCGCGAGTTGATTCTGTATCCAGATCATGTAGAAGACTTTCCAGGAACAAAGCCAGGTGTCAATCTTCCGATGTACTATTTTGGAAAGTTGGTTGGGGTTGTTGGCATTACTGGGAATCCGGATGAGGTCTTCCAAGCGGCGAACATTACAAAGGCTGCAGTTGAGATTGCGCTTGAACAGATTCATCTTCAAAGACAATCGGCATTCAAAGAAAATGCGCTCAATAATTGGCTACTCCAGCTGTTTCATCCTTATGGGATCGATTCGGACAAACTGACCCAAGAAGCCAATCATATTTTGAATATTGATCTCGTTGAACCGGTTACTGTAGCCGTTTTCCATTCGAAAGCTTCTATTTCAGAACAATTACATCAACGGTATAAAAATCAGCTTATCTTTTTGTTTAGATTAAGTAATGATGAACACGTTGTAGGCTTAAGAGAGACGGATCAACTAGAAAAAAACACAAAAACTTTAACAGAACTTTTTCCTAGTGTCGTAATTGGTGTTGGGAAGCCAGGATATGGTGTTGCCGGAATAAGGGAATCCTACCTTCAAGCAAAGCAAGCGATTAAGTTTGCAAATGGGGTAGGGTGTAGTCACATTAATGAGTGGGAATTAGAGCAACTAATCGATCAAATTCCAGAGCAAACCTTTGAAGAGGTGTTTTCACACTATGGACCTCGATTAGAAGAAATGGAATCGAGTTACACTGAGACGTTGCAAATGTATTTTCTTTCAGACCTCCAGCTTAAGGACACTTCGGAACGATTACATATCCATAGAAATACGCTCATGTATCGATTAGATCAAATCCAAGAAAAGGTCGGTCTGAATCCGAGGTCATTTAAAGATTCGATGCTACTTTACATCCTTTGTTTCAAACATGACTTGTGCAAATGCACAAAAAAGTAAACAGAAAATTTAAAATGTTCATCTATTCGACCAATTGTATACCAATTGGTTTTTTTGTACGTTTAATATAGACCAAATGATAGCGAATACTAGTCACTACTAAAAATTAATCAAAAGGAGTTTGCTATGAATATCGTAATTTCTCCCGATTCTTTTAAAGGGAGCATGGCTTCTGAGCAAGCGGCGAAAGTGATGGCGCGTGCTTGTCAGTTTATTTTTCCAGATGAAAAGCACGAATTGAAGCCGATGGCAGATGGGGGAGAAGGGACCCTTGATACGCTTGTTTTTTCGACAAAAGGAAAGCGCTTACATCATAGGTGTACAGGTCCACTTGGCGAACCAATTAAAGCGAATTATGGTGTGCTAGGGGACGGGAAGACTGCCGTGATTGAAATGGCTCAAGTAGCAGGACTTCCACAAGTACCAGAGGACCTCCGCAATCCGGATTACACGACTTCATATGGATTAGGTGAACTTATTAAACATGTACTCGATGAAGGCTACCAATCAATTTTGATAGGACTCGGTGGTAGTGCAACGAATGATGGTGGATTAGGGATGCTTCAAGCACTGGGGGCAACATTCATCAACCAAGCGGGGGCGGAAGTTGATCGATTCGGTAAAAACCTTTCTGAAGTCTCTCAGGTTGATTTTTCGAATGTAGATCAACGTCTGAGTTCCATTCAATTGCTCGTAGCAAGTGATGTTGAGAATCCTTTGTGTGGTGAAAAAGGTGCGAGTCACGTGTTCGGACCACAAAAGGGAGCTACGTTCGATCAAATCATACAGTTTGATCAAGCGCTGGATATGTATAGTGGCTTGATTGAAAAAGAGACTGGGCATCAGTTGAAAAATAAAGCAGGAGCTGGTGCTGCAGGTGGACTTGGGTTTGCATTGATGGTCGTTGGTGCAGAGCTTGTGTCTGGAGCCAATTTGATTGCTGAGGCAATTGACTTGGAAAAAACTATCGCAACCGCGGATCTCGTACTGACAGGTGAGGGACAAAGTGATGAGCAAACATTGTACGGCAAGGCACCAGGTTTTGTCGCGGAGCTTGCTCAAAAGCATCAAGTGAAAACGGTGCTTATATCAGGAAGTTTGAGTGGTGATTTGGAGGCTTTACATGACCACTTTGCGGGATGTTTTTCAATTGCAAATGGCCCAATGTCACTAGAAAATTGTATTGATTCAGCAGAACAACTGTTATTTGAACAGACGAAAAATGTTCTTCATTTTATGAAGACAATTAAAGGTTAGGGGGATCATCATGGAAGGTTTTGGACTCATTCTTATCATTGCATTAGGGGTACTGTTTGTCATATTTGCGACAGCTAAATTAAAAATCCATCCGTTTCTTTCATTATTAATTGCAGCATTTGCGATGGGCATCTTAGCAGGACTGCCATTAACGGATGTGGTGGAAGCGGTCAATTCAGGATTCGGTGGATTAATGGGCGGTATCGGACTCGTGATCGTGTTTGGAACGATTATCGGCGTTATTTTAGAGCGATCAGGTGCTGCTCTCCGTATGGCGGAGCGAGTTTTACGATTAGTCGGTGAAAAGCGACCACAGCTAGCAATGAGTTTAATCGGAGCGATTGTTAGTGTGCCAGTTTTCTGTGACTCAGGTTATGTCATTTTATCATCGTTGAAAAAGTCGATCGCGAAACGGGCCAAAGTTGGGGTTGCATCGATGGCGGTAGCGCTCTCAACTGGACTATTTGCAACACATACATTAGTACCGCCAACACCAGGACCGATTGCAGCAGCAGGTAACATTGGTGCGGAGAATTATCTCGGAGTTATTATTCTTGTCGGTATCGTTGTTGCTATTCCTACAATCATCGCAGGCTACATTTGGGCAATGAAAGTGGGTACGAAGATCAAGGTCGTCGGAGAAGATGAGCTGGTATATGACCATGAGGAAATGACGAAGCAATTCGGTGAAATGCCTTCAACATTTAAATCATTTGCACCGATCATGGTGCCAATTATTTTGATCGGACTAGGCTCTGTCGTAACATTTGCAGGTTGGGAAGGTAAGTTCTTCGAAGTTCTACTATTCTTAGGTTCTCCTGTTGTCGCTTTATTGATTGGTATTATGTTTGCGTTTACATTGCTTCCGAAGTTGGATGAAGAAACGCTGACACAATGGATTGGCCACGGAATTAAAGACGCTGCACCGATTTTGTTGATCACGGGTGCAGGTGGTGCGTTCGGTTCTGTTATCAAGGCGACACCTGTAGCAGAATTTATCCAAGGATTCGGAGATAGTAGTTTAATAGGGGGCGCATTTTTCCTACTCATTCCGTTCTTTATCGCAGCCGCTTTAAAAACTGCGCAAGGTTCTTCGACGGCAGCCATTGTCATTACGTCGTCATTGATTGCACCTTTACTAGGTCAAGTCGGCATTGAAGGTGCATTACCACTTGCACTAGTCGTCATGGCAGTCGGAGCTGGCGCAATGGTTGTATCGCATGTAAACGACAGCTACTTCTGGGTTGTGAAGGAGTTCAGCGGAATGACCGTTACAGATGCATATAAAGGACAAACAGCAGCGACTCTCGTTCAAGGTATCGTTGCGATCTCAGTTACACTACTCTTATGGCTTATATTTGTATAAAGGTGAAGAAGGTTTCGGCATAGTGTCCGAAACCTTTATTTTGAAAGTGAAAGCATGATGTTAAGTTAAATGTTCAAGTTGCTGTAGTCACTTCCTCTAAATTGTAAACTGAAGAACATCCTCGGAGATTATGTACGTGGAGTTTTGTTAGAAAAGCAAATTGAGAAAGCGGACGCTTATTCGTTTCTTGTTATATTAGACTATTTAGGCTCGCACCTTAATGGGCGCGAAATCTTCTTTTGCTGGTGTCCGTTTTGTTTTAGCTTTTGAATTCTTATTTTGGATTACTAGAGGATGTTCTAAACTCTGTTTGAAACCTTCCAAAATTAAGTTTAAAGATAAAATAGTGATTGAAAACATCAATAATGGTGCCAATGGAATCCAAGGAGCTACCCATAGATATTTATAAGTACTCCCAATCATACCTGACCATTCACTAGTGATTGAGATGTATACGTGTACTCCTTGTGTGAATTCAGATGTGCGTGCACCACCGAATAGTATATTTAATAATCCTAAGTGAACTAAAAGGATTAAAACCTGAATGATTTGCTGGGTAAAATGAATCCAAAACTTAGGTTTTAAAAAGGGCAGAACATGTTTTAAGTAAAGCTCCCATCGATTAGCTCCCATAATTTTAGAAGCATCAATAAAATCATTTTGAAATATTATTTTCATCTCATTACTTAATAATGTAACTAGTGTCGGTATGGCAACCAATGTCAATATGATAACTTCAAAATAAACCCGATCCCAAAAGGAATACTCAAATCCTCCTAATGCTCCTTCTATTAACACAGGACTTAGAATGAAGAATGTAAGCAGTGAAATAGGGACATAATGGAAGGCTTCGGTTACCCTATTTATATACCTATTCAATACCGGTAAGTAACTTTCAAGAATAAAGCTTAAAAAAACACTCAAAAACAATCTGAAGGCAGCAACTAGGATTGCAATACCAATTGTATATTTTGCACCTTTTATTAAAGAATGAAATATTTCTTTCCCTACCATGTCAGTCCCGAATGGTGGAACATTTAATGGGGAGTGGGGAGCTGAACGAATTGCATTTCCATTATCATCATAAATTACAGATGTTTGAGGAATACTTCCATCTCCTAATATACTAAAAGAAAAACTAGCTACAATAAGGAGGAGTATAAAAAGAAACCCCATTAAGAATTTTGGATTTTTAATTAAACGTACTATCATTCAATTTCCTCCAAATTTGGATCCAGTTTATGAAGAACTATCTTTCCAATTGAAAAAAACATCCATATTGGTAAAAAGAATAAGAAAATTCCAATGGTAAAAATATCAGTAGATTTATGATTCATTAGGAATTGTATTAATCCGTTTGTTCCGAATGTAAACTCTACAATTAATAAATTTGAGAGCATGAACCAAAGTATAAATTTTGTATTAAAAAAAATACTGATAAGCGTGTTTCTGCTTATATGTTTAAAAAGAATATAAATCTCAGATAATCCTTTCCCCCTTGCTAGTTCTACATAGGGAAACTGATATTCAGATTCGAATTCATTAATAGTGAATTTATAAATAAATATTGTAGGTAATATAGATAATGCAAGGATAGGCAGTACATATGGGGTGTCCTCTTTGTAAGAAGCAATATCAAAAAATAAAATACCAGTCTGTTTATAAATAGTTATTACCATTAATTGAAAAACTGCGATAAATAATAGGTCTGGAATTGATTCCAATAAGTTAAGTGTTCGTTTGATAATTCTTACAATTTTAGAAGAAAGAAGCATTGTTATAAAACCAATTCCGATAGCTGTAAAAAATGAAAGGATAAAAGAAATGAATAGCACAGTGATTGAGTAAATCCACGGGCTAATGATTCTTGGGAATACTGGACGATCAATCCCGTTTAAATAATAGGTAAATGAATCACGAGTAAATAAGTTCATTAATATTCCTAGCAAACTTTTCAAATAGGCAGCTATGTCTAGAGAAATCCCTTTGAATAAAGCAGGGAGGGACCCTACCAACCAGACACCTATTAATAAGAGCATCAAATTGAATAAATATTTTTCAAGATGTAGTTTCATAGCAATCCCTCCATTACGAAAAAGCAGAAAAATTTTATTAGTTGAACGCTTCCGAAGTTGCTATAAAAGCAAGAATAGTACTGACTTCTTCCCCGTCTTCACTTGTACATGTTTCCAGATATACCATGGGTCCTCTCTGGGAGATATATCCGCAGCTATACGTCCCTTTGGGTGACTGTTTATAGCCACCATAATTATTTTCAAACTTGACCTTTTCCTTCTCATAGCTGATTTTATTTTCATAATGGTTTCCGTTCTTCTCGAAAATGGAAATCGTTACTGAATCTTCTTCTTTTGCCTCTACACTCTTAAGAAGTTCTTTCACCTTTTCAATTCCTTTAACTTCTAAATTTCCTTGTACAATTTCATCAAAGCTTTCACCTTTATGTATAACGACTACATTTCCATTCTTTTCAGCCTTTTCTGGTGTATAATCATTACTCTCCTCTTCGTTTGTTGGTGTATTGGAACAAGCTGCGAGTAAACAAAGAACCATGACCATTAACTTAAACTTTTTCATAATAACCCCCTAGTTTTTGATGACTATCATATTTAATAATTAATTAAAAGATTACGATAGGTTGCGGTTCTAAAACTCATGTTCCTCCTAAATATTAGATTATATTATTTTTTCTTAGCTCATTAGCTTCAGAAAAGTAATAACTAGATTTCTTATATTGTTTTTTTTCTTTATAATAATTAGCAAGTATCTCTGAACACTCACATAAATTTACCCAATCATGATTCTCATAAAAGTAAGGTATAGCTTCCTTTTCGAGATAATCAACCAATATCGGGTTTTCAGTTATTTGGTATTGGAGTATTTTTAGTTTAATAAAGTCTTTGAGATCAAATTCTATACCGAACTCTAGTCCCCTTTTTATCCACTCAATAGCAATAACATGTTTATTCAACTGTTTATACTCATTAGCAATATGATAAATTGTGTTCAAGTAATTCTTTATCTCATATTTTTGTTTAATTGATAAACTCCTCTTATAGTTTACAATTGCAGCATCATGCCTTTTTTGTACACTATTTATGTAACCGATATTGTGAAATATATAAGCTTTTTTCATTTCAAGATTTAATCTATCCGCTAATAAGAGTGCATTTCTAAACTGATGTTCAGCTTCATCAAAATTTGATAAGCGATTGTTATTTATTCCAATAATAATCTGGCAGTCAATACTTCTCTCAACATTCCCAGCTTTACTGAATAATGTTAATGCCTCCTCTGCGTAGGTCTTGGCAAAAGTCACATGAAATAATTGGCTATGTACTAAGGCAAGGTGATAATTAAGAAAATCCTTTTCAATGTTTGATTCTTGATAATCCAATGCTTGGTTAAAATACTTTAAAGACAAACGGTATTTATGTGTTAAATAATAGTAGATTCCTAAACCATATAAATAATAATAATTCATAGTATTAGAAAAGAGGTTTCGAACTGAATCTAACTCATCGAGAATTTCTTCCGCTTTCTTTGTGTTTTGTTGAACAAGCCAATACTTGAGGTTGAAAATTGAATAGTATAATTTTAAATCAATACTATCAAAAGTTTGTATTTTCTGTTTTAAATATTTTTTTTGAATTTTAGAGTCTTCAATATCGCCTGATCTTAATGTGTTGTACCATTCGAATAATTCTCTTCTGAGTTTATCAATTGAAACCTCATCTTCAATCATTAGTACTACTTCTAATCTCTCCATTAGTAAATTTAAAATTTCTTTGCTGGGTTCCAACTTGTTATTTTCCACTTTACTAAGGTAGGAAATTGAACAAATACCATCTGCTAATTCATCCTGGGTAAAATTACGTATACGTCTGTAATATAAAATCTTTTCACCAATCATAAATCAAATCCTCCGTTTTGGGTATTGAGAAAAAAAAGATAAATTCATTGAATTATTGTCAATTTTTTACGACAACTTTCTCAATACAAGCAAATTATAACATACATAAATGTTTAATTATGGAAGGTGATTTTGTGAATTAAAGGGATTCAGTCAAGTGGGGGACCGCAGAGGTGCCAGTTTATGTCTGCTGGAAACATTCAAAATGTTCTAGACAGACCTAAGTTAGAGGAGCAATTGCTATGATTTCTGAAAAAGAATGGTGAGTTAAAGAATGAAAAAAATAATGAAAACTCACACAACAGTATAGACCGAAGTGTGAGCTTTCTATTATTCTAATGAATTATTCACGGCCTCAACGGCATGAATCCGAGCGGTGTCATAGGTGGGGACTTCGACGTCTTCTGGTTTGATGAGTAATCCGATTTCCGTACAGCCGAGTATGATACCTTGAGCGCCATTGTCGATCAGTTTATGGATAATTTGTTTGAAATTTTCCTTTGATGAAGCATTAATGGTTCCTTGGCATAATTCAGCATAGATGACGGAATGGATGATGTTTCGGTCTTCGGCATCTGGTACAACCACTTCGAGACCGTTCTTCTCCAGTCTCGTTTTGTAGAAATCTTGTTCCATCGTATATTTTGTCCCGAGCAGACCAACTTTTTTTACTGAGTCTCTATGGATTTGAGCGGTGGTTGCGTCTGCAATATGTAGAACTGGAATGTCTACGTTATCTTCAATTTGATCGACGACTTTGTGCATCGTATTCGTGCATATCACGATGAAGTCTGCACCACCTTTTTGTAGAGACTGACCAACCTCAGCGAGAGCTTCACCAGCTTTTCCCCATTCTCCTTGCGCTTGATATCGCTGGTTTTCTGCAAAATCTACACTATACAACAAGCATTTTGCGGAGTGGAAGTCACCTAATCGTCGCTTTATCTCTTCGTTTATGATCCGGTAATACTCCGCTGAAGATTCCCAGCTCATGCCACCAATCAAGCCGATCGTTTTCATCTCAATCCCTCCTCAAAGTTATTGCTCATTATAGTTCAAAAGTTCATTTTCAGAAAGGTATTTCCCAGAATTATTATTCTTTTTCAAAAATATGAAATTTTCTATTGTGTAATTTTGGTAATTAGGATAATGTATATAGAAATCTTTAAAAACAGACAAAGAAAGGTGTTGGTTCTTTTGGGACAGCAAACGATTCTAATTGGAGAAGAGAATGGAAGGATCCGTCGTTACTTTTAGCCGGAATTGGGATTTCTAATCTTGGTGATTGGGTTTATCTCATCGCATTAAACCTCATGATATTGAACATGACAGGTTCTGCGGCGGCTGTGGCAGGCTTGTACATGTTGAAACCTCTCGCATCCATGTGCACAAGCTTTTGGTCAGGAAGTGTTATTGATCGTTTCAATAAAC
The DNA here is from genome assembly GCF_021608225.1 of Pseudalkalibacillus berkeleyi. Taxonomy (NCBI): domain Bacteria; kingdom Bacillati; phylum Bacillota; class Bacilli; order Caryophanales; family Fictibacillaceae; genus Pseudalkalibacillus; species Pseudalkalibacillus berkeleyi. Next base: position 540,298 of record NZ_JAKIJS010000001.1, read on the forward strand.
GGCGCATCATGATCATACTTGATGTCATACGTGCCATGCTTGTCGCTTCGATTCCATTTTTCTCATCCTTATTCATCATTTATGTCATTGTATTTCTCATCAATATGGCAAGTTCATTTTTTGAACCGACTGCAACGACGTATATTACTAAGTTGATTCCACCTGAACGAAGAAAACGATTCAATTCGTTACACAACTTGATGACGTCTGGTGCGTTTGTCATCGGTCCAGCGATCGCTGGGGCACTCGTCTTTATCGGTTCAGCTGCCCTTGCCATTTACATGAACGCATTATCTTTTATGCTTTCTGCATTCGTTCTTTACTTTTTACCAAGTATGGATATGGAAAACACAACCTCAAAGGATAATCTTTCTTTCAAAATGTTGAAAGAGGATTGGGGCGTTGTCCTTGCATATAGTAAAAAAGCGGTTTATGTCATGGGGGTTTATGCACTATTCGAGTTTGCATTATTGTTTACGGCCGCGCTTGATTCAACCGAGGTTGTATTTACTCGTAGGGTGCTAGGATTGTCTGAGGAAAGCTATGGTGTTCTCGTCAGTATTGCGGGTGTAGGGTTTATTCTAGGTTCAGCTTTTGTCACTATATTCGTTTATAAACTCAAACTCCAACATCTCATTGGGATCGGAACGTCAATGACAGCAATCGGATATTTGATTTATGCCTTATCTAGTGGATTTATAGGCGGTTCTATAGGAGTATTTGTGCTTTCTTTTGCTCTAGCATGCGCACATACAGGTTTCATCACCTTTTACCAAAACAACCTGCCTGTAGAAATCATGGGACGAATCGTAAGTGTAGTTAGTGTATTTAATGCGATATTAACGATGATGTTTATCCTCTTGATCAGTATGCTGGTAGAGATCATTCATGTAAAAGCTGCAGTGATTACAGGTTCAGTCCTCATGCTAGTTGTCTCTTTAGTACTACTTACGATGACACTACTACCAAGAGGTTTTACTTACTTTAAAGAAAAAACGGCAAAAGCTTTGTAAAAAGGGAGCGATTGAAGTGGGACAATTATTTACTGAAATGATGCCGAAGCATATCGAGTTTATCAAAAACCAACACTTGTTCTTTGTAGGTTCAGCACCTTTAGCAGAGGATGGACATGTGAATCTTTCTCCTAAAGGATATGACGCTTTGCGAATTCTTAGTCCAACAGAGGTTGCCTATCTTGATCTAACAGGAAGTGGTAACGAAACGAGTGGACATCTCGTAGAAAATGGTCGAATTACGTTCATGTTTTGTGCTTTTAATGGCGCACCATTGATACTTAGGCTTTATGGGAAGGGGCGTGTTGCGTTAAAGGGGTCTCCAGAATGGGATCAACTGATTGGTCTTTTTGACGAGCTACCTGGTGCACGACAAATTATTATAGCTGAAATCTATCAAGTGCAAACTTCATGTGGCTATGGTGTGCCACTATACACCTATGATGGTGACCGGGAAAAGCTAATGGAGTGGACCGATAAAAAAGGCGACAGACTAGAAGACTATCAGACTCAAAAAAATAGCAAAACCCTAGACGGAATTGAAACACCTATCGGACGAGAGCGGCGAGAGAGTGGCGTGTAAAGAATGTTTCACGAGAGAGATTTAAAGCTGCCTAAGAGTCGTGAAAAGTTAATGAAGCGAATTGAAAAAGATCTTTTAGAGGATGAAAACATAATAGGTGTCTTTTATGGGGGCTCTATCGGGTCTGGTAATACAGATTTGTATTCTGATATCGACTTAAGGGTTGTTGTAACAGACGAAGCTTATTCTCACTATGTTGAAATGAAATTAAATCGAGCTCGTTGTTGGGGAGAGGTGTTGTTTTATGAACAAGCCGCCCAACATTTAAGTTATACGGTTGTTCATTACCGATCCTTTGTTAAAGTAGATTGCTTCTACTATCGGTTGAATGATCTAAAACCATCTGTTTGGTTAAATGACATTTCAATTGTAAAAGATTCTACAGCAAAGTTAACGGAACTTCGGGCTGCATCTCAAACCATTACCTATCAACCTACTGTTGAAGAATTCAATCAATGGAGAGGAAAGCTTTTTGCCTACTTTCATGAAGCTTACAGGAGGATTATGAGAGAAGAATGGTTATATGCCCAAAACATGTTTCTCGGTTTAAAGTGGTTGATTGCATCCGGATGGTATATGCAAAAAGGGATCCAACCAAATTCATTTGGTGATTGGTCGAAGGTAGAAGGGGCAAGAAGCCCATTGGATAAAACGAAACGAGATATGTTGTATAACTGGCATTTTAAAGAGGAACAGGAAGAACTTCTACAGGTCATAAACGATATGGCAGTGGTTGCTAGAGAACTAGATATTGACCTAAGCAAACAGTTTAACAATGAAGCTCAAACGCACTTGTTCGATGACGTGATTGCTCTTATTTTCTAAGGTGCGTGGTTGCAATGATTCGTCAGTTGCTTAGGTATTTTGCTCCTAAGTACGTAACGGTTTACCGAACACGAGATGCAGGAGCATTTCTGAAAGTTAAATAAAATAAGTTGTAACGGATGGCATTCTTGGGAGAGAGACGTACATCCAAAGTTGTAGAAAAGTTGATACTCCGACATGATTCGGAAATGTCGATTACACCTTACAATAAACTTAATACTAGAGAGAGAAGGGATACTATGAGATTCCGAGATTTTCACAAAAACATCAAAATCCGAATCATAGAGTCATTTATTAGTCGCTTTATCGGGAGTATGATCTTCCCGTTCATGTCCATTTACTTAGCCGTACATTTCGGTGCGAAAGTGGCAGGGCTACTCCTTTTAATTAATGTAGCAGTAGGAATTGGAATCACTTTTATTGGTGGTTATTTTGCCGATCAGTTCGGTCGTAAAAGAATTATGTTATTTGCAGAGTCGTTGAGGTTTTTAGCCTTTTTCACGATGATGATCAGTAACTCTCCGTGGTTCGAATCACCAGGGCTCACGTTTGCAATGATGACAGTGAACAGTATTTGTTGGGGGCTAGCAGGACCTGCCAACTCAGCCATGATGATTGATGTCAGTACACCTGAACAGCGAAAGTTGATGTATTCAATCACCTACTGGGCAAGTAATCTATCGATTGCAATTGGTGGTATACTCGGTGCATTTCTGTTTAAGGATTACTTATTTGAATTATTTCTAGGATTGAGTATAGCAGCAGCATCAACAGCTATTCTCGTTGGCTTTTTCATCGACGAAAGTTACGCTGCTGTAGAGTCGGATTTAACAGCCAAAGGTCATGTGTTACAGCTGTTTTCCAATTACAAAAAAGTACTCCATGACCGATTGTTCGTGTTGTTTACCATTGCCGGCGTCCTCATCTTATCAATGGAGTTCCAGTTGACGAATTATATCGGAATCCGGTTAAGTGGGGAAATGGAAACCCAACAATTTCTGTTCTGGGAAATAGATGGTGTTAAGACAATGGGTTTCCTTCGTAGTGAAAATACGATTATGGTTGCAATATTAATGTTATTCATTACAAGGATGACGCACTCATTCAAGGATAAATCCATCCTCGTGTGGAGTTGTTTCTTTTTTACAATTGGATACGGTGTGTTATCGTACTCAAACAATCTAGTCGTTTTATTCGTGATGATGGCAGTTCTCACGGTTGCTGAAGTCATACGAGTGCCGGTCGAACAGTCTTACATGGCTTCGATTCCGCCGGACGACGCACGTAGTTCTTATATGGCATTCAATGGCTTGAAGTTTAATTTATCGATGTTGATTTCATCCGTGACCGTAACCCTTGGAGCAATGCTACCAACACTCGTTATGGCCATTCTCATCACAGTAATCGGGCTAATAGGAACGCTGATTTATCACATCATTTCACCTGAGTTAGACGAACGGAAAGCAAGGGTTGAACTGAAGCAAGCAGGATAAGGTAATAATGGAGCGGTCTAGGAAGTGTGAGTTCAACCTTCTAGGCCGCTTTTTATTGTTGTGGGAAAGTCTTCTTTAAGATTTTCTTCATGAAGTGTTGTTTGGAAAAATAGATTGATACTAGGGTTGATTTTTGGAAAGTGGGGGATGGTAGTTGGCAATTCATACGGTTGCATCTGGAGATACGTTGTGGAAAATCTCGATTGCTTTTGGTGTACCAGTCTCAACTATAAAACTTGTGAACGGGCTTGTTTCAGATGCGATTGTACCCGGACTACATCTCTATATTCCAGATCAGGAACCACCTGAGCGGTATTACCAAATAAAATCTGGGGATACATTTTGGCGTCTCTCCCAACTATTCAACACAACCGTACAGGCGATTATCGCTGCTAACCCTAAACTTAACCCAGACGCGCTCATGATAGGTCAACGAATTCGTATCCCTTCCTGGCAAAAGTATCCGATGCAATCACTGGTTTTTATCGATGCATGGGGGACTTCGAATTATCATGAAATCCTTTCTGATATTGCTGAGAGTGTGTCTTACCTTGCTATTTTCACCTATACCTTTACGTATAGTGGAGAACTAATTGAAGCGAAAGACGAAGAAATTATACAAACTTGTAAATCGATGAGCATTAAGCCTTTATTAGTCATTAGTAATTATGAAAAGGGTACGTTTAGCCCAGAGTTGGCAAGAGATGTGCTTGAAGACACTGAAAAGAGAAGTACGCTTGCTCGCAACCTAGTAAAGAAAGTAAACGAAAAAGGATACGCTGGCGTGAGTATTGATTTCGAATTTGTTCCAGCTGATCGAAGAAATGATTTTACTGCATTTTTGGAGGAGTTAAAGGAAGGTTTAGGGAATCGAATTTTACAAGTAAATGCACATGCGAAAAGTAGTGATATGCCGACTAATCGACTGGTGGGATTTCTAGATTATAGAGCGATCGGCGAAATAGTTGATATTGTCTCTATTATGACGATTGATTACGGGTACGCAATTGGTCCTCCTGATCCGATTGCACCGACGTGGTGGGTTGAGCAAGTGCTCATGTACGCGTCAGGTCAAATTAACAGACGAAAAATGATGATGGGCATGAGTTTATATGGATATGATTGGACACTTCCTCAACAGCCTGGATCTGTAGCTGAAATGCTCTCCGTACAAAATGCGCAAAACCGAGCAATCGGAAATTGGATTCCCATCCAATACGACTGGAATGCAAATGCCCCAGGCTATCAATACCGAAAAAATAATACCGAACACGCTGTTTGGTTTGAAGATATTCAAAGCATTACCGCAAAATACAAGCAAATGGAAGTCTACAACCTGCTAGGAGCAACCTATTGGAGACTTCGCTTCAGATTCCCGCAAAACTGGTCATACGTAAAGAAAAATCTCCTTGTATTGAAGTGAGAAAGGTCATGAAAACAGCATTCGCGGGATTTCAGGGTGCGCGCAAAGCGTTCATTATGAGGTTATCATTTTTGGACGATTTTACAAAAGCAACAGAATGTCCAAAGTGTGGTGGAACTGAACTTATCATTGGTAAGCAAGTGGATTTGAAGTTATGGCACCAATTAAAAAGTGGTTGAGTTATAGAATAAAGAGCTTGGTATTTGACAAGCTCTTTTATTCGTTATTTATGACTGTGGAACTGTCACATAATCAATCTCGAATCCGAGGACTTTGAGCATTTCATGATCTTTTGTACTTTCTTGAGTAGATGTAGTCAAATAATCGCGGACAAAATGGAATTTACAGCGTATAACCCCAAGCGCTGAGGACTTCTAAGATGTACGGATGTCAACTTAATAGGTTTACATTATTTCGTTCAGAAAATTGTTTGAATTTTATAGAGAGATCGGCAATTGTAACCGATATATATAGTGTATCGAATGATTAAATCAAGAAGTGAATTTCAACAAGCGTGGAGTGATGCAGATGTTTCTTGACCTTTTAAATAATTTAGCAGTGACGAGTGCATTTCTATTTATAGCAGGTAAAGTCTTTCAAAATAGACCATTAATGGGGAATACATCTATATATATTAAAATGATCGTAGGACTTGGTGGGGGAGTGCTTGGTACTTTACTCATGTTAAACGCGATTCACCCGAATGATACGGTTATTGTAGATTTAAGACACTTAGCAATGGTCTTGGCAGCTGTTTTCGGTGGACCAATAGGAAGTATCATTGCTAGTATTGTCATCGGAACGATGAGGGTAGCTTTGTATGGCGTTAATACAGCTTCAATTGTCGCTGGTTCTGTAACGATCGTCATTGGAATCGTACTTGGTGCTCTTTCAATCATAAAGGTGAAAAGAATCATTTATCAGTACGTTGCATTAAATTTGATAAGTGTGCTTGCGTTTTCAGTAACTATTTATTACTTATTAAAAGACCCTGACCTTACTCATATGATCCTTATGTTCTTTGTTCCTTTTGCAATCATTGGGAATCTATTCACATATATATTGGCTGAATCTATTCAAAGTGCGAACAAGAATCATCGTTCAATCAAATATTATAAATTATTAGCAGAGAACTCTTCTGATTTAATTTCAACACATGATTTAGATGGTAGGTTTAAGTATGTATCTCCATCAAGCTCTATTATATTAGGATATAAACCTGAGGAACTAATTGGTAAAAATCCTTATGACTTCTATCATACAGAAGATTTGTTGAGGATTTCAGAGTCTCATAATACCGTGGTTGATACAGATCAAGGATTTGTTGTTGAATACCGGTTTAAAAGAAAAGATGGCAGTTATGTCTGGCTTGAAACGACATCTAAAAAACTGACAGGGTTAGGATTAGTTTCTGATGAGCTAATGTGTTCCTCAAGAGATGTCGATATTCGGAAGCAATTAGAAAGTGATTTAATCGAGAAAAATGATCGTTTGAAGCGTTTATCCAACTTGGATGGTTTAACTGAAATCTTCAACCGAAGATATTTTGATGCACAGCTTGAAGAGGAATGGAAGAAAGCGATTCAGAAAGGACAGCCTCTTTCATTAATTATGTTCGATATAGATTATTTTAAATTGTATAACGATACGTATGGTCATCAACAAGGTGATGAATGTATTAAAGCAATTGCCAATGTCGGCAACAAGGTTCTAAATAAACCAAATGATATGATTGCAAGGTATGGAGGAGAAGAGTTCGTTGTCATATTGCCAGGTACATGTGAAAAGGGTGCATTAAAGGTTGCAGAAGCGATTCGGAAGAGTGTCCAAGTATTAGCAATTCCACATGTTAATTCTAAAGTGAAGCCTACTGTGACAGTAAGTGTAGGGGTTGCAACGGTTGAACCAACACGAGAAATGAATCACTTACAACTCATCGTGGATACGGATGACGCTTTATATCAAGCGAAAAATTCAGGCAGAAACACCGTTCGATTTTATGAGGAAACAGAGCAAGTAAGGAGTCTTGTGAAGTAAACGTATAAAAGTGACCCAAAGGATCTTATCCTCTGGGTCACTTGTTTATTTTATTGCGTTATTTAATGATGATGCCATCCTTGTTATATAGAAACGGATTGTGAACCAAAAGATAAAGTAAATCATGATAAAAATAATAAAGCTACTTAATATTGTAATTGCTGAAAGGGTGATCCATCCTAAAAGGATCGCAATTGGATAGAAGAAGATGATGGACGCAGAAAAATGAATCAGAATTTGCATGAGGGGACTAAATGATTCATTCTCAAAGATCAATGATGCCATTCCCCAAAAAATCCCTAATGCGATGCTGCCTAGCATATGAACCCAAATTTCTGATGCTGATACATTAAGCTCATTAACCTTAATAATGGTTAACGCACAGAATGTTATGATACCGCTATAACTAATACCGATAAAACCTCTTCGAATCATTTCTTTAAACATACTGTTCAGCTCCCTTGTAATAATTTTTGTTTGATTTCTTGGACATATTTCCGTGATACATATTCCTTTTGACCAGAATGAAAGTAGACACATAAGTTTCCATTGAAGGCGACCTCAAATCGATTAATCTTCTCAAGGTTTCCAATGACAGATTTAGAGAATCTTGAGAATTGATAGCCTTCTAGCAATTTCTCAATCTCATATAATTTGTATTTCACCTCGAATGTAGAACCATTAATGGTCACAAATACTTTTCTATGTTGAGAATAAATGTAGTCGATTTCTTCAGGCTGTAAAACGATAGTTTGCTCATCTTTTTCTCCGAACAACTTTTGTGCTTGTGGACTTTTAATTTTATTTACAAGTGCGTCAATCTCATTTGACCATTGCTTTGCGTGGACTGTAATTGATAATCCTTGGTACTTTTCACTTATGTCGATATGTACATCCATTCTTCGTCACCTCAGTATTTGGTATCTATTAACAGTATTGCAGATTCCATTTTTTTCTGCTAGACATTATGTATAACATGTATCAATTCGTGTATAAGTGGTTCGTTAGGTAAAAAAAGAGGATGACACAAAGGGTGACATCCTACTGACTTTCTCACTCATTAATTGTATTTGTTGATTTCATTTCATAATCTCGACAATTGGTCGTCTAATCTCGACATTTCATCACATATTCTTGACATTTCCCGAGTCAATCTCGACATTTCCCAGATCAATCTCGACATTTCCCAGATTAATCTAGACATTTTAGTATAATTGTCCTACCAGAATTGTTTAATCAAAAAACTGACACAAGAAGGACCGAGTGTCCTTTGTGTCAGCTTCTTCAATTCCATTTATTCATTTCCGATAATTCTATTGAGTTCAGGCGATTTAGTAACCGTTCTGCATCGTTCTCGAAAATCGTTTGAGTCATATGCTGCTTTTGAACAAAGCCTTCTTCAAGCATATGTTCAAGTAAGTCGTTTAAAGGACCATAATAGTGATCAATGTTGAAGAGTCCCAGCGGTTTCAGGTGGTATCCAATTTGGTTCCATGTCATTACCTCGAACATTTCTTCCATCGTGCCGATCCCGCCGGGCAGCGCAATAAATGCTTCAGCTAATTGATACATCATCGCTTTACGTTCATGCATACTATCCACAATCTTTAGGTCAGTCAATTCTAAATGGTCGACATTATCATAAATTTTCTTCGTTATTATCCCGGTTGCTTTTCCGTTATTTTTCATGACGGAATGAGCTAGAGTACCCATTAACCCTGAATTGCCACCCCCATAGATTAATTCTATATGATGCTTAGCTAGCAACGCTCCAAGCTTTTTCGCTTCTTGTTTATATAAATTGCTTGTCCCGAAACTGGACCCACAAAATACACATATTGATGAAAATTTATACATCAATGCGTCCCCCTTTGCACTATATTCCTAATACTATATGACAATCATGCTGTAGATATGAAGAACAAGTGTAAACATTCCTAGTATGAATAGGTGTAACAAAAAATGTCGGCTTCTACAAAGAATAGCATTTTTATTAATCCCATTTGGTGAAAAATTTTGAGCCTTATCCGTATTTGAGATAGTATAGAGATGTGTAATCAATAGAAGAGAGGGATTAGTAAATGCAACTATTGGATGAAGTATTAAGTTTCAATGAATCATTTGTGCAAGAAAAGCAATACGAACCATACGTTACCTCGAAACTTCCTGACAAAAAGATGGTTATTGTATCGTGTATGGATACTCGACTTGTCGAGCTATTGCCCAAGGCTATGAACTTGAGTAATGGAGATTTTAAATCGGTGAAAAATGCAGGTGCGATTGTGTCAGACCGATTTGACAGTGTTATGCGAAGTATACTCGTTGCAGTGTATGAATTAAATGCGGATGAAGTATTCGTCATCGGTCACCACCAATGTGGTATGTCTAGTGTCGATCCTGAAAAAATGATTAGTAAGTTCAAGGACCGCGGCGTTTCCGAAGACACTGTCGACACACTTGAACATGCTGGTATTGACTTGAAAAACTGGCTCAAAGGATTCGATAGCGTAGAAAGTAGCGTCGAAAATAGCGTTGACGTAGTAAAGAACCATCCATTGTTACCAAAGGACACGCCTGTTCATGGTCTCGTTATTGCGCCAGATACGGGGAAACTTGACCTCATCGTCAACGGATATGAATAATAGTGAAAATGTGATCAATTGTTTACTGGCCAAACCTTATATTAAATGAGGTTTGGCCAGTTTTCTCTTTCATTACTCTACATAATCAAGAGGCATCGTTCACCTCAAACTAGGCTCATCCTTAATCATCGATCGGACAAAATGTAAAGAATCCCATTCTTTTTTTGATATATGTTTTAAAGGGGACTCTTGGGCATACATTTTGGCATCAATTTCTTCTAGTGTTAATCCTTGTTGATATAGACTGTTGATCTGTTCATGTGTGGAAATGAGATAATCTAATTTCTTTTCAAGCATTACCCGTCCATTAGGAACATAACCCGCGTGAGCACAGAACATTTCATCGAAATCGTATGTCAAGACGGTCCTGATCGAGTCCATAACGGTTGGTATTGATTCTTGCCACATAGAGATCTTGGGTTTTGGTGTAACGAACAAATCTCCAGAAAACAGTCTCCCTGTCTCTTTGTTATAAAAGACAAGATGATCTCTTGAATGACCAGGGGTATGGATGGCTTCCCATGAGAAGTTATCTGATTGAACGCTCGTTCGAATAGGCTTAGCATGAAACCCGTCTCTAGATCCCCAGAATTCATGTCGATAATCTGGGTATTGTCCGTCACGTGCACATATGTCCAGTGACATTGGGTGTATGTAGATTTCTGGATGCATATGATCTTGTAGCCATCTAACATTACCCGTATGGTCTTCATGGAAATGAGTCAGGGCAACGGTATTGATCTTCTTTGTTTTAAAATAAGGGATGATGCTTTCTTCGCAGCTCTTTGGTCCTGCATCCACTAACATACCATCAACAAAATAAAGATAATAATGCAAATACATATGCCCAGCAGAGCATTTCACATGTAAACTTTCTACATCTCCAAACTTTGTGATATCCATATTCATTAGACCTACTTTCGTAAAATGGTGCATTCATCAATCTTCCATATAAAATAAAGTTTTCCTGCAACATTTCATTAAACTCTATATTCGTATTGATAAATGCTGTACATTGCACTAATATCATCAATGGATATTGATTTTGAACTGATAGAAAAAAATCTAAGAGCTTTACTTAAAAACCCCTTTACAAGCCTTGTGAGTGAGGGGTAATATTAGGTTCATCTAAAATAATAAATTGATTTACAAACGCTGAATTTGAAAAAGCGGGGGACCCACATATTTTGTGATGTAAGATCACTAGGGGTGAATCCTTATTTAGTAGTGAAAGGTAGGGCGACACTTTACGCCCGAATCCGACAGCTAACCTCGTAAGCGTATAGGGCTGTGATGAATTGTGATCAATTCTACTAATTGACCATGGGATTCTCTCTGTGGTTTTTTGTGTGCTCAAAAATAAATCATAGTAATTGTAAATAGAGCCAAAATATATGGTAACAGCTAGGAAGGGAAATGGATTATGGCCACTAGACTGAAACAAATCGGATTAATAGGACTTGGGAATTTCGGCGGGAGTTTATGCAAGGAGTTTGCGGAATTGAATACTGAAATCCTTGCGATTGATCGGAATGAGGATAGAGTTGATGCCTATTCGTCTTTAGCAACCCATTCTGTCGTAGCCGATTCAACAGATGAAGGTGTATTGAAATCGCTAGGAGTACGTAATTTCGATTTGGTTATCGTTTCATTAGGTGATGATATTCAGTCAAGCATACTCACAACACTCGTATTAAAAGAAATAGGAGTGAAAACAGTATGGGCAAAGGCCCAATCCAAATATCACCGGATGGTGCTTGAGAAAATAGGGGCGGACCGGATCATCCATCCTGAAAGAGATATCGCAAAAAGGCTCGCACATCATGTTGTATCTGAAAAGATTATTGATTACATTGAGTTATCTCCTGACCATAGCATTGTTGAGCTAATTGCAACGCCAAAAGTCAATCAAAAAACACTCGGTCATTTAAATATTCGAGCAAAATATGGTTGCAATATCGTAGGAATCAAAAAAGGCGTTGAGATTATCGTTTCTCCATCAGCCGATGTCATTTTATCCGAAGGGGATACAATGATTATTATCGGGACAAATGATGACTTAAAACGTTTTGAAGATCGTGGGTTGTAAACACAACGCACGATTGCTCTAATCTAAAGTCCGTTGATTGACTTCGTACGCTGTCCGTATGCCTGATTGAATGGCTCCTTCGATCCAGCCGTGGAATGATGATGTGTGCTCACCGGCGTAATGAATCCGTTCTTCAGGCTGTTTAATCACCTCTCCGAATTCAGAGTACTGATAAGGCTTAAATAATGTGAAACAGCCACCAGAGAATGGATTCTGAGACCAGCTGAATGACGCGCCATTCTGAAAGCTGTCATAAACGATTGGTCCATGAACCTCTGCCAATTGCCGTAGTGACTGAAAAATTCTTAACTCTTCAGGTAACGAATCCCACAAAGCTGCGTTATCTTCCCAACTATAGCTACCTAACATGACCCCTGGACCAGGCATTCCGATATTGTGACTCGGATAATAGGCAAACTGTAACGGAAGGTCAGTTGTTAAACTTCCTCCAAAAAGCTTCTCTCGCTCCCAAAACTTCTCGTTAAATTCCAGTCCGATCTTTGTTGAAGGTACATAATGTAAAGATTGAATGGCTGACCGTTTTTGAAAAGATACAGAATTGTATGGTTGAATCTTAATGAATTGAAATACTGAAAATGGTATCGTTGTAATCACATAATCTCCAATGATTTCATGCTTTCTTCCTGTTTCAAGATTCATCGTCGATATACGAGTACAATCCTCTTCCTGATTGATCTCCATTACTTGATGGTTAAAAAGGACATTTGAATTAAGTTCTCTCATAAAGGCCCACGGGAGAAGGTCGTTCCCACCGGTTATTTCGTAATAAATGAGGTCCTCACTAAACAGATTGGTAACAATGTCTGTGATAATATCTACGAACGAAAGCTCCGGAAATCCTTCGATTCCAAGTAATACTTGAATCATTCTAATGGTTGCTGTATCGACTGATTTTCCAAAAGGATTATTTTTCAGAAATGTACCGAACGAATATTGGTCGTATTTCTTCTTAATCTTGATCTTTTCCTCAGGTGTAGCGTTGTTATATAAGTCGATGAATGGCTTTACGGCGTCAAGGAACACATTAAGAGCAGTGATCTCTTCATATTTCTTGGCAACAGGGTATTTTAATATCGCTGGATTTTGATCATATAAATAACGTCGCGTTTTAATGCCATTCACATAGATGATATCGTACGGGGTTGAGTTGATAAATTCGTTTACTGGTAATTTAAATTGTTTAATATATGCAAGAACAAGTTTGTGCGAATTCGGTATACGCATTGCACCTGCATCCAAATAATTTCCTTTGGAAAATGGTTCACGCATTGTATAAACTCTACCACCAACACGATTGTTACCTTCTAAAATCGTTACGTGATGACCTGCCTCTTTCAATAAAGATCCAGCAACAAGACCGGCCATTCCAGCCCCCAAAATGATAACACGCTTTGGTTTGCCACCGACCTGTAAACCTTCATTGATTATCGAAAGCATATCGTCTGGGTATGCTGGAGTATCATACATTGCATCTTTTTGGTCTCTTCTCATCCGATCCAACCCCTTCACCTTTTCATTTTATTAAGGCTGAAAGAGGAATATCCCAAATGAATGGTAAATGGAAAATCTTCAACAGGAAATATTGAAAACATATTTTTTGTGGTTTAGGACAGGCTTGATTTTGCCATCCTAATGTTTAAAGAGACAAAGTTGTGACGAATTTGAAAGGGGAATGGGTATGACTCCAGAGAAGGCGATCGGTTTAATGCTCCAGTTTGGAATGTACACAATTGGGATTATCACTGTCACGATTTTGATTATGAACGCACTTAACTGAATATGGGATTTTTGTTGGCAGTTCTTCTGAGGAGGACTGCTTCTTTTTTTCTCTAATAAATGACACTTCCGATGCAAAAAAGTCGATAAACAGGAAACGCTTGTCGTAAAATAGCAATCATTCGTTAGAGGACATAACTCATGTGAGGCGAAAGTATTAAGTATACATGTACAGCTTGAGGAGGGGATGTATGGGTGTATTCTTGAATTTCAGTTCCTTCTTTTTAATGGTGATTAGCTTAGCCTTGTTTCTTGGAAAAGTTTTTTTTGAACAACGCCTCCCACAGGAATTGAGTTACCCTGTACTTTTTGGCTTGGTCCTACTGACATTTGTGCTTGGTATGATAGGCACGGTTGGGGTGGAAAATTGGAAATCCGCTGCACGAACAATCTCTACAGTACTTGTAACAGGGCTTCTATCGATTATGTTAATATTCATTGTATTTATTGGGACATTGTTTGGCTGAACGAAAACACAAGTAAAGAGTGTATCAAAAGACAAAGCGCTTTTGGAGCACTCTTTTTTCTGAAAAAAATACAACTGACTCTAGAACGTCTTCTAAAGTCAGTTAATCATCCTTTAATTAGATTGTTGATCACAATAGATGTGTATGGCATCTCTTAAGAATTGGGCTAATCCAGGTTTCATTTTATTAATGTTTTTTGTAAATCTTTCATCCTCCACGTAGAGATCACCGAGACCTCTAAATATTTCAATTGTACAATCATAATAATAATTGGTAATATGCTGTCTCCACTCACCAACTGCTTTTTGAACCTCTTGGTCGTTTGGGCTATGATCCATTCGGTCAGCGATTCGCTGATAAATGTCTTTACTTTCATTTTGTATCCTAGCCCAGTCTTCCTTCGTATATTTTGAAGTTCTTTGCTGAGTATATTCTACGATATCTGTTCCATACATTTTCTTCGCCTCTTCAGAATACTTCCTTTCGTGTTCTTCAATTTCTTTCATGTCGAAGCCATTGAACATGTCTTTTTCCTTCATTTTAGTACCTCCTTCGATCGATTGAATGGTCCTATCGACTGTTCGGATCATTTCCTCCATACGCTTCTTCTTCTCGGATAAAAGCTTTTTGTGGGTGTATAAAGCTTGCTTCCGGTCAAAGTCGGGTCTATCCAATATCTCCTGAATTTTGTCTAATTGAAATCCAATTTCTTTGAAGAAAAGTATTTGCTGTAGACGCTCGAGGTTTCGATTTGTATAAAGTCGATACCCGGCCGGGGTTATACTTTCAGGTTTTAATAAGTTGATTTGATCATAATAATGGAGTGTTCTTACACTCACTCCAACCATTTCAGATACTTCCTTTACTTTATACATTCGAATCACCTCGATTTAATCGTAAAGTATTACGTAACGTGAGAGTCAACAACTTTTTTATTATGGATCATGTTTAAGAAAAATAAAGGCATTTTACAATTTATGTAGAAAAAGATTAAAGTCAAACTTTGTCAATTTTTGCATGGAGTGGTTGAATGAAGATGCAAATATGGAATGATCACGTCATCCTGTGGTATCATTCTTGTTCTAGTGTATAACCATTTAATTCAAGCACCAGAAGATAAAGTGAAAGATTTTGCATACAAATTACAGAAAGAAGTCAAAGAGGTGTTAGGTTTTGTATCGTTTTTTCTGCAAATATGGTTTGTGGATCCTTTTTATCGTCGTTGGTTCAGGGGTCATTTCGAACTTTTTCTACTATAGACCCTATTCAAAGACTGATATTGTTGCGTTAATCTTTGGTGTCATTGGTTTAGCTGGATTATTGTATTTGGCTATTCATCAAAATAATAGAAATAAAGCTTGATAGACGGGGTGTTAGGTGTGGAGCAGTTCATTGTCAATGTTGAAGGAGCAGTCCATAAAGATGGGCACTGGTTAATTATTAAAAGAAGTGAAAAGGAAGAGCATGCAGGTGGATTGCTATCCTTAGTTGGTGGAAAGGTTGAACGCGAAGGAAATATGCGTGACATCCTCGAAAGAACGGTTAAAAGAGAAGTACTAGAAGAAGTAGGGATTTACGTAAAGAATCGAATGACTTATGTACATAGTACATCCTTTGTTGTTGATGAGAAATACCATGTGGTGGATATTGTTTTCTTATGTGAACACGAGAGTGGAGTCGTTTATGCAAAGAGTGAGGATGAGGTTGATGGCGTTTGGTGGATGACCTTTGAAGAAGTAGCTATTCATCCAGATGCACCTGATTACTTAATAGAATCCTTGAGGAGAGCAGAAGAAACCCTTCGAGAGGATGTGAAGACTAAGCTATGAATCCAGCCTATAAAGGTGTGAAATTTCGCTACTTAATATTATGGACTTTATTAACAATTGCAGCGTTAGCGTTTGGTGGGTTGATTTACATATTTCAGAATAATGGTGAAGGAATCATGCCGATTGTTATTTTCAGTCAATTTGCATTATACGGTGTTGCGTTCCTTTGGTTAAAACGCGCATACCGGAAAAATCAGATTGATATGAAATCATTGTTTCAACCGATCCGAAAGTCAGATCACCTTGTTAGGAAAACGTTTTTCACACTCTTTCATCTAACGTTTTCATTAGCTGCGGTATCCTATTTGTTTTATCTATTCTCCTTTATTGTGCCGGATTATTTGTTGAATCTCTTAGAAGATAATGATTCAACCAATGCCTTCGTTAATTCAACTAAAGTTTCTTCGTTCTTTTTGATTGTTCTCGTTGCACCTGTAGTCGAGGAACTGTTATTTAGAGCGACGTTACTTCAGAAATTACGCGTTAAGTATGGAAATGTAGCAGGAATCTTGATTTCATCAGCGCTCTTCAGTTTGATTCATATGAATAGCGGAATGATTGGACATTTCACAATTGGTATTTTCCTAAGTATCTTTTACCTCAAAACAAAGAACATCTGGGTACCGATCATCTGTCACGCGTTAAATAATTTGGTTGCCTTTCTTACACTTACAACAAGTCCAAGTGGAAGCGAAAGCACAAATATTACGGAAACGATTACGGAACTACAAATGGTAGGTCCTTATATCGGGATCTATGCATTGGTATGTTTAATCTTTATGGGCTGGATAGCTGTAAAAATGATCAAAGATATAAATCAAACGACTAAGTTGGATGAAGAGCAAAGTATGAATCAATCTTTCTGAAGGAAGTGAGAAAATGAACAATCCAAATGAATTTGCTCAATTTTTAGAAGAATATTTTTCAGGTTGGAAAAGTTGTTCATTAGATTCAATCAAAAGTCACATGACTATGGACTTCCAAGCGCGAGAGGTTAGGGAAGTTAAAGGTGAAGTACTGATTCAAGATTATGGATATGAAGAATCGATTGAAGGTTGGTCTCAAGCATTTCGTTCATTTGAGGGAATGGAAGTTGAATGGAAAATCGTCGAAGGATATCAAATACCTCTTAGAGAAAATGAAATGCTCGTCACCTTTTGGGTCGGACTTTCACTTGATGGAAAGCAACTAGAAACTGCACACTTTTTTACAGATACTATTAAACGGATTGCTGGCAAATGGAAGCTGTGTAGAAGTTATATCGAAGCCGGTATTCCAGTTTCAGCTATACCATCAGAAACAAGTCTTAAATAAGAGATGAGGGATGGCGTTGTTATTTAGAGGAGAGAAAGTTCGCTTAAGAAAAATGACTGGCGATGATGTAAAGGACTTCCATCGATGGCAAAATGACATGGATATTGCTCCATTAATTAATCCATTCATTGATCTTCAATCGATAGAAGATGTGCAAGAAACATTTAAAGGAATGCTATCTGCGGAACATCGCAAGAATTATATCATTGAGCACATTGAAGATAACATAGCGATTGGCTACATGGGATTGTTTAACATTAATCACTATCAAAAAAATGCAGAGTGTTATATTGCACTCTGTGAGAATCAGTATAGGGGTATGGGTCTTGGTTCAGAGTCGATGAAATTGTTGATGGACTATGTCTTTTCTGAATTGAACCTACACCGACTTTCTCTAAGAGTTTTCGCAGATAATAATCACGCAATTCGCATGTATAAAAACCTGGGATTCAGTCAAGAAGGTAGACTGAGAGAGATGAGATACCGTAAGGGGAATTGGCAGGATTCCTTAATTATGAGTATTTTACAAAGAGAATATGAGTAAGAATAGAAGGCCGCTGAAATGAACTCAGTGGTCTTTTATTTTTTGTGAATACTAAACCGTAATGTCAATATATTGAAAAATGCAAATAATTTCAAATTATTAAACATTTTATTACCAGTATATGGTACTATTGTCTTATCTAAGAGAAAGGAGGGGTGATGTAGGCACCTAAGACCTTCAAACAATATCATTTTGGGGGAGATTTTATGGCTAGATTGAAAAAGGCGGAGTATTTGATTAATGGAGAGACGATGGTCATTTTACCACATTACAATGAACATGGGCATTTGTTTTCTTTAGTCATGGAATGGGGTAGGGAATTGCTTGTTTCTGAAAAACCGATGGAGATTATCAAAAATAATTGTTTGTTTCATGGATCGAGTTATCAAGGTCGAGTGGAGGGTGCAGCTCATCTTACGAAATATAATCGTATGGTACCCATTATGATTTGCAATCGTTCCAGTATCTATTTCTTTCCTACTCACTCTCCGAAAACAGAATCGTGTATTTGGATTGCACATGGACATGTGAAAGAAATCGTACCATCGGATGCTGACAGCTGTCAGGTCATTTTAAGTAACCATAGAGCAATACCTATTAAGGTTAGTCGCGCTGCGATGGAGATTAAAGTAAACCGCACTGCACAATTCAGGCATCTCATGAGTGTTCAGGACATGCAATCAGACCGATCAAACCGCACAGAACAATTTTCGCAGCTTGAACAATCAGTCATTATGGAGTCAACAGGTGCTTATTCGTTTTCACAAAACACCTCTCACTTTTAGATTGAATGCATATGGATAGAGTTACATAACTAGAGGTGTAGGGAGAAAAACAACCAAGGACAGCTACAGAAGGGGTAGCTGTCTTTTTTTCTTTACGGTAACACAATTCTCATCCAACCTTTAAATGAGTTTAATATTTATTGATTATGCTTTTAACAAGCCAATTTTTTGAAGAGGAAGGTGTATATTGAAATGCTGAAATATTCTTTACAGGAGTGGGAAATGCACGGTGTTGTTCTTTATGGTAAAGAGAAGCGTAATTGGTATTTCCAATGCCCGAACTGTCAACATAATCAATCAGTACATGACCTCTTGCAAGAGGGATATCCTCCAGATTTGGCCTATTCATTTTGTAAGAGTTGTCACTATGAGGCGAAGAGAGGGACCTTCGGAAAAGGAAAAGTCGTTGAAGTGAACCGAGATAACAATATGGAAATATTTGATTTTGCATAATAAATGTCACTTCAGCAAAAAAAGAGCTGACCCAACAAGTAGGCCAACTCACCTTCAATCAATTCAATTAGTTTACACCTACAGAAGTAAAGGCATCCTTAACAGATTGTACTTCTGCACTTGAAGCGCCGTATAAATCCGTTGCAGCTTGAATAGTACCTGCTCGAGCTTGGCTAAAGTTAGTTGATGCTGTGTAGTAAGTCGTTAACGCACGATAGAAAATATCGCCCATTTTATCTTTACCAACACCTGAAACATTTACTCCGTAATGCGTGCCACCTTCACTTAGTAGATAAGCAGCTTTGTTAATAATCCCTGAATTCGTATGGACTCCACCGTTATCAGCCGTACCTGTATAACGATCTGAATAGTGATCTGGATCTCCACTTGTCGTAGGATCTGCCATAGAGCGTAAAGCATCTCCACTAATACCAGGTGTGTAAATATCTTCACCCATCAACCAATCTGGATCATTGTTTGCATGGAATTCTACAAGTGTACCGAAAACATCAGACATTGCTTCGTTCAATGCACCGGATTCATTTTGATAGATCAAGTCAGCTGTAGAATCTGTAACTGCATGTGTAAGTTCATGTCCAATTACATCAAGTGATCCTGAAAGGTATGTGAACGTAGAGCCATCTCCATCACCATAAACCATTTGAGACCCTGTCCACCCAGCGTTATTGTAGTCCCTTCCGTAATGTACAGTCGATACGAGCTTTGCACCATTATTATCATAACTATCCCTGTTAAATACATCTTTATAGTAGTCGTATGTTACGCCAGCATAGTAATGAGCATCTACTGCTGCCTTATCATATTCTTGATTAAATTGATTGTCGGCATCTGTCCAAAAGCTTCCTGGTATTATTTGACGATTTTTCCCGTCATAGGTTTCAATACCTTGACCTCTTGTTGTGTCATATAAATAATAGTCCCCGCCAGATAGGAAAGTGGTTAAGGATTTAGTATCTCCGAGTACGCCTGTCCCAGTACCAGTTGTTACTTCACCAGAAGTTGGAGGTCCAGAACCCGGCTTTGCATTATGAAACTCATTGATTTTCGAAAGAATTGTGCCATTATGTGCGTCAATGACATAACTCCAATTCCCAGGCTTAGGGTTAATGAAGTTAAGCTTGACTTCATACGCATATGTAGCTTCGCCATTATCTGCGAAAATCACTTCTTTAGAAGATGGAGTCAATTCATATTCAGGGGTAAAACCTAAATCCCCTTGTGCAATTTTCATCGCTTGATTACTTGAGAGTGCCTTTCCTTTTTGCAATCCTTGCTTTTGATCAAGATCAGGAACGACAGACCCTGAAATGGCTGTTAGAATTCCATCTTTGGATATGACGGCAGATTGCGTAGACCCATAGACTGGAATGCCTTTATATTGTTGGTGAAGTCGTAGTACCGTAAATCCTAAATGATCGACTTCTTCAGAAGTAATCTTAAAGTTTTTGTTCGCTTGACTTGAAAACTTGTAAGTCATTTTGTTTTCATTCAAGTAATTCATAAGCGTTTCTTTTGCCTTTTCCTTCGTACCTACTGCTAGTTTCCCAGATATAAAATTCGGTGTACCGAACTCTTTGTTTTTCTTAATGAGTAAGTCTTCGTCTTGTGCAAATCCTAGATTTGAGAAACTACTTCCAACTAATCCTAAAGATAATCCTAAAGCTACAAATCCTTTTTTCAAAATGAAACCTCCCCAATAAATTTAACTAGAGTCGTCAAAACTCAAGTAGACATAGCTTAACTCATTTTTAGAATAGTTTGAATACTAAAACAATTAAACGCCACTCGATACCTAGTTATTCGATAAAAAAGAGTCGTTAAATAGGAAATAAGGCGGGATTAAGAGGGAGGTTAATACGAAGGATGTAGAATAATCTCAGTACAGATCGAATTCAATGTCATAAAAAATAGGAGTGACCTCGATTCGCTCAAGGTCACTCCATATTCAATATGGTAATTAAATTAGATAGCCCAGTTTCCGTCTTTAAAGAGTTGTACTTTTTCCCCTTCTTGCGTTTCTGCAACGATGTCTAGATCGGCAGAACCGATCATGAAGTCCGTGTGTCCTCGACTTTGGTTTACGCCAATTTCCTCAAGCTCTTCTTTCTGAAGGTGGCCAACCTCTTTTACAGACATTGTAATAGATGTTCCGATTGCCAAGTGACAGGCTGCATTTTCATCATATAATGTATTGTTGAAGATAATTCCTGAGTTTGAAATAGGTGAGTCATAAGGTACGAGTGCCACTTCACCTAAATACTTCATTCCATCATCAATATTCAACAATTGCTCAAGTGTTTCGTATCCTTTTTCAGCTGAAAAATCGACAACTTTTCCATCTTTAAACGTTAAACTGAAGTTATCAATTAAATTACCCATTGCTGAGAGTGGCTTTTTACTAGCAACCGTACCATTGACACCATTTTTGAGTGGTGTTGTAAATACCTCTTCTGTTGGAAGATTCGGTATGTAGGATGTGTCGATTGTTGAATTATGTCCGCCACCGATCCATAGGTGATCTGGGTGAAGATCGATACTTAAATCTGTACCTTCAGATTTATAGTGGAGCGTTTTAAATTGCTTTTCGTTTAAGTAATTCACTTTTTCAGTCAATGTATTCGTATGTTCTTCCCAAGCTGCAACGGGATCTTCTTGGTCAATTCGCACGGTTTTGAAGATTGCTTCCCATAGAGCGTCAATGGCTTCTTGTTCACTCAATTCAGGGAACACGCTCTTAGCCCAGCCAGAAGTAGGAACCCCAGCAATCGCCCAGTGCATATCACCGTTTAATTGTGCTTTAGAAAATGCTTGAAGCTTTTCTCCTTTATCCTTTTGGACCCACATTAAACGCTCAGGAGCAACACCGCTAAACGCATTAGGGTCATCTCCCGTGATATTCAGCATCGCATCGTTATGTTCTGCTAAACTATTTAACTTGTCAACGTCCCAAGGTTGAAGATTATCTTTCAACGTTTCCTCAGATGCACCTTCTAAATGTAAACGTGAGGTTGCACTATCATTCCAGTTGACAAACACGTGCTTACATCCGTTATCGTACGCATGCTTAGTCACCTTACGTGTGAAGTCTTTCGCTTCAATTGGAGAAAGGATCAGCAAACGTTGTCCTTCCTGGATATTCAATCCGATTTTTACAACTAGTTCAGCATATTGATCTAACTTTTGTTCAAATGTTTTCATCATAACCCCTCCTAAGGAAAATATTATCATAGATTAGAGTAAGGTGTTAGAATTGCCTCCCTTAAATTTTAGGATTATCCAAAATATAACAACATTTAATGATATAATGTGTTTCGGAATATAAAAAATAAAGTGGGTCAAGGTGTGGTGGAATGCGTGTTCTCTTAAAAATGACGATGATGATTTTGATTCTATTTATAGTTGGTTGTTCTCAGCAAACCAAGACAAAGTCTATGAAGGAGTATATCGTAGTTGAAGAGGTCGAAAGTATGTCTATGGATGTGTTGGATCGCTCTAGTGGGAAGTCAGATGATGACGAAACAATCGATGTATTCTATCAGTTAATAAAGAATGTACAACTGAAAAACGCCACTAAGGAAGAATCGTTAGAAATGCATAAAGCGTCATATGATGCGGATCAACAATCGATCCAAGGTTGGATTAATCCAGGAAAGGATACGAACGTTTCAACATTTAGTATATTTAAAGATGGCAGGCTTAGCTTTATTAAATTTGAAGATGGTATCGGAAAACATCAATTAAAGATCAGTGAACCTTCACCCGAATTATACAATAAGCTCCTATCTTATTACGATCAATACATAGAAGACGACAGTAAGGACATTCAAGTGTTGGATATACTCGAGAATGGTGATGGAGAAGATAGAGAGATTACTATAGAAGGTAATTTTATTAGGTCGTCTGAGGATTTGGTTCCAGTAGACGAAAGGGAAGATGAAAAATGATATACAAATCAGGGCTACCGCTATTTTTTGTGATGTTCATATACCCTTTATTAATGGTTGGGACCAAGGTGTTTAATCTATCCTTCTGGACCTCTGCAGGAATCATCATATTATTCTTTACGATTTTAAAAATCCAATGTCATATTTTCAATGATTCGCTCATGTACGAAGTACTTCTTTGGAAGGTTCCGATTTATCGAAAACGTGTAAGTCCAGCTCAAATCATCGAAATCGTTTTTAAAAGAACGGGATGGGCGAGAAGAAGTGCGGTCGTCCGTGTTAGTAAGGGACTTAATATTCGTTTAGTAGAATTTGAACCGGCACACATTTGTACAGATTTAGAATCATTTGCTATTCAGCACAAGATTAGAATGGAGAAAACGAAAGACTATCAGCTTCTAGAAAAGTATTATTAAAGGGGCTGTCTGATCAGTCCCTAAAATTAAACAATACCAAGCAAAAAACGGTAGCCACATCAAACATTGTTGATGATTTCGAAGAAATCAATTTCTTTATTTAACAACGGGGCTGTCATAAGGTCAGTTTTCACTGACTTTCTGGAGAGCCCCGTTTTTGAAACGATTACTTATTTGATTCGTATGTATTTATAGAAACTGAAAAAACGGGGTGGAAGGATGGCAGGTTATACAATATACAATGAAGAGCAGTTCTTTAAAACATTCCAAACTAGGCGTAACCGAAATGAGAGTCCTAACAATGCAATAGAAGGGCCTGCGCTCTGGATGTTAATAGATGAAGTGAAAAATAAACATATCTTAGATCTGGGATGCGGAGATGGTCAATTTGGACTTGACCTCTTAAGCAAAGGAGCAGCAAGCTATCACGGTTTAGATGGTTCAGAAAGAATGATTAATGAAGCAACAAGCCATTTAAAAGGTAAGCAAGCCAGTTTAGATGTCTGTGATTTAACAGACTTGAAGTTACAAGAACATCAATATGATATTGTCGTATCAAGACTTGTTTTTCATTACTTACCCGATCTAGGGCATCTCTTTAATACCGTGTCCCAATCGTTAAAGAGTGGGGGACAGTTCGTGTTCAGTGTGCAGCATCCCGTCGTTACAGCTTCAATGAAAAGTGCAAAGGGGAGCCAACGAACGGACTGGATCGTGGATGATTATTTCCAACAAGGTAAAAGAGTGGAACCTTGGATGAATCAACAAGTGACAAAATATCACCGGACAACAGAGCAATATGTTCAGGAACTGTTGCAAATTGGATTTAAATTAGAAGGTCTTAAAGAAGGAGAGCCTCATTCAAATCAGTTCAGCACAATGGAGGAATATGAAAGAAGAAAGAGGATCCCTCTAGTATTGATCTTGTCTGCTAGAAAACATTAGAGGGAGGTAGTATGTGTGGTGTATGAGCTCATCTTTTTACTAATTGGAGAAGCCTTTAATGATCACCTTACGAGAACACTTTATCCGGGAGATCGAATTTGCAATCAAGTAACGAGTGCCAGTCATCTTTGAATCGGGGCGCAACAGCTTCTAAAAAGTTTTTCTGACACTGTAGGTCTTTCTTACTTATATTCTTCCGATTTTCCACGTGGTATGCTGAGTGTGTTCCATGCATCGTTTTTGACCATCTTACCTATATAAATCATCTGCCCTATATGTGAAGCGTAATGCATAAGTTGTCGTTGAAGTGCGCTAATGACTGCCATAGGTTTGTTTCTTATGAAAACAGTTTTTCCTAAATCCTTCTCACTTAAGTGAGATAAGGCTTGGAAAAGACACTTCCACCCATCTTCCCAGCAGTCCAAAATTTGATTACGAGTTGACAAATCATCAATAAATTCCTGATCTCTAAACCGATCGGGCTTTTCCCCATCTGTACTGAGGAAGTTTGTCCATCTTGACCTCATATTGCCGCTCATGTGTTTGATTAATATTGTGATACTATTGGATTCGGTATTAGGAACCCAATGTAGCTCCTCAGTACTGAGTTGATTGAATACTTGCTCAGCTTGGTTCTTCAACGTTTGGAAATTTCTTAGAATTTCTTCTAGGTATATTGATGACATCGTTTAGCCTCCATCGTAGAATGGTTAGTATACATATATACATTTCCGAATGATAGAAGTAATTCCTTTAATATTATAATTTAATTGAAACGAAAAATTTAATGAAGGTAATCTGTATTGAATAACGAAGTAGTTAGACGCAATAGTAAGAAAGAAGGGGTAAGGATGTCAAAAAATATAAAAGAGAAAAATAATGTGAATAAGCTAGCAGAGTTATTACTTGGAAACAAAGAAAAAATTGCAAGTGAAATTGTCGAACTTAGAATGAAGGATATAACGACCGATAATGACTTCTTCACTGAAGAGTCATTAAAAGAACGAGCACTGGATATGATCACCTTGATTGGTGATAATCTCAATTGTGATGTTCATTCAGATATTGAAGAAGTCGTCAAATGGGGTTCTGACAAAGGGAAACAAGCAGTTGTAGTAGAAGCACCACTTTCGGAAGCATTGAGGAATACGCCTTATTACCGGAAAGTGTTATGGACTTACATTGCTGAACTTTCAAAAGACGAAGATTTCTCCAAGGATGAAATCATTCAAATCGCTAATCGACTTGACCCGATATTGGATCAGGCTGTTTATGGATACAGTAAAAGTTATGTAGAGTACAATATTGAAATTGCTATGAGATACCAAGATGCACTATTGGAATTATCCGTACCTGTTGTTCCGCTATTTGAGGGAATTGCAGTTCTTCCAATCATCGGAGACATCGATACGAATCGAGCTCAGCATATTACAGACAAAACGATAGAGCGTTGTGAGGAATTGAAGTTAGAACGCATCATCATTGACCTTTCAGGAGTAAACATCGTTGATACGATGGTTGCCCAACATTTATTTCAACTTGTAAAAACATTGCGTCTCCTCGGTGTGAAATCGGCCATTACTGGCATTCGCTCAGCAGTTGCCATTACTGCTGTTAATTTAGGTATTGAACTAAATGATTTAAATATATTTACGACATTACAACAAGCTTTAGAGGCTTTAGGTTATAAAAGAGTGAACGAAGAAACCATTCACTAAAGAAAGTGGGGTCAAATGAGAAAGTACATCAATTGGGAAATTGTTGTATTGCTCTTGGCTTTACAATGGTTAATCAATCCATTTGGTTTTGATTTGAATGACTTGTTTATGGAACGTGTCTTTCTAATTGTTTTCTTTGCTTTACGACTCGTTATTGTAGTTTTTAAAATTACGTTCTCGACGAGGGTTTTCTGGATGTTTACATTAACTTTTGGCTTTATTGGAACAGTTTTTACGTTAAACCTATTTTTCACCGGAAAGGAACAGATTGCT
This sequence comes from Pseudalkalibacillus berkeleyi, assembly GCF_021608225.1. NCBI lineage: Bacteria > Bacillati > Bacillota > Bacilli > Caryophanales > Fictibacillaceae > Pseudalkalibacillus > Pseudalkalibacillus berkeleyi. Next base: position 566,909 of record NZ_JAKIJS010000001.1, read on the forward strand.
TCAATTTTTGCAAGCCTAGTGATCCCACTACTTATTGATGATTATAAGAAATGGTTTGGCAAATCTTCTGAAGCCGAACAAACTACTAGCTATTGAAGGTAGTCGCCTGTGTAATCTTGACCTAAGGTTACATGGCCGATGCCTTCTTCTGCTAGTTTCTTTTGTAATTGATCAATGATGTATAAAGTGACCATCTCGCATAAATTTTCTTGCGATAACTCATTCAGTTGATCGAAGATATCCTCCTTAGTTTTGGCCTCTAGGACGCCATAAATTATCGGATAAATATCTTCCTCATCTGCTGAAAAATGGTCCTTGTACGTATCGTATAATTCATCCACTAATTTCATCTATCCACTCACCTCAAGTGTAATGTTCCCATGTCATTTAATCCTCATACGTTTTGAAATATGATCTAATATTTTATAAAATATAGGTATAATATCAAGCAAAGCATTCATAATAAAAAATGTGCTGTTGAAGATTGGGCTATAGCCAAGCGGTAAGGCAACGGACTTTGACTCCGTCATGCGTTGGTTCGAATCCAGCTAGCCCAGCCATACATATTAAACACTCTACTCAGAGTGTTTTTTTTATTGGAGGAAGGGAAATTTAAGCATATTGTTGGAACGATCGATAGAGTGCTGATAACATAATAAACACTAATAAAAGGATATAAACTATAAAAAAGGAAGAGGGATATTGAATGACAACACAATTACTTACTAAAGGTTTCCTAGGACATTTATCTCTAAAGAACCGATATATCGTTGCACCAATGACACGTGTAAGTGCGGAGCCGAATGGAGTGCCGAATCAACAAATGAAGGAGTACTATGAGCGTTATGCAAAAGGTGGATTCGGGACCATTATTACAGAAGGTGTTTATTTGGATGAGACCTATAGCCAAGGTTATCTCAAACAACCTGGACTTGCGAACAAAAAACATACAGATGCTTGGAAACCCATTGTTGAAAGCGTGCACGTTCATGACACAAAAATGATTGCTCAATTAATGCATGCTGGTGGGCAAGCACAAGGAAATGCTTATAAAGATGAAACGATTGCACCGTCTGCGGTTGCTCCAAAAGGAGAACAGCTTCCTTTCTATGGTGGTTCTGGACCTTTCGATACGCCAAATGAAATTTCAGCAGACCAAATTAACGAAGTGAAACAGGCGTTTGCCAAAGCAGCAAGAAATGCGAAAGATGCTGGTTTTGATGGTGTTGAGATCCATGGTGCAAATGGATATCTACTAGATCAATTCTTAACAGATTATTTGAACAAACGAGATGATCAATATGGAGGATCACTCGAAAAACGATTGCAATTCACGCTCGAAGTGATTGATGAAGTCCGTCAATCTGTAGGTGACGACTACTTAGTCGGTATTCGCATATCCCAAGGTAAAGTTGCCGACCAAGCGCACAAATGGCCGAACGGAGAAAAAGATGCAGAATATATCTTCAGTCAACTAGGAAATACCTCTTTAGATTACATTCATGTTACTGACAGAGATGCAACGGAAGCAAGTTTTGGTGAAGGAACCAAAACGCTAGCTGGTGCTGCAAAAACGTTTAGTAATCTACCGACAATTGCAAATGGTGGATTAGTGGATCAACAAAAAGCTGAAGCGTTAATTGTAAACGGAGAAGCAGACTTTGTTAGTGTTGGAACCGGAGCATTGGCGAATCCTGACTTACCAAATCGCGTGGAAAAAGGGATTGAGCTAAACGAATTCAACGCAAAAGCCATTCTAATGCCACGAGCAGAAATTAAAGAACATGAGTTAAAAGCAGAAGTAATACAAAATTAAAATAATCAACCCTTTAAAACTGAAAAATAACATTTGACATGTCCTGTGGAAATGCCACAGGACATGTTCTTTTTATGAAGAGGTCCATGCTGACCCTCAAATGAGGTTTTGAGCGATTTCATTATTCGCGCCAGCGTAACTTTCAAGAGTTTTTAGTAAGATTGTACTTATTATGGATGTATTCAAAGGAATCCGACCAAATGAACGAGAATGGATTATAAAATACCATTTATAGGTAATCATGTTAGGAGGATTTGATGGGAAAGTGGACACATGCAGTTGTCATAATGAGTATCGTTGGACTTGTGATGTTCCTAGTTCCAGAAAATAAGCTACCTAATACGTTAGATGTGACTAGTTTGAAGGAAGTGAAGGCAGAGGATAACGAAACTTTGCTGACAAGATACGAGGCAACTTCTACGAAAGCAGCCATAGAAGCACTTCCATTCGATCTTGCGCTACCAAAAACCTTACCCTTTGAAGCTGAACCTTTTAAAGTGAAAAATATTGAAGACCTGAATGCAAAAGATGGACAAGAAATTCATATTGAATTAATGACGGTACCCGTTCAACAAAAAGAAAAAGGTTGGGTCATTCTCATTGCTGACGATCAAAAGCAATTGAAAAATGACTATGGCATTACGGAAGACATTCAAATTTCTGAAGCTGTGGAAGGTGAATTTAAATCGAACACGTCCATGAAAAGTAGCATGATTTATTGGACGTTGAACAGCGTACATTATGCTGTGCACTATAAAAATGAAGAATCACCATTCAGTGTTTCCCAGCATAAAGACACTTTAATTGATCTAGCGAATCAAGTCATTGAGCAATCGAAAGACGATTAGCGCTGTTTCAATACTGTAAGCGGTTTCTGTAAGTGTAGAAACCTTTTGACAAAACGACCTATATTCCGACATAATGGTAATAGAATAGTATACGCGAATGAAGGTCGTGGGAGAGTCGGAAGTAAAAAACCGACACCGAAGGAGCAAGTTCCAAAAAACCATGGAGCAAATCTCTCAGGTAAATGAACTACGATCTGACGCATCTCTGGAGAGAGCGAGAGCCACCAAAGGGGTACCAATGAAAACTCTCAGGTTACAAGGACAGAGCGGGTGAACAACACCTTCTTTGTCCTTTTTGTGTGGATTTATTTTGATGTGAATACCGTTCTCTATTTGAATAGGAGGCGTTTAAATTATGGGATATAACAGTTGTTTTGATATTATTGGACCGATCATGGTTGGACCATCTAGTTCACATACAGCAGGAGCCGTATGGATCGGAAGAGCAGCATTTGAATTGTTAGGTGGAAGCCCAGAACAAGTTGAAATTCAACTCTTTGATTCGTTTGCAGAAACGTATCAAGGACATGGGACAGATAAAGCTTTACTTGGTGGATTATTAGGCTACGATACCGAAGATGAGCGAATAAAACTTGCGTATGATTTAGCTGAAGAGGCGAATCTCACCTATACATTTACTTTCGAAGAAAATTGTCTTGAGTACGAACACCCGAATGTAGCGATCCTTCATGCGAAATTGGGAACAAAGAAAGTTGTCATTGGAGGCGCATCAGTAGGTGGCGGTTTATCGAAAATCTTTCGCATAAATGATGAAAAGGTTGATTTTACATTAAGTACGCATGATGACTTGGACCGGATTATTCAATCTGCGTCTGAGCTTGTTGGTCAATAATTGTGGAGGTGAGCAGTATGGATATTCAATCTACCGTAGATTTACTCGAATATTGTGAGCGTGAAAACAAAACAATTGCTGAAGCGATGATTGATCAGGAACAAGAGAAGTCAGGACGGACGAAAGAGCAAATTTTCGAGATGATGAAAGAGCGTTTACTGAAAATGCAAAATGCAGTGGATCAAGGACTAACGGATTCTTCCACTGCACCAAGTGGAATTTCTGGTGGAGACGCTGTAAAAATGAAAGCTTATATTGAAGCAGGAGATGTATTATCTGGTTCAATTATTAGTGATGCGATGGCTTGTTCAATGGCAACTTCAGAAGGTAATGCAAGAATGGGTGTCATTGTTGCAACGCCAACAGCTGGAGCTGCAGGAATTTTACCAGGTGTATTATTTTCACTTAAGAAAAATACAAATTTAGAAAACGACGATCTTGTGATGGGATTGTTTACAGCTAGTATGCTTGGCTATATTATCGCCAATCGTTCATTCATTTCAGGAGCTGCTGGTGGATGCCAAGCTGAAGTCGGCTCAGCAACTGCAATGGCTGCTGGCACCATTGTTGAGTTAAAAGGCGGGTCTCCAAGAGAAGCGGTCCATGCAACAGCGATGGCGATGAAATCCCTTCTCGGGCTCGTTTGTGATCCAGTCGCTGGACTAGTAGAAGTACCATGTATTAAACGAAACGTTATAGGTACTTCAATTGCATTTTCATCTGCAGACATGGGTCTAGCTGGAATTGAAAGTCGCATACCATGTGACGAAGTGATTGATACGATGTATGATATTGGTAAGAATATGCCACGCGCTCTAAAAGAGACCGCACTTGGAGGACTAGCGATTACGCCGACAGGTCAGAAGGTCAAAGAGCGTTTGTTCTCAAAAACGGGTCTTGTGAATCAGCTTGGAGGAGGAAAGGATCATGCATCTAACAATCACGGACAAAGCGATTCATCAGTTGAACCAATTGAAGCTGGAAGAAAATAAAATCCTTCGCATTGATGCAGAAATGCAAGGTGGATGCGGCACGATGATGAAGTTCAAATTAATTGAAGATGATACCCGGAAAGGCGATATAGTGTTGCATGCTGACGGAATGAACTTTCACGTGGATCTCTTCACAAAGAGAAACTTAGATGATGAATTAACCTTGGATTATGATAAAGAAACAGGATTTCTCTTCGAATCCGAATGGGGTCCAATGGGCCTTGAATGCCACTTAGCGTAAGTAGTAGTGTCTCAAATGTTCATATAGTAAAATAAGCCTAAGTAGAATGATTGCCTCTACTTAGGCTTATTTTTGTTTTATTCTTAGGTATCTTTAATGTCTATTGTAAATATCCTTTTGTTATTTTTGTGAAATATGCTACAAATAATTACTTAATTAAACGTGGGAGTGAGAAGAGCAATGGATAATAAAGTAGAGGATCGATATTTTCTACAACTGGCACTTGAGGAAGGTGAAAAATCGGAGCGGCAAGGTGGTATTCCAATCGGTGCAGTGATTGTTGGTCCGAATGGGAAATTAATACAAAAAGGTAGAAATCGAGTATATAGTGATTTAGATGCGACAGCTCATGCTGAAATAGACGTGATTCGGAAATGTGGAGAACCCCTTATTAAGAAAGGTAAAGCTCGAGACTATACGCTTTATACAACAGTAGAACCATGTGTGATGTGTTCAGGAGCAATCTATCTCTCGAATATTGCTAGAGTCGTATGGGCATTGAATGACGACTTATTTGGAGGTTTTCGTCAATTGAGCAAGCATCATAAATATGAACAGCGATTTGAAATGATTACTACAACAGCAATGCCCTTTAATGATTTAGCGAACATCCAGCGTGATCGGATGGTAAGATGGGATCAATTACGTGGTAAAAATGATCGGTGGCCAGAAATCGACAAAGTCAGATAAAGGACTCTCTAAACGCATGAAGAAACATGTATACAGCTCTTAAAAAATTATTAGGAGGTTTGTGTACAATGGCAGTCCAATCGTTATTAGATGAAATTAACCAGTTAGGTATGGAACTGATGAAAAAGAAGCAGCAATTAGCTGAACTTCGTAAAGAGGTCCCTGAACAAGAAGTAGATAATTATCAATTTCTAGATAGCTACGGAGAGGACATTTCACTTTCTGAGTTGTTTTTGGATAAAAAAGAATTGATCGTCGTGCACAACATGGGTGTTGGTTGTAATTACTGTACATTATGGGCTGATGGATTTAATGGAGTGTATCATCATCTGATACAAAGAGCAGCATTTGTTGTAAGTACACCGGATGATCCTCGTGTACAAGAGGATATAGCAGCTGAACGAGGATGGAATTTCCCGATGGTCTCAACGAAAGGCACGACTTTTAAGGAAGATATGGGTTATGCGAAAGATGGATCCTATCATCCCGGAGTGTCTACCTTTCGGAAGGATGAGAATGGAAAGATCTATCATTATGCGAATACCCCGCTAGGTCCCGGTGACGACTTTTGCTCGGTATGGCACTTATTTGATTTATTACCGAATGGAGTGTCGGACTACAAACCGACTAGAAAAATAAATAAAGAGACGCCTCTCCAACTGACGAATAATATAGCAGTTCAAGTGAAGGATTATCCAAAAGCAATAGAGTTTTACGAGAAAACAATTGGTATGAAACATGAGAAGACGTATGATCATGAAACGAAGCTCTCCTTTAATGGGGTGAATTTTTTCATTGAACAATCTGATGAAAATCATACCTTTTTCGAATTTTCGACGGATGCATTCGATCGAATAAAAGCTAAGTTGCTTAAAGAAGGATGCGAAATCACAAAAGAGTATAGCGAACGAAGTATAATGATGGTAGATCCTTACGGCATGCGATTCCATCTCTTTGAAAGTAGTAACCAATAATTCTATAGCAGTCCTGAAATGAACTGCACCCAAATGTTAGTTATCCACTAATATTTCGGGTGCAGTTTTTAGGTGGAGAATTAGTGCTATTTTACTAAAATGGGCGGATTACAAGGTGAATTGGGCAGATTACAAGGTGAAATGAGCAGATTATGAGACGATGTGGTGAGGTTGTGAACTTAAAATACGCGTCTGAAAAGATAGAAGTAGCCCTTTCCACTTGTGAAAGTACTTTTCTAAACAAAATTCCCCCCAATAGAGGAATGTTTCAGTCGTTTCTCGTATATATCCATAAAGGGTAGTTTGTTCTTGCAAAAAATGCCGTTTGGGGCAGAAAAGGTGGGGTTTCTATGTCAATTTTGGATATGGATGCTTCTGAAATCGCAGGTAGAATTAGAGATGGAAAACTATCTTCACAACAGGCTGTTGAGACGTATATCAAACATCTTGAAGCGATTAACCCATCAATTAATTGCTTAGTTGAGGACCGGTTTGACACCGCAAGAAAAGAAGCGATAGAAGCAGATCGCAAGCTTAAAGAAGGACAATCAAAAGGTCTGCTGTTCGGTGTGCCCATAAGTGTGAAGGAGTGTTTTCATGTCGATGGTATGAAAACCACAGGCGGGTTATTACATCGTAAGGATCAAGTTATTGAAGAAGATGCAGAAGTCGTACAAAGATTAAAAGATGAAGGGGCTATCATACTCGGTAAATCGAATACACCTTCTCTATGTTTCTACCAAGAGACTGTTAACCCGGTCTATGGAGCAACGAATAACCCTTGGGATCCTACGTGTAGCTCAGGTGGTTCGAGTGGTGGTGAAGGAGCACTTATGAGCGTTGGAGGTGCGGCTGTTGGGATTGGAGCTGACATCGGCGGCTCCATTCGTTTTCCAAGTCACTTTAATGGAGTAATTGGTTTTAAGTCAGGTATGAATCAAATCTCTCAAAAAGGTAATTTTCCATACATCGAGTACGAGGAGCAGCAACGAATGCTTGGTATCGGTGCAATGGGAAAAAGTGTCCGAGATGCACGGTTAATCAATCGGATTCTCTCAGAAAAATCTTCCACCATAGATGATTTATCTTCATTTGAGATGGTCGTTCCTCAGTTTTACAATTGTCCGTTAGGCGTAGAAACGGGCAGGCTCATTCGGACAATAAAAGAAGATTTTGAAGATGAATTCTCCATGCTTGTTGATGAACCACCTCTGTTCAGTGAATCAACACTGATTTGGCAGCAACTCATGTCATTGGATGGTGGGAAGGCATTAAGGAAGCACCTTCTTGTGAATGAAAAGCAACTGAGCCCGTATATAGAGTATGTTCGTTCTAAAGTATCGAAATCAGATGTACATGATTATTTATCATGGGCAATGATTGGCATGAGATTGTTCCAGCCATCTAAGCGCAGATTGGATAAAATCAGAGGTATTCTTAAAGCAGGAGATGAACGGCTTCGAACGTATTTGGATAGAAGAATAATCGTCATGCCTGTGTACCACTCGCCTGCCACCACTCACGGTGAACTATATAAAGAACTATTTTCAATTCAGAAAACCTTCTTAAGGTATATGCCTTATATTGCATATGGTAATGTTTGGGGTCTTCCCTCATTAACAATTCCTGTTGGCGAGAGTGCGAAAGGATTACCAATTGCGGTTCAAATTATGAGTCGTTTGGGAAATGAAGAGGCGTTATTTCAGTTTGGAGAAATACTCGAACAACGTTATCGAGGATTTGTTCGATGTGATAAATATGATCAGAAGCAGAAACAAGAAGGTGCAACAGCTCATTTAGCTTAATCGCAAAAAAGCTGGCAGGTCGGATTTCGCCTGCCAGCTTTTTATGTTGTTTAACAACATGTCATTCAAAAAGATTCAAGTTACGCTTTTCTAAGAAATGAACAGCATTGAGTGCCACCACTTCGTCAATACCAAAAATTTGATAGACCTTACTAGCCCATTCATCACGATTCTTAAACCTTAATACTTCTTTCGTATTTTCGTTTTTTCGTGTGATCGTGTCGTTGTTTAAATAATAACAATACCTAGGTTTGAAGATGGTTGCACTGAGGCGGCGCATCACCTTATTTTCTGCAGTATCTAAATAGGATTGGCGTATGTCTTCTATAAAGTGTGATAAAGGTATCGCTTTCCAATCAATCTCCTTTTGGACAAATGACCGACCTTCCGCATGGCGATCAATTTCATAAGTCCAATCAGAGCGTTTACGAATGTAGACTTCTTCTCCCATTTTCCTAAACTTCATCATGCCTTCTAAGGGGAGTTGGATCGGTTGAAATAAAGGACATCCATATCCAACATCTACATAATACAATCGGTTAGAGAAATTTACTTGGATGGCGATATGACCTTTACGAACACGCACAAGAGCGCAATCGTACCCAAGAGATTGCAGTAATCTTGAAAAATGAATGTTTAACGGATAGCACGTTCCTCCCCATCCTTGGTCTTCAAAACGGCTTAGAAACTCTTGTGTGCTAGGTAAATAGAATTTCCGGATGGGAAATTGCTGTACGTAGTGAAATTTGCTGAAATTTTCATAAGGAATCGTATGTAAATGTGCCCGGATCAAGATTTTCAGAAATGATAGGTCAATATTCTGAAGTGGTGTTCGTAGTATTGCTAAATAACGTTCAATGACTTCATTGGGAAGTGGGTGTTGTATTGTCTTCACGACAACCTCCTTATGTATTCATTCATGATGATCCATATCGTATTAAAAAAAACTGTTGATTGGCTCAACAGTTTCCTCACTATGCCGTTACCTTTGACTCTTTTTGAGAGAGTTCATAGAAAGATTTAACTGAAAAACCATCGTTGCCACTTTCGACAGCTGTTAGCGTAGGCTCATGATTAGCAATCACTTCTCCAGTATACGCGATAATCTGTCTGCTATCTTTAATTTTCTGAACAAAGGTAGCTCTAACAAGCAATTTCCTTGTTAGAAAAGTTACTGACAAATCCTCTATTCAGATCTCTATCCGTAATCGATATAATCCATTACTTCTAGAATAACGGTTTTAATCCTCCATTGTCTATGGATTTAGAAATAGATTGCATCAATATAATCATTGTTTGTTAAAGGAAGAGGATGAAAATTTATCCAAAATAAGATTTCATCAGCTATAATAAAAGTAAATAATAATGACTAGTGGGGCGATGACATGTTTGAATACGTTTGTGAAGAATGCGAACGAATTGAATATTCGATTGAACTTGAACCGAAGAAAACATGTCCAGAATGTGAATACTACATGGAAACGAAAGAAAGCGGGATAGAATAGATGTTACAGCCTCATGATGGGCTGTATTTTTTTGAATAAGTTTTGGTGTTTAGTGAACGAAAATGAACATAAATGATTGATTAATGATTTATTTTGATTTATTGTAGAGAACAAAGGTGGTGTGAAAGTGCTTACAACAAACCGACATCAAATCATACTAAACGTATTAAAAAAACAAAAGACAGCATCCATACATGAACTAGTTGACGTTACATCTGCTTCAATATCAACTATTCGTAGAGATTTAGAGCAATTGGAAAAAGATAATCTACTAAAACGTATACACGGTGGTGCTGCACTCATCCAAAACCACCTTTATGAACCTATGCTTGAAGAAAAGCAAGAACTCAATGCATCAGCTAAAGAGCAAATTGGAAGAGCGGCAGCAGACCTCGTCAATGAAGGAGACTGTCTCTTCATAGATGCTGGTACCACAACAAAGCATATTCTTCCGCATTTACAAAATAAGAAGGTAGTCGTTGTTACAAACGCTTATTTATTTGTTGAAATGCTTATTAGACTAGAAATAGAAGTGCATTTAATTGGAGGAAGAGTTAAAGGGAAGACTGGTGCACTAATAGGTGTACAGGCTGAAGATAGCTTACAAAGCTTTCGTTTTGACAAGTGCTTCCTAGGCATGAACGGCATTCATACTAAACATGGTTATACGACACCTGATCCGGAAGAAGCGAGGATTAAGCGGTTAGGACTTGAGTTATCAAAAGAATCCTATGTTTTAAGTGATGAATCAAAGTTCCAGGAAGTTTCTTTTTCAAAAGTAGCAGACATTAACCAAGCTTCTATACTTACTAATTTAAAAGAAGAATCGATTATAGACGATCTAAGTAGAATGACAACCGTAAAAGTGGTGAGTAAATGATATATACAGTGACAATCAACCCATCCTTGGATTATATCGTTAGCCTTGATGAACTCGATTTAGGTAAAGTCAATCGATCGGAGGAAAGCCATTCGTTCCCTGGAGGAAAGGGGATTAATGTCTCACGCGTATTGAAAAGACTTGGGCATAGCTCACGTTCACTAGGGTTTGTGGGAGGATATACGGGTGATTTTATAAAGAATGCACTGGAAAATGAAGAAATAGAAACGGAATTCATCGAATTAAAGGGTGACACCCGAATTAATGTAAAGGTCAGATCAAGTGAAGAGACGGAAATCAATGGACCTTCACCTCTTATTACAAGTGATGACCTCAATGATTTGAAAACAGTACTCAATTCTGTATCTGAAGAAGACATTGTCGTTTTTGCTGGGAGTTTACCACAATCATTAGAGCCATCATTATATAGAGATTTAATAGAACAGTTGCCAGCACAGACGAAGGTTATTGTGGATACGAAAGGTGTCCCATTAAGTCAGGCAATCATGGCAAAACCATTTCTAATCAAACCTAATCATCACGAACTTGGTGAGTTGTTTAATATTGAAATTAAAACTGTTGAGGAAGCCGCAAAATACGCTGGAAAATTAATAGATGCAGGGGCAAAAAATGTCCTCGTTTCAATGGCGGGACAGGGTGCACTATTTGTTAATAACACGGGGAGCTATGCTTGTACCGTTCCTGAAGGAAACGTCGTCAATTCTGTAGGGGCTGGTGATTCAGTGGTAGCAGGCTTTATCTATAAATATATAAAAACCGGAAATGTATTGGAGTCCTTTCAATATGGTGTTGCAGCAGGAAGTGCTTCTGCATTCTCCATAGATTTTTGTACGAAGGATCAGGTGGAACAATTATTACAGTCGATCAATATACGCGAAGTCCATTAAGGGGGAATAAGGATGAATATCTCTGATCTATTGACGAAAGACACCATTATTCTGCATTTAAAGTCGAACATAAAAGATCATGTTATTGATGAACTTACAAATACATTAGACAAGTCTGGAAAAGTTAGTGATGTAAATATCTTTAAAGAGGCAATTCATGAACGTGAAAGCCAAAGCACGACGGGTATAGGTGATGGGATTGCAATACCTCATGCGAAAAACAGCAGTGTAAAAGAACCGACAATCGTGTTTGGTCGTTCACTCTCAGGCGTGGATTATGAAGCATTGGATGGTCAGCCAAGTCATTTGTTTTTCATGATTGCAGTTCCGGAAGGAGCGAACAATGAGCACTTAGATGCATTATCTCGCCTGTCCACCTATTTAATGGATCCAAAATTTAAAGAGAAGTTATTGAACTGTGAAACTGAAGATGAAGTCTTGGAAGCTTTTATATCAAAGGAGCAAGAGGAAGGTGATTTAGAAGCGGATGCTGGAAAGGAAAAAGAGCAGATCAAGCAAACAGCCGAGAGGAAGAAGATTGTAGCTGTAACGGCATGTCCGACAGGGATCGCACATACTTTCATGGCAGCTGATAGTCTGAAAGCAAAAGCAGAGGAATTGGGTTACGATATCAAAGTTCAAACAAACGGATCAGGGGGTGTAAAGAATCAATTAACGAAAGAAGATATCGAACGAGCTGAAGGTGTAATCGTAGCAGCAAGTACAAAAGTTGATCTTGAATCGTTTGTCGGTAAACCCTTACTTGAGGTTCCTGTAACCGATGGTATCCGTAACCCTGAACAGCTGTTGAATAAAGCGGCAAGAGGAGAAGCACCGATTTATGAAGGTAACACTTCTTCAGAACAATATGAACAACAACAGGGCGGTACTTTAGGCTTTTATAAACATTTGATGAACGGTGTATCCCATATGCTACCACTTGTAGTAGGCGGGGGCATTTTGATTGCGCTTTCTTTCTTAATTGATATTGACGGAAAGCATCCTATTGCCGAGCTGTTCATGACGATTGGAGGCAGTAACGCCTTCTTCCTACTCGTCCCGATTCTTTCGGGATTTATCGCCTATAGTATCGCCGATCGACCAGGGCTGGCTCCAGGATTAGTTGGTGGATTAATGGCGGCAAATGGTGAAGCTGGTTTTCTTGGAGGACTCATTTCTGGCTTCTTAGCAGGTTATATTGTCTTAGCATTGAAAAAAGGTTTTCGTAAGCTGCCTCAGTCTATAGACGGATTAAAGCAAGTACTGATTTATCCGCTGTTCGGCATATTAATTACAGGTGTACTTATGTCATTAATTGTAGGTCCAGTGGGAGGTTTCAATGATTGGTTAAAGGATATATTGAGTAACCTTGGATCTGGGAATGCGATGCTACTCGGTCTCATTATTGGTGGTATGATGGCAGTTGATATGGGTGGTCCAGTAAACAAAGCGGCTTATACATTTGGACTAGCTTTAGTCGAAGCGGGAAACTATGAGCCAATGGCAGCGATTATGGCTGCTGGGATGGTTCCTCCTTTAGGGCTTGCAATCGCGACGACACTGTTTAAAAATCGCTTCAACAAGCAAGAGAGAGAAGCGGGTAAAACGGCATATGTGCTAGGGGCATCGTTCATAACAGAAGGAGCAATCCCTTTTGCCGCAGCAGACCCAATTCGTGTCATTTCAGCTTGCGTAGCAGGCGCTTCTTTAACTGGTGGATTGTCGATGTTATTTGGAAATGCTACACCGGCGCCTCATGGAGGGCTTTTCGTTATCATGACAGTTAAGCAGCCATTCTTGTATCTGCTTGCCATTATTGCAGGTGCTCTCCTAACCGCAGTCTTAACAGGCGTGTTAAAAAAGTCCAAAGTAACAATATAATGATCGGCCAGTCTTCGGTATCATTTTTACAGGAGGCTGGCACTTTATTATTTTTATAGAGAATATTCGACAAAATCTCTATATATTTCCTGGGTAATCCGTTGCAAAAAATGACATATACTATTCTTCTTCAGTAGGGAGCTCCAACCAGGAGAGAGCTTCTTTCACTAAGCTATTGAGCTTCTTATCAATGAATTCTTCTCCGTATTTTTCTTTCGCTTCTTCCAATTGAGTGAGAACTTGGTCATCTAACTTAATAATTGGTTTATCCTCTTCCAGTTCATTATAAAGCTCAATAACTGAATCAAGTCCTTCAGATACACGATCGATTGCCCGACTCAATTCATTATATTCTCGTTTATCAGCCTTCAAGTCTAGACACCTCCAAAATGAAACTATGAAAAAGAGGCTGACCATCTGACTACAGGTCAACCTCCATCTTCCCGGGTATACTTACTTATCTTCCGCCCATTTGTTGTTGAGCCATTTGAACAAGACGTTTAGTGATTTCTCCACCGACTGAACCGTTTGCACGTGATGTAGTATCTGGACCAAGTTGAACGCCAAGCTCAGAGCAAATTTCATATTTCATTTGATCGATCGCAGCACTTGCATTTGGAACTACCATTTGATTTTTTTGTTGTGCCATGTAGATTGCCTCCTTTAATACATCTTATTAAAGGGAGATTTCCCTCTTAAACTAAGTATTTTACAGAAGACAGAAATTATTCATAACGACGAAAATTATTGATCTTCGAATCGTTTGACATCAACAAAACAGTTGAAAAATGTTGCGCCTCCACCTAAATCCGATAGTCCATCAGGTGTAAGATGATTGATAGAATATTGGTTATTATCATGGTCGTCCCACCACAGCCCCTGTGTAATAAGGAGGTTTTCTTTCACATCATCTGTAACGGCTGCTTTTATTTTTACACGACCTAAATCATTATATAGTTCAACTAAGTCACCCGTTTTAATCCTTTTCTTTTCAGCGTTGATGGGGTGAATATAAACGACTGCTCGTTCTAAAGCCTGTAAACTCGTTTGATTAGAAAATGTCGAATTTAAGAATTGATGGTTTGGTCCTGAAATAAGTTGAAGAGGATAAACACTCTCTTTTGTCTCATATGGTAGATTCTTCTCTCGACCTAACTGGTTAGCAGCAAAAGTTAATTCTATTTTTCCTGATGGTGATGGAATTTTATTAGGAAATGTATTTTCGGGTTCTAATTTAAGTTTCACCCATCCTTGATTCTTTAAATCCTCAAATGTTAACCCATTTAGATATGGACTTTCGGGATTGTCTAACGCATCCTTGATTAAATCTACTTCTGTATCTTGAAAACAATCTTCACTGAACCCCATGTATGCCGCTAACTCTTTAAATAGTGTGAAGTTGGACTTGCATTCACCAATAGGAGCGAGGGTTGGCTCATTTAATTGTACGTAAAGATGCCAGTAGGATTTATATAAATCTAGGTTTTCAAAATGACTAGTAGCAGGTAGGACAATGTCAGCATAACGACAAGAGTCTGTAAGAAATAGATCATGTACGACTGTAAAAAGGTCTTCACGCATTAATCCTTTGCGAACTAGATTTTGATTCGGTGCCACCTGTGCAGGATTACTATTATAGATAAATAGTGCTTTGATCGGATCATCATTATTAAGTAGAGCTCTTCCGATTTGATTCATATTGGTCGTCGAGACATTTGGAACGTTATGCAACTCTGGTCGTTGTAGTTTAGTTGTGTTCCATTCCGCATATCCTGCGTTTCCTTTTAATGCGCCACCGCCTATTTTACCCCATTGTCCAGTAAGTGCTGGAAGACTTGAAATAGACCTAGTAATAGATGCGCCATTGATTTGATGCTGCAATCCATTCCCTATTCTGATGAAAGAAGGTGAGATTGTTCCGTACATTTCAGCTAATTCTCGTATTTCGGATTCGGTTAAACCGGTTTTTGCTGATACGTATTCAGGTGTGTAATCTTGTACTCGTTTAGAGAGTTCCTCAAATCCTGTAGTGTATTGGTTTATAAAAGTAGAATCTGTCCATTGATGCGCGATGAGCAGGTGCATGATACCATTTGATAAAATATCATCTGTACCAGGTTTGATCTGGTAAAAGTGGTCTGCCCATTTGGCTGTTCTATTCCGATGTACATCTATGACAACAATCTTTGCTCCATTCTTACGAGCCTCATTCGCATAAATCACTTGATGCAGGTTTGTACTAATCAGGTTACAGCCCCAGATGATGATTAACCTGGAGTTAACAGTATCTTCAGGGTCGATTCCTACAGGTTTCCCCATCGTTAATTTATATCCCTCAGCACCTGCAGTGTTACATATCGTACGACCAAGCTTTCTCGCGCCTAGACGATTGAAGAAACGTCGGTCCATGCCTTCGCTGTTAATAATCCCCATGTTCCCAAAGAAGCTATATGGCAAAATTGCATTTGTCGAATAATCTTGGATAATTGATTGAAATTGTTTTGTAATTTCCTTGTATGCTTCATCCCATGAGATGCGTTCGAAAGATAGGTTTCCTTTTTTACCCACACGTTTAAGAGGATAAAGGATGCGATCAGGATGGTGCGTTCTCTCAGGCATTTTTCGAACCTTATGGCATATGACGCCTTTCGTTACAGGGTGATCAGGATTACCTGATACTTTCGTGATTTTTCCATTTTCCTTTTCGACGAGTAGACTGCATGTATCTGGACAATCGAGTGGACAAACGGAGCGATGAATCGTTTTTGTACTCATTGAAAAGGCTCCTTTCAATATGTAAACCTAATTTAGTTCAAGATTAACATTAATTTCGGAAAAAATTAATCCTTTTTCCTGAAGCTAAATAAAAATAAATAACTAAAATCAGCCCGGAGTTAGAACTCTGAGCTACTTTCTTTTTTGGAAGAATAACTCTCTTTTTTACCTGAAGGACCTGTTACTGTCCGCCGTATCGTGATTGAGTACATCCCGCGGATAGAAAGGCCCTCTTACTGTCCGTCGTATCGTGATTGAGCACATCCCGCGGATAGAAAGGCCCTCTTACTGTCCGCCAAAATCGAGTTGAGCACATCCCGCGGATAGAAAGGGCCACTTACTGTCCGTGGTATTGTGAGGAAGTACATCCCGCGGATAGAAAGGCCCTCTTACTGTCCGCCGTATCGTGATGGAGCACTTCCCGCGGATAGAACCCTTTGGAATATAAGGTCACACCTTTACGTTTGGCATTCTCGCAAACATAGGGTAACTGTGAACAATTGCGTAATTTTAAGCAATAAAGGTGCATTCATCCATTTTCCGATTTATAATAAGGAAGGATATATTTAGAGCCCCGAAATAATTATTTTTCGGTTGAGAGGGGATAGAAAAGGTGTGGAGAAACAAGAATTTCATACTTTTGATGTTTGGATTAGCGGTTTCTAGTACGGGACTTTGGGTTGGAATTATCGGTAACCTTGAGTTTCTACAGAAAAATGTTGAATCATCTTTTTTGCAAGCATTAATTATATTATCAGGATTTCTAGTCGGAATTTTTCTAGCACCTCTTGCTGGGAGAGTGATCGATCGAAGTGTTAAGCGAAACATTTTAATATACGCAGGTTTTGCTAGAGTTGTAGCGATCTTATTCATGTATTTAGCGATTGCGACCAACTCAGTATGGTGGATGGTCATTTATACGTTTGTCATTGGGATATCAGGAACGTTCGCAAACCCAGCCATGCAAACGATGCTGCCCTTAATTGTAAAGAAAGACCAATTACTTGGAGCAAATAGTGTCCACGTTAATATATTCACAGGGGCAAGAATTATTGGTACAGCCCTCGGTGGAGTCATGCTTGTCGCGATGTCATTGTATTCCTTATACACAGTCACACTTGTATCCTACGTCATTTTATTAATTGCGACATTCTTTATCAGAGCCGACGAAGACGTGAAGAAAAAGAAGGATGCAAAGGCTAAGAAAGAAAACTTCCTAAGTACAATTCGAGAATTATATCCCGTTATTAAGAAACAACGGATGGTTGTTAATGGAATCTTTCTATTAATACCAGCTTTCTTATTTATTTCTGGTTTTAACTTGATGGTTATAGAAATTAGTGAGCTTCAAAATAACCCTGGTATTAAAGGGATCTTGTACACGACGGAAGGGCTGTGTGTCTTTATCGGAACATTCATAGCCAATAAATTTTTTAAAGACAAACCAAAATTAACTTATATGTTGGCGATTACTTTTGTCATTGCGACAGCACAGTTATCACTATTTTTTGCAGAGCACCAGATCATGTCGATCATATCTTTTGGTATATTTGGATTAGCTGCAGGCACGCTGTTCCCAGTAGTAACAACCATTTTTCAAACGGATGTTCCTTCTGAATATCACGGAAGATTCTTCTCTATTAAAGGGATGATTGACAATATCATTTTCCAAGCTTTAATGCTATTAACAGGGCTATTCTTAGATACAATAGGATTTAAAGTGATGGTAGTCAGTTTTGGGATCAGTTCATTCATATATGTATCCATTATTGTTCTCCGTCATCTTTCTACTAAAGGCAGAATGAACAGGGAATCTGTCGAAATATCAAAATAGTTGTCGAATACGTAAAAAAGACGCAAATCACAATTTGCGTCTTTTTTTTATTTATTTATAAAATGGATTAAAATGCTTGAACCCTTGATACATAAGGTTTTATCGACTGAAGGTAAGTAACTATAATATGTCAATAATTACAATTTGTTTAAATTTTCTTAAAAAACATCTTGAATGTTCGGATTTTAAATTTTATAATGTTGTAAAATAATTCAAAAAATAAACAAAGTTCACACAATTAGGCGAATGGAAACGAAACTTGCTTCAAACGCAACATACACAAGGGGGGTTGTTCGTTTGGAAGAATTATTACGTGTCGAAAATCTTAAGACCTATTTTTTCGACAAAAAAAAGACGATCAAAGCAGTAGATGGAGTCGACTTTAAGATTAATAAAGGTGAAACAGTCGCTCTAGTCGGTGAGTCGGGATGTGGCAAAAGCATGACTTCACTTTCTGTCATGCAGTTAGTACCCGGCCCATATGGAAAAATTGTTGAAGGAGAAATCACTCTAGAAGGGAAGAACCTACTACGTTTATCAGAAAATGAAATGTGTAAGGTTCGAGGAAATGAAATATCAATGATTTTCCAAGAGCCGATGACCTCTTTAAACCCAGTTTTGACCATAGGTGAACAAATTATCGAAGTCATTACATACCACAAACGTCTGTCTCGAAAAAAGGCTACTCAACAAGCAATTGAATTGCTTAAGCTAGTAGGTATTCCTCGGGCAGAGTCCATCATCTCGGATTACCCACATCGATTATCTGGCGGGATGAGGCAACGTGTCATGATCGCCATGGCAATGAGTTGTGATCCCAAACTTCTTATCGCAGACGAACCTACCACAGCATTAGATGTTACGATTCAAGCTCAAATCTTAGACCTCATGAAAGATTTATCTAAAAAAGTGAATACTTCAATTCTACTGATTACACATGATTTAGGTGTCGTATCGGAACTGGCAGAAAGAGTCATTGTTATGTACGCAGGACAAATCGTTGAACAAGCAAGTGTTGACGATTTGTTCGAGGAACCACTCCACCCATATACACAAGGTCTGGTTGAATCGGTTCCTGACATTGATGCAGAAATCGGCAGGTTGAACCCGATTAAAGGGAACGTGCCAACACCAGATCAAATGCCTAACGGGTGTAGATTCGCGCCAAGGTGCTCTAAAGCATTCGATCGATGTTTTTCAGAAGAACCACAGTTATTAGAGAAAAAGTATGGTACAAGAACGGTCCGATGTTTCTTGTATGAAGATGAAAAGGGGGCTGGCCATGCAGGAAAGGACCAATACTCTCACCGTTGATTCGAACAATAAAGCTTCAACCGATACGATCTTAGAAGTGTCTAACTTGAAAATGCATTTCCCTGTAAAAGCAGGGATCATGCAACGGACGGTCGGTCATGTAAAGGCGGTAGATGGGATTACTTTTACTCTCAAAAGAGGAGAAACCTTAGGAATTGTTGGGGAGTCTGGTTGTGGGAAGTCAACACTAGGCCGAGCGATCATCCGCTTGTATACACCTACATCCGGTAAAATTCTCTTTAATAATCAAGATATAACCACCACTCCTGAAGGAGAATTACGAAAGTCCGTTCGGCGACAAATGCAAATGATATTTCAAGATCCATTTGCATCATTAAATCCTAGAAAGTCACTTGGGACAAGCATAATGGAGCCTTTGAAAACGCATCATTATGGAAATTCACCTGAACGTAAGGAGAAAGTCGAGGAACTGCTTGATACAGTAGGCTTAGATCGATCGTATGCGAACCGGTATCCCCACGAATTTTCCGGGGGACAACGCCAACGAATCGGTATCGCTCGCGCACTTGCACTTAATCCAGAGTTAATGATTGCTGATGAACCAGTGTCTGCCTTAGACGTATCGATCCAAGCTCAAATCATTAATCTAATGGAAGACTTACAAGATCGTTACAACCTTACATATTTGTTCATTTCGCATGATTTAGGAGTCGTTAGGCATATTTCAGATCGTGTAGGTGTGATGTATCTTGGGAACATGATGGAGCTTGCTAATAAGCATGACTTGTATAAAGAGCCGATGCACCCTTATACACAAGCACTAATGTCGGCTGTGCCCGTTCCCCGTAAGAAGGGCCAGATAAAGCGGGAAAGAATTATTTTGTCTGGGGATTTGCCAAGTCCATCCAATCCACCTAAAGGCTGTGTTTTCCATACGAGATGCCCAGCAGCGATGGATATTTGCAAGCAACAGATTCCAAAGTTCCAAGAAGTACAGCCAGACCACTATGTTGCATGTCATCTCTACGAATAGAGATGTTACTCATTTTACTAAGCGGAGGGAGGGAATATTGGGTTCGTTGTGCAGATTCATTCAAATTTGTTCTAAAAACTAAGGGGGTTTAGCAATTTGAAGAATAAGAAGTTTACTTTGTTGGTTCTATTAACGTTTGTATTGTCTATTTTCCTGGCGGCGTGTAATGCAAATCCTGCTACAGAGCCGAGTGAAAAAGAAAATGAAAATGAAAACAACACTGAAGAGCAAGCATCCGGTGAGCCTAAAGAAGGTGGAGATCTGATTGTAGGTTCCATTGGTGCTCCAACACTATTCAACGACCTATATTCCACAGATATTTCAAGCTCTGATATCTCGGGTTGGTTATATGACGGGCTCGTGAAATATGATGAGAACCTTGAGCCACAAGGTGACTTGGCTAAGGAATGGCAAACGTCTGATGATGGACTCGTTTGGACGATTACGCTACATGATGGCGTTAAGTTCCATGATGGGGAAGCATTGACTGCTGAAGATGTTAAATTTACTTACAGCATTCCATTGAGTGAGGACTATACAGGTCCACGTGCATCTGATTTCGAAAAGATCGAAAAGATTGATGTGGTAGATGATACAACAGTAAAGATTACTTTGTCTGAGCCGTATGCTCCATTCCTTGGTACGCTCTCTTACGGAATTCTTCCTGAGCATATCCTAAAGGATGTTCCAATTGCTGAACTTGGCGAAAATGAATTCAATACGAAGAATCCAGTAGGATCAGGACCATTTAAATTTGAAGAATGGAAAGAAGGACAATACGTTAAAGTTGTTGCGAACGATGATTATTACAATGGTAGACCATATTTAGATTCTATTACGTACAAAATTGTTCCAGATGCGAATGCATTGATGGCGCAAATTGCAAATGGTGATGTTCACCAAGCTTCTGTACAATCTTCTGATCTTCCAACAGCTGAAAAGCTTGTGGATGATGGGAAAATCAACCTTTCAACAGAGTTATCTTTAGCTTATACGTATCTTGGATACAACCAAAAGAATGAGTTATTCCAAGACGCAAAAGTCCGTCAAGCATTAACACATGCTCTAGATCGTGATTCAATGATTCAAGCAGTACTAGATGGTGACGGAGAAATTGCACATGCTCCTTCAAGTCCATTGAGCTGGGCATACAATGAAAATGTACCAAAGTTCGACTTCGATGTAGATAAAGCGAAACAATTGTTAGAAGAAGCAGGAT
Organism: Pseudalkalibacillus berkeleyi; assembly: GCF_021608225.1. NCBI lineage: Bacteria > Bacillati > Bacillota > Bacilli > Caryophanales > Fictibacillaceae > Pseudalkalibacillus > Pseudalkalibacillus berkeleyi. The sequence continues at coordinate 588,438 of NZ_JAKIJS010000001.1, forward strand.
GGACGCCTGGTGATGATGGCATCCTTCAAAAAGATGGGAAGAAATTCTCATTTGAAGTGAAAACAAACCAAGGAAATAAAGCTCGTGAGCAAATTGCACAAATTGTACAAGAGCAATTAAAGCAAGTTGGAATTGAAGTGACACCGAAAATTATGGAGTGGAGTGCGTTCATTGAAGACGTAACTGCACCAAACTGGAACTATGATGCTGTTATCTTAGGCTGGAGCTTATCTGCTGATCCAGATCCAACTGCATTATGGCACTCTAAAGAACGTGAAGAAGGGTTAAACTTCGTTCACTTCTCAGATCCTGAATTGGATAAGTTAATGGAAGAAAATACGAAGCAAGTTGAACAAAGCGAACGAAAAGAAACAATTGCAAAAATTCAAGAAGGAATTGCAGAGCAACAACCATATACCTTCTTGTATTACCCGAATGACCACTATGCGCTTGACGCTAGTATTAAAGGATTTGTACACCATCCGTCAAGTGAATATTACATGATCGAAAAATGGTGGATGGATAAGTAAACATTTAAAACAGGATGTAGATGGGTAAAGCGTTACTCTTATAGCTTTATCCATCTCCTGTTTATATCAATTAATTTTTCTCGCCTTTACATAACGACTACACATTTAAGTAGATAAAAAAAGGGGGATTTCTGTTGCTTTCATACATCATTCGTCGTGTATTAATGGCTATACCTTTGTTAATCGGTATATCCATATTATCGTTCGGTATTATTCATTTGGCACCTGGTGATCCAACAGCTTTGATGATGGATCCGAATATTAAACCAGAGGATATGGAGGCTTATAAAGAAAAATATGGATTAAACGATCCTACTCATATCCAATATCTTAAGTGGGTCGGAAATATGCTACAAGGTGATTTTGGGCAATCACTTATCAGACAAGGGACTGATGTTTCTTTCCTGATTGCACAGCGCTTACCGAATACGTTATTTCTGATGCTTGTTTCTACAGCCCTGGCGATCATCATCTCGATTCCGTTTGGGATCTTTTCAGCAAGAAAGCCATATTCACTAACAGACTACTCTGTAACATTTACTTCTTTTCTTGGCCTTGCTACACCTAACTTTTGGATAGGTCTTGTATTGATAATGTTTTTCTCAGTCCAACTAGGTTGGTTGCCTACCGGTGGGATCGCGACGTTAAATGAACCGTTTAGTTTAATAGACAGGTTGAACCACTTGATCTTACCTGCATTCGTACTAGCTACTGCGGATATGGCAGCTTTAACAAGGTATACGAGGACGAGTATGCTTGAAGTGTTGAAGCAAGATTATATTCGAACAGCACGTGCAAAAGGATTTAAAGAAAACAAAGTTGTATATAAACATGGTCTTAGGAATGGACTCATTCCTGTCATAACGATTTTCGGTTTGTTATTACCTTCGTTCTTTGCAGGAACGGTGATTGTTGAGAAGATCTTTAACTGGCCTGGAATTGGATTGTTGTTTATAGATGCAGCCTTTCAACGAGATTACCCGGTCATCATGGCAGTAACCGTTATTACAGCTGCCCTGACTGTTATAGGGAACTTGATTGCTGACATACTATATGCCGTATTTGATCCAAGAATTGAGTATTAAGGGGGATTAAAATGTCACAGCCTGAAAATCAATTACAACCCAACGTACCGGTTCATCCAGAGCCTATGGCACCAATGCCACAAAAGCCAGAAACACTGTCACGTATTGCAGTTGATAAATTTATGAAAAATAAGTTAGCGGTTGTCGGGTTAGTCATGTTAATCCTAATCGTACTAGCTGCAATCTTTGCACCCTATTTAACGCCGTACGAACCGAGTACTCAAGAATTATTGAAAAAGCTTACACCACCGAACAGTGAACACTGGCTAGGCGTAGATACATTAGGAAGAGACATGTATACACGTATGCTATACGGTGCGAGAATTTCGTTGCTTGTAGGGTTTGCTTCAGTTACCGCATCCATCATTATCGGAACGATTATAGGTGCTATTGCGGGATACTATGGTGGTTTGGTAGATGCATTCCTTATGCGCGTTGTTGATGTATTCCTCTCGTTCCCAAGTCTATTCTTCTTAATTACGATTGTAACGATCTTCAGCCCGAGCATTAACATGTTGATTTTGGCTTTTGCATTATTCGGATGGACAGGTACTGCAAGATTGGTAAGAGGAGAATTCTTAAGCCTTCGAACGAGGGAGTTCGTGCTAGCAGCGAAGACAATGGGTGTAAGAAGCTCGAAAATCATTTTCTCTCACATTTTGCCGAATGCAATGGGTCCCATTATTGTTTCGGCGACATTAAATATTGGCATCATCATTTTAGCAGAATCAGCACTTAGCTATTTAGGATTAGGCGTTCAACCACCAACACCGAGCTGGGGGAATATGTTACAAGATGCACAGAACATTACCATCATGTATCAAAGTCCTTGGTACCCAATCTTTCCAGGACTCGCGATTTTTATCACTGTATTAGCATTTAACTTTGTTGGTGATGGATTGCGTGATGCATTGGATCCGAAAATGAAGTCTTAGGAACCTTAAAGGAGGAAGATAGATGGATCAACAAAATGGCGTTCAAATCGAAGACCTTTTAAAGCTGAAATTCGTAAGTGATCCTCAATTATCTCCTGATGGAAAACGTTTAGTTTATGTAGTAAAAGAAATTAATGAAGACAAGAAATATCAATCAAACCTCTATATGATGGATGTTGCGACAAAGAAAGTGGCCCGCTGGACGAGCGGCAAATCAATGGACATCAATCCAAGGTGGTCGCCAGACGGGTCAGAGCTCCTGTTTCTTTCTAATCGGACTGAAAAAATGCAAGTTTGGACCATATCAGCAAGCGGAGGAGAGCCGGAAATCGTGACTGATATGGATCATGGCGTCTCAAATCCTAGCTGGCATCCAGAGGGGCATTCTATTCTTTATCAATTTACAAACAAAAAAGATGAAGAAAATGGACCGATTATCGTCGATCAACTTAGGTACAAGGCGGATGGGAAACCGTCACTCACCAGTCAATCTTATGAACAAGTTGCTCAAATCACTCTCGATACGAAGGAAATAAAGGTGTTATTAGAGGGAGATGCAGATTATGTATATTCTAGTTATACAAATGACGGGTCTGGAATCGTTTATGTGAAGTTTGAAGAAGATGAGCCTGAATCTTATATTCAATCAAAAGTTTATGTTTATGAGTTTGATCAAAAGCCTAAGGCTATTTCTGAAATAAAAGGGACTTTATCACACCCAGTCTGTTCACCAGACGGAAGATACATTGCGTATGTTGGCCATGATCAAAAGTATAGTCATGCAACCTATAACGAGCTGTTTGTTTATGATCGAGAGAGTGATTCTACTCAATGCTTAACTGGAAAACTAGATATTCAAATTGGAGATGTCATGATTAGTGACCTTCATTCCATTGACATGTCTCCAAGTCTTACATGGAGCAATAATAGTGAACAACTCTACTTTCTCGCTAGTGAATTTGGGAATACAGAGCTTTATGCGATCGACCTATTCGGTAACGTAGATAAAATGGTTGAAGGAGATCGTCACATCTACCAATATGCAATGGATGATGATGCGAAAGATGTATATTTAGCAATCAGTACACCTGCGCATCCGGGGGATCTAGTACGGCATGATATTAATAGTCTAATGGAAGAACCACTCACTTATCATAACGAAAAGCTGTTATGCAACATAACACTTTCCATACCAGAGCCCGTCCAATATCCAAGTCAGGATGGAACAGTCATTCACGGTTGGATGCTGAAACCAAATGATTTTAAAGCTGGTGAGAAATATCCAATGATTCTCTACATTCATGGTGGTCCTCACATGATGTATGGGAACACATTCTTTCATGAATTTCAATGTTTGACTGCTAAGGGCTATGCGGTGTTGTATTTAAACCCTCGAGGCAGTCATGGTTATGGTCAAACCTTCGTGAATGGTTGTAGAGGGGATTATGGTGGTGGTGATTATCATGACTTAATGTCTGGTGTTGATCACGCAATTGAATCCTTTAATTGGATTGATTCAGAGGAATTATACGTAACGGGCGGTAGCTACGGTGGATTTATGACCAATTGGATTGTAGGGAATACCAACCGATTTAAAGCGGCTGTTACGCAACGATCGATATGCAATTGGCAAAGTTTCTATGGCGTTAGTGATATCGGATACTTTTTTACAAAGGGCGAGATTGGGGTTCATATGGAAGAGGATCCTGAAAAGCTTTGGTACCATTCACCGATACGTTTTGTTAAGCATATAGAAACACCCTTGTTAATTATTCATGGTGAAAAAGATTATCGATGTCCAATTGAACAGGCTGAACAGCTATATATAGCATTAAAGCAGCAAAAGAAGCCGACAAGATTAGTTCGTTTCCCTGATGCAGATCATAATTTATCGCGCAATGGTGACCCTGCTATGAGGATGGCAAGACTTGAGCAGATTAGTGGATGGTTCGATCACTACAGATTAATTCCGAAAACATCAAGAGTAGCGAACATTTAAATGAAAATGGAGTCACTGAAATCAAACTGAACATCATCATACATTGTTGTTGATTTCAACGAAATTCACGACACTCCTGCGGGAATAGCGAGCCAGGCGAGACCCCGCAGCAAACTTAACCTACTGGTATCTACGGCGTGTGAGGGGGCTCACGGTTCGCCCGCGGAAAGGGAGTGAATTTCGAAGAAATCAATTTCTTTATTTAACAAAGGGCTGTAAGAAGATCAGTTTTCACTGATTTTCTTACAGCCTCTTTTTTGTCCCGTTACCGTTGATATTCCTTTTGGACGAATCCAATCGATTCCAATGCTTTCTGTAAATTGCTGAAGGTAATTATGTCTTTGAAATCAATCCCTAATGAGACGACAGTTTGTGTCAATTCTGCACGCATTCCGGTAATGATGGACTCAACACCTAGAAGCTTCAATGCATTGACGACTCTGAACAAGTTGTGTGCAACCATTGTGTCGATGACAACGATACCTGATAAGTCAATGATCAGGTGTCGCAGCTTAAGTCGGCTACTTTGTTCTAACGCCTTTTCTAAAATATAGTGAGATCGTTCTTCATCTAGTTCACCCACAATTGGTAGCACTGCGGCTCCATTTGTGACGGGTACGATCGGCATTAATAGCTCTTGGACATTAGCATGTGCTTTTCGAACAAACTCTTTGTGATCATCTAGGTAAACAAGACTGAAACAATAAATACATCTATCGAGAAGTGGATCAATAATTGAACATGTATCAATCACGTCATCAATGGTTAATGACAACTGATTCGCTTCTTGTTTCAGGATTGAAAGAATGGCTTTTCGGAAAAAACGTAGACCATCTAGTGATTCTTCAAGAGGTATTCCTTCCTTTACGGCGATTTCTCCAGCCTTTTTGCTCCACTCTGTTACAAGGTCAAAATAAAGCTTTTCATCCCCATACACCGCTTCTCCTAAATAACGGACAAAGGTTCCAGTGAATTCTTCTGCTTCTTCGGGTGTCATTGAGGAAATTTGTCTTGATTGGATTTTTTCAACAATTACAGGATCTTCCTCCATACGAAACTCTAAGGATAATTTCGAAATTTCATATCGGTTTTCTACGATTTTTTCACCTATTAATCTCATACTCTGTGACATTAGATTTCCTCCAGCTATTTTCATTTTGTTAATTTTCATTATACATGAATATCCATTTGAAAATAAAATATAAGACAGCCTGTGTGTTTCATAGAATAGAGTAGGACACATTGAGAGGTGTGGTGCAGATGAAAGGGATTGATTGGCAAATAGTTGCGTTTGTAACGGTATCCCTGTTTCATGACCACTGGGTTTACACAAAGCTTCCAAGATTATATTTCTATGAATACAAGGGACAGAGCCCTAAGAATGAGAAATAGAACAAGGACTTTCTCTATAGTTTGGAGAAAGTCCTATATGGAAAAGTAATCAAAGAAAAGGGGATTATTCAATGAAATTTAGTGAATATCAATATGATAGACCTGACCTGAAAAAATTTGAACAAGCTTTCTTGTCATTATTAGAAAAGTTCGAGCAAGCTGAAAGCTATGATCAACAAAGTGATGCCTTAAAAGGAATTGTGGAAGAACGGAATCATTTTGAGACGATGATGACGATCTGTTCCATCCGCCATTCAATTGATACGAATGATCAGTTTTATAAAGAGGAGAATGATTTCTTTGATGAGCACTCTCCCTTATATGAAGGGTTCGTTTCGAAGTTCTACAAACGACTTGTTGACTCGAAATATAGAAATCAACTTGAAGAAGAATGGGGACCTCAACTATTTAGGATTGCCGAGCTATCCTTGAAAACATTCTCTGATGAAATTGTTGAAGATTTGAAAAAAGAAAATAAATTATCTACGGAGTACACGAAATTGATCGCTAGCGCGAAAATTCAATTCGATGGTAAGGAAAGGACTCTACCTCAACTCGCTCCGTTTGTTCAATCGAAGGATCGAAAAACTCGGAAGGAAGCTACAGAAGCAAGGTATGGTTTTTTAGAAGACAATGAAGAAAAATTCGATGCAATATATGACAATCTAGTTAAAGTTCGGACAGACATTGCCAAAAAGTTAGGTTACCGAAATTTTGTTGAACTAGGTTATGACCGGATGGTCCGCTCTGACTATACAGCTAAAGAAGTACGTGGATTTCGAGACCAAGTAAAAGAATATATTGTACCGATTTCACAAAAGCTTTACGAACGACAAAGAGAGCGTATTGGCGTTGAGACCTTGACTTATTACGATATTCCGTATAGTTTTAAATCGGGTAATCCGACACCAAAAGGCGATCCTGAATGGATTATTAACCATGGGAAGCGTATGTATAAGGAGTTATCTCCAGAGACGAATGAGTTCTTCCAATATATGTTTGACAATGAACTAATGGATCTTGTGAGTAAGCAAGGCAAGCAATCGGGCGGGTATTGTACATATATCAGCAATTATCAATCTCCGTTTATATTCTCGAATTTCGTAGGAACTTCACATGATATTGATGTTCTAACGCATGAAGCGGGACATGCTTTCCAAGTATACTCTAGTCGCCATCTATCCGTACCAGAATACACAATACCTACTTATGAAGCAGCAGAGATTCACTCCATGAGTATGGAATTCTTCACATGGCCTTGGATGGAGTACTTCTTTGAAGAAGATACGGAAAAATATAAGTTCAGTCATTTAAGCTCTGCGCTTAACTTTATACCATACGGTGTAGCTGTTGATGAGTTTCAGCACTATGTCTATGAAACACCTGAAGCAACACCGGCAGAGAGAAAGCAGGCTTGGAGAAGGATTGAGAAAAAGTACTTACCTCATCGCACATATGAGGAGAATGCTTACTTAGAACGCGGTGGTTTCTGGCATCAACAAAGCCACATCTTCCGCTCACCTTTTTATTACATTGATTATACTTTAGCTCAAATCTGTGCATTCCAGTTCTGGGAAAAGGCGAACCAAGACCGGTCACAAGCATGGGAAGACTATTTACAGCTATGTAAACAAGGTGGTAGCAAATCCTTTACCGAGCTCGTACAATTTGCCAATTTACAATCACCATTCACTGAAAACTGTGTTCAATCTGTAATAGCAGATATTGAAGGTTGGTTGAATCAGGTGGATGATCAAAAGCTTTGATCCCAAATGTTAAGATTACAACAACGCCAAACAGGGTACCTTATTTAACAGAGTTTACACCATGGATTTATAACACTTAGGAGGAATGAATGTATGAGTATTCATATAGGTGCAAAAGAAGGAGAAATAGCAGAAACGATTTTATTACCAGGAGATCCATTACGAGCACAATATATTGCAGAAACGTTTCTAGAAGACGTTACATGTTATAACGAAGTGCGAGGTATGCTTGGATTCACTGGTACTTATAAGGGGCAACGCATTTCTGTGCAAGGGACAGGTATGGGGATTCCCTCCATTTCCATTTATGCTCAGGAATTGATTGAGCAATATGGCGTGAAGAATCTAATTCGTGTAGGTACATGTGGTGCTTTCCAAAAGGATGTTAAAGTGCGTGACGTAATCATTGCAATGTCAGCATCTACAGATTCTTCATCTAATCGTCATCGTTTCGGTGGCATCGACTTTGCTCCGACAGCGAACTTCAATTTACTCCACCGTGCATATGGTAAAGCGGTAGAACGCGGTCTTGAAGTGAAGGTAGGTAACGTCTTCACAAGTGATACGTTCTATAACGATACGATGGATCTTGCGAAGCAATTGGCAGATTATCAAGTGCTCGCTGTGGAAATGGAAACGTCAGCACTATACACATTAGCGAACAAATTCGGTGTTAATGCACTATCTGTTTTAACAGTAAGTGACCATGTATTTACTGGTGAAACGACATCATCTGAAGAAAGACAAATTACTTTTAATGAGATGATTGAAGTCGCCCTCGATACAGCAGTAGAACAAACTCAATAAGCGAATTAGAGTGAAAAGCATCCGGGTGGGAATCCGGGTGCTTTTTTTGCGTTTGTAATACGGGTATATTTTACTAAAATGATCAGATAATCGAATGAAATGATCAGATTATCATGTGAAATGGTCAGATTAACCAGAGAATGACGAGAAAACGCAGTGAATAGATGATTAAAAGCACTCAAATCAGTGAAGTAAGAAGGAATATGAAAAGGAAATGAAGAATATTATAAAAGTGAGTGATTACTCACTTTATTTTAATCTTACCGTAGAGAGGTGAGCGCATATGAAAATGGTTATTCAGATTACGGATTTAACGAAAGCTTTTGGAAAAACGACAGTCATTCAAAAGACTTCTCTCTCCATAGAAAAAGGGGAGATTTTTGGGATGCTCGGTCCTTCAGGGGCTGGCAAAACGACTCTTGTCAAAATGATCGCTGGTATTGAAAAGCCTTCAAGTGGTGAAATGGTCATTTTTGATCAAAAAATGCCTTCAGCTGAACCGATTCAGAAGATTGGATACATGGCACAGACAGATGGTTTGTATCATGATCTGACAGGGGAAGAAAATCTCAGCTTTTTCTCTGCAATGTATCATTTGAAAGGGAAAAAGAGGCAAGAGCGGATTAGTCATGTTCTTAGCCTAGTTAATTTAACCGAACACAAAAGAAAGCTTGTGCGCAATTATTCTGGTGGTATGATGCGGAGGTTATCACTTGCCGTAGCGTTACTTCATGAACCCGATTTAATCGTTTTAGATGAGCCGACAGTTGGCATTGATCCAGTACTTAGACAATCTATTTGGGAAGAGCTATATAAGTTAAAGGAGATGGGTATGACCATACTCGTAACAACACATGTAATGGATGAGGCGGAAAAGTGTGACCGTTTAGCGATGATGCGTGAAGGCTCAATTATTGCTGTAGGGAGTCCAGCCGAATTGAAAAAAGAAACTGAAACAGAAACGATCGAGCAGGCATTTTTACATTATGGAGGAGGTGTGCAGCATGCGCATTAAAGCATTGACCATTCGGATCATTAAGCAGTTCTTTCATGATAAACGAACGTTAGCGATGATGCTTGTTGCCCCTTTACTCATTTTGACGATTATTTCGCTCGTATTTAATGGTGAAGATGTGGTACCTGCTATTGGTGGTGAAAATCTGCCAAGTCCGGTTATCGAAAAATTAAAAGAAGCGGATATTGATTATAAAGAGGTAAGTGAGATTAAAGCTGAATCGGAGTTTCGATCTGGTGAACTGGATGGTTGGGTGACGTTAAAAGATCAGCAACTTCGGATCATTCTTGAAGGTAGTGATCCTGGAATGAACCAGCGAATTCTTGCAACCGTAAAGAACGTACTACAACCATCAGGTCAAGGGAAGGTTGAACCTGAGATTGAGTATTATTATGGTGATGAGGATATGACGAGCTTTGATAACTTCGGTCCCGTGTTAATAGGATTCTTTGCATTTTTCTTCGTCTTCTTAATTGCTGGCGTATCATTCTTGAGAGAGCGGACCGGTGGGACGCTTGAACGATTAATGGCAAGTCCAGTGAAAAAGTCAGAAGTCGTCATTGGATATTTGCTTGGCTTTGGATTCTTTACGGTTATACAATCAATACTCATCGTATTTTATTCCATTTATGTATTGGATCTTCTCATGATTGGTGATTTCCTATGGGTTGTAGTGATCACCTTGCTATGTGCATTTACCGCATTATCACTTGGGACTCTCTTATCTGCATACGCACAGAACGAACTACAAATGATTCAATTCATTCCAATTGTTGTCGTTCCTCAAGTCTTCTTTTCTGGACTTTTCGATTTAGATTCTATATCAAATTGGGTTAGTTGGATCGGTCCGATCACCCCATTGTATTATGCTGCCGAGGCTTTAAGAGATGTTATGATTAGAGGGTTAGGTTTTGAGGATATTGCGTTTGAATTAATGGTCTTACTTGGATTCTCACTTTTCTTTTCAATCGCAAATATTTTCGCATTAAGAAAATATAGAAGCTTCTAAAACATCGTAACCTAAAGGAGTCAACACAATGGAATTCAATGAGTGGGCAAATGAGTTTTTTCAGATAATGGATGATGAGAAAATGACAGAAAAACAAAAGAAGATTTTGCTTTCTTCTATTGAAGTCTTTGCAGAAAAAGGATATTCAGGCTCATCTACATCTGAAATTGCAAAAAAAGCAGGAGTTGCGGAAGGAACAATATTCAGACACTATAAAACGAAAAAGGATCTATTATTATCAATTGTAGCTCCTGTTATGGCAAAGTTCATGGCGCCATTTATTATTAAAGACTTACACAAGATCTTTGACCAAGAGTTTGACACTTATGAGGGATTTCTTCGTGAACTATTTCTGAATCGAATTGAGTTTATTCAAAAACATATTGCAGTTGTAAAAATAATGCTTCAAGAAATTCCATTTCACCCAGAGTTAAAGCAACAGTTTTCTGAAACCGTACTTCAACATGTAAAAGAAAAACTGACCGGTATCATTGTTCATTTTCAAGAAAAAGGGGAATTAGTGGAATTACCACCAATCTCAATCATACGATTTACTGCCTCCTCAGTGTTTGGGTTTCTAGTTGGACGGTTCATTCTATTTCCGGAAAATGAGTGGGATGATGAACAAGTTATTGAAGAAACGATCCAGATGATTTTGTATGGTGTCCATCGTTCTGAGAAAATAGAAGAATAAAATGCTGTATATTGAGGTATGTATGAGATAGAGGTGAAAGTAATGAATAAAAAAGTGATCGTACTCTACATGCTTTCTGTCCTATCGTACATTTTGATGGTAGGCATCAACGCATATGCTAATATCTTACCTTTAAATGGACAGACAACCGGAGAAATTTCTGATCGGTTCAACGTATTGTTTACCCCTGCAGGGTATGTGTTTTCAATCTGGTCTGTCATTTATGTTTTGTTGGCTGTATGGCTAATCTATCTACTTTTTCCCAAAAGCGTTAATCACAATGTCTTTCAAAAAACAGGAATATGGTTTGTAGTCAGTTCATTGTTAAATGCAGCTTGGATTGTCCTTTGGCATTATGAATATTTCAATTGGACGCTGGTCGTCATGGTGGGATTGTTATTATCTCTTATTATTCTTTACTCGTTCATACAACGGTCATCTGGCAAGAGATTGTTGGATCGACTGCCGTTTTCTATCTATCTGGGATGGGTCTCGGTTGCAACCATCGTCAATACAGGAGTCGTTCTAGAACACAATCAGTGGAAGGGGTGGGGGTTATCTGATGTCTCATGGACTTTGGTACTTCTTTTTGCTGGAACGATGTTGGCCATTGTTTTCTCGTGGAAAAATGATGATCTCGCATTCCCGCTCGTATTTATCTGGGCATATATTGGGATTGCAGTAAAGCAGCAAGAGTATCCTTCCATTCAATACACTGCCATTGGAATGGCGGTCGTTATAGGGGCGTTGTTCATTTATACCTTAAATGTCCGAAGACGAAACAAACTGTTATAGTCTGAAAATTCGAAAAACCATTTGACGATATACTCCGTCTATGCAATAGTTGATTTAATACGCTAAATGGACGGAGGAAAGCTCATGAGTATTGAAATGATGCATAAGCCTGAGAAAGCCCCATTTGATGAGAGTAACTTTGAATTTACAAATCTTCTACCAAGCTACCGAATTGATTTAAGGAATCCGAGAAATGAAATGCCTGACAAATTTTTCAATGCTAATTTGGTTAGTGATTGGTCCCAATTGTCTTGGAAAGATGTCGGAAAACCATATGAAGTGAAAACCATGTCAGTTGACCTTCGCAATTGGGAAAGAGAGCATGAGCAGAAGATGCCCGTCAAAACGTCTTGGGAATATTTCAATCGATCCTTTCATGAGTGGTTTATAAAAGATGTACCAAAAGAACGCTCAGCAGCGAAAGAGCAGCTTTTTCTAAACATGAAACAATTTAACATGAACGAAGTAAAGACGAGCATTGGAGAATTGATGCGACTTTCTTTATGGAATTATGCCCATCGAGTAGAGGATGGTATTTGGGACCCGAGAGGCAAAAGGGCACTGTTTGAAGGTCTTGATGTAAAGAAGCCGAATATCTTGTTCCTCGGGGCTGCTGAAGGGTATGAGGCAATGCAGTTACATGCCATGTATCCGGGCGGCCAAGTTGTAATGGTAGACTACGATGAGTTCTGTAAAACGAACCGTTTTGCAGAATTTCCTGACACCTATCCATTCTTAGGTACGAACGAACAAACCGGCAGTCCGCGTGTTTGGTATAAAAAACAAATGAATATCGATTACGTCGTTGATGATATTCGGAACCTCAAATACGGTAAAGAGTTCGACATCGTCATGAGTGTCGGCTTACTAGAACATGTGCCAGATGCTTATAAAGAGGAGATATTAGATTTTCATAGGCGATTTTTGAAACCTGGAGGATATGTCATTATGACAACGCCTAGGAACCAGTGGAAATCTCGCATGTATTACCGAGTTATGTCAGATGTAATGAACCATACGTACCGGGAATTGATGGACATACGCCAAATGGGGCTATACGTCTATCAATCAGGATTTGATATTATGAGACACGGATATATGAAAGTACATAACGGCATAGTGGCAAAACAACGATAATAAGTAAAAATAGCCAAGTCCATCAATAATATTGAAGGACTTGGCTTCTTTATGGTTGTGGTTGCTAATTAATAATTCCAGTATTCGTTATTTTGACATTCACATTGTTTACTCGAATTGGAATATTAGGATACTCTTTTCGCCAATCTAATTTCTTCCACGTTTCAGGATGATAAGCGATTAATTCCCGACCAACTCCTACAACATCACTGTTTGCAGCCTGCATCTTTTTTATCATTTTGTTCATATCCTTTTCCAAGGTTTTTGATAGTCTAGTCTCTAACATTTTGATTTCTTTACTACTTGTTAAGTTGTCGGAAGGATATTCAACCACACTTATCTTTAAATTGATATCAAAAGAAACTTCTACAGATCCAGTTTTATCTGTGATGACCTTCATTTTACTTTTACTCTTTCCTACGTTCACAGTTACAAAGTTTTCGAGATCATGTTCTTTATCTTCATGTATTTTCCTGACTAACCGAGTAACCTTGTTCGTTTTATTCATTAAAATCAACAATAGGGTAGATTCTTTTGAGTTGAGGGTTCCAGTCATTTTATCATCTTGAAAGAGAGCCAGACCCCTTATTTTCACTTCTTCATTTTCTTCGTTCAATTGCAGATAAGGGATTACAGGATCCTTTCCAGGATCAAAAAACAATGGACAGATGGACTGAATATCGATCTTTGGGACGATTGTATTTTGCTCAGCACTAGTGATTAATTCTTCAAGATATTCTGCAATTAATGTATTACCCTTTCTCATTAATTGCAAGTAATCTTCTGCATCCCCGATAGTGATTGCAATCCGAGAGTTCAAGGAACTTGAAGGTTCCCGATAAAAAATGTCGAGTAGGGGATATAACCCAGACTGTCCGAGCTCTTCACTATATAAAAAAAGTCTATTCTTCGCTGCAGTAAAGTTACCAGAAAGCTTACGATCAATATTCATCCGTATGTTCCGAATGGTGCGACCATCTGCTGAAACGAATTCGTTTCGTGGCGTACCACCACCTGATTCTCCTCCAGCAACAAAGCCCCGTATAATGGCTGATCCACGTACTTTACCGTTTTCACCTTTGTCAAAAGCTGCAGCATAAACAATACGAGAATCTTTAATAAGTTGCTGATCCCAACAACCTGTTAAGAGAAACAAGGGTAAAATGAGCCCTAAAAGGATACGTTTCATTTCGACGCCCTCCAAGCTGAGAATCTTGATTTCAATGTTGAGATTGCAAGTAAAATAATCGGGATTCCTGCAATAAATATATAACTTATATAACCGACATAGGTGCCAATTTTATCAATTTCAAATTTTGTTTGTGGAATTAATGCTGCAAAAAATGCAAACGCCGAAATGATGTAAACTGAATTTTTATGTTCTTTCTGTTTTAATAAATAAGCTAATCCTTTCGAGGCGAACAACAAATAACTAATGAGTGAGGTAGCAACAATGACAATCCAAATTGAGATGAAAAGTAAGTCGATTCGTTCAACGATCCTAAATGTTATTGCCTTTAACATATAAAGGACTGGTTGAGGGACTAATTCTATCTCTTTCGGCGAGAAAACTACATAACTGACCAACGTCAAAATGACATAAATAAGTGTAGTGACACCATTTGCTAGGCTGACGGACTTTAATATTGTAATGTCTTCTGCTTCAACATACTTAGAAAGAAATAGCAACATTTCAAAACCGAGCATAGAGATTAATACAGAATGAGCACCTAATAGAATATTATACAAACCAGCCTGTCCAATCGGGAATAAATAGCGAGTTTCAGCAACATCAGGAAATGAGATGAACGTCAAGATGATGAGCACTGGAATCATAACAGATACGAAGAGGTAGAAGCGAGCTATGATCCTGACTCTTTCTTTTGCTAAGTAAATACTAGCAATTACCATCATCAACATGACTGCCCATCTTGGAGTATTCGGAAGTACCCAGAGCTTAAGAATACCTTGATATAAAAGATAAATCAGCGTGCAGACAATGGTTCCATAAATAACATATAGAATGTTGATTAATTTACCGAAATAGGGTCCTACTACTTTTTCAGCAATGCTAAAAATCGTCTCCCCTGGATATTTACGAATTAATAACCATAGAGTAAGGATTAAAATTTGAACCACCAGACCAGCAACGATTACAGAAATCCATCCATCACTCTTGGAAGTCTGATGGACCGCGAAAGGAAGACCGAGAACTCCAACACCAATTTGTGTTTGAAGAATCATATAAAACAATTGATATTTTGTTATGGATTCTGCCTTATTTTTCATCCTTTTTCCATCCTCTTGATGGCCATACCTGCTGATAATGTTGAGGTTTTGGATCCATCGGTCGAGTATTCATCATCCAACGGGGCAACCGGAATATTGTATCTTTTAAGTCATTCATGTGGAAAGGTGCAAACGGAGCAAAATATGGATGACCAAATGGCTCGATTTTGCACATATGAATAAGCAGAATCATAAGTCCAAAAACAATACCTACAAACCCAAACAAAGCTGCCATGATCATAAGTGGAAAACCTAATATACGTACGGTTGTCGTCATTTCATTAGAAGGGACCACAAATGAAGCGATACCGGTAATGGCAACGACAATCAGCATGACATTGGAAATTAAGTTAGCTTGAACAACAGCAGTTCCAATTACGAGTCCTCCAACGATACCGATTGTTTGGGAAATAGGACTCGGAAGCCGGACAGAAGCTTCTTTCAATAACTCCAGTGTCAGTTGCATGATAAACGCTTCTAATAATGGAGGGAACGGTATGAATTCCAAAGAGTTTTTCACTGAAAATACAAGCTCAATCGGTATGACTTCAAAATTGAACGAGACTAATGCGATATACACTGCAGGTAAACCAATGGCAATCAAAAAACTGAACAAACGAATGGCTCTTAAGAATGTACCTACAATCCAACGGCTATTGTAATCGTCTGGGGATTGATAAAAAGAGAAAAAGGTGACAGGTAAAATGATCGCGGTCGGACTGCCTTCCATTAATAAAACGATTCTCCCTTCCATAAGGTTGGCCGTGGCTCTATCAGGTCGCTCGGTATTCAACACTTGTGGAAATGGAGATAGTGGGTAATCCTCAATGAATTCTTCAATATATCCAGGCGTTTGAATGGCATCTGTGTCAATGTAATTCAATCTTTCTTCTATGGTTTTCACTAATTCAGGATCCGCCAAATCTTTCATATACATAAGAGCTAATTTCGAATTTGTCGCCTTACCTAAAGTTATGTACTTCAAATATAGGTTTGGGTTTTCAATTCGTTTACGAAGTAAATAAATATTCGTCTGTAAACTTTCTATAAATCCTTCATGAGAGCCACGAATCACATACTCATTAGTTGGTTCAGATATGTTTCTGAAGTGAATGGCAAAAACATTACCTAAGTAGGCATGATCTTGCCCTTCCCCGATGATAGCGCACTGTCCTTCAATTAACCCTCGTACGACTTTTGTTAAATCCGTTGTGTAATTGACCTGTGTTACATTTATGACCTCAGGAATTTCTCCAGATTTATTTTCATGTAAAGGTCTAATGACAAACTCATCCATTTTCTTCTTATCAACTAAGGATGCAATAAATACAATCAAGTGTTTCTTATCGTTGAATGTGATGGTCCTTGTTTCAAAATCCCCAGAATGAAAGAGAGCATTCTTAATATAGTCTAGGTTTTCTTCTAGACTTGGAAAAAAAGTTTGTGTAGTTGTGTGGAATTCAGTTTGATAAGAATTCATTTTCTTCTTTTTAATCGGTTTAGGAGACCTTCTTCCCCTCATATGAATCCACTCCGCTCAAAAGTATACTCAACATTAAACTTCCCACTATTGCTAAAAGTATCCAAGAGTATGTATGCAAAATAATTGCAATAAATACTATAGGGGGGTATAGTAATACTATCAAAAGAATTCAAGAGGTGATAGGTATGCCAGAACATGATTCACCGATCATACCTAGGTCGGAAGATGAAAAGATAAAAGTATTGAACAGATTGAAACGAATCGAAGGTCAAGTAAGAGGAATAGAAAAAATGGTAGAGGACGACCGGTATTGTATGGATGTACTCGTACAAATATCAGCAGTCAACTCTGCTTTAAAGCAGGTAGGCTTCTCTTTAATGGAGCGTCACACAAATACGTGTGTAAAGCATGCAATCGAATCAGGGAACGGTGACGATCACATCGATGAGCTCATGAAAATCATGAGACAGTTTTCAAAGTCATAATCGAAAGAAGGGTGTAAAAAATGAGTCAAGCACAACCTTTAACGAATGAGACGAGAGAAGAGACACTTCCGATTTCAGGAATGACGTGCGCGGCTTGCTCAACTCGAATTGAGAAAGTACTGAACAAAATGGATGGCGTTGAAGCTGCGGTTAACTTGACTACTGAAAAAGCGAAAGTCAGGTTTGATGAAACGAAAGTCTCAACAGGTGACCTTATCGATAAGATTCAAAAGCTGGGATATGATGTTCCTTCTGAAACGATAAAAGTTGATATTGAAGGAATGACATGTGCAGCGTGTTCCAATCGAATTGAAAAAGTTGTCGGTAAAATGAATGGCGTTACGAGAGCCACCGTTAACTTGACGACTGAAGTAGGAACTGTTGAGTATAAACCTGGCCTTGTTTCAATCGATCACATACTTGAGAAGATTGATAAGTTAGGATACTCGGCTAAGGTAAAAGAGGATGGAGGCTCAAAGCAGGTCTCTAAGGATCGAGAATTAAAGCAAAAGCAACGCACATTACTGTTTTCAATTCTGTTATCCTTACCATTGTTGTATACAATGCTAGGGCACATGCCATTTGAAACAGGCATTACGGTTCCACACTTTTTGATGAATCCTTGGATACAATTGCTTCTAGCGACACCTGTCCAATTTTACATCGGGGGTCCATTTTATGTCGGAGCATACAGAGCTTTAGCTAACAAAAGCGCAAATATGGATGTCCTTGTCGCACTAGGTACTTCCGCAGCGTACTTTTACAGTTTAGTTGAATCCCTACGGACGCTCTGGCAGCCGGGATATGAACCTCAATTGTATTTTGAAACAAGTGCAATACTCATTACGTTGATCTTACTTGGTAAGTACTTTGAATTTTTGGCAAAGGGAAGAACGACCCTCGCATTGAAATCTTTGTTGAATTTACAAGCAAAGGAAGCGACGATCTTAGTTGAAGGTCAAGAGAAGAAGATTCCTGTTGATCAAGTGGAAGTTGGAAATCACATCATTGTTAAGCCGGGTGAAAAAATCCCAGTTGATGGGCTTGTGGTCAAAGGGCAGTCGTCTGTTGATGAGTCCATGATTACAGGTGAATCAATTCCAATCGAAAAAGCAGTAGATGATCAAGTCATCGGATCTACGATTAATAAAAATGGCTCATTAACAGTCGAAGCAACTAAGGTCGGCAAGGATACCGCACTGGCAGGTATTATTAAGATTGTTGAAGAAGCTCAAGGTTCGAAAGCGCCAATTCAACGAATGGCTGACATCATTTCAGGAATTTTCGTTCCAATCGTAGTTGGAATCAGCGTTTTGGTGTTCCTCATATGGTTCTTTATTGCTGCACCAGGAGAACTGCCGACAGCCCTTGAAGCATCGATTGCAGTTCTTGTCATAGCTTGTCCTTGTGCATTAGGTCTTGCAACACCAACTTCCATAATGGTCGGGACTGGGAAGGGAGCAGAACGTGGCATTCTCTTTAAAGGAGGAGAATTTCTCGAAGGTACGCACAAAATTGATACGGTATTACTTGATAAGACGGGTACAATCACAAAAGGAAAGCCTGAAGTAACCGATTGGATTCCGCTCGTGGAAGAGGATCAATTATTAAGCTATTTGATCTCAGCTGAGCGTGGATCTGAACACCCGTTAGCAAATGCGATCGTCGCATACGGTGAAGAAAAGGAAATCGAATATAAAGAAACAGATCATTTTGAAGCTGTCCCTGGTCACGGGGTTAAAGCGACGATAAATAATGAGAACATATTAGTAGGAACTCGTAAATTAATGGAGCAGCATTCAATTTCTACTTCTGAAAAAGAAACGCAAATTTCGGCATTAGAGTCAGAAGGGAAAACCGTTATGCTAGTTGGAATGAACGGTACTTTAGCTGGACTTATAGCCGTTGCGGACACCGTTAAAGAGACCTCTAAAGAAGCGATTCACCAACTGAAGCAAATGGGAATCGATGTGTACATGGTAACAGGTGATAACATACGTACGGCACAAGCTATTGCTGATCAGATTGAATTGGAAGGCGTTTTTGCTGAAGTTCTACCAGAGGATAAGTCAGATAAAGTGAAGCAACTACAAGATGAAGGTAAGCGTGTGATGATGGTTGGGGATGGCATAAACGATGCGCCAGCCTTAGCACTGGCTGATATTGGAGTTGCAATTGGGACTGGTACAGATGTTGCTATTGAGACGGCTGATGTCACCTTAGTGGGAGGAGATTTGCAGCTACTCAGTAAAGCGATTTTGTTAAGTCAAAAAACTATGAAGAACATTCGTCAGAATCTGTTCTGGGCATTGTTTTATAACTCTGCGGGAATCCCGATTGCTGCACTCGGCCTCCTTGCACCTTGGGTCGCTGGAGCGGCAATGGCATTCAGCTCCGTATCTGTCGTTAGTAACTCCCTTCGATTGAAGAGAGTGAAATTATAAACAATCATATGAGGAGGAATTATCATGGAAAAAACACTACAAGTTGAAGGAATGACATGTAATCACTGCAAATCAGCGGTTACAAACGCTTTGAAGGAGTTAGATGGTGTGAAAGAGGTTACTGTAAACCTTGAAAAAGGGGAAGCATCAGTTGTATATGAAGAAGGTACAGTGAATGAATCAGACATGAAAAATGCAGTTGAAGATCAAGGATACGACGTTAAATAGTAGTGTGAGGGGATACCCGGGGCCAAAGTGCTCCGGGTATTTTTTATGCTCGGATATGTATGATAGGTCCATCTGTGAGTGGTACCATCTTACTAAAATGGCGAGAATAATGTTGGAAATGTCGAGATTGATACGGGAAATGTCGAGATTAAACTGGGAAATGTCAAGATTAGGTTAAAGATTGGCAAGGCGAGATGAATAACAATTTTGCGCTCGCACCAGTCAAAATGCAATTGAAACGTGTACAACCTTTTCAGAATAGAGTGTTGTAGAAGAGAAGGTAGGGATTGAAATGAATTATTCAAAATGGAAGGGATACTCAGGCTGGGGGGAGTGGTATCCTAGATGGCCATCACCTATGGAGACAGATCCAGATGATGTGACCCAAATGATGTTTTCCGCGAAAAGCTTCATCACTCCAACTGAAGAGCTACTCTCATTACTGAAAACGATTACAACGGATCAAAACTTTGCTCATAGATTGAAAAAAGCAGCAGAATTAAATCAAAATGAGCAAGTCAAATTGTTAATCAAAGAAAAAGGCGTATTCACAGACTTCAATGTTGCAGTAAACCCAAGTGGCATCCGGATTGAATTCAAACCTGATCATGTCGAAGCGTGTTTTTATATTACATTTTCCCTTTGTTGGTAAAATCGAACTTTCTACCTTGGCAACCTTTCATAATTGGGAAAATCCACGAAAATATACACGGTTATTGTGCATGAAAATCGCATAACTTTCCCAATACAAAGGACTCCTGAGCTGTGATAGGATAAAAGTACCTTAAATAAACGAAAAGGATGTGGGAATATGTCTAGAATGATTGTTACCGTAAAAAGAGGGAAGAAATGGGCCAATATTTTAGACGGTAATTACCGATCCTCGAGTACTCATCTTACCCAGCAGGATGCCATTGAGGTGGCGAAGAATCGTGCACAACAAAAGGGTTACGAGCATGTCATTTATCGTAAAGATGGGACCATTCGTGAAGTCAACAAGTACTTACCGCTAACGATTCAAAAGTAGCAACATAGGTCTTATTAACTGCACATAATCATAGTAAAAAGGGATTGGCGACTGCCAATCCCTTTTTGTGTGTTGTCAATCTAGAGCAATGGAAAAAGAACGAATAATAGTAAGTCGAAAATGAGATGAGAAACTAAAGGAACGATCATGTTCTTCGTGTATTCATATAGAATAGCCCATACGAAGCCAGCAAGTAGAGCTGCAAGGACAAGTAATAGACTGCCTGATGCAAGATGTGCTAATGCGTAAAGCCCGACAGATATCCATATGCGCTTCATAACAGATCCAGAAATCTTCTTCTGAACATATCCTCTCCAAAACCATTCTTCTGCTGGGATAATTAATATAAACACTAGGACAGTCTGCCACGTCGTTTCAGGTTTAATCAAACCATATAATTGAGTCAGTTCCTCAAACATTGAGGGCATAAGGTTCACAACCATGATCTTACCTATCGCAAATAGTAGATAGATTGCAACACCACTTACCACCGCAATCACTAGCAATTTATTAGAAGGCTTAAAAACCTTGGGTTTCCCTTTCAAGCTTGCAACTATTAATAAACTACCTTGAACAAGAGGAAATAGAACCCAAAAATATGCATCAGACTGAAATGCAAATGCTAATAGAATAATCGCGATAACCGTGTGTGTAATCCATTTATTCATGGTGGTGTAAACCTTTGGCGGGATTCGCTATAACTTGTTGACTTTGTTTATTTCTTGGTCTTTTTAAGAATAGATAAATACCTATTAAAATTATCAAACCACCTACCAATTGCTCCGCTCGAATGAACTCATCTAACAGGAAATAAGCGAGAATAGATGCGCCAATTGGTTCACCTAAAATGCTCATTGAAATGACGGTCGTGCTAACATGCTTCAAAGCCCAATTAAAAATTGTGTGCCCTAGGAGGGTAGGGAACAATGCAAGTAAAATAAAATACACCCAGTCTTGACCAGGGTAAGGTCCAAGCTTATATCCTAAACTTAAGCTATAGATCAAGAGGGTACAAGTAGCCATCCCATAAACAATAAATGTATAGGTCATGAGATGAAGTCGTTTCCTTACATTTTGTCCAAATAAATAGTACACGGTAACGGCAATTGCGCCGAGTAAGGCTAATAAATCCCCAAACAAAGCCATTCCACTAATTTGAAAATCTCCCCAACTAATGAGAATGCTACCGCCTATTGCTAATGAACCTCCTAAAATAGCTTTTAGGGTCAGCTTCTCACTAAAAAAGATATAAGTCCCAATAAAAGCAAAGATCGGTTGCAAAGCCACTAGTACGACAGAGCTGGCGACAGAGGTGTAATTCAAAGACTCAAACCAAAGGATAAAATGAAAGGCCAAGAAAACTCCAGCAAATAGGCAAAATACTAGATCTCTTCGTTCAATCTTTATAAAGTCACGCCTGAAATAGATTAGGATGAAAGGCGTCATTAGGAGTGTAGTAAATAATAATCGGTACCCTGCGATAATAGGTGCAGGTGCAGAAGAAAGCTTTACGAGAACAGCAGATGTAGAGACTGATAAAACACCTATACAAATTGCTAGGTATGGATTAATGATTGGATCTTTTTTCAATGAGTACCTCCTAGTTCAGCCAAAATGATAATTGTAGTTTATCACGGTCAGATACGAAGCGGAATACAAATTTAAATGTGATTAATCGAGATAACTAAACTTCTAGTCGATATATGTCGATATAACTAGATATAAGCTCAGAGCTGGGGGCAACGATTTATGAAATTGACTTGGATGAATCGATTAATATATTTATTATTTATTTCACTATTTATTACATTATCAATAAATCCAAATGGTGTGGCATCCTTCGGATATTTCATCATAATCATATTTGGAGTAATAATCCTATTCAGTATAGGTTTGTTATACAAAGGATGGAAAGAAAGTACTAATTTGAAACGGACGCTATCCATTTATACAGCTGCTAGTATTATGACAGTGGCGATAGCAGAATTCATACGATACTTTGCACACGTTGATGGAGGATTTTTTAAAGTTTTTCCGGATGCATTGTGGATTGTTCATATTTTACTATTGTCAGTAGGATTGGCGATTGTCATCAAGAGGGTGCGATCGAATTTCCAAATAAGCTATCTATTACTTGATCTACATATTTCAATTACCGTCTTTGGATCGATCTGGTTTGTCACGTATCAAAATTTCGATAAAAACCATTTACTTTCATTTGAGATGGTCTATCCACTTGGCGCTTTATATGTGCTTTTCATAATGGCAACGCTGTTACTCATCAATGACAAACCGATTAAGAGAAACGTATTAAACAGTCTTTTGTTAGGTTTATCTATTTGCATGTTTTCAAGTGTCCTACTCATGATTGATTCGTTAGACGGTGTTCTATATCGTGGTAAATACTTAATCCTAGATGGACTAGGGTTATATACGATTGCTGCGGCATTTGTTAGGAAACAATCTAACATTCAAAAGCGCTGGAAGAGATCTATGACAATCAGTTATTCACATTGGGAGATCATCCGGCCAATCATTCAATATACGGGCGTTTTGGTGCTCTTATACGAATACATATTTTATTTTCGAGACAGCAACATTTTATTCATAGGTCTAGTCATTACTGTTGTACTTGTCATCTGTCGTGATTTAATCACCATTGTCCAAAATCAATCGTTGGTTAGGAGATTGAAGATTTTCAATCAACAGTTGGAAAAGAAGATCGGTGAAAGGACAAAAGAGTTGACTAACTCACACCGAGATTTAGAGCATGCATTTGAACAAATTGAGTATGTTTCAAGGCATGATACATTCAGCCAATTGCCGAATAGAAGGTTTCTTGAACAGATGATCGAACGAAAGATACAACAAAACCAATCGATTGTGTCACTCATTATTATCGATGTCAATCGATTAAAGCATATCAATGATACTGTAGGTCATGCAGTAGGAGACTTGCTTTTACTAGAACTCATTAAACGAATACAACTAAAAATTCCTCGAAATGCTTTTCTTGCACGGCATGGTGGAGATGAGTTCGCAATTGTTATTGATGGACTCAAACAAAGCTATGAAGTGGAACAATTAACCGAACAATTATTAGAAACGGTCGAATCCCCATTCCACATTCAAGGGAAAGAATTGTCCATTACGATTAGCATTGGTGTTTCAATTTATCCAAATCATTCTAAGTCCGTGGAAGACATGATGAAACATGCAGACTTAGCCATGTACAAAGCGAAGGAAGAACAGCAAAACAAAGTTGTTTTCTACTCGCCTGATATGAATGAAGAACTTGTTGGACGAATGGAATTATTAAATGAGCTACATAATGCGGTAAAAAGAAATGAATTTGTCGTCAATTATCAACCACAGTTTCATATCGGTCATAGCCAACTATCCGGAGTAGAAGCACTCGTACGTTGGAATCATCCTACTCGTGGTTATGTTTCGCCTGGTGAGTTTATTCCACTAGCAGAAGAGTTTGACTTAATTGTTCAAATTGATGGCATTGTTTTAGAGACAGCGATAGCACAATTTATGGAATGGAAGAAAAGAGGCATTGCACCACCACGACTCAGTGTAAACTTATGTCCACAGCAATTTGAAAAAGGAGATCTAAGCAGCAAACTTAAGCGTCTTTTCGAACAATATCAGTTCCCACCGCACCGGTTAATACTTGAAATTACAGAAAGTGTTGCGATGAAAGACGAGAAGTTTCTCACTTCTCAATTACAAGAAGTTTCCTCTATGGGTGTACAAATTTCAATTGATGATTTTGGAACCGGGTATTCTTCACTTAGCTATGTTAAGAACTACCCATTAAACCAATTGAAAATTGCAAGACCATTTATAACAGATGTTCCGAGGAGTAACAAAGATATAGCTATGGTAAAAGCCATTATTGATTTGTCACATCACTTTAATTTGAACGTGGTAGTTGAAGGTGTGGAAACAGTTGAGCAACTCAATTTTCTTAAATCTGTTCAATGCGAAGAAGTACAAGGATTTTATTACTCAAAACCACTTCATTCAACCGAATTAGAAAAGAAATATTTGTTGCAACACCAGCAAGAAAGATTAAATGCCTAACTGAAATAGGAGGATCGACTAAGATATGTCAATCCTTCTATTTTCATTTAACGTTAATGGTATACTTAAGCTATTAGAGGGAGGGACCACTAATGGAATGGTTGAATCTAATTTTCACATTTATTATATCGTTATTTATTTTGTTCTCACTCTTATTTATTGGTAGGACGTATCAGCTAAACCGTAAATTGAACGGAATATTTCGATTAACCAATTGTGGTGATTCAGGTCAAATATTTATAATTCGTACATTACAAATGGTACTCATTATATTTTTCCCTTTATTCGTTTTATTTGATGAATTACCAAATTTACCGAGTGTGCTTTATCTAGTCATGCACTTAGCTTTGTTTATTACTCAAATTTATTCTACGATCCATATTACAATAGGTACGGAAGGGTTCCGAGTTGGTGTAATTGCATATGAATGGAAAGATGTTGATCGATGTGATATTTTATCTGGCTTACATGAAGATAATCACCTCTATCCATCTGGAGGCGTTGCACGTATTATTATAGGCGAAAAGATTTACCGAGCAGAATTGAAAAAGACACAAATTGATGAAGTAGCTTCTTTTATGGGAAAATATGTCGAAACAGAGAGTCATTGACAAATATATTTCAATTGCATGAAAATTTCAAAATATCTAAAAATACCCTTCCATATTGAGTGTAATCTGATACAATAGAGTCAATCCAAAATAGGAGGGAAGCAAGTTTGGAAAAAATAAAACTAGGTCAACCTCCCAACTGTCACAAGGTTTCTTTCGATGGAAAGTCATTTAAGATCAAAGGATTAAATGATGTTGTCGTCCCAGTATCTCAAACAGAAACTGCACAGATTGATATTCTCAACGATGAGACAGGTAATTTAAAACTTGTCGGAAAAGACACTATTTTGGCTCAACTGGAATTACCCCTCCGATACTGTGAAGTAGGTCAAGGTTGGGTCTTAGACAAATTGTCTAAGAAGAAAAGAAAGTCAGGTTAATATCAGAACGGAATCAAGCGCGGCTGGCCCATTGGGTCAGCCTTTTATTGTGGAACAATACATTCAACCAGCTGCAGAATTAATAAATTGTATGGATTTGCCCTTTTACGTAAAGGATAAGGATATGTGCGTGAAAATATGAAACCTTTAGCGTTTTAGTATGGGAGTAAATAAAGGAGTGAGTGAAATGGGATTCAATACTGATAAAAAGGGTAAAAAACAAGAGCTTATGTCCGATTCGGCTCTCAATCCTGGTTATGAATCTAGTTCATTGTTAAATACGATTGCGACGTCAGGAAACTCAGTTGTTTCTTCACATGAAGATGATAGAGGCTTATCAGACAAAGATGAAATAATTGAAAAAGAATTGAACCAACATAATGTAAATGAATAAGGAGTTGAACCTTTAATGATGAACGAAGAATTTCATGTTGCCAACTTATCAGATGAAACGTTGGATAAGATTAAGGACCTTGAGAGGGATTTAATGAAGGATAAAGACGACAGTATTATATTGATCGCTTACGAAAAAGACCAAGTTTAGTGCCTGATAACCACAATGAACGTATCCACCAAGTGGACATGCACATTGTGGTCATAATCGTTCAATTATGCTTAAGAGGTATTTTCAATTCGGTGTTTGTATTATAAGAGATATCCATGCAATACTGACATGTTGTGTAGGACTTACCGATTAACGTTTGAATGTAGTCATCGTCAGTCGAATCTTCTCTGTGTGAATTATCAAAGCAAGGGAGTAGGCAATCATCACCGACAAATGAAGAATAATGAATGGTTTTCGTTTCATGATGAATAATATATTTTGACAAAATATCCCTCCTAAGGGAACTTTCTCATATATATAATTTTCGTATCATTTTGAAATTTTCAGGGGCACTTTATAAATTGTCTATAAAAATGAATTAGGCGTTCGCCTAGCACTCCTATGATTTATCTTTCATATGATAGTCTGAAACCCATATGGAAGGGGGAGTGTGTCTTTGAACAATCGGCAAAATAATCCACTTTCTTCAATGTTGCAAAATATTTTAGGAGGTGGGGGGCAACAGAAGGGACCACCAACAGGTCCGCCGTTTCCGAATGGAGGGGGAGGACCTCCAGGACCACCACCCAAGTTTACACCTAATCAATCACCTTCATCACTACAGGCAAGTCCAAATGCGGGTACCTACGCAGTAGATCCAGGAGCTCTTAGACCCTGTGTGGGGAAGTATGTATACATTTGGCTCAAAGGCGGTTATTCATTCTGGGCATGGCTTACATTTGTAGGTAGAAGATCGGTAGCTGGATATCGCTGGACAGGATATAGATGGGTGTATTTCGGAATTGATCGAAGGCAAATCGTATCATTTGTCTGTTATTAAGAAAAATACTGACCAAAATAGGATGAGAAAGTGTATTTTCTCCTTTGAGAAATACCGCTACCCCTTCACTTGGTCAGTTTTTTCTTATGGTCAATCATAAGATTCGTACCATCTTCATTGACAAAGAATGATTGTGACTCACATAACAGTTATTGAACAGTAAAAGGAGCTGACTTAGAGTCGGCTCCTTTAAAGCATTAATTATTCTGGTATTTCTTAAACTGTTCGGACAGTTCTACAAAGGACTTATAATCATTACGTTCCAAGGCAATGTCAATTTTCGCTGACAGCTTCTCTCTTTGGTGTTCAAACAGTGACTCGTCGAGGATCAGTTGGGCGGCAAGGGCGACAAAAAACTGTTCGGCTCTCTTTTGTCTTTGTTGAGCCTGCTCTTTCATCTTTGCTTGAAATGATGATGTATGTTTGTTCATGAGGATTCCTCCCAAACCCTTTTATTTATTATCTAAGATATGCAAGACGTTGTCAATTAGTTTTCAGAATATTACATAAATTTATTTTTTTGATAGATTGGTTCTAAGCTAAGTATTGCTGAAGAGAATAATTCCCTACAACATGTTCACAATATAAGTAAAATTAGGTGATCGGAGGTTGTAATTTGATGGAACAACATCACTATTATGTGACTTTGCAAGCTGGGATTAGTAATGCGGAAGTACGTAGTAATAAAGGGGAGTCTAGTTATGATTTTGAGATCATGGCGAATGAGAATGAAGCAGCGTTACTAAGAGACTTGCTGGAAGAAGCAAATAATGCTGACAGAATTGGATATGTCCATTCACATTTCTTCTCGAATGTAATAGATGCTGCGGATCGAGATAACATGATTTATGATCGACTTTTAAATGAAATTTATTTGACGATATACGATTTAGGAACATCAAGAACGAAGAAAGACATAGAGGAAATGGGAATCTTAGAAAAATTGAAAGAAGTAAAACCAAGTCATAATCCTACAGACCCGAACTTACACTAAAATACAATACAAACCGGAATCCTGCCAACTGTGTGGCAGGATTCTTTCCGATTGCCTCAAAATTTATGTTCTTTTCATGTATACTAAGGACTAAGTAGAGAGGGGTATACGTTTGATTAAAGCTGTATTATTTGATTTAGATGGCACACTCTTTAATCGTACAGAATCATTAAGACATTTCATTAAAGAACAGTATCGTAGATGGGATCATCAAATCACAAACGTAAATATGGATCAGTATATGTCTGATTTTCTTAAGTTTGATGAGAACGGTTACGTCCATAAAGAAAGTGTTTATCTCCAGTTGATTCAAAAATATAATCTGACCGATGAACTTAAGCTTACATTATATAATGATTATCAAGAAAAGTTTCATGATCATTGTGTAGCTATGGATGGCATGGATGAGATGTTTGCCTACTTGAAAAATAAGGACATCCAATTGGGAATCATCACGAATGGTGAAACTGTATTTCAGACAAAGACAATCCAAGCATTAAGCTTGGAGGACCACTTTCAAACTATTTTAATATCCGAAAACGAAGGCATTCGCAAGCCATCAGAAGCCATCTTTACAAAATGCTTACATCAGTTAAAGGTGAGCCCTAAGGAAGCGATTTATGTAGGCGATCATCCAGAAAATGATATTCAAGCTGCAGCAAGGATTGGCTTTACCACGATATGGATTGAAAATGGTTGCTATGATGAGCCTTCGATTGCAGATTTTAAAGTGAAAGATTTGTCACATGTACCAATGATACTAGAACAGATTAATAGGAGGAATACCGTTGAGAATGAGTAATAAATGGCTTGCCATCATCTTGATTTTATCAGGATTCATATTTGGATTTGGATATTGGATTTCAAAAGGCTTGCTTGGATGATTCAGGAAAGATGTAAGGAGTACATAAAATGGATGTTTCACTAATAAACCGACGAGAGCGCTTCATGAACATAACCATAATGGCGCTCATTTGTATAGGGTGGGGTGTAATTATTTATAGTACACTTCACCTAGAGGATTTTACTGGAGACATTTGGACGCTTGTCCTTTTAAGTGCTTTTCTACTATGGACCGAGCTGTATCCAATTCCGGTTTGGAAAGGCATTACGTCCTTCAGCTTTCCATTGATCTATACAATCGTTCTTCTTTATGGAATATGGTACGGTCTAATAATTTTGACAAGTATCAGCTTAGTCGTAAACCTTATCAAGAAAAGGAAACAACAGATTGTTTGGTTTAACCCGGCACAGCTTGCAATTGCACTTATCGCAGCATATTTAAGTACAAATCAACTACTAATTGTTACAGGATGGACTGATTCAACCGTAGTTGGATTTTATTATGTTCATTTATGTCTATTTACTTTCGTCTTTTATTTAATGAATAATCTCTTAATTGATTTTGTATTGTGGCTACGTCCTCAAAAATATGCTTGGAAAGATTGGAAACAGAAAACGATTCAAGAAACGATTATCGTACTAATATCGATATGCTACTTGGCTGTTATGTTCGCGCTAGGGAATCAGAATCGCGGAGTTGTGGATGTCTTTTCATATCTATTTTTCTTTTCACCACTAGTTGCAGCATCTGTTTTAAGTGCTGTGATCAGCAAGCAACATAGGGAAAAGCAAAGGTTGAAAGCATTAGTGCAATTGACGAAGGAACTAAATCGAACACTCCCCTCTGCTAAATGGGCAGTTTCTCTCGACGAACGACTCGATGAATTTATTCAAACGGATGCTACTCTTTTTATTATGAAAGACGTAGAGGAGAACTGGAACGTCATTCTACAAAACGGCGGAGTTATTAAAGGGATTGAGAAGGTATTTACAGGTGAATGGATCCAATTAGCAGATGAGTCTATTCGATATGCCTCACGTAAACAAATTCCTGATGATTTAGCAACTTATTTATACAAATCCATTCGGTCAGTCATCATTACACCGTTACGAGTAGAAGAAGATACGGTAGGAATTTTACTTGTGGGCAGTGAGCAGAATCAAATTTATCAAACAACTGATATTCAGTTTCTATCTACCCTTGCTAACCAACTTGCAGTGATAATAAAAACGAAAATGCTATTCTCAGAAAGAGAAAAACGCATATTACTTGAAGAAAGAAATCGTATTGCTCGGGAGATCCATGATGGTATAGCACAGACACTTGCAGGTGCTGTCATGAACTTAGAATCATCTAAACGAGTTTCAGAACAGCATGAAAAAACATCACTTGTTAATGAAAGTATAGATAAATTACGAGGCAGTCTTAGTGAGGTTCGTGAATCGATCTATGCACTAAGACCTTCACCTACCGAAAAGTTTGGTGTAGAAGAAGCAGTCAAGGCGAAGTGTGAAGACATACTTAAAGCGTACAGTATTCCGGTTATGGTAAAAATTGTTGGCGCTCGGAAAGATTTGTCTCCTCATATAGAACAAAATGTTTACGAAATAGTATCTGAAGCGTTACAAAATGCAGCCAAGCATTCTAATGCTTCAAATGTCTTTGTCACATTCAGATATTGTAAGGGAAACCTTGTCGTACGAGTTAAAGATAATGGACGTGGTTTCCGTCTTTATGAAGCACTTCTGAAAGCGAACATCGATGCGCATTATGGTATCCTTAATATGAACGAACTCGCCGAACAAATTGATGCTTCATTTAAGATCAATAGTTCAGAACGATATGGCACTGTAATACTAATGATTGTGCCATTATCAAAGTAGGGTAGGGGAGAATCATTATGATAAAAGTATTGCTAATAGATGATCACGCAATTCTAAGAGACGGTCTAAAAAATATTATCGCTGTTGAAGAAGATATAGCAGTCGTAGGTGAACTGATCTCTGGAAGTGATGTGTTAGAAACGATTGAAACGACGGATCCGAATGTGATTTTGATGGACATTAATTTGCCTGATGAAAATGGGATTGAACTTACGGCGCAAGTGAAAAGTCATTATCCAGATTGTAAAGTACTCATCCTAACGATGTATAAACACGATGAATACTTTATGTCTGCATTGAAAGCAGGTGCAGATGGATATATTTTAAAGGATGCACCTGCTGAAGAGGTAATCGAAGCGATTCATGAAGTTGCTGAAGGTAATTCCATCCTACATCCTAGTATGGCAAAGAAATTAGTCGATTATCATCAAAAGAAGAATCAAGTGAATCAAAATGCAAAGGATCTGACAGATCGCGAAAAGGATGTACTAATTTGCCTCGTAGAAGGGTTAAGTAATAAACAAATCGCTGAAAGACTTTTTATTAGTGACAAAACTGTAAAAATTCACGTGAGTAATATCTTTAAAAAATTGGGTGTGAAAAGTCGCTCTCAAGCCATTATCTTCGCAGTCCAAAACCAAATCGTACCACTTCCTTAAAGGGGAATGACCCGGATAAAAGCTTAATTTAGCTTTTATCCGGGTTATTTTTTTAATCCATCTCAACTATCCGCCCATTTCATCGACTAATTCGATCATTTCATCGACTTATCTGATCATTTCATGGAATAATCTGCCCATTTCATCGATTTATCTGATCATTTCATTGGAAAATCCGCCCATTTCATGAAATTATCTGCCCATTTTAGTAAGATAGTCATGCTATACATGTTCATACAACATAATGGTGAAGCCATCAACAAAATAACAGAGCAATCGTATAAGATACATCGATAATTGTGACTATTGTTATAATTCTGAATTTTGTGTTGAAATCATATATGATTTTATATATTATAAATTTATGAAAGCGCTTAACTCGAAATCTATGAATAAACAACAATACGCGTATAAGTTGTTGCGTGCTCGCATTCTTGATGGCTCGTATGGCCCTGGGTTTCGGATTGTCATTGATCAGATTGCTAGAGAAATTGAAACGAGTGCGATTCCAATTCGTGAAGCATTACGTCAATTGGAATCCGATGGACTCATTCAATTCAAACCTTATAGCGGTGCTGTCGTAACACCGATTAACGAAAATGAGTATTTAGAAACGTTATCGGTACTCGCTGTGATTGAAGGTTATGCAACTGCGATCAGTGGTCAGCATTTTCCAAAAGAAAGAATTCCAGATTTAGAGGAAATCAACGGTAAGATGAAACAGGCTTTGGAGGATCTGGATTTCACAACATTTGGTTCTCAAAATCGGGCATTTCATGCGTTGACCTATGAATATTGTGACAATCAATATCTTGTAGAAAACATCAGGTCTACATGGAAACGACTTGACTCTATTAGGAGATCTGGTTCAGCTTTTATGCCAGTCAGAGCGAAGGAATCGGTTCGCGAGCATGAAGAAATCATACGACTATTATCCACGCGTGCAGAAGCTCATGTCATTGAAGAATATGTTAGAGATCACAAATTGAATACGGTCAAATCTTTCTACCATCAAAGACATTAAGGAGGTTAAAGATTACTTTGTACTTCTTAGAAAACAACTTTTAGTAAAAAATAACAGTTTTAAAGGAGAGGAAAGAATGTCTAGATTTGATGATTTGAAACAACGTATGAGGGGCTCTATTGCGCCCATTATTACCCCTTTTAAAGAGGATGATTCAGTTGACCTCGATGCATTAGAAGAACTGATTCATTGGCATATTGAGAGTGGGACCCATGGAATTTCCGTAACTGGAACGACAGGAGAGCCAAGTTCACTGACCCTTGAAGAACGAGTCCAAGTGATGGAAAGGGCAGCTAAAGCAGTTAACGGAAGAGTACCTTTTGTGCCAGGAACAGGATCAACCAACCATCAAGAAACGTTATACCTCACCCAGAAAGCAAAAGACATTGGAGCAGATGCCGCTATGGTCATCGTTCCTTACTACAACAAGCCTTCACAACACGCCTTATACAAACACTTCAAAACCATCGCCGACACCGTAGATATACCTATTATCATTTACAACATACCGGGTAGAACAGCCGTCAATATGGACGTGAAAACAATTGCTCGCCTTAATGAAGACTGTGAAAATATCATTGGCATAAAGGAATCGAATAAAGATTTCGAACATGTAAACCGAGTTTTGCTGCATTGTGGAAGAGATTTTCTATTGTATTCAGGAATCGAATTGCTTTGTTATCCAATGCTTGCAATTGGTGGGGCAGGATACATTAGTGCAACTGCGAATGTCATGCCTGGTCGCGTTGCGGACGTTTATAATTACTGGGTTAATGGCAATATCAAAAAAGCACAAGAGCTTCATTATGACCTCATGCCACTGAATGACGTCTTATTTAAAGATACAAACCCAGCACCGTTAAAAGCTGCGCTAGGTATGATGGATCGAATTAACCCACAACTTCGCCTGCCGATGGATCTTCCAAATGAGGAGCTCCAAAAGGAAATACGTTCGGTATTAGATCAATATGGATTACTATCTAAAAATGTTGGGAGTCATGCGTAATGAAACATGCACGTTTTATTCTAGAAGGTAGAGAACAATTCGGGATTGTGGAAGATGGGAAAATCGTAGCTTCATCAGGAAAAGTTTATGAAGAAAGTGATATCGATGTCTGGTTGGCTCCGTTTAAGCCAAACAAAATGATTGGACTAGCTTTAAACTACGCAGATCATGCAGATGAATTAGGCCTTGAAAAACCTAAGGAGCCAGTGCTTTTTATCAAGCCTAACTCTTCGATTGTCGGTCACAAAGCACCTGTCTATTACCCTGACGGTGCCACATATATGCACTATGAAAATGAGTTAGCCGTCGTCATCGGTAAAGAAGGTCGAAACATTAAAGCTGCTGATGCAATGGATTACGTAAAAGGTTATACGATCGCGAATGACGTGACGGTTAGAGACTTCGTCAATAACATGTATCGTCCACCAGTAAGAGCAAAGGGACATGACACATTCGGACCGATGGGACCATATTTCGTTGATAAGGAAGACATTCCGGATGTAAATAATATTGAATTACGTACGTATGTGAATGGTGAATTACGCCAACAAGGGAATACGAAAGATCTCATTTATAACATTGAAGAATTAATCGAATTTATCAGTTCATTCATGACGCTTGAGCCGAATGATGTCATATGGACAGGTACACCAAAAGGTATTTCACATGTCTATCCAGGGGACCAAGTGCGACTCGAAATTGATTACTTAGGGGCATTAGAAAATCACATTTTAGATGGAAGAACGGAAGAGGTCGAGGCAGGAGGTGCCGATCATGCAGAAACCAAACGTTAAAGATCCTATTCAACTGTATATCAACGGTAACTTTCAGGCTGCTCATCAAGGTCATGTATTCGAGAATCTCAGTCCTTACTCTGCAGATGTCATCAATCAAGTGGCAGAAGGTCAGAAAGAAGATATCGAATTTGCAGTTGATGCGGCAAAGAATGCATTTCGAAATGGTCCATGGCGCTCAATGAAAGTAAGTGAGCGACTTGAATACATTAACAAGATCGCGGATCTGATTGATGAACATATTGAAGAAATTGCTTATCTCGAGTCGTTGGATACAGGTCTTCCGATCAAGCAGACTAAAAAAATGACTTCTCGTGCAGCAACGAACTTCCGATTTTATGCTGAGATGGTCAAAAACCGGATTGTAGGAGAAGCGTATCAAGTTGATGATGAGTTCTTGAATTATACGGTCCAAAAACCAGTAGGTGTTGCAGGGTTGATTACACCTTGGAACGCACCATTTATGCTCGAAACGTGGAAAGTAGCCCCAGCACTTGCTACTGGTAACACCGTTGTTCTAAAACCAGCGGAATGGTCACCGTTAACAGCGAATAAGCTTGCAGAAATTATTGACGAGGCGGGACTTCCAAATGGTGTGTTTAATGTCGTACATGGGTTTGGAGAAACGGCAGGTGCGGCACTTGTTGCTCACCCTGACGTCGAGCTTATCTCCTTTACTGGGGAAACGACGACCGGATCAGAAATTATGCGAAACGGCGCAGCTAGTTTGAAACGTTTTTCTATGGAACTTGGTGGAAAATCACCAATCATTGTATTTGACGATGCTGATATTGAACGAGCTTTGGATGCATGTGTATGGGGGATCTTCTCGTTTAATGGAGAGCGTTGTACAGCAAACTCAAGACTATTCGTTCAAGACTCGATTAAGGATATGTTCATCGAACGCCTGAAAGAAAGAGTGTCCAATATCGTCGTAGGTGATCCGATGGATATGGATACGGAAGTAGGACCTCTCATCCATAAAGAACATTATAACCGGGTGAAAAATTACTTAGCGATTGCAACACAAGAAGGTGCAGAGATCTATCAAGGCAAAATTCCAGCTGGGCTAGAAAGTGGGAACTATGTTGCACCAACTTTACTTCTAGATGTGAAAAATGACATGAGAGTTGCCCAAGAAGAAATTTTCGGGCCTGTACTCACTGTCATGACTTTTACTTCTGAAAAAGAGGTAATCCAACTTGCTAACGATATTCGGTATGGATTAGCAGGATATGTATGGACGAACGACATGAAGAAAGGACACCGTGTAGCACAGGCTGTCGAAGCTGGTATGCTTTGGGTGAATTCTCAAAATGTCCGTGATCTCCGCATTCCATTTGGTGGTTCTAAATCTTCAGGAATTGGACGAGAAGGTGGGCATTACGCTTTCGAATTTTACACAGAAATGAAAGTGATTCATGTGGCGATGGGAGACCACCACATACCACAATTCGGAAAGAAACAGTTGACTTCAACATCAACGCATAAACAATAAATCTCCGACGAATTCAAACGATCATGATGTAGCAACGAGACGGATATGTCGGCACTAGCTTGAGATCAATTATTCAGGAGGGATCTATTTGGGTGCACGTACGGGTAAAGAATATATTGAAGGTCTGAAAGCTGCGAAGAACAATGTTTGGATCCACGGGGAAAGGGTGGAAGATGTAACGACACACCCTGCTTTGAAAAATGTCGTTCAGTCGATGTCGAAACTAATGGATATGCAACATGAGAAGCCTGATAAAATGCTTTATACTTCTCCAACATCAGGGGATCAGGTAGGTCTTTCATTTATCGCTCCAAAAACGAAGGAAGACCTCGTCAAAAGAAGTGGGATGTTCACCGAGTGGGCACGTCACACAGGCGGTATGATGGGGCGAACACCGGACTATTTAAATACAAGTGTCATGGCATTTGGGACCGCAGAGAAATTCTTTGCAGAAGCCGATCCGATGTTCGGTGAGAACGTACGGAATTATTATGATTACTGCCGTGAAAATGATGTGACGTTGACTCATACTTTGATTCACCCACAAGTGAATCGTTCAAAAATGCAACACGAACAAAAAGACCCTGGCATTTCTGCTCATATCGTTGAGAAAAATAAAGACGGAATCGTAGTCAATGGTGCAAGATTACTTGCAACACAAGGCGGCATTACAGACGAGATTGTTGTTTTTCCATCAACATTGAACAAAGCATCTACTAACGATGATCCTTATGCAATGGCATTTGCGATTCCAAACAATACGAAAGGTTTAAAGTTTGTCAGTCGTGAATCGTTTGATGTTGGTCGTAATCAATGGGATCACCCGTTAAGCTCAAGATTTGAAGAGAGCGATGCGATTGTCATTTTCGACAATGTACTCGTACCTTGGGATCGGGTATTTGTTGCCGGAAGTTCAGATATTTGTAATCGCACCTATGTGGAAACGAATGCTATGGTGCACATGACGCATCAAGTCATCGCAAAGAATACAGCGAAAACAGAATTCGTCTTAGGCGTCATTCTTAGTATGATCGATGCGATTGGAATTGAACGATTCCAACACGTGAAAGAAAAGGCATCTGAAGTCATGGTGATACTTGAAACGATGCGCTCGCACTTGTTCCGAGCAGAACAAAATGCATCCACTGATAAGTATGGAAATATGACACCTGATTTCGCACCATTGAATGCAGCACGTAACTGGTATCCGAAGGTATATCAACGAATGGTTGAAATTGTACGTATTCTCGGTGCTTCAGGGCTAATGGGAACACCAACGCAAGATGACTTCACGAGTGAAGAAATTGGGGAGTTCGTACACCGTTACACTCAAGGTGGACAGATCGACGGTTATGAAAAAGTACAACTATTCCGCTTGGCTTGGGATCTCTCCCTTAGCTCATTCGGTGGACGACAAGCTCTGTATGAATATTATTTCTTCGGAGATCCAATTCGAATGTCCAATGTGTATTATGATGTCTACAACAAAGATCCGTATAAGGAAATGGTTAAATCCTTCCTTGACCGGGTGAAACCGACTACCGCTCAGAACGTGAATGTATAAGGGGGCTTCAGAGAATGGACTTTAACATCATTCGTATTGCGAGAGTCGTCATGAATGTGACAGATCTCGACCGCTCAAGAGCTTTTTACGTAGATGCACTTGGCTTTGTTGAAACAGAGCGAGATGAAGACCATCTTTATCTAAGAGGACTTGAGGAACACGTTCATCATAGTCTTGTACTTAAGAAATCCGAAAAGCCAGGTATTCAAGCGATGGCCTACAAGGTGATGGAAGAGCAACACCTCGATCAATTGTATACGTTTTTCAAGGATAAAGGCATGAGACCGAAATGGATGGACCAGGGGTGTCAAAGAGGGATAGGAAGGACTCTTCGCGTACAGGACCCGTCCGGACTACCGCTCGAATTCTTCGCAGAAATGGAAGGCGTTGAGCGTATGCTCCAACGGTATGATCTGTACCGTGGCGCTCGTATTCAAAGGATCGACCACGTTAACTGTATGGTTCAGGACGTGGAAGCGGCTCAATCTTTTTATATGAATGAACTTGGATTCCGTTGTTCAGAATATACGGCAACGGAGGATGACCGTGTTTGGGCAGCTTGGTTACACAGAAAACCTACCGTTCACGATCATGCTTTTATGAATGGTGTAGGTCCAAGACTTCACCATGTTGGGTTTTCCTTGAGTGATCCAATGAGCGTCATCCACTGTTGTGATGTGCTTGCGGCAAAAGGTTATGCTCATGCTATAGAACGAGGGCCAGGTAGACACGGATTATCGAATGCGTTCTTCCTTTACTTAAGAGATCCTGACGGCAATCGGATTGAATTATATACAGGGGACTATTTAACGAGTGATCCTGACTTCAAACCGATTCGATGGGACTTGAATGACCCACGGAGAGCAACGTTCTGGGGACATGCCGCGCCAGATAGTTGGTTCAATGAAGCGAGTGTCGTTTTGGATGTCCATACAGGTGAGGAATTGCCTACCTCTGAGCCGGTTTTACAACAGCGAAAGCCAGATTTCGTTACTTAAATATTTGTTTCAAGGCTAGGGGAGTTAAAAAAATTCCCTTAGCCTTAATTTATTAGTTTGCAAGCTACTGAATAAGGGCATTTTGATATTAAGGGAAAAAGTTAGCTGAGCGTGAGCTCATACTTGCGCCTCACTATGTGCGTGATATGATTATACAAGGTGAATAATCAATTTTTGAAAGGGGATTTTTGACTTGGCTAAACAAGAAATACCTACAGAACTTACACCAGAACTTGTAGAATTCTTTCAAGGTGAAAAGTTAGTAAACATTGCGACAGTAGATGCAGAAACAGGTGCCCCAAATGTAAATGCGATTTCATGGGTTAAAAGTGTGGATGAGAAGCGCATTCGCTTTTCGGTTACGAACAATTCTCGTATTGTCGATAATATTAAAGCAAATCCTGGTGTTGTCTTAAACATCATCGGATTAGAAACGGTTTATTCGATTCAAGGGAAAGCTGAAATTCTTGAGGATACCATGGAAGGTGTCAACCTGAAGCTTGCAAAAATCGAGATTACGGTTGAGTCTGTATTTGAAAGCATGTTCTGGGGAGCGAAAATTACTCAAGAGCCAGAATATGAAAAGACATACAATCTTGAAAAGGCGAAGGAATTAGACAATTCCGTTTATGCGGCTCTAATGAAGTAAACGAAGGTGGTGCTCTCTATTTACAGGGCACCTTTTTCAAAACTTAAGCTGAAGAAGATTACATACGTGTATGTAAAATATGATGATAGGATTAAAGAAGGAGAACGTCCATGGGTGTCTACTGGGAAAAATTCAAATACTTCTTAACGGATTTGTCACAAGAAGATATTTTGCGATGGCTAGAAGAATATAAAGATCTTGGACCTTTCCCAGGCATCTTATTACCGATGCTTGAAGCGTTTATACCTATTCTGCCACTCGTACTATTTGTGGCAGGTAACGCTGCTGCTTATGGATTTTTCTGGGGTGTGCTTTTTTCATGGATTGGCACCGTATTCGGTTCGATATTCGTTTATTTATTAGTGCGTAAATTCGCCCAACAAAAGTTCATGAAATTCGTAGCCAATCATAAAAAATCAAAATCTTTACTTGATTGGGTTGAAAAGAAAGGATTTGGTCTTCTTTTCGTGCTATATTGCTTCCCCTTTACGCCATCCGCACTCATCAATGTCGTTTGTGGACTATCAAGAATCAATACACTTACGTTTGTACTCGCTGTTAGTCTCGGAAAATTAGTCATGGTGTTTTTCATTTCTTATATAGGTCATGATTTCTTCTCGATCATTAAAGAACCTGTAAAAATGATCATTATTAGTGCAGTGATCTTCATATTATGGTTGTTCGGGAAGTTATTGGAACGAAAGCTGCATACACCTTTAAAAACAAAAATAAACGAGTAACTTAGATGTATACTATGCAATATGATGGAAGAGATGATTCGATGGTGAATGATCTCTTTTTAATTGAAAACATGTCAGAAAAGCAATGTCATGATTAAGAGAGGGTGAGTGAACTGGTACCACGAAGAACGAGTGCGGAAATTAAAGCGATGCATGAAGCGGGGAAGTTGTTAAGTCAATGTCATAAAGAGATTAGGAAAAGAATCAAACCAGGGATTTTAACTAAGGACATCGATGACTTTGTTGATCAATACTTAAGTAGGCACGGAGCAACACCTGAGCAAAAAGGATACAACGGTTATCCTTATGCAACATGTGCATCTGTGAATGATGTTGTTTGCCATGGATTTCCTTCGAAATCCCCCTTAAAAGATGGAGATATTGTTACGATTGATATGGTCGTAAATTTAAATGGTTGGCTTGCGGATTCAGCTTGGTCATACCGAGTAGGAAATGTTAGTGATGAAGCTGAAACATTGTTAAATACAACGAAAGAAGCACTTTATATTGGTATTGAACAAGCAAAGGTCGGGAACCGCATCGGTCATATTGCGAATGCGATCCAAAGCTTTGCTGAACAAAAGGGATATTCAGTTGTGAAGGATTTTATCGGTCATGGAATTGGGCGTAAAATCCATGAGTCACCCATTGTTCCTCACTTCGGTCCTATTGAACAAGGTCCAGTTCTCGAAGAAGGTATGGTCATAACAATCGAACCGATGTTAAATTGTGGTGCGCATTTTGTATATGTTGAAGAAGACGGTTGGACGGCAAGAACGGTAGATGGCAGTCTCTCAGCACAGTACGAACATACTGTTGCGATTACTTCTGATGGACCGATGATACTGACGGAACAAAACAAATAACTTATTGATTTACAGAGCGGCCACTAAATTTGGCGGCTCTTTTTATTTGCATTCTAAAGGTCGATGTCAATGAATAAGGTGAATATGACATTGATTATAGGGAGGTTTATTTGCATGCACACGAATAGAAAGTCATATCGTCCCTATATCGGGCCATGTGATCCTTGTCGACCGATCCGTGTAAAGTACTATGAAACGCCGCCCAATTTATATCTTGGCTATCAGCCATATGGATTACAGCAATATGACCCGTGCACCGCTTTGAAAAAAGGAACACTTTGGCCAGCGTTATTTGCGCCTTATAGTAACCCATATAAAAAGAGAGAGGGGGAGCAGGAAAATGACGGAGCGAATGCCTGATGAATTTTATGCTTTAATGGAAAGTTTACAGGAGGTTGATTTTGTACTTGTAGAGCTGACCTTATATCTTGATACTCACCCTGAAGACTATCAAGCGATTAAACAATTCAATGATTATTCTCAAAAGAGCATGGAACTCCGTCAACAAATTGAACAGAAATATGGACCTCTCACGCAATACGGGCATAGTTACTCTGGCTATCCGTGGAATTGGAATAAGCCTCCATGGCCATGGCAAATGTGACGAACAGCATAATAGGGGGTAGATGGACATGTGGGTATACGAAAAAAAACTACAATATCCTGTGAAAGTGAGCAAATGTGATCCGAGATTAGCAAAATACTTAATTGAACAATATGGAGGGGCGGATGGTGAGCTTGCTGCCGCATTAAGATATTTAAACCAACGGTATACGATTCCTGATAAAGTCGTTGGTTTATTAACAGATATCGGAACTGAAGAATTTGCGCATCTAGAAATGATTGCAACGATGATATATAAGCTAACGAAAGATGCTACACCAGAAGAGATGAAGGAAGCAGGGCTAGGGGACCATTACGCTAACCATGATGGAGCACTTTTCTATCAAAATGCTGCAGGGGTTCCCTTTACAACAAGTTATATTGCAGCAAAGGGCGATCCAATCGCGGATTTATATGAAGATATTGCCGCCGAAGAAAAAGCGAGAGCTACATATCAATGGATCATCAATATGAGTGATGACCCTGATTTGAATGATAGCTTAAGCTTTCTTAGGGAAAGGGAAATTATCCATTCGCAACGGTTTAGGGAAGCGGTAGAAATTTTAAAAGAAGAAAGAGATCGGAAGAAGATTTTTTAAGAAAGTGAGGGGCTGACTCCCAATTAAGTTTGTCAGCCCCTATTATATATTGAATTATGCATTTTCCGGCTCTTGCTTTGTACGATCGGATTGGTTCCTTTGTCCTGAAAGAAACCATCCACCCACAGCAAGGGCAACTAGTATGCCGTAAAATGTTGCTTTCCATATTAAGCTATGTGTAAAATCTTCTGGAATAATCCCTACGTTCGGATGAGCAATAGTATGAACGATCAGCTTTACACCTACCCAAGTGACGATTAGATATGCTGCAGTTTCAAGTCCGGGACGTTGTTTAAGAATTTTAGATATATACGTTGCAGCTGTACGAATTAACATAAGACCAATTAGCCCCCCAAGGAATATGACAGCGAACTTACCTCCGTCCATTCCTCCTATTGAAGGTAAAGGTGTTTTAGGCAATGCGAGGGCTAGTGCAACTGCGGCGAGTATAGAATCAACAGCAAATGCGATATCCGCAAGCTCTACTTGAATAACTGTTTTCCAAAAGCTCTTGTTACTCACTTTCACTTCTGTTTTTTCCTCATCATGCCCACTTTTAATTCGTTTTTGTTTATAAATATGTTTCACACCAATGTATATTAAATAAGCGGCACCGATTGCCTGGACTTGCCATACGTTTACAAGGTATGAGATAGCGAATAAAGCTGCAAAACGGAAGATGAACGCACCTAATATACCGTAGAAGAGTGCTTTCTTTCGTTGTTCAGGCGGTAAATGTTTGACCATTACAGCCATGACTAAAGCGTTGTCAGCAGAGAGTAGACCTTCAAGACCGATTAAGATTAGCAAGGTCCAAGCATACTCTAACCATAATGATTCCATAAATCAGAACTCCTTTCAAAATGGAAAAAGACTCGAATCCCAATAATGGCTCAAGTCTTTTTTGAAAGAACGCAAAAAGACCTTTACCATTAGAGGCAAAGGTCTTGCTAACAACGTCGAGTTGCCGAAAACGCCGAGAGGTAATCCTCTGAAATGACGACGAAATCGCTAAAGCTACTCCCCTTTGAAATTCTATGGTAATTATACAATGAATTGAGCCGAATATCAATGTACATTTACTTATACTGATACCCAATAAATTGTATTTTAAACAGTGGGAAGAAACCTATACATTAAGTAAAAAGTATTTTTATTTCACTCGGGCGAGTGTTAGTCCATCACCGATTGGAAGGAGGATGCTCTCTAGTTTTGAATGATTAGCCACTTTTTCATTATACCTTCGCAGGGATATCGTACTTTCATCCGTCGAGTTTTCATTAAGCACTTCAAAATTCCACAACGTGTTGTCAGCTGCGATGATCGCGCCTGGATTGGCAAGCTCTATACAACAGTCCAAGTAGTTTATGTAGTTTCCTTTATCTGCATCTATGAAGAAAAAGTCATACTTTTCTTTCTCGTTAGATAGATTTTCTAATGAGGATAGAGCAGGTCCGATTTTGTATGTTACTTGACCTTTGAAACCAGCTTCTTCTACATTTTTCTTCGCTACATTCGCATAAGATTCTTCTAATTCCAATGAAACGAGATGAGCAGATGGATTTCCACGTAAGAGACAGATTCCACTGTAACCTCCAAGTGCACCAACTTCTAGAATGTTCTTTGCCCCTGAGATCGTTACAAGCATGGAAAGGAGTTTACCCGTTTCCGGTGATACAGATATCGTTGGCATTCCGATTTCTGTCATACCTTCATTGATTTTTTGATATTCCACATCTTCAGGCGTAAATAACGTTTGAATATATTGTTCTAATTTCATCATGTCCTCCTCATTTTTGATGGATTTTTATTCCTCTTTATATTCTATACTGTAAATGATCGTAAAGCCTAGAATGATACCTGAGAAAAAGTGAAGTCTTTCGTTTCCAAAAAGGATGTTCGCAAAACCGATAAAATCTCCCCAAGATAGTAAGGTGAAATAATAAGCAGGAAAAAGTAAAACTAATAGAGAAGGAATCCCAAATATACTAAACTTGCGCCAATTATATTTCAGATTCTTACGATCCTTAGATAATCGTGGGATGAATGGAATCGCCAAGAGTGCCCCGTAAATGACAGGGAAGAAGATTGAATAGTAAAAAACAGGTGTAAGTAAGAAATTTTCTTCAGCTTGCACTTTTAAATTCGATTCTATTTTGAAA
The DNA here is from genome assembly GCF_021608225.1 of Pseudalkalibacillus berkeleyi. Taxonomy (NCBI): domain Bacteria; kingdom Bacillati; phylum Bacillota; class Bacilli; order Caryophanales; family Fictibacillaceae; genus Pseudalkalibacillus; species Pseudalkalibacillus berkeleyi. The sequence goes on from NZ_JAKIJS010000001.1 coordinate 632,909, forward strand.
CCACCTAACAAAAGTGCGCCGAAAAACAATAAATATATAAAATAACGGAGCGTGGAACGATTTTTCATATGTAAGACCTCCATTCTAAACTAATCATATTGTTCGAATAGGACAATCAGCTTTTGGACTAGAAGATAGAACAGGTGAAGCAAAATCAGTTAAGTCAATACTACCCTTTAATGGAAAAAGAAAAAAGCCTTAATCATTGGTTGGGAGATGTTTTACGTTGAGAGAATGGAAGAAGTCTTTTGAAAATGCTTTAAATTTCAATGGGAAAGAGGAAGTTGTTGACCTTTTGGAGGAACAAAAAACGCTACATGCAGGAACTGCCCCTGCAAAAGTAAAGAGATTAGCGATTAAATTAATTGAGCAAAAATGTATGGGGAACGAAATTATGATGAATGAATGGGCTTATTTTCTTGCTAAACACCAGAGTCCTACAGCAAAAGAAATTGCCGCTCATTTACTCGTTAATGTGTATGAAAATGATAAGGAACCATGTCATTTCTATCTTTATTATTTAGCAGATGATCATCATTGGGAGGTCAGAGAATGGGCAGCTGGCGCATGTGGCAGTTTATTAGCTGCACATTATGCGTCTTTTTATCCTGTATTAAATGAATGGATACAAGATAATTCGGAAAATGTGAGACGTGTAGTCGTACTAGCAGTCATGTACGCAAGTAAATCGCTAACAAGTAGGTATGTACGGGAGCTTCTTCATTTATTTGAACCGCTCATGTGTGACAATTCTGCATATGTAAAGAAGAATTTAGGTCCATTCGCAATAGGAGATGCACTACTTAGTCGTTTTCCCGATGAGGTACTCGCGTGGTTGGAACATCTTAGTGAGAGTGAAAATGAGCATGTTCGATGGAACATTGCAATGGTATTTACGTCAGCAGCATCCAGAAAATTTAAACAACCGGGGTTTAGATTGTTGTCATCATTTGCGAACGACGAAAGAAAACCTATACAAAGAGCAGTGAAGAAGGCGAAAGAGAATCTCGAGAATGGACAACAGGTAGCAAGCAAATAAATGACTAGAAAATCGTTGCATCCTTATCCTAAATATGTAAAATAGTTCTTAATACCATAGGAGAGGGGATGGGGAATTGATTCGAAAATTAACAGACAAGGATCATGAACAAGTGATGGACTTTTTAAGTGTTGAACCTGCTCTGAATTTATTCATAATCGGAGATATTGAAAACTTTGGTTATGAAACAGACTTCCAACAATTATGGGGAGAATGGCAAAATGATCGTTTAATCGCAGTATTATTAAGGTATAAAGAGAATTTTATTCCTTATGCGAAAGGTGACTTTGACGTAAAAGGATTCGCGGAGATAGTTTTAGCGGCAGAGCAATTTCAAATTTTATCAGGGAAAGAAGAAATCATTGATCAGTTTGATCCATACATACCTTCAAAGCAAAAACGGAGCATGTATTTTGCAGAGATAACTAATCGCTCAAATTTAGAAAAGATACAAACTAGAGAAGAGATCCACGTTGCAACTGTTGATGATGTTGAGGCGATTTTTACACTAAGAGAGAACATCGAAGAGTTTACTGCTTCTAGTGCATCTAGAGATAGTATGGTTCATACCATTCAAACAAATAGTGGACGAACGTATTTTATGAAAGATCAAGGGAAAGCGATTACAAGTGCATCCACTACCGCAGAAAATTCGAAACCAGCGATGATTGTTGGTGTTTGTACAGCAACCAACTATAGGAATAAGGGGCTTGCTTCAAAATGCTTGAGTGCACTTTGTGATGATGTATTAAAAGAAGGGAAGTCGCTCTGCTTGTTCTATGACAATCCAGCGGCGGGTTCCATCTATCAACGGCTTGGATTCAATGAGGTTGGGCGTTGGACATTGTTGCATAAAGCGGAATAACGAACTTGAAGAAGATTGATTTTTCAGGTAACATATATTGTATAACGATTTGAAATTTGGAGGTGTAAGGCATGCTTACGGTTTCGTTTCCAAGTATGGATTGGCTAACAGTTGAAGTTCGGTCTCAAACGCATGATGTTGCGTACGACGGGAGAAGTCTGTCAAATTTTCCATACTTAAAACGTAACAAGACGTAAGCACATCCTTATCCCGATTCCTTATCATATTTACGGAACCATGGGCAGGTTAACGCTTGCTTATGGTTTTTTTGTGTGTTTTAAAAGTTTGGAGTTAATGACAACTAGGACTAACTAGACATCTAATTAAAAAGGAGACTAATTTCATGATCGTATCTACAATTAATCAAATCAGCAAAATGTATGCAGGGACTTGGATTTTTCAAGACCTTTCATTACAAATATATGAAAAAGATAGACTGGCATTGATCGGACCGAATGGTGCAGGGAAATCTACATTGATGAAATGCATCGCTGGAACAGAAACCGTTGATACCGGTACCGTAGCTTACAAAAAAGACAGTACCATTGGAATGCTCGATCAAATTCCTAAAGTTGATCCTCACATCCAAGTGGAAGAAGTACTTAAACAATCATTTGAAGAAGTATATGAAATTGAATTACAACTGAAAAGAGTTACAGAGAAAATGTCAGATCCATCTGAACAAGATAAACTAGAAAAGCACTTCAATCAATTCGGCAAACTACAAGACCGCCTAGAAGAATTGAACGGGTATGCAATTGATTCAAAAATTAAAGGTGTCATGCAAGGGCTTGGTCTCGATCAACTTAGTGATCATCCTTTCGCTACATTAAGTGGTGGAGAGCAAACGAAGGTTGGACTTGCTGCCATACTGCTTGAAGAACCGGACTTACTCTTATTGGATGAACCAACGAACCATCTTGATATGGAAGCATTGGACTGGTTAGAAGAATACATCCGGAATTATGAGGGTGCAGTCGTCATCATCTCACATGACCGGTATTTTCTAGATGCCGTTGCGACCAAAACGGTAGAAATTGATTCAGGCGTTTTAGAAGAATATGTAGGAAATTACACTGCTTTCACTAAAGAAAAGGAGAAGCGGTTAACATTAGAGTTCCAAGCCTATCAAGATCAGCAAAAGAAAATAAAGAAAATGAAAGAGGCCATTAAACGAATGCGTGACTGGGCAACGCGTGCTGATAATCCAAAAATGCACAAGCGCGCTCGTAATATGGAGAGGGCTTTAGAACGAATGAACAAATTAGATCGGCCGCAGCTCGAACGCCGAACAGCGGATCTTGGATTTACCTCATCTAAACGAAGTGGTAAAGATGTCGTCCAGTTTGAAAATGTATGTAAACAAATCGATGAAAGGATACTCTTTTCTAGCCTTAATTTTATGCTTCATTTTAAGGACCGAGCAGCGATTATCGGAAAGAATGGGGTTGGTAAATCGACCCTACTTCGTATGATACTTGGTGAAATCACTCCAGATGAGGGAGAGGTTCGAATTGGAGCATCTGTTAAAATCGGGTACCTATCACAAAAGGGGTTGTCAGGCTACGAAGGGTGGAATATTCTCGATGCTTATCGAGATGTTGCTCGAGTTGAAGAGGGGGAAGCGCGGTACCGGTTAAGTCGATTTTTATTTTTCGGTAAGGATGTTTTTAAGAAAGTAGATGCATTAAGCGGTGGAGAAAGAACGCGCTTGAGACTAGCCCAAATGATGACGGAAAATTATAATCTTCTTCTGTTAGATGAGCCAACAAACCATCTAGACATTGACTCTCGGGAAGCGTTAGAAGAGGCATTAGATGGATTTGGTGGAACGTTGCTGGTCGTTTCACACGATCGCTATTTCCTCAACAAATTGATTAATAAAACATTTTGGATTGAAGACGAGAAGATCAATCATTACATCGGCAACTATACAGATGCCAAAGAAGAAAGAATAAAATTAAAAAATTGATTAAATAGAAGACTGACTCTTCATCAAGCAAAATAGGATGGAGGGACAGTCTTTTTTTTGAGCTCATGATCTTCTGGAGGTGAAATTTACCAAAGAAATGGACTTGCATATAGAACGAGTGTTCGCATATAATGATAAAAAACGGGAGGAAAAAGTCATGAAGAGAATGTTAATCAGAGCTTTTGAACAAAGAAAGCCGATTGAAATTGTATATCTGTCCACAGATGGTGCGATTACGCAACGTGTCATCTGGATTTCAAACGTAACTGAGTCATCGATCACTGGCTATTGTTCTCTGCGAAAACAAACACGAACGTTCAGCATTGATCGTATTCTTTCTTCTAGACTGATTCCGTACCATAATAAAAAATCAAATGATTATGCCGGTTAAGGAGTGAGTTAGAACATGTATGCTACAAAGGAAGAAAGCCTACTCATCGATCGGTTTATCCTTTATCCAATGCTTCTGACCATATTGAATCGGGATTTGCAAGTATTTCAGCAAGCACCTTTTAAATTTACACAGCCTTACGTTTTGTGGATTGAAGACAGAATGCGAGAAATTACAGAAGAACTCCATCAAATGCGTAGAGAAATGAAGTCGAAAAACATTAAAGTATCTTTCCACCGAATTTATCAAGATACGTCTGAATACAACATCATTGTTCGTGGCTATCATGAAGTGATTAAATACTCCAACTTCCACCTTCGAAATCAGGCTGAGTTAGCTCTTCAGAGATTATTTCTTGGTCTTACATCTTAATCTTTCGGTGGTTTCCTCTAGACCTCCAAATTATCAATACTTGCCAAGACTCTAACCTATAAATCCATATAAAAAAATGAGATAATAAGAAATACGAGTTCAAAGACGGGAAGGAGAATGGTACATGTCTGTCCGATTTATCGTTGGTAGATCTGGAAGCGGCAAGACAACGAAATGCTTAGATGAGATTCGATCCGTTTTACAAAAGAATCCATCTGGAGCTCCGATTGTCATGCTCGTACCTGATCAAATGACTTTTCAAATGGAATATGAGTTAGTGAAGACACCTGGACTAGGCGGAATGATTCGCGCGCAGGTGTTTAGTTTTTCCAGACTAGCACTGAAAGTTCTTCAAGAGGTTGGCGGTTTAACACGTTATCATATTAGTTCCACAGGAATGAACATGCTCCTGAGGAAGGTCGTCGAGAAAGAGAGAGATCAGTTAGTCTTATTTAATAAATCATCTGAACAGAACGGCTTTTATGAGTTACTTGAAGAGATGGTGAAAGAGTTTAAACGATACTGTTTAGAAGCTACAGACCTTGAACAACTCGAGAAAACATTATTAGAAGAATCGGATGATCGCAATTTATTGAGAGACAAGCTACATGATTTACATATTATATATCACCAATTGGAAGCCATGTTAGAAGGTCAATATGTTGATTCAGAGGATTATTTACGCATGTTAGAAGAGCGCATGCCAGACTCTAGCTACTTTAAAGGATGCGAAGTGTGGATTGATGGTTTTCATAGCTACACCCCACAAGAAATGGGAGCCATACGTGCGCTCATGAAAAAGGCGAAGCGAGTGAATATCACGCTAACTTCAACTGGACCGACTGACCATCCAGCTTCAGACCTTGATTTATTCAGGATGACGAATACAACGTATCAGAAGTTATCAGCCATTGCTGAGGAAGAAGGCATCCAAGTTGAATCGGTTGAGCGACTTGAGGAACAACATCGCTTTCAGCATTCTCCTTCTATCAGACATTTAGAGAATTATTTACACGAACGACCTGTCGTTCCATTTTACGGTGAAAGTACTGTGCAAATTAGTAGTGCGGTAAACCGTAGAGCTGAAGTAGAAGGCATTGCGAGGGATATTCAAGAGCTCGTCCAAAATAAGGGGTATCGATATCGAGATATCGCGATCTTAGTAAGGGATGCATCTACATACTCCGATCTTTTAAATACGTTGTTAGTAGATTATGAGATTCCTTTTTTCCTTGATCAGAAGAGGTCGATGCTACACCATCCTCTAATTGAATGCATTCGCTCAAGCTTAGATGTTATTTCTCAGAATTGGCGATATGATCCCGTTTTTCGGTGTGTTAAAACCGATTTATTGTTTGAACATGATCAATGGACGACACAGCAAATAAGGGAACAAGTCGATTTATTAGAGAACTACGTGTTGGCACATGGTATTCATGGTAAGAAACGATGGACAAGTAAAGAAGATTGGAATTATCGGAAATTTAGGTCTCTCGATATGAACTTTGGTAGTCAGACGGATGATGAGCGTGATAAACAACGTTGGATTAATGAAGCGAGACAGATGATTGCAGATCCTTTGTCACGTTTGGAAAGAGATTTGAAAGCTTCTAACAATGGCAAGGAGCTTTGTGAAGCTTTATTTCTTTATTTAGAATATCTTCAAGTACCTGCAAAGCTTGAAAAGTGGCGGTATGATGCTGAACAAGCTGGAGATTTAAGTCTTGCTAGAGAACATGATCAAGTTTGGCAAGCTGTCATAGATCTTATGGAACAAATGGTTGAGATTGTAGGAGAGGAACCTTTAAGTTTAGACCTATTTAACAAGATGTTGAATACAGGATTAGAGTCGATGAGGTTTGCTCTCGTACCGCCTTCAATTGATCAAGTCTTGATTGGTAGTCTAGACCGCTCCAGATTTTATGATGTGAAGTGTACGTTCATACTTGGTGTAAATGATGGTGTGTTACCTGCTAAACCGAGTGAGGACGGCATTTTATCTGAGGATGACCGGGAAACGCTACAGTCTCTCGGTGTTGAGATGGCGCCTACAGCTAGGGAAAACCTTCTGGATGAAAACTTCCTAATTTACATGGCCTTGGCAAGTGCTTCTGACTATCTCTTTGTTTCTTATCCTTTAGCGGATGAAGAAGGGAAATCTCTTGTTCCGTCTATCTTAATCAACCAGCTTAAAGAGTTATACCCAGAGCAATCCGAACGATTCATTATGCAGGAACCGAATGAAAGTGATGAAGAACCTTTCCGTTTCATCGGTCGGCCTGGCCGAACACTATCTTTCTTAACTTCACAGCTTCGTCAGTGGCAAAAAGGTTACCCAATAGCTAGTGAATGGTGGAATGTATATAACTGGTTTGTTATGAATGAAGGCTGGAACACTTCAGCTAAACGAACAATTCATAGTCTCTTTTATGAGAATAAAGCTGATTCATTGAAAAGTAATACGAGTAAACAATTGTACGGAGATCATCTCAAGGCCAGTGTATCTAGAATGGAGAAACATCAATCATGTCCATTCTCTCATTTTGCTAGCTATGGATTGAATCTTCAAGAGAGACAATTGTTCCGTCTTGAAGCACCAGATATTGGTCAACTATTCCACGCTGCTTTGAAAGAAGTTGCTGATTCGCTCCAACAGAGAAAAATGGATTGGAGAGAGCTTTCTTCGAAGGACTGTTATCGAATTGCAACTGAAGTAGTAGAAAAGCTAGCACCTAGATTGCAAAGTCAAATCTTATTAAGCTCAAATAGATATCAGTATATCAAAAGGAAACTCATTAACGTTGTAGGACGAGCTTCATATGCACTCAGTCAACAAGCGAAGGCAAGCGGTTTTTCTCCGATAGGACTTGAGCTTGAATTCGGAAATAAAGAAAAAATCCCGGCTTTAAAATATCAACTAAAAGACGGAACGACGATGGAAGTCATCGGTAGAATCGACCGAGTAGATACTGCTACAAATGAAGATGGATTACTCTTACGTGTCATTGATTATAAATCAAGTCAAAAAGGTCTGAATTTGTCAGAGGTATATTATGGTATAGCCTTACAAATGTTGACTTATTTAGATGTCGTGCTAACCCACTCTGATGAATGGCTAGGGAAAGAGGCCGATCCAGCAGGTGTGTTGTATTTCCATGTCCATGACCCTGTCCACTCATCCAAAAAACTTCTAACACTAGATGAAATTGAGAAGGAATTGTTTAAGAAATTCAAGATGAAAGGTTATGTCTTAGAGGATGAGGATGTTGTTCAGCTTATGGACAACACAATTGAAGGACACTCGGAAATCATACCAGTGGCAACTAAAAAGGATGGTAGTTTCCGGAAAGGCTCATCACTACTAAATAAAGAACAATTTGATGAAGTGCGTTCCTATGTAAGGTCAATGATTGGTTCGATAGGTTCAGACATTATGGATGGCAACATTGATATTTCACCTTACGAGATGCAAAAACGAACGCCATGTACGTATTGTTCATTCCGCTCAGTTTGTCAATTCGATCATTCATTAGAAGAAAATAACTACAGACCTTTAAAGAATATAAAAGATGAAGAACTATTTAAAAAAATGCGAGAGAGGGGAGGAGATGAAGCTGATGCGTGAAGTTATTCCTAAACCAGAAGGTGCACAGTGGACTGATGAACAATGGCAAGCGATTACAGCCCGTGGAGAAGACATCTTAGTTGCAGCAGCTGCAGGCTCAGGGAAAACAGCTGTGCTAGTAGAGAGGATCATCCGCCGTCTGACTGAAAAAGACGGTGTCGATGTCGATCGTTTGCTAATTGTTACGTTCACTAATGCTGCTGCGGCTGAGATGAGGAAGAGAATAGGGATTGCATTAGAGAAAGAATTGAAGGAAAAGCCAGGCTCACTACATTTGAGAAGACAGTTGACATTGCTGAACAGGGCATCCATTTCAACCCTTCACTCTTTCTGTATAGAAGTTTTGCGCAAATATTACTACCAGCTTGATTTAGATCCTAACTTCAGGATTGCTGACGAAACAGAAGTAGAATTAATTCGACAAGAGGTTTTAGAAGAGTTATTAGAGGTGGAGTACGGAAAAGAAAGTAATGAGCCATTTTACGATTTAGTCGATCGATTCAGCAATGACCGTGGAGATGATGAGATACAAAAGATGATTACCCGTCTTTATGATTTTTCACGAAGTTATCCCTGGCCTGAAATCTGGCTTAATCGGATGGTTGAGAAGTATGCATTGAGCCACAATGCTGACAAGCTAGAAGACTTACCTTGGACAAGTGAATTAATACAAGATGTTCAACTGCAATTACGGGGCATGTTGGAATTGATTGAACAGGCGAAGGAGTGGTCTTTGTTACCAGGAGGTCCACATCCTTATTTTGAAACACTCCAAGAAGATGAGCAGCTCATTAGAAATTTGATTCATGCGGGGATGGATTCTTGGTCAGCAATATATGAAGCGTTTCAAGGGTCATCATTCTCAAGGTTGAAGGCCTGTAAAGGGGATGACTTTGATGATGCTTTAAAGGAACAAGTGAAATCCATTCGTGACCGAGTGAAAAAGCAAGTTGATAGCTTGAAAGAAGATTTATTCAGCAGAAGTCCGGAATCCTATATACATCACATACAGGAATTGGCACCCGTCATGAAAACGCTCGTAGAATTGGTCACTCAATTTTCTAACCAATTCCAAGCAGCGAAAAAGGAAAAGGCACTTGTGGATTTTTCTGACTTAGAACACTACTGCCTTGAAATCCTCACCGGAGCATCTAGTTCAGAAACCGAGCTTGTGCCGTCACAAGCAGCGGAGGAGTATCGTCAAAAGTTCATTGAAGTACTCGTCGATGAATACCAGGATACGAATCTTGTACAGGAATCAATTGTACAGCTTGTCACGAAGGAACAAGGCGAAGGTGCTAACTTGTTTATGGTCGGGGATGTTAAACAAAGTATTTATCGCTTTCGATTAGCAGAGCCTACTTTGTTCCTTGATAAATATAAGCGGTATTTTGATTCTCAACCTGGTGAGGGCGTTCGTATTGATTTATCACGTAACTTCCGAAGTCGTAGGGATGTCATTGACAGTACGAATTTCTTGTTTAAGCAGATTATGAACGAAACAGTAGGTGAAATTGAGTACGATGAAGCCGCAAAATTACGGCTAGGTGCAGACTTTCCTCAAAACGAACAAGCTAATACAGAATTGGTATTAATCGATCGTAGTGATGAAGAACAGGAAGTTGACGAAGATATTGAAAACTTGGAATCCATTCAACTCGAGGCAAGATGGATGGCTACACGTATTAAGGAATTAATTGGTCATAATGATGATCAGGCACCCTATCAAATTTATGATGGAAAACTGAAGCAACACCGGCCTATAACGTATCGTGATATTGTCATATTATTGCGTTCAACTGCAACGGCAGCACCAACGATTCAAGAAGAATTCAAAAAGCAAGGAATCCCTGCTTATGCTGACCTATCCTCAGGATATTTTGAAGCAGTAGAAGTTTCAGTCATGATGTCTTTACTTCAAGTTATTGATAATCCATATCAGGATATCTCATTAGCATCAGTTCTGCGATCTCCGGTAATTGCGTTAACAGGTGAGGAGTTAGCTGAAATAAGAGTCGCCAATAAGAAAGGATCCTATTATGAAGCACTCGTTTCTTATTTGAAAGTTGCAGAGCCGTCATCAACCCTTGAGAAAGTAAATTTCTTTTATAAAAATTTGCAACGCTGGAGAACGAAGGCGCGACAAGGAGACCTATCTGATTTAATCTGGCAAATATACCGTGAAACGGGTTATTACGACTATGTTGGCGGCATGCCGGGCGGACAACAAAGGCAGGCTAATTTAAGGGCACTTTATGATAGAGCGCGACAATATGAGAATACTTCTTTTAGAGGACTATTCCGATTCCTCAGATTTATCGAGAGAATGAAAGACCAAGGTAAAGACTTAGGAGCGGCAAGAGCATTAGGAGAGCAAGAAGATGTTGTGAGAATTATGACCATCCATAAAAGTAAAGGATTAGAATTCCCAGTAGTCATGCTGGCTAATTTAAACAAAAGGTTTAATGAGATGGATATGCGGGGTGGCTTTCTTCTACACAAAGAAATTGGCCTTGGTGCGAAATTCATGAATCCTACTCATAGGGTTAGCTATCCAACGTTACCACAGCTAGCCATCCAAAAGCGTCTCCGCATGGAAATGGTCGCTGAAGAGATGAGAATTCTTTACGTTGCTTTAACGAGAGCGAAAGAAAAACTGATTTTGATAGGTGCAGTAAAGAATTTGGACAAACAGTTGCAGCAATGGCAACATATGATTGCCCGTAAAGGCTGGCTTTTACCAGATTTTGAGAGAGCATCTGCAAAATCCTATTTGGACTGGATTGGTCCTGCAGTTATCCGTCATCCAAGCATGGAGTTGCTTAGGGAACGGATTGGGTCTTCTAGTGTGATTGATGAGGATCTATCCGCTACAGAAGACAGATGGAATTTGACTTTATTGCAATCAAAAGACATAAAAGTAGTAGATCATGAAGCGATGGAAGAAAAAAATGATTTATTGGAACAAATTAAAGAGTTCAAGCAAGTAACTGCTAAAGAAGTAACAGATATTGAAGCTAGATTATCTTGGCAATATCCATATCAACAATCTAAGAAACATATGTCGAAGCAGTCCGTTACTGAGCTTAAGAGAAATATTGAATCTCGAGATGAGTACGGAGATACGACACTTGTTAGGCAGTTCCGAGGTCCTATTGGGGACAGACCGAGTTTCTTACAAGAAAAATCGATGACAGCAGCAGAAAAAGGTACAGCGATGCATTTAGTTATGCAACACTTGACTACCAAAGCAACGTTTTCTCATGATGTAATTCGTGAAACCGTTGCAGAACTTGTAAATCGTGAACTAATGACGGAAACACAAGCAGATTCAGTTGATATAGATTCGATTTCGTTATTTTTCGATACAGAGGTGGGGCATTATTTCAAAAATAATGCAAACATATTCAGAGAAGTACCTTTCAGTTTAGCGCTACCTGCAAAGGAAGCATATACGGATTGGCAAGGTAAAAATGACGAACATGTCCTCGTTCAAGGCGTAATGGATTGCGTCATTGAAGAAGAGGATGGTTTCATCCTATTAGACTACAAAACAGATGGGATTAAGAATCGGTTTGAAGACTTTGAAAAGGCTCGGCCTATTCTTGAAAAAAGGTATGCTGTGCAATTAGATTTATACGCAAAGGCAATAGAAGAAATTTGGAAGAAACCTTGTAAGGAAAAATACTTATACTTTTTTGATGGTGGACATCTACTGCGTCTACCATAAGGAAGGAGGAATTCTGTGAGACTACTGCACACTGCCGATTGGCATCTAGGTCGTACTTTAGAAGGTAGAAGTCGATTAACGGAACAAGAGCATTTTTTACAGGAGCTATGCGAGATCGTAAAAGAAGAATGTATTGATGTCGTATTAATGGCTGGCGACGTTTTTGATACCGTTAATCCACCCGCGGCCGCTGAACAACTATTCTATGAATATATGGCAAAATTAACAGAAGAAAAGAATTGTAAAGTTGTCATCATAGCAGGAAACCATGATAACCCAGATCGATTAAGTGCTTCTGGTCCAATTGCTTCTATGCACGGTATTGAAATCATCGGTTACCCAACAATGAAGCCACTTGAAATGACAATCCCGTCGACCGGTGAAACTTTAAAGGTTGCAGGCCTACCTTATCCTTCAGAATCACGCTTAAAAGAACTATTGACAGAGTCTTTCGATGAAGAAACGTTGAGAGATGCTTATGATGTGCGAATAGAAAAGTTGTTTAATGAGCTTTGTGACCAATTTGACGGTTCCTCGGTTAACATTGCAATGAGTCATATCTATGTTGCAGGAGGACGAGAAACAGATTCTGAAAGACCTATTCAAGTTGGGGGAGCATATACGGTTACAGCAGACGCACTCCCATCAAAAGCACAATATGTCGCTTTAGGTCATCTTCACCGTCCACAAACGTTTAAGAGATCTGCTGCCGGTAATGCAAGGTACTCTGGTTCTCCAATCGCATATAGTTTTTCAGAGGCTGGTCAGGCAAAATCGGTAACAGTTATAGATGTACAACCTGGTTCAGAGGCAGTAACAAGAGAAGTCTTTCTATCTAGTGGAAAACCTTTAGTCAAATGGAAGGCTGACGAAGGGTTACAACAAGTTTACAAGTGGTTAGATGAAGAGAAGGACATCCATGCCTGGATTGATTTAGAGATCCACTTAAAGGACACGCTAAGCATGGAAGAAATTCATAAACTAAGAAATGCTCGTGATGGATTCATTCATATAAGACCAGTTTTTGAGGAGATGGAGGCAACTGAAGAGAAACAAAGATTATCAGATTTGCCCATTGATGAGCTATTCAAACGATTTTATGAGCGCCAAACAAATGGTGGCACACCAGATGAGAAATCAGTCCAATTATTCATGGAGTTAATCGATTCGTATGAAGGGAGGGAGAATCAATGAGACCTATACACCTATCTGTAGCTGGATTACATAGTTTTCGCGAGAAGCAGGATGTTGATTTCCAAACACTTTGTGATGGTGGTGTATTTGGTATCTTTGGTCCGACAGGTAGCGGGAAATCCTCACTACTAGATGCTGTCACTCTTGCCTTATACGGTAAAGTCGAAAGAGCTGCAAACACGATTCAAGGAATAATGAATCATGCAGAAGACCAATTAAATGTTAGTTTTACATTTGAACTTGGAGAGGGTACATCTGCGAAAAGATACAAAGTAGATCGTACCTATAAACGTGGAAAAAATGATGCAATAAGAACGAGTACTTGTCGACTCATTGAGGTTATTAACGAAGAACATGTTGTAATGGCTGACAAGGAAAGGGATGTCACTTCTGAAGTTGAACAAATTTTAGGGCTGACATTAACTGATTTTACCCGTGCAGTTGTTTTACCTCAAGGGAAGTTTGCTGAATTCCTTTCATTGAAAGGTGCAGAGCGACGACAGATGCTTCAACGCCTTTTTCGACTAGAGCAGTATGGGGACCTTCTTAATCAGCGATTAAAGAAGAGAGCGGAAGAAACAAACATATTTCTTAAGGAAATTGTTGCAGAACAACAAGGACTAGGAGATGCTTCTCAAGAACTGATTACAGAACTTGAAAAACGTTTAAAAGAAACAATTGAAAACGTAAAGGTTAAAAACCAATTGTTAAGTAAAAAAGAAGTTCAGTTTGAGCATTATAGACAAATTTGGCAATGGCAAGAAGAATTAAATGGTGTGAAGGAAAGACTTCACGCCTTAGCACAACAAGAGCCTGAAGTGAAAAAGTTGGCTCAACAGCTAGAGGCAGCAAAAGTGGCCGATGCTTTAGTTCCTTATGTAAATGAACTGGAAAATATATTAAATGAACAGCAAGATTGGACCTATAAGCGTGACCAATTAACAAAAAAGGTCGAACACTCATCCGAAATTGCGAATAAAACTGTTGAAGAGTTAAAGGCAATCCGAAAACATAGAGCTGAACATGAACCTAAGTTATACGAACAATTGCAACAGTTAAAGCAAGCTAGTGACCTCGACAAGGAAAGGACACTGCTAAGATCCCGCCTCAAGGAAGACCAGTTGAAACTTCGCAAGCAAAAAGAAGAATTAGAGCATGCTGAAACAGAATTAATCAACTTTAGAGAAAAGAAGCAAAAAGCTTTAAAGCGACAAACAGAAATCAAGCAGAAAATTGAATCCAATACGATCTCAATTGAAGACAGAAATCGATTGAGAGACGGTATAACACTCAAAAAAGAAATTGAATCGAAACAACAATCGAAAGATGAACGTCAAAAGGAATTTAAAAAACTAACACAGGTTGTTTCACAGTTGGACCAAACAATTGAGAAGCAAACACGTGAAAAAGACCAACTGAAAAAGAAAATGGGTTATCTCCTATATCATACCGAAACCATTTTCAATCGAGTTTGTGAACATGAACGAGTCATTGAAACAGCGAAAAGTGGAATCGAAAGCACATTAAAGGACTCCATAGAAAATCAAAGAAAACTTGAGCTGAACTCTTTATCAGCGCAAGTTGCGGAACATCTAGATTCAGGAGAGGCATGTCCTGTTTGTGGATCAATTGACCATCCAAAACCAGCAACACATTCTGTAGAAAACCGTGATTATCGAGAAGTGATTCAAGATCTTGAACAAACATTAACAGACATTAAGAATGAAGAAATCGCAATCAAGCACAGCAAAAAAGACTTAGAGTACTTGTTCGAAACCATACAGGAATATGTTCAAAAAGAAGAGCTTAGTGGAAATGAAATTGCAGCTACATCATTTGATCCAATTGACCAAACTATGCAAACGACTGAAGAACTAAAGCAATACTTGCATATACTTCAAACTGAAACAAAAGGCTTTAAACAAGACCTAATTGAACTTAAAGAAAAGAAAAATCAATATACAAAGTTGTACTCTGCTTGTGATAAAGAGTGGATTGAAAGTAAAACCTCTCAAAATACTTATTCTCAAGAACTTGTAAAGACGAATGAGAAGAAAGTAGAACTAGAAGAACAAATTCAAGTTTTAGAAAACCGTTGGAATGAGCAATATCATTCAATGCCTTACCATGACATTGAACAACTACAGAGTGACATGGATAAGAGAGACCAAGAATTAACTGATTTAAACCAACGTTATGACAAAAGCGTTTCGTTCTTATATGAACTAGAGGATACAATTACGCAATGTGTTGACCGCGTACAGACGAAGAAATTATCATATTCCGAACTGAATGCTGATATCAAATCTTCTGAAAAGAGGCTCCAAGAGTGTACAAGTTTGATTCTTGAACGTTGCGGAGAAGAGAATCCAGACGAGTTGATTCGATCAGTTCAATTAGAAATGGATACATTGAAGCGAAATGAACAAGCAATCCAACAAACCAGTGAGTCTGAATCTGCGAAACTTCAAACGCATGAAAAGGACTTAGAGGTTGCAAAATCTGCACTAGAACAAGTCAATAAACGTCTACAAGTTGCGCAAAGGCAATGGGATGAAAAGTCGGTATCTACTATTTTTGAATCTAGAGAACAGGTTAAGGATGCGATTATACCGCTTGAAAAGCAGAATGTATGGGAAAAGCGAATTCAAGCATTTCATAACGAAAAAATTCAGCAAGAACATGATCAAAGCAGACTGCTCAAACAATTAAATAACAAAGAAATTAGTGAATTTGAATGGCAAAAGGTACAGTCTGAGTTATCTGAAGCTAAACAAGCAAAAGAAAAAGCACTTTCAGAAAATGCTAGGCTTGATGGTGAAGTAGAAGAAGTTAAGAAACGTGCAGTAAAGTACAATGAGCTTGAGGTGAAACGAGAAGAATATGAAGAAGTTGCCGAACGACTCGGAAAGTTGCAAGCTGTATTTAGAGGGAACAGTTTTGTAGAATTCATAGCGGAAGAACAGCTCAACCAGGTTGCTAGAGATGCTTCACAGCGGTTAGGCGAATTGACTAGGCAGAGGTATGCGCTAGAGGTTGATTCAACAGGAGGCTTTGTTATTCGAGACGATGCAAATGGAGGCGTCCGACGTCCTGTCACATCACTCTCTGGAGGAGAAACATTCCTTACATCACTTGCTTTAGCATTGTCATTGTCAGCTCAAATTCAATTACAGGGTGAGTATCCACTCGAATTTTTCTTCCTAGATGAAGGGTTTGGAACATTAGACCAATCTTTACTTGATACCGTGATTTCAGCACTAGAACGATTACAAATGCAACAAGTTTCTGTTGGGGTGATTTCACATGTACCGGAGTTAAGAGCGAGACTCCCTAGAAAGCTAATCGTAGAACCTGCAACGCCTTCAGGAAAAGGAAGTACTGTCTCAATTGAAACTTTATAATATAATGAAGGGCTGATGGTGTCATCAGCCCACATTTTTTATTATGATTCATTTTCTACAACTCGTTCAATTGCTTTTTCGTGTGCATGTACAGTTGCAAGGATATCTTCATCCGTATGGACGACCGACATAGAGTACCGGTTAAGTGGTTTTGTATAGATACCCAACTTCAGTAATTCATAATCGATTTTCTCACGTAAGTTACGGTCAGCATGTTTCATGTCTCGGTAATTTTCGATAGCTGACTTTGTAAACAAGATATTAAAAATACTACCGATCCCGACAGTTTTCATCGGAATATTTTTACTAGCATAAAGGCTCTCAAGTTGAGATCGTAGAGATTCTGTTTTTGAAATGAGGTCTTTCATCATTGATCCTTGTTCTAACACATGAATCGTCGCAAGACCAGCAGCTAGTACGGTTGGATGACCATTATAAGTACCACTATGGAACAGCACTTCATTTTTGTGATTATTATTTGCACCAGCTGTTAAAATATCTCTTCCTTTGTTAGAAGCACTAATCATCATAATTTCCTTTTTACCACCTACAGCCCCAACTGGAAAACCACCACCAAGCACTTTACCAAGTGCAGTTAAGTCCGGTTTGATATTGTAAATTTCTTGAGCCCCACCAAGCCCTAATCTGAAACCGGTTTTCACCTCATCAAAGATTAATAATATTCCTAGCTCTTCTGTAACCTTTCGTAATCCATTAAGAAAGGATTGCTTGGCTGGGATAAAGCCTCCTTGGACGGGTTCAATAATCACAGCACTTAAATCCTTTGCATGCTCTCTTAATAATTTTTCTGTCGCGTTAATATTATTGAAGGGGAGTATGAGTGTATTTTTGACATGGTGATCAGATATGCCACTCGATTCAGGTACGGCATTCGGTGCAGCATCCAATCCTGCTTTAGATTCATCGGGATTTACACTTAAGAGTACTTGATCATAGCCGCCGTGATAATGTCCTTCAAATTTTGCTACCTTTGACTTACCTGTATATGCAGACGCTATACGCAATGCTAATTGGGTCGCTTCTAGACCTGAATTCGTGTAACGGACCATTTCAATTCCAGGGTACAAGTCAATCAATTTATTAGCCATTTCAATTTCAAGTCGATGTGGCGTTCCGAATATAGTAGTGCCCGCTTGTGTCATCTGATTCTGGACCGCTTCAAATACACTGTGGTGACCATGACCAAGAATAAGTGCCCCGTAACATAACAAGTAATCAATGTATTCATTACCATCTACATCGAACAAATGGCTCTTTTCCCCACGCTCCATAACTAATGGATGAGGCTTGAAATATTTTATGTTAGCAGTAACGCCTCCTGGTATGACTTCACACGCTTGATCGTAAAGTGATGCAGATTTTTCTGTGTGATCAGATAACTCTGGATTGGTTAAAGTCATTGGTTTTAATTCCATCTCCTTAATCTTATTTCTAATTAGTTAAACATTCGATAAACGCATGAACAAAGTGTGGATTCAATACTGGAAATTCCACACATTCCTTAGTATCAAACAAGGAATTTAGTGAGGTTTAGAGAATAGTAGTTCAAAGATCACTGTTCGGAGGGATGATTTTGAGAAATAGAAAAGAGACACTAGAATTATTTGATACTTGGGCAGGTACATATGATGAATATATACAAGACCCTAAGGGACCTTTACTAGGTTATGAGTCAAGCTTAGTAGAAGCAGCAAGTTGGCTAGAAAAGAGATCCTTCCATTCCATATTGGATATAGGGATTGGAACGGGGAATTTTGCGAGTCGTTTTAATGGCAAGAACATTTTCGGTGTGGATCTATCTCAAAAAATGATCATAGAGTGCAAACATCAGCATCCAGACTATCATTTATCTCTTGGAACTTTTACAAAGAACAATCAGTCTTCAAGGATGTTCGATTTGACGGTTTCAAGTTTCGCCTTTCACGAAGTAGATTCTGAAGAACGTCCTGACGCTTGTAAGGAAACCCATCGTATTTTGAAGGACGAAGGCTTATTTCTACTCGTTGATATCATGTTTGCATCTAAAACAGCGAGAGATGATGCGAGAAAATTGATCGGAAAGTACTGGGATTCATCAGAAGACTATCCTCTCATTTCCGATACGGATGAAGCACTAAGAAGTGTAGGTTTCAAGTCGATTCTGTGGAAACAGACAGGTCCCTATCACTGGGCTGTCATCTCACAAAAATAGTTCATAATAATTATTGGAAAAAAATGATATAGGCGTGAATTTCTGATAGGATAGAGTATATGATCATTGCTTGAGAGAGATAGAAATGGGGGAAGAGGCTTGGAGCATCGTGTTCAAGTTTGGAGAGGTTTATTTAAGCCTGAAGAAACAATCCATACGTTGAGAGAATCAAAATCGATCCATGGGTATCGGTGGAGACTGTTGATTTTGTTATTATGTAGTTCAATTATTTTTGGAATTACCTTCTATATACAATCTGCGGAGTGGCTATTATTACCAGAAGCGGTTAAGTTGGATCTAACGAACGATCAAAAATTTGCTGCTTCAATTTTAATTGGTATTGGTGGAGGACTTAGTGGTATTATTCTGCCTTTTTTGATGATCGGTTCATCTGCACTATTACTTTGGGGATTTTTTCGAGATATCGGTTTTAAAAGATTATTTGTCATGAACACATATTTATTCGTGATTATATTGATTGGTTTAGCAGCTAATCTTCCGTTTATGTATGCCTTCGGATCCACTGAAATGTTATCACCATATGGAATCGGTCCTTGGGTGAAAGCGTTGACGGATCATGTATTTCTTACAACGATGTCGGGATGGATTACCATCTTTTTCATTTGGCATATGTATTCAACGATTAGGCTACTAATGGAAGCTTCTCTAAAATCAAAACGATACATTCTATGCGTTACCATTGGATTGCATATTATCTTGATCACCTGCCTATCCGTGATCAACATGATGTATCACTTACACTTGAACGGTTAGAAACGGGGGTTCTAAGGTTGAATGGTTACATAAAAAAAGCACTGATAGTGATTCCGATTGTTCTCTTTGTCGTTATTAATACGTATTTGTTTGTGCTGAATGAGTCGCTCTTTGCTAGTGAAAAACCATACGAAGTTTCGACAGTGGAAAAACGAGATCTTAAAGAGACAATTAAGTCTACAGGTGTTGTTATCCCAAAACAAATAGAAGAATTTTATTATGACGATCAACGAGGGACATTGGAAGAAATTCTTGTGCAAGAAGGGGACAAGGTCTCCAGTAGTACAGAAATTCTTAAGTATAGTTCTTCAGATTATGAGAGTCAGATTAATGTGTTAGAAAATGAAATCGATATACTTGAAACCGAACAAGATTATCATGAAGATCGCGAACGACTTCTTGGTAACCAAATCGTTCGAGAGTCAAATAAAGAAGATGAAGAAAAAGATGAATCGACTATATTCTTATTAGAACAAGAACAAGCTGATGCTGAATATCAAGCCGATCGGATTGATACAACCATTTCTAATAAGGAAGACGCAATTAATCAATTGAAGACACGCTCAGGAGAAACGAGCGTTAAGAGCTCTATTTCAGGAACTGTCACAAAGGTATCTTATGAAAGAGGGAAGAACAACGAACCCGTTGTGATAATTGCTAACGAAGATGAAGTTTTAGTAAGGACGACTCTTTCGGAAGAACAAGTTCTTCTGCTAAGTGAAGGTGATGCGGTTCTGTTAAAATCTGCAGATCGTAAAGAACGTAAAGGATTAGTAGCATCTATACAACCTTCAGAGAAAGAAAATTCAAAGTTCCAAGTAGACATAGAAGTTGAAGAAACAGATGAAAATCGACTTCAAGTCGGGACTACAGTTGAAATGACTGTTCGTCCTGTAGCTATCGAAAATGCGGTTGCGATAAACAAACAATCAATCTTAGCTATAAATGGGAAAGAATACGTCCTTGTTGTAAAAGAAGGATACATAGATAAGCGAAAAGCTTCCTTTGGCTTTGAAAGCGGATCCTATGTGGAAGTTACAAAAGGATTAAAGGCTAAAGAAACTATTGTTAAGCACCCGAACCGTCTACTCGTAGATGATATGGAAATTGAAGTGAAGAATCTTGAAAAAGAGAAGAAAAAGGAAGAGAAAGATCTAAATAAAGATGAAGAATCATCAGATGGAAAATAAATAATTATGAAACGTCTATTAAGTCCAAATCATAACTGATTTGGGCTTTTTTTGTGCTGACTTGAACTCAAATCAGGAGTCCAGTGATTTCAGGGTTAGAGCGCCCCTCCCGCGTACCCTCAAATCAGGAGTCCAGTGATTTCAAGCTATGATAAAGCCTCTTCTTACTAAAATAACAATAACTCCAAACCAAAAATCATATAAAAAGAAGCTTGGATATCCAAGCTTCCTCTTATGTCAGTGTCGTTTTTTCAGATCACCCTAATAGGTAATACATAAAGCAGTATTGCGAAGAAATGGAATGCTGTACCTGCTAAAACAAAAACGTGCCAGACTGCATGGTGATAAGGGAAGGCGCGCCACACATAGAAAATCGTGCCGACTGTGTATAGGAGCCCACCTATGATAAAGAGCAAACCTCCACTAGTTGGTAAAGTTGTCATCAATGGCTTCCAAGCAAATACCGCGAGCCAGCCCATTACGATATAAATGACAGTTGATAGGAAGAGAAATCGTTTGACAAAGAATGCTTTAAAGAAGACTCCAAACAAAGCAATTCCCCAGACGATTCCAAACAATGTCCATCCTAATGCACCTTTGACGATAATGAACAAGAATGGAGTGTACGTACCTGCGATAAAGATGTAGATCGCTGCATGGTCAAAGATTTCAAACAAATCCTTCAGTTTGCCGTCTGGGAAACTGTGTACGAGAGTGGATGCCGTATAAAGGATTAACATAGAGGCACCGTATATTGAAAAACTGACTACATGCCAGGCTGAACCCTCAAGCGCAGCCATTACGACAAGAAGCACGAGCGCGACGAGACTGAAAACTACACCAATTCCATGTGTAATTGCGTTGACGATTTCTTCTTTACGCGTATAGGTGTGCGTATTTGCCATAACTGACCTCCTTAATGAGAAAGTTAAACGATCTCATTTATATTGATTAATTCGTTTGCAATCGTATAAGCGGACGTTTTCTTAGCTTTTGGATCAAAATACATGATTAACAGTGTTTCACGATTTTTAATAACCCCATCCTCTAGATAAGTTTCTAAATCGAATGGAATGCTTTCAATCATTACGTGTTTATGCAATTCTTTCTCTGTTAATTGAAGTCCTGCAAACTCATCTGAAACTTTTTCAGGATTCAATGCTAAGAATCGCATACAAGCGGACTGCGTTTGTCGATCCATCGTATAATCCCACCAAGGTTTTCGTGGTTTATGCTTTTGACGAATGAAGTAATCGTATTTCATCAGTCCTTCAATGGCTGGAAGTCCCTCAATATTACGCTCACTTAGAAATGAATGGAGTCGCTTAAACAGATCTTCTAATTGATGTCCTATACGAGACCATCCGCTTCTTTCCCAATAATCACCGAATTGCTGGAAGAAATCAAAAGCTGTTGGGAACACATGATCAATGAGATAAGTAACAGTGGTATCCATTCTGTGATCATTCCAAAACTTTTCGAGGACATCTTCCACACGTTTTATTTTAATGATTTCATCAAAGGTTAGTACATTGTTACCCAATATCTCATAGGGTGCTTGGTCCATATAAATGTAATCATGTTGATCTGCTCTTAGGCGTAAACCAGTACCACGCAACATCTTCAAGAAACCAAGCTGAACTTCTTCAATGCGGAAATCAAATACGTCATTAAAAGTTTGACGGAATGAATCGTAATTTTCTTCAGGTAAACCAGCAATTAAATCGAGATGTTGAACGATTTTGCCGCCGTCTCGAACTGTCGTGACTGTTCTTTTTAACTTATCAAAGTTTTGCCTTCGTTCAACGAGTTCATTTGTTGCGTCATTTGTAGACTGGACACCTATTTCAAATCTGAACAGGCCGACAGGGGCATGTTCGTTCAAATAATCAATCACTTCTGGTCTCATGATGTCCGCTGTGATTTCAAATTGGAACACCGTATTTGGAAGGTGCTCTTCTATTAAGAATTCGAACATTTCTAATGCGTAGTCTCGTCGAATGTTAAATGTACGGTCAACAAACTTGATGGTTCGTGCGCCATTGTTCATAAGAAATCGAATTTCTTCTTTTATCATTTCAATATCAAAATAACGGACGCCCACTTCAATTGAGGATAAGCAGAAAGCACAAGAGTAAGGACAGCCTCTACTCGTCTCAATGTAAGTTACTCGTTTCGATAATTGACTTAAATCTTCTTCAAAACGGAATGGAGAAGGGACCGATTTAAGGTCAAGTTTCGGTCGAGGTCCTGATCGGTGAGGCCTTCCGTCTTTTAAAAATGCTAAGCCTTTCACTTCTTCAGGATCGTTTTCATCTCTTAAGGCAGTAAGGAAATCTTTAAACGTTTCTTCTCCTTCACCTACGATGATGTAGTCAACAAGGGTCAATCGTTCTAGCCATTGAGGCACGTCGTATGAAACTTCAGGTCCTCCAAGGACTATTTTAATTTCTGGCTTAATTTTCTTTAACATTTCAATAATCGGAATCGTTTCTTCTATATTCCATATATAACAGCTAAATCCGATAACATCAGGATCATAAGAATACAAATCACTTACGATGTTCATCACTGGATCTTTAATTGTATATTCCGCCATTTGCAAATTGAATTCAGGAGCGCAATAGCTCTTTAAATATCTGAGTGCAAGGGAGGTGTGTATATATTTTGCGTTTAATGTACTTACAACTACATTCATTTTCGTCACTCCAAGATCGTATTAACATCTTATTTTACCACATCTCATATGAAAACTTTGTATGTTTGATGAAAAGAGGAGTTTTTACGATGAAATGGAAGTATATACGTGGACAAAAGAAGTGCGAAATATTTTACAAATGAAAGGTTGTCTCTCATCATTATGGTAAAACATTTAAGGAGGAATTTCGGGTGGACCGATTATCAGACTGTGAGATTACTAAACGATTAGAGAATCTACAAGGATGGTCCTTACAAGATGAAAAGTGGATTGTGAAGAAATATAGGTTTAAAGAGTATTTAGATGGTATCGAGTTTGTTCGTAATATCGCGCATATTTCTGAAGACATCCAGCACCATCCGATGATCTCCATCGACTACAAACTTGTTACTGTAAAATTAAGTTCATGGCAGGCGAAGGGTCTAACAGAGCTGGATTTCAAACTCGCAGCTGATTATGACCGTTCGTACGAATAGGAGCGTTAGATAAATGAAATTTTTCAGTGGGATTTATCAAGGTGAGTCAATGATCGGAGTTATTTATACGAAAACGAACGAAACAATTAACCTTACGGAAGCATCAGCAAACTATGGTGTCCAATTGCCAAGCACATTACTAGCTTGTATACAGATGGGTGAAGAGTTTGTGAGAATGGTTCATAGTGTATTAGATTTTGTTGATCAAGAGACAGAAGAACGACCTTTCAAAATTCATTTTGAAGACGTGCAGTTACAAGCTCCGATTTTAAGGCCGAATAAAAATATTTTCTGTGTTGGGAAGAATTATCGAGATCATGCGCTCGAGCTCGGTGGTGTAGAAGATATACCTGAAGTCCCAATGTTCTTTTCAAAATCACCTACATCCGTTATTGGTACAAATGAAGTCATCCAGATCCCAACTGATGTTACGACGGATATTGATTATGAAGGTGAACTTGCTGTCATCATAGGAAAAAGAGGGAAAAGGATTCAAACAGAAGACGCTTATGACTTTGTGTTTGGCTATACAATTGTGAATGATGTAACTGCTAGAGATCTTCAAAGTAAACATAAGCAATTTCTTATTGGAAAGAGCATGGATACGAGCTGTCCAATGGGTCCAGTTATTGTACATAAAGCTGCCATACCTGACCCTCATGACTTATTCATAACAACACGTGTAAATGATGAAGTGCGACAACAATCTTCAACGTCCAACATGATGTTCACTATTCCTGAGCTTATTAGTGATTTATCTAAAGTGATGACGCTTGAACCAGGAGATATTATTGCAACAGGAACGCCAGCGGGAGTGGGAAAAGGGTTCAATCCACCAAAGTATTTGAAAGCAAACGATCGTGTGACGATTGATATCGATCGAATTGGAACGCTCATGAATACAGTAGAGAACGAGGTTTACTAACTCGTCCTTAATGGAATGGTACATGTATGATCACATAATTGAAGTGGAGGCGTTTTTTTGATGGATAAAGGCATTTTCATAAATAATGAATGGGCTGACCATGGCCTAGAGAAAATTGAAGTCCGCAATCCTGCAACAGGTGAGATCGTAGGAACCGTACCTAAAGGTGGCAAGAAGGAAACGAAATCAGCAATTGATGCTGCACACGATGCATTTCCTTCTTGGTCGGCTTTAAACGCTTATGATCGCGCTGCATACTTAGAAAAATTATACGATTTAATGGTGAAACATGAAGATGAATTGGCTGAACTAATGACATCAGAAATGGGAAAACCGTTGAAGGAATCGAAGGGTGAAGTTCAGTACGCGGCTTCCTTCGTAAAATGGTATGCGGAAGAAGGTAAGCGTGTATACGGTCGTACGATTCCTCCATCAAAAGATAATAAACGGATGCAAGTCATTAAACAGCCAGTTGGTGTTGTAGGTGCGATTACACCATGGAACTTCCCAGCAGCAATGATTACTCGCAAAATGGCACCCGCTTTAGCCGCTGGATGTACATTTGTTGTAAAACCACCTAAAGAAACACCGCTAACAGCAGTGCGCCTAGTTGAGCTTTGTGAGGAGGCGGGCTTTCCTAAAGGTGTTGTGAATTTAGTTTCAGGAAAATCATCTGAGATTGGCGATGAATTATTAACGAATCCTAAAGTACGGAAGATTACGTTTACAGGGTCGACTGAAATCGGGAAAACATTAATGGAGAAAGCTTCAGGTCAAGTGAAAAACTTATCTCTAGAGCTTGGTGGACATGCGCCAATTGTTGTCCTTGATGACGCAGATATTCCATACGCTGCCAAACAAACGGTAGCTTCTAAATTCCGAAATGGTGGGCAAACTTGCATATGCGGAAATCGGGTTTACGTACAAGAAAAGGTATATGACGAATTTATTAAACATGTTGTTGCTGAAACAGAAAAGCTTAAAGTAGGGAACGGCTTTGAAGATGGAACAGACATCGGTCCTATGATTAATAAGGATGCTTATGAAAAAGTTGGCAAACATGTTGAAAACGCGGTGAACCAAGGTGCTAAATGCGTGACGGGTGGAAAAGGTCATGAGGCTGAAAACGGTACTTACTTTTACGAGCCAACGGTTATTATTGATGTTCAGCCTAGCATGCTCATTATGAATGAGGAAACGTTCGGTCCAGTGGCACCGATTCAGAAAGTAAAGACAGATGAAGAAGCAATCAAATATGCGAATATGACACCATTTGGATTAGCATCATACGTTTTCAGTGAAAATTATAGTAGAGGTATGAAGGTCGTTGAAGCGCTAGACTACGGAATTGTCGGTTGGAATGATGGACTACCATCTGCAGCTCAAGCGCCATTTGGAGGTATGAAGCAAAGTGGACTAGGACGAGAAGGCGGATTGGAAGGATTAGAAGCCTATCTTGAAACGAAATACATCTCAATCGGAATGAAGTAAAAGAAAGGGATTGATGCCGAGTCGCATCAATCCTTTTTATTATAAATTGTGTCAAGCATTGATTGAGGAGGTGCTGGAAGGACCTCGCGTGAATGGTGTTCTAGATGTGTTGAGAAGCGGAGATGAGACAAGTAATAAGGAGACAGCCATAGACGTGTAAAATCCAATGGATAATATATTACCAATGTTGGTCATGACGAATAGACAGCTCATTACTGCGATAAATCCGGCGATTGAGTCTACGTACCACGGAAGTGTCCTTTTAATCAATAAACTATAAAGAAAGAGGAGTGAAAGGGTCGGTGCAATCAGCATCACATAGAGCGGTAGGATTTGATCATGAGAAATGCTAGAAAGCCCAAGCGTGTTAAGTTCATTTGCAAAGTGACTGGCTTTGTAAGGGAGTGAATAACCAGTTATGTTGATCGATGTGAGAAGTAGAGGAATTTTCAGCCAAGGCAATGCAAAACTAACCAGCAAAACAGTATGTAACCAAAAGCGTAAGTTCTTCATGTAGTATACGAACCCCCAATGATGTTTTAATCTACAATGAAGATATTCATTATTGTTTATAAACAGAACCGAACATTTAAATGAGATCATAATTCGGTAATTAGTCCTGTAAACATAAAAAAGGCTGACTAGAGGAACATCTCACATTGGATGTCCTCAGAGTCAGCCTCATACCATTCTCACTTATACGCTTAATACGTCTTTAATTTGCTCAATTGCCCAATCTAGGTCTTTCTTGTCAATGATGAGTGGTGGAGCAAATCGGATGACTGTATCATGTGTTTCTTTACAAAGTAAACCTTTTTCTTTTAACTGCTCACAATAAGGGCGAGCTGCTTCTGTCATTTCAACTCCGATAAATAGTCCGCGTCCGCGTACTTCTTTAATCTTCGGATTGTTAATTGATTTAAGCTCTTTTTGGAAGTAGTCACCAAGCTCTAGTGAACGCTCCACAAGCTTTTCCTCTTCCATGACTTCAAGGGATGCAACAGACACTGCACAACCTAACGGGTTACCACCGAATGTGGATCCGTGTGATCCAGGATTAAATACACCTAGTACATCTTTATTTGCAGCCACACAAGAAATTGGGAATACCCCGCCTCCAAGTGCTTTTCCTAAGATATACATATCTGGTACAACGTTGTCCCAGTCACATGCAAACCTTTTACCAGATCGGCCTAAACCAGCTTGAATTTCATCAGCAATCATAAGTACATTTTCATTAGAACATAACTCACGGACTTCTTTTAAG
The DNA here is from genome assembly GCF_021608225.1 of Pseudalkalibacillus berkeleyi. Taxonomy (NCBI): domain Bacteria; kingdom Bacillati; phylum Bacillota; class Bacilli; order Caryophanales; family Fictibacillaceae; genus Pseudalkalibacillus; species Pseudalkalibacillus berkeleyi. Next base: position 660,534 of record NZ_JAKIJS010000001.1, read on the forward strand.
AATCCTTCTGGTGGTATGTTGATTCCAGCTTCACCTTGAATCGGTTCAAATAAGAATGCAGCTGTGTTTTCTGTAATCGCTTCTTTCAATGCCTTAATGTCACCGTATGGAACTAGCTTAATTCCTGGTAACATCGGACCGAAGCCACGCTTGTATTCTGCTTCAGATGATAATGAGACCGCAGACATTGTACGTCCGTGGAAGTTCCCTTCACAAGCGATGATTTCAGCTTGGTTCTCAGCGACGCCTTTTACATCATATGCCCAACGACGTGCTGATTTAATAGCTGTCTCAACTGCTTCTGCTCCAGTATTCATTGGTAAGATCATGTCTTTCTCTGTTAATTGTGAAACTTTTTCGTAAAATGGAGCAAGTTGATCGTTATGAAATGCACGAGATGTTAATGTTACTCGACCAGCTTGCTTAGTAAGAGCTTCAATGATCTTAGGATGACGGTGACCTTGGTTCACTGCAGAATACGCACTGAGCATATCCATATAACGTTTACCTTCAGGGTCTTTAACCCAAACACCTTCTGCTTCAGAAATAACAATCGGTAGTGGAAGGTAGTTCTTTGCACCATATTGTTCTGTTTTCGAAATAATCTGTTCAGTTCCTTGTTGGTCAGTTACTTGATTTTGATTCATTTGCTCACTCCATTCTATACTTATAGTCTGTAATCATTATAAAGGATAATGCATGCACAATGCACACATTTATAGAGGATGATCAAAAAGTCCGGTGAAAATGGTCGTCGAATTTCTGTGTCAGCTTGCTTTTCCTCTCCTCACGTATCCAGTTCATACGCTCCGGTACTCAAAGCTACGCTTCCTTGAACTTCTCGCTCCTTTTTATCCTCCTTTTTGAACATACATTTATAGAGGATGATCAAAAAGTCCGGTGAAAATGGTCATCGAATTTCTGCGTCAGCTTGCTTTTCCGTTCCTCACGTATCCAGTTCATACGCTCCGGTGCTCAAAGCTACACTTCCTTGAACTTCTCGCTCCTTTTCATCCTCCTTTTTGAACATACATTTATACTATTTCCTTTTGTGATTCCCTTTTGATATGATTGATATGATTTGTTATAGAGGAGGAAATAAAATATGATTCATGCACACGTATCTTCATGGGCAATTGCATTAATTCTGTTCTTTGTTACTTATTTCTTATTGAAAGCTGGAAAGGCAAAAGGGCATAAAATCACAAGTATGATTTTGAGATTATTCTACGTGTTGATCATACTGACAGGTGGTATGGTGTTCATCAACATTGTTACTGCCGGTGCATTCCAGTTCATGTATCTCGTTAAAGTACTCGTAGGTATTTGGGTAATCGGTGGAATGGAAATGGTACTTGCTAAGACGAAAAAGGGTGAATCCGCAAAGGGTATGTGGATTATGTTTATCATATCCCTTGTACTAGTCTTGTACTTAGGTTACGACGTCCTGTAAAAATTGAAAATAAGAACGACCCAAAAGCTAGAAGGCTTTTGGGTCGTTTTTCTGTTCGTAGCTTAATTTTCAGTAAGAATCTTCATAAGTGCTTTTTCAATTGTGTCGTCTTTAGCGTTATTTTCAAAATATGTATTGATTTGAACGAGCAATTCTTGGGGTTGTGAAATGTCCATATCCCTTGATTTAAGTCCATTTGATATATTTACCGTAAATTCAAGCTGTTCCCTATAGGATAATTTATTCCATTCAGATCCCGTTTGTTTCAAAATCTGATCTGGTTTTAGTTGAATCTTGTTAGACTCTTTGCTCTTTGACTGGACAGTCATTTCCCTTTCGTCTACAAAGAAATCTGTTAGCTCTGGACTAACAACAACAGCAGAAATTCCTAGCAATAGACCCATAGTCAAAATACCAAATAATAAATTCTTCATCCGTTCTCCAGCCTTTTCATCTAATTAATCGTTACCCTACCTTAGTATAACATCCTCTTCAATTTGTGACGTTAGTTAAAAATTAGACAATCAATTATTCGTTTGAAAATATTTACATATCGGGTCATTAGCACTAGTGACAAGCTGCGAATCATACTACATACGGGTTAAAATAGGAATTTATACACAGGCCTTATCGTTGAAGAAATAAGGTCAAATTGACGATAGATAAGTATAGAGTAAATGAATGACTTACTATTCTTTTGAATTGACGTAGGGAATGATGCGATTTATGAAGACTTATACGACGATGTATCGCAACAAAGCGCAAATACTTGAGTTTATAGAGAGGAATGAACTTTCCAATAAGGAAAACCTATTTATACAAATCTTTACGAAGGACGGAAAAGTGAAAGTTACTCGTCTTCATGAGATCTTGGTTGATGCGTTACCTCAAGCTGTATTAATTGGTGCAACCGTAGACGCATCATTTAGTAAAGAAATTAAGACTGCAGGAACTGTCGTTTCAATTACTGTTTTTAACAAGGTGAAGGTTAAGAGCACTTTTGTTCAATTTAATCCAGGTATGGATACGTACCAAGAAGCATTGAATATGGGACAGAATACAATTAACGATGACACAAAAGCAATCGTTCTATTCGGTAGCAGTCATACAATAGATAACCAAGTTGTGTTAGATGCTTTTGCGAATCATTATCCTGATTTACTAGTAGCTGGTGGGAATGCTGTCCCGCTTGGTACGAACAATCTGGAGTATCTTATTGCGACAGACGGCATTATCGATTGTGGAATGGTTGTAGTCAGTTTATCTGGAGTGGACCTTCAGGCATCGTTACACGCATGTACAGAATGGAATACAGCTGGTAGATCCTTTATGGTTACAGGAGCTAATGAGGATTTGATTCAAACCCTTGATCATAAGCCGGTTAAAGAAATTTATCAAAAATATTTAGGCAGGGAAATGCTCGAAAATATTAAGCAAGCAGGTTCATCTTTTCCATTAATGGTGAAGCAAGGGGCTGTTACGAAACCTATCCTAATAAAGGACTTTCATCAAGACGGTTCAATCACTGTGGCTGAGCCAATTGAAGTTGGGACGACCGTTTATATTGGTTGTGGTGATGCAAGCATCTTTCTTAATACGTTCAATTTCATTTCAGACAAATTAAGAGGTGTTCCGGTAGAAGGATTATTTATGTATTCTTGTATGTCACGGATCCGTTTTTTCAAAAAAGGCGTTGAACATGAAATGAATACGATTAAGAACCTTGTACCCACTACCGGTGCTTTTACAGCAGGTGAGTATTATCATGAAGATGGGAAGAATGAAATGCTTTCCTATGCGCTCACCTTCCTTTCGTTGGCTGAGTCTGAAGTTTACATCGACGAGACAGATTTTAATCGTGCAGCAAACACAAACTCAGAGATAAAGGAAATTCTTGCTTTGTCTCAATTAATAAAAGCTTCAACTGAAGATTTAGAGGAACTTTACAATAGTTTAAGAGAGTCTGAACAGCGCTATACATCGTTATTTGAGCATAATCCGGATATCGTATACTCCGTAGATTCACATGGTAAAATTACAAGTATTAATGCTTCACTAGAGAAAATATTAGGATATACGTGTAAAGAGGTCATCGGAAACAAGGCTACGGATTTCTTAAGAGAAGAAGATGTTGAGCGCGTCTATCATTACTTTCACTTAGCAATGAGAGACAAGCCACAGCACTTTACGTTAGTAATTCGTCATAAGAATGGAGAAAATGTGCTGTTCGAAATTGCGAACATGCCAATTAGGGTAAATGATGAAGTAGTAGGCGTGTATGGTGTTGCCAAAAATAGAACAGAGCAGTTTTTAGCTGAACAAAAGATTTCAGAACTTGCCTATCATGATAGTTTAACAGGGTTACCGAACAGGTTATCTTTTCATGAGCGATTAAACGAAAAGATAGAGATAGCACATGAGAATAATGAAAGTGTTGCGGTCATGGTCATAGATTTAGATGAATTTAAAATGATTAATGATAGCCTAGGTCATCATGCTGGAGATCGAATTTTAAAGCACGTTGCGACCAATTTAAGTGGTTGCATTTCAGATCGTGATTTTATTGCTCGTTTTGCAGCAGATGAATTTCTTATCTTGGTGCCAACAGTAGAGAGTGTTAATGAATTGTCAGCATTGGCTGATCAATTGCTTACTGCAATTAAGAAACCCGTTTTCCTAAAAGGGAAGGAATATGTTTTATCAGGTAGTATTGGGGTCAGTCTCTATCCAAGTGATGCGTTAGACGAAGAAAAATTACTCAAAAATGCGAATTTAGCCTTACATAAGGCTAAACGAAGTGGTCGTAATAGTATACAATTCTTCACAGGCGATATGAATGCTATGATTTCAGAAAGATTAGAGCTAGAAAATCATTTGCGGAAGGCGCTTAGTTTGAACGAACTAGAAGTCTATTATCAACCGCAAATAGATATTGAATCGGGTCGTGTGTTTGCTTTTGAAGCTTTATTACGCTGGAAACATACTAAACGTGGAATGATTCCTCCAAACATTTTTATTCCCATTGCAGAAGACACAGGGGTCATTAATGAGATTGGTTATTGGGTATTATTAGAAGCATGCACGCAAACGCGTCAATGGCATGAGTCAGGTATGAACGATCTATCCGTATGTGTCAATGTATCGGGTATCCAGTTCCAACGACCGGATTTTATTGATGAAGTGAAAGCATGTTTAGAAACATCAGGCTTGGAGTCATCCTTCCTTCATATCGAATTGACTGAGAGTATTATGCTTGAGGATGTCGAGCACACGATAAAAATTATTAACCAACTTAAGGGATTAGGTGTGAAGATCTCAGTAGATGATTTTGGTACAGGATATTCCTCTTTAAGTTACTTAAGAGACTTTCCAATCGACATATTAAAAATCGACCAATCATTTATTAGAAATCTAGAAGATTCAAATCCAGATGCTGCTATCGTACGTGCAATCATCACAATGTGTGAAGGGCTAAATGTAACAGTTCTTGCCGAAGGTGTTGAAACAGAGCAGCAACTTAAAACGCTACAACAGTTTGGTTGTAATCAAATTCAAGGCTATTACATTAGTAAACCAGTAAAAGCAGTAGAAATAAAAGGCTTATATAAGAACTTTCAAATGAATTAATCAATGATATTAAAAGGCTAAGCAGTTATACATCAATAATGATGAATGCGCTTAGCCTTTTGTTTCCCTTTTAAAATTGTCTAGCTCCTAAATCACTTAATTTACTCTTTTATTCATACAAGTCTGTCCTACGATCCTCATAGATCGGAATTCGTTTGCGGAACTCGTTTAATTCTTCGATTTGTATGTTTGCATATATTGTAGTTTCGTCCTCATCTGCTTCTGAAAGAATTTCTCCCCAAGGGTTAATGATCATAGAGTGACCTCCAAAAACGTTATCAGGGTCACTTCCAACTCTATTACAAGCGACAACATAACATTGATTTTCAATGGCACGTGTAATGAGAAGATTACGCCAATGTTCTGTCCTAGGTTTCGGCCACTCAGCTGGCACGAATAATACTTTCGCACCTTCTAGGGCATGTTTTCGGATCCATTCAGGAAATCGGATGTCGTAACAAATAAAGCCCGCAGCTGGTATATCATCAATCGTGAAATGCCCATCATCGTTCCCAGCTTTCAAATATTTCTCCTCATTCATAAGTCGGAATAAGTGAACCTTACTATATTCCTTATGCACATTTCCTTCTCGGTCAAACACGAGCATTGTATTAAACACATCTTTTTCTTTTCTTACAGCAACAGACCCTGCCACAATGTTGACGTGATAAGAAATAGCGAGAGAAGAAATGAATTCGATGGTTTTTTCCCCGTTAGGATCACCGATTTGATCAAGCATTTCTAGGTCATATCCCGTGGTCCATAATTCTGGTAGAACGATTACATCGGTTTGATCTGAACAAGCCTCACGTATTTTACTCGTAATATGCTCAAAGTTGGCTTGTGGATTACCGTATACAATATCCATTTGAATGACTGCTACTTTCATTAATTTGTCCCCCTCGCAATGTCCAATATTAGTTTGTATATATTGCTTTACTTTTCACTGATTACACCTTAACATAAATGATTAGAATTTTCGTACAGTTTACTTGGAGGTGGATGTATTTGAATCGTTTTCAACAATCAGATGCGCTTAAGCGTCTTCCTGAGCAATTTTTTGCAAATCTTGTCCAAAAAATACAGCCTTATTATGAGGCGGGATATGACATGATTAATCTAGGGCAAGGGAACCCCGATCAACCGACACCAGATCATATTGTAAAAACACTACAAAATTCTGCAGCCAATCCTGTTCACCATAAGTACCCACCATTTCGTGGACATGCATTCCTGAAGAAAGCAATTGCTGATTTTTACAAACGGGAATATGACGTAGATCTGGATCCAGAAAAAGAAGTGTCAGTCCTATTTGGTGCAAAAGCTGGACTTGTTGAGATTAGTCAATGTTTTTTGAATCAAGGGGATATTGCATTGGTCCCAGATCCTGGTTATCCAGATTATGAATCAGGCATTGCCTATGCAGATGCAATACAACACAATATGCCTTTAAAAAAGGAGAATGATTTCCTACCGGATTATGCTTCCATTCCTGAAAAGACTTTAGACCAAGCGAAGCTGATGTTCTTGAACTATCCGAACAACCCAACTGCGGCGATTGCGACAGAAGCTTTTTTCGAGGAAACGATAGACCTTGCTGAAAAGAACGACATATGTGTTGTACATGATTTTGCGTACGGATCCATTGGTTATGATGGTCACAAACCGATTAGCTTTCTCCAAGCAAAAGGTGCGAAGAAAGTTGGAATCGAAATGTATACACTTTCGAAGACGTTTAATATGGCGGGCTGGCGTATTGGGTTCGCACTAGGGAACGAAAAGGTGATCGAAGCGATCAACCTTCTTCAGGATCACTACTATTGCGGGATGTTCGGAGGCTTACAAGAAGCTGCTGCTAAGGCTTTGAATGGTCCACAGGATTGCGTTCAAGATTTACGCGCCTTGTATGAAGAACGTCGAAATGCGTTTATACCCAAATTACAAGAGAATGGCTTTGAAGTCGTTTCACCGAAAGGGTCATTTTTTGCTTGGATTCCTGTTCCAGATGGCTTTACATCTGAATCATACTCGGATTTTCTAATGGAAGAAGCGCATGTCATCGTTGCCCCAGGGAATGGTTTCGGTGAAAGTGGAGAAGGTTTTGTACGGGTTGGCCTCCTTTGCGAAAAAGAACGATTAATTGAAGCTGCAGAACGTATGATTAATGTTAAAAGGCGATAACCGAGATAACATTTAAACCATTTTTTATGGGCACATTTCCATCTTCAAAGCATAAATTGTGTATAGAGATGGAGGGTGAGGGAACCATGTGTGGAATAACTGGCTGGATTGATTTTCACAGAGATTTATCCCGTGAAACTGCAACGATCAAGAAGATGGCATCAACACTAGGGAAAAGGGGACCCGATGCAACGAATCATTGGGTTGCACCTCGTGTTGCGTTCGGACACGCGAGACTCATTGTTGTTGACCCCAAAGGTGGGGGTCAACCGATGCATAAAACATATAAAGGCTCGACGTACACAATGATTTATAACGGAGAATTGTATAACACGGACGACATCCGAAAAGTTTTGCTGACAAAAGGTCACACATTCGAGTCCCATAGCGATACGGAAGTCTTACTCACAAGTTATGTAGAATGGGGAGAAGCTTGTGTTGAGCATTTAAATGGGATTTTTGCATTTGCCATTTGGGATGAGCGTAAAGGGCAACTTTTCATGGCACGAGATCGCCTCGGTGTTAAACCACTTTTTTTTAAGCTAGATAAAGGCAGGTTGCTATTTGGATCGGAGTTGAAATCGATACTTTCACATCCTGGTGTAAAAGCGGAAGTTGACCGAGAAGGATTACAAGAAGTGTTCGGTCTAGGTCCATCCAGAACGCCTGGTCACGGGGTTTATCGCGGGATAAAGGAATTGCGAGCTGCACATGCGATGAAGTTCGATCAAAATGGCGAGAAAGTATGGCGGTATTGGGATGTCGAAAGTAAGGAGCATAAAGACTCGTTAGATGATACGGTTGAAAATGTGCGATGGCTATTAAAGGATGCAGTCGAACGTCAGCTTGTAGCCGATGTACCTGTGTGCACATTTTTGTCAGGTGGAGTTGACTCCAGTGCAATTAGTGCGTTCGCTTCTAGATACTTCAAACAAGAAGATCGCGGAGCCTTGCATACGTACTCAATTGACTATGAGGATAATGATAAATACTTTAAGAAGAGTACATTTCAACCCAACTCAGATGGTCCTTGGATCAAAATCATGCGTGAATATTTAAAAACGGTTCATCACAATTCCGTCATCGAGAATGAAAAATTGTTGCACTATTTAAAGGCTGCTGTTCACATGAGGGACCTACCAGGTATGGCAGATGTAGACTCTTCTTTACTTTGGTTCTGTGAGGAAATTAAGCAGCAGTTTACAGTTGGCTTGTCTGGTGAGTGTGCGGATGAAATCTTCGGTGGGTATCCATGGTTTTATCGACCAGAGCTATTAGAGCGTGAAGCCTTTCCTTGGATGCACTCAGTAAATGAAAGGCAATCGATTCTGAGACCTGAATTAGGAGCAAAGTTGCAATTGAAAGAATATGTGCAGAGTCGGTATCAAGCTACAGTTGATGAGACACCTAAGCTCGATGGGGAAAGCCGTGATGAAGCTCGTCGGCGTGAAATGTCTTATCTAAATATGCATTGGTTCATGGCAACGCTGTTAGATCGGAAAGACAGGATGAGCATGGGAGCAAGTCTTGAAGTCCGTGTTCCGTTTGCTGATCATCGGATTGTGGAATATGCATGGAACATCCCTTGGGATATGAAAATGCTTGAAGGCAGGGAAAAGGGGATCCTGCGGAAAGCACTGGAAGGCATCTTGCCAGACGAGATTTTATATCGAAAAAAGAGTCCATATCCGAAGACACATCATCCAGAGTATACACGCTTGGTGAAAGGGTGGCTTTCATCGATTATAGCTGATGGTTCAGCGCCACTCCTTGAGTTAGTTGACCGATCTAAGGTGGAAGAAATCATTCAAACAGATGGAGAAGCATTCAAGACACCATGGTTCGGCCAACTGATGACTGGCCCTCAGCTCATCGCTCACCTCGCACAAATCAACACTTGGCTCGAAGATTATAACGTGAATATTGTAGATTAATTTGAGAGAGGTTGGTGTGGCATGCCAGCCTCTTTAATTTATGCAGGGGATGTTGATGTCTATCATTTAATCAAAAGGCGGATAAATCTGTGAATCTGTCTATAATTTCTGGAATCTGTCTATAATTTCTGGAATCTGTCTATAATTTCTGGAATCTGTCTATAATTCCTGAAATGTATCTATAATTGCAGAATGAAGATTCATTTGAAAATTTGAGGAAGGATTTACATCTTAGCGAGCAGAATTTCAATACAGAAACCTTATATGGGAGTGATTTAATGCAAATAAATAAACCGTTTATTGCACTGCAGTTGATGGCTTTGTTGAGGCGAAGCCCTGCAAAAGATCGATCGCACCCTAAGCATTCTATCATTATTAGAAGACTTAAAAGGGTTATGGGAGGTTTTAGAGGCGAAGAAAGCGTATTTTACCAGCTTAATTATCTACCTAAAGAACAATTCCTCATTTTACATGGTCCCAGATTATCCAATGAAAATACTTACTTCCAAATTGACTTTCTTGTTCTTTCTCCTCACTTTTACACCATCATTGAAGTGAAAAACATATATGGAGAACTTTATTTTGATCCAGTATTTGATCAACTTATTCGAAAAATGCCAGATGGCACCCAAACCGGCCTACAAGATCCAACTTCACAAGTGAAAATACAAAAAATGCAACTTCGTAAATGGTTAAAACATCATAAACTTCCTATAGCCCCTATAAAATACCTCATCACGGTCAGTGACCCCAAAACCATATTGAACACTTCGTTAGCTAATCACAACATTTCAAATTGGATTATACATAAACACGCTCTTATGAGTAAGTTTGAGCATTTTATTAAGGCTAATCCAAAAGAAATCATTTCCAATAAAGATGTCAAAAAAATAGCCAGGAAAATAAAGAGAAAAAATGAACCGCTATTATCTGATGTATTAGATACCTATAAATTTACTCCATCACAAATTACGAGCGGTGTTTCTTGTCCAAAATGCCTTGAACTACCTATACCAAGACATAAATACCGAAAAAATTGGGTGTGTCCAACATGCAGAGCTTCATCTAACCAAGCCTATTTCGAAGCTATCGCAGATTATGCTCTATTAATCAATAACACTTTTTCAAACAGGCAGATGAGATTATTTCTTCATATTGATTCAGATTCAACAGTCTACAATCTCCTCAAAAAAATGAACATCCAAACTGTAGGTAGAAAGCATTCAATTTCCTTAGATGATGTGTATATGTATGCGAATAAAAACTTTAATGAGTAGTTGCCAAAGATTCCCCTCTTTCCAACACAAAACCTCTATCATTCATTTCTTGAAGGAGTTCTGACACTATATATTGAACTTGTAGTTTAACGTATGTAGAGAGGAGTTTACCTATGTCATCTCATACATTTCCATTCCCATTTACGACAAATCAATATGCCTATTCAAATAATTCTTCGCTACTCGAACCTGCTTGGACTGTGACGGTTACAGATGAATATAAACATGAAGTATTATTGAAGCGAAAATTACTGCATCAAAACCATGATAGATGTTACCGTTCACTCCCTATTTCAATTGAGTCGCAATGGGAAGCGATGCGACTTGTGCTGAATCATCTGGCGGAAGCGTATCCTAACCACTTTAGTTTAGAAAAACGAGGAAAAGAATATCGATTTCAAAATCATTTGTTACAGGAAGAAGAACGGTTTATTTTCAGAGACAACAGTTCAGTAAACCTTGAGCCGCTTGATTTGGTAGGTCGTCATATCCAGGAGGATCTCATTTTGATGGGGGATCGCAGCGATGGCTTATTTTTAGAGGCTGGTCAGCTTTGTTTTCCTTCAAATTGGTCCTTGACGTTTGTGCTTGGTATGGAATTTAAGTCGATTCATATGCCAGTTCCTAATATCACGGACAATGGTTTTATTCAAAAAGTTGAACGGTTCATTTCAAGAATTCGTCCCAACACCGCTTGGGAACGAAAGAATTGGTCCATTACCATATCAGAAAAGCTCGATACCCCTCTCGAAACGTATGCTGAATGGGGGAAGCTCCGTCAAGAAGTTACAGAAGAGAATGCAGTTGAAATGGTTCATCTCCGAGTCGAAGTTCAGCGGTTGTACCGACTTCCGATTAACAATGACATACTTTTTACCATCCACACTTATCTTTTATCCTTAAAAGATTTAGTTAAGAATGATCATTGGCTAAAGCTCTTTTACAGTAATATCAAAACGCTTCCCGAAGAAATTACAGATTACAAAGGGATTTCCTTCTATAGAAAAGACTTGATGAAGTATCTTGAAAATAAAATGGCTCATAAGAAGATGATCCGATGAAAAGAAAAATCGTTCTTTTTACAGATGAAAGGCATATGGAACAAGCGAATACTAAGCTTAAATCATTTGAACAGGACGGACGAATGTGTGAATTGATTATAGTTAAAAGTGAGACAAATTACGAAGAAATACTGACTGGATTGTCAGTTGGTACTCAGGTATTGATTTGTACTGAGGCTGAAGAAGCACAAGTAATCCAAAGATCAGCATTAAGTTTAGGTTTCCTTCATGATGACATCATTTACATGTCTTCAAAAGAGAAGAATCCCCGTGTATTTTGTTCACAGTGTCATTTTATACAAAGGGTGGACCAGAAAATAGCTTTCAAATGTAGAAACTGTAGTCAAAAAATTCTACCTTCTGACCATTATTCAGCTTATCATCATGCCTTTCTTGCATACCCAAGCTTTCAAAAAGGATGAACAAACCCATGAAACAATTTTATCAATTGAGAGTATTGAAAACAGAATATGTCACACCAACAGTTAAGAAATTCACACTGACTTCTGAGGAAATCAACCTACCAAGCTTCGGGGCTGGTGCACATATTACGGTGAAACTTCCGATGGGTACGCGACAGTATTCCCTTACCAATGATCCTTACCAACAAGAGAATGAATATACGATTGCGGTGAAGAACATTGGGAGTGAAAACAGTGCATCAACGTTTTTACATGAACACATTGAAGAAGGGGATACACTCGAAGTGTCCGGTCCTGATAATTATTTTCCAGTTCGATCCGAAGGTAAGCATCATGTATTCTTTGCGGCTGGAATCGGAATTACCCCATTTCTTTCCATGATGGCCTATTTGATTCAAATTGATCAGTCGTTTGAACTCCATTATGCAGGAGCAAGTAAAGAGGATTGTGCATTTTATAAAGAAATTAAAAACCAATACCCGGAACAAACGACTTTTTATTTTATGGAACGAGAACAAAAAGTCCAAATACTAAGAGAAGTGTTGAGTAATCAAACGGTTGGCACACACTTTTACATTTGTGGACCGGCTGGATTCATGGATCAGTTCATATCATATTGTAATGAGATTGGTTATCCAGATGAGTGTGTCCACTCAGAAAGATTCCGTCCGGCGAACACAACCATAAATCGAAAACCGTTTTCAGTAACCATTGGTAAAAAAACCATCCAAGTTGGTTCAAACCAAAGCTTGCTCCAAGCCATAAATGAAAAAGGGATCCTAGTTCCATATGCTTGTCAAATGGGCATCTGCGGTACGTGTGAAGTGGCAGTATGTAACGGAGAAATTCTCCACAATGATACGTTTTTGACAGATGAAGAGAGAAAGGTGAAGATGCTTTCTTGTGTGTCTCGAGGGATTGGGCACATCACTATTAAGATATAGTCACTGATTCAATAGCCCATCCAAAATTCTCCTTAAGGGTTGTGTGCTGCGAATCGAGTCCATTTCAGAGAATGGACATCCTTTTGTTTTGATGCGTTTGAGAACATCGGAAATGGAGAACATCTCTGGTTTCAATCGTTCGTCCACTTCGTCCCAATAAAGTGGGGTAGCAACAAGTGCATCATCATTCCCTCTCAATGAGTAAGGGGCAATAATCGTTTTTCCTTCTGCATGCTGTAAGAAATCAATATAACACTTCGAACCTCTATTCTCTTTCAACCGTTCGATTGTAAAATTATCTGGAAATTGAGTCACTAAATAATCCGCAATAAATTTCGTGAAAACTCTTGTTTCTTCATAAACGAACTGATCTTCAGGAATTGGAATATAAATTTGCAACCCTTTGTTGCCAGAAGTTTTGATAAAACCAGTGAGGTCAAAACGGTCTAGTATTTTCTTTATTTCCAAACCTGCTTGGACGGCAAGAGCGAAATGATCCCTAGATGGAGGATCCAAGTCGAATACAATTTCTGAAGGTGAGGATGAACCCATCTTATTGAAAGGTATATGAAACTCCAAGGATAATTGATTCCCCAGCCATATGAGGGTCTCTAAATCGTTACAAACGATGTAATTAATCTTCTCATGTACCTTGGTTTGTATGAAATCTGGTGCATAATCGGGACAATTTTTTTGATAAAAGTAATCATCATACATCCCATGAGGATAACGCTTTACGGTCAAGTATCGATTGTTCAAAAAAGGTAGCATACGCTTATGGACTTCAATCAAATAATGAAGGTAAGCTTGCTTGTTAATGTCCTTTTCAGGATATAGTAGCTTATCTAAACTCGTCACCTGAATGGTGTGACCATTAATATTCAACTGTCCATTTGCGTTTGAAGTGCTTCCCATGTGCAGTCCTCCCAGTGGATATCCAACCTGAATTGTACGAATCTCGGATGTCTTAATTGCATGTTATACAATTCTAGAAACTCCAACTCGACACAGATCCCGGGGCTGACTTTAATCAATGTTCCTTTTCGTCCTTTTTGGTTGTTCTGCACGATCTGTATGAGCGCTTCCCGATCTTTCCCTTCAAGACCATGGGAAAACAAACCGATTTGTTCTAGCTTTTTATCTTTTATGACAGCGATATGAACATATCCATTCCCTTCATCAAACCCAGTCACAATGAAAAAGCCTCGGAATAATCGTTTGACTTTCAACCAATTAGGCGTTCGTTTTCCTGAAATCCAAAGACTGTTCTTCCTTTTCGCGACGATGCCTTCACCTTTCTTACTCTTCACTTGATTAAAAAGTGATTCACCATCTGACTGAGGTGGTATCCACTGAATTGAGGTTTGAAAGTCATGATTAACTGTTGGGTAAGACATCTTATTCATCCAGGATTGTAGCTGTTGTTTCCGGTTGATATACGTTTCACTCTTTAGTGGTTTTCCTCCTATCACCAACAGGTCAAAAACCAAGTAGGTAACAGGGGACAAGAGGGTATGTTGTTGTATCTTCTCTATATTTTTCAGTCGGCCACGTTTTTGTATTTGTGAAAATGAAGCACGAATATCAGATTCAAGTACACATAGTTCACCATCTAATAAAATAGGTAAATCCTCATTGTATTCATTCTGTATTCGAGTAGCTTCTTTTACAATCTCCGGAAAACCTGTTCTTAAAGAAATTAGATTTCTGCTATAAAGGTCAATTTCCTCTTCATCAATATAAAGAAGACACCTGAAGCCATCATATTTGATTTCATAGTACAAATCATCCCCTTCCGGGACCTCGGATGTTAAGGTAGGAAGCATCGGTTTAAGCCGCATTATTCACTGCTCGCTTTTTTCTTTCTTGTGCGGGTTGTTTTCTTCTTCTTCGGTTTTGTGTCATCAATACTTGCTTGTAATGCATCCATTAAGTCAACAACATCTGCTTTTGGTTGTTGCTTTGCAACTTTAATTTGTTCACCTTTAACCTTACTTTGTATGGCTTCCATCAAAGCTTCGCGATAATCGTCTTGATATTTTCCTGGATCGAATTCTGTCGTCAATTGTTCGATCAATTGAATGGCCATTTTTAATTCTTTCTCGTTTAACTCGACCTCCTCAGGTATTTCAGGAACGAGATCGATATTCCTTACTTCATCAGGAAAATGAATGGTTTCAAGCAAAAGTCCTTTGTCATAAACACGGACAACGGATAAATGTTGTTTGGAGCGTATCATCACTTTCGCTATCCCGATTTTTCCGGACTCCTCCATCGCATTCTTCAAAAGGCTATAGGGCTTTGAACCATTTTCGCCAGGTCCGATAAAATAAGAGCGATCGAAGTAGATGGGGTCAACTTCAGATAAATGGACAAAATCTAAGATTTCAATTGATTTCGTTTGCTCTTTTGAAAGAGCATCTAGATCCTCTTTCTCTAGTTCGACGAATTTATTCGGTTCATACTCATAGGCTTTAATAATTTCACTTTGCTCTAGAGATTTCTCACAGGCTGTGCATGTTTTTTCATATTTGATAGGACTGTGGTCTTCTTTATGAAGCTGTCTCATTTTGATGTCTTTGTTTTCAGTAGCTGCAAATAATTTGATTGGAATCGTGACTAATCCAAAACTAATTGAGCCTTTCCACATTGTGTGCATACCGAGGCATCCCTTCATCCTTTTATACATAATGTCTGCTATAAAGGACCATTCCATTATCCCCAGTTTTTACTAGTTCATGAAAAGAAGAGCCATCCGCTAGGATCGCTCTTCATGAATTAACCACTTACAATTATTCCACCATTAACGTGTATCATCTGACCTGAAATGTAGCTTGAGTCGTCAGACGCCAGGAAAACATAACTGGGAGCTACTTCGTCTGGTTGTCCCGGTCGTCCCATAGGGGTGTTCTTACCGAATTCACCTACATGCTCGGCATCAAAAGTTGATGGGATCAGCGGAGTCCAAATTGGACCAGGGGCTACACCATTTACACGAATTCCTTTCGAAACGAGAGATTCTGATAAAGATCTGGTAAAAGCAACCATGGCACCTTTTGTACTGGAGTAATCAATTAAGTGATCGTTCCCTTTATATGCTGTTACAGAGGTCGTATTGATGATTGTGCTACCGCTCTTTAAATGAGGTAGTACTGCTTTTGACATATAGAAACAAGAAAAGATATTTGTTCTGAAAGTGTGTTCTAACTGCTCTTGATCGATTTCTTCGATACCATTCTTAGGATGTTGTTCAGCTGCATTATTGATGAGGATATCGATGGCTCCGAATTCAGTCATTACTTGTTGGACGGCATTGTCACAAAATTTCTGATCACCTATATCTCCTGGAATCAATAAACACCTTTGTCCTTCTTCTTCAACTTGGCGTTTCGTTTCGTTTGCGTCTTCATGTTCATTTAGGTAGATGATGGCTACATCTGCACCTTCTTTTGCATACAAAATTGCAACAGCTTTGCCGATTCCGCTATCGCCGCCTGTTATGATTGCCTTCTTTCCGTTCAACTTTCCACTACCCTGATAATATGTATCCTCCGATTGAGGAGTAGGGACCATTTCCGATTCTGTTCCTGGTTGATGATTCTGATGTTGAGGTGGTTGGCCTGAAGGTTTGTCCTGGTGAGGTGAGAAGTGTTGTGGAAACATAATGATAAAATCTCCTTTCTTGAGTAGCGTTAACAATTACAAATACTATATAGATATTCCTTATACTATTACCGTTTTGGACAAATCTAATCATCAAAAATGGCTATATGGTTTGAAAGAACTACGCCATTGGGAAGGGTATACAAAGAGATGACTTCAAGGAGGACTACAATTGATTATTGATAACATTCGACTTTATCGACCAAATAAAAATGATGACCCTGACCAGGTGCATCACATCCATATAGAAGAAGGGAAGATCTCTGAAATCAAAAAAGGCAGATCACCAGAACAAGGTGTGGACGTCTATGATGGGGATAAGCGCACAATCATGCCAAGTATAACTGATTCTCATTTACATTTACTTCGGTACGGATTGATGAAGACTGAGCTCGATTTAAGAGGTGTAACATCATGGGCAGAACTGAAAAGAGAAGTGAATGAGTATTACCCATACATGGAAGAACATGACTGGATTATCGGTAGGGGATTGGAAGATGATCAATATTCTGATTTGGATCATCCACTTACCGCTAAGGATTTAGAGGAAATACACCTTCATAAGCCGATGTTCTTCATGCACAGAGATGGACATGAATGTGTGGTCAACCAAACGGTCTTAAATAAATTGAAGAATGAGGATACTTTCTTAAAGAAGGTGCCTGAAGACTTTATTGAGAAGAATGACGACGGAGAATGGAACGGTAGATTCAAGGATACGGCTGTTCATTATATTAAGCGCCATTTTCGTAGTAGACCGAAAGACGAAGCAAAAGAAGCCATTCAAGCTGCGGTACCGTTTTTATTGGAAAATGGGGTTACATCCGTCCATACAGACGATCTCAACTTTATAAAAGATTACAAAATATTGATGGAGAGTTATCAAGAGTTAGAATGGGAAGGTAAGCTCCCTGTAGACGTTTTTCTGCATTACTATATTTTTCAAAAAGAGGATTTGAACGAATTTTTGAATGCATTTGATATTAGATCTGGTGAAGGTTCTGAAAAAGTTAAGGTCGGTGCAATCAAAATCTTTTTAGATGGAACACAACGACTCCATACAGCTGCTATGCGTATTCCTTATCATGACAAACCGGAAACCGCTGGAGATGTGATTTACTCTCAAGAGGAATTGAATGAAATTGTCCGTGTAGCCTCGCAAAATAACATGCAAGTAGCGATGCATGCTTTAGGTGATCGGGCAACTGAACAAGCGATCATTGCACTGGAACAACCTGAAGTGAATGTCAATAAATTAAGGCACAGGATTATCCATGCCCAGACCCTTGGACCAGATTTATTGGATCGAATGCGAGATCTTAAACCATACATCGAGGTACAACCATCCTTTCTGATGGATGAATATGATGAAAAGGCGAAATGGGTAGGCGAAAATCTTGCACCGTACTGTGATGCATTTGGTTCATTGGAATCAAATCAGATTCCTTATACTTTAAGCTCTGATGCCCCAATTGGTGACTTAAATCCATTTGTTTCAGTATTTGGTGCGGTTAATAGGACGGATTTAAATCATAACCCTGAAGGAGGCTGGGTCCCTTCGGAAAAATTGACGATCGATCAAGCATTTTACGCCTTTACTTACACACCGAGACTACTGGAATTTCAAGAAAAACATAAAGGACGTTTAGAGAAAGGTTATCAGGCAGACTTTCTACTAATTGACCAGCATCCCAAAAAAATGCATGAACGTGAGTTACACAATATAAAGGTGAATGAAGTCTGGGTAAAAGGTAAACAGGTATACTCATCAGATTGAAATAGCAGTTCAGTCATCACACCATAACCCTTTTGAAGTCTGTTATAATGGCAATAATAGTGGCTTTGAGGGAGATTAAGTGATGAAAATGAAAATGGAATTAACCCATGAGGAAGTGCAACATCTTGTTGAATTATTTCATACTTATCATGACACAATTTTGTCTGAATGGTTGAAGGTTGCAAATATTTCCGAGGATGATCCATTCCTGAGTGAGGTTACTGCTAATGGCGGTCATACAATTCGATTGTTAGTAGCCTATATCAAAGATCCGGAAACGCTATTGATTGAGCAGTTGACTAGGAAAATTGCAATAGAAAGAGTTGAAGCCAAAGTAGGCATCGGTGAGTTTATTTCGAACATTAATCTTGGTCGTTCTATCATTTATCGTGTATTTAACCGTGTTAACATACCTGATTCTTATCAAATGAAATATTTAATGGTCATTAATGATTTCTTTGACCTTTATATGTATCATGCGATTACAGAATACACGAGAGTGAAGGATTCAATTATTCAGAATAAAAATCAGTTTATCCAAGAAATGCATAGTGATCGTCTTTCTATATTAGGTCAAGTAGCAGCAAGCTTTGCTCACGAATTTAGGAATCCTTTAACATCTATTAAAGGATTCATTCAAATGATTGAGAAGGATGCAACTACCGAAACGGAAACCTATTTCAGAATTATTAAACAAGAATTAGACAGTCTTGAAGATAAAATCACTCAATTTCTGTATCTTTCAAAAATGAAAGGCTTGGATGATCAGTCTGAAGTATTCGCATTGGAAAGTGTAGTCCAAGGCATGATGGAATTCTTATACCCACGATTCTTAGATGAGAATATTAATGTCCATCATCATTTAGCTGACCACTCTTACATGTTTGGAGTAGAAGGTCAAATCAAACAAGTATTGCTTAATATTCTCAACAATGCTGTAGAAGAACTTTCAGAAATAAAAGGAGAGCGGACGGTTAAAGTCAATTTGTGTGAACTGGATGGAAACATTCAATTGACTATTACGAATAACGGCTCGATGATTCCTGAACATCTTTTAGAAGACATTTTTGAGCCGTTCATTTCTACAAAACAATTAGGTACAGGCTTAGGATTATCTGTATGTAAGCAAATTGTAGAAAAGCATAAAGGTAGTATTCAAGTTATCTCTACAGAAGAGAAAACGTCCTTCGTTATGACATTTCCTAAAGCAGACTTGGAAGGAGAGTTACATGACAGCGATGATTCATTACAATGCCAATGATTTAAAGAAAGAACTACTAGAAGATACGCAAATAAGTGAACAAAGGCCTGTGTTGATTTGCAATGCCCATATTACTGGATTAGCAGTGGCGAGAGGTCTAGGTAGAAAAGGTGTTCCAGTTATTGCACTTGACCGTGAGGATAGGGGACTTGCCTTTTCATCTAAATATGTGAAACATAGAGGCGTTTGTCCAAATCCAGTTGTAGCCGAAAAGGCATTTATTCAATATTTGATGGATATTGGACCAGCTTTCAGCCAAAAATGCGTATTGATCCCTTCTATGGATGAATGGGCTCTATCTTTTGCAAAATATGCTGACCAGTTGTCCGAATATTATATATGGCCTTTCTCTAGTTATGAGACAATCGAACAAATTCTAGATAAATCCCAACTGTATGAAAGAGCAAATGAACTTGGTGTCCCAGTTCCTGGATATAGCAAATTGACAGATTCAAATATTCACGAATTACCTAATCAACTGTCATTTCCTATGGTATTAAAACCGATTAATAAACGGGCATTCTATGACGCATTTCAAGAAGGCTTATTTATCGCTTCTGATCAAAAAGAGTATGTTGAAATGACTAAGAAAGCAAAAGAAGCTGGATTGGATTTAATTGCTCAAGAATTTGTAGATGTGCAAAGGGATGGGTACGTAACAATCGCAGTTTATATGGATGGGGAACAAAATCTTAGAGGGGCACTTGCCGGAAGAAGGCTTGAAATTTATCCGCCTCGTTCAGGCACGACTTGTTTAGTCGAATCCATTCAAGCACCGGAGTTGACCGATAGAGCCGTAGCAGTGCTAAAGGATTTCTCTTATGAGGGAATTGCTGAATGTGAATTTCTGTATGATGAGAAAGATGGGGAGTATAAACTTCTTGATATTAATACGCGACCTTGGAAATGGATTGGCCTTCCGATTCATTGTGGCGTGAACCTACCTCATCTTCTTTATTCATATGTAAACGGAGAGCCGTACTCCAATCTAAATCCAAAAAACGGCGTAAAATGGATTTACACAAACGATTACAAAAAACTTAAAGAAGAGAAACAAGGTTTGTATGATGGAGATATTTTGGAGAAAGAAGAATGGCTGGAAATTCTTCTGAATCAGACAGATGAAAGTTCAAAAGTGATCACTGCAGTTGAATCACAAGATGATCCAGAACCAGCGTATAGACTGCTTCAAAATTCCTTTTCCAAGAGATCATATTATTGTCCTTGTTAATTTAACAAATGAGCTCGGAGTGGAGTTCCTTCTTACGAAAAAGTTAGGACTTACACTCCAGGCTTATTTTTTTTTGCCTGAAATTAAGTGATGGACCCACTACTGAGAAGGGAATGAACCTTTTGATGGTCATAACTGATCATTTACTACATGTGAAGACGACTAAAACTTCGAATACGTTTTCTGAAATGCATACTAAACAATCATACAATCAATTTACCGCGGAAAATTGAAAGTATGCTTTCTGAAAAAGGTGCTAAGTGAAAGAAGGTTATGAAACACTTTTGGTACAGTATGAGCCATTAATCAAGAAATTGATAAAAAGATACAATTATGTAGATGGATATGATGAGTTGTTTCAAGTAGGTCGTATTGCTCTATGGGAAGCATATGAACGATTTGATTCAAGAAAAGGAGCGTTTCCTGCCTATGCAAAGACTTATGTGACAGGACGTTTTCTGCAATTTTTGAGAAAGCCCGGGTTTGAAACGGTTGAAGCAACAGAAAAGATAATGGATGACCATCTTCATTATGATGTTACTTATTTAGATTCCATCATAGTAGATGAATTGCTTCAAAACCTATCGAAAAGAGAACGGTTATGCGTTGAATATGTGATCTTACAAAGTGGGAGCCAGAAAGAACTCGCAAGAAGAGAGCAGGTGTCGTACGAAACGGTTCGTTCATGGAAAAAATGTGCGCTTAAGAAATTGAGGATAAAAGGGATCGCAATGAACAAGATAAAAGAAAACTAGGCGAAGGATGAGCCTTAGCTGAAAATATAAAATCCATTTCTATCGTATAAAAAAGGAATTGAACCTTTATAGATGGTAGGTTCAATTCCTCAAATATGACTTATAGATGGTCTGTTTTCTTAGAATATTGTCTAGAGCCGTTCTTAATGCTTTCGTCTTGCATCTTATTCTTTCGTTCTTGGTTCGCTTGGTTGTCTCGCTTCTTCTTATCATTATCTTTTGTATTAGACATCTCAATCCCTCCTTAACGATTAATTTAAACGTTAAGGAAAAGATTTATTCGGAATCCGGTGATCCGTTCAAGAAGTATACGGCTAGTGTCCCTGGACCAGAATGAGCCCCGATCGCACAACCAATCGTATTGACCATGACATTCTTGACTTTAAATTCGCTTTCAATCATTTCTTTCAGTTCATTTGCTCTCGTTAAATCATCAGCATGAGAGATAGCAATCGTTTGTTGGTCGAAATTCTGACCACGTTCATTGATTAATTCAATTAAGCGACTCAGCACTTTCTTTCTCCCTCTCACTTTTTCGATAGGGAACAACTTACCTTCTTCCATATGTAGTACAGGTTTAATTTTTAATAATCCACCAACAAATCCTGCTGCCTTTGAAACTCGGCCGCCACGTACTAGATACTCTAAATCATCAACTGTAAAAATGTGCTCGATTTTGTTGATGAGGGAGTGTGTGATGGAAGTTGCACGTTGTAGATCTAGCTCACTCTCAGCCATTTTTGTCGCTAGGTAGTAAGCGATCAAGCCATATCCAAGCGATGCGCTTTTGGAATCAACAATTTGTAATTCTGGATTGAATCCTTCTTCAATGACTTGTTCTTTCATAAGACACGCCGTTTGATATGTACCTGACAACTCTGAAGAAAGCGTGATATAAATGGCGGGTTGATTATTTTCCGCGAGCTTCTGGAATAGTTGTTTCATCCGGTCTGGTGGGACTTGAGAAGTTTTTGGAACTGCACCGTTTTTCATTTCAGTGTATAGTGTTGAGGGTTGAATCGTCTCTTTATCATAAAACTCATTATCATTCACATGGACGACTAATGGTAATACTTCAATGTTGTATTCATCAATAATGTGTTTTGGTAAGTCGCAGCCTGTATCTACGATTAGTTGAATAGACATAGTTTCACCTCACAAAATAATTACAATTTCCTACTTTTATTTTAGTGTAGCCTTGTAAAAAACAAAAAGCAATGAATTGTTTCAAATGGATTGACAAATAGGGCAGATATTGATAAAAATAGTACGTTCTATTTGGAAACGAAAGAAGGGATCTATATGACGCTTGTGTCAGAATTGAAGAAGATTACGATCATTTTGCTAGGTGCTGTCCTAGGTGCAGTTTCATTGAATTACTTTCTAATACCTGCGAATGTTTACGCAAGTGGGTTTACCGGAATCGCTCAGTTACTCGCTAGTGTTTTAAAAGAGACGCCAATACCAGCTTCAACCGGTATTTTATTATTCGTACTGAACATACCTGTTGCCATCTTAGGTTGGGTGAAGGTTGGTAAGGCTTTTACGATATATAGCTTTTTTAGCGTAGCGGCAACAACATTCTTCTTAGAAGTTATTCCAATTAAGGTGATTTCAGAGGATATTTTACTTAATGCGGTTTTCGGTGGTGTAATTGCAGCAATTGGAATTGGCTTCACGCTTAAGTGGGGTGCGTCAACAGGTGGAATGGATATTGTTGCGATGGTCCTTTCTAGAATGAAAGACCGTCCAATCGGTATTTATTTCTTTTCATTGAATGCCTTCATTATTCTAACTGCCGGATTACTTTATGGTTGGGAAAAGTCATTGTATACATTAGTTACCTTATATGTAACTTCTCGTGTGATAGACGTCATTCATACCCGACATGAAAAGCTTACAGCAATGATTATTACGAAAAAAGGAAAAGAAGTTCAGCAAGCGATCCATGATCGTATGGTGAGGGGAATAACGAAAATTCCAGCTAAGGGCGGATTCACAGACGAAGATAAAGACTTGCTCATTATCGTCGTAACTCGTTATGAATTGTATGACTTGGAAAATACGATTAAAAGTGTAGATCCACATGCTTTCACAAACATCGTAAACACAACAGGGATCTTCGGCTTCTTCCGTCAGGAATAGTCATTTAATAAGGGCTGTCTCATGAAAATGAGCACAGTCCTTTTTTATTTGTACAAAATAGAATTATTTCTGTTTGTGATAGGACGAACGCGGAGGCAGCATAGAATAACCATCCTATCGAAAAGTGGCGTACCCAATTAAACTTTGAGTACGCCATCCATTGTTGTTTCAATTAATTTTGTCTATCGCTTAGTAAGCATTTTCGAATACTTCTTGTACCTTTGGAACAATCGTATTCCAGTCAGCTTCAACCGTTTTGTTGACGGTGATGAAATCTTGGAATCCGAAAATAGAATCAACGCCTTCAATATTAAGGAGTGCGGATGCAACAGCATCGTCTGGTGAATCTCCTTGTCGATAGGAAAGTCTACCTTCGAATAAAGGTTGACTAGCGGAAAATTTTAAAGCATTTGGATTAGGTGTTTGATCGATTGTAAATTCTACTGCCATGATAACCAATCTCCTTTCATTCTTAATACTAATTGTAACAAACTTAACATTGATTCGTCAGTTAAAACGAAAAGCCGTACCGCTTCGAGACTACTTCATAAAAGCCGAGGGAGTTATAAATGTGTTTTGTGACGACATTATTTATGCCTGTCTCAAGCTCAATAGACTTGATCCCTGTTCTTTCAGCCCAGTGAACAACATGGAGGAGTAGTTTTCTAGCGATACCTTTATTACGTAGATCCTCTTGAACATACAACTCATTCAACCACATGTATTGTCCACCACGCGCTAGACTTACACCTATATTGAAAAATGCGATCCCGACGATTTCCTCATCAAGCTCAGCAACGACAATATAAGCAGTATCTTCCTGTTCGAGTGCCAGGTGAATACCGGTCATAATTTGATCGAATGTGCCGGAATTTTCATTCGATATTCTTTGTTTTGTTAAAAGTTGAGCAATTTGCTTTCTAATTTCAAATGATGCGTCTCTTTCCAATTCGTATACGTCCATCGTGTAACCCTCCTATGACCCACTTTTCTAATTCAATGTAACCTGTAAGATTCCTTCTATTCAAAGAAAATTTACATGAACAATCAACTGATTTGTAAATTCAGGAAACTTTTTGGCCACTTCATCCGTCTATAAAAGAGGATGGTATTTTGTTGAAATATATAAAAACGCTATATGTACGAAAACCGTCCATTATTTTCGAATGCTTTACTATACTATTCGTCAAGAAGGTGACTGAAATGACGAAACAAGCTGTACTTTTTTGGAGTGGTGGTAAAGACTGTGTACTCGCATTACATGAATTGAAACAGTCTAAGTCATATCAAGTTGACTACTTGTTAACTACATATAATCAAACTACAGAACGCGTGCCATTCCATGGCATTCATATAGACCTAATTGAAGAACAAGCTCATTCTCTTGGGATTCCATTAATTAAAGTGCCATTACCAGATCAACCAGATAACCATTCATATGAACAAATCATCCTAAATGAGTTAGAAACACTTAAACAAAAAGGTGTTCAAACAACTGTTCACGGAGATATCTTCCTTGAAGATTTATATCATTACAAAAAGAGATTGGCAAATCGAGTCGGTTTGACAGCTCATTTTCCTCTGTGGAATAAGCCAACATTAGACCTTTCACGAATTCTCATTGAACAAGGTTACACTGCGATTATTTGTGGCGTTGATCAAAAAGTTATTCAGCCATCTGAATTGGGAAACCATTACTCAAAGGATTTTGTATATCGGTATAAGAATATGATCGATCCATGTGGAGAAAATGGTGAATTTCATACTTTCGTTACTGGGGGACCGATTTTTTCAAAAGCAGTGAATATTAAGTATGAAAATAAAGTGCAAACTTTATTTAAACAATATAACTTTATAGAGTTAGATGTGGGTATATAAAGATAACGAGGAGGGTGTTAATGTGCCGACATTGGTATGTTTTGGGGATAGTTTGACTGCAAAGGAAGAAAGTTTGGAAGGATATGAGCGTTTGACCCCACGATTAAGAAAGCAACTGACGGATTGGACGATAGTTAATTCCGGTGTGTCTGGGGAAACGACAAGAGCAGCGTTAGCACGTCTGCAGGATGATGTACTTAGACATTCACCAGAACTCGTCACGATTTTATTTGGTTCAAATGATGCGAGTGAACATCGACGAATCAACTTGCAAGAATATGAACGGAACCTCGAAGTTATGATTGATCGGATTAACCCGAAGAAAACGATATTGATTAGCCCGCCACCTATTATTGAAGACAGCCAGGATAAGAGAAGTAATGAAGACCTTGCGCGTTATGCAGAATCAGCTAGAAGGATTGCGTCTAAACGGGGTTGTTATTTTATTGATTTGTGGACTTATTTTTCGAAAAATCGACTTTATGAGAAAATGCTTATTGAGGATGGATTACACTTTAATGAAAGAGCTTATCTTTTCTTTTCAGAGTTGGTCTACGATCAAATAAAATCTATTTATGCTAAAGCAGTATAATTAATCATAAAAGAGGTCGGCATTTAGCCGACCTCTTTTTTATTTTATTCCCCGCCTAAAGTTAAGTCCTGGGATCGAGCTTTTTGTGCTTCACGATCATGTGTGGACATAGTTGTCTGAATTTCCTTTTCATCATTTCCTCTTACGCGTTCAGCGCCTTGCTGAGTTGCGCGTTTAGAACGATTCTTCTTACTCATAGTGCAGAACCTCCTTTGCGTTTATTATCCCGCAAAATCGGGTTCTATACACTTTCCTTTAGAGACAAAAGGTCTGTAAGGAAATGAGCGATTCCGTCTTCTTCATTCGTTTTCGTTACGCCATTGGCAATGTTTTTCAATTCTGGAATTGCGTTACCCATAGCAATTCCGTAGCCGGCATACTCAATCATTTCAAGATCATTATCCTCATCTCCAAATGCAATGATCCTATCTTGAGGAACGTCCAACGTTTCAGCTACACGCTTCAACCCAACGGCTTTATTTAGACCGGATCTAACAACTTCGATGATGTTATAAGGAGCAGCCCAAACTCTATGGTCAATCACTTCAGCATGTTGTGCTTTTAATAATGCTCTGAGCTCCTTTACCTGGTGGTCGTGAGGTCTGATTAGAATTGAAGTAGGATTATGCTTTAATGATTGATGAAGGTTCCCGATATTCATTCTTGAAGGTTCAATCATAAATGAATTGGTGATAAATTCATCCTCATAATGCAAATACATATCGTCCAAAACTTCTGCTATGACATTCTTCACGTTGAAATCTAAGCACGTTTTAACGATGTTTTGGGCTGTATCAAGCTCTAATGGTGAGTGGTAAATACCCCAATCAGATTGTCTTGGATGATGGATAAATGCGCCGTTAAAATTAATAATAGGAGTAGATAGGTTAAGCTCATGATAATACCTTTCGCTTCCACGAAATGGCCGACCAGTTGAAATAACAACGTGATGACCTTCGTTCATTGCTTGTGTAAGGATATTTTTCGTGTAGTGAGATACGGTCTTATCGTCCTTCAGTAATGTTCCGTCTAAATCTATTGCAATTAAATAGGGCTTAGTCATTATTTAGTCCCCTTTCTATGTATGGTTGTCCACTTTGCACGTATTACCAATTTTACCGATAAGGTCCTAATATGTCTACGCACACAGGAAAAACTTCTCTTTGTCCAAAAAAACAGATGTATGGTATCATGAAAAAATGTTCACATGAAATGGAGGAAAGTTTATGGGAAACGAACATCATACAAGCGAAGTAAAAGAGGCGATCGGGAAGAAAGAAATTCAACGCCTTGAATTTCGTGGGGGAGTCTTTGCAGCTACTATTCCTCTCGTATTCTTTATCGTCTGGGCTATTACATTAAGTACGCAAGAACTTGTTACAGAAGAAGGTCTTGTACTTGGTATGGTCCTAGGTATTCTAATTGGTCTATTCTTCTGTAAGTCTAAATGGTCTGATTATGCACAATCACTATTTTCAGGAATGGCACAGCCAATTGGTGTCATTGCTGTAATTGCATGGTTTTGGGCTGGGATGTTTGCCAAATTGTTGTCTGCTGGAGGATTAGTAGATGGTTTAATTTGGTTTGGTTTTCAGACAGGACTTGAAGGCGGTTACTTTGTTGGTTTAACGTTCCTTTTGGCAGCATTATTCTCTACCGCAGTAGGTACTGGGTATGGAACGGTAGCTACATTTGGGATTTTGATGTATCCTGCAGGCTTAGTCCTAGGTGCAGATCCTGTAGTTCTCCTTGCTGCGATATTAAGTGGAGCTGTTTTTGGTGACAACCTTGCTCCAGTTTCGGATACGACGATCGTTTCAGCAACTACGCAAGAAGCAGATGTACCAGGTGTTGTTCGATCTCGTTTCAAGTATTCCATTACTGCTGCTATCCCATCTTTATTTCTATTTATCATCTTTGGTGGAGGAGGTACAGCTGGGAGTCCAGAAGTACTCAATCAATTAGAGCAACAAGTTTCAGCTGAAGGATTATGGCTGTTATTACCATTTATTCTTGTATTATACTTAGCTTTAAGTGGTCACCATTTATTAACATCTTTAACTTGGGGGATCGTTGCATCCATTGCGGTTATTTTCGTTACGGGTACACCTCTCGAGAAGGTAATTTCAATTCATAAAGAGAATGGTACTGCTGTTGTTGATGGTGCCCTAATGAACGGTATTGGTGGATATTTCAATATGGCCATTTTAATATTATTCATTCTTTCAGCGGCGCATTTATTAGAAGTTGCAGGCACGATGGAAGCGATTCGGAACTTCTTCTTGAAACTAATCAATAAGGTTGTTCGTCGAGCAGAATTGTCTATCTTTGCAATTGTTGCTTCATTAAATATTTTTATCACAATTAATACAGCAGCAGAAATTGCAGCTGCACCTTTCGTACGAAAGCTAGGTAAGGAATTTAATATTCATCCATATCGCCGTGCGAATTTCCTAGATACTGTTTCATCTTCATTAGGATATATTTTTCCTTGGAGTGGAGGCGTATTGCTTGCATGGGCGACAATTAAGGGGGCTGCTAAGGATTACGACTTCTTAACTGTGGTATCCCCTACTGACGTTTTTCCTTATGTATTCCAAGGATGGGGATTACTAATTGTCATGTTCATAGCGGCATTAACAGGCTGGGGACTCCGTTATTCTGGTAAGAATGGTGAAGAGGTCCACCCAAAAGATTATCAACCTGAACAATAATATGCATATCGGAAAAAAGTCATCTTCTTATTGATTCTTATGTTTAATGTTATTCAATTAGGGAAAACATTAAAACATATTACTTGAGGAGGTTGACTTTATATGAAAATCACGCCTAAAAAAGCTGTAGCGTCAGGCGTAGCCGCTAGTGTTGCGGGCGTTGCTACTTATTACTTGAAAGACCGTTCGAACCGAATCAAGGTGAAGGAAACTGTAACTGACTTTGCGACGAAACTCAAGGACAGAACAAATAACTTTAGAAATTCCAATGTCCCTATTGATAAAGCAGGGGAACCACAAGACCTTGAAGACAGTAAAATGGTCGATGAAGGCGCGCAAACGAGCGTACAGTATTATAATAAGACACAATAACGATTGTTGAATGAGGTGACCTTGGCCTAGTGCCATAAGGTCACTTCTTTTTCTTTGGCTTAGTTTGAGAATACCGTTGATTTTCTTGTAATGAGTTGATGATGAGAAATTCAAGATAATAGGAGCTAATTCATTACGTTCTAGCCGTGATTTTGATATGATGTTTGAAAGAGATTATGAAGCAGGTGACTTATGATACAGATAGAAACAGACTATGTCGAGAACATTCCAGTATTGAACATTGCACCATCGGATCAGGCTGATGAGGAACTTCCAACACTTATTTTTCTTCACGGGTTTACAAGCTCTAAAGAGCAAAACTTATCCTACGCGTATCTTCTAGCCAAGGAAGGAATTCGTGTAATTCTACCGGACTTTCCTCACCACGGAGAACGGGCGATACATTTATCAACAAAAGAACGAAACTGGAAATTTTGGGATATCATTGTACAAGGAATTACTGAACTGGAAACCGTTAAGAATCATTACATAGAAAAAGGACATATCAACATAGAAAGAATTGGAGTCGCAGGTACTTCGATGGGTAGTATTACGATGTTTGGAGCATTGACCCAATATGATTGGATTAAGCTATCTGTCTCCATGATGGGTACGCCTTGTTATGAAGATTTTGCGAATCTGATGTTGAAATCATTACAGAATGAGGGGGTTGAATTACCGATATCAATTGCAGAATTAGAGGAAAAGTTCCGCAGTCTCAAGATATTTGATCTTTCACAAAATCCTCAACTGCTCGGTAATCGCCCATTATTAATTTGGCACGGAGAAGCTGATTCAGTCGTACCTTATCAATTGACTAAGAGGTTTTATGACAAGCTATTATATAATGGATATGCAGATACGGATCAGGTCCATATGCTAACTGACCAGGTAGCAGGCCATAAGGTAACAAGAGATGCTTGTCATCAAGCGGTTGATTGGATTATCGAACATATATAAATAAGCTTAAAGGTCGAACCTGAATGCCAGGTTCGATTTTTTATTTGTGTAAACAAAATTACTGTAGCTCTTATCACTAAGCGCACCTCATTTTACATTTTTTCGAAACTCACCTCCCCACTTTAAGGCTTAACTTTGTATTTATAGAGTGAAAGGGGGTGAGACAATGGCTACAGCAGTTTTGGACGATACGAGGCTCACGATTACATTTGACGCTGGAGTGGATAATGAAGGGAAGCCAGTTTACAAACGGAAAAATTTCAACAACATCAAGACAACTGCAACCCATGACCAAATGTTTGAAATGGTGCAAGCATTAGCGCCTCTTCAACAATATCCAGTCAGTCAAATCGAGCGATCCAATGCTTTTGACTTAAGCGAGTAGCATGATGGAAATGAATAAGAAAGGAGGAATTGCAAATGGCAAAGCAGATTGAACTACTATTTGAAAATGAGGAAGGCGGCACGGTTCGTATTTCGCTAGAAGAGCCTGTAGAGCCGGTTGATACGTTAGCGCTAAATTCTGCGATGGATAAGATTATCTCAGACAATGCGTTGATCTCATCTGGTGGAGATCTTGTCGCTAAAAGAGGCGCAAGAATCGTTGAGCGAAATGTCACGGATGTACCGTTAGCATAAACAATACCATATTCAATTAGAGAGGGGCGAATAGTTGTCCTTCTCTTTTTGCCTGTTAAGCATATAAATTTTCAGATACAATTTCACTTTAATTAGAAAGGGGTGAGAAGATGGACCAGTGGATTTCGATGTTGAGTGAATTTGGATTTCCCGTTGTCGTAACGCTCTATTTACTTCACAGGATTGAATCTAAATTGGATTCATTGAATCAATCCATTCTCAATCTTCCAAACCATTTAAAGAGTTAATGCGGATTGTTTTATGTCATGCACCTAATGGGTTATACTAGGGAAAGAAACTGTAAGAGGAAGGGGTTCGTTATGGCTAACGAAGAAGTAAATGAGAAGTTGATGGAAGCACTAGAAGAGGTTGAAGACCCTGAACTAGGTGTGGACATTGTAAATTTAGGATTAGTGTATAATGTAGAATTAGATGAAGAGAGTATAGCGAGGGTTACGATGACATTGACTGCAATGGGTTGTCCTTTAGCAGGTACGATTACAAATGATGTGCGAAATGCGCTTATCGATTTCGATGAGGTTAAAGAAGTAGATGTAAATATCGTTTGGAATCCACCTTGGACGAAAGATAAAATGTCCCGCTATGCAAAAATTGCACTAGGCATCCAATAAAATAAAGACTGGAATAAAGTTGACTCTCTATGTGATTTCGAGAGTCAACTTTTTTAACATAAAAAATTAAAAGTGAATGCGATTACATACTTTGATAAAATAGGCTTGGATAGAATAAAGGTGGTATAAACGATGGTAGTTGAGCGTAGAAAACCGATTTCAATTGGGGAAGCGGTAGTAAGAGTTTTACAATATCCCCTTCAATTAGAAGTGGAGCATGTACATATTGGAACCTCATTGGACCGAATTTTAGCAGAGGATGTTGTAGCTGATCACGATGTGCCGCCATTTGATCGGTCTCCTTACGATGGCTTTGCGCTAAGAGCAGAAGACACGAGACATGCCTCAACAGATTCACCTGTCACTTTAGAGGTGATCGAGGAAATTGGTGCAGGACAAGTAGCCAAGCAAAAGATTGAAGCAGGTCAAGCAATCCGAATCATGACGGGTGCTGCAATTCCTGAAGGAGCAACCGCTGTTTCCATGTTTGAAGTTGTTAAAGAAACGAAACGAGATACTAAAGCAACCATTGAGCTTAAACGATCATTTAAAGAAGGCCAAAATATTGCGAAGCAAGGAGAAGATACCGAAGAGGGTAGTATGCTAATCCAAAAGGGTACGATCATTACACCGGGTGTAATTGCAATTCTCTCTACTTTCGGATACTCAAATGTATCCGTTTGGCGGAAACCTAGAATTGGCATATATGCAACTGGTACGGAGCTGCTTGATATCGATGAACCATTACAACCTGGTAAAATTCGAAATTCAAATGCCTATATGATCGCTGCTCAAATTCGTAACATGGGTGGAGAGCCTGTTTATTTGGGTAAATTGGCTGATGATTTCCAAACCTGTTTCGAAGCAGTTAAATCCTCGATTGAAGTTTATGATGCGCTCATTACTACTGGTGGCGTGTCAGTCGGTGATTTTGATTATTTACCTGACATTTATCAAGAACTTGGAGCCCGTACACTTTTTAATAAAATTGCTATGCGTCCCGGGAGTGTGACAACCGTTGCTGAGCTAAATGGAAAGCTCCTATTTGGCTTGTCAGGAAATCCTTCTGCGTGCTTTGTTGGTGGTGAATTACTCGTCCGCCCTTTCATTTTAAAGAGTATGCAGTCAAATCCATTCCTAGCGAAAACAAGAGCTACATTGTCTAAAGACTTTCCTAAACCGAATCCATTTACGCGACTTGTGCGTAGTCAAGTGAACTACTCTCCTAAAGGTGTTTATGTAACACCTACTGGTTTGGACAAGTCTAGTTCAGTCACTGCAATTGCCGAAGCGGATGCATTTATCATTCTGCCAGGAGGAACGAGAGGGTTCATGGCTGGAGACGAGGTTGATGTAATGTTGTTCAGTAAAGAAAGTAGCTCTAATCCATGGGAAGTATGATACCAATTTTACAAGTAGTGGGCTTTAAGAAGAGTGGTAAGACGACTGTACTTGAACATTTAGTCGACCACTGCCAACAAAAAGGGTATCGTGTAGGTGTTATTAAACACCATGGACACGGGGGAAGACCTGACACAATTGAATCTGATCAAACAGATACAGGAAGATTGCGTTCACAAGGTGCTTATGCAACGGCTGTAGAAGGTGAAGGTACCCTTATCATACATGTAGATAGTGAAGAAACAATCTTACTAGATCAAATCATTACGTTGTATCAACAGCTGCCGATCGATATCATATTTATAGAAGGATACAAAAGTAATCACTATCCAAAAGTCGTTGTCGCTGAAAATGAACGGGATTATAAAGAATTGAAGGATAACTGCAGTCATATTATTGCTTCCATTATACGGTTTGACCCGAAAGATTCGTTATCGACATCTTTTTCAATAGAGGATCCAAAGGGTTATTGTGAATTTATCATGGCAAGGATTTTGGATAGGAGCTGAGCGTGTGATTGAAAATTACAGGATTATTAAAGAAGAAATTGAGGTAAATAAAGTAATAAATCGAGTCGTCCATCCGCATGCTGGTGCAATTAATACATTTATAGGTACAGTAAGAGAACTAACAAATGAGAAAAGGACACTCTATTTAGAATATGATGCATATGTCCCTATGGCAGAAAAAAAGCTAAAACAAATAGGCGACGAAATTTGTGCAAAATGGAAAGAAGCTCGTGTTGCTATTGTGCATAGGATTGGGCGATTAGACATTACTGATATAGCTGTCGTTATTGCAGTTTCAACTCCACATAGAGCAGATTCTTATGAAGCAAGTCGATACGCAATTGAACGAATCAAAGAAATCGTTCCCATATGGAAGAAGGAACATTGGGAAGACGGTGAAGAATGGATTGGTGACCAAAAGGAAAACAAACGTTATCCGTCAGGTAAACCAGGAAAGGAGCTTTTGAATGATTAATATTATGTTATTTGCAGGTCTCCAAGAAAAAGCGGGAAAGAATCAGCTTTCAATTGATAAAGATGAAATGACTGTCAATGAGATTGTCGCTTATATAAAAGGTAGTGAAGTAAATTTAAACTTAACGAATGTGATGGTCGCGGTAAATGAAGAGTTTGTCAGTAATCCTGAGCAAGTTGTTAAGTCGGGGGATGCTGTTGCCCTTCTCCCGCCAGTAAGTGGCGGTTAATCAGCTTCATTCTCTTTCGCACAATTGAAACATAAGATTTCACCTTTATCGGTTTGGACACCATTTAAAAAGCCATCCAAACAGAAGATAGAAGCGTTACAAACATAACACTTTCCGATATATTCCTTCATTTAAATGCACTCCTTTATCATTATAAGTATTTATGCATACATTATCTCTAATGGAGCGAATAATTTCTAGATAAAAAAGAAGTGACCACGAGAGGATGACTTAAATCCTTCATGGTCACTTCTTTATATTGTACGATTACATGAACAACAGGATGAGAGGTCCTACGATAAAGCAATAGATCGCAAAATACTTTAAGTTCCCGCGTTCCATAATATTCATCAACCATTTTAATGAAAAGTAAGATGCAATAAATGAAATTAAGAATGCCACTAAATATGGGATTAGAAGAGTATCGAGTGTTGGGTCATCTTTAAGATCACCAATACTCAAAACCATCGTCCCGACACTTACAGGAATATAGAGTAGAAATGAATATCGTAAAGCAGTTTGTTGTTTCATTCCTAGTCCCATCGCCGCTACAATCGTAGCACCTGAGCGACTGATTCCTGGAATAAGTGCAATGGCTTGGGCGAATCCGACAATCAACGCATCTTTAATAGAAAGATCTTGATCGTTCTTCCTCCCTCGTAGGTTACGAATAAGCCATAGAGCAATACCTGTAATGATTAAAGTGACGCCGATTACTTTAATATACTTCAAATTATCTGAGATGTAATCTTCTGCTAAGATCCCGATCACTGCAGCTGGAATCGTACCGATAATCAAATATACGATAAACATGAAATCTGAGCGGTATTCTTTATTTCTTGTTTGCGTAAATTTCAATCCATTTGTTGTTAATCGGACTAAGTCTTCTCGATATATGACGAGCACTGCTAATAACGAAGCGAAATTCATGAATACCTCAAAGCCGAATCCTTTAATATGTATATCTAGAATTTTCTCAGCAAGAACCAAATGTCCGCTTGATGAAATGGGAATCGGTTCTGTGATCCCTTGAATTAGTCCAAAGAAAGCATATTTTATTAATAAGAATAGTTGTTCCATTCAGTGTTCCTCCAGTTACGTCTCTTTTTATCACATGTAGTCATTAAACAATAAATTAGGCTGTACGTAAAGAGACAAAATTGTGATACTTGTTTTGAACTTGTCCTTACACAAATTTTAATTTAGATGAATATCATGTGAGTGTAAGGGAGGGAAGATTGTGTCTTACCGTAAATATATGAAAGCAATGAACACTCATAACCAACAAATGATGAAAATGTGTAAAAAGCATGCGAATCAATATGTGCAATGTAACATGATGGATGGGAAAGTTTATGAAGGATATGTAGAAAAAGTCGATAAGCAAAATGTATACTTAATTGTAGAAATTCAATATAAGAAGAAAAGTGGTCAAGAAAGGCCTTATATGGGCTTTCCAGAGCACGGGTTAGGATTCCAACGTTTAATCCTTCCGCTACATCTCCTTACTGCTGTATCGCTCATCAACTACTAATATTGAAAGTCACCAATGTCGGTGGCTTTTTTTGTTATGGATGTTCTCATAGGAAATGAGCCTTTATATTTTAAGCAAAATATTTCATTAATTTCTTACTTAAAGTAAATCCTACTGTTGAAAGGAGTGAAACAAATGGGACAAAACCATCAATTTAACCCAGGCCAGAAAGCACCTAACAATGGAGTTTATGTAGAAATTGGGGAGACGGGGAGCATGGTCACAAACCCGAAGGAAGTTAAGATGCATGCTGGGGATACGTTTCCGGAAACGAGTAATCATAATCGCAAGTGGACCTACAAAAGAAAACCTTAAAACGTCTTCGTAAGACAAGTGATCTGAACGTATGTTCAATTTCATCTTGATATTCCATGATTTTAATACTAAAATAAATATACACATAAACTAATAAAAATAATTGTCAGACTAAAAGGAGTGGGGAACAGAAAGAGAAAAAGGTTGGTGTGTTTTACTATACTAAAGAGAAAAACGAATAAAAATGCAAATTTCCGGGGGAGGAAGAAAATGAAGAAATCAATTAAAAGTTTATTCGCACTAACGATGGTTGGCATGTTAGCCATCCTTGCAGCATGTGGTGGAAGTGATAGTGGGTCTGGTGACAAAGGGAAGAAGTTAGAGGTCGTAACAGATGCCGCTTACGCACCCTTTGAATATATGGACAAGGGTGAGATCACTGGTTTTGATATTGACTTCCTAAACGCAGTTATGAAAGAAGCTGGATACGAAAGTGAATTCAAAAATATAGGTTGGGATCCTCTATTCGCAGAAATCCAAGGTGAAAAAGCTGACCTCGCCATTTCAGCCATTACCATAAATGAGGAACGTAAAGAATCATTTGATTTCTCAACGCCATACTTCGAATCGACGAATATGATATTAGTCCCAGAAGATAGTGATATCAAAAGTGCAGAAGATTTAAAAGGGAAGAAAGTCGCTGTGCAAAACGGTACGACAGGACAAGCTGCGGTTGAAAGTATCCTAGGGAAGAACCACAAGAACATCAAAAAATTTGAAAACAACACCTTAGCGATCATGGAATTGATTCAAGGTGGTGCTGATGCAGTGGTTGCGGATAATACCGTTGTAATTGAATATGCAAAGAACAATCCAGACAAGAAATTAAAGACGATTAAGGATGAAAAGAATTTCGAATCTGAGTTTTATGGCCTCATGTTTCCAAAGGGTAGTGACTTGAAAGCAGACTTTGATAAAGCTGTTAAAGAAGTCATTAATAACGGAACTTACTCTGAAATTTACAAAGAGTGGTTCGGTGATGAACCAGATTTGGAAGCTTTAAAAAAGCAAATGGAAAAATAATAGCATCATATAAAAAATGCGTAACGAAACTTGGTTACGCATTTTCTACAGAGAGGCAGAGGGAGAGGACATATGAATCTCAGATTTGATCTACTAATAGATTATGCACCATTCTTCTTAAAGGGGACGTTATACACAATTGGGTTTTCATTAGCTGGTATACTCATCGGAACCATCTTTGGGTTATTAATTGGATTAGGAAAGTTATCACCATACAAAATCATACGATATCCACTTGATTGGTACGTTACTTTCTTCCGTGGGACACCGTTCTTTGTTCAAATTTTGCTCATTTACTTCGGTGTGGTACCATTACTGATTGGAGATTCAAATGCAATTTTTGCAGGTGTATTAGGATTATCATTAAATGCAGCAGCTTATATAGCAGAAATATTTAGAGCGGGAATCCAGTCAATTGAGAAAGGGCAAATGGAAGCATCTCGTTCTCTTGGAATGAACTATTATGAATCTATGCGTTATGTCATATTGCCGCAAGCAGTAAAACGAATGATTCCTCCACTAGGAAATGAGTTTATTGTGTTGATTAAGGAATCATCCATTCTTGCGATCATTGCTGCTCCTGAACTGATGTATTGGGGAAGAGCGATGCAAGGTCAATATTACCGCGTTTGGGAACCTTATTTAGCTGTAGCACTGATATACCTCATACTAACGCTCACAGTTAGCACTGTGCTAAACTACATTGAGAGGAGATGGGCTACAGAATGATAAACGTACAAAACTTAAAGAAATCATTTGGATCATTAGAAGTATTAAAGGATATTAATGTAGAAATTAAGCAACAAGAGGTCGTCTGTGTCATCGGTCCATCTGGGTCGGGGAAGTCTACTTTTCTCAGATGTCTCAACTTACTTGAATCGATCACTGACGGTAAAGTTTTCATTAAAGGGGTAGATATTACCGATAAGAAAACGGATATCAATCAACTAAGGACAGATGTGGGGATGGTTTTCCAACAATTTAACCTATTTCCTCATAAAACTGTACTTGAAAATATTATGCTTTCCCCTATGAAGGTAAGAAAGCTGAGTAAAAGTAATGCAGAAAAGAAGGCACATGAATTACTTGCGAAAGTAGGTCTTTCAGAAAAAGCCTCCGTTTACCCTGGTTCTTTATCTGGTGGGCAGAAACAACGTGTTGCTATTGCTAGAGCACTAGCAATGGAACCTGAAATCATGTTATTTGATGAACCAACGTCTGCCCTCGATCCAGAAATGGTAGGGGAAGTTCTAGAAGTAATGAAGCAGCTTGCTAAGGAAGGTATGACAATGATTGTCGTTACTCATGAAATGGGCTTTGCTAGAGAAGTTGGCGATCGTGTCATCTTCATGGATGAGGGGTATGTCGTCGAAGAAGACGTTCCAAAGAAATTATTCGAAACGCCTCAACATGAACGAACAAAATCTTTCTTAAGTAAAATATTGTAATGGTAAGAGACTGACTTTGTCAGTCTCTTCTTTTCATTCACCGATTCAGCAGGAAAACAACAGACTGAAGATGTTTAAATCAACAAAGTATTAGAGCCTTTTACTTAAAAACAGCCAAATAAAAAAACGTTAGGCGTTATTTCCTAACGTTTCTTTATATCATTCAGCTGTTTCGTCTTTAATGCCCGCATCGCCTAAAACGAACACGAACAATGCGAATACAACTCCGATGATACTTGCTAATGCGAAGTTATATGATCCACCTTGCATGGAGCTTAATACGTAAAAGGCCATATTGCTTAACAAGAAGGACCAAATTAATGTCCAAATATAGCGCATACAATCACCTCAAGATTTATATGTAGCATTTATCCAATTCATATTGTAGCACAAAATGACATGGTTCAAAACGTTTTCAATGAAGTTCCTCAAAAAGTTCACGAAAATACATATAAACTTACGTTAGATATCATGCGATCCTCCAAATTGGGTGTATGTCTCGTTCTCTTTTCAAACTTTTGCATACATTAACTAAGAATGAATGTATAAGGCGTGATGTTAAATGAGTGGTACCAATTGCCGCTTTCAACAAATTAATGACCAAAGCTTACTCATTCACCTACCCGAGCGACCAAACGGCTTTGCGATCCTTTTAATTGGTGATGTTAATCATTATGTAACTCCACATACAAGTTCTTGGATCCAGCATCCCGAACGAGCTCATTTTGTTAATGAATTGTGCAGTTATGGCTATACCGTCATTTATTCCAATTTATATGGCAGACATTGGGGGAATGATCCAAGCGTGGAAATGTTGAATCGGATCTATTTAACGATATTGAAGCAAGAAATCCTTAATTCTAAAGTTCATGTTTTAGCCGAAGGTATGGGAGCGTTAACCGCATTAAAATGGTTTGAGAAGTATAGAGGGCAAGTTAGGTCTGCTGCTTTTATGAATCCTTGCTTAAGTTTACAAGCTCATGGAGAATCCGTTAAAGAACAGAAGTTGTTTTACAAACAGTTTCATAGAGAAATTTGCCGGGCTTATAGTCTTTCAGAGGAAGAAGCAGAGGAATTTTTGCTAAGTGATCGAGGTGTACATCAATACGTATCTGATGTTCCTGTGAAAATTTGGCATAATATGAGTGGTACACCCTACTCCTTTATTAAGCATAGCCGCGCCTATGAATGGGTAAGGGAGCAACTTGGGGCTCCTATATCGCTCACCTTGCAATTAACAGACACGAATAAAGGG
The DNA here is from genome assembly GCF_021608225.1 of Pseudalkalibacillus berkeleyi. NCBI lineage: Bacteria > Bacillati > Bacillota > Bacilli > Caryophanales > Fictibacillaceae > Pseudalkalibacillus > Pseudalkalibacillus berkeleyi. Next base: position 700,241 of record NZ_JAKIJS010000001.1, read on the forward strand.
TTTGCAAAAAAAGTAAAGGCATTCTACAACTTACACGAGAAAGACTTATAGGGGTTCAGTTTATAAAGGTAGGATTCTTTATCAATTGGGTCCCTATTCAATTTAATTATGAATAGTATGTACATAATTTACGATGTAGAAGAATTAGTTCATTATTCCATTTTCATAAATAAGATAATAATAGAATGATGAAAATGGGGGTTCACATAATGACAAACGTACTCATTACTGGGGGCGCAGGAGAGGTCGGTTTAACGCTTACTAAAGAATTTATTAAAGAAGGAATAGATGTTTACGGAATTGACGATATAAATAGAGAAGAACATGAAGAGCTTGCTTATCTTGGGAGAAATGCGCTTTACCATTTTACTAATAAAAGTATTACATGTGTTGATTTTACTCAATTTGAACCTGTGGATGTGATCTTTCATTTAGGGCAACGCTCACCATCTACAAACAAGTATTCAGATTTACGTACAACATTTAAGAATCAAAAGAAAAATACGGAGCTTATTGTTAACTTCGCTTCGACTTGTGGTGCCACAGTTGTGCTTGTTTCAACACTTGATGTATATGGAGAACAATTAGCGGACCCTAATCCAAATATCGAAATCCCGTTGCCAAGAAGTCTTTATGGATCTTATATGTTATCAGAAGAAACTTTTCTTGTGAGTTCTGCTACAGCAAACGATGTGAAATACTGCATCTTGCGAATACCACCCATTGATGGGTTCAATAATCTCATTGAAAAAAGGTGCCAAGGGATAGATGAAATCGAAAAAGCAGGAGTTTCGTCCCAATGTAGAGAATTGATTAACGGTCAAAGCATTTCTAAGAAAAAGCTTGTAGATTATTGTTTCTCTATTCTTAACGGAGGGATTGAGGAAAAGGTTATTACTTTATTTAATAAATATTGAATTTCGTATATACTATAACTAGTTTTATTCTCTTATGAGATGAAGGAGAGGAAAAGAATGAAAATTATTACACCTTTCCTGATTGCCATATTGTTACTCTCTCTATCTGGATGTCAACAAGCTCTAGGGAGTGGGGATTTAAAGAACGTTGGACTTTTGATTGAAGATACGATAAACGACCAAGGGTGGGGTACCAAAGGTTATAAAGGCTTACTTCAAGTGAAGAATGAATTCAACAATAAAGTGTTCTATCGTGAAGAAGTTAAATCAAAAGAGCAGGTTCTAGAAGCAGTCAGAGAATTTCAAAAGGACAACGTCAACCTAGTATTTGGACATGGTAAATTGTACGCGCCTTTATTTATGGATATTAAATCTGAATTTCCAGATATGCATTTTGTAAGCTTTAATGGTAAAGTGAGTGGAAAAGGAATTACAAGTGTCCATTTCGATTCTTATGCAATGGGATATTTTGCAGGTGTTGTCTCAGGTGCAATGACGAAGTCTGGACAAGTTGGTATGATTGCTGCATTCCCATGGCAACCAGAAGCAACAGGTTTTAGAGAAGGAGCTAATGTGTATAATCCAGATGTTGAGACGAATATATCATTTGTTCAAGATTGGAGTGATACAGACAAAGCGATAGAGATCTTCAATGATATGGACGAAAAAGGCGTCGATGTGTACTATCCTGCAGGTGATGGATATACCGTACCAGTGATTGAGAAAGTGAAAGAAAAAGGTGCTTATGCAATCGGATTCATCTCTAACATGTCTGATCTTGGAGAACAAACCGTTTTGACAAGTACTGTACAACATGTAGATAAGTTATATGTGAAAATTGCACAAAAGCATAATGATGGCAAACTCTCAACAGGTAACATTCATTATGATTTCCAAGAAGGCGTTATCTCTCTAGCTCCATTTAGTTCGGCAGTTCCTGAAGATATACAACAGCAGATTTCATCATTAGTGGATGAGTATAAAGAAACGGGGAAACTCCCCTCACCATAAATGAATTGTTTGGAGGAAGTAAGCATGGATCAAGAACGTAATATGAAGTTTATGCAAATTGCAATGACCCATTTACCTGAAGCTAAACAGCTAATGGAACAAAAAGGATTAGAACTTTCAATGGAAGATATTCAACCGATGTTGAATATGTTAATGAAAGTTATGAATGATGCCTATGATTTAGGTAAATCTGACGCGGAAAATCAATAATCATACATATCTAAGAATGCCTTTCGTCTTGAGCGGGAGGTTTTTTATTTTGTTGGCAAGCTTGGACAGTAGACTTAAGATATTAAACACATTGCTACTGGACAACTTTGGTATTTTGAATTAATATTAGTACCAAGTCATAATATAAGATACTAAGGAACATGAATTCATACGAAAAGGGGTAATAGTATGAACGCAGGTGTGATCGGAATTGGAAGATATGTCCCGGACCGTGTGTTGACGAACCAAGAATTAGAAAAAATGGTGGATACATCAGACGAATGGATTCGGACAAGAACGGGAATAGAAGAGCGTAGAATTGCTGACCAAGATATGGATACATCTCATATGGCAGAACGTGCTGCTGACGAAGCTTTGAAGGATGCTGGTCTTGATGCTAGTGAAATCGACTTGATTTTAGTAGCAACCGTTACAGGTGACTATGGATTTCCTTCTGTAGCATGCCTTATTCAAGAAAGATTAGGTGCGAAGAATGCTGTTGCGATGGATATTAGTGCAGCCTGTGCAGGATTTATCTATGGTATGATAACAGCAAAGCAATATATTCAAACAGAAACCTACAAAAATGTCCTTGTAATCGGAGTTGAAAAGCTTTCGAAAATTACAGATTGGGATGACCGTAATACTGCTGTCTTATTCGGAGATGGAGCTGGTGCTGCTGTAATTGCTCCAGTATCGGATGATAAAGGAATTCTTTCATTTGATATGGGATCAGATGGTACAGGGGCGAAACATCTGTATCAAAATGGGGACCTACTCTATATGAATGGGCGAGAAGTCTTTAAGTTTGCGGTGAGACAAATGCCAGAATCATCTATGAAGGTTGTTGAAAAAGCAGGATTGAGTAAAGAAGATGTAGATTTCCTGATCCCGCATCAAGCAAACATTCGGATTATGGAAGCAGCGAGAGAAAGGCTAGACTTGCCGAAAGAAAAAATGGCAGCCACAGTGGGCAAGTTTGGAAATACATCATCATCATCTATACCAATTGCATTAGTCGAATCACTTAAAGAAGGTAAAATAAAAGACGGAGATGTACTGGTACTTGTAGGGTTTGGCGGTGGCTTAACCTGGGGTGCAGTAGCGTTACGTTGGGGAAAATAGTTGTAAGGAGCTGAATTTAAGATGAGTAAGCGAGTTGTTATCACAGGACTCGGAACAGTATCTCCTCTAGGAAACGATACAGAAACAACTTGGAGTAATATTGTTAACGGGAAATCAGGTATTGGTGAATTAACAAGAAGAGATAAAGATCAATTTCCGGCCAAAGTTGCTGGTGAGGCGAGAGAATTCGATCCAGAACAGTACTTGGATAAAAAAGATGCAAGAAAGATGGACAGATTCACGCAATTTGCAATTGCAGCATCCTTAATGGCTGTTAAGGATGCAGATTTAACAATAACCGAAGAGAATGCTGATCGAGTAGGCGTGTGGATTGGATCAGGAATCGGTGGTATGGAAACATACGAGCAACAATTCCAAGTGTTCATGGAAAAAGGGCAACGAAGAGTGAGTCCATTCTTTGTACCGATGATGATTCCTGATATGGCATCAGGTCAAGTGTCCATCATGTTAGGCGCGAAAGGTATCAACTCATGTACGGTTACCGCTTGTGCTTCAGGTGCAAACTCGATTGGTGATGCATTTAAAGTCATCCAACGTGGCGACGCGGATATAATGGTGACTGGTGGTAGTGAAGCACCAATCACGAATATGGCGCTTGCTGGATTTTCCTCTTCAAAAGCATTATCTACAAACCCGGATCCGTCATCAGCAAGTCGACCATTTGATGCAAACCGAGATGGCTTTGTGATGGGTGAAGGCGCAGGTATTCTAGTCATTGAGTCATTAGAATCTGCTCAAAAACGTGGAGCGAAAATTCATGCTGAAATTGTCGGTTATGGCGCAACAGGTGATGCTCACCATATCACACAACCAGCTCCAGGGGGAGAAGGTGGCGTTAGAGCAATGCAAATTGCGTTGAATGATGCTGGGCTTCGTCCTGAAGATGTAGATTATTTGAATGCACATGGTACGAGTACTGACTTTAACGATAAATATGAAACAGCTGCGATAAAAACTGTTTTCGGAGATTATGCTCCTAAGCTCGGTATTAGTTCTACTAAATCGATGACCGGTCATCTGTTAGGTGCAGCTGGTGCATTAGAGGCCGTGTTATCTGTTAAAGCTATTCAAGATAATATCATGCCACCAACAATTAATTATGAAACACCAGATCCTGAGTGCGACCTAGATTATGTACCTAATGAGGCGCGTAACGCCGAGGTTAATGTCGTGATGAGTAACTCACTTGGCTTCGGTGGTCATAATGTTGCACTTGTTTTCAAAAAGTTCTCCGAGTAAGAAATAATTACAATAATGGAACTGACCTTAGGATGAATCCTAAGGTCAGTTTTTTTAAATTAACTTTTAGAATACATTTATATAGAAGAAAGTCGGTATTTCAAAGTGTTAACATGCATAAGTTCTCTACATTCTCCATATAGTGAAGTATTCATGTACAAGCACTCGTATAGGAGATGAGGGCTTTGATCTTTCGATTATTTATATTAATTATAGGATTTAGTTTTGCTGTATCAGGTGGTGTCAGCTTAATTGCCTTTTTAAATTTAATTACAACTGGTCATGGATTTGTGAATTATATTATTTTTATTTCTACTAGACCAGAATTATCAATCTTTATAATAGGCTTAGCGCTCATTTGGGGGAGTATTTATTTACCATCATTTAGTAAAGATTCGGATGAGTGACTAAAAAATACATTTGTCGACTTAAAAGTACCTGAATGTAGAATAAAAACATGAACCTCTGACTATACTGATTTTAACAATCCGTAAATCCTGCAAAGTGAGGGGTATACATGTTGTACTTAAGAGATGTTTGGGTAAACTGGTTCGAAGGTGAAGAAAATGGCTATAATGTGTGTGAATTTCATGAATGGCGTAAAGAAGATTTTATTGAACTTCTTGACCAAGTTCCGATCATTAAAATGGAAACAACTCTGCTCAATTACATAGAAAATGACTTGAGTGAACTTCCAAACCAGTTGTTGGAGGAAGTTAAAAACAAGAGTTATATCAGAAAAAATAATCAACGAGAGCAGATTGAGTATTGTTTCATTGCGACAGATGGCCGGAAATGTATGATTGTGGATACGATGGGCTATAAAATTCCAATACGAAAAAGTCGTATGATTCCACGTCAAGAACAGCTCGTATATGAAATGGCAGAGGAATTAGATCCTAAACGGTATTCATTTGAAACTGTTGAGCAACAAAAGAAGGAGTATCATATACTTTCTCCTGAGCCACATAGTATGCATGGGTTAACGAGAAGGGAAAGACAGCTGAAACAGCTTTTGTTCATGGCACTTGATCAAATGTATACTGGAGCGAATACAGCTGAGGCAAGGTATTGGTACACGGAATGGTTTCCAGAGAAGTATTCAACAATTCAACAGATGAGTTTTGATGAAGCATGGAGAGCACTTTACATTGAAGTCTGTCATGGATGGACATCGAAACATCAATCAATTTGCGAGCGTCTTATAAAAGGACAACCTTATTTCGAGAAAATTTGGGAGCTTGAAAAAGGGACACATGTAAATTAGCACAATAATAAGTCGACCAAAATGAGTCGGCTTATTATTTTTTTGTTCTAATAAGTTTAACTGCGAGATATGCCGGGAACGAAACAAAAGAAGTTTCGTATAAGCTAAGGAGGTATTACATTGTCTAAGAAAGTGTTAATGATTGTAACAAATGCAGATAAAATAAACGAGGAACAATCCACAGGTCTTTGGTTAGAAGAGTATGCGACTCCTTACAATCTCTTCAAAAATCAAGGTTATGAAATACACGTTAGAAGTCCAAAGGGTGGCGAAGTACCGCTAGATCCAAATAGCATCCCTGAGGAACCGAAAGCAGAGTTCGATGAAGCTCGAGAAAAGTTGAAAGATACGAAGCCACTATCCGATGAAGATTTACAAGGGAACTATGATGCGGTGTTTTTACCAGGAGGACATGGAACGATGTTCGACTTCCCTGAGAACACTCATATACAGAAAATTATTCAAAACATGGATGAAGCGAATAAAGTAATTGGAGCGGTTTGCCATGGTCCTTCTGGTTTAGTCAAGGTTACAGACAAAAATGGAGTTCCAATTGTAAAAGGTAAAAAGGTCAATGGTTTTACGGATGAAGAAGAGGAAGAGATGGGACTAGTAAAAGAAATGCCATTCCTACTTGAAACGTCATTAAGAGATCTAGGAGCAGAATTTGTTCGTGGAGATAAATGGACTGACTTCTCAGTTAGAGATGGAAATCTAGTTACAGGTCAAAACCCAATGTCTAGTGAAAGTACAGCTTTGAAGGTAATTGAAGCTTTAAATGAACAATAATAAATAAAGACCATCAGCGGTATTCCGTTGATGGTCTTTAATTTATAAACTATTTTTTCTTTCTTTTGCGTTCAAGTCCCATTGCTCGTTCAGCTTTTTGAAGCATTTTGTTTGCAACACGATTCGCTTTTTCTGCTCCCCGATCTAGAATATCATCTAGTTCGTCGGAGTTGATAAGCGCATTATAACGTTCTTGGATCGGTTTTAAACTCTCGATGACTGCAAGAGCGACACCTTCTTTAAAATCACCATATCCTTTTCCTTCGTACATATCTTCAATTTCATTAATCGATTTTCCAGAGCACAATGAATAGATTGTCATTAAATTAGATACTCCAGGCTTATTTTCTTTATCGTACTTTACGATGGCTTCGGAATCTGTAGTGGCTCGCTTAATTTTCTTCATGATTGTTTTTTCATCATCTAACATTGAAATATAACCAGCCGAATTCTCATCTGACTTACTCATTTTCTTATCAGGTGTACCTAAATCCATTATTCGAGCACCGATCTTAGGAATATGCACATCAGGTACAGTAAAGATATCGTTATATTGCTTGTTAAATCTTTCTGCAAGGTTTCGAGTCAGCTCTAAGTGTTGCTTCTGATCATCTCCAACAGGTACAATATCCGTTCCATAAAGGAGAATATCAGATGCCATTAATGGGGGATACGTTAATAATCCTGCTGATACACCAACACGATTATCGGCTTTATCTTTGAATTGCGTCATTCGTTCAAGCTCACCCATGTAGGAGATACATTGCATGATCCATCCCATTTTCGCGTGTGCAGGTACTTCAGATTGAATAAATAACGTTGATTTCTCTGGGTCAATTCCAATTGCTAGATATAATGCTGCAAGCTTTCTAGAGTTATCTCTCAATTCTAGTTTGTCTTGAGGTACTGTTATGGCGTGCTGGTTCACGACACAGAAATAACAATCGTTCTCCTCTTGATAGGTTACAAAATGCTTTAATGCGCCTAAATAGTTTCCTAATGTAGGAAAGCCAGTAGGTTTAACGCCTGAAAAAATTACGGACATTTCAACTCACTCCTTCAAATATAACTTTCAAAAATATAAAAAACGCGCTACAAATCGTCTTATTGGGACGATTGTACCGCGTTGCCACCCAGAATTATTCTTTATAAAAGAATCACTCATGTCTCTGCGAGTTGTTAAACTGACAGAGTGTCCTTGATATCGTCTAGACATGACGTCGAAGCCTACTTACAAAGTTCGGTTCGAATGCTCAGAAGTCCATTCCACCTTTGCCCACATCTGTTTGCACCAACCACAGACTCTCTATAGTGGGAGGAAAAGTGTACTACTCTTCATCTACGCACTTTCTATTCTTCATTTTAGATTATCGATAGTATATCCAATTCGAAATTGAAATGCAATATTAAATATTGAACGAAATCAATACGGTTGTTAGAAATCCAACGATACCTGTTAGCAATAAGGGTTCAGTGTACGTATACTCAAATACTTCAGATGGTAAGTCAATGTTCTCTACATCATCCATAATCGCTCCGTACCTTGTTCCTTTTTTCATAAATCGGCGCACACTTAGCGTGAATGCATCAAAGAAACCACCACGCGTTACGAACATCAATGAACCGATTATGATATAAAACATAGAAACAATGAACACAGAATTGAGCACTGTCAAAAATGTAATTGTTTCATAATAGAAGTATCCAGCACCTATTCCGACTAACAATAGTAACAGAATAAAGATGATAGATCTTTTGATAAGTTTCATTATGTCACCTCAAGTCGATTTTACACGATATACATAGAAACAAGCAATATGTTTACACGCCCTTTACACATGTAATTAATCTGAAGATTCGATAATAAGCGACAAATGCATATTTTATACATACAAAAGATTAGAAAATGCCTATATATCAACGGCATAAGGTGATTGTCATACAGTTTTTTTCTATTTTTAAGCACTCCCTACCCAAAATAGCGCATAATTAAAGTAGGTAAATAGTCCTATTTTTCGTCATGAAACCGTAATGAACATGGGCTTTTTGTAAAGTATATGAAAAAAACGCATAGCAAAATTGTGCGAAAACTTGTATAATAACAATTGTGAACGAAATTCCTCAAAAATCTGACAATTTTTTAAGGGACAAGGTTCGCAACATTTCACCAATATTTAGGGGAGGTCATTAAGGCATGAGAAAGTCAAAATGGTCATTACTATTAACACTAACTTTAGTGTTAAGCATGTTCCTAGCTGCATGTAGCGGCGGAGACAAAGATTCCGACAGTAGCACTGGCGGAGACGGGGACAAAGACAAACCAAAAGAAGATGTACCTCAAGTTTTAAACATCATTGAAACTGCAGAAATTCCAACGATGGATTCTGTACAAGGTACAGATGCTGTAGCATTCCAAGTTATGAACGAAACAATGGAAGGGCTTTACCGCTTAGGTCCAGACAACCAACCTACTGAAGGTATCGCGGAAAGCCACGAAGTTAGTGAAGACCAAACAGTTTACACGTTCAAGTTACGTGATGCTAAATGGTCAAACGGTACACCTGTTACTGCTCAAGATTTTGTATTCTCTTGGCAAAAAGCAGTGGACCCAGAAGTAGCTTCACAATATTCATTCATCATGGGACCAGTTAAGAACGCGGAAGCGATCACTGCTGGCGACATGAAACCTGAAGAATTAGGTGTAGAAGCTGTAGATGAGAAGACGTTGAAAGTAACGCTTGAGCGTCCAACTCCATACTTCCTTAGCTTGACTACATTTGCGACATACTTACCACAGAACGAAGAGTTTGTTACTTCTCAAGGCGACAAGTACGCACTAGAAGATGACACGTTGATCTACAATGGTCCTTTCACACTAACTGATTGGAAGCACGAAGAAGGATGGGTACTTAAGAAGAACCCTGACTACTGGGATGCTGAAAACGTTAAGCTTGAAACGATCAATGTAAAAGTTGTTAAAGACCCTGCAACATCAGTAAACCTATATGAAACTGGAAAGATTGACCGTGCTGGTCTATCCTCCGAGTTCGTTAACAAGTATAAAGATCACGAAGATTTCAAATCTTACGGAGAGCCTGTACTCTTCTACTTCAAGTATAACCAAACTCGTAACGAAGCATTGGCAAACGTTGATGTACGTAAAGCGTTGAGCATGGCAATCAACAAGAAGGACCTTGTTGACGTTATCCTTAACAACGGATCAATTCCAGCGTACTTCTCTGTACCAAAAGATTTCGTTACACATCCTGAAACAGGTGAAGACTTCAACGCAGCTAATGGCGACATGCTAACGAATGATGTTGCAAAAGCTAAAGAGCATTGGGAAAAAGGTCTTGAAGCTCTTGGAAAAGATAAAGTAACGCTTGAAATCTTAGGTGGAGACACTGAAACTTCTAAGAAAATGCAAGAGTATTTCAAGAGCCAGCTTGAAGAAAACCTTCCTGGTCTTACAATCGACCTTAAAGGTGTACCATTTAAGCAACGACTTGAGCTTGATGAAGCAATGGATTATGACATCCAATTCGCAGGATGGGGTCCTGACTACCTTGACGCTATGACTTTCGTTGACCTTTGGGTAACTGACGGTGGACATAACAAGATGGGCTATTCTAACCCTGAGTATGACAAGCTAGTTAAGCAAGCTAAGAACGATCTTGCTGACAAGCCTGTAGAGCGTTTCGAAGTAATGCAAAAAGCTGAGAAACTTCTACTTGAAGAAGATGCTGCAATCGGACCACTTTACCAACGTGGAGCTTCTCAATTGTGGAAGCCTTATGTTAAAGATGTACCGATTCACTCATTCGGACCTGACTACAGCTATAAGTGGGCTTATATCGAGAAATAAGATAAGCACTTAGTCAGAATCAGGAGAGGATCAGGAGAGTATATGTCGTCCTGAATGACGTATACTCTCTTTTCCTGTTAACGGAAAGTTTTTTGAAAATAATAAATTTTAAGGTGAACTGACGTTTCAGTAAGAACAACATGGAGGTGGAAGAGGATGAAAGGTTATATCTTTCAACGTGTGGTGTATATGGTTATCACACTGCTCCTCATTGCATCAGCGACGTTTTTCCTTATGAAGGTAATGCCAGGGACGCCCCTGAGTAATGCGGAAAAGCTGACTGCTGAGCAAGAAGTGATCATATTAGAAAAATACGGGCTTAATGACCCCGTCCCCGTTCAATATATTAAGTATATGGCAAATGTCGTCACAGGAGATTTAGGCGTCTCGTTTCAATTCGACGGACGAGGTGTAACTGGTTTAATCTTGGATCGAATCGGTCCTTCTGCACAATTAGGACTTCAAGCAATGATCTTTGGATCAATTTTTGGGATATTACTTGGGATCGTATCAGCCATTCGGTATAACACGATTTGGGATTACAGCGCAACGATGATTGCGGTAATCGGTAAATCAATCCCTAGTTTCGTATTCGCAGCCTTATTGCAATATTATATCGGTGTTAAGTTACAATGGTTCCCAGTTGCCTTCTGGGAAGGTTGGGAATATTCGGTACTTCCAACAATTGCATTAGCTACGTTTGTTGTAGCAATTGCTGCTCGTTTCACACGAACAGAAATGCTTGAGGTAATGAGTCAAGACTTCATTACAACAGCGAGAGCAAAAGGTGTGAGCGGATTTGCTGTTGTATTCAAACATGGTATCCGTAACGCATTAATACCTTTGGTTACTATTATGGGACCTTTAGCGATTGGTCTAATGACTGGTTCACTCGTTATCGAAAACATATTTGCAATCCCGGGATTAGGTGAACAATTCGTTCGATCCATTCAAACGAATGATTACCCAGTAATCATGGGTACAACATTATTTCTATCATTTTTCTTAATATTGATTATCTTAATAGTTGATATTCTTTACGGTGTAATTGATCCAAGAATTCGTTTAGCTGGGGGGAAAGACTAATGAGCAAACGTGAAAACGAAGTAACTAATGAGCTATTTCAACCTGCTCATATGGATACTGAAAGCAGTGAAAAGATTGCTGGCCCCAGTTTAAGCTTCTGGCAAGATGCATGGATCAGATTACGTAAAAACAAAGCTGCTATTGTTGGGGTAATTATCCTATTAGCGCTTGGTATTCTTGCGATATTTGGACCAATGATGAATCAATACGGTTTTGATGATCAAAATCTTAGGCGTGCTAATCTACCAGCAAAGGTACCTGGAATTGAAAAGCTAGGGATCATGGATGGAACAGATGAAATGGGCAACGATATGTACGAACTTAAAGGAGTAGAGGAAGGTACTTACTTCTGGTTTGGTACAGATGGACTTGGGCGTGATCAGTGGACACGTATTTGGTCAGGAACTCGAGTTTCGTTGTATATTGCTTTACTTGCAGCCGCGATTGATATGGTAATTGGTGTAGCGTATGGTGGGATTTCAGCTTATTACGGCGGACGTGTGGATAATGTCCTTCAACGTATCGTTGAGATTCTAATTGGTATTCCGAACTTAGTCATAGTTATTCTAATGATTCTCGTTCTGGATCCTGGGATCATTTCGATCACTGTCGCCTTGACGATAACCGGTTGGATAGGGATGTCGAGGATAGTTCGTGGTCAAATGTTGAAGCTGAAAGGACAAGAATTTGTTTTAGCAGCTCGTACACTAGGTGCTTCAGATAATAAAATTATTTCTAAACATTTAATTCCAAACGTACTTGGAGTCATCATCATTAATACGATGTTTACGATTCCAGCTGCGATATTCTTTGAAGCATTCTTAAGCTTTATCGGATTAGGTTTACAGCCACCATTAGCTTCATTAGGTACGTTGATTGATGAAGGGTATAAAAATATGCAAATCTTCCCTTATCAAATGATTTATCCGTCGATTGTCATCAGTTTGATCATGATCGCATTTAACGTAGTAGCCGATGGATTACGCGACGCACTTGATCCGAAAATGAGAGAATAGTAGAAGGTGGGTGAAGAATATGGAAAAAATTCTAGAAGTAAAAAACTTACACGTATCATTTGACACCTTTGCCGGTGAAGTTGAGGCGGTAAGAGGTGTGAATATAGATTTAACTAAAGGGGAAACCTTGGCGATCGTTGGTGAGTCAGGTTCTGGTAAATCCGTTACTTCCAAAAGTATCATGCGATTGATTCCGAACCCGCCTGGTCGAATTAAAGAAGGAGAGATCCTTTTTGAAGGTAAGGATTTAGCCCAATATTCAGAGCGAGAAATGCAGAGAATTAGAGGTTCAGAGATTTCTATGATCTTCCAAGATCCTATGACTTCATTGAATCCGACGATGACAATCGGAAAGCAGATTATGGAAGGGCTTCGGATTCACCAAAAGATGTCGAAGTCCCAAGCAACCGCACGAGCAATCGAGCTATTGAAGCTTGTTGGTATTCCAAATGCAGAGTCACGTCTTAAGCAATATCCTCACCAATTTTCTGGTGGTATGAGACAACGTGTCGTAATCGCGATTGCACTAGCGTGTAATCCTAAGATTCTAATTGCGGATGAGCCAACAACTGCTCTAGACGTAACAATTCAAGCACAGATTCTAGATTTAATGAGAGATCTTCAAGATAAAACAGGTACAGCGATCATCTTAATTACACATGATTTAGGTGTTGTTGCAAATGCTGCACAAAGAGTCGCAGTCATGTATGGTGGACAAATCGTTGAAACGGGTACAGTCGATGAAATCTTCTATAAGCCACAGCACCCTTATACATGGGGACTGTTGGCATCTATGCCGAAAGTTGGAGATTCTGGTACTGAATTGATTGCGATTCCAGGCTCACCTCCTGACTTGAGTGATCCTCCTAAAGGCTGTCCGTTTGCGGCTCGTTGTCCACATGCGATGCAAGTCTGCATCGATCACATGCCAGATGCGACAGAAGTTTCTGGATCGCACCAAGCGGCTTGTTGGTTACTGGATGAGAGAGCACCTAAGGTTGAAAAACCTGAAGCAGCAACAATTGGAGGTGCACGTTAATGGCAACTAGAGAAAAGTTAGTAGAAGTTAAGAACTTAAAAAAATACTTCGACATGGGTAAAGGACAGCACTTGAAAGCTGTCGATGATGTTTCTTTTGATATATACAAAGGTGAAACACTTGGACTTGTTGGAGAGTCGGGTTGTGGAAAGTCTACAACAGGACGAACGATTATCCGCCTTTACGGAGCGACTGATGGTTCAGTCACTTTCAACGGGGAAGATGTTCATGGCAAAAAGGACAAAACGAAGTTAAAGGAATTCAACCGTAAGATGCAAATGATCTTCCAAGATCCATATGCATCATTGAATCCAAGAATGACTGTTAAAGATATCATTGCAGAAGGTATTGATATCCATGGTCTTGCGAATTCGAAAGAAGAAAGACTTGAGAAAGTTTATGATCTTCTTGAAACAGTTGGATTGAATAAAGAACACGCGAACCGTTATCCACATGAATTTAGTGGTGGACAACGTCAACGTATTGGGATAGCTCGTGCACTAGCTGTCGATCCAGACTTTATCATTGCTGATGAGCCAATCTCAGCACTAGATGTTTCGATTCAAGCTCAGGTTGTTAACTTGATGCAAAAGCTTCAACGAGAGCGCGGTTTGACATACTTGTTCATTGCGCATGATCTTTCAATGGTTAAACACATTTCTGATCGTGTTGGCGTTATGTATCTAGGAAACTTAGTCGAGCTAACCGAAAGTGATACACTATACAATGAGCCGCTACACCCATATACGCAGGCTTTACTTTCTGCGATTCCAGTTCCAGATCCGGAATTAGAACGTAGTCGTGAGCGTATTATTCTTGAAGGAGATGTACCAAGTCCGGTATCACCTCCAAGTGGATGTCGCTTTAGAACAAGATGTCCACATGCAATGGATATATGTGCTAAGGCTGTTCCTCAATGGCAGGAAGCTAGAGAAGGCCATTATGTAGCATGTCACTTATATGATGACGAGCTGAAAGAAAACCAATAAATGTTTAAATGGGACGGTCTCTCTTGTGGGAGATCGTTTCTTTTTAATGTATGAACTTATTTTATAGTACAAATAGTTGTTTTTTTTGATAAAAAACAATAGGATATAATAGAAGAGACACTTAATCATGTATTTGAATTGAAATGAGGTAAGGATATGCCTATAGCATTTGTTTTGGATAGTGGAAGCGATTACTTAGGACAAGAGGATACAATTGAAACATCTTGCCCAGTACATGTTGTTTCCCTAAATGTGAATTTTAAAAATGAAGACACTTACTTAGATGGAATAGATCTCACACATGAAGCTTTCTACGATAAAATGAGAAATTCAAAAGAACTACCTAAAACGAGTCAACCAGCTCCACAAAAATTCTTTGAGACGTTTAACAGGTTAATTGAAGAAGGCTTTGAGGTAATCTATTTAGGTATTGCAAGTGGCTTAAGTGGTACATTTCAAAGTGCGAATGTTGCTAAAGAAATGCTTTCAGAAGAGAACCAAATGAAACTTCATATGGTAGATACGGAAACTGTCTCTGCTGGCGTCATTTATTTATTGCAATATGCTGATTCTCTAGTTCATAACGGTCTTAACGCGAAAGAAGTACACGAGAAATTAGAAGAACGAAAAAAGAATGTTGCTGGAATTATACTACTTGAAACATTAGAGAACCTAAAAAAAGGTGGAAGAATTTCCGCACTCCAAGGAAGGGTTGGGGGGTTTCTTAACATCAAACCTCTCCTTAGTGTAGGTCAAAACACAGTTGAAACTCTTGATAATTTTAGAGGGAAGAAAAAGGGTATTCGTAAACTGACAGAAATGCTATCCGATTGGAGAGAAAATCATGATGAACTTTTCATCGTGCATAGCTATCCTTCTCGTCAAATGGTAATGGATCATTTTAAAGAACAGTTTTCTTTTGATACATTTAAGAAAATTCGATATATTAAGCTCGGTAGTGTAATAGGTACGTATGGTGGCGAAAATTCAATAGGTTTTATTAAATATTAAACAGCTCATTCTTTGGGCTGTTTTTTGTATACCAATTGATGAATAAAAGCAGGATAAAACAGAGCTTGTGTATAATAAATGAATTATTATCGTATAAATGGTATGGAGAGGTGTTGTAAATGATCTTCTATCAATACGACCCAGAAGTGGATAGTGACTATATCATGCAGCTAATAGATACACAATGTATTCAGTTAGACAATTTCAACTTAGAAGAGTCCCAACAAATAGAGATTGAAGACGATGAAGAGGTATTTATTTTTTCTAATGATGATGTTGAAGTGGGGTTACTATGGTATACAGTAAATGAGCAACATAAGTCTCTTGCTATTAAATGTCTTTATCTATCTCAAGAACAATCCTCAATGCTCCAAAATAAAGTTCTCCATTTCGCTATTAAGCGAGCGAAGTATTTAAATTTACAACAGGTACAATTTGGTTGTGGGGATGGTTTGGATGAAACCCAGCTAATAAGGGAACTGGGTTGCAGTTCAATGACAAACGAGGGGAAGAGTTATTGCTGTTACTTATCTAAATAATTAGCTTGTTTGTTGAAAGGTTTTCTGATGTTGTGTTGTCAATAGCTTCTCATCCAAATTTTTCACTTGTTCCACTGCCTTTTCTAGTGAAATCTTACGATAATGATGCATCCCATTTGGTTCTTCGTCAGCTTCATCCGCTAATTTCACAACTTTTTGTAAAGGACTAAGGTGTAAACTGCCTTGTGGTAAGTAAGAATCTGTATGCAATAAAATCGCAAGTGAAATTTCCTTAGCAGACTCACGACTTTCACCTAACTCGATTAATATTTTATGAGCTCTTTCTGCCCCTTTAATTGCGTGAATATCATTTGCTTTATATTGTTCGTAATCCCATTCCCCGTCTCGGTACCAAGTGTAATGGCCAATATCATGTAAGAGTGCTGCTTTACATGCTAGTACCGGGTCTACTCCTATTTGGTGTGCAAGCTTAAATGCATGATAGCTAGAGGCAATCGCATGTACGACACCTGATCTTTGGATGTACTTCTGTGTCTTCGGATGTTCGAAAATTTCTAGTAGTGTTGGTCGTAGCATAGGTATTCCTCCTTATCAAAGTATATTGTTCAACAATATAGCATGATTCGAGATTCATTTCAAGAGAATTTCTTGTATCACAAGGAATGACAACTGGTCAATAGTGATTTTCTTACAATAATCGTACGTTCATGAATGAATAATGGGAAAAAGATGAAATATATGTCGAAAGTTACTTTTCATGAAAAGAATGGTTTTCTATAATAGTAATTATAGTAACAACATCAGGGGAGGAACGGATTATGGGGATGATGAAAGTATTCATGGCAATTTTTCTACTGTCGTTCCCGCAGTGGGAAATGGCTGATGAGAAACCCGACTTAGATGTATCTTTACACCAGGGGATTGAAAAGCATGTTTTGAAAAGAGAGTTACCAGAAAAGATGCCGAGATTTGTTTATGATTCTGGACTATCCTTTGACTATCCAGACGCTGTACGTGGGATCTATGTAACGGGACATTCGGCAGGTGGTAGTCGTTTTGAGAAGCTGATTTCGTTAATTAACAAAACAGACTTAAATGCGATGGTTATTGATGTTAAGGATGACAACGGGTATATTACTTACATACCTGAAGAGACTTCACCGTTACATTCTTTTGGTCAACCGTACATTAAAGATCCTAGAAAAATGCTCGAAAAGTTAGAGGAAAATAAGATTTATCCAATCGCACGTGTCGTTGTCTTTAAAGATTCAATACTCGCCAAAAAGAAGCCTGAACTATCCTTTAAAGACGGGGGATCAATTTGGAAGAATGGACGTGGGGACGCCTTTGTCAATCCTTTCATGAAGGAAGTATGGGACCATAACTTAGAAATCGCAATTGATGCAGCAAAGTTAGGGTTTAAAGAAATACAATTTGATTATGTACGGTTTCCAGAAGGCTTTGAAAAGAGAGATACGACTTTACAATATGGGTTAGGCGATTACGCGAAGCTTGACGTTGAAAATGTTCAAAAGCGCGTTACAGCTGTAACAGAGTTTGTAGAGTATGCGAATAAACAACTTGAACCATATAACGTTGATGTCTCTGTTGATATTTTCGGATATACAGCTACCTTACCTGAAGCACCAGGTATCGGTCAGAACTTCACGAAAATTTCAAGTCATGTAGATGTTATTTCTTCCATGATCTATCCAAGTCATTGGACTTCATATTTCGGAATTGCGAAGCCAGATCTTGAACCTTATCGACTAGTGACAGAATATGCAAAAATGGAAAACAAAAAGCTAGCTGAGCTTGAAAATCCACCTACTTCAAGACCTTGGATTCAAGATTTTACAGCATCCTATTTAGGAAAAGGTAATTATCGAGTTTACGGTAAAGCTGAAGTTGAAGCTCAAATTAAAGCATTGAATGAGAACGGAATTAAAGAATTCCTATTATGGGATGCAGGCAATACGTATACACCAAATGTTGATTATACACCTTAACAAGTTTGAAAGGAGCTGACTAAATGAGTCAGCTCCTTTTTTATTTGAGTTCATGTTATGTTCTTTTCTCTACTTTATTCCAACCAGTTTGAGATCCTTTACTCTTATTCAAGAAAAACTTCTTGCTTGCACGTCCAAAGATTTTTGATGCTACACCATGGGTGATGATGCCCATAAAAGCTGTTAGTCCTATCACAGATAATCCTAAAAGTGTCATATCGATAAAAAAGTCCATCCCGTGTCCTCCTTGTATGTAACATCCATATTCATCTCATACTACTATTGTAAAAGAAGTTTCAAATTAAGGAAAGAGGGGAAATTATTTACTGATTACTTTGTTCAAAATCCCAGCACCTCAATCAATACCTCGTAATAAATTTCTGATTCTCATATAAGTAAATTCTTTATCTAATAAATCATTTTTACAATTAAATACAATACTCGTTTTAGAGTGATAAGGAGGTTGTGTTATAATGGAGAAGAATAAACCGTTTAGAAAGGATAGATCTATGAATTGGTACGAGAAACTGAATGAGTATTTTCCTGTTGAAGAGATGAAATCGAAAAAACACATGGAGTTATTGCTAAAGGAACAAGGAGATGTCTATCATAAGGATGAAGGGGAACACCATATCCTTATGTTTGCTGAATTTGAAGATTTCCTATTCATTGACTATATCTATGTTTCTGGAGCAGCTCGTGGGCAAGGAATAGGCCATAAACTTCTCGAAAAGATGAAGAAAAAAGGCAAACCGATTCTCTTAGAAGTTGAACCTGTCGATTATGAAGATACTGATACTGAAAAAAGACAGCGCTTTTATAAGAGAGAAGGCTTTGTTCATGCGAAGTCTATTGGATATCGACGAAGGTCATTAGCGACTAATGAAGTGAATGAAATGGAAATTCTCTTCTGGGCTCCGAATGATGAATCCGAAGAATTGGTTTATGAAAGTATGAAGAAGACGTATGAAAAAATCCACACGTATAAAGATGTGGAAATATACGGCAAATCTTATCAGGATGTAGATGACGTACTCACTTTTGAAGAGTGACGAAAGGACGGTGATCTTATGAAACGCCGGACGAAGAATAAGAAGAAACGAGACTGGTTGAAAGATCTTCTTAGAAAAAGGCTTCCAGGTTGGACGCCTAAGCCTACTAAGGGACCAGCTTCACAATCCAAACATACCGCCTAAAACTTTATCTACAATGTATATGTTTAAACAGCAGGGGGCTTAGTCATGAGTGTGTAACACTTATGACTAAGCCCCTTTATAATTATAAGTCTACCTGTTTTTTTCTTTCTTTACGTCTTTCTTTCAATCGATCAAATTGTAAGTAAATGACTGGGATGAATAGTAAGCTGATTAAGGTACCAAAAGTTAATCCGAAAACAATCACGATGGCCATAGGTTGCTGGATTTCCGTTCCTTCACCAATCCCGATCATCAACGGGATTAAGCCTAGTATAGTTGTTAATGCGGTCATTAAGATAGGGCGTAATCGAGCTTTTCCTGCTCTCACAATTGCAATCGATGTGTGCATACCGCTTTGTTTCAATTGATTGATGTAATCAACAAGAACAATGGCATTATTGACGACAATCCCAGTCAAGATCAATATGCCTACCAAGGAACCAACACCGAATGGTTGACCAGTAACAAGTAGACCAAATAGGATTCCGATCACGGTAAGCGGGATAGAGAACATGATAATAAACGGATAAAAGAAGGATTCGAACTGTCCTGCCATCACCATATAGATTAAGACGATTGCTAATGCAAGTGCACCCCCTAATTTAAAGAAGGCATCGTTCATCTGCTGATTCTGACCGCCGAAGGATACTTCGTAGCCAGGTGGTAATGAAACGTTGTTCTTCACGCTTTCCTTCACGTCATTTACTACATTCCCGAGATCACGATCCAAAATGGATGCAGTTACTCTGATTTCTCGTAGTCGATCTGTTCGGTTGATTTGGCTCGGACCATTTCCTCGTTTAATTTCAGTTATTTTACCTAACTCTATGAGTTCACCTGAAGGAGCCTCAATTTGTAGGTCTTCTAAATCTTTTACTGATTCAAGTGTTGATGGATCTACCTGAACTCTTACATCGACTTGATTACCACTTCTGTTGAATGCTGTAGCGACCTTCCCGGTCGTAGCACTTTCTATTGACTGAGCAACTTGAGCGCTCGTTAAACCATAGCTTGCAGCTATCTTCCGGTTCACTTCAATTTCAATAAGGGGGTTACCCGTCTCGTAATTGGATTCGATTTCTCGAATA
Organism: Pseudalkalibacillus berkeleyi; assembly: GCF_021608225.1. Taxonomy (NCBI): domain Bacteria; kingdom Bacillati; phylum Bacillota; class Bacilli; order Caryophanales; family Fictibacillaceae; genus Pseudalkalibacillus; species Pseudalkalibacillus berkeleyi. The sequence goes on from NZ_JAKIJS010000001.1 coordinate 720,619, forward strand.
CCATCGACTTTACTGATTTCATTGCGGATATCTGTTGAGATTGCTTCAAGTGTGCGTAAATCTGGCCCTGATATCTCCAATGATACAGGTGAGTCTGATAAACCGCTATCGCTCGCTTGAACAGAAATTTCAGCTTCTTCAATACCTTTTAATTTGTTGCGGATTTGTTCTGCTACTTGTGTGTCAGATTTGTCACGATCTGAGATAGGTTGTAAGAGTATGCTGTACATGGCTTTATTATTGTTGCTTCCAGCTTGTATTGAAAAATCATTTGATCCGCCAATTGTTACATAATACAAATCAATACCAGCAATGGAATCGAGTGCACGGTTAATTTGTTCGGTCGTTTTGAAGGTTGTCTCAGATGCACTTCCAGGCGGTAATTCTACGTTAATATTCACGTAACTTTGGTCTTGAGCGGGTAAGAACTCAGTTCCGATAAAAGGAATAGCTGATAATGAGATCAAAAGAAGAATGATTGTGCCTACGATCAGTCTTTTAGGATATCGAATCGCTTTCCTAAGTAAGTAAACGTAACGTCTCTGAAAAGTAAGGAACCTACTCGTAACAGCTACTTTTTTCTGCTCCTTCGTTAATAAATTAGAAGAGAGTAATGGAACGATAATCAGTGCAGTCACTAAAGATGATGCGAGTGCAAAGGAAACGCTTAATGCTAACGGTTTAAATAGTTGAGCAGCAAGACCATCAACGAAAATGATCGGCAAGAATACGACAACTGTTGTAAGAGTGGAAGCTATGACAGCACCACCAACCTCGGTTGTACCTTTAATTGCAGCTTCTTTTAGTGCCATCCCTTTTTCCTTCAAACGGTATATACTTTCAAGAATTACAATTGAGTTATCTACAATCATTCCTACACCTAGTGCTAAACCGCCTAATGTAAGGATGTTGAGGGTCTGTCCAGAAAAATACATGAAAATGAAAGCGGTCATAACAGAAATGGGAATAGAGAAGCCGATAATGAATGTGCTTCTCATATTTCGTAAGAAGAGATATAGAACACCAGCTGCAAGAAAGCTACCTAATATCATGTTAATCAAAACAGCTCTTATAGATTGCTTAATAAATTTAGCTTGATTAAAAATCGTTTCTAATTGGACCTCTTCTGATAATTCCATTCTTTCAATTTTATTTTCAATCTTATTTGCGACTGAAACTGTATTCTCTCCTGATTGTTTCAGTATTGATATTCCAATACTCGGTTTGCCGTTTAAATAGCTGATCTGATCAGTGGATGCAGTTGTTTCAACGATATCTACAAGATTGTCCAATTGGACTACACCTTTTTGGGTAGGGATAGACAGTTGTTTAAGTTCGGTAATCGAGTCGAATTCTCCAAATACTCTAATTGGGAATTCTAGCCCTTTGTCTTTAATCTTTCCACTAGGTAAAGTGATATTTTCGCCAGCTAAGATTTGTCTTAATTGATCAATAGTTAAACCATGGTCCTTTAGTATAGTTGGATTTACCGATATATTGACTACCTTTTCTGTTCCACCTTCAATTGTAACAGCGGCAACACCTTCTACTGAATCTAATTGAGGCTTGATTTCATTTTCGACTAACTTTTTTGCAGAAACAAGATCCCCATCAGGGGCCTGTATGCCCAATCTCACGATAGGAAGGTCATTTGGATTAAATCTGAGAACTCTAGGTTTTGGGGCATCACTTGGTAACTGGTCACGTATCGCATCTAACTGTTCTCTCATTTTCAGTGAGGCAAAGTCCATATCGGTACCCCATGTATAGGAAACAATAATGAGTGCACCACCTGTCCTTGAAACAGATGATACACTTTCAACATTGGGGATCGTTCCCATCATATTTTCAATTGGAGTGGCAAGGAGCTTTTCAACTTCTTCTGGGCTAGCCCCTTCATATGTAACGGTCACAGCTGCAACAGGAAATGTTAAATCAGGAAACAGATCTACGGGAGTATTTCTAACACTAACAGCGCCTATAATGAGCATGAAAAGGATGACCATGCCCATTGCTATAGGTCTAAATACGGAAAGTTTCGTTATTTTCAAGGATACCACTCACTTTTTCGTGCTGATTTTCGAACGATTTGTTAATTGATATTTGCCTTCTGTCACGACAACATCATTTACTGATAAACCTTTTGATATTTGGCTAACTGTATTTCCTTGTACTTTGAGTGTGATTGGCTGTTTGATTGCTCGCCCATCTTCAACAAGGAATACATATGTTTGATTACCTTCAAAAAGGAGGGCGTTATTCGAAACCGTTATTGCTTCAGGTGCGGATTGAATATTGATCGTCCCAGTTACGATTGATTCAGATTTAATCGTTTTCTTGAAAGGTTTAAGAGGGACTGTAAGTGTATACGTATTTGTTTCTTTGTTTGGTTTGTCGGTAATTGTCTTAATGGTAGTGTTAAAGGGATCTTTGATCTCTTCAAATGTTAATCGAATATCCATTCCTTTCTTGATGGATTTAATTTGGAAAGCATTGATTGGAAATACTGCGTTCAGGTTGGATTCACTTGAGACAATCGCCAATGGATTACCTGGGATTGCTGGCATGCCTTCACTCGCATTTAGTTGATTAATGGTTCCAGTTATAGGGGACGTTATTTTTGTTGCTTGTAACGCATTCTTGGCTTCCTGTACACCTTTGCGTGCTTGTACCAGTTGACTGTCGATCAGTGGAAGTGCACTCGATGTAATAGATGTATTAGAATTAGATAACTGTTTTAGTTGTTTTAGAAAGCTATTCACATTTCCAATTGGAATGTCAGCTTCAATCTGATCAGGTATTTCAATTTCTTCTAGTTGTTTTATAGTATCATCAATCACGTTGTTGATTTCAGCTTGAGTCGACCGTTGCTCCTGTATTGTGTTATTTAACTGATTCCGTGAATTTTCAAGTGCAGTTACTGCAGATTGAGCTTGATTAAGCTGTTGCCTGATTTGGGAATCATCTAATGTCATGATTAGATCGCCTTCTTGAACAGTATCTCCATTCTCAACCGAAATCTGAGTGATTTCTGCAGGAACAGAAGATGTAATAGGGACTTGTTCAGAAGGTATTGCTTTTCCAACTATTTCGATTCTGTTTGTAAAGGTTTCTTTCTTAACTGTATCAGTTTCAACAGGAATCGCATTACTAGAAGCATTATCACTTGTTATTTTTTCCTCTGCACAAGCAGAGAGTAGTAAAAGTAGTAAGAAAAGAGATAACATATGTATTTTCAATTCATTTCACTCCAAATCTAGATCACAACTCTAAAGCTTAGTATACGTGAAAGTTTAGCGAACATCTCATAATATGGATTATTTCTTTTGAAAATAGGTTTAATTTGTTTTATCAAGGGTAAACAAAATCTAGGTACATATTATAAAAGGATGTTGTACAACAAATGAGTTATTTTCATCGTTAAATTTGTGTAAGTTGAATTCCTAGGAAATTGATAAGAATTACCCATTTACCCTATCTTATATTACGTAGATGTAGTATAATAAGAAATATGATTTAATTATCTTTTTAAAGTAATGCACAAAGATATATGCATTTTTCAAATCATGAAAGGAGACGATTCCTTATGGTTACATTATATACTTCACCTAGTTGTACTTCATGTAGAAAGGCTAGAGCATGGTTAGAAGAGCACGAGATTCCTTTTCAAGAGCGTAATATTTTCTCAGAGCCATTGTCAATTAATGAATTGAAAGAGATTCTTAGAATGACTGAAGAAGGTACGGACGAAATTGTATCAAAACGCTCCAAGACTTTTCAAGAATTGAATGTCAACTTGGATACGATGCCACTTCAGGATCTTTTCGAATTGATGAGTGAAAACCCTGGACTGCTTCGTCGCCCGATTATGATTGATGAAAAGCGATTACAAGTTGGTTATAACGAAGACGAAATTCGTCGCTTCTTACCGAGAAAAGTTCGAACTTTCCAGTTGCTCGAAGCTCAAAAAATGGTCAACTAATTTAAGGTGAATAATAAAAAAAGGCTTTTGCTCAACGATGTAGTCGGGCAAAAGCCTTTTTTGTTTATCTTTTTTAGTGAAATTATTTAGTTTACATTTGCACCTGCTTTAACTCTTTTAGAAAGCCAGCCTAGAACTAATACGCCAACGACGATTACTACGGAAATTAAGATTTCAAGCATGGCGTTATGTCCTATCCATTGTTGTATGATCGCTTCTTCTAAAATCATTTTGGCAGCTGTATAGGCTAAAATTCCTGAACCAATGTAAACAATAGAAGGAAATCGTTCCATAAAGTGCAAGATTAATTTACTTCCCCATATAATGATAGGAACAGATACTAATAAGCCAATGACAACAAGTAGAATGTTGCCATGTGCAGCGCCAGCGATTGCTAAGACATTGTCTAATCCCATGACAACGTCTGCAACGACAATAGTCTTAACTGCAGCCGCAAGGGTTGTACCACTCTTTATATCCGCTTCACCATCGTCTTCTGCTAAGAGGTTGTATGCGATATAGATGAGTAACACACCACCAACTAGTAAAAGGTATGGGATTTTCAATAAGTACACAGCGACAATTGTCATGATTACTCTAACGAAAATGGCCAGTGCCGTACCGAACAATATGGCTTTATTTCTTTGATGCTCCGGTAGGTTGCGACTTGCTAGCGCAATTACAACTGCATTATCTCCACCCAAGACAATATCTATTGCGATGATTGTTAATAATGCGATAAGAAATTCAGATTCCAAATCGAATATACCCCTTTCTAACTACCCAGAAGAACACGAAGGGTGTTATTCTGTTATTCCTCGATGTCTAGCTTCATCGCCTAGGTGCTCGAGGTCGCTTCGATTCCTCTGACAACACACAGAGCGTGTTATTGCAAGGAATCTCCAGCGCACTTCACACCAGACCTCGGCGATTTCGCTTTTCTTAATGTCTAGCTTCATCGCCTAGGTGCTCGAGGTCGCTTCGCACCTGACCTCGGCGATTTCTTTTTTCTTAATGTCTAGCTTCATCGCACAGCTTCTTGGATCACTTCAATCCTCTTGCGGCGGCCGAAGCCTCCTCATTGGATTTCCAGTGACCATCGAAGTCCTTATTATATAGGAGCTTCGACTAAGACCCACCACGTCCTGTGGTGAACGTCGAAGTCAGCACATCCTGTGCAAGTCAGCTTTTCTTTATCACTTGACGTTGGCGTTTAATCCACGTACAATCACACAAAGTATGTACAAACAGTAGAACGAAAAAAGTATAAATGAGTTTCCATAAGCAGTCAAGCTACAATTTATAGGTTACTGGCCTATTTATGTACAAAAACGAAAAATGGTCATGCATTTTTATTTCATTCCTCAACTATTTATCATAGAATAGAAGTACAAGAAACTCCAACTTTGTGATAACTGATTTAGTAGCGCCCAAAACGGGAATACCTATAATGAGAAAGAATATTTCAAATGACAGGGGTTCAACATCTCTTCCAGGTGAAATTTAATCTGGATCGAAGGGAGAGAAACACCATGGAAATAGAACGTGTCAATGAGTATACTATAAAATTTTTCATAACGTATCATGATATAGAAACTCGAGGTTTTGATAAAGAAGAGATTTGGCAAAATCGAGAACGAGGCGAAGAATTGTTCTGGGAGATGATGGACGAAGCTCACCAACAGGAGCAATTTTCTTTGGAAGGCCCTCTTTGGATACAAGTGCAAGCTTTAGACAAAGGTCTTGAAATTCTTGTTACGAGAGCATCACTGTCTCAGGATGGCTCGAAGTTAGAATTACCTATCTCTGAGGACAAACAAGTAGATGTTCCTGTAGATGATAATATTGAGAAAATGCTCGATCATCATTTTAGTGCTGATGACGATTCTGATGATGCAACTGTTGAACCAGAAGATGGAGATTTTCTATCATTCATGCTTCGATTCTCAGATATTGAAGATGTCATTTCTTTAAGTCACAGCGTTGTTACCAACTCATTTACGGATAGTCTTTATCACTACGAAGGTAAATATTATCTGTATGTAACTTTTTATGATTCGTTCAGTGAGTCAGAGCAAGATGATGTGTTGAGCAGGATGCTTGAATTCGGGGATGAAACCGAATTGACAGTACATCGTATCGAAGAATATGGAAAAGTCATTCTCTCAGAAGATGCACTTGGGCAAATGAACAATTATTTTCCAGAGAAATAACAAAACGCCGACTTTCAAATTGAATTTCGGCGTTTTCATTTTTATATGAGCTTCTTGACGATACTTATAGTTGTAATTTCTACATAATAAACAGATAATTAAAATACCAAATATTAGATGGTACTAAGGGATGAATGCAACATGTTTAAGAAAACATTACAAGTCATGCTTTTTCTAGCTATACTCGTTTCAATGTTTATTTTCACGAAGCCTTATTGGGAAAACTGGATTCTCGGTGTTCTTAGTATTTTCTTCACTTTCTCAGCATTATTTATTGGGATCGTGATATTTCTCGAAAATCGTCATCCTTCTCAAACATTGACATGGTTTGTTGTCCTTGCTGCTTTTCCACTTCTAGGTTTCTTCTTCTACATGCTCTTCGGTAGAAACTATAGGAAGAAAAGAATGTTTGACCAAAAAGCGCTTAAAGACGAAGAGGCATTTTCTCGATTTGAACAAAATCGACCTATTGATGATGATCAAATGAAATTAATGGGGGATCATCAAAGACTTTTATTTAAACTGGCCCAAAAGCTTGGTAAAAGTCCGATTTCTTTTAATACCGACACACAAATACTAACCAACGGGAAAGAGACATATGAATATATTCTTAATGCGCTTCGAAATGCGAAAGAGCACATACATATGGAATACTATATCGTTCGTGATGATGGAATAGGCACGCAAATCCAAAATGTGCTCCTTGAGAAAGCAAGAGAAGGAGTAGAAGTGCGTTTCTTATACGATGCGGTAGGTAGTTGGAAGCTATCAAGAGAATATATCAACACCCTTAAAGAGGCTGGTGTGCAAGCCATACCTTTTCTTCCTGTTAAATTACCTCTATTGAACAACAAGATCAACTACCGTAATCACCGAAAGATTGTTGTGATTGATGGAAATGTCGCATTTGTAGGTGGGTTAAATATAGGGGATGAATACTTAGGGTTGAATAAGGCCTATGGTTTCTGGAGAGATACACATTTGATGGTGAAAGGGGAAGCGGTTAGAAGTCTTCAACTGATTTTCTTACAAGATTGGTATTCAATGACGGGTGAAACGCTTCTAGAACCCAACTATTTATCACCTGAATTTCCGAAGGAAGAAGTGTATGGCGGCGTACAAATGATATCTGGTGGTCCAGATCATCAATGGGATATTATTAAGAAATTATTCTTCTCAATGATTGTTTCTGCTAAGCAGTCTATATGGATTACATCACCCTATTTTATTCCTGATGAGGATATTCTCAATGCGTTAAGAGTTGCAGCACTCAGTGGAATAGATGTCCGTTTGTTATTCCCGGCGAAACCTGATAAGAAATTGCCATTTCATGCTTCTAGATCTTATTTCCCTAGCTTGCTTGAAGCTGGTGTGAACATATATGAATATCAAAAAGGTTTCCTTCATAGTAAAATGATCATTGTTGATAGTGAATTGGCTTCAATTGGTACAGCAAATATGGACATGAGAAGCTTTCATCTTAATTTTGAGGTCAATGCTTTCCTATATAGAACAAAAAGCACACAACGTCTTGTAGAAGACTACTTGAATGATATTAAAGATGCGACACCTATACAACATGATACATTTAAGAATCGAAAATTTTATTATAAAGTGATTGAGTCTACTTCTAGATTATTATCACCTTTACTTTAATTGGAAGAAACTTTCTCTTAGAAGAAGGTTTCTCTTTTTTTATCTAGAATGGTATACGATGAATACTAGTGAAGGAAGGAGTGTACAGTTGCTTACTGCTTATGATCCAAATTATGTGTTGATTAACTTAGCTGAACAATGGAATCGAAGTGAGCTTGAAAGGTTAAGATCCGAATCTACATTTCGATGTCCCATTTGTAAGAAAGTTGTTCGTTTGAGGCTAGGTACGAAGCGGATTTGGCATTTTGCACATAAAGAGCATTCAGATTGTCAAAATGATTACGAGCACGAGTCCATGTACCATCTCACCGGTAAAAAACAATTGTATCAATGGTTATCATTCCAAAGCTATTCCCCGTTAATCGAAAAGCACCTCAAACACCTCAACCAACGACCAGACCTGTTTCTATCTTCTGGCAAACTCCAAATTGCATTCGAGTATCAATGCTCATCCATCCCTCTTGAAAATATTCAAAAACAATCAAAGGCTTATATTCAAGCAGGTATTCAACCTATTTGGATATTAGGAGAGAAGAGACTATCTCAAATTTCACGATTTGTATTTCGTATAGATGAACTAGCCTTACAATCACTCCTTTATAGCAATTCAACCTATCCTTACCTGGTTTATTATTGTCCACTGAAAAAAAGATTCTCCATTCTCCATACCATCATCCCTTATTCTTCGAAAATCGTATTTGCCATACTTGACAAGTGGTCCCCTAATAACGTTTCGTTTCCATTCCATTTTCCATTCAGAAATCAATTGCCAAAACCATACATTGATAAGTGGGTGGATAAATTGTTCACAAGTAGGATGTATTTACATGTACAAAGGGAGCCAGCGGTTGTTTTTATGAAACATAAATTAATACAAAAAGGGATTTCACCTTGTCATTTTCCATCTGAAGCGGGTGTCCCAACCAATTATTTAGTTTGGTTCCAAACCCCTGCATATGTTTGGCAAACTGTTTTTTTAATAGAAGTAATTGACCCTCTTTCCGTCGGGCAAACCGTTCACTTTCGAGAACTGTACGGAATGTTCTTAAGACAAATTGTTCAATATAAAATAAAGCTAAGACGAGACATTTCTGATGGTAAGTCGCACCTCTCATTTGCAATAATGGAGTACTTGAAGTGTTTAACTAAGTTTGGTTTATTGAAGTGGGGAGGGAAAGCACAATTTACAAAGCAAAGAGAAGTACAATTTCCTAACTCGACATCAGAATCTAAGGAACAATTGCGCAAAATGATTCTCTTACTGAATTAGAGGATTATGGACGTATAAATAGAAAATATTATAAGGGGGAATGTTTTGTAAAAACAGGCCAATACCTATAAGATATACATGTACGAGTCGAGAAATGAATAGGAGGAATTCGATATTATGACAGAAAAAACTGTAAAAAAACTTCCGAAAAGAGATGAAATACCTACACAAGATACTTGGGATCTAGAGGATATTTTCCAATCAGATGAAGTTTGGGAAAATGAATTTAAACAAGTGAAAAACATGATTCCACAAATTGATCAATACCAAGGTAAGCTAGGTGAGTCAGCGAATATTCTTTATGAGGCACTTCAACTACAAGATGAAATCACAATGCGTCTAGGAAAGCTATATACATATGCACATATGAGATATGACCAAGATACAACCAACTCGTTCTACCAAGGTTTGAATGATCGGGCCGCTTCATTAGCTACTGAAACAGGGAGCCACCTATCCTATATCGTACCGGAAATTCTTTCTCTCGAAGAAAGTGTCATTCGATCCTTTGTTGATCAAAAAGAAGAACTGAAACTTTATGAGCACTTCTTAGATGAAATTAATCGTAGTCGGCCACATGTTCTTTCAAATAAAGAAGAAGCATTACTAGCTGGCGTTAGTGAAGTTACGAATAGCTCTAGTAATACTTTCGGTATGTTGAATAATGCTGATATGAAGTTTCCATCTGTTAAAGATGAAAATGGAGAAGAAGTAGAGATCACACATGGCCGATATATCCGGTTTCTAGAAAGTGATGATCAGGAAGTTAGGAAGAATGCATTTAAAGCGATGTACGGTACGTATGACAAGTTCAAGAATACTTTCGCAAGTACATTAAGCGGTACGGTTAAGAAGGACAACTTTAATGCTAGGGTGCGGAGCTATGACTCAGCTCGTCAAGCTGCATTGGATTCAAATAATATTCCAGAGCAAGTATACGATAATCTTGTGAAGACCGTTAACGACAATCTACATTTGCTCCATAGATATGTTCGTTTACGTAAGAAAGCACTTGGTCTAGATGAGCTGCATATGTATGACCTTTACACACCGATTGTGAAAGATGTGAAAATGGAAATTCCATTTGATGAAGCAAAAGAACTTGTCGTCAAAAGTCTTGAACCGATGGGCGATAAATATGTAAATATCGTAAAAGAAGGTTATGAGAAGAGATGGATTGATGTTCAAGAAAACGTAGGTAAGCGCAGTGGAGCCTATTCATCTGGCGCATATGGGACGATGCCATATATTCTTATGAACTGGCAAGATAACGTGAACAATTTGTTTACGTTGACACACGAAATCGGTCACTCTGTGCATAGCTACTATACGAGAGAAACACAACCTTATCCATATGCGAACTATTCAATTTTCGTAGCGGAAGTTGCTTCAACTTGTAATGAAGCATTATTAAACGATTATCTCCTTAAGACGACAGAAGACAAAAAGAAAAAACTTTACTTACTGAACCATCATTTAGAAGGTTTCCGAGGTACAGTGTTCCGTCAGACGATGTTCGCCGAATTTGAACAAATGATCCATGAGCGTGCAGCTGCTGGGGAAGCTTTGACACCAGATTTATTTACGGAAATGTATTATGACTTAAACAAAAAGTACTTTGGAGATGATATCGTAATTGATGAGGAGATCGGTCTTGAATGGGCTCGTATTCCACACTTCTATTATAATTATTACGTTTATCAATATGCGACGGGCTTTAGTGCAGCGGCATCTCTATCAAAACAACTATTATCTGAAGGCGCACCAGCAGTAGAAAGATATTTAGAATTCTTAAAAGCTGGAAGCTCGGATTATCCAATTGAAGTCTTGAAAAAAGCAGGAGTAGATATGACAAGTAGCAAGCCAATTGAAGAAGCACTATCCGTTTTCGAGAATGTACTGGACGAAATGGAAGAATTATTGTTCGAAGGAGAATAAGAGAAGTTTCGTCAAAAAGGCTATAAGACAAGACCAAGCAATATGACTTGGTCTTGTCTTTGTTATTTCAAGCATTTAGATGCTTTTAAAACCTTTAAATTGGTTGCTTCGATTACGTGAATTAAAACGAGACAATAAGTAGAAGATTGACAAGAATAACAATGGAGTGGCGATGAACAAAGGGAACAGTTTCAAAAATCCGAATACAACTAATGTAAAACTCGTCAATACAGCTAACAATCCAATAATTGTTCCGATCCGGATAGGCATGTAATCAATCTCCTTTCATTCTTATTTTATGAATGTAAAGGGAAAACATGCCCTGCCAATTGGGTATATGGAGGAATAAGTATGAGAAATAGCAGTAGAGTAGCCCTTTTCCATAATAGAAGCATCGCTCTTATGAAAAGGTTTAATAATGGTGAGGAGTATTATGTCTTTCCAGGTGGTGGTATTGAGAATGACGAGGATCCTAAAGAGACAGCGATTAGAGAGGCAAAGGAAGAGTTAGGTGTCGAGATTAAAGTGAATGACCTCATACATGTAGAGCATTGGAATGGTCTTCATCACTTTTACACAGCACATATATTAGGTGGTGAATTTGGGACAGGACTAGGTGAAGAATTCTCAAGCTCAAAGAGGGGTCTCTATCAACCAATTTGGTATGAAATTGATTTACTTTCAGAGATTGACCTAAGACCAAAATCTATGTTAACCAAATTACAATCAATCAACAAAAACAGCCATCCTTAATCGGCTTGGCTGTTTTTGTTGTTGTATCTCCAGAAGGTACCGTGCTTAACAGGTACACGTTCTACGATTTGTTGTAATGTGAGCTTTTTCATTTGGCTTTCCACTTCGCGGGGTGAGAGATTATAGACTTCTGCAATTTCTTTAGTCGCTACAAATTGATACTTCTTTAAGAACTTCTCTAATGAAGGTGGTGCACACTTATCAGGTAAATCACCTATAAGCTCTTCAAGGATATGAACATACACTTCATATGAATACATACCGGTTATTTTAATACCTTCTTCTGACGTATCACTAAAGAAAACAAGAGAGGGTAGTTGGCTTACTTCCATTTCTTGAGTTGTTTTAACATCACATTGGAAGGCTTTGACCGCTGTATCCGAATGTAAATCTTTTTGAAATTCGTCTACGTCAAGTCCAGCAGACTTCGCGCAATCTGTAATTACATCAACTTTTGTAATGTTCTGCTTTTGTAGAAAAAGTACTTCACGTAATTTTCTCAAAAACCTCATACCGCTTGACTTTCCTTGTAGTTCAGCTGCCTTCACGGCAATAGATGCAACATAAGGTGTTTGAATCGGATCTTCATACCATACATCTCCATCACAGGACATACCTGATCTATTGGCAGTAATTTCCCATTTCTTCGCTACATCTTCTTTTGTGCAAATGCCGTTCTTCTTTTGAACAACTGAGTTCCAGTAATCAATGCGACCACCCATTAAATGTCTTAACCTGAAATGGTTTCCGTATTCAATTTGTAATTTTTTAATAACTGGTTCTAATCCCCAACATTCTGGACATAAGGGGTCTACAAAGGAATAAATTTCAACGGGTTTATTTTTATTAGGTGTTTCGATGTCACATCCTGATTCACATTCCATCATAGGGCTATAATCTGTCTGTCGATGATCTGTAGTCAATGGTTATTCTCCTTTCTCTCGCTCTTACTCAGGATTGTTAACCATGTGATGAGCCGTCATTGTTAAACGGCTATAAATTTGTTCTTTATAAGGACTTTCCATATTAATTTCTTCCATGGCTTGTTTCATACACGATAACCAAGCTTCGGCCCGTTTTCTAGTAATCGGGAAGGGAAGGTGTCTTGCTCTAAGCATCGGATGTCCGTGTTCTTCAGTATATAAGGGTGGACCTCCAAGAAATTGACTCAAAAATTGTTTCTGTTTTCGAATCGTTTCCGTCAAATCATCTGGAAAAATCGGTGCAAGATCCGGATGTGCTTGTACCCGATTATAAAAGGCTTCAACTAACTCTTCGACTGTATCTAACCCACCGATTGCTTCGAATGGTGTTTGATTATTATTCATTTAAGTAACCTACCTTATTTTGTTCCACGATAAAAAAAGTATAACTTCTTTGTATGGAGTGATCGACGTAAAGAAAAAAATTACGTACAAAGTAAAAGCGCAATTGGGACTTAACCTTTGCTTCAGGCTTATCCTATTCAATTTGAGCTTTACAAGAAGTTCATACTTATTTTAGCAATGCTGATCTCATTTCGGCAAACAATCTGATTGTAGAATTTGAAAATCATATAGGCATTGAGATTTCTACTTAAAGAATAAAGCGTAAAAATAGCTGACATCACTAGTAAAATAGTGTAAGTCAGCTTCAAATGTTTTATTAAGCTTGATAATAATTGTTCATCACTTTCTTAACATAATTGATGGTTTCACTAAATGGTGGAATTCCTTTGTACTTATCAACATTTCCTGGACCTGCATTATAAGCAGCCAAAGCGGTTTGCGTGTGACCATCATAACGATCGAGCATCTGTCGGATGTATTTTGCACCACCTAATATATTTTCTCGGGGGTTATAAGGGTTTCGCACACCTAAACCTTCCGCAGTCTTTGGCATCAACTGCATCAAACCGATCGCTCCTGCTGGACTTGTACTGAGTGGATTGAAGTTTGACTCTTGCTTGATCACGGATCTAATAAGTTTAGGGTCTAAATTGTAAATTTCTGCAGCTTCATTAATATATGAAGAATAGGATTGTTCTTTCGATACAACTCCTTCATTTTTCAACCCTTTATTAATAGCGGCTCCATTCAATAGTGGACGCTTTACATATGACTCCATGAGTGGCTTAGTTGTAGATGTATTCAACATATTTTGTAATTCGTTTTGGAATACTTGTCCCCAAATATCACTTTTTTGAGAGGGTGTATGTGCTCCAACACTAAATTGTCTAATTGATTGTAATTGCAAAAATGATTGAATCCAGTTACTGTTCACGATTATCCCTACCTTCTCTTGTACACTAATCATATCAAATAGAAGACCCATGCAATAGGGTATTTTTACATAATTTTCTTTTTGAACAACAAAATGGGGCTGTCCAGAAAGTCAGTGAAAACTGATCTTCTGGCAGCCCTTTGCTAATGATATTTCTTCCAAATTTACTCCCTTTCCGCGGGTGAACCGCAGGACAAGGAAAGCTTCGGCAGCGTTACATCGCACGAAGAAAATGCGAATTTCATTTTCGAGGAGTGTCGTAAATTCCGTTTAAATCAATTCATCAAGATGAACAGAACCTTAAAAAATAAGCACAAAAAAATCGTCCTACTTGGTCTTGTTTTATATTCGGTATTTATTAGACAGCAACTTGAGAGAATCGACCTTTAACTTCTTCTTGTCACGTATTGGACTTCTTGTAATCAAAGAATCTTTGAATTTTATTAGGCGTTTTCCTTTGTGGAATTGAAAATGTCTTAAGCAAATCATTGAACTCCATTTCGCCTTGTGTTCTTTCAGGCACCTCGAATTCTAGTTCATAGTCTTCTTTTCCCAAATACTTAGAATGGTCGAGAACTAAGAGACCCGATTTATAAGGATATTCTGACCGTTTTGTTTCTAAGGACCCGAGATACTCAATTGACAGCTTAGAAATACCATACTTACTTTCAATATGTTTAAGGATCTCACTAGAGGAGAACGCTTTTCCATCTATTAGTTGTAGAGCATTCTCTTTGGTTAATGATTCATGAGATTCTAATAGACCTTCTTCATAGGGTTCTTTAAGTGTTAACGTGTACGTATTACTTTTACGACGTATCCGTAAAGCACAGTGGTTTTGTTTCAAGTCAAAATTATTTGTATCAAAGTAATAATTTGTTTGGTTCTTAAATGAGTTTTCTGGAATCGAAAAGTGATGAATAAGTTGCGAGAATTCATCGTTTGTAACTAGATTCTTCAACTCTATTTCAATTTCTTGTTTCATATCAAACCACCTCTTAAAGGACTATTATTCGGTCATTATCTCATACTGGACTATACTCTACAATTATTATCAGGACGGAAAATATGATACACTTGTAGGTGGACATTAGATTTATTTAGGAGGACTAGGATGACTACAAGATTAGAAATTACATCATGTGAAGTGAAAGAAGACACTGTACAATTCAGCATTAATAGTGAATCACTAGCAAAGGACTTAGCGCTAGAACCATCTGGACAAGTTCTTGTAGACTCGGATTCCTTATCTTTCATTTATATACTAGAAACAGAAGATAGCTTTATTTATGTATCTATTCCAAAAGATTATTGGTCAGATATGAAGACTGTTCTAACAGATGGAAAAGATGCGGTGCTCCAACTATCTCACCATGGTTCAATTCCAATGGTTGGATTGAAGGATGAATTAGAGTATTTAATTCAAAATATTTCTGGTAATGCAAATTACGGAAGCGAAATGATGAATAGTGTAGAGGAAATTTTCCAACCTGTTAAATAGAAGAAGACTATTTTACATTATGTAGAAAGCTTCGGATTATCGAAATTCGGCGGTGGTTAAATGGACTGGAATGTACTTTTGAATCCGTATAAGCAGGCAGTTGAAGAGTTAAAGATTAAACTTAAAGGTGTTCGTGAGCAATGTTTAATTGAAAAGAAGCATTCACCGATCGAGTTTGTCACTGGAAGAGTTAAGCCGATAGCAAGTATCATCGACAAAAAGAAACGTAAAGGGATTTCATTGAACAATATAGAAACAGAAATTCAAGATATTGCGGGCATTAGAATTATGTGCCAGTTTGTAGATGATATTTATGCGGTTATTCATTTGCTTAAGCAACGAAAAGATCTCAAGATTGTTGAGGAACGTGATTATATAAACCATAAGAAACCAAGTGGGTACCGTTCTTTTCATGTAGTGGTCTCCTATCCACTTCAAGTCGGTGAAGGGGAGAAAGATTTACTTGTCGAGATACAAATTCGTACTCTTGCAATGAATTTCTGGGCGACAATTGAGCACTCTCTAAATTATAAGTACTCTGGCGCAATCCCAAAAAATATCGAAAGTCGGCTGGAAAGAGCTGCTGAAGCAGCATTTCGGTTAGATGAAGAAATGTCTCTCATTAAAGGGGAAATCCAAGAAGCACAGAAGATATTTGAACAGAAAGAGAAACGAGAGCATACATAAATGGTGGAAAATGAATGTAAAGGTGCGATAATCGATGAATTTCTCTATTATTTCAAAGGGTGATGAAACATCCGAAAAGCTTAAAAAAAGAATTAAATCGTATTTAATTGACTTTGATTTGGATTTTAATGAAAAAGAGCCGGACATTGTCATCTCTATCGGTGGAGACGGAACGCTTCTTCATGCTTTCCATCATTACATTGATCGAGTAGATCAAACAGCTTTTGTTGGGGTACATACTGGACATTTAGGATTCTATGCGGATTGGACACCTGATGAGGTAGAGAAGCTCGTTATTCATATTGCGAAAACGCCATTTCAAATCGTGGAGTATCCTTTGCTTGAAGTGACAGTAAGGTACTTAAATGAAGACACGGAAAGCCGATATCTCGCGATGAATGAGTGTACAGTTAAAAGTGTCGAGGGGTCTCTCGTCATGAATGTTGAGATAAAGGGAGAGGACTTTGAAACCTTCAGAGGCGATGGGTTGTGCATTTCAACTCCGTCTGGAAGTACTGCTTATAACAAAGCGCTTGGCGGGGCTATTATTCACCCATCACTTCCTTCTATCCAGCTTTCGGAGATGGCTTCAATTAACAATCGTGTATTCCGTACTGTAGGCTCTCCACTTGTATTACCACAGCATCATACTTGTTTACTAAAACCGGTCAACGATGTAGATTTTCATATTACGATTGACCACCTGTTCCTATTACACGAAAAAGTAAAATCGATTCAATGTAGAGTTGCTGAAGAAAAAGTGAGGTTTGCAAGGTTCAGACCGTTCCCGTTCTGGAAACGTGTAAGAGAATCATTTGTTAAAGAATAGTGGAAACGAGTGTAGAGGTTAGCTATGGACCAATTGAAATTTGTTTGGACAATTGCTCAAAAAGATGATGGCAAAACATTAAGGACATTTCTTCTGAAGGATAAAATGGTTTCTCGTCAAGCACTTACCGATATTAAGAATAAAGGTGGTGCTTTGATGGTGAATGATGAATTGGTTACTGTTCGTCATAAGCTTCAGCCGGGTGAGATTGTAACAGTGTGTTTCCCTAAAGAAGAAGTAAGTGAATATATGGAGCCTATAGCGTTGCCTCTTGATATCGTATATGAGGATGATCATTTCTTAGCGATTAACAAGGTGTCGGATTTACCTACTATACCTTCACGGTTTGGAAGTACAGAATCTCTTGCACAAGGGGTTCTTCATTACTATCAAACGAGGGGGATCTCTTCTACGATTCATGCTGTAAACCGTTTAGACCGGAATACGACGGGGATTGTCTTGTTTGCAAAGCATCGCTATGGGCATTCCTTAATGTCGAAACAGCTCCAAGCAGGGACGATTGATAAGGGGTATTTAGCACTATGCCACGGCATACCATCGGTCCAACAAGGCGTAATAGAGGAACCGATTGGTAGAAAAGAAGGAAGCATAATTGAGCGTTGTGTTACCGGTGAAGGACAATATTCCAAAACATTATTTGAAGTGATCGAGAGGTTTGATGATTACTCGTTAGTTAAGTTGAAGCTTGAAACAGGCCGTACTCATCAAATTCGGGTTCACATGGCGTTTAAAGGTTATCCTTTACTTGGGGATGACCTTTACGGAGGGAATCATCAAATGATCGATAGGCAAGCGCTTCATAGCACTTCATTAACCTTTCATCACCCTTTTACTGAAATGATTGTAGAAATTGAAGCGCCGTTACCAAAAGATATGAAAAGGTTAATATAAGTTAACGTTCTAAGGAACGGAAAAGGGACTGTCTGATAAGTCCAGATCGTCTATCCATGTTAAATACTAATGTTGATAATCAGATGAAATCCACGACACTCCTTCGGGAATAGCGAGTCAGGCAAGACCCGCAGCGAATGCACGTCATAGAACGGACATCCCTGCATAAATGAGCTAGGAGGCTTGCGGTTCGCCCGGGGAAAGGGAGTGGATTTCAAGGATATCAAGATAACATTTTCAAAACCAATATGAAAAAGGGCTGTCAGAAATTCAGTTATCACTGACTTTCTGGACAGCCTCTTCTATTGCTCTCCACATAATTAATCATCGAATGGACGGAATTTCTCATTAACATAAGGCATAGTAGATGGTACTGACACAGTGGTGTTTTCAGGATATTGATAAGCAGTTAGAGAACCTCCAAACACACACCCTGTATCAATGTTGATTGTGTTACCAACTCTTCTTGGTTCTTTTACAGGCGTATGTCCATAAACGATAATCGATTCACCACCGTATTGTTTTGCCCAATCTCTTCGTATAGGCATGCCGTTATCATGATATTCTCCTGTTATGTCACCATATAACACAAACGTGCGTACTCGCTTGTGAGAATGACCGATTAAATCATCTCGAATACCTGCATGTGCAACAATTAGGCGGTCCTGATCTAAACGTAAATAAAGTGGGGCATTTTCAAACAACCATTTGAATTTTGTTGAGATCTCTGATTGTTCTTGATCATTAAGTTGTTCATACTCTTCAACGGTTGTTTCTAGTCCATGCCGTATTTGAACATTTCTACCGAGAAAATATCGATAAAGCTTATCACAATGATTACCTGGGGAGTATTTTGCCATGCCTTGCTCAATTAGTAAATGTACAAGCTCAATTACTTTCAACGATTCAGGACCACGATCGGTCAGATCTCCCAAGAATACCAAGCTCCTACCATCTGGGTGGTATGTATCATTCCTACTCACTTGATAACCGAGTTTCTCTATCAGTGTGGTCAATTCTTGATAGCATCCATGTATATCTCCGATTACATCATATTTCATTTGCTCACCTCTAGCTAAAGATCCGAGTAAATCAGTATATTTAAAATAACAAATGTAAAAAGAAAAAGCACCCTTTTGGATGCTTTTAATCAAACATATAATTTCTTGTCCTTGATCGTACATTCAATACGAGACCAATGGCAATCATACTTGCTAATATCGAGCTTCCACCATAGCTGATGAAAGGGAGTGGGATGCCTGTGATAGGTAGTAAACCAATTGTCATACCAATATTTTGAAACACTTGGAATGTAATCATCCCGATGACACCTGCACAAAGGTAGCTCCCAAATGGATCATTACTTTCGAGCGCGGTATGAATAATCCGATAGACCAATAAGAAGAAGAGTGAAATCACAAAGCTCGTTCCCATAAAACCGAATTCTTCACCGATGACAGAAAAGATAAAGTCAGTTTGAGCTTCTGGAAAATAGACATTCCCTTCAGCAAACCCTTTTCCGTATAACTGCCCTGATCCAATCGCGAGTAGTGACTTTACGAGCTGGAAACCGAAACCTTGTTCAAATTCATAAGGTTGAAGCCATCCATAGAATCGATTTAATTGATAACTCGCTAAGATGTGTTCAAGGAAAAATTCCGGAAAATAAATATAGATCATAACTAATCCAGTAATGAACAAAGTAAATAATAAAGTCAATAAGAGGATAATACGCCAACGGATGCCAGAAACTAAAATTAAGCTTGCTATGATCGCAATGAAAACCAATGTCGTACCTAAGTCGGGTTGTGACATGACTAGGAATACAGGTGGGATCGATACAAGCATGACTTTTCCTAGCAAAAGAAGATCATCTTTTAGTAATCTATCCTTATAAGTGTCATTGTGAATCGTTATGACGTTCGAAATGGTAATAATGAGCGCGACCTTCATCAATTCGGATGGTTGAAAAGCAATCCCGCCATAACGGTACCAACTCATCGCACCATTAATTGATGGGACGATTGCGTCAGGTGTGCCAGCATTTGGATCAACCATTGGAATGACAACAATACCAAGTAGAAGGAAAATGCCAAATCCATATATGTACCACGAAAGCTTAAGGAATTGGTCAAAATCTAGGATCATAACAAAAGCAATGGCTGTAAATCCAACCGAATACCAAACGAGTTGTTTAACAACGAAATTTCCTTCATACTGTCCTACAGCACTATAAATGGCTATGCAGCTGGAACAGATTAAGAGAAATAAGATAAAAAGTAAGTTATAATCAATTTGTTGAAAAGGGGTTTCTCTATCTGTATTTGTCATATATTTTACCTTCCTTACTTACGAGTTCATTCAAAATCATAACATCTTTTCTCATATTGAACTACGTATACTTTGAAAAAACGTGTATTTTATGGGTTGGAAAATTTATAATTCTTCTATAGGATTAGGCTTGGATATCATTTCAGTACGATGTAATGGATATTGATATACCCTTTAAAGGGGGAGAGAACCGGTGGAACATGCAAACGAAATTGAGTTTCATGAAGTTATTGATGCGTTAAATAGAGAAGATATCGATTTTTTTAGAGAACATTTCTTAGATCTACATCCTTATGATCAAACAAGGCTTTTTACATTTGTTGATCAATCTCAGCGTAATAAAATCTACAGCTATCTATCGCCAGAAGAGATGGCGGAAATCTTTGAGAAAATTGAAATAGAAGATACGAACGAATATTTATCAGAAATGCAGCCCTTCTATGCGGCTGAAATGCTTGGTGAAATGTACGCCGATGACGCGGTGGATGTGTTAAATGACTTAGAGGCTGAACAGTTAGCAAGTTACTTGACCATCATGGATGATGAAGCAGCGAAAGAAATTAAAGAGTTGCTTCATTATGAAGAGAAAACAGCTGGAAGTATCATGACGACTGAATTTGTATCCATTCGTGCTCACCAAACGGTTACTGAAGCGATGCAAATTCTACGTAAGGAAGCACCCGATGCAGAAACGATTTATTACATTTTTGTCATAGATGAAATCAAAAAGCTCGTAGGGGTCATCTCACTAAGAGACTTAATTATTGCAGAAGAAGAAACCCTCGTTTCAGATGTAATGAATGACAGGGTAGTTTCTATATCAGTAGGTGAGGACCAGGAAGAAGCAGCTAGGATGATGAAGGACTATGACTTCCTTGCACTCCCTGTTGTAGATTTCCAGAATCATTTACTTGGAATTATTACTGTGGATGATATTGTTGATGTTATAGATGAAGAAGCATCTGAAGACTACTCGAAGCTTGCTGCAGTTTCAGATATGGATACAGTTGACCGAAATCCCATGCAAGCGGCTAAAAGAAGGCTGCCTTGGTTGATTATCCTCCTATTCCTAGGTACGATTACGGCAAGCTTAATCGGTCAATTTGAAAACACATTGAACCAAGTCGCTATATTAGCGGTATTTATACCATTAATAGCGGGGATGGCTGGTAACACAGGTACACAGGCTTTAGCAGTTGCAGTAAGAGGTATTGCAACAGGTGAAACGGACAAGCAAAATATAAAGAGTTTAATTTTAAGAGAAGCAGGGACGGGTGTCATAACTGGAACTACGTGTGGAATCGTCATTACGTTTATTGTTTACTTATGGCAAAGTTCGATTTATCTAGGATTATTAGTAGGAATCTCTATTTTATTTACGTTAATTGTTGCAACACTTGCTGGTGCGCTCATTCCATTATTCATGCACAAGATGAATATTGATCCAGCTGTTGCTTCAGGTCCCTTCATTACCACAATAAACGATATTATCAGTGTTTTAATTTACTTTGGAATGGCAACAGCTTTAATGAGCTACTTAACTTAAGACTTTCCCAAAGACTTCATTAACTTAAAGGAGGTCGTTATGGAAGAGACTCATTCCTTTATGTCACTTCTAATTGTGGTCCTCGTAGCTTTCCTTACACCTATTCTATTAAACAAGCTACGAATAAAGGTCCTTCCGATTATTGTCGCTGAAATTATTGCAGGATTGATTATCGGGAAAACTGGATTTGACATAGTAGAAGCAGACTCTTTATTAGAAACACTTTCGACACTAGGATTTATTTATCTATTATTCTTAAGTGGTCTAGAAATTGATTTTTCAATCTTCTCTTCAAAATCGAAGAAAGCGAATCAAAATGAACCGAATGGCATTATGCTACCGATTATTATATTTGGAATAATGTTTGGGTTCTCGTACGGTGTATCATGGCTATTTGTTTTCACAGGTTTCATTGATAATGCGTTCTTAATGTCATTAATCATCGCTACGATCTCATTGGGTATCGTAGTCCCAACATTGAAAGATTCGGGCATTATTAAATCAGGACTTGGCCAAACGATATTGCTAATCACTGTCATTGCTGATTTAGCCACGATGATCTTGTTAGGTGTATTTGTATCTATCTATTCACCAGAAGGAAAAAATACGTGGTTGTTGCTACTCTTGTTTGTAGCTGGTGTCATTTTGTATGTGATAGGGAAATACTTTAGGAATCGTTCAAGCTTCCAAAGCTTATCAAGCGGCACAATACAAATAGATACGAGAGCCGTATTTACACTCATCATTGTTCTCGTCGCACTTTCGCAAAAGGTTGGGGCAGAGAGTATTTTAGGAGCTTTCCTAGCAGGGGCACTTGTCTCTTTATTATCTCCTAATCCTACGATGGTGCATAAATTAGATTCATTTGGCTACGGATTTCTTATTCCGATTTTCTTTGTCATGATTGGTGTTAAAATCAATTTGTGGGAATTGTTTGCTGATTCGCAGGTGCTCTTACTAATGCCATTCTTACTCATAGCGTTTATGTTCGTGAAAGTCATCCCAGTCTTATGGTTGAAGAAATGGTATAACATGAAAGTTGTAATGAGTATAGGTATACTCCTTTCTTCTAAGCTAACGCTTGTGATTGCTGCTGCTGAAATTGGTGAGAAAATGAATATGGTTGATTCACGAATGTCTTCAGCTATCATTTTAGTCGGTGTAATTAGTAGTATTATAGGACCCATATTCTTTAAGAAGATGTTTCCAAAGAAAACCGTATCGGAAAAGAAAACAATGGCGATTATAGGAGCCAATAGCATTACATTACCATTATCCAAGAAAATGAATGAACAGTATCACGTCTCTTTATATCATTTAAAATCTAACAAGGTAGATCAATATTATTCAGAAGATCATTCTAATGAATTTGATGTCCATGTTATTGATGAATTCAGCAGTGGAACATTGCAGAAACATAAAGTATTCGAAGTAGACATATTACTCGTAGCGACACATGATGATGACATTAACACTGAAATCGCATTGGCAGCTAAAGAGAATGATGTGAACCGGATTATTGCTAGGATAGAGAACCCTGATAAGGCGAGTGCTTTAAAAGAAGAAAGTGTAGAAGTCTTTTCAAAGTTCACATCAACAATAATGCTGCTTGAGGCAATGATTAAATCACCTCATGTAATGAAGTTGTTCGCGAGTCAAGATCATGCACTATCTGAAATTGTTGTCCAAAATGGAGCACATACTGGAAAGCCAATTAAACGAATGGAATTTTTAGGTGATACGATTATTGCACGGATTTTCCGTGATAATGAATCCATCGTCCCTCACGGCGATACTGTATTGAAACTAGGTGATCGATTGATTGTAACCGGGAGCAAAGAATCTGTCGATCGTTTGAAATCACGTATATATGCTGGTTAATACAATGCCTTATTAGAGTGATGAACTCTAATAAGGTATTTATTTTGGAATTAAATCCTTAACAAGCTTATAACCATCACCTGTCATCATGAAAATCGGTTCATATTTGTTCCCCCAACGAACTAAAGCGTCTCTAACAATCCATTCTACGATATCGGCATACAGCTCTCTTTTGTTGGTTGAATTAGTATCATGTAGACGATAATTGTATATGACTTTGTCAATCCAGTGATATTTGTACTTCTCAATTAATAAGAGGAACATTCTCAAATCCTCAGCATGTCTCCCGTTATACGGATCATCAATAGGCCAACCACCAAATTCAAGTATATGTTCAGTTTTATAGAATTTCTGCCAAGGAAACAAATTAGCTTTTAGGATCTCATAACGACTAGCAAATGATTTACCCCAATCAGGATTGCGTACAATGTGTGAACGTGAAAAGTTTCTATTTTCATTAAAAACTTTCACATTACCAATGATCAGTGCGACTTCTTCAGAAACAGTTTTAGTCTCCTTCAATAACAATTCTAGACTGTTTTCACAAAGCCAATCATCACTATCTAGCATCAAAAAAAAGTCAGTATTGATTTTACGAATGGCAATATTCATACTTTGAGATTGACCTACATTCTTCTGATTATGAATAACTTGAACGCGCGGGTCTTTCAAGTAATCGGAAATTAACAATAAGCTATCATCCGTAGAAGCATCATTGACAATTATTAATTCCCAGTTTTGGTGTGACTGATTGAAAACACTTTCGACCGCTTCTTTTAAATAATTACCCGGGTTGTATGAAGGTATAACCACGGTCACCATATCTTTCATTAACACCAACACCCTTCACTTTTTTGGTGTTTTATACAATTGTAGTTTCAACAGGCGTTCAATTACTTTATGATCAACTGTCGTCAATACAATATATGTAAAGGAAGATGTATAATCACTTAACTATTTCTCCCATATATTTTATGAAATAGAAATAGATCCCGGAGATTATTTTTGATTAAAGGAAATTCGTGATATACTCAAATTAAGACTAGGTCATAAGAACAAATCATATACGATCAATAGGAGGATGAACGAATGAATCTTTCATTAGAAAACCGTACATATGTAATTATGGGCGTTGCGAACAAACGAAGTATTGCCTGGGGGATTGCACGATCTTTAAGTAATGCTGGTGCACGTCTTGTTTTCACTTATGCAGGTGAACGTTTCGAGAAAAATGTTAGAGATTTGGCAGAATCCTTAGAAAGAAGTGATTCGTTAGTCATCCCTTGTGATGTCACGGATGATGAACAAATTAAAGAAGCTTTTGGTCGAATTAAAGAAGAAGTTGGAGTGATCCACGGTGTCGCTCACTGTATCGCTTTCGCTAATGTGGAAGAATTGAAAGGTGAATACTTAAACACAACGCGAGATGGATTCTTATTAGCACATAATATCAGCTCCTACTCGTTAACGGCTGTAGCGAAGGAAGCACGTCAGTTAATGACAGAAGGTGGAAGTATCATGACAATGACGTATCTCGGAGGAGAACGTGTTGTGAATAACTATAACGTGATGGGTGTTGCGAAGGCATCCCTTGATGCGAGTATGAAATATCTTGCGAATGATTTGGGCAAAGATGGCATCCGAGTAAATGCAATTTCTGCAGGTCCTATTCGTACATTAGCTGCAAAAGGTGTCGGAGATTTCAACAGCATCTTAAAAGACATCGAGGAAAGAGCGCCACTTCGTCGCACGACAACAACAGAAGAGGTGGGAGATACTGCACTCTTCTTGATGAGTGATTTATCTAGGGGATTGACAGGAGAGATGCTTCATATCGATAGTGGTTTCCATATCTTAGGGAGATAAAAGTAATAATAAGTTTGTAAAAGCATCCAGTAGGATGCTTTTTTTGGTTTGAGGGCTTTTTTACATATCATTGCGCTCCTATTTGGGCATTATATTTTATCTTACGCAAGCAAAAAGCCTATACAGATAGTTAAATGCGGAATAGAGTAAATTATCATGACATTGTCAGGGGGGTGTTTGTATTGCTTGAACAAGGAGAAGAACGGTTATTAGTAATCGCCCCACACGCGGATGATGAGGTACTTGGTTGTGGTGGACTCATTGAAAAGGCATGTAGATTTGGTAATGATGTGAAAGTCATTATCGGATCAGTTGGAGATATTGCATTTCGCCATAAAGAAAACGGGGTTATTGGAGCGGAGACTAGGAAAAAGGAACTTGAAGAGGCATTATACTACCTAGGGTGCCACGATTATGACATTATGTTCAAAGACAAGGAAAGTGCGATGGATACAATCCCAAGAAATCAGATTGTAACAAAATTGGATGATGTAATTACTTGTTTTGAACCGACCATGGCTCTGATTCCTTACCCTAGTTACCATCAAGATCACCAAGTATTGTTCAATGCCTCCATGGCCAGTTTAAGGCCAGAACCGAAGAAAAGACCTAGATTAATTGCTATGTACGAGTATCCGCTTATTGTATGGCAATACCCAAAGGTCAATGATGTTGGGGAACTTTATCTAGATATCACTGATTCCATTGATAAGAAAATAGAAGCATTTTGTAAACATAAATCCCAGATCCGTTCCAGTGACTATTTGCTATCTCCTGAAAAAATCAAGAAATGGGCTGAAACGAGAGGAATGGAAGTTGGGGTTCAATATGCAGAGAAATATCATCTCTTACGTGCACTCCTTTAATAAAGATGAAAGAACAGAAGAGGGATTCAATTGAAAGTGATGATCACGGGTGGTTGTGGATTCATCGGGTCACACCTTACCGAGTATTTTATCAAGATGAATTATTCAGTAATCGTAATAGACAATTTACGATCAGGCAATTTCAAGATAAAGGCACCAAATGTGAAATATTATGAAATTGATTATCGCTCAAAAAAGGTGGATCAAGTCTTTAAATTGGAAGCACCTGATTATGTGATCCATCTAGCTGCGCAAATTGATGTAAAAAGCTCCAATGATGATCCATTGTACGATGCTAATATGAATATTATTGGAACGATTAATCTTCTTCAATTATGTAAAATCCATAATGTTAAGCGGTTTGTATTTGCGTCAACTTCGGCTGTATATGGGAATCAAGGGCAAGGTCCTGTTAATGAAACAGCTAAACTACAACCGATATCGTTCTATGGTGTTTCTAAGCTTTCTTCTGAACTTTACATTCAACAATTCAGTCATCAATTCTCTCTTCCTTACACAATTTTCAGATATTCCAATGTATATGGACCACGTCAGCGTTCTGATAACGAAGGTGGTGTCATTCCAATTTTCGTTAAAAATCTGAATAAAGGTATCCACCCCATCATTTTCGGAGATGGTTCCCAAACTAGAGATTTCATCCATGTTCATGATGTCGCTCATGCAAATTATTTAGCTTTACAGAGTGAAGAAAACACAATTATGAATATCAGTAGCAATCATTCCACATCAATTACGGACCTATATGAAATCATTTCAAAGATATGTGATGAACCTGTAGAACCCATATATGAGATACAACGTAGCGGAGATATTTTATTCAGTCAGTTAGACAATATCAAAGCTTTTGAAAAATTAGGATGGAGACCACAAAAGTCACTGGAAGAAGGAATTATTGAAATGAGTAAGTACGTGAAATCAATAGGTGGTTAGCAAGGAGGACGCAATATGAAATCTTATCCGAATCGGCCTGTAAGTAGGAGTTTCGGTTTTGACAGAGGTCAGCCGGTAGACCGATATTTTATTGATCAATTTCTAGAGAAAAACAAGGTCCATATTACAGGGGAATTACTAGAAATAGGGGATGCCTCCTATTCAAAGAAATTTGGTCGGGATGTAGAATCATTTGATGTGTTAGACATCAAAGAACATGAAGAGGTAACGTTAATAGGGAACTTAGAAACGGGAGAAAATTTGCCATCAAACAGATTTGATTGTTTTATTCTAACGCAGGTGATCCATCTTCTATACGATCTTAAGGGTGCATCAGAAATGGCGATGGACGTTTTAAAGCCTGGGGGCACTTTGCTCGTTACGGTTCCCGGAATAAGTCAGAGTTGTAAAACGAAAACATATGGAGATTATTGGCGGTTTACGAATATGTCTTTGAAACGGTTATTCCAAGATTTAGAGGTTGTAGAAAGTGTTGATGTGAGCAGTTATGGAAATTTGCCGACTGCACAAGCATTTCTTGAAGGAAGAGCTTCTCATGAATTGAACCGAAGTGCCTTTTCATTTCATGACCCTCATTATGAAGTGATTATGGGAGCGGTCATCAAAAAGTCGGATGAAATACATGGGTCCTAGTAAAGTGACGGTTCTGACAGCTTCGTACAATCCAGGACACTACTTAAAGGAAGCAGTGGAATCTGTCCGTAATCAAACGTATGAGCATTGGAGGCATGTAATTGTTGATGATGCTTCAACTGACTCAAGTCTTAAAATAATTCAGGAACATTTGAATGACCCACGGGTGACACTCGTAAAGAATGCTACGAATTTAGGACAATCAAAAACACAAAACAAGGGACTTGCCGTGATCGACACACCTTATACTCTCATGTTGGATAGCGATGACTTGCTTGTTCATGACGCAATTGAATGCTTACTTACAGAAAGCGAAAAAGTGGCTGATGAAGTTGCTCTCATTTGTGGCAAGAAGGAGGTTTTCTATTATTTTGATCATAAAGTTCTTGGGAAATATGTAGATCATAATGAACTTCAATACAGTGATCGTTATTCGTTTTTGTTAGAAAATTATGTGCCTTACCCTAGATTTTATAGGACTGATGCTTTAAAGGCTGTTGGGGGCTGGCCAACAGATGATCCTTACGAAGGTAGGTATTTGGAAGATCGAAGAATGGACTTACGACTCTTAGAAAAATATTCATTCCACTGGATGGATCGTTTACTATATCGTTACCGTAAACATGAATCGACACTGACTTCTAAATTTGATGTGATGAATGAGATGATTGAATGGAACGTACGGGATGCATTAAGACGTTGGGGAGATCATTATGATCCGATTTTTAGTATGAAAAACGGGTGGAAAGTCCTTGATAAGCTTGTAGAAAAAGGTGAGAAGGAATGAAGGCATTAGTTACGGTACTGACTCCTTTCTATAATCCAGGAAAACGATTTCTTAAAGAAGCGCTTGATAGTGTGTTTTCTCAAACGTTTACAAGATGGAAATTAATACTTGTAGATGATGCGTCAACGGATGATTCCATAATGGGCATTCGAGATTATCTGGATGATCCTAGGGTTTCATTGATTAAAAATCGTGAAAATCTAGGTCAATCCAAATCACAGAATATAGGTTTAGATGAGATCGATACACCATACATCGTAAAGTTGGATAGTGATGATTGGTTTTTCCCGCATACAATAGAGGTTCTATTAAAAGAGATGGAGAGCGCTTCTGAAGATGTGGCGTTAATTTGGGGAAATAAAACGGATGTTTACGAAGATCGTGACGGGAACACTTGTCTGACAGTCCCTAGGTACGGAGGAGCATCATACGAAGATAAATATGAATTCATTTTATCGAATGATGTGCCTTTCCCGAGATTCTATCGGACGGCAGCTCTAAAGTCGGTAGGCGGTTGGCCTACTGATGATCCTTGGGAAGGAAGAGTGATGGAAGATCGGCGAATCGACATTCGATTGATTGAAAACTATAAAATTCATTGGATTGATGAAATGCTATACAACTACAGGCAACACCCATTCAATGCGACGAAGAAATTGGACCTATATAATGAAGTCTTCGAATGGCACATTTATGACACGTTGGTAAGGTGGGGGAACGAATACCGACCGAAATTCAAATATCGATGTGGCTGGAAACAATTAGCTGAACTTATTCCTAATAAAGGTAAAAATTTA
The DNA here is from genome assembly GCF_021608225.1 of Pseudalkalibacillus berkeleyi. NCBI lineage: Bacteria > Bacillati > Bacillota > Bacilli > Caryophanales > Fictibacillaceae > Pseudalkalibacillus > Pseudalkalibacillus berkeleyi. The sequence goes on from NZ_JAKIJS010000001.1 coordinate 750,301, forward strand.
TTCGATTAAACATATAATTGTGTAAAACGGTCATTGGAGAGGATTGTTTTGAAATTCGATTGGTTAATTATTGGTGCTGGATTTTCTGGTTGTGTGCTTGCTGAACAAATTGCGAATCGTATGAATCAGAAAGTTTTAATTATAGAAAAAAGGGATCATATTGGTGGAAATGCGTATGACTGTTATGATCCCCATGGCATCCTCGTCCATCAGTATGGTCCACATCTTTTCCATACAAATTCCAAAAAAGTTTGGCATTATTTAACTCAATTTACTGATTGGACATGTTATCAACATCACGTGTTAGCTGTCATTGATGGAAAGACAGTCCCGGTTCCATTCAATTTAAATGCACTACGTTCATTGTTCCCTATCAAATATGCCGATCGATTAGAAGAGAAGCTTACCAAACAATATGGGTTTGGGAAGAAAGTTCCTATTCTAGAATTGATGGATGTAGCGGATGAGGAAATGAAGGAACTAGCGGAGTATATATACAAAAATGTCTTCTACGGATACACAGTTAAGCAATGGGGAATGAAGCCTGATGAACTTGACCGTTCTGTCATGGCAAGAGTCCCTATTCACATCAGTAGAGACAATCGTTATTTTCAAGATCAGTATCAAGGCGTCCCTATGCTTGGTTATAAGTCAATGTTTAATAATATGATATCCCATCCAAACATTAAAGTATTACTGAAAACAGATTACGATGAGGTTAAGGAATACTTTCATTCTACTAATATGATATACACAGGTCCGATTGACGCGTTTTTTGACTATAAATTTGGCAAACTCCCCTATCGTAGTTTGAACTTTACAGCACGCCACCTACATAATTGCACATCTTACCAACCAGTTGCGCAAGTGAATTACCCAAATAATTATGAGTTCACAAGAATTACAGAATACAAAAAAATAACGGGTCAAAACGTGCCTGGAACAACAATTATGCACGAAGAAGCTTGTTCCTATACCCCAGGGGTGAACGTTCCATACTATCCGATTCCACGAAAAGAAAACAATGATTTGTATACGAAATATAAAATGGAAGCAAAGAAATTAAAGGAAAATGTACTATTCGTCGGGAGATTGGCAGAATACAAATACTACAATATGGATCAAGTAGTCGCTAGAGCTTTACATGTGTTTGAAAATGAAATAGCCAAACAAAAATAAAGAAGCTGGACTCAAGCGTGATAATTATCTTCTGAGTTCAGCTTAATTTGAAGGTTACATGTATGAAACTAACCTGATGGTAAGTAGCAAGTAATTTTATAGATCATTTCGATATTCAGATATCATACGTTTTAATCCCTCTATTAAACTAATCTTAGGCTGCCAACCTAAAAGTTCCTTCGCTTTTGTAATGTCAGGGCATCGTTTTTGGGGATCATCGACGGGCAGATCTTTATAAACAATTGTGCTCGAAGAATGGGTCAAAGACTTCACCAATTCAGCTACCTCGGTGATTGTGTATTCTTGTGGATGACCGATATTGAAAATCTCTCCATTTGCTATTTCATTCGTCATCATTTTCTTAAGTCCAGCAATCGTATCTTCTACGTAACAGAACGTCCGAGTTTGTTTGCCATCTCCATATACTGTTATATCCTCGCCTTTCAAAGCTTGCATGACGAAATTGGACATGACACGTCCGTCTTTCTTCCATAGACCTGCAGAATAAGAGTTGAAGATACGAGCGACTGTTACCTTCGTATTATAAAGCGAATGATATAAGTAGCAGTAAACTTCTCCAAGTCTTTTCGACTCATCATAACAGGCACGCGGTCCCCAGGTGTTGACATTGCCATTATAGCTTTCTTCCTGTGGATGTTGATTAGGGTTGCCATAAATCTCACTCGTACTTGAATATAGGAGCTTTGCATCATTAATCTTTGCTAGTTCCAACATATATTTTGTTCCCAATGTGTTTACTGTAATGGTTTCAAATGGAGCAGCTTGATACCATTTTGGTGATGCCGGTGAAGCGAGATGGTAAATCATTTTAATCGGTTGTAATGAAGGATGATTGATTACGGAATCATCCGTAACATCGTACTCAATATAATGAAAATTTCGATAAGCTGACAACTTGATGATATTCTCAGCTCTACCTGTATATCCGTTATCAATTCCGGTGACTTTATGACCGCTTTCCAAAAGGTTCTCTGCAAGCGTGTTGCCAATAAAACCCGCTACACCCGTGATTAAGATATTACTCAATATATCCCCACTTCCTTCAATCGTCGACATATTCATAAAAAATCATGATGGATAATAATCTATTGATAAGTTATGAAATATGAAGAGGTTATGATTGGGCATTTATTTTGTTGCTGGAAGAAGGTGTGATAGATGATTTTGGTTACTGGTGGCGCTGGTTACATTGGAAGTCATATGGTGAAACTGCTTTTGAAACACAAATTTAAAGTAGTCGTACTGGATGATTTATCAACAGGAAATCGTAAAGCTGTGCCAGATGACGTACCTTTTATAATGGGTGATCTAAAGCATGCTTCTCAGGTTAAACAAGTTTTTCAAGAGTACCCCATATCAGCTGTCATGCATTTCGCGGCTAAATGTTATGTTGGAGAGTCTGTAGAACAACCGAGTAAGTATTACAACAACAACCTTTTGGGATTAATCAATTTATTGGATGTAATGGTTGAATCAAATGTATATAAGGTGATCTTCTCTTCTTCATGTGCAGTATACGGTGTTCCTGCTCAACACTTCATAAAAGAAGATACTACACAACGCCCTATCTCCGCATATGGAAGAACGAAATTGTTCTGTGAGGAAATTATCAAAGATTACAGCATAGCATACGGATTGAACTATATATTTCTAAGATACTTTAACGTGGCTGGTGCAGATACCGATGGGGAGCTGGGAGAAGACCATCAACCTGAAACGCATTTGATCCCGAATATTTTGAAACACCTCCAAGGTCAAACTCAACAATTCAATATATATGGAGTAGACTACCCTACGCCGGATGGGACGTGTATTAGAGATTATATTCATGTAACAGACCTTGTAAATGGACATTTAACCGCCTTATCTATGCTCCTCAATGATAAGGTGAAAAATGATGAATTTAATTTAGGAAGGGGAGCGGGTTATTCCATTAAAGAAATTCTCCATACATGTGAACAAATCACGAATAAACAGGCAAATATCCATATAGATAAAAGGAGACCTGGAGATCCTGCAAAGCTGATCGCAAATGCTTACAAAGCAGAAAATGTATTGAAATGGAAAGCTTCTCTTGATCTTGAGGATATGATACGTACTGCATGGAAGTGGTTCACAACTCATCCCAATGGTTATTAAGACTAGAGGGGCAGGGAGGTTGTTCAGTGATTTCAATCATTACTTGTACGATGAGAGATTCTTGTATGGATAACGTTTTTCAAAACTATACTCGCCAGAACTATAAGCAAAAGGAATTGATAATAGTCCTTACAAAGAAAGATATGGATGTAAAGATGTGGAGACAAGAAGCAAGTAAATACGATGGAGTGAAAGTGTTTCACATTATAGATTCGTGGTCTCTTGGAAAGTGCCTTAACTTTGCTGTGCAACAAGCAAGATACAATTGGATCGCCAATCTTGAAGACGACGACTATTATGCCACTCATTATTTAACTTCATCCCTTAGAGAAATTTCAAGGACTAAAGCAGATGTCATCGGAAAGACATCTGTTTACTTATATATGCCAGTAAAGAAGGTGTTAACAATTTTCAACTCTAACAATGAACACCAATATGTAAATGATCAAAAAAGGGTAGGGGCGCAATATTTACAAGGGGGGACACTCTTTTTCAGGCGCGATATCAATCATAGCGTTCCGTTCCGTGATCAAATCGTGGAATTGGATCGCTTATTTTGTTCTGATTGTTTACATGAAGGATATAAGGTGTATTCTGCAGGTAAGGAAAATTTCGTTTATATTCGAAACGACACTGGCACAACACACACATGGAAAGTACCAAATGACTTGATACTCAATGTCAGTAAGGTGGTTGCCTACACTGATGACTTCATCCCTTATATAGAAAAGAGGGATGTTGAATGATTAGTGTCATTACTTGTACGAATCGGAATACCTTTCGAAATAACATTATAGAAAATTACACCCGCCAAAAGTGGAAAGACAAAGAACTGATTATCATCCTTAACAATGATTCTTTAAATATTAAAGAGTGGGAAGCACATTTTGAATATGAGAATCATGTGACTATTAAACAAATGAAGGAAAGTTATACATTAGGAGAATGTTTGAATAGTGGTATACAACTAGCACAACATGATTACATTGCAAAAATGGATGATGATGATTATTATTCACGAGAATACTTGAATGGTAGCTATGAAGCATTAATGAAAAGTAAAGCGAAGGTAGTCGGTAAGACCTCAATATATATGTACTTTGAAGAGGATCAATCGCTTCAACTATTTAACCCCTATAAGTTTGCACCTATGAAAATTCAACACTCAGAAAGTATGTATAATCCTAAAGTATTAATGGGGGGCACCCTATTGTTCGAAAAGAAAGTCAATGATATTGTACCTTTTCAATCTTCAAGTCTAGGGGAAGATGCTAAATTTTGTGAGGATTGCATTGATAAGAAAATCACGATCTATTCGGGAAAGAAAGACCATTATGTTTATATTCGCCGATTGCAAAATGAGCATACATGGAATATCCAAAATGAGCAGCTTAGAAGATTTTGTTCTCTTATCACTAGAACTGATGATTTTCAAACTTACTTATCTACACAAACAAATGAATAATATAAAGGGGTCGACTCATAATGAGAGTCGACCTCTTTATTAAAGGAATATGAGTTGTGTTACACGAGACGGATCGCTTCTACTTTACGACAGTCTACGATGAAAGGATAGTCTCCATCTAAGAAAGTTGCACAGCAAGTAGCATTATCGATGCAAGCAAAAATCAGATTAGGAAATTCATTTCCATCAATGATCAAATCTACTACTTCCCCTGAACGAAGTTTTTTAAGTTGATCACAAACACATCCGTCGCACTTTGAAGCTCCAGCTACGTCATTACAGCCTTTATCAAATAAACTCATGATTATTCCTCCTTTGTTGTTAAAGTGTGTATGCACCCCAAAAATGCATAATAGAAAGGGTTACTATACTATATTGAAAAGGATGTCCTTTGGAATGGGTTAAGACCTATGAAAATAGAAAATGGTTGTCAGCCTGTCCGCCATAAACCATTTTTTAACAATTCTGATGTTTGTCCATACTACCTCCCACCTTTTTACATATATATAAGGGAGCATTCAATAACGGTGCTGAATCTTTTGATAAAGGAGTGGAAATATGGCTAGTACAAAACTTGTTTGGTTACGTATGCACATGGGAATGACGCTTACTGAAGTCGTTGTAGAAGCATCCGATATGATCTTCACAAATGTGGAAATTATTGAGGCTGGTAATGACTGGACAGTAATCCGTCAGAGCGGATCTGGTGGGTTAGGTGACGTTTGGATCCCGACTCAAAATATCGCGTGTATCATCATGTAATTGTAATGAGACTCTATTAGAGTCTCATTCTTTATCCATAATTGAGGTGAATAAGGTTTGAAAGAAACCCTTAATATCCTTTTTATTACAAAACCGATGCAATATCATATTGAAAAAAGTACCTATTATCTTGGAAAAGAGCTTGAAAAGCATTGTAAGCTTATATATTGGTATGAAGATGGAAATCTCCCGGATATTATCAATCAATTGGCCTCTCAACCTGACTTCATTCTATTCAATGACCAGAAGCCTGATTATTGTCCGTGGATCAGAAACATCAACCAAGTCAAGATACCGAAAGGAACGCTCGTACATGATTTGCAGTACCGAATCCCTCGAAGAAAGAAAATGTACAAAAAGGATCAGATTGAGCACTTATTTGTCCAATATCGAGATGCATTCTTAAATTGGTATCCCGAGTTCAAGGATCAAATGATCTGGTTCCCACACCATGTACCTGAAGATATTTTTAAAGATTACAAGTTTCCCAAAAATATCGACATGCTGATGTTCGGAAGCCTCATTCCTCACTTATATCCTTTACGAGTAAGAATATACAATCAATTCATTAAACACCCCTCATTCAAATATTACGACCATCCAGGGTACAAGACCCTACCTCAAGGGCATCATTTTATTACAGGACAACAGTATGCGATGACATTGAATAAATCAAAGCTCTTCTTTACATGTGATTCCATTTATAAATTCCCAGTCCTGAAATATTATGAAGCACTAGCTTGTCGTACGCTATTACTTGCATCTGGGTCCAAGGAACTCGAAGACCTAGGGTTTAAAGATGGTGAAACCTTTATAAGCGTGGATGAATACGACTTCCAAAAGAAAGCGATGTACTACTTACAAAATGAAAGGGAAAGGAACCGTATTACCATGAACGGAATGAAACTGATTCAACAACGGCATACGACAAAGATTCGAGTACAGCAACTGCTATCTTATATCAGACAAATATTGAACCGTTAAAGGAAGGGATTATGATGTGGAGGAAGAGTCCAAAAGTCTCCATTGTTATACCATTTTATAACTGCATGTATATCGATCGAGCGATTGAAAGTGCACTTGCTCAAACCTACCCGAATTGTGAAATCATTGTTGTAGATGATGGATCAACCATGTACGTGGATCGGATAACTCCCTATAAGAAGAAAATAAAATATATCCGAAAAGTGAATGGTGGAACTGCTACCGCCTTGAATAAGGGAATCCAGCTGGCTGAGGGAGAATACTTTTCTTGGCTTAGTTCTGATGACTTGTATCATCCACAAAAAGTTGAAAAGCAATTACAATACATGATTGATCATCAAGCGTTTATCAGCTATGGAAATTATTATTTGATGAATGAATATGATCAAATTACAAGTAATCCCACAGGAGTTGGAGCTCTTGACAAGCGACATTTCTTAAGATTAATGAGGTCGGGCTGCATAATTAATGGATGTACAATTATGGCTAAGATAGAAATCCTGAAAAAGGCGGGATTATTTGATGAAACCCTACCTTTTACACACGACTATGATCTTTGGTTGAGACTGTCTCCTGCCTATGACTTTCTTTTTTTTGACCAACCATTAGTAAACTATCGTATACATGGAAACATGGGCTCCCAGAAATATAAAGGAGCTATTGCAGTAGAGGTTCAAATGGTGAAACGTAAACACCGAGATACGATCAGCAGAATGATTAACAGCCTTGCACCAGTTAGAAGATCCAGGTATCTCAGAAATCAAAATCGTCAATAAGTTGTCCAATCAACTCGTTTTTGGAGAAATATAATTGAAAATGATGTAATGATTAATAAACATAAGAAAGGAAGAAGTTCGTTGGGACAATCAAATAAAGGTTTGTATCCATTTGTGCTGAATTCCATTCCAAAGAGTGGAACGCATTTGCTCAAACAAATATTAATGGGGATTCCAGGTATGCAGCACTATCCTGATAAAGGCATGTTTGGGCACTATCACTTCCAAACACCTAAACACTTTGAATGGGTGAGAACCCTTAGTGAAAACGAATTTGTGAATGGTCATTTGTTCTACTCCTCTGAATGGGAAGATTTTTTCAAAAAATTGAATATGAAGCAAATATTCGTCCTCCGAGATCCGAGAGATGTCATTGTCTCTTATGCTTATTTCATACCCACTCTGAAAATACACCCACTTTATACAACCTTTACTCAAGATGGATTTACTCATAAGGATAGACTTAAGTTTCTTATTGAAGGTGGAGACCCGATCAGCCAAACCAAATATGTACAACCGGATGTTCATGAATGGTTTACAAGTTTTTCGAAATGGATGGATAAGGAAAATGTATTTACAGTTAGATTTGAGGAATTGAATGGCTCACAGATATTAAGGTTTCAAGTGCTTCATAGAATGGTGAAATTTCTATGGGGTGAAGATCCCGTACCATTTACGAGGCCAATAATGGTAGGGAAAATGATACAAAACATCAATACTGCAACCTCTCCAACTTTTCGAAAAGGTGGGAGTGGGGGCTGGAAGCATGAATTAGATGATGAATTGAAGGGACTCTTTAAAGAAAAAGCTGGTCAATTATTGATTTCCCTCGGTTATGAAAAGGATACGAATTGGTAATAGCGGCACACGGACAAGTGCCGCTTTTTATTTTTTTATAAGATTAACTGGGAGCCTGTCTATGCGTTCATACAACCATTACATAGTATAGAAATAAATGGAATAAATGTTAGAACGGGTCCATAAATGGAAGGAGCATAGTATGAAAATTGTTACCATTCTAGGAACGAGACCAGAAATTATCCGGCTAAGTCTTATTTTGAATAAGCTTGACCAATGGGCTGACCAACATGTAATCGTCCATACCGGCCAAAATTTTGTTTATAACTTGAGTGAAATATTTTTCAAGGAACTTGAAATAAGAATGCCAGATTATATTTTGCAAACTGAACAAAGAACATTAGGTCAACAGCTTGGAACGATGTTTGAAAAGGTTGAAGAAATTCTTATTAAAGAGAAACCTGACAAAGTACTTGTCTTAGGTGACACAAACAGCGCGCTTAGTGCCATCCTATCAGAGAGGATGGGTATTCCTGTCATTCATATGGAGGCAGGAAACCGTTGCTTCGACTTATCTGTACCAGAGGAAAAGAATCGGAAGGTCATTGATGCAATTTCTACTTATAACCTTCCGTACACACCCAATAGTAAAGAGAACTTGATTCGTGAAGGTGTACCATCAAATAGGATCCTGTTATTCGGAAATCCAATATATGAAGTGTTGGCACATTTTCAAGATAAGATAGACAATAGCCACATTTTATCAAAACTCCAGCTCACCTCAGGAGAATATTTCCTCGTAACAGCTCACCGCGCTGAGAATGTTGATAACCCTAAACATTTGAATGAAATTTTTGAAGGGCTAAACTCGATTGCCCAAAAGTTTAACAAACCAATCATATGTAGTATTCATCCCAGGACGAAGAGTAGATTGGAAAAACAAATCAGTATTACACATCACCCGCTCGTTCGTTTCTTTGAACCTTTTGGATTTTTTGATTTTGTCAAACTAGAAAAGAACGCTTTTTGTGTATTAACAGATAGCGGTACTGTTCAAGAAGAGTGTTGTATTTTCCAAGTACCTACCGTAACCATTCGAAACAGTACAGAACGTCCAGAGACAGTGGATTGTGGTAGTAATGTGATTTCGGGGTTAAATCGTAAGCAGATCTTAGATGCAACGACTGTCATGGTGAATAGTGTAAATAACTGGGAGTGTCCAGCAGGTTATATCGAAAAGGAAGTTTCACAGAAAGTTGTACAATTTATATTAGGAGGTCGCTAACCATTGCGAAACAAAACGATATTAATTACAGGAGGAACAGGATCATGGGGGCATGAACTCGTTAAACAATTACTAGAAAAGAACCCCAAGGAGATTCGAATTTTCTCTCGGAATGAAGCAAGTCAAGTCCAGATGCAACATGAATTTGAATACAACCCTAAACTAACTTTCATAATCGGTGATATCAGAGAGTATCAGGGGATATGTAAAGCTACTGAAGGTGCCGATTATGTTTACCATCTTGCAGCATTAAAGCATGTCCCGATTTGTGAACATCAACCTTATGAAGCTTTGAAAACGAATGTATTAGGGACACAACATGTTATTGAGGCTGCTATACAAAATAATGTGGAAAAAGTGATTTATATATCAACAGACAAAGCTGCAAATCCTTCAAACTTTTATGGGATGACAAAAGCGATTGGTGAGAAATTGATTATTTATGCCAATGTACTTAGTCCATCAACGAAATTCGTTTGTGTGCGGGGTGGTAATGTACTTGGAACGAATGGGAGTGTTATCCATGTGTTTAAACGACAAATTGAACAGAAAGGTGAAATTGGTATTACAGATAAGCGGATGACCCGTTTCTTCTTAACGCTTCAAGATGCAATCAAATTATTGTTCAAAGCTACGAATGAAAGCCGGGGTGGAGAAATTTTCGTCATGAAAATGCCAACTTGTCGGATCATCGACCTCGCTGAAGTATTAATTGAAGCTTCAGGTAAAAAGAACATTAAAATTAACGAGGCAGGTATTAGACCGGGTGAAAAGCTGCATGAGATCCTATTATCTGAATATGAAAGCAACACAACCGTTTATTTTGATGAAGAATATTTTGTGATCCTTCCTACAATCGAACTGGAGAAACTGAAAGAATTTTATCAAAGTTATAAAAAAATCGATTTGCACAGTTATAGTTCACATGAATCATTGATGACTAAGCATGAGATTAAGGAAATGCTTAACAAAGGTGGATTCCTGTAATGAAAGTATTGATACTTGGTGGGAAAGGAATGCTTGGACATGTAATGGTACACTATTTTCAACAATTTCAAGAATATGATGTTCAATACACCCATCGTGACAAGAATGAATCCAACGGCATTTTCTTGGACGTCCTTGACTTTGATGATGTACGGTCACTAATCTCAACATACAAACCAGATTACCTCATTAATTGTGTTGGAATATTGAATGAACATGCTACGGAAAACCCACATGAAGCAATTAAAGTAAATACACTCCTACCACATATACTACGGTATGAATTATCTAAATTTGGTGGCAAGTTAGTTCACATTAGTACAGATTGTGTTTTTGAAGGAGATAAAGGGAAATATACCGAGTCTGATAAACCAGATGGAAAGAGTGTTTATGCCATGACTAAATCTCTTGGTGAGGTGATTGATGAGCCCCATTTGACGGTTCGGACTTCTATTATTGGCCCTGAGCTTAAAGAAGGGATCGGCCTCTATCATTGGTTTATGAAACAAACTGGAAAAGTAAATGGTTATGTCAATGTATTATGGAATGGTGTAACAACACTAGAACTTTCTAAAGTGGTCAAGTACCTTATTGAAAACAACGGGTCAGGACTGTTTCATTTGACGGCACCAGAACGTGTTTCGAAATATACGCTTCTCAAAAAGATTCAAAATGTCTTTGAGAAAGAAGATGTAACAGTGATTCCATATGAAGACGTCATATGTGACCGGACACTCGTAAACACCCGAGAAGATATTGAATACACAGTTTGTTCTTATGATGAGATGCTTAATGAGCTAAAACAATGGATCGTCGTTCCACATGAGAAGCGCTAATCCGAGAATTCTTATAACTGGAGCTACTGGCTTCACAGGCATGTATGCTTATCATTATGCATTAGAAAAGCATATGAATGTTACTTGCATTGGGAGGACCTTACAGCGTTTCCAACAAAATGATCACTTCGTACAATGCAATCTGACAAATTATTTGGAAATCGATCAATTGATTAAAGATATAAAGCCTGACTATGTGCTACATCTTGCGGGATTCAATGATGCAGCAAAGTCTTGGGAAAATCCGATGGAATGTATAGAGACCAATTTGCATGGCACGTTGCATTTGTTGGAATCAATTCGAAAATATGTACCCGAATGCAGGACACTCGTAATCGGTTCCGCACTTCAATTTTCCCCTCATAATGAAAAAGCACCCCATCCTTATAGCTTAAGTAAAACGCTTCAAATTCTTCTCACACAAAATTGGCAGGACCTCTTTTCAATGGATGTGATAGTAGCAAAGCCTTCAAACTTGATTGGACCAGGCCCTTCTAAAGGCATCTGCTCAATTGTTGCCGAGCAAATCGTAAAATCTGAGCAAGAAGGAAAGCCTGTAAAAATCACATTAAATAACAGTTTGGCTCAATGTGATTTTGTGGATGTAAGGGATGTAGTCAAAGCGTACTTTCTTCTCCTAGAATATCCATCCAGTTTCCGTTCTTTTGAGATTGGATCTGGTACGAGCCATACATTAGAAGAAGTGATAACCATTTACAAAACGATGACCCAACAACAGTTCTTAGTAAATATTAATGAAAGCTGTGAACAGACACCCGTTTGTATGGAATTAGGACCTATTCAAACGCTTGGGTGGGTGCCAGAGTTTACTCTACAATCGTCTTTAAAAGATATACTCACTTATTTTCGAACCTATGAAGCTTTGTAAAGTCAATTCTATGTAAAGATTAAATAAGGAAATGAGGAAAAGACGTTGGTAAACGATCGTCCCAAAATAAGTGTAGTCATCCCTTTTTATAATTGTCCATATATACATCTAGCCATTAGAAGTGTATTAAGACAAACTTATAGGAATTATGAAATCATCGTTGTTGATGACGGATCCACACTTAACCAAAATTTAATTAGTCCATATTTGAAACAAATCAAATACTACTACAAGGATAACGGTGGTACTGCAACAGCTCTGAATAAAGGGATTCAAGTTGCTTCTGGTGATTTGATCGCTTGGTTAAGTTCCGATGATATTTTCTTACGAAACAAACTTCACAGACAAGTGCAATACATGCAAGAGACTGGAGCAGATATGGTTTATACGAACTTTAGTTTAATTAATGAACGGAACAGGATTATTAGAGAGAATGTAGGTTTGGTTCTCGGAAACCGTAAGGATTTACTGAAAAGACTTCCAATTAGCTGTCCTATTAACGGAAGTTCTGTATTAGTCAAAAAAGAAATCTTCACAAATGTTGGTTTATTTGATCCTACCTTACGTTATACACAGGATTATGATATGTGGATTCGAATGGCTGCAAAGGCAAAAATCGAGATGTTAAATGAAACGTTATTGCATTATCGTCATCATGAAAATATGGGTTCAAAATTATATGTTGAAGAGCAATGGAAGGAAATTAAACAACTCCAAGACAAGTATAAAGGAATGTTAGCTAGATTGATACATTGTGAAGAACTTGGTTATGGAGGAGAATGTGATGAAATATGAAAAGGAAATCACTGTAATCATACCGACATATAACAAGTATCCTCAAAATCTCTTAACCCTTTACTCATTAACCCATCAAACATTTGACCTCACAAAAGTCGAAGTGATTATGGTCGATGATGGATCAACAGATGAAACAGAATCCATCACTAAACTCCATAACTTCCCTTTCGAATTCAATTATATGAAATGTAGAACTAATATTGGTAGACCCGCTGCCAGAAATAAAGGCTTGAAAATGGCTAAGGGCAAGGTCATCATCTTCTTGGATGCAGAAATTCTTGTAAGACCCGATTTCCTAACAATACACCATCAGTATCATGCTGAAACAACAAATCTCGTCGTGTCGGGTATCATGTTTCTAAAACGGTTATATTCTGTTTTATTTCCAGATTTCTCAGAGGAACAACTTGAAGAATGCATGAGACTTATGATACGTAATCGAACGCTCTATAAAAAATTAGAAAGCTTCAATACTCAGCCGCACATCTTGCCGCTTATAGAAAAATCTGATATTGAAAATGACTCTTTTCAAAAGCTTTCTTTGCCTTCTAAAGTAGAGGTGTTTTACAAAGAAATTATCGTGAAAAATTACGGTTATGGACTATCGAACTATCAAATTCCATGGCAATTATTTGGTACTGGTCACGTATCTGTTTCTAAAAAAGCACTTGATGAAGTGGGATTATTTGAAGTGTACCCAGGTTATGGATGGGATGATTGTGAAATGGGATATCGGTTATACAAGAACGGGGCTACTTATCTGACAGACAGAAGGTTAATTAGTTACCATCAGGAGCACCCAATAGCTCCGACGATTAAGAATGAATCCAAACAAAACTACTACCTCTTTCAAGAAAAGTATAAAGAAGTAGACCAGATGATCATTAGTTTGACATTTCTTCCAGTCCCATTCAATCTTCATCAAACTAATCAAATACTTGTCAATTATAAGCGCTTATGTAAAGAGCATCCTAAGAGCTTTCCAATAATGAAGAAGTATTTCCAGTCGATGCTAAGAAAAATTGGATTTTTGGCAAGCAAAAGTATGAACATCACTAACCTTAAACCAACTCCAACAAACATGACAGAACTCCATCAACTGGAACTGGAGAAAGAAAGACTTAAGGAATTAAATATATATATGACTTTTCTTCAATGTTTTAAACGACTGGAAAACTTATGAATGAAAGGAATCATCTAAATGAAAATAACGTTTGTTGCGATTACCCTTTGTAAGGGAGGGGCACAAAGAATGTTAGTTGAATTAGCGAATGGTCTATCAAGAAAAGGACATGATGTTTCTTTTCTAATGCCACCTAACGGCGTTATTGAGTACCCCGTAAATGTTAATGTGATTCGCACAGCAGGTCATATTATCAGAGCAACTGATATTCCGAAAAGCGATGTCATCGTCTCCAACTTCTATACTTTGACAAATACATGTCAAGAGGCAAGCTTATCAGGAAAAGGTACACACGTCCGAATAAGTCTTTGTTATGAACCGGTATTTTTACCTGATCATGAAGCTTCATTCAAAAGTTACCATGTAAGTAAAAATCTTGTAGTTCTTTCGGATTGGCAACAACAACTTGTTAAACTTAATCATGGAATTGAAGGAAAAATCGTTCCTGTAGGAGTGAGTAATCTATTCAAGAACTTAGGTATTAGGCGAAGTACTAAAAGAGTGCAAGTTAGTGGCATCTTACGTATACCAGAAGGAGGATATTCGTGGCACAGAGAACAAGAGTATTTAATTGAAGCTTTTACAGCCCTTAAGAGAAAATACCCGAGTGTTATCTTCAATATTATTACCCCACCGAGTGAATTGAGGTCTTCGGTCACACTTCGTAAAATTCATGCCAATCGATTATTCAATTCAATGACGCCCAACGATGATCAACAACTTAATCAATTTTTCAACAATACTGACATTTTTGTCAGTGCTTCAACATATGATACAGCTTCACTTCCGGGTCTTGAAGCGATGAAGTGTGGAGCTGCACTTGCAACCGTTTATTCCGGAGGGAATATGGATTATTGCAGACACGAAGAAAATTGCCTTCTATCGTATCGTCACGAAAATAGACTAATCCAACATGTATCTTCATTGATCGATAATCCAGGGTTACGAAATAAATTAGCGATCGCAGGAGAACAAGAAGCGATTAAATGGACATGGGCTAGAAGTGTCAACCATTTCGAAAATGCTTTAGAGACTTTTATTAAAAGGGGGTAGACGTATGGTAAGTATTCCACACGGAGGTTCTTTAATTAATCGTATAGATAAGCAAACAAAAGCAAATGACTTATCAAAATTTAAAAAAATAACTCTATCATCAGATGAGCTTGCTGATTTAGAAGCTATCGCTACAGGTGTTTACAGTCCATTAGTAGGTTTTTTGAATGAAGAGGACTATAAAAGTGTACTTCATTCAATGCGCTTATCTAGTGGATTAGTTTGGTCGATTCCTATCACTCTTTCGATTCCAAATGAACAAGTAGAACAGTTGCAGAGAGGGGAAACAGTCACACTCGTCTATGATGAGGTGATATACGGGTATATCATGATTGAAAGTATCTATGAAGTTGATTTGGAAGAAGAAGCGGAATTCATATATGGGACAACTAATAAGGATCACCCTGGTGTTGCTAAAATAATGATTCGTTCACCCTATTATGTCGGCGGAGAAGTCATGCTGATCCGTAAGAAATATAGTGAATTTCCGGACTATGTATACACACCAGGAGAAACAAGGGAACTTTTTGAACAAAAAGGATGGAAAACAATCGTAGGATTCCAAACGCGAAATCCAATTCATAGAGCTCATGAGTATATTCAAAAGGTTGCATTGGAACAGGTTGACGGTTTATTTCTACATCCGCTAGTAGGTGAAACAAAATCTGATGATATCCCAGCTGATATAAGGATGAAATGCTATGAAGTATTGTTGAAAAATTATTATCCTGCAGAACGCGTCCATCTTGGGGTCTTCAATAGTTCTATGAGGTATGCGGGTCCACGAGAAGCTGTCTTTCATGCACTTGTCAGAAAGAACTTTGGCTGTACTCATTTTATTGTAGGAAGGGACCATGCTGGAGTAGGAGATTATTATGGCACCTACGATGCTCAGCGTATTTTTGACTCTTTCACATTAATCGAACTTGGCATTACACCAATGCGGATGGAGCATAGCTTTTATTGTAAGAAATGTATGCAAATGGCGTCTTCGAAGACCTGTCCACATGATATAAAAGACCATATCCATCTATCTGGAACGAAAGTGCGAAACATGTTGAAAGAAGGAAAAGTACCACCGAGGGAATTCAGTCGTCCAGAAGTGATCGGTATACTGGTGGAATTATATAACAAGCCAAAGGAATGACATAATAGCAAATGATGGAAATTTGGATTACCTATACGGTAATAGGCTTCATGTTTTTGTTCTTAATCGCTAATTGGTATAGTGCTGAGGTTGTTATACTCAGTGCGGTTATTATATTGATATGGAGTGGAATTCTGACCATTCCTGAGGCATTTAATGGATTCATCAATGAAGGAGTTCTTACAATTGCCTCGTTATTTGTAATCATGAATACACTTCAAAAACACCCTGCATTTATAAAAATCACGAAGATTATTTTTGGAAATAAACAGACACTGAAGAGTGGTTTAGTACGTATGATGGCTGTAACTGGCGCGTTTTCTAGTTTAATGAACAACACACCTCTCGTCATACTTTTGACCCCAATCGTCAAAAAATGGTCTGACAAGTATAACATTTATCCTTCTAAACTATTGATCCCTCTTTCTTATGCCGCCATCATCGGAGGTATGTGTACGCTCTTAGGTACTTCTACCAATCTAGTCGTCCATACATTATTACAAAAAGAGGGTTATGATGGTTTCTCATTATTTGAGCTTAGCTTTATAGGTATTCCGTTTTTTGTAATTGCTTTGATTTATATGATCACGTTCGGACATAAGTTATTACCTGAGCGTGTCTCCATCCATATGGATGATCTACAAAGCACTCAATTTAATGTGCAAGCCATTGTGAATGATTCTTTTCCTTGGATCGGAAAATCAATTGAACAAGCCGGACTAAGGCACCTTAAACAAAGTTATGTTATGGCAATTCTAAGGCAAGGTGAGTTTATTTTCCCAGTAACTCCGGACCAGAAAATATGTTTGAACGACCATCTTCTACTAGTAGGTGATCAATTATCTGCAGATGAATTGAAGCGTTTTGAAGGGCTATCCATTCAAGCGTCTAATTTTGAAATTGGAGGGCAAGGATCCGAATTCAAATTATTAGAAGCCACAATTCCACTGCACTCTGCATTTATTTCATTAAGTATTAAAGAAATCGGATTTCGTGCGAAGTATGGAGGCGTAGTTGTAGCTGTTTATAGAAATGGTCTGCGAATGAATGGTAAAGTTGGATCTATCCGCTTAAAAGCCGGAGATATGCTTTATATTCTTACGACAAAAGATACTGTTCAATACGAACGTCTGGAAAGAAATTTATTATTATTATCTACTTATACGCCAGAGAAAGAAGTGAAAATGAGAGATTGGATACCAGTGATTTTGTTTGGTTTAATGATCTCCGTAGTTACATTTGGCCTTGTGCAAGTGGCCCAGGCTGCGATAACAACTGCATTACTGTTGTTGATATTGAGGAGTACTACATTTAATGATGCCAAAGATTCAATTAAATGGGATGTCCTATTTATTATAGGAGGAGCCTTTGGAATAGCTGAGGCGATGATTAAAACTGGAGCAGCTCAATATTTATCTAATGTTCTTTTGCGATCTCTAGATCAATTGACGCCTTTTTTCTTACTGTTACTTATTTACGTCATAACAAATCTTCTCACCGAATTGATTACAAATAACGCAGCAGCCGTCATCATGTTCCCGATTGCCATGTCTTTTGTTCAAGAATTGTCGTTAAACCCAGAGCCATACGCTGTTGCCATTGCCATAGCTGCTTCAGCTAGCTTTTCGACCCCTATTGGATATCAGACTAATTTACTTGTATATAGCACAGGTCAATATCGATTCAATGATTTTATTAAAGTAGGCATACCATTAAATATACTTGGACTAATCATATCTATCATGATCATTCCATTCGTATGGCCATTAAATTAGGGAGGTGGTCTTATGACTTCAAATTTATTCTGGCATCACCAAGATGTTTCTAAGAAAGCCAGACAACTGTTAAATGGACATAAAAGTTTCGTTATTTGGTTTACAGGATTATCAGGATCGGGGAAATCCACGATAGCAAACAAACTGGATCGGTCCTTATACCGAAACGCGATTTCAACTTATTTATTGGATGGAGATAATTTAAGAATGGGACTGAACAGTGATCTAAGTTTTAAGCCTGAGGATCGTGCAGAAAACATCCGAAGGGTAGGAGAGGTTGCTCGCCTATTTGTAGATGCAGGTATTGTAGTATTAGCAACATTCGTATCCCCATATCGTGAAGATCGTGAATTTGTCAGAAGCCTATTTAACAAGGATGAATTTATTGAAGTGTATGTAAAATGTAATATGGACACATTAAAAGCCAGAGACCCTAAAGGGTTGTACAAAAAAGCATTGAACGGTGAAATCGAAAACTTCACAGGTATTTCGGATCCATATGAAGTACCTGAAGATCCTGAAATCATTGTGGATACAAACATGATGTCTGCTAGCGTATGTGTGAAACAAATTCAAAACTATCTTTATAATAATGGCTATTTACCAAAAAAAAGTAGTTAAACTAAAATAAGGCTGAATTAATCAGCCTTTAATAAGGTAGACAACCTATTTAATCACTATTCACTTCAAGGAATAATGCATCAATCTTGCGACAATCAACAATGACTACATTACGCTCATCCTCATCTCCATCATCTTCTTGGATGAACTTGACACAGCATGTTTTATCATCAAAGCATACGAAGATTAAATCCTCAATTTCTTCTCCGTTCACGATGATTTTTTCTACTTCTTCTCCGACACTTAACCCTTTAAGTTCATTACATATACATGTATCACATGCATTGTCTGTTTTTTTCCAATCTTTATCAAATAAACTCATTCGGCATCCTCCTTTCAATACATAGAACTCTATAAAGCTTATTTTAAGATACTATATTATATTGAAGGTGCCGAAAAAGGAGTGGTTGAGTACCTAAATTTACTATAAATGGTTGTTCGCCTTGTCCTTATGAGAGGATAACCTTTAATACAGAAAAACCAACATACCATATTGAGGTGTTGGTTTTCATCGACAATCATTGATTAGGCTTCCATGTCACTTTTCCACATGACTTGCAACCAGATTGAGGTTTTCTTTCAAATAAATCTATTTTCTTCTTATTATTCCTCTTTCTTTTTACCTGTTTATATAAATCGATTACATCTTGTTTTCTCATGTCCTATCACCTCTAAATAAGATATTGTATGTTATTCGTACAAGGTAATAGAGGTGTGCTATTTCCTGAAAAATGGATTAATGACTTTAGTTTCTGCATTTTTATTTTGTTTCTTAAAAGGATTAATCTTTGAAGTCTCCGAATTTGTATTATTCTTAAAGGGATTAATGGGTTCTCCTTGTTTCTGTTCTTCAGGAGGAATGAGGAATTTAGGCTTTTCAGGCCAAGAAGGCTGTAACTGGTAAGAGGACAATGCAGGATTGATTGGTGCAAGCACTTTCCTGAGCAGGTTTTCATAGGTTGAAGTAGTGATTGATAGTGGGTGATTAGCAGATTCTGATTGGCACGTTTGAAGAATTAAATAGGTTAACCATTCTGCAATTTCTTCACATTGATTTGGATTCCAATAAACTTTCGTATCCCTATTGGTGATAATTGGGTTAAATCCTTTATAAACCCAATCCAGTGTGGATTTAAATGGTCCCTTTTGCTTCCTATATTCATAAACATCTTGGTCTGATTCCACTGATAAATACGACACAGAATCAGGTTCTCTAAACGATGAAAGCACTAAATGTTCTTCATTTTTGTGCGTTGTCGATAATGACACATCTGTATGTTTCAATAATTGATTCAAACGATTGAATTCTTTTTTATTCAAACCAATAATTCGGATCGTGTAATTTGATAAACCACCAACGAGATCTTGTTCGGATTCATTCCATATAAGTCCCCAGAAAACTGCAATCTGTTTTAATGCTTCAAGTTCGTCTATAGGTAGCATACATAACTCTCTTCTATTATATGAAACTCGATGCATAGCTTTTCCTCCCTCAAAAATAGGCATTAATCTTTGTGTCATTAGCCGTCGTATTCCCATAGTATGTATTGAATCTTCAGTTCATGATGAAGAAAGGAAGGGAAACTATGAGTCATAAAAAACACAATATACCTAAAGCTACCAATAGCTTACAGGATGAGTGTATTCGCGTACAAAAAGTGTACGACTGGGTAACCGATGCACTTACCGTTCGTAAGACGGTCCTTTTTACCCGCGAGCAGATAAAAGACATTGAAGAAGCGATGGAAGACCCTGGTCGTCGCCCTTTACGTCTTATCTGTGAGCCGCCTGAAACACCACCAATTTTCCCTCTAAACAACAGACGCAGTCATGATCACGATCATGATGATGATAATTTAGAATTCATCTGCGAGCAAGTTGGAGAAAAGCGTGATGTTACAATATCAACAAATGGCGGTTTCGTTGATGCACAGCTAGTAGAACTTTTAATCAGCACGGATTTGAGAATAGTTGTTGTAGATCGCCACGGTTGTATTGTAACTAAATCTAATATCAACGCTTCGGTTTTTGAGTCATTTGTACTTTGCTATCCAGATGGAACAGATCTTTTCTGTAAAGTATCTAAGATCTTCTGTAAAATTCCATCAGGAACAGTGTTATTGAACTCACCAGCACCAGAAAGCTTCGATATTGAAATTACATTCTGTCTCGACATTCAAGTAGAAGCGGAAGTGAAGCTAGAAGTACTTGCTAAATTCTGCTCTCCACGAGATAACGATTTGATTGCACCTGAGTCAGTTGATCAGTGTCCAAAAGTATCGTTCCCTCCACAATGTCCAGATATTTTCCCACGACCTAACTGTGACTGCTCTGCTGAAGGGGAAGCAAGTGGTAATACAGGAGAGGACTCATCTGCTACTGGTCGATTAGCTGTACTCGTAAACATTTGTCCTGACTGTAGTTTAGTCGACAGTGAGTTGAGAGGTAGTTTCAGAGATACAGACACGAGTGATGGTACTGAAAGCTTTAACTTTACTGCTACAACATTTGATCAAGATACACTTTGTTGTGAGGAAACACGAGGTGGCTTGAAACTGATCATCAGTGGTGAAGGTAAGGTAGACGGTAGAACAGTTGATTACAACTTTGCAGTAGTTGATGATAACTCAGGTACACAATTCCAGCTTCAATTGATCGATCGTAGGGGTAGAACGATCTTTGATTCAGGAGTCGTAGATTCTGACGAGGGCGAAGTTAAAGTAGAAGATTGTGTCACTTTCGCTGACATTAAAGTGAAAAGACCTTAATAGTAAATAAGAAAAAAGTGATCCGAGTAACTTTTCGGATCGCTTTTTTTTTGAGTTTTTTGAATCGTTACAGCTCAAACCTTAACTAAACAATTAAAAAGCTGACATAGAGAGTCCTAATGTCAGCTGCATTATACTTACAATCTCAGATTAGTTACGGCCAATTGCAACATATTGTAATCCGTGTACTTCAAGTTCAGATTTTCTCAAGCAATTTCGTGCATCTAGTACATGTTTTCCTTTCATTAATTTACTAATCAAAAGCCAATCCACATTAAGAAATTTATTCCATTCGGTAGCTACTACGATCATTTCAGCATCAATAACTGAATTGTATATATCTGTACATTGGTAAGTGCCTTTGATTGTATGATTGGCTATAGGGTCATAAGTGGTTAAGATAGCTCCTTGATCTTGTAAACTTTCGATTAGTCTTAAAGAAGGGGAATCACGACAATCATCAGTATTCGGTTTAAATGAAAGTCCCCATATTGTTATTTTCTTCTTATCAATACATCCTAACGTTTCTACAATTTTATGAACATAGTTGCCTATTTGGTTACGGTTAATTTGTTCAACTGCCTCGAGAAGAGTTGGCTGTATCCCTTTAGTTTGAGCTGCAAAAGAAAGCGACTGGATGTCCTTTGGTAAACAATACCCGCCATATCCTAATCCTGCCTTTAAGAAGTGGGGACCTATTCTAGGATCAGTGCCAAGTGCTTCTGAAACAGTTGTTATATCACCATTGTATACCTCGCAAATGATTTGCATTTGATTAATGAAAGATACTTTCGTAGCGAGAAAGGCGTTCGATGCATATTTAATAATCTCTGCATTAATTGGACTCGTAAATATATAGTTGGATGAAATATCTTTATATAACTCGAGAATCACTTCCAAGTCACTCTCATTTCTTCCACCCACGACCACTTTATCAGGATGTTGTAAATCAGATAATGCTGAACCTTCTCTTAGAAACTCTGGATTCGAAATAACTGTGCAGTTATGAGTAGGTACCCCTGATTGAATTAATTTTTGCATAATATAATCATTCGTTCCTGGGGGAACGGTACTCTTGATAATGATCGTTTTTGGTTCATTAATAGCGCACTGGAGGTGATCTATTACACTATTGATGTAGGATAAATCTGTTTCCCCTTTATCGTGGGAAGGGGTACCAACAGCGACAAAAATAATGGCATTTTTTTGTATACTTGCAATCACTTCATTTGAGAAATGCAAAGACTTATTCTCTAACTGCTCTTGAATGAGTTCTTCTAACCCTTCTTCAACAATTGGGCATTTACCTGAAAGTAAAAGCTTAATCTTTTCATCGTCTGTATCGACACAGGTGACTTGATGGCCCCATTTGGATAGCATTGCACCTGTTGTTAAGCCAACATAACCACATCCGATGACACAAATATTCATTGAAATCACCTCCAACCTATTAAAGTTCAAATCCATATATCCTATTTTAATTGACTCAAATCGGTGAGGGTTAAAGATATAAAAGTATATGTCCGAGCCTCATTTTCACAGTGACCTACACTACAACATCAACTTGTGAATAAGCTATTGTATGAAACTTAAGGGGGCATTAAAAGTTGATCAAAAAAGCAATTATACCTGCTGCGGGTTATGGTACAAGAAGTTTACCCATTACTAAGGTACTTCCTAAAGAGATGTTCCCAATTAATGGTAGACCGGCCATTCATTATATCGTCGAAGAGGCAGTACAAGCTGGTGTAGAAGAAATCTTGATTGTTGTTTCAAGTAATAAGAATATGATTGTGGACTATTTCGATACTTCTCTTGAACTCGAAGCATTCCTTAAACTAACGAATAAATCGAATTTACTCGATAAATTAAGAACACCAGATGTCCATATTCAATATACAAGACAACCGTATGCACGAGGGTTAGGTGATGCGGTCCGCCTTGGAAAGTCATTTGTTGGTAATGACCCGTTCATGGTGTTACTCCCAGATGATATCATTCTCAACAAGAATGGTTCTGTTACAAAACAAATAATGAACGTATTTAACGAATTACATTCTCCCGTTATCGCTCTTAGGCATGTCAGAGACGAATGCCTTAATCAATATGGAGTTGTTGAACCGACGTATCATTCTAGACACATACATGAAATTCGATCTATTGTTGAGAAGCCGCAAACAAATCCGCCTTCTAATTTAGCTGTTATAGGAAGATATGCGTTTACTTCCAATATTTTTGAATATCTCACAAGGCAAGAAGAGAGTGTGAATAGTGAAGTGCAGTTGACAGATGCAATTCAAACGATGTTAACGAACGAAAAGTGTTACGGATTCGAGGTTGAAGGAGACCGGTACGATATTGGAATTGAGAAAGACTATATACAATTATTACAGAGATTGAATGAGGAGAAAGATGAACAAGGGAGTTGACATCTAAATGTTCAACTCCTTTTGAAAAATCAAGTTCTTGTAAACCCATTTGAGTGATATACATATGATAAGGATATATGCCCGGTTAGGAGGGGACTTTATGAATCCGCAAAAAGAATTAAGTTATGACCGGCTTGCATCACGCACGAAATATTATCAGGAGAAATCTCTACAACTTGAGAAGAAATTGTTGTTCGCTGAAGAAAAAATGGAGCAATTGGAGATAGAATTAAAGGATGCAAGAGAGAATGATGAATTAAACGAGAAAATACAACAACAAGAAGAAGAGCTAGAGGCTTATCATCAAGAGGTTCATCGATTAAAGGAGCAATTGTCTCAATCTAACCTAACAGCTATGACGAAGAAAATATTAAGTTTCGAAGAATTATTAGAAACGGTAGAGAAAGAAATCAATGAAAAAGAAACATTAATTGAAAGTTATAAAAGTAAAATAAAAAGCTTGGAAAAGCGGATCAAAGTGAAAAACAATTCACCAGAAGAATTAGGGAGTAAGCTAGTCGATAAAGAGAATTTGCAATTAACTGCATATTTTAACCACAGTTTAATCTGTAAAAGCGAAAGTTCTTATGTCATCCATGGAAGTTTTCACATGACAAATAATGGAACTGAAGAGTTAGATCAACCACTCGTTTGCTTCCGTTTTCAGCCAATTGATTATACGAATTTAAAAGGGAAGATTAGTTCGTTAGAACAATCAACGATATCCGAAGAGAAACAAGAAGCTGACCAATGGGTCTACATCGAGAATGAGTGGGCGAAGGAAGCAAGGGAAAGAGGAGAAATTTGGGTTGCTCCCATGCATGACCTTACAATCCAACCCAATCAAACTATTTCAATATCTGATTTCCAAATACCAATTAAAAAGCAATTTGAAGATAGTATCATAATAGAAGCATTTGTCTATTTCCAAAATAAGGAATACAGAGCAAGGGCAATGAATCAAATCGCATTAAATTTTTAATACCCATAAATCATAACTTTTTACGAATATTATTAGACAATAACGGGTATAGGAAAAAGAGTGTAACAAGGGTGAAAATTTAAGAGTAGGTGATTCCATGGGTTATGTGCCGCCATATCTAGCTGATCAGAAAAGAATTTACGCAAGCAGAACGCAAGAGACATATTCTCCCTACAAGCTTCAATTACATCCAGTTGAAAGAATCCATTTTGAAAATGCAACTGAAAAGAACATGGAAAATGATAGGTATAATCAAGAGTATGAAGACTCAAAAGCATTCAGAAAAATATATTCAGATTTGACAGGAAAAGGACAGAACATAAACGAAAGTATATAAGGACTGGCGAGGAATGCATCGCTAAGTCCTATTTTTTTTTGTAAAATAGATTGGTAACGAATAGGGGTTGACCGATATGGAATTGATACAGCTGAATCACACTTGTTATTACTTTAATGGTCCGGTGAATGTTGGATATGTTAACAGAGGAAATTGCGGTCTTATTATTGATACTGGAATAGACAAGCAGAATATGAAGAAGATTCTCAAGGCATTAAAAGACAAGTCATTGCCAATCACACACTTGTTTATTTCCCATGCTCATGCAGATCATTATGGCGCAGCAGATTACTTGCAAAAAACAATAGATATCTACACATTTGCTCCACAGGTCGAAGAAGCTATTCTCAAATATCCAATTTTAGAGCCTTTATATTTATCTCAAGGTAATCGTCCTTTAAATGAGATGCGTAATAAATTTTTGGAAGCTCCACCGACTCGTATTGATCAAGTGGTGAGCGATGGGCCATTATCCATTGATGGTCTAGAAGTTGAGGCAATTGCACTTCCAGGGCATAGTATTTACCAAGTCGGCTTGAAGGTGGGACACATCTTATATGCGGCAGATAGTTATTTTGGGGAAGCCCAGTTAGACAAGCACAAGATACCATTTATTATCGATGCCCAGGCTACACTTGCTTCGATAGAGAAACTATTATCTATGACCAATGTCGGCATGATCCCTGGTCACGGTGTATTCGAGGAAGATCCCACACAGACACTTATACGTAACTACGATCATCATGTGAACATTATTTCAAATATGTATGATGTATTGAGTAATCACAAAGATGGTTGTTCTTTCGAGATCATAATGAAATCCTTGTGTGAGCACTGGGAAGTAGAGATTGCATCTCTTTCAATATGGTCTCTTTACCGAACGGCAATTTACTCTTATCTTATTAAGGGTATAGAAGATGACCGCATCTCTTTTGAATTAAAGGATTTTGCCCCGTTGTTTACTTTGAATAAGTAGTAATGAGTAATTGATCTGGAGATTGCCATTCTGCATGGAGAACATCCGTTATGTGAACAATATCCTGTTCGAAAAGCTTCTTCTTCAACCATGTTTCATTTCTACCTAGTTCTTGTAGATTATCATACACAATTTCTCCATCTAAAATAAGGGAGATTGGAAGGGACACATCTACTATAGGTAAGTCAAGATCTTTTCTTGTAACTGAATCTACATCAGATTTTGGTAACACGCTTATTGTACCGTTCGTTTCTAGAATCGCGTATTCTACATCGTAAAGAGAGAAGTACCCCTTTTGTCGGATCAATCCCTGTAATTGATTAATATCTAACTTGTTTTTCTTTAAAGATGGGTATAATATTTTCCCCTTATGAATGACAATGACCGGCTGTCCTTCTAAAAAGCCTCTGACACTTTTCTTTTTTTGCGTCCAGAATTCGATTAAATAGACTAATAAGCCCCAAATAACTAACGCATAGGTGATTGAGAAAATATTTACATTTTCATCATAAATGGCATTTCCTAATAACTCTCCAAGAATTAATGAAGAAATGAAGTCAAATGGTGTGATTTGAGAAATTTGTGTCTTACCCAGTAAACGAGTTACAAGAAAAAGCATGACAAATCCCAAAATCAACTCGATTGTTAATTGTGTGAAAGGCACAATACGTTCCTCCGATTCCTTCTTAATATGAACAGTTTGTTCATGAGGAATCGGAATTAAACCTATACCTTTAAAACAAAAGCAAGAAAACGACCTTAAGAATCAGGTCGTTTTCTAAAACAATAAGGGGATGTGATCCTAAACAGACTTTTTCATGGCAACATGAGGAATTCCTGCATCCATAAATACGTCAGAATAAGTTTCATATCCCAATTTACTATAGAATTGTTCAGCTTGTGTTTGTGCGTGTAACACAAGCTGGTTAACAGAACTTTCAGATGATACGGTTTCCATCTTCTGCATTAATAATTTTCCGACGCCCGACCCACGATACTCTTTCAATATGCAAACGCGTTCCACTTTCGCATAGTCTTCAACAAACCGTAGTCTGCCAGCGCCAATCGTTTTCTCACCATCATATACGACAAAGTGAGTACAATCATTTTCATATTGATCAATCTCTTCTTCCTCAGGTACGTTCTGCTCATCAATAAACACTTTTGAACGTACTTTGAGCGCATCTTGCTTTTGAGAATCACTAGATG
This sequence comes from Pseudalkalibacillus berkeleyi, assembly GCF_021608225.1. NCBI lineage: Bacteria > Bacillati > Bacillota > Bacilli > Caryophanales > Fictibacillaceae > Pseudalkalibacillus > Pseudalkalibacillus berkeleyi. The sequence goes on from NZ_JAKIJS010000001.1 coordinate 777,700, forward strand.
CCACGACAACTTCCATTATCGTACTTTCCCTAAATGAAATGTCTCATATACTGTCCATGATCCATTCTCTAGCTGGTATAATAATTGGAAGCGATCCACTGGTTCAGAATGATCGATATCCATCATCTTCATTGATTCAAGGACATCATGATGTTCTTCATCTGGTAACTTTTGAGCAATAGTAATGTGTGGAACAAACGTATATGGACGTTCGCTATATAACTCATCCTTGTGTAACTGTTCATGTAGTTTACTAAGTCTTTCTTCTTCTTTAACTTTGAAATAAATAACGTTATTAACTGGGTGAAATGATCCAACTTTATAAACGTTAATGTTAAATGGTTGGATATTATCTGAGATTTCGTGAATTTGACGCGTCATTTCTTTCAATTCGTCTTCATCTTCGACATCGAACGGATCTTTTAATGTCAAGTGAGGAGCGATTAAAGCATAATGAGGGTCATAACGTTTACGATAGGAATTTACCAAGTCTTGTAGTTTTTTTGATGGAAAAATGGCTATACCATATTTCATAATTTCCCTCCTCGAACTTCATTCTTTACATTAGTTCATTTAAGCAATTCCATTATAGCAAATTTTCTTACTATTTCATACTCGGATAAGGTTCCATTGTTTAAATTGGATAAAGGAATTTCAGGGCTTTCGGTATATCAGGCTGCCAATATGTCCACTTATGATCTCCATCAAATTCCTCATAATAATATTCACCAAATGACTTGCTAGCAAACCTTTTATTTAATTCTCTATTTGGTGTGATGAAGTCCTTCTGTTTCCCATTAGTTGTTTCCACTTCTGTCTCGCCTTTACCTGCAACATGATAAACAGATAATAAGGATGGATCCTTAACGTTCGTAACAAGGTCAAGAACTTTGTCATTGACATATGGAGATTGTAGAGCTATCTTCCCAAACGTCCTAGGATACTCAAGAGCAGTCACTAGCGATACAGTGGCACCTAGAGAGCTTCCTATGAGTCCTCGTGCACTTGCAAGCTCTAGGGTCGAATATTCATCTTCAATGAATGGTAGCAATTCATAAACGAGGAAACGAACATACTTTTCATGCTCTTCTCCAGATGGATGATACTTCCGCCTACGATCTTGAACGTCTTTATAAGGTACACCTACAATAATGTATTCTTCGACTGCACCATCTTCAAACAAGGTCTCTGAGGATCTTGCGATTTTTCCGAGATTAAAATAATCCTTTCCATCCTGCGCAATAAGAACCGAATACCTTAATAGCGGTGTATAAGATGGAGGGAGGTAAACGTGTAATTGTATTTCTTCATTTAGAATTTCGCTGTAAATATTTCTTTCTTCTCTTTTTCCTTGCTGTGCCATGTATAATCAACCTCCAAAATGTTCACGATTGTAATGATATAAAAGTTGTAAAAGTATTAACCTGAGATTGATTGTAACATAAATGGTATAATCAATATAAGCAAGCACTACTGCACAGATACAGAAAGGGGAGTCTACTATGAATAAAAGGATCCATAGTAAAGAGGTTAAAGCTGCAACAATGAAACTCATAAAAGAGCGTGGCGTTGAGATTATGGATGTAGCTGAAATCGTATATGAAATGCAAATTCCTTATGCTCCGACCTTGAAAATGGAAGAATGTATAGAAAGCGTAGAGGCTGTTCTAGAGAAAAGGGAAATACAACATGCATTATTAGTAGGTATAGAGTTGGATAAGTTAGCAGAACAAAAGAAACTATCTGAACCTTTACAATCAATCGTCGAAACGGATGAAGGTTTGTTTGGAGTAGATGAAACCATTGCAATGGGTGCAGTTATGGGTTATGGCAGTATAGCGATTACAACTTTCGGACATTTAGATAAACAGAAGATTGGCATTATTGAGAAGCTTGATACGAAAAGAGGCAATGGTGTACACACTTTTCTAGACGATTTAATCGCAAGCCTAGCTGCTAATGCTTCTAGTCGTTTAGCACATAGAATTCGAGATCGTGAAGAAAACTTGAAAGAAGAAGAAATCCGAAGGCGTGATGAGGAAGAGCGGATCGGTTAGTATTCATTCTATATGAGTACTTCTAGTCATGCACCATCTTATTGGTGGTGTATGACTATTTTGGATACGGATACATTGTAATAAAAAGTTTGCTAAACTTATTGACAGAAGTCTAGCTTGAAAGTATAGTAATTATTGTCCGCTATAAACGTTTTAACATTAGCGAAGTGAATGATTGTACAATAGATGGGGCATTAGCTCAGCGGGAGAGCACTTGCTTGACAGGCAAGGGGTCACTGGTTCAATCCCAGTATGTCCCACCATACATAAACATTTGAGCACCTTTCATTAGAAAGTGCTTTTTTTATTGCAATCGTTTGATTTAACAAAAAGACATCCACGTTGAGTAGGTACCTGCTCAACGTGGATGTCTTTTCTTGTTCGTGATGTAAGAACAGAAAAGATGGTTGAGTATTCATTCTTTGAATCATACAAAGGTCATCTGTCATGTGTGTAATCAGTGAAGTCAGGGTATAGTAGTAGGTATCTTGAGGATTGTGGATTCTAGTTTGTCATTACCTAGATCTGTAGAAGGTTTTAAAAAGGTAGTTTGCGCGCATCCCTATTTATTTCATCTGTCGCAATATATTAGAATAGGATTATGATATTTTCCTTAAATGATAATCACGATCCCTAAGTTGATTAGAAAGATGAAGTTGTAGAAGACGGTCTAATTCTTGGCTGCATTTTAATGTTTGTGTCGATGACATCCCAAAGGTTTTAGCGGTTTCTAACATTTGTGCTCGTTTTCGCTCGATTGTGATAGATAGCATTATTTGTCCCCTCCGTCTTAATTCGAATTAACCTTGTACATTATCTTACAAAAACAAGAGATTTAAAATACTTTCGTCTAAACTTCTTATGATTCGACAGAAATAGTTAGCATTTACAGAAATGGTCGACAAAACTTAAATGGTGGTGAATTAAATGGGCATAGAACAAGATTTGGAGCGAAAAAAAGGGCTACCTCCTGGGTCTCTCGTCTATGTTGGTGATGAAGTAGCATCGTCAACGAAAATTTCGGTAATCGATTACATAGGTGATGATTTAGTAGAAAAGGAACTTGATAAAATTCAAGATGTTTATCCATATACTAAAACCAATTCTGTAACTTGGGTGAACATAGAGGGATTAAACGATATTGATGTCTTTAAAGAAATTAGAGATGAATTCGGTATTCATCCGTTACTGATTGAGGATATATTGAATACGGAACATCGACCGAAAATCAATATTTTAAATGATTACGTAGTTATGATTTTAAAAATGGTCTGGTTTAACAAAGAAGAAGTAGAGATAGAAGAAGAGCAGATTAGTGTAATTATCAAGGATCAAACAATCTTTACGATCCAAGAGAAAGAAGGAGACGTGTTAGATTCAGTTAGAAAAGCAATCCGTCAAAACCTAGGTAAAATTAGAAATATGAGTGCAGGTTATCTAGTTTATTCAATTCTCGATGCAATCGTCGACCAATATTTATTCGAGTCTGAAAGGATATCCTCCGACATCGAACAGTTAGAAGAAGATATGGTAATAGATCCAGATCAGACGGTTTTACAGCAAATTTATCATTATAAAAACATCGGCATGCATTTGAGAAAGCTTGTTTGGCCTGTGAAAGAAATCATTGGTGGGCTAGAAAAGTCGAAAGTCATTGATATGAATACAGGTTTCTATTTGAAAGATGTCAGTGATCATATCATTCACGTGATGGACACGGTTGAAATGACTCGATCCATGGCTGCGAACTTACTGGATGTCTATTTCTCTAGTGTAAGTAATAAGATGAATGAAGTCATGAAAGTTCTAACGATTGTTTCAACAATCTTTATACCTTTAACATTTATTGCTGGAATTTATGGGATGAACTTTGCACACATGCCTGAACTAGACGAAGCCTGGGCGTACCCTGTTGTTTGGGGAATTATGATTGCTATGACACTTGGAATGATTCTCTTCTTCAAAAGAAAGAAGTGGTTCTAATTCTTCCTTAAACCTTCCTTACTAATGTTAAAATAGTAGGTGGAATATCATAGAATAAATTGGAAGTGAATTTATGACGAAGGAAGAAATCGTTACAAGAATTAAAGAAAAAACAACATTAAGACCCCTCGTTCTGACATCTGTTATTTTAGCGATGTTCATGGCAGCGATTGAAGGTACGATTATATCAACAGCCATGCCTAGTATCGTCGCCGACTTGGGTGGGTTCCGTCACTATAGTTGGGTGTTTTCTTCGTATTTACTCATGCAAGCAGTCACGATCTTAATTTATGGGAAGCTATCAGACTTGTTCGGAAGAAAGCCTGTCTTTACATTTGGAGTTAGTATGTTTTTGATCGGTTCCATCTTATGTGGATTTGCGGAATCAATGCTATTATTAATTGTTTTCAGGCTTATTCAAGGATTTGGAGCTGGGGCAGTTATGCCGATTGCAACAACGATTGTTGGAGACATGTATACAATGGAAGAACGGGCGAAAATACAAGGCTATCTAGCAAGTGTTTGGGGGATATCTGCTGTTCTCGGACCTCTTCTCGGAGGATTCATCGTAATATATTGGGATTGGTCATATGTCTTTTGGTTAAATGTACCCCTAGGTATTCTTGCGATTGTCGGTACGAACCTTTTCTTACATGAGGATATTGAGAAGAAGAAACACAAAATTGATTACATAGGTGCCACGTTCATCTTCATAGCGGTTAGTAGTTTAATGGTTGCACTCATTCAAGGTGGAGTGTCTTTACCTTGGAGTTCTTGGCAAATCATTGGGTTACTGATCATGTTTGCAATTAGTTTTCTTCTATTCATCTATCAAGAAAATAGGGCAAGTGAGCCTACGATGCCTTTGAGTATTTGGAAAGATCGGCTCATCACATTGGCTAATTTAGCTTCATTAACATCAGGAGCTATATTGTTCGGTATTTCTTCTTTCTTACCGGCGTATGTACAGGGTGTAATGGGAGAATCTCCACTTATTGCTGGATTTACGTTGACTACGATGTCCATTGGCTGGCCGATTGCTTCAACAATTGCCGGTAAATTGATTGTTAAAATAGGCTTCCGTCCTGTTGCGATTGGAGGCGGAATTGCACTCATTATCGGTTCAATCTTCTTCCTTACTCTAGAAGCATCGAAAGGTCCTATTTGGGCAGGAATCGGTTCATTTATAATAGGTGTTGGTATGGGACTTACGACAACGACATTCATCGTTTCGATTCAATCCTCTGTTGATTGGAAGAAGCGAGGGGTAGCAACTGCATCCAACATGTTTATGAGAATATTAGGTAGTGCAATCGGTGCGAGCTTACTTGGAGGAATTCTAAATAATCGACTGAACAACTTCCTACAAGAAAACAATGCAAACATGGACGAATCCCTTTCAATTGATGCAGCCAACGTTTTACTCGAGGAATCCCAACGGAAGAAGCTTTCACCTGAAACATTATCTATACTTCAAGATGGGTTGTCGCTTGGAATGGATAGTGTATACTGGGGTGTTTTCGGACTTGCCGTGATTAGCTTCATCCTTATTGTATTTTTACCTAAGAAGGGATCTGTCTAATAAGTCCATAGGAAGAAAAGGACCAAGTAGGATGCTCAACTGCTTGGTCCAATCTTTTAGAATTGAGCATGAAAGATAGAATTCTTTAAACTGATGTTAATTCCACAAACTCAATCCTATTTTGAAAAGGGTCATAGAATGAAAATCGTTTCATCCCTGGAATTTGAGTTTCTTCTTTAATGGAAACATTTTGTTCAATGAAGTGTTTTTTGATTATATCTAAATTTTCGACTTCAAAGGCAGGGTGCCGCTTACTGATTCCTGAATGGGTCTCAGTTCCGATATGCAATTCGATGTCAGCTACTGTAAACCATAATCCACCATTCGCTTTTAACGCATCTGGCTTTTCAATCTCTTCTAATCCTAATATTTGAGAATAAAATTGCCTCGCTTTATTTTCTTCACCTGTAGGAATACAAATTTGGATATGGTGGATTCGTTTAATTTGTAAACATTTCACAATAGATCTCCTCCAATAAGTTTAATGAACAGTTGTATAACTAACAAAATCGTAATCACCCGTAATAAAATCTTGACGAAGGATTTCGGAAATTTACCAGCTATTCTAACAGCTATTTGTGCACCTAATAACGAGCCTATCGCTAATGGGATCGCCACATCCCAAGTTACAAACCCAGTCACATAATAGCTTATGAAGGCACCAAAGCAACTTAGAAATGTATTGAATCGGGTGAGTGCGATCGTTCTTAGGTAAGTGACACCTTGGTAAAAGAATAAATACATTTGCATTGTAGCTTGACCAGGACCAAACATGCCATCATAAACTCCGATACCAAATAATCCTGGGAAGGTCCATTTTGAAAAAGGCTTTTCACTCGTATTCACACTAAGCGGTTTTCCTAAGAATGATAAGAAAAGGGCAAAGACCAACAAGCCTATTCCAATCCACAACATGGTTACTTCTGAAAGTGATGAAGTGACTAATCCCCCTAGAAGGCCACCAGCGAAACTAAATGAAGCGATCTTCAATGCTGATTTGAAATCCACCTCCCGTTTTCTTAAGAGAACAAAGAAGCTTGAAAACGAACTAATCATGTTTGAGAATTTATTGGATGCAATGGCATTGTGTACAGGTATTCCCGAAACTAACATAGCCGGTAGATTAATCAGTCCACCACTACCAGCAAGTGTACCTACAAAAGAAGCAAATAACCCTATCATTAGTAACGTAATGAACATGATTGGTACCTTCTTCCATCAGTCGGTTTACTATTATCTTACGTGAGCATTAGTTATAATAAAATTAATAATATTTTATACTTTATGATAAGAATAACTTATGGATGTAAGGTGAGTGATTTGTTATGCAGTTGACTGAATTCAATGTCTTGAGTGTACTAGGAGAAGAATTAAATATGCGTAAAGCTTCTGAACGGTTGTATGTATCTCAGCCAGCGCTCAGTCAAAGGTTACAATCAATTGAGCAGCGATGGGGAGCGAAATTATTCATCCGATCTCAAAAAGGGCTCACGCTAACACCTGCAGGCGAAAAAGTAATCGAGTTTGTCAATAAGACGATACAGACAGAAGAAGATGTGAGAGACGAAGTTTTATCATTAGGAGATGTTGTTCACGGGACGTTGAAATTAGCGGTCGCATCGATTATTGGACAGTACTGGCTTCCGAAAGTATTGAAAGAATATGTGGAGCTATATCCGAATGTTAAAATTTCACTAGTAACGGGGTGGAGTAGTGAGGTTCAAAGACAATTGTATAGTGATAATTTCCATGTCGGTATCATACGAGGTCAACCTGATTGGAAGGGGCCAACTGAACATTTAATGTCTGATGAATTACATTTAGTAGATACGAAGATCCAGTCGCTAGAAGACCTGAAAGAAACCAATAGACCATTTATTCAGTTCAGGAGTCATTCCACCTATTATCAAGAGATCCAGGAATGGTGGTTAAGTCAGTTTAAAACATCACCAAAACGAACAATCGTAGTTGATCAAATTGAAACATGTAAACAGATGGCGTTGAATGGCATTGGTTATGCAATTTTGCCATCGATTAGCTTACCCAAAACGGAATCAGCGATTCACACGATCCCAATATTAAATGAAAAAACAAAGCCTCTTAGTCGAGATACGTGGATTATTTACAGTGATGCCTCTAAACAACTGAAGCAAGTGACGGCATTCATTGAACTGATTAATCGAATGAAGAAAAACGGTCATACTTAACATTCCAAGTAAAATACGATAAAATGAATCCGATTGTGATAAGAGAATATGAAGGAGGAAATAGGAATGAAAATGATGGATGCAAACGAAATTATTTCGTTTATTCAAAATAGCGAAAAGTCAACGCCTGTTAAGGTACATATTAAGGGGCAGTTGGATGGAATTGACTTCGGCACAAACACGAAGACCTTTATTACAGGAAACACAGGTGTACTTTTCGGAGAGTGGAAAGACATTAAACAAGTTATTGAGCAAAATGAAAAGAAAATCGAAGATTATGTCCTAGAGAACGATCGACGTAACTCAGCGATTCCATTACTTGATCTTAAGGGAGTTCAAGCACGAATTGAGCCTGGAGCAGTAATTCGTGACCAAGTTGAAATTGGTAACAATGCGGTCATCATGATGGGTGCAATGATCAATATCGGGTCCGTTGTTGGTGAAGGAACGATGATCGATATGAACGTTGTTCTAGGAGGACGAGCTACTGTAGGTAAAAACTGTCACATCGGAGCAGGATCAGTACTTGCTGGTGTGATTGAACCACCTTCAGCTAAGCCAGTCGTTGTTGAAGATGGCGTGGTAGTCGGTGCGAATGCAGTCATATTAGAAGGGGTAACAGTTGGAGAAGGTTCTGTAGTTGCAGCTGGAGCAGTTGTAACAGAAGACGTACCACCTATGTCCGTTGTAGCTGGAACGCCTGCACGTGTTATTAAGAAAATTGACGAGCAAACAAAAGGAAAAACAGAGATTAAGCAAGAATTGCGTCAATTGAAAGCTGATTAATAGATAAGGGAGAGAGCAGTGTTGATGTCATTGAATGAACTCATTCAAATACGTCGCTCTCTACACCGTATACCAGAGCTGGGTTTTCAGGAAGTGAAAACCCAGCAATTTTTATATCAATATCTTCAATCGTTGCCACAAGACAATATTGAAGTTGTTGAATGGAAGACTGGTTTATTGGTTAAGGTGAATGGAGCGGCACCTACAAAGACAATTGGATACCGTACAGATATTGACGGATTACCTATTGAAGAGGAAACGAGTTATGATTTCAAGTCCGAACACCCTGGTATGATGCATGCATGTGGTCATGACTTTCATATGACGATCGCGCTTGGTGCTTTGACGCATTTTGCGCACAATCGTCCTAAAGACAATCTTCTTTTTATATTTCAACCTGCTGAAGAGGGACCAGGAGGGGCATTACCCATATTAGAAAGTGACGCCTTTAACAAGGTCCGTCCTGATATGATCTTTGCACTTCATATTGCACCAGATTTGCCAGTTGGTACGATTGGTACGAAAGAAGGGCTATTGTTCGCAAACACTTCAGAACTATTTATTGACCTTGAAGGTTTAGGTGGACATGCAGCATACCCCCATAAAGCGAATGATATGGTAGTTGCAGGAAGTCATCTTGTCACACAATTACAAACGATTGTGGCAAGAAATATCAATCCTCTTGATTCTGCTGTTGTTACAATCGGTAAAATAACCGGTGGAACGAAGCAAAACATCATTGCTGAAAAAGCAAGGTTAGAGGGTACAATTCGTACATTATCTCCTGAAGCAATGAAAGATGTTCAATCGCGTATCGAAGCAATCGTATCAGGTATTGAAACGAGTTTTGATTGTAAAGCTGAAATTGATTACGGTGCAAACTATTATCAAGTGGATAATGATCCAGCGTTGATTAAGGACTTTAAAAAATTCATGGAAACGAGTAAATATCACCTTATTCAAAGTGATATGGCAATGACTGGTGAGGATTTCGGTTACTTCTTGAGAGAAATACCAGGTTTCATGTTCTGGTTAGGAGTCGAGACTGACTTTGGACTTCATCATTCGAAAATCGAACCGAAAGAAGAGGCATTGGAAGTGGCCGTAAACTTAATTATTGAATATTTATCTTATCAAACAAACTAGAGCCTAGATTAAGGGCTCTTTTTTTTGTGGGTAATTTTGGTTCTGAAAAGAATAACAGATGATTAAAGAGGATACTTTAAAAATAAATACAAGGAGGTGGAAGGTATGCCACGAATTGGAGTAGAGCAGTCATTGTCCTCAGTACAAGAGGCATTGAAAAGTAAAGGATATGATGTGAAAGAGCTGAAGCAGGAACAAGACGCAAATGACTGTGATTGTTGTGTAATCTCAGGGCAGGATGAAAATGTGATGGGAATTCAAAATGCAATCACACAAGGTTCAGTCATTAATGCACATGGAATGTCCGCAGATGATATTTGCCAACAAATTGATCAACGTTTCCAACAATAATAGATGACAAAGAATAGGGTCGCTTAATCGCGACCCCCTATTCTTTTTTGACCCAGTTGTCTTTTTCATTCTTCGTATATTTTTCCTTCACTGCATTCCATGCGACTTTATGAGCGGTTTTTTCTTGATCATACTGTTTACTTGCTGAATTGAACGCTTCCTTATAGATCTCTTTTGCATGTTTAGGAAGGTTGTCCTTCACTTGATCAGGTAATTCATTTATAGAGTTATAAGGCATAAGAAAGTACCCTCCTTTTTGTAAAGAAGGGTACCCGTTTTCTAATCGTTCAAAACTTATTTGTCTTCGTTCTTGTGGACATATACTTGATGTGGGAATGGGATTTCAATTCCGTTCGCATCTAGTGCTTGTTTCATTGCTTTACGTAGTTCACGTTCAACGCCCCATTGCATATCTGTTTTTGCTTGTGCGATGACACGGAGGACAACATCAGATGATCCGAGTGATTGGACACCAACAACATTTGGTCCATCCACAATGTTTTCATTTGTTTCTGCTACACGGTTACATGCTTCTTGTAATACACTGATCGCTTTATCAATGTCATCGTCGTACGATATACCAATATCGACAAGTGCTCGCATATTTCCTTTAGAGTGGTTACTAACTGTTGTGATTTCACGATTTGGAACAAAATGTAGCGTTCCATCAAAACCGCGAATATGAGTTGTTCTCAATCCGGTTTCTTCCACAATACCATCCATTCCAGCAGTTGTGACATAATCGCCTACATCCATCTGTTTCTCTAAAAGGATGAAAAAGCCTGTAACAACATCGCTAACGAGTCCTTGAGCTCCAAAACCGATTGCAAGACCGACAACACCTGCGGCAGCAAGTAGACCTGCGATGTCGATTTCGAAAGTACCCAATACAACAACTGCTAAGATAAAGATAATCACATATGAGAAAATGCTCTTAGTCAAGCTTTTAAGTGTTTGGGCACGTCCTGGTGACATGTCTTTTTTGGTTTCTAACTTTTCAAATGATGTACGAATGATGCGATTTCCAATGCTTCTAACAATCGCAAATGCGATGAAAATGAAGACAAGTTTAATGGTTAAAATACCTAGGTTTCTAAGTATTTCAGCCCAATCAATATTAGAAATAATTTCTGGCAAAATTCTTCAACTCCTTATGACGTGATTGATCGGCTAGTAACACTATAACGAAAATGTTAGGTGTCTCGCAATCAATATGGCTATTTATAAGTATATCCTTTGAGATGATTACGGAAACACGTTAAAATAAACAATGACATGGAATTCTCTAATAGGGGAATAGTAAATATGTCGAATGCGCTATATTAAATTAATTCTCATTTAATATTGACTATTAATAAGGGATTAACTATAATATAGCTGTATTGAATTAGAGTTAAGAAGGTTGCGTATTCCTTTTCTTGAGGTTAGGACAAGCCTTGATATTGGAATTGCGTATATCTTTTTTATTAAAAATCTTGTAGGAGGTTTTACACAATGGCAGAACGTATGGTAGCAAAACAAGCACCGCGCTTCGAAATGGATGCGGTACTTCCAAACAAAGAATTCGGTAAGGTAAGCCTTGAAGAAAACATGAAGAATGATAAGTGGACAGTGCTTTTCTTCTATCCAATGGACTTCACATTTGTATGTCCAACTGAAATCACTGCACTTAGTGATCGTTCTGATGAATTTGAAGATCTTGATGCTGAGGTAATTGGTGTATCAACAGATACAGTTCACACTCACTTAGCTTGGATCAACACGAATCGTGATGATAACGGTCTTGGACAATTAAAGTATTCACTAGCTGCAGATACGAATCATAAAGTATCTGAAGATTATGGTGTCTTAATTGAAGAAGAAGGTGTAGCACTTAGAGGACTATTCATCATCAGCCCTGAAGGCGAGTTGATGTACTCTGTTGTGAACCATAACAACATTGGACGTGACGTTGATGAAACACTACGCGTTCTTCAAGCGCTTCAAACTGGTGGACTTTGCCCTGCAAACTGGAAGCCAGGTCAAGAAACACTTAACGTATAATTAAACATCTTCTATAGGGGAGACTGACATTGTAGTGTCAGTCTCTTTTTTATGTCCTAATCTTTGAAAATTTAAGCAAAAATATGGTTATTTATTTCGGAATCCGTTATATTATGTATATTATGACTTTTTAAACAATACATAAAAGGTAGGTGTTTTTTGTTGGATACGTTTAAGCGGCTAAAAGATTTCTATTGGCCTTATCGTAAATACTTTTTCTTGTCGGTTTTTTCATTATTATTTGTTTCTGGAATTACAGTACTTTATCCAATGCTTTTGCAATTCACGATTGATGAAGTCATTGTTAATGAACAATATATGTGGATTCCATATTTGGCTATTGGATTTATCATCGCCATGATGATTAAAGGCGCAGCCACATTCTTCCATCAATATTTAGGTGATTTGTTCGGTGTTACAGCGGTATATAAATTACGGGAAGCCTTATATAAGAAGCTGCAGTACTTACCATTTCGATATTATGACAATGCAAAGACCGGAGACCTAATGTCACGCTTAACAGCTGATGTGGAAGGGTTTCGGTTCTTTTTATCCTTTGGGTTCGCACAGATTATCAACTTTCTATTACTCATTTCATTTAGTTTAGCTGTTATGTTTTATTATTCAGTCCCATTAGCACTTGTTACCCTTGGCATGCTACCGTTTCTTGCTGTTGCCGTATATCGGTTCGACAAACGTGTACATCCAGCTTTTCGTGGTATCCGTAAATCAATGGGGCAGTTGAATACGAAAGTACAGGAAAATGTAAGTGGGATCAACACGATTAAATCGCTTTCTAGAGAAGATTTCGAAATAAGTAAATTTGTTAACAATAACAAGGATTACCGCGATAACTATTTGAATACATCAGATATTTGGGCAAAATATTTCCCTGTTATGGAGTTAATCGGGAATCTCTGTGTCGTATTTTTACTTTCGTATGGAGGATTCCTTGTCATTAATGATGATTTAAAGCCTGGAGAACTCGTGGCCTTCTTCAGTTTAGTTTGGTATATCATTTGGCCAATCATGATGCTCGGATTTGTCATCAACACATTTTCACAATCCAAAGCATCTGGAGAACGTTTATTAGAAATTCTTGATGAGCCTGAAGATATTCAAGATATCGATCATCCACTTGAGGTTGAACGTATGCTCGGTGAGGTAGAGTTCAAACACGTTACTCACAAATATGCGAGTGAGGATGAAGAAGCATTAACTGATGTTTCATTCAAAGCTCCGAAAGGTACAACAATAGGCTTACTTGGAGCAACCGGATCTGGGAAGACGACGGTGACTCAATTGATATCTAGATTCTATGAACCAGAAGAAGGGTCAGTATTAATTGATGGAAAAGACATTAAGGAATACTCTATTCAATCACTTCGAAAAAATGTAGGTGTTGTGCTACAGGAGACATTCTTGTTTTCTTCTACAATCCGAGACAACATTGCATATGGGAATGCGGATATTGCACTTGAGCAAGTAGAGAATGCTGCCAAACGAGCTCAAGCACATGATTTCATAATGGAATTACCTGATGGTTATGAAACGGTCCTAGGAGAAAGAGGGATGGGACTATCAGGTGGTCAGAAGCAGAGGATTGCCATTGCTAGGGCGATCTTATCAGATCCTAGTATATTAATTCTTGATGATGCAACGAGTGCTGTGGATATGGAGACAGAATTTAAGATTCAAAAGGCATTCCAAGAGGTGATGAAGGATCGAACGACGTTTATCATTGCGCACCGAATCTCATCATTAAAGCATGCTGATGAAATTCTAGTGTTAGAAGACGGACAAATAGCACAACGAGGAACACATGAGGAATTAATTGAACAAGAAGGCATGTATAGACGTGTTTATGATATACAATACAAAGACAAGAAAGTGATCAATCAAAAACAGACGGGTTAACGGGGGTGAACAAATGAGTTCAAATACGAAGAAACGTTTTCATTATTCACAAGATCAAGCAATTGAGAAACAATTTAATTGGCAACAATTGATTCGTTTATTTGGTTTTATTAAACCATACAGATCTAATTTACTACCAAAAGCGATTGTAACTATGCTGATCACTACAATTGTTCGATTAATTATTCCTATCATAATCGGGGTCTTATTATTTGATCATGCGATTAAGAATAAAGATGAGAATTTATTAGTGCAACTAATTATTGGGATATTTTCTCTTTATATATTGTCTTGGGTGGCTAACACCTTTCGAATAAAGTGGACGAATCAGTTAGGGCAACATATCATTTATGACATCAGACAAACCTTATTTAAACATATACAAAGGTTGTCGCATCGGTTCTTTGACCAGAGATCAGGTGGTTCCATTCTAGTACGTATTATTAATGATGTGAACTCATTACAGGAGTTATTTACAAACGGAGTCATCAATTTATTAATGGACTTCATATTATTAGTTGGTATCTTGGTCATCATGTTTGTGTTGAGCCCACAATTAACGCTTGCAATCATGATCATATTACCGATTATGTTCTTCATCTCTACAAGACTGAGAAGGAATATTCGTCGATCATGGCAGATGGTAAGGATTAAGCAGGCGAAGATGAACTCCCATTTGAACGAGAGTATTCAAGGCATTCGAGTGACACAATCCTATACACAAGAAAAAGAAAACATGGGGTTCTTTGAAGGTGTAAATGGAGAGACTTTTGAAAGTTGGAAAGATGCAACTCGGAAGAGTGCTGTATTCCGTCCATTCGTAGAAATGTCGAATGCTATTGGAACAGCAATTCTTGTATGGTATGGGGTTTATTTGATTCAAAATGGAATGGATTATGGGGTATTCGTAACGTTTGCATTTTATTTAGGTATGTTCTGGGAGCCGATTTCACGAATGGGGCAAGTATATAACCAACTTCTAGTCGCGATGGCCTCAAGTGAACGCATCTTCGAATTTCTAGACGAAAAACCGAACGTTTCTGAAAGAGAAAATGCAATCACCTTTGAGGAAATAGATGGAAAAATTGAATTCAAAAACGTTGAATTCGCTTACGATGAAAAGAGAAAAGCGTTGAATGGTATTAACTTAACCATCGGTGCTGGAGAAACAGTCGCATTAGTCGGTCATACTGGTTCTGGTAAAACGACCATTGCTAATCTAATCAGCCGTTTCTACGATCCGACTAAAGGTTCGGTTGAAATAGATGGTACGGATCTAAAGGACGTCAAATTAGATAGCTTACGGCAAAAGGTTAGTGTCGTCTTACAAGATACGTTTATTTTTTCCGGTACGATCATGGAGAATATACGGTTCGGAAAGCCGGATGCAACGGATGAAGAAGTAATCCGTGCAGCAGAAGCAGTTGGTGCAGGTGCATTTATTGAAAAGCTTGATAATCAGTATGAGACGGAAGTTGAAGAGCGTGGTAACGTTCTATCCGTTGGGGAAAGGCAGTTGATTTCTTTTTCAAGAGCTCTACTCGCCGATCCAAGAATTCTGATCTTAGATGAAGCGACAGCGAGCATTGATACTGAAACAGAATTGAAAATCCAGAACGCTTTACAAACCTTGTTGAAAGGACGAACAGCAATCATAATTGCACATAGACTATCAACAATCCGCGAATCTGATAACATTTTCGTTTTGGACCATGGAAGCTTAATTGAACAAGGAGATCATGATGAGCTGATGGCTCAAAAAGGCGAATACTACGACTTGATTGTTTCACAATTTAAGATGCTTGATGCCATGTAAAATAAAGCTAATCCACTGATTTGATAGTGGATTAGCTTTATTTAGTTTAGAACAATGTATACGTTCGTTTTTAAGTCATTGCAATAAGGGTAATGTAATAATGGCAGAGTATTCTAGACAATTCTTATGTGTACAAGGAATTTATGGGGGGTTGGAAGATGCCAGAATTAGATAGTGCAATGCTTAGTCGATTACTGACGAGTCTAACACTCGGATTTCATATTCTATTTGCAACTTTAGGAGTTGGAGTTCCGTTATTAATCAGTGGAGCAGAATGGATCGGAATCCGGAGAAAAGACAATCATTATCGAATATTAGCAAGAAGATGGACGAGAGGGTTTGTTGTTACCGTTGCTGTTGGTGTTGTAACAGGAACCTGTATCGGATTACAATTATCTCTACTTTGGCCGAGCTTTATGGAAGTGGCTGGTCAAGTGATCGGTCTACCTTTATTTTTAGAAACATTTGCATTCTTTTTTGAAGCTATCTTTCTTGGGATTTACTTATATACATGGGATCGTTTTGAAAATCCATATTATCATTGGTTACTATCTGTACCTGTTGTAATTGGTTCAACCGCTTCGGCATTCTTTATTTCTACTGTCAATGCATTCATGAATTCACCAAAGGGATTCAAATTAGATAATGGACAAATTACTGAAATTAAGCCTTTGATTGCAATGTTTAATCCAGCTACACCAACTAAGGCCTCTCATGTAATCTCGACAGCTTACTTAACTTCAGCATTTGTATTAGCCGCTATAACCGCTTTCTTAATTTTGAAAAAAGGCAACAGTGAATATTATAGAAAGGCACTACATTTTACGATGGTTACAGCATTCGTATTTGCAATTGCAACAGTAGTAATCGGAGACTTTTCTGGTAAATATTTAGCAAAATATCAGCCTGAAAAATTAGCAGCTGCAGAATGGCACTTTGAAACGGAGAAAGGAGCGGACCTGATTGTTGGTGGGATTCTCGGAGAGGATGGAGAGGTGAAGTACGGACTTCATCTACCGAACTTCCTAAGTATTCTAGCTCATGGTGATCCAAATGCCGAGGTTATTGGACTTAATGAATTTCCTGAAGATGAAACAGCACCTTTATTCATCCACTATTTATTTGATTTGATGATTGGCATTGGCATGTTCTTGGCCGCCTTATCGACGGTATTCTTAATACTAAGCAGGTGGAGACAAGGCTGGCAGCATTCGAAATTAATATTATGGACGATAGTTGCTGCAGGGCCACTCGCCTTGTTAGCCATTGAGTTCGGATGGATCTTCTCTGAAGTAGGTCGCCAACCATGGATCTTATGGCATGTTATGGAAACTGTTGATGGCGCAACAACGAGCGAGCATGTGGGGGCAATGTTCATTCTTTTCTTTGCACTATATGTTGTTCTTGGATGGATTTGTATATCTGTCTTGTTGAAAATGTTTCGTAATAATCCTGTTGAAACTGAATTTGAGCAAATGGATCGGTAGGGAGGGGATTTAATGGATATACAAATACTTGGAATTACTGTGTTATGGATATTCCTATACGGTTACTTAATTGTCGCCTCTATAGATTTTGGTGCAGGTTTCTTCGCTTACTATGGAAAGGTTACGAAAAGAGATGATGTAATTAATTCCATAATCAGTAGATATTTGTCTCCGGTATGGGAAGTTACGAATGTGTTTTTCGTATTCTTCTTTGTTGGATTAGTAGGGTTCTTTCCGAAAACTGCTTATTATTACGGAACTGCATTATTAGTGCCAGGAAGTATCGCATTAGTTCTCTTAGCGATCAGAGGCTCATTTTACGCTTTTGGAAATTATGGTGCGAAGGACAGTCACTTTTATACGTTCTTATACGGGGCAACAGGGTTATTGATTCCTGCTTCTCTATCTACAGCGTTGACGATTTCAGAGGGCGGATTTATTGATGAAAAGAACGGAACGGTTGTTTTCCTAGTGGAAGAACTACTAACTAGCTTCTATTCTTGGGCCGTTGTCTTTCTAGCTATTGTGAGTGTGTTATATATAAGTGCCATGTTTCTAAGCTTCTATGCAAGTAAAGCGAAGGACTTAAAGGCTTTAGAATTATTGAGGAAATATGCGTTATTTTGGAGTCCTCCAACTATTCTAGCGAGCTTTCTCGTTTTCTTAGCCCTTAAGGGACATAATGAAGAACATTTTAACAACATGGTTGATTATTCATACTTCTTTATCCTGTCTTTTATCTGTTTCAACATCGCAGTTTGGCTCGTATATAAAAATAAACGTTATGGTACAGCCTTCATATTTGTCATGCTTCAGTTTCTTTTTGCATTCTTCGGGTACGGGGTTTCTCACTTACCCTACATTCTATATCCGTATATAACAATCGAGGCTGGGTTTACGAATGAAGCAATGGGGATCGCACTTGTTATCGCATTTATTGCTGGTCTGTTCTTACTCATTCCTTCTTTATTTTTATTAATGCGAATGTTTCTTTTTGACGCAAAATATGTTGAAGGGAACAGGGAAAAGTAGTCTGAAAATGTGATACAATGTTCTAAACTGAACGTTATTGGCAATTGGGGGAGTATTTGTGAAGAAGCAATTTGCGGTAATTGGATTGGGGCGTTTTGGTGGAAGTATTTGTAGGTCATTGACTAATAATGATATGGATGTACTCGCAATAGATAGCGATGAAGATCGAGTAAATGAATTTTCATCTATTGCAACTCATGCAGTAATTGCAGATGCTACTGACGAAAGTGTTTTAAAGAGCTTAGGGGTAAGGAACTTTGACCATGTTATTGTAGCAATCGGAGATAACATTCAAGCGAGTATTCTTACTACACTCATTTTAAAGGAATTAGGCGTAGCCCATATAACCGTTAAAGCACAAAATGACTACCATGAGAAAGTGCTACGGAAAATTGGGGCAGACCGAATTGTCCACCCAGAAAGGGATATGGGACAACGTATTGCCCATAATATCATGTCGAATAATGTGTTAGATTACTTAGAACTATCTGATGAACATAGCATTGTTGAATTAATTGCAAGTAAGAAAATGCATGACCGCACGCTGATCGAGTTAGATGTGCGTGCCAATTATGGCTGTAACGTTATGGCTATTAAAAGAAACGATGATATCGTCGTCTCACCCCAAGCTACTCACACAATTCGTGAGGGTGACATCTTAATCGTGATTGGTGCGGATAACGATATAAGCCGATTAGAAAAGCATTTACTAATGGACTAAACGCTAAATGCTTGTGAAAAGGGGCTGCATGTTAATCCCTTGAATGAACAAGACCGAGTAGAGGAGGACTTTTCTTCTGCCGGTCTGTTTTTATTGTTTTAGTCCTTTGATAAAATGCTGTAGTGGGGAAGCTCTTACACTTGATCTTCGTTGAGGTCGTGGCATAGTGATATATTTATTGGATGCACACTATAAAAAAGGAGCTGTCAGAAAGTCCATTTCCACTGACTTTCTTGACAGCTCCTTGTTATTTAGTTGGCATTATAGGTTGTTGAAATCATCATTCTCATTTCGATTTGTTTTGTTTACGCTCATTTGCTCTAGCTTTGAGTCAAGGGTTTGGAGGTGTTTATTTGCAAACTCTTTACCACCAAGACCAAATGCAAGACCGAATGCAAGTGCTAGGCCTCCTAGGATTAGAATGAATGCAGAGTTAACGATTGAATCTGCCACGCCTAATTGATCGAGTGCCATAAAGAATGAAATGACTACGATTGAATACTTTGCAATACTTGCGAGTATGCGGTAGCTAGGCCCTTCGAGAACGTTCAATAGTAATTTCTTAACGAGATTACCAACATACAATCCTACAGCAAGGATAACGATCGCTGCAAATAGGCTTGGTAAATAGGCAATGACGCCTGTTGCGAGTGTTACTAGGAAATCCAAGTTAATTAATTCTAGAGCTTCTACAACGAAAAGCAATACTACGAATATTTGAGCAATGTAACCAGCAATCTCTGAAAGCTTCAATTTAGATTCTGAAGGGTTCCATTTTCCGATACCCATATTGTTAAGGATGGAATTAAATCCTAATCTTTCAAGTAAAGAGGATACCATTGATTTCACCCATTTACCTACAAATAATCCAGCTAGAATCAATATGATTGACACGGCGATATTCGGTAACATGGTTAGTACATCATTTAACATGGCGATCGCTGGTTCAGAGATTCCCTTGATATCAAGTTGTTCCAATGCTGATATGATTGTAGGAATCATAATTAGAATGAACACGATTGTTCCGATTACAGAAGAAAGACTCGTGCCTTCAAAGAATTTAGTAAGTCCAAGTCTCTCTGCAAAACGCTCTGTTCCAATACTCTTTAAGAAGTTAGAAAGAATATCCCTAACAATTTTGGCTACAAGCCAACCGATGAATACGATTAATACTGCAGCAAATAATTTCGGGATGAAACCGAGCAAGCTACCAATCATATTTGCAAATGGTTCGGATGTGCCAGTAATATCTAATGCTGAAAGAACGCCAGGTAAGAAGATGAGTAGTACGAGATAAAATACAATCTTGGACGCATTATGAACAGCCTTAGTAGCCTCTTCATCTGTACTAGTAATCTTCCACTTCTTTAATAATGACCCAATTTTAGTACCCTTACTGAATTTTCTTACGGTCCAACTTAGTAAGGATGCAACAGCCCAGCCTAATAATAGGATGAGAGCGGCTTTAAGAACATTAGGTACAGTTGCGGTGATTGCAGATAGCATACTAACAAGAGGTGTGGCGATAAAGCTTAAACTTAAAATGTTGAAGAACATAATGAACACAAATACTAAAATTAAGTAATAAACAATTTTACTTACAATTTTTTCAGAAGAGTATTTGTTTTGTGATCCTCCAAATAACTTATCGTCGAGGCTTGTTTTATGAAGTGCTTTACGTACAACACTTGCGACCCCTTTAGCGACGAGCCAACCTACAAACAGTACGATGAGTGCAAGTAGTAAATCTGGGAGCTTTCCTAAATAAGAGTACCATTCTTCCATGATTGAATTGTAATCCATCTCCTCATCTCCTTCATAAAGTAATGGGGTGATCTTTAATCCCTTCCCCTCTATCTTTTTACATTAAACATCGTTGAAATTAAGTGCTGTAGGAATTAATGCCCAGATTACATTTTTACATTTGAGGGATGGAGTCCATTCATTAAATAACTATAGGGTAATCCTAAGACGAAACTTCCAAATACCGTTTAATTATATCCGTAAATTTAGAAAATATGTTATATTTCAGATACACAGAAACAAATGTTTACAGAATAGTAGCTAATTATTCTTATTTGAAAATATGAAACTTAGATTCGGGTGTATGTATATGAAATTTAAATATGTTGTGATGATGACTTTGTTGCCTCTCCTCATTATTTCAGTATATCCGTTCCTTTCATGGCATTTTAAAGCGCCGGTTGAGCGGTCGATTCAAGTTATTGATAAAACAGTACCAAAGGAGGATTATAGAGAGCATTTAGGGCTCTTTTGGGTTCTAGACCATGAAAGGGTTGTTGATGGGACTGAAGAGTACTACCAGAAGGAAAATGATTACTATGGATATGACCCTGTTGAAGGGAAGGGAGATACAGGTTTAACTATTGCGAAGGACGTTGACTTGATATATATCGCAGACACATATGGTATATACACAAACGACCTTCAAGATCAACCAACAGGAGAGCGATCTCAATTAATATACGGAGGTTTAAATATATTTGATTGGAACAAAATCATTGAAGCCAAAGGTGATGATGTTACGCTTGTTCTGGAATTCAACTCTATTGCTTCCCCAACTGATAAATTAACAAGAAGCATCGTTGAAGATGAAATGGGTTTTAAATGGTCAGGTTGGGTAGGGCGTTATTTTAGCGATTTATCTAGTAGAGAAATACCGCCTTGGTTAATCCAAAACTATGAAAAGCAAAATGATAAGAAGTGGACATTTGATGGTGAAGGGCTTGCATTTGTACATGAGAGTGACGAAGTAGTCATTATTGAAGGAGAAAACCTCAACGACCGTGTTATGGTTAACTGGACAAAAGCAGGAATCGAACATTATACAAATGTGAAGAAAAGTGAATATCGTTATTGGTTTGATATTGTGAAACCTGATCAACAAATGAACGTCGAAGCGAATTATCATATAGATCTTAATAAGGAAGGGCAAGAGAAACTGGATGCGCATGACATTCCGTCGACCTTTCCTGCAGTTTTACATAATAGTGTTGAAAAAAAATATTATTTTGCTGGAGATTTCGCAGATATTTCAGCAGATTATTATTCAAGATGGGATTTACCTACAGAAATATACTCGGTTTATTCCTACTTTAAGCCTGACGAAGCATTTTTTTGGAATAATTATATTCCGGTAATGAAACAAATTATTGAAGAATCTAAATAATGCTTTCAAAAGTGTTGTACATCTAGATAGGAGAGGTATTCTTGAGGCGTTTTAAACATTTTTCTCTATGGTTTATATTTTTATCAACCTTTGGATTTGCTGGTGGGGGTTATTTTCTATTATTTTTAATTGTTCCGTTTGAGGAATGGCTTGTGGGTCTAGGCTCCGATCAGGATCAAATAGACGCGATTCTAAAGTATTTTGTATATGGCTGGGTAATATTTGGATTCATCGTGTCATTTCTTTATTACAGATTCATTTTACATAAGAAAAAAATGAAGCTTGCTTATCTCTTTGTTGCATTCACAATCATTAATGCCAGTTTTGTTTTCTATCTATTTATGAATACAAATTCCGCAATTGTAGCGATGAGTAGGGGAGAAGTAGAACAAACGACAGAGCAATTGACATTCGGTCCCTATCCAGATGAACAAGCATTAATTGATTTAAAGAAGCAAGGTTATGATGGTGTCATTACACTGTTAAGTCCTACGATTATTTTTGAGAAAGAGTTATTAGAGGATGAAATAGAATACGGTGAGGAAGTCGGTTTGAACATTCATTCCTTCCCTATGTTGCCATGGGTTGGAGACAATACAAAATCGATTGACGGCATTGTTGAACTCCTTAAAGAGAATCCGAATAAACGGTATTACGTTCACTGCTATTTAGGTAAACACCGAGTTGATTTAATTAAGCAAACGATTTTAAAGAAACTTGGTGAAACGAATGCAAGTGATGAGGACAAGGAAAGGATTTTTCTGCAGTCAAAATTTGAACGAGGTAATGTATACACATTCAAGAATGAATCCATTATTTTAGGACCTTTCCCAACAGATGAGGAGTGGTTCAAACTTCTAAGATTGAATGTCGAAGAGTTAATTACGTTTCTTGATGAGGATTCAAAATTCTATAAACAAGAGAAAAAAATAGCTGAAGAACAAGGTATGAAAGTTACAAGGTTTGATCTAGATGCAGACTTACCTGACCCAGATCAACTAAAAGAAATAAGAGATTATATAAAAAATAATAAACGTAAAGTATATGTACATGATTTCTCAAAAGGTAAGAAGATAGATCATGTTGAACTAATGTTAAGAAAAGAGTTAGCACCTATTCAAAAACGCAAGCTGCCACAAAACTTCAATAAAGGCAATATTAAAATCTTAGATAACTGGCTGGTAATTGGACCAGAACCAACAAATACTGAAATTGACATGCTGAAGGATGCCGACATACAAACAATGATTTATACCGGTGAAGTATCTAAGAAAACGAATGAAGTAATGGATCAAGTGCTAAGTCAAGATATACGGATGGAGATCATTCCCCATAAAGAATCTTATACAACACAAGATCTTTATCAGCTGGCCGAACGGATTGATAAAGGGACATCACAAACCTATTTATTTGGGCTGATAGAATCTGAACAACAAATATTATTCTCTATGCTACAGGGAATGTCAAAGGGTGTTAATAATCGAAGTTTGCAAGATAGAAATGTTGCACGAGGGTCATTTACTGTAAAATCACGTAAACTGATGATTGGACCAGAGCTAAATGAGGATGAATGGGAAGAGCATATTCTCAAAAATGGATTTAGCCAGATTGTATTATTGCAAGCATCTAGTGTTCAAACAGATGATTTGTTAGAAACACAACATGAATTAGCGAAAAAGTCTCACATTCCTTTTGTAAACGTACAAATGGATGAAGACTATTTAGAAGATTTATTGAATGTTATTTCACCAACTGAAAAGACAACTTATTTGATTGTACCTGATCAATTAAAGGAATTGGTAATGAAAGATCTGAAGAGTCTTAGATAAAAGATTAGTCGCCAAGGCTCTACGGATGACTGCAAGAGGGAACGAGGAAACTCACTGGAGGCTTGAAGTTATGAAAATAGGACCAAGTAGAAAATTCTACTCGGTCCTGTTTTTTTAGGGACGTTTCAGACAGTCCCTTCTTTCATTTAGAGAATTATATTTCCATGATAATCGGTAAAATCATTGGTCGACGTTTAGTCTTTTCGTATAGGAATGGTGCAAGGACGTCAGTGATTTCATTTTTGATTTCAGACCACTGTGTAGTTCTTCGCTCCATCATCCCATTCAAGTGCTTAGATAGGATTCCTTGTGCATCATTAATCAAGTCTTCAGATTCTCTCATGTATACGAAACCACGTGAGATAATGTCTGGTCCAGATGCAATTCTGAATTCTTTCATATTAATGCTGACAACTACAACAACTAATCCTTCTTCGGACAGGATTTTTCTATCCCGTAATACGATGTTTCCGATATCTCCAATACCGTTCCCGTCTACATACACAGAACCTGATGGAATTTTCCCGGCAATAGAAGCCTCATTTTCACTTAATGCAAGCACTTCACCGTTATCCATGATGAAAGTATTTTTTTCTTCAACCTGACAATCAATAGCAAGTTTCGTATGCATTTTCATCATACGGTATTCACCGTGAATAGGCATAAAGTATTTTGGTTTCATTAAGCGTAGCATAAGCTTTTGCTCTTGTTGGCCACCATGACCAGAAGTATGAATATCGTTTAATGAACCAGATATAACATTTGCTCCAGCACGGAACAATTGGTTAATGATCCGACTTACACTTAATGTATTGCCCGGAATTGGTGAGGAAGAGAACACGACTGTATCACCAGGGATAATTTGGATCTGGCGATGTGTTCCATTCGCAATACGAGAAAGAGCTGCCATTGGTTCACCTTGGCTTCCTGTACAAAGGATGGTTACTTCGTTATCAGGTAGTCTGTTGATTTGGTTTGCATCAATGAATGTATCTTTTGGCGCTTTGATATAGCCTAACTCTTGTCCAATTGTAATCGAAGAGTCCATGCTACGTCCAAATACTGCAACCTTTCTTCCGTGTTCTACAGAAGCTTCAACTACCTGTTGAAGTCTATGAATGTTAGATGCAAAAGTTGCAAAAATAATTCTTCCATCTTCTTTACGGAATATATCTTGGATGCTTTCTCCTACACGACGTTCTGACATCGTAAAGTCAGGTACTTCACTATTCGTACTGTCTGATAGTAAGCAGAGAACGCCTTCTTGTCCAATCTGAGCCATTTTGTTCAAGTTAGCTGGTTCACCAACTGGTGTGAAATCAAATTTGAAGTCCCCAGTATGCACAATGTTTCCAGGAGGTGTTTTAACGACAACTCCATAAGAATCAGGGATTGAATGTGTGGTTCTGAAGAAGGTAACAGATGTCTTTCTAAACTTAATGACATCTTCTTCTTGAATTTCATAAAGTTTTGCTCTACGTAAAAGTCCGTGTTCTTCTAATTTGTTTTTGATTAAACCAATTGCAAGTTTCCCAGCATAAATTGGAATGTTGATTTGGCGAAGAAGATAAGGGATGCCACCAATGTGATCTTCGTGACCATGTGTAATAAATAACCCTTTAATCTTATCGACATTTTTAACAAGATACGTATAATCAGGAATGACATAGTCGATTCCAAGTAGCTCGTCTTCAGGGAATTTGATCCCAGCATCTACAAGGATAATTTCATCCTGAAATTGAATGCCATACGTATTTTTTCCGATCTCGTCAAGTCCACCTAATGCGAATACTGCTGTTTGATGATTTTTTACAAATTTCATTTGTTATCGTGTCTCCAATTCAAAATCTTCTGATTGTTGTTCATATTCTAGATGGGAACCGGTCACGGATTGAACGAATTCAATGTTATAGTTCCGATCTGCTAATTTAGCTCGTACTGCTTGTACGGAGTCTGCTTCCATATAGAGGCTTTTCGTTGCTTCACGTACGGGTACCTCCTGAAGGTTCTCCTGATAAAATACTTTAAAAATCATGCTTAACTCTCCTTACCGTTTTCAATTAGATTCATCTGCGTTTTATTATAAATGAATTTAAAACGTTTTTCATGTTTTTTTGCTACTGATTATAGAATTTTAGTGGAGATGCCTATGTAAAAAGGTATCCTGAATACATAAGATACCAAATTAATGCCTTCAAAACAAATCTTCTAATTAAGTATAAATGAAATTGGATGACATTAATAGTAAGTGCGTATGTAATGATATACTCAATATTGTGTTTAAGAGAACAATTGGAGAAGAGGCATGCTATGAAATTATATGTCGCATTAATTACACTAAGCTTAATTTGGGGGACTTCATTCTATTTCATCAAGATACTTGTTGAGGACTTAGGTCCTTGGGGGATCGTGTTTGTTAGGTGTTCACTTGGGGCTCTTACCTTATTGTTGATTATCTTTGTTAAAAGAAAACAATTCTTCGTAAAAAATATACCATGGTTATCCTTGCTGATCGTTGGCTTATTCAATGCATTGATTCCATGGGGATTGATAGGGATAAGCGAAACAAAAATTTCAAGTAGCTTAGCATCAATTGTGAATGCAACAACGCCAATCTGGACGAGTGTCATCGGTGTCATTTTCTTTTCAGTTACTTTAAGAATGAAACAGTGGTCTGGAGTGGTAATCGGTTTTATTGGCATTTTAATTTTGATTGATTTAAACCTTACTCAATTATTTAATGAAGATTTAATTGGAATGGGGACAATGATTGCAGCTACTTTATGCTATGGGTTCAGTTCCCAGTTTACGAAAAAGCATTTACAAGGTATAAGTGTTATGATAATTTCATTAATTACACTGGTAGTAGGAGCTATCGGAAGCTCAGTGCTGATGTTTATATCTAACAGTTCAATCGACTTAACATTAATAACGACAACTGAGAATTTGATTGCGATGGTTGGATTAGGTGTGTTTGGATCTGGACTTGCTTATTTGCTTTTTTATTATATGATCCAAGAAGGCAGTGCCGAATTTGCGACGTTTGTAACCTATCTTGTCCCTATTACAGCTATGATTTGGGGGTGGCTGTTATTGGATGAACATATTCCTACACACGCAATATTTGGGCTAATACTAATATTGGTTGGTGTTTATTTCTCAACGAAGAAAACGGCTATCCAAACTCATACTCCAAGCCATACGACCAACAACAAGAAGCAAAGGAGTTTCATATGAATAACAAAATCGTTTTCTTTGATATAGATGGTACATTACTTGATCATGACAAGAAATTACCTAAAGGAACTGTTGAAGCTATTAAAGAATTAGATGAAAAAAATATACCGATGATTATAGCAACAGGAAGGGCGCCTTTCATGTTTAGTGGACTTCGTAGTGAACTTGGGATTCAATCATTTGTGAGTTTCAATGGACAGTATGTTTCATGTGAAGGTGAATGTGTTTTTGAAAATCCGCTGGATGAGACTATTTTAAAACAACTTGTGACCCAATCTTCAGAACATGATCATCCGATGGTTTTTCTGAATACAAAGGAAGGACGAACAACCCATGTTCAACACCCTCATGTCCAGAAATCGATGGATGACCTAAAGCTTGAACATCCTAAACATGATCCTGATTTTTATCAAGGAAGATCCATATTCCAAGCTTTGCTATATTGCGATAACAATGAAAAAGAAACCTTCTATCGAAACGCTTATCAAGATTTTAATTTTATTCGGTGGCATCAATACTCAATAGACGTATTGCCTCGTACTGGCTCTAAAGCTGTTGGAATAGAGAAAATGATTGAACATCTAGGTTATAGACAAGAAGATGTTATTGCATTCGGTGATGGATTAAATGATCTTGAAATGTTGGAATATGCTGGAACTGGCGTGGCTATGGGAAATGCCAAGAATGCGGCAAAGAAATCAGCTGATTTCATCACTAAAGCGGTTGATGAAGATGGAATAAGGTACGGTCTTAAACATATAGGATTAATTGACTAGTTGTAAGATGATATAGGCTTACTCGGTAAGGTGCTCATATATGGTTTGAAAGTAATATTATTCAATTGTATGTAGAGAGTTTTCTAATAAAGGATGACCCTATTTTAGGGTCATCCTCTTTTTAGTTTACCAAACCCAATGTCCACAAGAGGATCTGCCAGAAGAACGTCTGCCTGAAGATCTGCCAGAAGAACGTCTGCCAGTAGATTTACCAGAAGAACGTCTGCCTGTAGATCTTCCAGTTGAGCGTTTTCCGCTGGATTTCTTTCCTGAAGAGCAGTCTTTCTTCTTCTTTTTCTTACGCTTATGGCTGCATGTAATACAATTACATACAGTATCTTTATATTCACTTTCGTAATAGCCCACAAATAAAACCTCCTTTCCTTATTACCAATCTATTCATCCTTGTCCTATAGTGCTTGTACGATTGGATGTGATAAACGCATATTTATTGAAAAATAAGGCATATATGTATGGGCTAGCTAAAGTGAGACAACATGAAAAAGCTGCGGTTATTTGTTTAAAGTGTAAACAAAATACCACAGCCTTCTATTTAAGTATTAAATTTCTAAATGGTTACCGTCCAATCGCTATGCCATCGGGACGTTCAAATGGATCTTCCTTATTAATATGGTCATAGAACATAACCCCATTTAAATGATCGATTTCATGTTGGAATACTATGGAAGGTAGTCCTTTCAATCTTAATTCAATGTCTTTCCCATCAAGATCAGTAGCCTTAATTTTCACTTTATGATATCGAGGTACAAATCCAGGGACATCTCTGTCAACAGATAAACACCCTTCTCCACCTTCTAAATAAGACTGTTGAACGGAATGGCTTACGATTTTTGGATTAAACAAAGCGTAGCTATACAACTTTCCGTCCTCGTCTTCAACAAGAACCGCAATCATTCTTTTTCCGACACCAATTTGGGGAGCGGCAATCCCGATTCCAGGTCGAAGGTTATACTTTGCACTCATATCTGGATCTTGACTATTTACTAAGAATTCATGCATTTTCGCTAGCGTATTTCGATCCTCTTCTGAAGGTGGCGTTGGTACAGCTTCAGCCCTCTCCCTTAAAATCGAGGCACCTTCCTTCACTACATCATTCATTGTTATCATTTTCTTCAACTCCTTAAGCCTGCTGGTTACTCGATACTGACGCGCTTGTAAGCATTGAGATTATTTTAACACAAGTTGTTTTCTAAAAGAATATGTGCCAATGTTAGTTTTGTTCTAAGAAGTTCTAAATCGAAAGAATCGGTCATATTGTACTAATATCCTCGTCCTGTATAATTTTTCTTGTATAGCTTTATTGAAACGTTTAATATAAATAATTAGAGAGAAATTGATAGGGGGAACCATTTTGAGCGTCAAAAAAAGTATAGTTTTGATCTTTTTGACAATTGGATTATTAGTCAGTGGTTGTTCAGTAGGACAGTCAACAGAAGAAAAAATACATGAACATTTAGAAGAGACGGTTAGTTTAGAGAAGGGCTTTGGAGAGGTACAACAGTCACTTGTTGATGCAGAACAGAAAGAGCAGAAATTATTTAACGAGATCCTAGCATTAAGCATGAAGGATATTGATCAGATTACAAAACTTGCGGATCAAGCCATTGTATCAGCCGAGACACGTCAAAAACATATTAAACAAGAAAAGGAAAGTATACAGAGTGCATATAACAATTTCAAAACCGTCAAGGAATTGTCTAAAGAAATCGAAGATGAAAAAGTTCAAACAGCTGCAGATCATCTAATTGAGACGATGGACCAACGATTTGAAAGCTATCAGGGTTTACATAAAGCATATGTTAAAGCACTGGAAAAGGATTTAGAGTTATATGAATTGCTAAAGAAAGAAGACTTGTCTTTAGATGAATTAAAGAAGCATACAGAAACTTTGAATAAACATTATGAGGAAGTATTAACAAAACAAGATAAGTTTAATTCCTTAACAGATCAATATAATGAGAAGAAGAAATCCTTCTACAAACAAGCTGGATTATCAACAGGAAAAATCAAGGACTCCTAATTAAAAATGAAATGTGCAAAGCCGGTCCAAGTGGATCGGTTTTTTTCGTTTGTGTAGTAGTACAGACTGTTGTTCTATATTAGTACAGTTCGACTTATTCTTGTGTTGATTTGCGATATGTTGGATAAGGTGAAATTATGTACATATTATAATTGACGTTTCAATTTCTATTGGTGTACACTTGTGAAGGAAAGAGGTTGTACTAGTTATTAGCATGTTATTAACTAGTACAGTTGTCGTATTCTACATGAATGATGTGGAATAGATGACGATTATTTAATTTAGAAAAAGGGTAAAACATGATGTAGTTGACTTATTGTGCAGTTCAGTCATGCTTTACATGAAAAATGGACAATCTAAATACTGTGTATATATTGTCTGGGATGATTAAAGTAGACACATCATGAAACTTTTTAAATAGGAAAGGAAGAGGTGACCTTCATGGGTACAAAAACCCTATCACAAATTGAAGAGGAATTTGAAACATTCCAAATTCTGAATGAAGAAGGCGAAATCGTAAACAAGGATGCAATGCCGGATTTATCTGATGAAGATTTGCAAGAACTAATGACACGTATGGTCTATACAAGAATATGGGACCAACGTGCGATTTCCCTAAACAGACAAGGACGTCTTGGATTCTATGCTCCAGTAGCAGGACAAGAGGCTTCTATGCTTGGGAGTCAATATGCCTTAGATAAGGAAGACTTTATCCTTCCAGGATACCGTGATGTTCCACAAATTGTTTATCATGGACTTCCTTTATATCAAGCGTTTTTATTCTCTCGTGGGCACTTCCAAGGTAATCAAGTACCCGAAGGCGTAAATGTGATTGCCCCACAAATTATCATCGGTGCACAGATCACTCAAACTGCTGGTGTTGCATTAGGATTGAAGAAACGCGGAAAGAAAAATGTAGCGATTACTTACACAGGAGACGGCGGAGCTTCACAAGGTGACTTTTATGAAGGTATTAACTTTGCGGGAGCATTTAACGCGCCAGCATTGTTCGTTGTTCAAAATAATCGTTTTGCCATTTCTGTACCTGTAGAGAAACAATCAGCAGCAAAAACAATAGCTCAAAAAGCTGTTGCTGCCGGTATTCATGGCGTTCAAGTTGACGGGATGGATGTACTAGCTGTTTATGCTGTTACAAAACAAGCTCGTGAGCGCGCGCTTAATGAAGAAGGACCATCTTTAATTGAAACACTCACATATAGATATGGACCTCACACGATGGCTGGAGATGATCCAACACGTTATCGTACTGAAGATATGGATAATGAATGGGAAAAGAAAGATCCTCTTGTTCGTTTCCGAAAGTTCTTGGAAGGAAAAGATCTTTGGTCTGAAGACAAAGAAAATGAAGTCGTTGAAAAGGCGAAAGAAGATATTAAAGCTGCAATCAAAAAAGCCGACGATGCTCCTAAGCAAAAAGTAACTGATTTAATTGACATCATGTACGAAGAGCTTCCTAAAAATTTACAGGAGCAAATGGAAGAATATAAAGAAAAGGAGTCGAAGTAAGCCATGGCCCAAATGACGATGATTCAAGCGATTACTGATGCGATGCGCATTGAATTAAAAAATGATGAAAACGTTTTGATCTTTGGGGAAGACGTAGGTCAAAATGGAGGCGTATTCCGTGCGACAGAAGGTCTTCAAAAAGAGTACGGAGAAGATCGCGTTTTTGATACTCCGCTTGCAGAGTCTGGTATAGGTGGTCTTGCAATTGGTCTAGCATTGCAAGGATACCGCCCTGTTCCTGAAATTCAATTCTTCGGTTTCGTATATGAAGTAATGGATGCAATTTCTGGGCAAATGGCTCGCTTGCGTTACCGTTCTGGCGGACGTTACAACGCTCCAATTACGGTTCGTTCTCCATTTGGAGGGGGAGTTAAAACGCCTGAACTGCATGCGGATAGCCTTGAAGGATTGATGGCTCAACAACCTGGACTTAAAGTGGTAATACCTTCAACGCCTTATGATGCAAAAGGTCTTCTGCTTGCATCCATCAGAGACAACGATCCTGTTATTTTTCTTGAACATATGAAGCTTTATCGCTCATTTAGAGGAGAAGTTCCAGAAGAAGAATATACAGTTGAAATTGGTAAAGCTGATGTGAAGCGAGAAGGAAAAGACATCACAATTATCTCTTATGGTGCAATGGTTCATTCTTCTCTAAAAGCTGCTGAAGAACTGGAAAAGGAAGATATTCAAGCTGAAGTTATCGACTTGATGACAGTCAGTCCTTTAGATATTGACACTATTATTGAGTCCGTAAATAAAACAGGTCGAGCAATTGTCGTACAGGAAGCTCAAAAACAAGCGGGTATTGCAGCGAACGTTGTAGCGGAAATTAACGATCGTGCAATTCTTTCATTAGAAGCACCTGTATTACGCGTTACTGCTCCTGATACAGTATTCCCATTCTCTGCTGCAGAGGATGTTTGGCTACCTGATTATAAAGACATTGTTACAAAGGCAAAGCAAGTTATCGAATTTTAATTAATTATGAAATGAACACTCCAATCTGAGTATATACAAAATAAGGAGGCGAACCCTGTGGCGTTTAAATTTAAACTGCCTGATATCGGTGAAGGTATCCATGAAGGTGAAATCGTAAAATGGTTTGTCAAGAAAGGCGACGAAATCAAAGAAGACGATATACTTCTTGAAGTTCAAAACGATAAAGCTGTCGTTGAAATTCCATCACCATACGATGGCACTGTTACAGATATTAAAGTAGAAGAAGGCACAGTAGCGGTTGTAGGCGATGTTCTTCTAGAAATTGATGCTGAAGGTTATGAAGGCGAAGAGGAAGAGGAAGAAGAAGAGGAAAACTCTGAGCAACCTGAACAAAAGGAAGAAAAGAAGGAAGAATCGAAGAAGGAAACAGAAGCTGATCAGAGCTCAAAACAAGAAGATTCTGAATCTGAACAAGAAGAACAAGATCCTACAAATCGTGTTAAAGCGATGCCTTCTGTACGGAAGTATGCAAGGGAAAAGGAAATTGATATCAAGAAAGTTCAAGGATCAGGAAAGAATGGTCGCATCTTGAAAGAAGATATCGACGCTTATCTTGATGGTGGACAAGATTCAACATCTCAAGAAGAATCAGCTGCTCCTTCATCCGAAGAGAAACAACCTTCATCTTCTGATCAAAGTAAGCCTGCTGCTGCTCAACAGCAACAACTTGAAACACGCGAGAAGTTGAAAGGCATGAGAAAAGCCATCGCTAATGCAATGGTTAACTCGAAGCATACAGCACCACATGTCACGCACATGGATGAAGTTGTAGTAACAGATTTAGTTGCGCATCGTAAGAAGTTCAAACAAGTTGCGGCAGATAAAGGAATTAAACTTACTTATCTACCATATGTAGCAAAAGCTTTAGTTTCTGCATTGCGTGAATATCCGATTTTAAATGCTTCTATTGATGATCAGAACGAAGAGATCGTCCACAAGCATTATTACAACATCGGTATTGCAGCAGATACGGATGCCGGATTAGTTGTTCCAGTCATTAAGGATGCTGATCGTAAATCGATCTTTAACCTATCGAATGAAATCAATGAATTGGCAAAGAAAGCCCGAGATGGTAAGCTTACAACGGATGAAATGAAAGGAAGCACTTGCACGATTTCAAACTTAGGTTCTGCAGGTGGACAATGGTTCACTCCTATCATCAACCATCCTGATGCTGCAATTCTTGGTGTTGGACGCATCCAAGAAAAGCCTGTTGTTGAAAATGGAGAGATTGTCGCAGCTCCAGTATTGGCAATTTCAATCAGCTATGACCACCGTCTAGTTGACGGAGTAACAGCACAGAATGCATTGAATCATGTGAAGCGTCTGTTGAACGACCCACAACTATTGATAATGGAGGCATAAAAATGGTAGTTGGAGATTTTGCAGAAGAAATTGATACACTTGTCGTAGGTTCAGGTCCCGGAGGATATGTAGCGGCAATTCGTGCTGCGCAAATGGGACAAAAAGTGACAATCGTTGAAAAAGGAGAAATCGGTGGTGTTTGTTTAAACGTTGGATGTATTCCATCAAAAGCAGTGATTAATGCAAGTCACCGATTCGAACATGCTCAACATTCTGATGACATGGGAATTACCGCTGAAAATGTAAAAGTTGACATGAGTAAGGTCCAAGAATGGAAAGCTGGTATCGTGAAAAAATTGACTGGCGGAGTTGAAGGACTTCTAAAAGGCAATAAGGTCGATATCGTTAAAGGAGAAGCTTATTTCTCTGATACGAACACTGTACGTGTAACAAAGGATGAATACACTTCTCAAACGTATAAGTTCAAAAATTGTATCCTAGCAACTGGTTCAAGTCCAATCGAGCTTCCATCTTTCAAATGGAGTGATCGTGTGATTTCTTCAACGGGTGCTCTTGCTTTAACTGAGGTTCCTAAGAAAATGGTAGTGATCGGTGGAGGCTATATCGGTATTGAGCTTGGTACTGCTTATGCTAACTTAGGTACAGAAGTAACAATTCTTGAAGGCGGAAAGCAAATTCTTCCTGGATTTGAAAAGCAAATGAGCACGCTCGTATCTCGTCGACTTAAGAAAAAAGGTGTAGAAATCATCACGGATGCTATGGCTAAAGGCGTAGATGAATCTAAAGATGGTGTGAAAGTTACGGCTGAAGTAAAAGGCGAAGAGAAGTCATTTGATGCGGATTACGTACTCGTTACCGTTGGACGTAAACCTAACACCGAGGAACTTGGTCTTGAGCAAATTGGTGTGAAGATGACAGATCGTGGCTTGATTGAAATTGACAAAAAGGCTCAAACGTCTGTTGAAGGTCTTTATGCAATTGGAGATATTGTTGAAGGTCCAGCACTTGCTCATAAGGCCTCTTATGAAGGTAAGATAGCTGCAGAGGCAATTTCAGGCGAAGCGGCTGAAATTGACTACCTTGCAATCCCAGCAGTCGTATTTAGTGATCCAGAACTAGCGAGTGTTGGATATTCTGAAGCAGAAGCTAAGGAAGCTGGATTCGACGTAGTAGCATCTAAATTCCCATTCGGTGCAAATGGTCGCGCGCTGTCATTAAACGACGCAGAAGGCTTTATGAAGCTTATTACACGTAAAGAAGATGGTTTAGTGATCGGTGCACAAATCGCAGGTCCTAATGCATCTGACATGATTGCAGAGCTAGGTCTTGCAATAGAAGCAGGAATGACTGCTGAAGATATTGCAATGACTATACATGCCCACCCAACTCTTGGTGAAATTACAATGGAAGCAGCTGAAGTGGCAATCGGCCTACCCGTTCACATTGTAAAGTAACATAACATCAAAAATCCCCATCGGATAATCTTCCGATGGGGATTTTTTGATGTACTAGTCAAGGTCGGAAAATAACCCCAAAAAAAAGACTCGTCTCTTATGACGGTCTTCTTCAATGCATGCTTTTAATTCGAATACGCTTTTTCCAGATGTTTTTGTATGACCGAAACCTTCCTCTTACCTTCAAGGCGAGCAATTTCTTCCTTCCCATTCAAAACAATAATAGTAGGAAATATGCTGACTTTATAACGTCTTATTAAATGATCGTTGCTTTTCTGGATCACTTTAATTGAATCAAGTTTATTAGGATATTTCTTTTGCAAAGCTAAGAGTGCATCGTAATAAATACGTTCATCATCTTGTTTATTTTTTGAAGAGAAAACAAATGTATGTATTTCCTCAGTGTCCAGATTTGCTGGTGAGTTCTCATCTGCCGATTGTAGTTGACAACTACTCAAAATACTAAGTATTGAAATAAGAGTAATAGAAAGAATTCCAATTGACCTGAATTTCATGGAAGTTCACTTCTTTCATTTGGTGTGTGACATGTACTAAAAGAGTTTAACATGAAATTCGGAGTATTCTTTGTTCGTTGTTGATTCGTAAATAAAATGTTACAGGATTGAAACGAAAAAGGGGAATTATTGTGGTCGTAACAACTTTGTAATGAACATATAAATAGGTAGTGAAGGTTAGGGAAAGGAGAGGAATATGTATATCGCGTTGATTTTATCGTCTGTTCAACTGATTATTTGGAGCTTTTATGCTTTGGTTACTTATTTATCTCATCGTGATCCTTCTATATTCGAATATATTTTATTAGGTGTTTTCTGCTATTTTGGATATCTTTTCGGCGTGTTTTTGAAAAGTCCAAAAGTTCATTCTGGGATTTCTAGCTTCCTAGGGGCTGGTAGTTATCTTGTATTCCATCATTTTATACAATAAGCCAAATAAAAAAGAAGAGGCGCATGGCCTCTCCTCTTCATTCATATCTATTTCTTATATGATTTATAATCCGCCTTTAGCGCCTTCATGATGGCAAAGACAATGAAGATCATAATAAAGGTGAACGGGAATGCGGCTATAATAGAAGCTGTCTGTAAGGCTTGCAATCCGCCTGAATAAAGAAGAATTGCAGCAGATGCAGCTACGACACCACCCCAGATAAATTTAATATAATTTGAAGGGTTTAAACTACCGTTCGTTGTTTGCATACCTAATACGAATGTTGCGGAATCTGCTGAAGTAATAAAGAATGTACTGATCAACAGAATTGCGATTACAGACATAATAGAACCTAGAGGGAATTGTTCTAGTAATGAGAACAATGCTACCTCAGTTCCTTGGTCGGTCATGAGTGAGTATAAAGCAGTTCCTTCCATACGCTCTTTAAAGATAGCTGAACCACCAAATACAGAGAACCAAAGACCGCCGAAAATAGTAGGAACGA
This sequence comes from Pseudalkalibacillus berkeleyi, assembly GCF_021608225.1. Taxonomy (NCBI): domain Bacteria; kingdom Bacillati; phylum Bacillota; class Bacilli; order Caryophanales; family Fictibacillaceae; genus Pseudalkalibacillus; species Pseudalkalibacillus berkeleyi. The sequence continues at coordinate 814,660 of NZ_JAKIJS010000001.1, forward strand.
GTAGAACACCTAATACGAATTCTCTTATCGTACGTCCTTTAGAAACACGGGCAATGAACATACCAACGAATGGAGCCCATGCAATCCACCAAGCCCAATAGAAAACTGTCCAAGATTGAATCCATCCTTGTTTCGTCTCACTATATGGTCCAAGCGTAAAACTCATACTAGGAAGGTTTTGAATGTAAGAACCTAACGTTTGTGTAAACACGTCCATAATGAAATTCGTAGGACCAGCAAATAGGAGGAAGAACATCAGTCCTATCGCTAGTACGATATTTACGTTACTTAAGTATTTAATACCTTTGTTTAATCCTGTTGAAGCAGATATCGTAAATAGTACGGTAACTGTTGCGATTATGATCAGTTGCGTCATTTTTGTGTTCTCAATACCAGTGAATACATAGGATAATCCACCACTAATTTGAGCTGCTCCAAAACCTAGTGACGTTGCGACACCAAATACTGTAGCGAATACCGCAATTACATCAATCATAATTCCTATAGGTCCGTTAACTCGGTCACCTAATAATGGTCTGAAAATCGCGCTAATTAAACCAGGTGCACCTTTGCGGAATTTGAAATATGCTAATGCTAGACCAATAACCGTATAAATGCCCCAAGGGTGTAATCCCCAGTGGAAAAATGCATAACGTATCGATGCACGAGCAGATTCGACAGTTTCTCCATTACCTGAAGGTGGGTCATAATAATGGAATAGAGGTTCAGCGACACCCCAGAACACAAGTCCAATACCCATACCTGCACTAAATAACATTGCAAACCAGGTAATCAAATTGTAGTCTGGCTCATCGTCATCTTTACCAAGTTTAATTTTCCCATATCTACTGAAAATGAGGTAGATGGAGAAAATCAAGAATGCTGTAGCAGACAGAAGGTAGAACCAACCAAATTTCTTTTGAAGGAATCCTTGTATCGCTCCAGTCTTTTCCTGTAATCCTTCTGGAGAAATAACGCCCCAGGCTATGAAGATTACTGAAATAATAAACGATATAATGAATACTGTAGTAAACTTCTTCATTAATCTTCTCCTTTCAATTTTTATTAATTTTTAAACACGTTTTCCATTGTACTGAAAAGTACTATGAACTTTCAAGGATTTTGATAGTCTAATTATACTAATGCAATTTAGGTTTACCCTATTTTGTACCTATGTAACCAATTTATACTTATTTTTAGGCGTTTCGCCTCTTTAAATACATTTATAGTCAATTTACACTAAATAAAGACAATTAGATAAAAGGGGAGTCACCATGAAAAAAATACTATTACTTTTGTTGGTCGTCTTAATTGCAGGGTGTGGCCCACAGACCACAGATCAATCTAAAGAGAAAAAGAAAGAGCAATCAGAAAATACAGATACGGTTCATTCCGAAAAGGAATCACCTGAGGAAGATGAAAATGATGAAGGTTCAGGGAGTCATGACGAAGAAAAAGACAGCGAAGAAGACCCTGCTGCTGAAGATCAAACTGTCCAATATACTGTACACCCTGCAAATTGGACTTTAAAAACAGAAATGGAGACAGATTCTGAAAAGAAAACAGTATTATTAACGATTGATGATGCACCTGATCAGCACGCACTTGAAATGGCCAAAAAGCTGAAAGACTTGAATGTGCCAGCCATTTTCTTTGTGAATGGACACTTTATGGACACTGAAAAAGAGAAAGAAGTTGTAAAGGAAATATATGATTTAGGCTTTGAAATTGGTAACCATACAATGAGTCATTCAAACCTCTCAAAATTATCAGAAGAAAAACAAAGGGTTGAGATCGTCCAACTTTCAGAAGAGATAGAATCCGTAACTGGAGAAGCACCTGCTTTCTTCAGAGCGCCATTTGGAGTTAATACGGATTTCTCAAAAGAATTAATGAAAGAACAGGAAATGATTTTTATGAACTGGACTTATGGATATGACTGGGAAAAGGAATATCAGACGAGTAGTAGTATTGCAGATATTATGGTTAATACCCCTTTACTGACGGATGGAGCCATCCTATTAATGCATGACCGCACATGGACAAATGAAGCATTAGTTGAGATAGTTAAAGGCCTACGTGCAAAAGGGTATTCCTTCGTAAACCCTGATCAAATTATTACTGGTAAATAATTAGAGGAAATCAATAAAGGGCTGGTAGCTAGTCAATATCATTGACCTTTTACCAGCCCTACTTTTTATCTTTCAAATTAGCTATATCAACGTTTGTAATAATACATGATTCTCCCATTAAATAAATGGAGTTCACCACTTAACTGCTTAGCAAGAAACTTACAAAATTCATTTGCTTTACCTTTATCTCCATGGGTAGATCCTTCAGGGAGAACGATTTGTATCTGTTCATCGTTGTCTTTTCCTCGTGCATTAGAAAGTCCAACAATTATGTATTGATAATCTGCTTCTATTCCTTTTAATAGATAAAACTTTTGTGAATCCTTTTCATGATACTCGACCTTGTAAGGGAACGCTGCAGCTCCGTATTCCCAACTTAATTGATCCCCAGTTTTGGTTGTGATTTCTTGATAATACTCAATTAATTTCTCAACCTCTTCAAGTGTAATCGCTTGCTGTTTTGATTTTTCTACAAGCTTCACATACGCACTTCTAGACAAGTCGGTTCACTCCAGTCACCTAAATGTTTAATTATATTCAATATATCATTTGGATGAAGAAATTGACAGAATTGTACTAAGATTTAATTTGTAGTTTATGTTTGCAAAATATGTCATAGAAATGAAAACGATTATTTTGTCGAATACGTTGTTAAATCTCAACGAACTGAGTATAATTAATTATAATATTCTAAAAATTCAGAAGGAGGGCGTGGTATGGACCTTTTTGACAAACTATATGATGAAGATGAGACGGTTAAAGTTAGGTTTGTTGGATTTACAACTGAACACGTTCGTTATGATTTCGGTATTGTTTTTACGAACATGTTCTTTGGGAAACCGCTCGTCGTATGCATGCAAACCGGGCGCTCCGCATTATTGGATGCAACCGATTTGAAGAACACAGACAGTATTCAAAAAGCGTTTAATATTCAATCAAAGAAGGAGGCAGAAGAACTGTCGTCTTTCTTTGAAGAATCAATTCCGTTCTCTCCAATTGCTGAACAATATGATTGATCCTAAATGTAGCAAACTCAGATAATTCTAATCACTCCCAAGAGCATTTACTAAAATGTATTAGGAGTTGTAACAGAGTTGGGTTTGCTACTTTTTTGTATTACTGATAAAAACCTAATAATCATAATTATGACATACAAATTAACCTTGACAATTTAAATGTGACATCATATTATGGTGTTAACAATAATAATAGCGCTTACATTTTAAGCGGGAGAGAGGGATAGAAATGGGAACGTTAATCTGTCAAACATGTGATACGACTATTGAACACTTTGAAGTCAATAAGGTAACGACTCTATATGCAAACTGTCCGGAATGTAAACGTAAAAGGAAAAATCTAAAAAAATAAGTATAACCTAAATGCAAAAAGACCGTTCCGATGAAGGGACGGTCTTTTTGGTGAATTCATTTGATCAAGTTAAAGAATAGGTTTGTGCTCTTTAATGACCTGAATCATTTGTAAAGTTTCATCTTCAGGTCCTTGTACTGGTAAACCTGCGTTAATATTTTCGAAAATATAGTCAATATTTTCTTGTGTAATAATTTCCCCTGGGATAAAGATCGGGATTCCTGGAGGGTAAACCATAACAAACTCTGCTATAATACGACCGACTGACTCTTCAAAAGGAATACTCTCAGTGTCGGCGTAAAACGCATCTCTCGGTGATAATGACAGGACAGGAATACTCGGAACGCTAACTGGTATTGCTTTCTCAGAGCTTTCGATAGGTTGCTTGTGTAATTTGGAAAGCTGATCTAAAGCCTTTATTAATAAGAGTACTTCTTCTTCACAATCTCCAGCTGTTATAATGCACAGAATGTTATATAGGTCAGAAAGCTCAACTTCAATATTATGTTGTTCTCTTAACCACAACTCAACATCATACCCTGTAATATTCAATTCTTTCACTGAAATGATTAATTTAGTCGGATCATAATCATAGGTCGCTTGAGTACCTAAGATTTCTTGTCCGATACAATGAATGTTAGGTATTTCATTGATTTGCCTTCTTGCAAATTCGGCTAAATGAATGGACTGTTCTGCTAATTCGTACCCTTGGGTTGCTAATCTCCTTCTTGCTACGTCAAGTGAAGCAAGTAAGATGTAAGAGGTTGAAGTAGTTGTCATCATACTTAGAATAGATTGAACTCGTTCAGGTGAAACAAGAGAACCTCTAACGTTTAATATTGAACTTTGTGTCAACGAACCTCCAAGTTTATGCACACTTGTGGCTGCCATATCTGCTCCTGCTTGCATAGCAGATAAAGGTAGTCGATCATGGAAATGGATGTGTACCCCATGAGCTTCATCAACAAGAACAGGAATATGATAAGTATGTGCTAAGCTCACAATTTCTTTTAAATCAGCACTGATGCCAAAGTATGTCGGGTTGATCACAAGCAATCCTTTCGCATCAGGGTGCTGTTCAAGTGCTTTCGACACAGATTGAGTTGTAATACCATGTGATATACCAAGATAAGGATCGATATCCGGGTGAATGAAAACAGGAACTGCCCCTGAAAAAATAATGGCTGACATCACAGATTTATGAACATTTCTAGGGACAAGGATTTTTTCGCCAGGTTTGCAGACCGCAAGAATCATCGTCATAATGGCTCCACTTGTGCCTTGTACTGAAAAATATGTGTAATCAGCCCCGAAAGCTTCTGCTGCAAGCTGCTGTGCCTCTTTAATCATGCCATGTGGATGATGTAGATCATCTAATGGACCGATATTTATTAAATCGATAGATAAGGCGTTATCCCCAATGAAGTCTCTAAATTCGGGGTCCATACCTCTTCCTTTTTTATGCCCTGGTATATGAAATTGAATTGGATTTCTTTTTGCATGATTCAATAGACCAGTAAATAATGGTGTTTCATTTTGAGACAATAGGTACACCTCATTTAATTAAAATAATCGTTATGACATCGATATGATAGAATGATAAAACAAAACAAAGTATATCAAATTTATGGATGGTTGCAAGTGATTTTTTTTGAAACTTTCCTATGTACCTGCATTGTACATAAAATCTTTAAGCGTTTGGAGTGAGAGTATGAATTGGGAAACACGTCTTACGTCATTATTAGAAATTGAATATCCAATTATTCAAGGTGGGTTGGCTTACTTAGCTTATTCTGAATTAGCAGCAGCTGTATCAAATGCAGGGGGTCTTGGACAAATTACAGCGATGTCCTTACCCTCTCCAGAATCATTAAGAGAAGAAATACGAGCAGTCAAGAAGTTGACAAACAAACCTTTTGGAGTAAATTATGCAATCGGTCAGCATGGTCGACCATTTGAAGATATGTTACAAGTTGCAATTGATGAGAAGGTACCAGTCATTTCTATGACGGGTGGGAACCCTACACCAGTATTCGAACAACTTAAAGGCACAGCTATTAAGAAGCTTGTCCTTGTCGCTTCTAAAAGGCAAGCTATTAAGGCTGAACAATTAGGTGCAGATGCAGTCATGGTAGTAGGTCAAGAGGGCGGAGGACATATTGGCAAAGACGACGTAAGCACAATGGTCTTGACACCTCAAGTTGTTGATCATATCTCTATACCTGTAGTCGCCTCTGGGGGAATAGGAGATGGAAGAGGTCTAATGGCAGCTTTAGCTCTAGGAGCGGAAGGGATTGAAATGGGGACGCGTTTCATTGCGACCAAAGAATGTACACATGCACACCCATCTTATCAACAAGCATTAGTCAAAGGGAATGAAACGGATACGATGCTGATAAAAAAATCGATAGGTGCACCAGGTAGAGTGGTTCAAAATGAATGGGCAGAGCAAATTGTGAAAATTGAAAATGTAACACCTACCTATGAAGCAATCAAAACTTATATTTCTGGAACGGCGAACCAAGCCTTTGCGAACAAAGGGATGATTAATGAAGGGTTTGGCTGGGCAGGTCAAGTGATGGGACGGATTAATGATGTGCCATCTGTTCAGGAGTTATTCGATCGAATATTTTCTGAAGGAAATCGAATAAGAAGTAAATGGAGCTTGTAAAGGGTAAGTTTGAAAGATAGACGATAATTGAAATGAACGAAAGTAAATATAATGAAAAGAGCTACCATTTCCATATATGGCAGCTCTTTTCATTAACTTTAAAGATTATAAGATAGGTTGGATTGAAGAATTATTTCAAATGTGATGATAAATACCTATACGTATGATTCATTACGTTAATATAATACATTAACTTTAAATGGATCAGCTTGAAGCGTAAGCATTTTGCGCATATCGATATAAAGGTAAAAGTGTGTTGAAAGTCTGATCTATTACTGAAAGTAATGCTTCTCCGTCTTTTAGTCTTTGGTCATTTTTCGGAATGTGAATGCCACAAAGTAGTTCAGCTTTCTTAATGTTTTTCAAGCGAGTAGTCATTTCAGAAAATCTTTCTTTATCAACTTTCTCATGTGGAATGGATTCAGGCTTTGTATGATCAATGGACCAAACAAAATGTTTAGGAATTTCATTTAAAATGTCACTCTGGTGTTTCTGCAATTCTTCAGCAAAGTCCTGTTTAATTGGAGATTCATAAATGACCGCAAACCATACGAACAGGTGACTCTCAAATAACCCGATTTGAAAGTGGGGATGTTTCTTATACCCACGATTACTCGTCGAGAAAGCAACCCAAGTATCATCAGGAGGATTTACTGTTCTCCGAGCATGCTTCGCCGTGTGGTAAAACATTTCTTCTCCAGTGGCTGCTGAAAGAGATGGAGTAAAGTACTCACCAAGTTGTTCTAGTTTAGGTCGTATATGATCTTGAATGCCTTCCATCCTTGCATCTAAGCCTTGTATGTTGAATACATTAAAATCTTTTTTTGAAAAGCCATTGAAATTCATGCGTTTCACCTCAATCAAAAGTTAAGTAGAGTTTACCACAGCGAAGTATGATATCAAAATTCATTTCGATCTAGACCAAACGTGACTAGAACACCGTAATAAGAAATAATGATGGAATATTTAATTAAATATTCTGAATAGTATGATAATACAAGCGTGAAGCAAGCAAAAAAAGAAAAGGAGTGTGAGTTACCATGAAACAAGTGATTCAAACGCTAAAAAATACAGAGGCGGAGCGACGAATCCCAGTTCTTCGATTAGAGATTGATTATGAATTGGCAACTCTACACGATGCACTCGTAGAAAAAAACCCAGAACAAATCAAAAGGTCAAAGAAAAAATTAGAACGTCTAAGACAAGAAATGTTACAATTAGAGACATAATAGTATAAATTGGATAGAACGAACCTACACTTTGAGGGGTTCGTTTTTTGTGACTAAAATACATAAGGGAGTGACACGGTGTCTAATAATTGGGAAATCATATGCGATCAAGCGATGGATTGGGCATATCAAGCCGGGTCGATTATTCGAGAGTCGTTTAAAAAGCAATTAACGATCGAAACAAAATCTAATGCTGATGATTTAGTTACGAACATGGATAAAGATGTGGAAAGATATTTCATAGATAATATTAGAAAACATCATCCAGATCACCAAATACTAGGTGAAGAAGGAAGTGGAGATGATGTCAATTCTTTAGAAGGTACGGTTTGGATCATTGATCCAATTGATGGAACAATGAACTTTGTTCATCAACAAACAAACTTTGCGATCTCAATTGGTGTTTATCATGAAGGGGTCGGAAAAGTTGGAATTATTTACAGCGTGGTAAATGATGAAATGTTTCATGCAATAGCGGGTAGTGGTGCATTCTTAAATGATTATCCATTATCCAAACTTTCCGAAGTTGAACTCGAAAAGTCTCTTATTGCAATTAACGCGACTTGGATTACTAAGAATAAACTAATGAATCCATCAAAGCTAATTCCTATTGTAGATGGATGTAGAGGAACAAGATCGTATGGATCAGCTGCAATAGAGCTTGCATTTGTTGCCGCTGGTAGGCTGGATGCTTATATTACAATGCGACTATCGCCTTGGGATTTTGCAGCAGGAAAAATATTAATTGAAGAAGTTGGTGGAACGATTTCTACATTAGATGGAACGCCTTTAAATCTACTTGGCCAAAATTCCATTTTCGCAGGATCTACTAGTCTCCATCATCACATTTTAAAAGATTACCTGCATGACAGTAAATCCTGATAAAAAACAGAACAGGTCGATTCATCCACAATAAATGAATCGACCTGTTTTCATGTTTGAATAAGCATATTTGTATCTAGTCTTCCTATTGGTTATTTTCTCTAAATTTTTTCTTTAACGTGAAACCTAAGCCCATTAGGATAAATACACCAACTAGAGCAAGAATAGCTAAAGTAAGGCTTTGTTCGCCAATGGCAACACCGATTAATGCAATACATAAAGTGACAGATATAGATATTAAAATAAAGATTAATGATTTCATGTTCATAGACTTACCTCCTATATGTAGTGTATCGAAAAATGAAAGAAAGAAAAAGATTTCATTTTGTGTTATAATAGAAAAGTTGAAATTTGATATGTGATAACCATCATGAGGTTCAAATTTAATTTGGACTCACATTTTAAGGAGAGATTTAATTGAATCTTCGAGAAGAGATCAGAAACATAGCCATTATTGCCCACGTAGACCACGGAAAAACAACATTGGTGGACCAAATGTTACATCAATCCGGAACGTTCCGTGATAACGAACAAGTCAGTGAACGTGCTATGGATTCTAACGACTTAGAAAAAGAACGCGGAATTACGATTCTCGCTAAGAACACAGCGATTAACTATAACGATAAACGTATTAACATCATGGATACACCTGGACATGCTGACTTCGGTGGAGAAGTAGAACGAATCATGAAAATGGTTGATGGTGTTCTTTTGCTTGTAGATGCATATGAAGGCTGTATGCCTCAAACAAGATTCGTACTTAAGAAAGCACTAGAACAAAAGCTTACTCCAATCGTTGTGGTTAATAAGATAGACCGTCCGTTTGCTCGTCCTTCAGAAGTTGTTGATGAGGTCCTCGATTTATTTATCGAGCTAGGCGCAGACGACGATCAATTGGAATTTCCTGTCGTATATGCATCCGCCCTCAATGGAACGGCAAGTGAAGATCCTGAGCCAGACAATCAAGATGAAGATATGACGGCAATCTTCAATTCAATTCTAGAACACATCCCTGCACCTGTAGATACAAGCGAAGAACCTTTACAATTTCAAGTAGCGTTGCTTGACTATAACGATTATTTAGGGCGAATTGGGATCGGTCGAGTATTTAGAGGAAAGATTAAAGTAGGACAAAGTGTAGCGCTTATGAAGTTGGACGGTAGTGTGAAGAATTTCCGTGTAACTAAATTGTTTGGATTCCTAGGTCTTAAACGAGTTGAGATCAATGAAGCAGTTTCTGGAGATTTGATTGCTGTTTCAGGAATGGAAGAAATTAATGTAGGGGAAACAGTATGTCCTGAAAATCACCAAGATCCCCTTCCAATCTTACGTATTGATGAGCCTACTATTCAAATGACATTCCTAGTGAACAACAGTCCGTTTGCAGGCCGAGAAGGTAAGTACGTAACTAGTCGTAAGATTGAAGAGCGTTTGAGAGCGCAATTAGAGACAGATGTTAGTTTACGCGTTGATAATACGGATTCACCGGATGTTTGGACAGTTTCAGGTAGAGGTGAATTACACTTATCAATCCTCATAGAAAATATGAGAAGAGAAGGGTTCGAGCTACAGGTTTCTAAACCTATCGTAATCATCCGTGAAATTGATGGGCAAAAATGTGAACCTGTAGAGCGCGTTCAAATTGACGTACCTGAAGACCATACTGGAGCGATTATGGAGTCACTAGGCGAGCGAAAAGGTGAAATGGTTAACATGGTCAATCATGGTAATGGCCAAGTTCGTCTTGAATTCTTAGTGCCAGCACGTGGTCTAATTGGATATACGACAGAATTCCTTACCTTAACAAGAGGTTATGGTATTTTAAATCATACATTTGATAGCTATCAGCCAGTCATTCAATCCAAAATTGGTGGTCGTAGAGCGGGCGTACTCGTTTCTATGGAATCAGGTAAATCTTCACAATACGGAATTATCAACGTAGAAGATCGTGGAACGATTTTCGTTGAACCGGGTACTGAGATTTATGAAGGCATGATTGTTGGAGAACACAATCGTGAAAATGACATAACGGTAAACTTGACGAAAGTGAAACAACTGACAAACATGCGTTCGTCTGGAAAAGATAACACCGTATCAATGAAGAAGGCTCGTGTAATGACTCTTGAAGAAGCACTTGAGTATTTGAATGATGACGAGTACTGTGAGGTTACTCCAGAATCAATTCGATTGCGCAAAAAGATACTAAACAAAAGTGATCGTGAGCGCATTGAGAAGAAAAACAAGTTAGAACAAAATTCATAAATGAGAAAAGGAGACGGTACTTTTGAGTGTCGATGTAAATGAACGTCTTCAATTCTTTGCTAAGCTATATAATGTCACAGGTGAAAATGGACAAATCGGAATGTGGTATTTGTATTTCACAATCCTCCTCTTATCGATTGTCGTTTTCAAGCTAGGTTTCTCAAGGAAGCTCCCTTTACTAAAGGCAGCTGTTGTTTATTTGTTCTTAGCACTTGGATGTACGATTTTAACCTTTTTCGCTGTTTTTCTTCCGGTAGCAGAAGGATTAATGGTGGCATCAGCCATCTTAATCATATATAAAATTAGGTTATATCAATCGAAGAAAGAACAAAGCGAATCATAAAGAACATGACAAAAAAACAGCTCAGTTGCGACTGAGCTGTTTTGCTATTAGAGTAGTTAAATGAAGACCATTTATAACCAAAAGTGTACAAATTCAAAGGATAAATGGGGGTATTCAACGTGAATTTGCAAGATACTCTGTATAATTGGTTAAGTATCCGAAAGGTATCACAAGAAAGGGCTGACGACAAAGCTGCTATAGAAACTTTTGAATTTTTCGATTTGATGTTAAGAGAAGATCATCACGTTAGCGATATTGATATTGTAATCGATCCTCCCATGTACATCGTTCATTACACGATCGAAGGGGAGAAGCAAAAAACACAGTTTCCGATCGAACTCATTGACTCATTATTTGAATCCATTCATGCTGAACCTAAATACAATTGATATAGTGAACCTTACCAAGTATCATCAATAGATGAATCTCTATAAGTCACAAAATTTCCAGAAGCTTTGCGTTCTTCTGTTCTATCTTTAATTCGGGAATTGCACGCTTCACACATATACGTATGAATGGGTCTGTTACGTAGTTTCTTTGCTAACGGACTTTCATCTTTAATTTTTTCTATTTTATCGCATAGTACACACTTTACTCGCATAGGATTCACCTCTTTCTAGGGCTAGTATACCATGAAAGTCCTTTGCTGTATAAAACAGTACTGTGCAGGGATAAAATGATATTTGTCGAATGTATTTTTATCTAAGTTCGTAATCTTACAAGATTTCGATGAAATTCAATACGTGATAGGAGTTGATTATGGTGGCGACCAAAAGTGTATCATCATTGAATGAATTACAGTATCAATTATTGCAAAAGGAATGTTATGTGGTGGTCAATTCCGTTGATCCAGTCGCACATACACCATACGTGAATGCAATATCTTGGGTGTATGCTCCAGATGTTGAAACCATTGTGTTCGCTGTGGACAACCGTTCGAAGGCTGTAAAAAATATTGAAGAAAATGAACATATCTCAATAACGTTGATTGAGGATGAAACCACTTCTGTCATTAACGGAACTGCAGAAATCATTGACAGACAAATTGATTCTGTCCCAATTAAACTTGCTTTAATTAAGGTTCATATTAATGAAATTAGAGACGCGATGTTCTATGGAGCGAAGATTGCTCAACCCCCTAAATATGAGAAGACATACGATCCTCAGGCTGCAGCCAGGTTAGATAAGCAAGTCATGGATGCTCTTAAAAGAGCCAGTTCTTAAAGTAGGCTATGCAATAAAAAAAGGATGACCGATAAGGCTTGTTACCTTGTTGGTCATTCCTTTTTTGTATTACTTGAGTAATTTGAAATCTTATTGTTCTTTAACTTTGTCAGGATCGCTAGGTTTACTCTTTCCTTGTTTTTCTTGTTGGTCTTGTAACTTATCCTCTTCTTCTTGAGGCAAATTTTTATCATTCTTACGTATCGGATCAGGTTCTTTTTTATTAATTTTCCCCGGTATTTCTGGTATGAGTCGACCTGTAATGGCAGCAAGTTCTTCTAAAATGCCAGATAAAGGTTTTCCTTCTCCTATTTGTTTACCCATCTCTTTCAAGCGAGAAAATATGTCGGGGTCTGCAGTAATTGCGGCATTCGCGCCATATGGATCATGCTGTAATGCTTCAGCAACACTATACTTGATTGACCCAACCCTAGACCGATCAAGATTATCATCCACGTCGATTCCCACGATTGCATATTTCCCGATTACGACTGCAGTTGCATCCTTAACATCAGGAACTTTTGTTGCTAGATCCACTAGTCTCTTAGAAATTTGTCTTGAACTCTTTCGCTCTTGCTTATTGTATTCCACACTTTGCTTAACTTCAATTGGTTTAGTGTCATCAGCAATGCTTTCATCATGTTCGTTATTTTGACATGCAATTAGAATCATGAAGAAAGACAAAATTAATAAACGAGGAATAATCCGCAAATTTGTTCATCCTTTCGTCTAAATCAAGTTACGGTTATTCTTCGTTTAAACGTCTATCTTTATTCAGAAGTTCATACATATAAACGTATTCACTAGCGTTTTTCGTATTGTTATTTTACAACCATTCTTACGATATTTCGGAAAGGTTGTTGACGGTTTGATCCATCAGCATAATAGAAATGAACTGGACCGTCACTTAATGGTTTTCCATTTTTGGAAAACCCGAGTATCCCTGCCTTAGCTTCATCAAGGCTCATGATTAATGATTCATCAGTTGAAGTTTGAAATTCAACTTTAGAAGCACTTTCATTTGGGCTGGCATTTTCTAAAAATGGTAAGAAAGGAATCCCATACGACTTAGAAAATAATTCTTCTTTATCATATTGAATTTTGTTTTGATTTGTATTTACAGGACCTTTAGCACCTTCTTTTCGTTCACGCTCCCAATGTTCAGCTACACGTTTGGCATAATGGTCTTCCACCTTTAACGGTTGTTCATCAAAATATGTGTCTAAATCAACTTTTCGGTCATCAAAGATCCATACACCAGGATCTAATGTGATTGTATAATTTACATTCCCTTTAATAAATACGATAGATTCCAAAAGTCTCACTCCTTAAAAAATTCCGTAATAAGTATATCGTTCCATCTTCATTTTGTCACATTAGGGTATAGTACTACAAAGGAAGATGTGCAAAAGTGGCATATTTATTTGCGCATCGGTAAAATGTGACCAATGGAGGTGGATCGAACAATGTATTGTGAAACAGACGATGAACTATTAGAACTAGTGGAACGCGCACGTAAGTATACTGAAAAAGGAAAAGTAGCTAGTTATATTCCAGCACTTGAAAGAGCGAATCAAAATGATTTATCAATAGCCTTGTACTATGATGATGGCAGATGTGTGAGGGCAGGTGATGTTGAGAAGAAATTCACACTGCAAAGTGTTTCCAAAGTATTAACACTTGCACTTGCGATTATGGATCGCGGTGAAGAAGAAGTTTTCAGCCGTGTTGGGATGGAACCGACAGGTGACCCTTTTAATTCAATTGCCAAATTAGAAACACAAATACCTGCAAAGCCATTAAACCCAATGATTAACGCTGGTGCACTCGTTGTTACAAATATGATTGCAGGTGACTCAGTTCATCAGAAACTTGGGCGACTTTTATCGCTCATTCATGACATGACGAATAATACGGATATTGATATTGAGCATGAGGTGGCACAATCAGAATATGACACAGCAAATTTAAATAGATCTCTTTGCTTTTTCATGAAGCAACATGGCATTATTCAAGGTGATGTAGAAGAACTCATCGATCTATATACGAAACAATGTGCAATTCAAGTTACCTGCTATGACTTAGCTCGTATAGGTGTAGTGTTAGCAAATAAAGGTTTAGACCCCCAATCGAATAGAAGGATTTTACCAGAGAGAATTGCAACAATCGTTAAGACCTTCATGGTGACATGTGGCATGTACAATGCTTCAGGCGAATTTGCAATCCAAGTTGGAGTTCCTTCGAAGAGTGGTGTATCTGGTGCAATCCTTGCGCTCGTCCCACCCTCAATTGGTGTAGGCGTGTATGGTCCAGCTTTAAATGAAAAGGGGAACAGCATTGGAGGTGTAAAGCTTTTAGAAATGCTTTCTCAACGTTATGATTTAAGCATCTTTTAAGCGCACAAGTCTTATTTATGTTGCAATTTCAAGTATGAAACGGTACTATAAGAATAGAGAGAGGCACTTGGAACGGAGGGATTCGATTTGTCGACAGAGATGGTTACGGGTCATCGTGAAAAAGCGTTTGCGTTGTTAAAAGCAGATGCTGAAAAAATCCTAAAGTTGATCGAGGTTCAGATGGAAAATTTAACAATGCCGCAATGCCCTCTCTATGAGGAAGTACTCGATACACAAATGTTCGGACTTTCTAGAGAGATTGATTTTGCAGTACGGTTAGATTTAATTGAAGCTGAACAAGGTAAGGCTTTGTTGGAATCATTAGAACGTCAGCTGACGTCTTTATACGATGCCTGGTCTAAATAAATCTCAATGATAGAGGACATACACTTCAAATATAAAACTCAAGCTGAGAATGATTCAGCTTGAGTTTTTTCATTACATACCACATTTAACGGAAAGAACGGTTACTAATAATCATTAAATATTCACGAATATTCAACTAGGTGTATGATACGATATTAAATAGTGTAGGGGGGAATAGCGATGCTACTTATGTTGATTATTGTTTTCGTTTTGTTTCCAATCGCAACACTCCTACATGAATTAGGACACTATATAACCGCTCGCTTAACCGGGATAAAAATAATTCAGATTAAAATGGGTATTGGGAACACGATATTAAAATTAAATGATGGACCTCTCCGTCTAGAAGTTAGAGTGTTGTTCTTTATTGGAGGTAGTACAAGCTGGGAATGTACCACTCAATCAAGACCTATCCAAAGAATGTTCATAGCTTTAAATGGTCCGATAGCGAATCTCCTGCTTGCATTCCTTGCATTTCATTATATGCATTACGTTGGGCTCCCTCTCATGGAGCAAACGTTACATATGTTCATGCTAGTAAACTTTTGGATCGCAATTGGTAACTTGATCCCTTATAAACTTAATAACAGAACATCTGATGGTTGGTTAGTGGTTCAAAATTTATCTGCACTTATGAATCGCAGTTCGAGTCACCATTAGCGGTCTATTCAAACGATTAATTTTCAAGAAACAAATACTGTGAAGGAAGGAAAAAGGTTGTTTTTCTCGAATAGTTTTAATAATTACAATTTATGTGGGGTTGACCAACATGTTTAAAAAAATGTTTAAGAATTATGATTATACAATGATTGTAATTGTGTTGTTATTATGTGCGATGGGTCTAGTTATGGTCTACAGCGCGAGTATGATTGAAGCAGTGGTTGAATATGGAAGGGAAAGTGATCATTTCTTCAACAATCAACTCATATGGATTTTTCTTGGCATTATTGTGTTCGTTGTGTTCATGATTCTTCCATACAAGGTGTATCAAAAATTCATCGTACCCATCACATTGCTCATGTTGTTGTCCTTAGGCTCAGTATTGTTATTTGGTAAAGAAGTGAACTATGCAAAATCATGGTTTTCCATTGCAGGATTCAGAATTCAACCTGCAGAATATGCAAAATTAGGTATTATTCTTTATTTATCATCTGTCTTTTCTAAGAAACAGAGCTACATATCAAATTTTAGGACAGGTATTGTTCCTCCGCTCATTGTACTATCATTAGTTTGTTTTTTGATCTTCGTTCAACCTGACTTAGGGAGTATGATGATCATTGCAATGACGGCAGGAGTCATTTTATTTTGCTCAGGGATGAAGTGGACACATTTAACGATAATGAGTTCAGTCTTATTATTCCTAGCCTTCATTGGCTTTAAATTTTTTCTGAGTAACGAGCAATTGTCCAGGTTTGCAGCAGCCTATCATCCATTTGAGGATCCGGTAGATAGTGGATTTCAATTGATAAATGGCTATTTAGCATTAGGTACAGGAGGCATGTTTGGAAAAGGACTAGGCCAAAGTGTCCAAAAATATGGCTTTCTTCCTGAACCTCATACAGATTTTATCATTACAATCATTGCAGAAGAGCTTGGTTTTGTCGGTGTCTTTGTCATTATCGCGATGCTCATGTATATTGTTTTCAAAGGAATGTATACAGGTCTACATTGTAAGGATGCCTTTGGAAGCTTGCTTGCAATTGGGATATCGGGAATGATAGGGATTCAAACTATTGTTAATTTAGGTGCGGCTTCTGGCATACTACCTGTAACGGGTGTTACGTTACCATTCATTAGCTATGGTGGTTCTTCACTCATCTTATTAATGATGAGTGTAGGGATTCTAGTCAATATCTCTATGTTTGTAAAATACCGAAAGCAGCAAACGCCTCCGGCAGACCAATCATCAGACCACTCATCAAAGCAAAAAACAAAGCTTAAAGTTGTATCACAGCATCGTGTATCTCAATAAGGAGGAATCAGAAATGCAAAAGATCAACAAAGTACTTGTAGCAAATCGAGGGGAAATAGCAATACGTATTTTCAGAGCTTGTACAGAATTGAATATCCGAACTGTAGCGGTATATTCTAAAGAAGATTCTGGATCGTTTCACCGTTACAAAGCGGATGAAGCTTACCTGATTGGTGAAGGGAAAAAGCCGATCGATGCATATCTTGATATTGAAGGGATTATCGAAGTGGCAAAACGTTATGGCGTGGATGCCATTCATCCCGGTTATGGTTTTCTTTCTGAAAATATTCACTTCGCAAAAAGGTGTAGAGAAGAAGGAATCACTTTTGTAGGTCCTGAAACTGAACACCTGCTCATGTTTGGAGATAAAGTTAGAGCAAGAGAACAAGCAATTAAAGCAGACATTCCAGTTATTCCGGGTACTAATGGTCCCGTTGAAACAGTTGATGAAGTAAAAAGATTCGCGAACGAAAATGGGTTTCCAGTGATCATTAAAGCTACCCTTGGTGGTGGCGGTCGAGGGATGAGAATTGTTAGGAATATGGCTTCTCTTGAGGACGCATACGACCGTGCAAAATCTGAAGCTAGAGCCGCTTTCGGTAAAGATGAAATCTATGTAGAAAAGTTTGTAGAAGACCCAAAACATATTGAAGTACAAATCATAGCGGATAGCTATGGTAATGTTGTCCATTTACATGATCGAGATTGCTCTGTACAAAGACGGCACCAAAAGGTTGTCGAAGTTGCTCCTAGTGTTTCATTAACGGAGGAGAAAAGGGAAGAAATATGTGAAGCAGCTGTTAAATTAATGAACAAAATTCAGTATGTGAATGCGGGTACCGTTGAGTTTCTTGTATCACCGGATGGTTCATACTATTTCATTGAAGTAAATCCCCGTGTGCAAGTAGAGCACACCATTACAGAAATGGTCACCGGTATTGATATCGTTCAGACTCAAATAATGATTGCTCAAGGCTATCAATTACATCAGGCGCCTATTTCTATACCTGCACAAGATCAGATTGCATGTCACGGTGTGGCCATACAGTGTCGTGTTACTACTGAAGATCCAGCTAACAATTTCATGCCAGATACCGGTAAGATTATGGCCTATCGTACAGGTGGTGGATTTGGTGTTCGCCTGGATGCAGGAAATGGGTTCCAAGGTGCTGTTATTACGCCACATTATGATTCTCTACTCGTTAAATTATCAACCTGGGCGCTTACGTTTGAACAAGCAGCGTCGAAAATGGTCCGTAACCTTAAGGAGTTTAGAATCCGCGGAATTAAGACGAATATTGCATTTCTTGAAAATGTGATCAAACATGAACAGTTCGTTTCTGGTGAATACAATACGTCATTTATTGACACGACTCCTGAACTCTTTGTATTCCCTAAGCGTAAAGACCGTGGTACGAAAATGCTATCATACATCGCAAATGTTACAGTTAACGGTTTCCCTGGTCTAGGAATTCAAAGTAAACCGACAGCTAATAAACCTAGAATACCTTATGTAGACTTTACAAAAGCTCCTCCAGAAGGCTCTAAACAAATCTTGGACCGAGAAGGGGTACAAGGTTTAACGAATTGGATTAAATCGAGAGAAGAAGTTTTATTAACAGATACTACTTTCAGAGATGCGCATCAGTCGTTATTAGCTACACGTGTACGAACACATGACTTATTGCAGATTGCTGAACCGACGGCAAAACACCTACCTGAACTCTTTTCAATGGAAATGTGGGGTGGCGCAACGTTCGATGTTGCGTATAGGTTCCTAAATGAGGACCCATGGGAGAGGTTGATTCAGCTAAGGAAGAAATCGCCTAACGTTTTATTCCAAATGTTATTAAGAGCTTCAAATGCAGTTGGATATAAAAACTATCCTGATAATGTCATTAAGGAATTTGTAAATAAGTCTGCATCAGCTGGAATTGATGTCTTTCGAATTTTCGATAGTTTAAATTGGATTGATGGCATGAAGGTTGCAATCGAGGCGGTTCGTGATACCGGTAAAGTAGCTGAGGCAGCAATTTGTTATACAGGTGATATACTAGATTCTTCTAGAAGTAAATACGACCTTAACTACTATTTGTCAATGGCGAAAGAACTTGAACAAGCAGGGGCACATATTCTTGCCATTAAAGATATGGCAGGACTCCTTAAGCCTCAAGCGGCGTATGAACTGATTTCGGCGTTGAAACAAGAGATTAATATTCCAATACACCTTCATACTCACGATACGAGTGGAAACGGAATCATGACTTATGCTAAAGCTGTTGATGCTGGTGTAGACATTGTAGATGTTGCAATCAGCTCTATGTCAGGATTAACTTCACAGCCAAGTGCTAATTCCTTGTATTACGCACTAGAAGGTAGCGGAAGACAACCGAATGTTTCTATCCCTAAATTAGAAGAATTATCTCACTATTGGGAAGATGTTCGTAAATATTATAAAGGTTTTGAAAGTGGAATGAACTCACCACATACTGAAATATATGAGCATGAAATGCCTGGAGGACAATACAGTAACCTACAACAACAAGCGAAGGCGGTAGGGCTTGGTCACCGTTGGGATGAAGTGAAGAAAATGTATCGTAGAGTGAACGACCTCTTTGGTGATATTGTGAAAGTAACACCTTCTTCAAAAGTAGTTGGAGATATGGCCTTATATATGGTCCAAAATGATTTAACTGAAGATGATATTTATGAAAAAGGGGAAACACTTGATTTTCCTGATTCAGTCGTTGAAATGTTCCAAGGATATTTAGGACAACCATACCAAGGGTTTCCAAAAGATTTACAGAAAATCATCTTAAAAGGAAGAAAGCCTTTATCAGCTAGACCAGGGGAACTACTTGAACCGGTAGATTTCCAAGAGATGAAAGAGATGTTATACCATAAATTAGATAGACCTGTTACAAGCCACGATTTAATTTCATACGCTCTTTACCCTAAGGTGTATATGGATCGTGAAAAAATGAATGAACAGTTCGGTAATATTAGTGTGTTAGACACACCTACGTTCTTCTATGGAATGAGATTAGGTGAAGAAATTGAAGTTGAAATTGAACAAGGAAAGACTTTAATCGTTAAATTAGTTTCAATAGGAGAACCACAAAATGATGGTACGAGGACTGTATATTTCGAGTTGAATGGACAACCTCGTGAAGTTGTCGTTAAAGATGAAAATGTTAAAACAAATGTGGTTGCAAAGCCTAAAGCCGATAAAGCAAATGAAAAACATATCGGAGCTTCAATGCCGGGGACAGTCATCAAAGTCCTTGTAGCAAAAGGTGAAAAAGTCAAAAAAGGTGACCATTTGATGATTACAGAAGCGATGAAAATGGAAACAACCATTCAAGCACCTTATGACTCAGAAATTAAAGATATCCACGTTGAGAATGGTACTACTTTACAACCAGGTGATTTGTTAATTGAATTAAATTAATTAATGATTTCATAGAAAAAGCTATCCGGAACTTGAGTTCCGGATAGCTTTTTTGCTGGGCGTGTAAAATTATTTGGTTTGTTTTGTTCATAGCCTATTAATAATCATGACTTTCGTAGGAGTAACATAATTACGTAGCTTAACGTTGCAAATAAGATTGAAATAAACAAACCATGCATTAATCCAATGAATAGATTTAATTGAGTAAATATCATCAATGCACCAGATGTTACTTGCAGGGAAACTAGTATAAGTAGGATGATGAATGATATATAGATCGGTTTGAGGTGCTTATAATACTTATGAATTTGGATGAAACTCAATAAAATCCATAGGAAGAACAATCCTGCCAAAAATCTGTGCGTATAGTGAATCAATTCCAATTCATTTGTTGGAGGTAAGAACTCCCCATTACATAGAGGCCAACCTGAACATGCCAAGCTTGCTTTTGTGTGTCGCACGAGAGCTCCTGTGTATACGAGTGTGTAAAGATAGATAAATAATAGATATACATTCCATTTAAAGCCTCTGTCTAAATTTAAGACAATTCGTTGTTTGCTACTTTCAAAAATTACCACCGCCAACAATACGACACTCGCAAACGAAATGAGAGAAAACCCAAAATGGAGTGCGAGTACAAATGACGATTGTCCCCACACGACCGCTGCAGCACCTAGAAGGCCTTGAAACAAAATGAAGAACACAGATAAGAAGGAAAGAATCTTTACTTCTTTCGATTTTCGGAATGTTAACCAAGCCCAGACTGCGAGAATGGTAACCATTAAGCCTAAAGTCGCAGAAACAATTCGATGACTATATTCAATTATAGTTTCTAATTCTGGTTGAGAGGGAAGAACTTCACCATAGCATAATGGCCAAGAATTTCCGCAACCCTCACCAGACCCTGTTGTCGTAACAATTGCCCCCATGAGTAAGACGAGTAGCATACCTAAACTGGTCAGAACACTGTACAATTTTAATAAACGAGTCATATGTGACACCTTCTCTTTACGGTTTACAAAAGTAATTATTCCCTATTGAAGCATATATTTCAATGCTGTAGAGAAACTAAACTTATGTCGAATCAAGTCTAGTGTAAGTATACAAAATAATTGAATTCGTTTATAATGTTAAAGGACATTTCAATCGTGAATATCGTAACATATGTCTATGAAGCAATTCATTATAAATGTGAACAACCATAGACAATTTACGAAAACTGTTTTCACGAAGCCTATTTACTGATAAATTAGAATAGGTGTTTTCCTATCGCTTATGATTGATGTAAGATATGGAAATAGAGTTTTATAAAGGAGGTGGAAGCATGAGCAAAACGAATACAACAACTTATGAAGCATCAAGCAGAGTTATGGAGCCAGGTCCTTTATCTGAAGCTAATCCGACTGGAACATGGAAAGACTTTCTGACGCTTGCGAAAATGGGAATTGTCATGTCGAATCTCATTACAACTTTTGCAGGTTTTTGGATTGCTTTGCAAGTTACAGACGCTAACCTGATTGCGCACATCCCAACAGCAATATTGACCCTACTTGGATCAGCGCTTGTCATTGCCGGAGGTTGTAGTTTAAATAACTATATTGATCGGGATATCGATCACTTAATGGAACGTACACATGAACGTCCGACGGTTACTGGTAAGATCGATGCCAATCAAGTACTATGGGTCGGGATTACACTATCAGCAATCGGTACACTTCTATTAATGTTCGCCTCCTTGATGGCTGCACTACTTGGTGTGATTGGACTCTTTGTGTATGTCATCGTTTACACGATGTGGCTGAAGCGTACTCACTCAATTAATACAGTAGTGGGTGGAATTTCTGGGGCGATCCCACCGTTAATTGGTTGGGCCGCGGTAGATCCAAATCTTCATATGACGGCATGGCATTTATTCTTGATTATGTTTTTATGGCAGCCGCCTCACTTCTTGGCATTAGCTATGAAAAGGTGTGAAGAATACCGCAAAGCCGGAATTCCTATGCTTCCTGTTGTTTCAGGTTTTAAAATGACGAAGCGACAAATGGTAGTTTATGTAGCAGCGTTGCTTCCGGTAAGTTTATACCTGTATCATTTTGGTACAATTTATGTAATTGTTGCATCAGTTCTTGGAGTAGGTTGGTTAGCTCTTGGTATATCAGGATTCTTTATGAAGAACGATATTAAGTGGGCTAGACTGATGTTTGTCTATTCCTTGAATTATTTAACCATTATGTTTGTGGTTATGATTCTCGTCAATCACTAAGGGCGAATATTGTTTGCCCTTAGCGATTACATAAAGTTTGAAAAATCGTTCTTAAAGTACAACAGAGAAAGCGGGGTTTAATTTAGTAATGAAACGATGGCTACGTCTAGGGCGCATAGTTCCACTATTAGGAATCATGATGCTCGGCTTAATGGGTTGCGGTAACGAACAAATATCCGCACTTCAACCACAAGGTAAGGGAGCAAGTGCAGTATTTGATTTAATGATCTTGAGTCTTGCTATCATGGTTGTCGTACTTGTAATCGTATTTATTCTATTTGGATATGTTTTGGTGAAATTTAGAGAACGAAAAGGTGACGATTCAATTCCAGAACAGGTTGAAGGTAATCACCTGCTAGAAGTACTTTGGACAGCAATTCCAATTGTATTGTTAGTTGTTCTTGCAGTACCAACCGTCACAGCGACATTTGATTTATCTGTCAGTGAGAAGAGTGCAGAGCAATCTGCAGACGGTGCTGAAGAAGATAAGGGTCCTATGACGATTAATGTAACCGCTCACCAATATTGGTGGGAGTTTGAGTATCCTGATCAAGAAATTGTAACGGCTCAGGAACTTTACTTGCCGGTTGACGAAAGAGTAAATGTTAATCTCTCCTCTGCAGATGTCATTCATTCTTTCTGGATTCCAACAATCTCAGGGAAAATGGATACAAATCCAGGAGACAAGTTGGAGAACAAAATGTGGTTACATCCTGAAAAAGTAGGTACATACCAAGGTGCATGTGCTGAGCTTTGTGGTGACTCGCATGCTTTAATGTACTTCAAAGTCAAAGTTCTTGAAAAAGACGACTTTAATGCTTGGGTGAAGAGCATGAAAGAAACGAAATACGATGATGCTCCATCACAAGTAGCACAAGGACAAAAGATCTTTGAAAGTAACTGCTTACAATGTCACGCAGTTGGTGACAAAGGTGGTAATGTTGGACCGTCTTTAACAGGTTTTTCTGATAATGAAAAGGTTGCAGGAATTCTTGAGCATAACAAAGACAATATTAAAAAGTGGATTAATGATCCACAAGATGTTAAACCTGGTAACAACATGCCAGACTTCGACTTTAATGAAAAACAGTTAGATGCACTAGCAGACTATTTATTGGAACTTAAAACCGCTGAGTAAGCGTAGTTTCAATCGCTTAATAAGGAGGTACTAACGTGAGTAACGCACATGCAGCGAATAAAAGCGTGCTATGGGATTGGCTGACAACAGTCGACCATAAGAAAATTGGAATACTTTACCTCATATCCGGCGGATTCTTCTTCTTAGTCGGTGGTTTAGAGGCAGTATTGATTCGTATTCAACTCATGAGCCCCGAAATGGCTTTCTTAACAGGGGACATGTATAACCAAGTATTGACGATGCACGGTACAACCATGATTTTCTTGGCGGCCATGCCGGTGATTTTTGCATTTATGAACGCCGTTGTCCCCTTACAAATAGGGGCTCGAGATGTTGCCTTTCCTTTTGTTAACTCATTAGGATTTTGGTTATTCTTCTTCGGAGGGGTTCTTTTAAACTTAAGTTGGTTCTTAGGTGGCGCACCCGATGCGGGTTGGACCGCCTACGCCCCATTATCCACTCAATCAAGTGGTCATGGTGTCGATTTCTATGTATTAGGATTACAGATTGCAGGTGCGGGTACATTAATGGGGGGGATTAACTTCCTCGTAACCATTATTAACATGAGAGCACCTGGGATGACGTTTATGCGCATGCCATTGTTTACATGGACAGCATTCGTAACGTCTGGACTCATCCTATTTGCATTCCCTGCATTAACAATCGGATTCTTCTTATTGATGTTTGATCGTGTATTCGAAGCAAATTTCTTCGATGCAAACATGGGTGGTAACGCCGTTATTTGGGAACACATCTTCTGGATTTTCGGACATCCTGAAGTGTACATCTTAATCTTACCAGCATTCGGAATCATTTCTGAAGTCGTTGCTACATTCTCGAAGAAGCGTTTGTTCGGATACAGTGCAATGGTATTTGCAACTGTATTAATCGGTTTCTTAGGATTCATGGTTTGGGCTCACCATATGTTCACAGTTGGACTTGGTGCAGTTGCGAACTCAATTTTTGCTGTCGCTACAATGGCGATTGCGATTCCTACAGGTGTTAAGATCTTTAACTGGGTCTTCACAATGTGGGGCGGTAGAATAAAGTTCAACACAGCGAACTTATTTTCCGTCGGATTTATTCCAACGTTTGTAATGGGTGGAGTAACTGGTGTTATGCTTGCAGTAGCACCTGCTGACTATCAATACCACGACAGTTATTTCGTTGTCGCTCACTTCCATTATGTTATTGTTGGTGGTCTTGTTCTAGGTTTATTCTCTGGACTTTATTATTGGTATCCTAGAATGTTTGGACTAATGCTTAATGAAGCATTAGGGAAATGGAATTTCTGGACGTTCTTTATTGGTTTCCACTTGACGTTCTTCCCTCAACATTTCTTAGGTTTGATGGGAATGCCACGCCGTTACTTTACTTATCCAGCTGAATTTGAGCTAGGATCACTAAATATGATTAGTACTGTCGGTGCAGGATTGATGTCAATTGGTACAATTATTTTCTTAATTAACATCGTAGTTACACATGTGAAAGGTGAGAAGGTTAGTGGAGATCCTTGGGATGGACGTACGCTTGAATGGGCTATTCCAAACCCAACTCCTCATTACAACTTCTTGCAAACACCACTTGTACGAGGACTAGACGCACTATGGATTGAAAAGATGGCTGGTAATAAGAAAATGACGCCTGCAGAACCAGTTGGCGACATTCATATGCCAAACAATTCAATATTGCCGTTTGTCATGTCTCTTGGTTTCTTTATTGCAGGATTTGGCTTCATTTACTTCAATACAGCTGGTACACCAGCACTTATTGCGGTCATTGTAGGGTTAGGAATCGGTCTTGCTTGTATGTTCTTGAGATCATGGATTGATGACCATGGACATCATCTGCATAAAGAGGATTTATTGAAAGAGGATAAGGGGGTAGACGTATAATGAATGTAGGCGAACGCTTAACAGATGAAAACTTCCCTGAATCCCCTGAAAAAGCTACCCTGGAAGGTAAAAATAAATTTTTAGGATTCTGGTTGTTTTTAGGTGGAGAAACCGTACTATTTGCAACATTGTTCGGAACGTACCTAGGATTACGTAATTCATTCGGTAAAGGCCCAGAAGCATCTGAGATTTTCCAATTGCCGATTGTTTTCATTGCTACCATGATTCTACTTACTAGTAGTTTGACAAGTGTGTATGCTGTGCTCGCTCTGAAACAAAATAATGTTAAGGCCATGAGAGCTTGGTTCTATGTTACGTTGTTACTCGGAGTTGCGTTCCTTGGGCTTGAAATTTATGAATTTGTACATTATGTACATGAAGGGCATACGTTCACATCAGGCGCATTCGGTTCAGCTTTCTATACGTTGGTTGGATTCCATGGTGGTCACGTACTTTTCGGAGTCCTTTGGATTGCATCATTGCTAGTACGTAACAGCGGTCGTGGATTAACATTGTACAACGCACCTAAATATTATCTCTTTGCCCTCTATTGGCACTTTGTAGACGTTGTTTGGGTGTTTATCTTCACAGTCGTTTATCTTATGGGAAAGGTGGGGTAATTGATGGCTAGTAATGAGCAAACAAATTCAGTCCATCACCACTCGTCCTTACAAAAGAAAATTAAGTTGAAACAAGAGCGTCGTCAACACAACGTTTCATTCGTTATGATGATTTTGTTAACAATTGTTGCATTTGCTGCAATTACAAGTGACGCTGTTTCAGACAAACTTGCTATTCTTTTCATTCTTGTACTCGCAGGTGTACAGGTATTCTTCCAACTTTACGTTTGGATGCACCTAGGTCATAAAGGACATGAATTCCCAATGTGGGGAATTGCAAGTGGCCTGATGATCGCAGTTATTACTGTAGGTACTTTGATGGGACTTATTTGGTAAGATGGATGAAAGGTTGGCCCGATACGGGTCAACCTTTTTTATATGTAGAATGTTGGATATCTGCATGGTGTTTAATGATCCTTTAAAGGAATTTGTCTATTTAAGGATAAATAGTAATGAGAGGCAGATTTTGATCAAGGGGGTATAGATATGGAGATTAGAACAATTGAAGAAAGTGAATTCAGGGATTTCTTAAAGATGGGGGAATTTGCTTTTCAATATAAACTATCTGAAGAAGCGATAAGTAAACGCAAGACTTTTATGCGTTTAAATGATTGCTGGGCACTTTTTGAAAATGGAGAAATGGCATCTAAACTTACTATTCATCCGATGGAGATTTGGCTTGGTGGGAAAGTAATGCCAATGGGAGGAATAGCAGGTGTGGCTACCTGGCCTGAACAACGACGAAAAGGCTTTGTAAAAGCTCTTATGAAAAAAGCACTGGAGCAAATGAAAATTAAAGGTCAATATGTTTCTATGCTTCATCCGTTTTCTTTTTCATTTTATAGGAAATATGGGTGGGAAATGACCCATACAACTATCAAGTATGAGATTAAGACTGATCAATTACCAAGATTGTCGTCTCAGTCTAATGGATCTATCGAAAGAATTAAAAAAGAAAGTGATCGTCTTGATCAAATATACAACCGAATGGCGTGCAAGTATTCTGGAATGTTGAAAAGAACTGACGATTGGTGGCATTACTCTATATTGGATAATGAATCCGATATGATAGCCGTCTATAAGGATGGAGACGGCGTGGACCAAGGGTATATGATATACAAGGTGAAAGAAAATCATATGGTGATTGATGAATGGGTATCGCTAACAAATGAGGCTAAGCTAAACATGTTGGATTTTGTAAGTAAGCATGATTCTATGATGAATAAAATCACTATCCACGCTCCAGTGGATGAATCGTTTGCTTTCCTCATGGCAGATCCCAAGATTAATCAAGAAGTAAATTCATATTTCATGAGTCGTATTGTAGATGTAAAGAGTTTTTTAGAGGAGTATCCATTTAAAGTTGAAAAGCTAAATCAACCGATCATCTTACAAGTTGTTGATTCATTTGCTGAATGGAATAATGGAATTTTTATTATTAGAATAGATGAGGGTGGTGGACATAAAGTGGACTACCACCCACTTAAAGAGCATGCTACATGTTCACATGAGCCGAGTAACGTCATCCAATGCGATATCAATACATTGAGTACGATGTTCTTTAATTATATGCGTCCATCAGATTTAGCCTTACAAGGTAACCTTTCAGGTAGCAAAACAAAAATTGAGCAAATTGAGATAGTGTTGGGAAATGCTAAGCCGTTTCTTTATGACTTCTTTTAAATGTACTCTAGTTAGCAAAGCATCACTAGGTGTATTCGCATTCCACAAACTACAATAAGAAAAATCCGGTAGACGATAACGTCTGTTAAACGTTGTCTACCGGATTTTTACGTTCAAATTTTGAAATTCGTCTTAACGATTCCTGCTTCCCTCGCAGAGTTAAAGAGAATGATGAGAAGAGGTCCAACGATAAACCCAATTGGTCCAAGAATTTTCAAGCCTAAGTACATTGCAATTAACGTTGAGAGTGCAGATAATCCTATATGGTGGCCCATTACTTTCGGTTCTACAGTTCTACGTATAATGAGCAGAATGACTGCCAGGACTGCGAGCTTAGTTCCTAATACAATATTACCGATTAATAAGTAATAGATTGCCCAGGGCCCGAGTATGATAATTGATCCAATGATAGGTATAAAATCAATGATCCAAATGATAAAAGCCATTAAAAGTGCTACTTCTGGAACAATAATATACAAGCCAATTAAGGCTGCAACAAAGATCACAATGCTTAAAAGAAATTGTGCTTTCATAAATCCAAAAATGACATAGGAGAGTCGAGTCGTCATGAAATGGACTTTCTCCGCAGACTTTTCAGTTAAATGAGCATAGAATCTTCGATGCAATCGTGGAAATTCTAGAAGGAAGAGAAATAAGGTAATTAAATATACTAGGATACTGACCAAATAACTTGGAATCAATGAGACAACTGAGGTGAGGGACTCGACATAATTTTTTTCTAGTATTTTCCCTCTAATGGATTCAAGAAACTGGTCGACTTGACTGTTAATTTCACTCACAAACTCTTCTGGAAGGTCTTGTGCAGCATTTTCGAAATTTTGCTGTATATCCTCCCATACATTGTTCATTTCAGTTATATAGGCAGGTGAATTTTCCACAAAGTTTATAGCTGATGTAACAACTTTTGTTACCAAAACATAACTGCCTAACCCCATCAAAACGACAAATAATGTGAAAACTATGAATACAGATAAGTTACGTTTGATAGGGAACCTTTTTTGAAACATTCTAACAGTAGGTTCTAAGATAAATGCTGTTATAAGGGCAAATACTATCGGTAAAGATATTGGTAATATCCATATGAATGCTGCAATTACAATTAGTGAGATCAATCCATATATAATCCAACGTTTTCGTGCTGAAAATGGTTTCAATATTGTCCCCCTTCCCTAAATAATCCTTACTTATATTATATGTGCAATGTGAAATAATGAACAGGTATCTGTAACAAAAAAATTCTCTAATCATTAAATGACTGCTTCATGATTAACATAGGACTCTGTGTACTCAAAAATTCTAAAAAAAAGGTCTGACGTAAGTAGCCAGACCTTTTTCATACGTAGAAAAGTATTTAAATTCTTATAAGTTGTCACACATTATTCACGACTACCTTAAGTTATGGGTAGCTTATTAGTTCGTATGGTGCTTGTCGATCTCTTCTTTTAATTCATTGAGTAGTTTCTTACAAGCGTTCACAATTTGTTTCGGAAAGTCTTCATCATACTCTACACCATGAGGGTAATAATGCTTCCCTAAGTATGGCTCCATCACTTTAATCATAGCATGAGAAGTTTCAACTTCACCTTCCACTGCATAACAAGGAACGCGTAAATAGAATACTTCACCATTGTCCATATTTTCAAACTTATAATCGTATGTAATTCGTTCGTAGTCCCACTGTCCTGCACGAACAAATCCTACTTCATTCATCAAATGCTCAAGCATTTCGAAATCCAGCATTTTACCGGCTAAGCCGATTTCTTCAAATTTCATGAGATATCCTCCACATCCTTCGATATGTTCTTTCCTTCATAATAATAGTACGAAACTGATAAAGATGCAATCTTTCCAGGCAGTATTTGAAATAAATTGTAATGAAATTTGAAAAGAAAATGAAAAATTGGTCAAACTAACGATGAAATGGAGGAGATGATATGAAAAAATGGTGGATAATATTATTAGCATTACTCGTCAGCTTGTCACTTTATTCGCCTACACAAGCTCAGAGTCAATCCGTTCACATCGTTAAGTCTGGTGATACACTATGGAAAATTTCAAAGTGGTTTCAAATAGGTTTATCTGAAATCATTAATGCTAACCCGCAAATTAAGAATCCAGATTTGATTTATCCTGGTGATAAAGTGGTTGTACCTCGGAAACAACAGATTAAGCAGGTTGAATATGAGGTAATCAAACTAACGAATCAAAAACGGGCAGAAAATGGGTTAGGACCATTAAAAGCTGATTGGCAATTATCACGTGTAGCGAGATATAAATCCAATGATATGAAAAATAATGGATACTTCTCTCACCAATCCCCAACGTATGGAAGTCCATTTGAGATGATGCGAGAATTTAATGTAAATTATTCATCAGCAGGAGAAAATATTGCAATGGGACAAACTTCTGCACAAGCCGTTGTTGATGCTTGGATGAAAAGTCCAGGTCATCGGAAGAATATCCTGAGCTCTAACTATACTTATATTGGCGTTGGGTATGCAAAGGGTGGCTCCGGGAGGTATTACTGGACACAAATGTTCATTAGAAAGTAGGAGTGAAAGTGAAACAACTAAGTGAAATAATGACGACTAAGGTTGATTACTGTACAACTTTGGATAATGTTTATGAAGCCGCTGTCAAAATGAAGAATGATCATGTTGGTGCGATTCCTGTTTGTGAAAATGAAAAGTTAGTAGGTATGATTACTGATAGAGATATTGTAATCAGAGGCGTAGCCGAAAAAAGACCTAACGCATCTAAAATCACAGACGTAATGAGTGACCAAATAATTACGGGGACCCCAGACATGTCGATTGAAGAAGCTATGCAATTAATGATGGAGCATGATATACGTAGGTTACCTGTTGTTGAGCAAAGTCAATTAGTAGGTATTGTATCGTTAGGTGATTTGGCTACCCATCAAGAAAGTAATCAACAAGCTGGAATTGCACTTAGCGATATTTCAAGCGCAGAACCCGATCAACATAGTCACCATTAAACTAAGGTTAACTCTTCCTCTTTAGGAGAGTTAACCTTTTTGTATGTAAACGTGCGTTGCTGAATAGAATGTATAACAAGCTTACTCAGCTTCAATGGATAGACATATGAATTGCTTTCATGTAATGTTTAAGTAACTATACTTATGTACGTAATGGGGAGGATAATATGAGGAGCATTGGCTTGATTATCGTTATAGCAGTGATCATGTTCGGTATTAGTATCGTTTACGATGATCTAAAATATCTCCCAGAAATATCGGAATCATATGAACAGGAAAGACAAAATAAAAGCAAACAAAATGTAGAAGATGAGAAGAATATAGATCTCCCCAAAGAGGGTATGGTTCAGTTCATGTCTATGAATCAAGACGAGCTCATTACCAAAATTGGTGAACCCGATCAAATCGATCCAACAAGATATGGCTATCAATGGTGGACTTATCAAACCGAAAGCTCTGATCAATACATCCAATTCGGAATGGATAAGGGAGTGATTGTATCGATATTTGTACTAGGTAATGGTGTAGATATTTCACCATTGAAAATCGGTCAAAAAGTGTCAGAGATCAAAAAGTTTGTAAATATTGATAATCAAGTTTCAATGAATGTTGACGGAAATCATCTTCGATTTGATTTAACAAAGGAAGAGGTTCGTTCTAGACCTTTGGTTGAATTTGACGGCGTATGGGCGCAGCTATACATTGATACGTTCAAAAATTCTTTAGTCGGTGTAAGATACATGAATCCGAACGTACTGGCGGTGCAAAGACCTTATTCGCTTGAATATAGAGGAGAATTAATAGAGAGTCCTAAATTAACGGATGAAGACATAGTGAAAGTGCAAAATGCGGAAAAGAAGCAAGTGTTTAATATAACGAACATCATTCGAAAACAATATGGAGTATCACCATTAAAGTGGCATGAACAGGTTGCTAAAGTTGCCTTTGGACATAGTAAGGAAATGAATATAGAACAATACTTTTCACATGAGTCTCCTATATCGGGGACATTATCTGACCGATTAGAAAAAGGAGATGTGAAATATGTTCAGGCAGGTGAGAACATAGCCGCAAATTATATTGATGGGATTGCGGCTGTGTATGGTTGGTTGAATAGTGAAGGTCACAGGAAAGCAATGTTAAGTGAGGACTTTACCCATTTAGGAGTAGGAGTATATGAGAAACATTATACTCAAAACTTCATCGTGCCCTTTGAATAAACAAATGACAATCATAAAGATCAATGAAGGAAAGATTGACCTATTATTTGAAATGGTTAATCTTTCTTTTTTGTTCTAGGAATTAAATAGAAGCTTCCAGACGCTGCAACTATAAGTGTCCCTTTATCATTATATATTTTAGCTTCTGTTACAGACGTTTTTGAACCTAGGTGAAGAATTTTTGCTTCACATCTTAGTTCATTCCCTACTCCGGGAGCTATGTAATTCAATTTCATTTCAGACGTCACAGCAACCACTTCATGCGATATTTTACGATTGACGAGGGTACCCATAGCTGTATCAGCTAATGTAGCTGTGAATCCCCCATGAACGATGTCCACTGAATTATGAAGAAATGGAGAAATCGGAATGCTCATAATTAGAACATCGTTTCTTATCTCCATGCTGGTTTTCATGAAGCTGGTAATGTAAGTTGTGTAAAGGCCTTCATTCTTGTCATGAATGCCTTCTAATATTTGATAAATAACACCTTTATCTTCATCTGAAGCATGAGTAAGTAGTCCATTCATTTTCTTTATAATTTTATTATCCATTCCCATATCATTTCCTCTTTTCTATACATACACATAAGGATAGTGTATCAATGAAAAAATAACTTCCGCAACTATAAAATAGGCGAACATATTACGGTCTATCAATGTACTATATACTGTAGGCTTGAGTTGAACGTAATGGGGAGGCATTATGGTGAGTAAGCAAGCGAACAATAATGAAAAGGTCGAACAATTCAAGATGTTTGTACGCTCACACCCTGGATTAATCGATCATGTTAAGAACGGTGACCAGTCATGGCAAGATGTTTTTACTGAATGGAACCTATTAGGTGAAGACCATGAACAATGGGGGAAATATATTGAGCGTAAGATTGGCGTAGCAAGCAAGAAAGCCAAGAAAAAAACAAATAGTGTCAATGATTTATCTGTCGGTGAATTACTAAACATGTTCAAAAACCTTGATATTGAAGAGGTTAGAGACTATGTTTCTCAATTTAGTTCCGCGGTTACTGGCATTCAAGATGTGCTATCACAATTCCAATCCAAAGGACCGACAAGGCCACCAATGAACAGTCATCCATTTAATCAATATTTTAAAGATTAAGGTAAGGGAGCCTGAAACATGCGTAGGGAAATCATTGATTACTTAGATCAACGTCCAGATTTGAAATATATGATAAGGGAACAACCTGACTGGTATAGGAAGTTGTCGAGAAATCCAGCATCAATACAAGAACTTGATGAAGAAGCGAAAACGTTCTATGGTCAAACCTTTGGTCAGAGAATTGACAAATTAAGTGGACAAATCGAATCCATTTCTCGTCTTGTACAGTTATTCGGCAAACAATAATCAAGGTTGACTCAAAGTAAAGTGTTTAATACCTAGTTGGTATTTAGCACTTGTGAGTCAACCTTTTTGCTGTTGTACAAGCTATATGGATATTTTACTATCATCTCGTGAAAAATACCGGGTGAGGAGGTGTCACCCGTTCATGGTTAAACGTTTATTTGCGAGTTGTATATGTTTAGGGCTGTTAGTAGGATGCCAATTAGGCAATCAAGAAAAGTTGCAAGTGGTAAATGTGAATGGTAATCCAGACTCATTTCAAGCATTGGCGGTTACAAATTCAAAAGTATCGATGACACTACGACATATGATTACGGACAATGATCTCTTTGTAGAGTGTTATATTCCTGACTTTAAGTTTACGGATCATAGTAATGACCAATCTGAAGGTGCAGGGTATCTCAAAGTGTCAGTTGACCATCAAAAAGCCTTTTCCGTTAATAAAGCAGCATTCATTGTAAAGGACTTATCGAAAGGGAATCATCATATTAGTGTTATGTTGGTTAATGCCAATGGAAAGAAAATTAAAGGTATGGAGAAACAATTTTTTGTAAACATACCATAAACCCTTGGGCGTTGTTCGGGCAACAAATTTAGTCAGAAACATGGAAATGTATACCTTAAGTATGGCATAATGAAAGCAGACCCAAAGATAAGGGTGGAGGTGTACGTAATGCTTGCAACAATTGAAGGAATTGAAATATTAGATGGAGCAGATGAATTAGCATCCATTGTCGTTCAATCAGATACTGCAAAAAAATATAAAGAAGCGAAGAAAAATCTTCTCCAAGATAAAGAAGCACAGAGGTTGATCTACGAATTTAGTAAGATGAAAGAGAAGTATGAAGAAGTACAACGATTCGGTAAATATCATCCTGAGTATAAAACAGTTTCAACAGACATTAGAGTGTTGAAACGTGACATTGATTTGATTCACACTGTGTCAGATTTCAAGAAGGCTGAGAAGGAATTAGAGAAGCTCCTAAATGAAATTAGTGGCATTTTAGCTGGACAAGTATCTAAGAACATTAAAGTACCAACAGGGAATCCGTTCTTTGATAATATGTCCTGTGGCGGAGGCTGTGGCTCCGGTGGTTCTTGCGGGTGTGGTTAATCCAATATGAAAGAAAGAGGAAGGGCTACCAAGCACCTTCCTCTTTCTTATTGTGGTTTAGTTATAGGCATTGTCGACTTTTCTACAAGACTTCAACAGTATTCTTTACCGGGGCTTAATTTCTAAATCGAATACAATCATGGCAGAAGTTTCCACAACAAAACATTTTTTCTTGTGGAACAAAGAACCTACATCGGTAAACATGGCTATGCTGATCTTTTCGTACAAATATTGCTTCAAAATGCAATCTCTTACCTTTCATTGATTGAACAGCAGCTGTCTCAATGATCTTCTTCATCTCTTTATTTTCAATTTCGTCGGATACACTTAAATATAAGAATGGCGTACCAGCCATATGTGTTTTTTTCACATCATCAATAGGTTGTGCTTGATTTAAGTGATCAATAAATGTTGCCCAAACCTGATCTAGAACCATTACACCACTCACCTTGAAAAATCTAAATATAAATTGCCTATACATTGAATTTCGTGCTAGACTGAATGAAAAAAGTAATAAAGGAGTTTGGGGTATGCTAACGAATCGAACTGGATTAGCAATATGGCTTCACTCATTAAAATATATTAAACAACTTCGTAAATTTGGAAATATTCATTATGTTTCCAAGCGAATGAAGTATGCCATACTTTATTGTGACACTTCACAAAAAGAGCGGATTATTGAAAAGATTGAAAAGCTACACTTTGTTAAGAAAGTTGAACCTTCTCATAAAGCCTATATTAAAACCGAGTATCAGAATGCTATGCCTGATAAAGCGAAAGAATACGATTATAAAATCGGTCTTTAAAAGACTTATTGCCATTTTGGTATGATATTTTGTAATCTAAGTATTCCGGTAAGGTATTGATAATAAAGTTCTATTTCATTGAAGCCATTTGACGGTCTTACTTCTAAAGTATGGACTTCTTTACCGAGTTGTTCAGCACATTGGAGAAACAAATCCCATCTTTTTGATTGCTCCCGAATTCCTTCTCTACAAATATAAATGGGTTGGAAATTGGAATCCCCAGCCGGCTGAAGAACAATTGAGAATGAGCAGACGGTATGGTCTTTTTTATTTGTTTTCAAGATAACCATCTTGCTCAGTCGATTCGCATTTGTTTTGGCTAATTCGATTAGCTCGTACAGGTCTGAGTAACCTTCACCTAATTCGATAAAACGTTGTATCATATGTATTTCCCCTTTCATTACATACTTTAGCATGAATGAAACAAAATGTGCACTTACTGTCCTTCAAGCGTGTACTGTAAGGCGAAGACCCTTGAGACTTTTATAGAATCAACAGTATTAAAAAAATGCCCGCAGGTAGGAATGCCTGCGGGCTGTTCCATATCCTTAACATGCTAGAAACATCATTGTAATGTTTTTTTGCCGAAGGAATAGAACAATGGGAGAGGAGAAACCGGAGTTAAGCCTATGGGGAAATAAGCTTACTCCGTGGTTCAACTAACAACATCACAAGGATGTTGTTGTTTCTATTATTGGACAGAACAAATGCAGATATACACGTGATTTAAGATTTATGCAGGTTTGTGGTAGGATAGTGGAGGAAAATAAAACGATGTGAGGTATAAATAATGAGAATCATTTCTGGTGATTTAAAAGGCAGGAAGATTAAGGCTGTCCCCGGAACTGGGACAAGACCAACATCAGATAAAATACGTGAATCTATTTTCAATATGATAGGACCATTCTTTAATGGGGGGCAATCCCTTGATTTATACGGTGGAAGTGGAGCACTTACAATTGAAGGGGTAAGTAGAGGAATTGAGCAATCAATCATCATTGATGTTGATTCGAAAGCGATTGATACGATTAAAGAAAATGTAAAGTCATTAAATCTAGATCAGCAAATTGATATTTTCAAAAACGACTCGTACAGAGCGTTGAAAGCGCTTAGAAAAAGAGAGATGAAATTCAAGTATGTATTCTTAGATCCACCTTATAAGAAGCAGAAAATACAAAAGGAAATAGAGTATTTAGCAGAACATCATTTACTTGAACCACAAGCTTTAATTGTGACAGAACATGATGCTAAACTCATTTTACCTGAACAAATATCAACCTTGAAAATCATGAAACATGAAAAATATAATAGTACAACAGCGGTTACAATATATGTGAATGAGAACGAAGGGACGGAAATTGATGAATAAGAAACAGGCAATATGCCCAGGAAGCTTTGACCCGATTACATATGGACATTTAGATATTATTTCTAGAGGAGCAAGTGTATTTGATGAAGTGATTGTTGTCGTTGCGAATAATCAAAGCAAAAGCTCTCTATTTTCAGTGGAAGAACGGATGAATCTCATTAAAGAAACAACGAAAGATATTCCGAATATTAAAGTAGATACGTGCAACGGACTACTGATGGACTATATCCGGACTACAGACGCAAGAGTTATTTTAAGAGGATTACGTGCAGTTTCAGATTTTGAATATGAAATGCAAATTACGTCCATAAATAGAAAGCTTGATGATTCTGTAGAAACATTTTTCATGATGACGAACAATCAGTACTCATTCTTAAGTTCGAGTATCGTTAAAGAGGTTGCTAAATACCATTCTCCGGTTTCCGACCTAGTACCGAAGATTGTTGAAGAAGCATTAAAGGAGAAATATGCAAAGTAACCATTCACAAATACATAAATGTTTAATTCATAATTGTTCTCCATTTGAGGACGATATAGATGAGCAGGCTTAAAAAAGTAATAAGTGTTCCAATAGACAGTAAATGATCCCAAGCATGATAAATCCACGATATCGATGGATGTGAAGCGAAGGTTTCAACTACTGTAGGGGTTGTGCGATCATTTACATACAAAGGTCTCCATAGCAAAATAGTCAATAAGGATGCAATAAATCCATGTAAAATCCTTGCGATAAAGAAGGGCTTAAAGCGAATGTCAGTTTCAGCTAAGATGCTCGCAACTTGAGCCTGGACTGAAAAGCCATTGAAGGCAAGAATGAAACTGACGATGATGGCTTGGTGTAGTAGGTTTGAACTTGAAATATCGCTTATGAGCTTACTACCGAGTGTAATCTCAAACAGTCCAGAGATAAATGGGGAAATTATATCTGTTGAAAACCCAATTACACTTGTAAACGTAGCGAGAAATGTGGCTAAAATACTCGTAATGTTGAACTCTGTAAGCATTCGATTTAGTACAGAGAATAACAATATGAACCCGCCAATCATTAATAACGTTTGTATGGAATGTTTAACAGCATCCCCTAATTGTTTACCAATTGGTCGAGGATCTTGTTGTTGTACTTGATTCATTCGTTTTATTGCATAGACCACCAATGAACCTTTTCTATGTTTCTGTCTAATCGGTTGATTGGATTGATTAGTACCGTGAAAACGCATAATTAAACCTACCACGATATTCCCTAAATAATGTGCCGCAGCGAGCAAGATACCCAGCTCAGCATTATGGAAAAAACCGACTGACACTGCACCGAGAATAAAGAGGGGATTAGAACAATTCGTGAAAGATACGAGACGTTCTGCTTCTTCGCGGGTGATTTCATGATCAATTCTTAAGCGTGCAGTAAGCTTCGCTCCAGCAGGAAATCCAGAAGCTAACCCCATCGCCCATACGAAGCCTCCAGAACCAGGCACCCTAAATAATGGTCTCATAATGGGTTCCATAATTACACCAATAAAGCGAACAACTCCAAAACAAATTAATAATTCGCTTATAATAAAGAAGGGCAGTAATGACGGAAAAACAATTCCCCACCACATTTCCAATCCTGTTAAAGAGGATTCGAAGGCCGCTTTTGGGTATATCATAATAGAGAAGGCAAAAAGGGTAGTTGAAATTGCAATAATTAGATTTTTTGTTTGTGAAAGGTACAATCGAAAGCCTCCTCTTGAATAGTCTAAGATAAGAGTAAATATATGAAGGTTGTCCTTATCATTTATACGTATACACGATCAGATTAGACCAGGATGCAAATGAATCGTTTGATTTCTTAAGGAGGTCTGACTGTGAAAAACCCCAAGGTAGGCTTAGCTCTTGGTTCTGGAGGAGCTAGAGGGTTTGCCCATATAGGTGTATTGAAATCGTTACACCGAGCAGGTATTCCAATTGATATGATTGCAGGAAGTAGTATGGGGGCACTTGTAGGTGCATTTTATTGTACGGGGCATGAACCAGATACGATGGTGAAAATGGCACGGATGTTCCGTAGAAGGTATTATATGGACTACACCGTTCCCAAGATGGGTTTTGTATCGGGCAATAAAGTTGAACAACTCATGTACGTATTAACCCAAAATAAGAAAATAGAGGATTTAGAAATCCCGTTTTCAGTCATTGCGACAGATTTGCTTAAATCAGAGAAAGTGATTATTCGAGAAGGTTTAATATCAGAAGCCGTTCGAGCGAGCATAGCAGTTCCAGGGATATTCGTTCCCTTCAAAAAGGACGGAAGATTGCTTGTTGATGGAAGCGTGATCGATCGAGTACCCGTTTCAGTTGTAAGAGAAATGGGAGCGGATGTCACGATTGCAGTTGATATTTCACACATTAAGCAAAATCCTGAGATCAATACGATATTTGATGTTATTATGCAAAGTATTGATATTATGCAACGCGAACTCGTAAAAACGCATGAACTTGTAACCGATGTGCTGATTCGACCACACGTAGAGAACTTCAGTGCCTCTGCTTTCAAAGATATTGAAGAAATCATTGAAATTGGAGAGAAAGAGACAAATAAGCGAATCGATGATATTGAAGCAGCAATTCAAAACTGGAGGAAAGAGAATGAAAAGACTTAGAACGCAGTGGCCATGGGCGGTATTGTTATTAGTGATTTTAATCGCGTTTTTACCAATTCCATACTACTTTACCCAACCGGGAGATGCTAAAGTTCTTTCACCTATAATTAAGGTGGAAGAAGGGAATAAATCAGAGGGTTCATTTATGTTGACAACAGTATTAATTGGTAAAGCGAACGCGGCTGAATATTTATGGGCACAGGTCAGTGATTATCGTGAAGTGATCCCAGAAGACCATGTGCGTGGATCTGATGAAACAGAAGAGGAATACCAATCTAGACAGCTTCAGTTAATGCAGAGCTCTCAACATGCTGCAACAATTGTCGCTTATAAAGAAGCGAATAAAGGAATAGAAATTACGAATAAAGGTGTCCTGATTACAGGTGTCATTTCAGGAATGCCCGCAGCAGACCTACTTAAGATAGGAGACTTAATTACAGAACTGAATGGTTCGCAGATCAAAACAGCAGAACAATTAGTTGATCAATTGAAGAAATTTAAGGCTAATGATGAAGTTGAATTAACGGTTTCAAGAGATTCGAAGGAAAAGAAAGTGACCATCGCTTTGAAACCCTTTCCTGAGAAAGTAGTTAATAAGGATGGAGAAGAACGTGCGGGTATTGGCATTACTTATCCAGTTACTTTTACTGAAATAGAAACAAACCCTGAAATAAAAATTGAAACGAATCAGATAGGCGGCCCGTCAGCAGGACTGATGTTTACGCTTGAAATCTATAATCAATTAACGAAGACGGACTGGACGAAAGGCCGTCAAATTGCCGGCACAGGTACGATGAACGAAGCAGGAGAAGTAGGTCCAATTGGAGGCATTAAGCAAAAAGTGGTTGCAGCAGACAATGCTGATGCAGTAGTATTTTTCGCTCCTGTAGCAGCTGATAATTATAAACATGCAAAGGAAGCGGCCGAAGATATTAACACTGACATGGAAATCGTCCCTGTCAAAACATTTACTGATGCATTGGAATATTTAAAAAAAGAAAAGAATTAAGCATATGGGGACTGCTCAGAATGAAAACGAATCTTCTAGCAGTCCTTTTACTATTTTTGGTGTAAACGAATCGGGGTGTTCGAATATTCTTGTTTATATAGCACCTTTTGAGCTTTATATGGGAATCCTAGAATATAAGTGTTGGTCGATTGCTTGTCTAATTCAAAGAATGGGTCTTTGTATTTAGAAAGCGTACTGACAAGTGGCAGATTGAGGTCTTTTTTGATCCCACTTAAGTAGTGTTGGCCGGTTTCAGTCATCCCAAGTAACCTAATGTATGTAGGGGGTTCTGTTAAGGCTCTTTCCATTGTATTTTTCTTCGCATTTGTTAAGATGTGGGTGCAAAGTCTTTGTATACGTGTCCATGTATAACGCTTCGTCTTAACGGATTGCATGAAAGAGGTGAAGTCTTCCGCTTGAGTGATATATTCCTTCAAACGATTTTCCAAGCCTTCTTCGCAATCATAAATATCTCTTAGTTCCTCGGGTGTTGAAGTAATGAGTCTGTGCTTCAATAATAAGAAGAATCTGTCCCAGTTGAGAAAGTGTCCAAATGAGTTGAAATGATCCTGTAGTCTATTTAACGTTGATTTAGGAACATAGCTTGTTATTGCTGAAAGATCGCTACCATGCTCAAAAAGCATTTTACGTATACCTGTGGCACTTGCGATATTGTTTACGCCAACTCCCTCATCATGATAACCTGCGCCAGTACGTTGAATAGTGTTGGCTTTCATGTTTGAATGGATTTGTCGAATTGATTGTACATAATGATAGCCGAGGATATTATTTGGTTTAGATAAATCAATTGTTTCTTGAGGTCGATTGGATAGTTGTTTGAAAGCTTCAGAAGTTGCTGATGGATAACTTACACCTGACTTAACTTTTTCTTGAATGAGGAGATTGTATTCTTCTTCATTCTTGTTTAAGAAATCAACCGTTTCGTTAAAAGGACGTATATTTCCAGATTCACTGCCGAAAATAACTTCATCTGTCTTTAACGCGTTTAATATTGTAATCGCACCATATGCAAAACGATCAGCTCTTTGGGTCGCAAAAGCATAAGGAAGCTCTACAACAAGGTCAACGCCGGCTTCTAATGCCATTCGCGTCCTAGTCCACTTAGATACGAGTGCTGGTTCGCCTCTCTGTAGGAAATTACCACTCATGACCGCAACCGTAACATCTGCATTTGAAGTTTTCTTAGCTTGTTGCAAATGGAACAAGTGTCCATTATGAAAAGGATTGTATTCAACCACAAGACCTAATGATTTCATATTTTGACTCCTTAATATTTTGTAGTAAAAATAGGTTTGAGTTAAACTAGTAATACGTTCTTTAAAATGAAGATCTTTGTTGAGTTCTATTGTACCAAATTCTACTGAAAGATTAAAAACGACTGTAAAGAAAAAATGTTGACAATTTTTTTGTGGAAAGCTATAATTACTACTGTTGCCTTGAGGTGATGACAAATGAAATGGTCTATACAACAACTGAGAAGTTTTCAACGTAAAGGACTTGAAATTGATGAAACGATAGTGTTGGAATCAATACACGATTTTGAGCCTGAAATACGTGAAATAACACCGGTTCATGTAACTGGAAGTGCTGAAATCAATCAAAATCGTGCTGTATTTCACTTGAAGATGTCAGGAGAGATGACGTTACCTTGTTCAGTAACATTACAAGACGTCCGCTATCCATTTGTTCTTCATTCTACAGAAATTTTCATGTTTGATCCAGATCATGGAATGGATGCAAATGAAGAAGACATTCATCTCGTCGAAGGAAATACAGTTGACCTGAAACCTTATATTCAGGAAAACATTTTGTTGGAAAAGCCGTTGAAGGTTATCAGCTCTGAACCGA
Source organism: Pseudalkalibacillus berkeleyi (assembly GCF_021608225.1). Taxonomy (NCBI): domain Bacteria; kingdom Bacillati; phylum Bacillota; class Bacilli; order Caryophanales; family Fictibacillaceae; genus Pseudalkalibacillus; species Pseudalkalibacillus berkeleyi. Next base: position 856,962 of record NZ_JAKIJS010000001.1, read on the forward strand.
CAGACAACCCACCTGCTCCTCCATCGGGAAATGGATGGGAAGTCGTAGAAGAAGACCCTGATCAACAAGACAAAGTTGATCCTAGGATGGCCGGATTGGCCAAATTATTGAACGACAATGAAAAAAAGTAAAGAAGCGTCAATAAATTGACCTTCTCTAACTGAACAATTCCTTCAAGGAGGTGGAAAACCATGGCAGTACCTTTTAGAAGAACCTCTACTACTCGTAAGAACAAGCGTCGTACTCACTATAAGTTGAAAGTACCTGGAATGGTAAAATGCCCTAACTGTGGCGAATACAAGCTATCTCACCGAGTATGTGGCGAATGTGGCCAGTACAAAGGAAAAGAAGTAGTTGAAAAGTAAGCTTTACTCAAACAAGGAGGTAACTAACCTCCTTGTTTTTTTGTATTTTACGAGAATCGGAAGTATAAGGGAATAATCCCAACATATTTAGATGAAATCGGGAAAATAAGTTGTGAAAATGGAGGAGAGCATGGTGAAAAAGGCAGTACATATTGAAATTCGAGATGAAATCGGTTGGGTCATTCTGAATCAACCCAATCGGTATAACGCAATAAATTTTGAGATGATTGATTTATTAGAAGAAGGAATTGCGAGATTGAAAAATGATGAATCTGTAAAGGCTCTCGTCATAACCGGAGCTGGAGAGAAAGCATTTTGTTCAGGTGGTGACCTTTCTGCATTCCATCAATTACATTCAGAACAAGAAGCCTATTCGATGCTCTCTAGAATGGGCAAGGTATTACTGGACCTGTTTCAGTTTCCTAAACCTACTGTTGCGTTATTAAATGGTGTTGCGGTAGGGGGAGGATGTGAAATTGCTACAGCTTGTGATATCCGTATAGCGAGCGACCATGTGAAATTCGGTTTTATCCAAGGGAGTTTAGGCATTACAACAGGTTGGGGTGGGACGACGTTTCTGATGGAGCGAGTCCCAAAGGATGCAGCTTTTGAGTTATTAATCCGTGCAAACAAAATACCTGTCACAACAGGTTTGCAAATCGGTTTTATTCAACAGGTTTTTGCAAAAGAAACGATCCAAGAAGATTTTCAAAATTGGATTCGTCCTATGTTGAAAAATACAAGAGGCGTACTTGAAGCATATAAGCAGAGACGTCTTGACCAAATCGATTACAAAACGATCAAGAAACGAATGAATCAAGAAATCAGTGAATGTTCTCGGTTGTGGGCATCAGACGAGCATCATCAAGCAGTGGCTGCATTTCTAAAACGTCAATAAGAATCTAAAGTATAAGAAAACCAAAGAAAACCAATCAACTAGTAGAACGAGAGTCTATCTTATCTATCAACTGCATATGTTGTAAATAAAGTAGTCATGTATGGAGGGATGTTGATGGGCTCTACACGGCAAGATGCTTGGAATCATGATGAAGATCTATTGTTAGCAGAAGTTGTATTGCGTCATATTAGAGAAGGTGGGACTCAATTAGCAGCATTTGAGGAAGTAGGGAGAAAGCTATCCCGTACGTCTGCCGCATGTGGATTTAGATGGAATTCATTATTACGGAAGAGGTACGATGCAGCAATAGCGATCGCAAAAAAACAAAGAAAGACTATGAATCAAACTAGTAAACCGAAGAAAGCGAACGAGAAACAAAGGGATCAAGTCAAAGTTATGAGTAACAATGCAGTAGAATTGAGTTTGGATGAAGTCATTCAATACTTACAAACACTTCAAGAAACTGAGGCGCATTCACAAGCCATATTAAGTGAGTATCATCAACTCCAGGATGAGAATGCAAATCTAATTAAACAAAATAAGGCACTTTCCATTCAATACGATCAATTACAAAATGAGTATGAGAAAATACATGAGGATCACAAAGTCTTATTGAATTTCATGGATCGCGCAAGGAAGATGGCGATCAGTGATGACGAATCAGCTGCTACTCAAGTCAAATTCCAAATGGACTACAATGGTAATCTCGAAAAGATAGAAAAGTAAGCAAGGAAAAAGTGGTCGATCATTCAGTGATCGACCACTTTCCGTATTGGAATAAATTTAATTTGTTATTTTACTTCTTATACTCTAAGACTCAATGCTTTCAGACGACAGGTCAGTTTCCTTAATTAAGCTATTATCTGTGGTAGGATCCTGTTGTTCATGAACGCCATCTGGATACCATACATATGGATTTTCTCCTCTGTCACGATTTGGATTGTACGTTACAGAAGAAAAGTTCATTTTTTCCCAAAATTCACTAGAACGTTGTCTTGCGTTCGTCTTAACTGGAAGATTATATGATTTCGCATACTGAACAAGCGCACTACCGAATCCTTTTCCGTGATAATCAGGCAATACTTCTAGCTTCCATAGCTCAAGGTAATCTTGTGGCGGATCGAAATATCGATCATAATGGCCATCGATTCGATATAGACTCATTCGAGCTACTAGCTTATTACCATAATAAATACCATAGAATGGTGATTCACTATCATTTTCAATGATATTTTCCTGAAGGTCTTCTAACATAGATAGCTCTTGAACCCCGTATTCCTTGAACTTTTTAAATTCCTCAAGGGTTTTATAGTTTACGAGAAGTTTTTGCACTTTATACATATATAAGCATCCCCCTTCAATTACTCTCCCTTTCTATCTCATTTTATTATATAATAAAATTACGAAAAATTCTGCAAAAGTGAAAAATTTCTGCAAATTTCTACAGGAATCTTGATTATTCATGTTGAAACTAGTAGATTGTAGCCCATGTAGTTAGGAGGAGATTATTTGAAAAAGTTACTTATTGCCAACAGAGGAGAAATTGCAGCAAGAATTGTAAGGACATGTGAAAAACTAGGTATAGAGCCTGTTATTGTGTATTCACAAGCTGATAAGGATCTACCCTACGTGAAGAATGCTAAGATTGCACATGAAATTGGAGAACCTCCAGTTGCGAAGTCATACCTAAATAGTGATAAAATATTAGAGGTTGCTCGTACTGAACAAGTAGATGCAATCCATCCAGGTTATGGTTTTCTATCCGAAAATGCAGATTTTGTTCGCAATGTTGAAAACGCTAACATGATCTTTATCGGACCAACAGCAAATGTTGTTGAAGCCATGGGAGATAAAGTGAAAGCGAGAAAGACCATGCAAGAAGCGAATGTCCCGGTTGTTCCAGGTAGTGATGGGGCTTTAAAGGATGTTGAAGAAGCTGTTCAGTTAGCAGGTGAAATCGGATATCCGGTTATGATTAAAGCTAGTGCTGGTGGCGGCGGGATCGGTATGCAAAAGTGTGAAGATGAAAAAACATTGAGAACAGCATTTGTTTCAAGCCAAAACCGAGCAAAGGCGTACTTTGGAAATGATGAAATGTTCATGGAGAAATTTATAACGAACAGTCGTCACATCGAAGTGCAAATTTTTGGAGATGAGCACGGGAATGTCGTCCATTTATTTGAGCGGGATTGCTCGATCCAACGTCGACATCAAAAAGTAATTGAAGAAACCCCGTCTCCTTTCTTAAGTGAGGAAGTACGCACTGAAATTTGTAATGCGGCTGTACAAGCTGGTAAACATGTAAAGTATACGAATGCAGGAACAGTTGAATTTATCGTTGATGAAGAAGAGAACTTCTATTTCTTAGAAATGAATACTCGTCTTCAAGTGGAACATCCTGTAACAGAAATGGTGACAGGGTTGGATTTAGTAGAATGGCAAATTGAAATTGCGCAATCTAAACCTCTACCAAAAAGTCAAGAAGAATTAACTAAGAAGGGTCACAGTTTTGAGTTTAGAATTTATGCGGAAGACCCAACAACATTTTTACCATCACCTGGTAAGATCGATACATTCGAGTATCCCACTAGAGAAGGTGTACGTGTTGACACAGGGTTTGCATCACAAACTCAAGTGACACCATTTTATGATCCTATGATTGCCAAAGTCATTATTTATGGTACAAACAGACAAGAAGCGATTACGAAATCGATTCAATTCTTTGACGAGTGGAAATTGGATGGAATCAAGCATAATGGTCCTTTGTTCACGACTGTACTTAACGAAGAATCGTTTCAAAAAGGAAATTACACTACACTTTATTTAAATCAACTAAATACAAAAGTAAAAAACTAGGAGTGGTCCAACATGAAGGAAATTACAGCATCAATGGCAGGAACGGTATTAAACGTATTAGTATCTGAAGGTGAAAGTGTCACTTCAGGTCAATCTGTGTTAACGCTTGAATCAATGAAAATGGAAATCCCAATTGAGACAACTGAAGCAGGGGAAGTAAGCTCAGTAAATGTAAACGTTGGAGATTTCGTTAATGAAGGTGACGTATTAGTCGTTATGAAGTAAATATGAATGAGCGCTCGTTCTCTCATAAGCAATGAAGGAGGATTTAGATGTTGAAAACAATTAATGAGACATTGCAAGAGACGAAAGCAAGAGTTGAAGCTGGTGGTGCCGAAAAGTACCACGAGAAATTGAAAACTCAAAATAAGTTGTTTGCTAGAAAACGTCTCGAACTATTATTTGATGACGGTACTTATACAATTGAAGATGGTAAGTTTGCGAACAACCAAGCAGAAGGTTTACCTGCAGATGGTGTCGTAACCGCTATTGGTAAAGTAAACGGTCAAAAGGTTTGTGTAATGGCGAATGATTCAACTGTTAAAGCGGGCTCATGGGGAGCGCGAACAGTTGAAAAAATCATCAGAATTCAAGAAACAGCAATGCGTTTGAAACTGCCAATGTTTTATTTGGTGGATTCTGCAGGTGCAAGAATCACTGACCAAATAGAAATGTTCCCGAATCGTAGAGGGGCTGGGAAAATATTCTATAATCAAGTGAAAATGTCTGGTATGGTTCCTCAAGTTTGTGTTTTATTCGGACCTTCGGCAGCAGGTGGAGCTTATATACCTGCCTTTTGTGACACAGTAATTATGGTCGATCAAAATGCGTCTATGTATTTGGGATCACCACGTATGGCTGAAAAGGTCATAGGAGAAAAGGTGACACTAGAAGAAATGGGCGGAGCAAGAATGCATTGTAGCATAAGTGGATGTGGAGATGTACTTGCACATGATGAGGAGGAAGCGATCGCTTCAGCTAGAGATTATATATCTTACTTCCCATCAAACTATAGAAACAAACCTGAGAAGCTGGAAGGCGTATCTCCTGTAAAAGGTAGAGCGCTATCTGATATTGTTCCAGAGAACCAAAATGTCCCATTTGATATGTATGAGTTCATCGATGGTCTAGTTGATGAAGGTAGCTTCTACGAAATGAAAAAGCTCTTTGCACCTGAGATGATAACAGGATTTGCAAGAATGGATGGGAAGGTCGTAGGAATTGTTGCGAACCAACCGAAGGTTAAAGGTGGAGTCTTGTTTGTAGATTCAGCAGATAAAGCAGCGAAATTCATTACATTATGTGATGCCTTCTCGATTCCGTTGCTATTCCTTGCTGACGTTCCAGGATTTATGATCGGAACGAAGGTTGAGAGAGCTGGTATCATTCGTCACGGTGCGAAATTGATTGCGGCTATGAGTGATGTGACAGTTCCTAAGATCTCAGTTGTTGTTCGTAAAGCCTATGGTGCAGGACTTTATGCTATGGCAGGACCTGCTTTCGAACCGGATTGTTGTATAGCTTTACCGACAGCTCAAATTGCAGTTATGGGTCCTGAGGCAGCTGTAAATGCTGTATACTCTAATAAGATTAATGAGATTGAGGATCCGAAGGAACGTATGAAGTATGTTCAAGAGAAACATCAAGAATATAAGGAGCATATCGATATTTATAAACTTGCTTCTGAAATGATTGTGGATCAAATCGTATCTGCAGATGACCTACGTGAAGAATTGATGGATCGTTTCGAAGTATATGAGTCGAAAGAAATGATATTCAGTGAACGTAAACATCCTGTTTATCCGGTGTAAATCAAATGAATTCATATCAACCAAAGGATTAATCCCAGTTTAGTTTGGGATTAATCCTTTTTTTAAAGCGCATATTGAATACAGAACAATCACCTACCTGAGCAGGAGATGGTTTGCTTGCGAAAACGATGACATAAACATGCGAGTTATGTGCTACTATTAAATAAAATTAGGAAGAAAGTAGGGGGTAGCTCATGAAGGCTTCTATTATAGGAGGTGGCTCGATTGGACTTCTTTTCGCAGCCTATTTACTTCGAAGTGGAATGGATGTTTCTTTGATTGTGAGACGAAAGGAACAGAAGGGCGCTATCCAAAATGACGGACTGAAGTTAAAATCGAGAAATGGTCAATTTACATATAAACCTGATGTTCATATTTTAAGTGAAGTAGAGTCTATTGAGGCTGATATATTGATTGTAGCTGTAAAATCTTATCAAGTTGCCGATATTAAATCAGAAATCTTAACTAAATTTGAACAAACTAAATCCATTTTATTTGTACAAAATGGGATGCATCATATTAAATTTTTGCCAGACCTAAAGAACCATTCCGTCTACTTAGGAATTGTGGAACATGGGTCTCTTAAGGAATCCGATACATGTATCCGCCATACAGGGGTAGGACAAACGAAAATTGCTCCTTACATTGATGGTCATTCCGGAATCAATTGGGAACAATACTCCACTGACTCCTTTTCTTTTGTTCATCATCATGATTGGTATGAAATGTTGAGTAAGAAGCTTCATATCAACTCAGTAATAAATCCTTTAACGGCTATTTTAGGTGTCGAGAATGGTAGGTTGTTAGATCATCCTGACTGGATAGATTTAATGAAGAAGCTAAGTGCTGAATCTTGTCGAGTACTTCATATAAATGAAAACGATGCATGGGAGGATTTATTAACGGTCTGCAAGAATACATCTTTAAACAAATCATCTATGTTAAGAGATATAGAAAGTCGTCGAAAAACAGAAATAGAGGCGATTAATGGGTACTTGGTTGAATTGGCTAGTCAGGACCAGATTGAGTTATCGAATCACGAATTTGTTTACAAAATGATAAAGGGTATGGAAATGTAAAGGGGAAGAGGGGGAAGCAATGTTAGGTGTCTTGCTTGGTTCGATTGCAACATTTGTTACTGTTCCGTTTTTAGTTTGGGGTGTCGTATATGTTGTGACAAGAAAAATCTCAAGAAAGAAGAAGTTTTCATTCATGTTAGCTACAGATGTGACGACATTCTTTCTTATTATTTCGGTATTGGTGACGATGTACACGATTTGGAGTAGGCCCTTCATCTGGCCAGTGATCATTTTATTGTTATTGATTGTTATAGGTATTACCTTTCTATTTTGGAAACAAGATAAGGACGTTGGTATATCTCATATTATCAAAACATCCTGGCGCTTTAATTTCCTATTGTTTTCATCCGGTTATTTATTTCTTTGCGTTTATGGGTTAGTACAAAGAACATTGGAGTTGTAATCTCAAGCAGAATTGTTTAAGAGTACCCCATAAATTTGCTATACTCATATTCGCAAAGTGACGGTGTGACTTAGAAAGGAAGAACGTTATGAATGTGCATGATTTACCATATACGAAAAAAGATGACCTATATACCGCTTACCTTTCTGGGGATGAAAGTGTACGGAGTTTGTTTCACTATGACCCAATGGATGAGGAAAGCTATTTTCAACGTTGGAAAGCTCTAAAAGAAAGAAAATTCCAAAGAGAAGCATTACATAATCACCTTAAGGCTTTCCATCTTCATCTACCAGCTTCTGAGAAAACATTTGATAATATTGACCGTTTGAAAAATCCCGATACAACGGTTGTCGTTACCGGACAACAAGCAGGACTTTTAACAGGTCCTCTCTATTCAATACATAAATGTATGTCTGCGATCCTGTTTGCTAAAGAAAAAGAAAAGCAACTTGGTGCACCAGTAGTTCCAGTCTTCTGGATTGCTGGAGAAGATCATGATTTTGATGAAGTGAATCATATCAATGTTATTCAGAAAAATGACATCATCAAGAAGAAAATATTAATGAATGAAGGTAAGAGGTCGGTTTCTAACATACGACTTGAGAAAGACAGACTGCGTCAATGGGTCGATGAAGTCATTCGTTCATTCGGGGAGAAGAAACATACGCAAGACTTGAAACAATTGATGGAAGATGCAGTTGATCATTCAACTTCGATGACAGATTTTTTCGCTTACCTTATGTTAAAACTGTTTGAAGATCAAGGTCTTGTCATGATGGACGCTCACCATCCAGAAATAAGAAAACTTGAGTCTGCAACATTCCAAGCAATGATTGCAAATACTGAAGAAATTGATGGGGCATTTCAGAAAGGTAGTGAGCAATTACATTCACTAGGATATCCCTCATTAATTGAGTCTGAAGAGAACAATTCGCACTTATTCATTGAAGAACAAGATGCGAGAGTATTGCTCATTAGAGAAGATGGTCACTTTCGTGGTAAGAATAATGAATGTCTATATTCGAAGGAAGAGTTGTTAAACATTGCAAAAGAGACGCCTCACCGACTAAGTAACAATGTGGTTACTCGTCCTTTAATGCAAGAGTTGATTCTCCCTACACTTGCGTTCGTTGCGGGACCGGGTGAAGTTTCTTACTGGAGTATGCTTAAATCAGTCTTTGAAGTTCATAATGTTACGATGCCTCCAATTGTACCTAGGTTATCACTAGCGCTAGTAGACAGAACCACTCAAAAAATGTTAGATGAAACAAAACTTGATTTGAAGAGTGTGTTGAAAACGGGTACCCAAAAAGAGAAAGAAAAATGGTTGTCGGATCAAGTATCTTTTGATCTAGATGCTCAAATAACGAAGTCATTACAGATATTTAAAGAAGAGCATGATCAGTTGAAGCATTCTGCTTTATCCTTGGACAAAGGATTACAACAAGTAACTGAGAAGAATTGGACCATTATAGAGAACCAGATTAACTATCTCAAAAAAAGTATGGAGCGTTCTATTCATAGACAACACGAGGTGGAGCTAAGAAAATATGATTATATACAAGCGCATTTACTGCCAAATGGTCAGCCTCAAGAACGCATTTTGAATATATTTTATTATATTAACGAATATGGTATGGAAATGATCCAAGAATTGATTGCACAACGGTATAAATGGAACGGCAATCTACAAATTGTTTGTATTTAATCGGTACATGATTCTTCAAAAAAATTCATTTGTATATTTCAAAAAGTGGTATTTCGGTCAATTCCACCAAGAAGTAGAAAATGTGCTGAAGTTTTATCGTTCAATTCGTATGTATATGTCAGAAAAAAGTTGCCGATTGTGTAGTAAATAATCGATGAAAACTTTTCAAAATCCTGCTGGGAACAGCAGGATTTTTTTATGTTCAAACGAATACTAAAACAAGTGGTGAAAAGTGGGGAGTTGTGGTAGACTTAGGGATGAAAGTGGGGAGGGGGATCCGTCTATGTTCATGGGAGAGCATTTACATACCATTGACGATAAGGGAAGAATGATTATCCCCTCGAAATTCCGTGATGATTTAGGATCCACTTTTGTACTAACGAGAGGATTAGACCAATGTATTTTTGGATACCCTCTTGAGGAATGGAAGCAGCTTGAAGAGAAATTAAAAGCTCTCCCATTTACGAAAAAGGATGCACGTGCATTTACACGATTTTTCTTCTCTGGTGCAGCAGAATGCCAGTTAGATAAACAAGGTCGTGTGAACATTGCATCTACACTACGACAATATGCAAAGTTGGATAAGGACTGTGTCGTCATAGGTGTAAGTAATCGAATTGAGATTTGGAACAAGCAAGTTTGGGAAGAATACTTTGCCAAGTCTGAAGACTCATTTGGTGAGATTGCTGAAAGTCTTATGGATTTTGACCTTTAGAACAGGACACAACAGCTTTGCTTACATGTAGAAATTGAGGGAACACAATGTTTGAACATGAAACCGTATTAAAAGAAGAAGCAATTAAAGGACTAAACATTAAAGAAAATGGCATTTATGTGGACTGTACTTTAGGAGGAGCAGGTCATACAGAGGAAATTGCGAAGCGCCTCACTACAGGCCATGTATATGCATTCGACCAAGATATCACAGCAATTAACCATGCGAAAGAAAGACTTTCTCAATTCGAAGGTAAATTCAGTATCATCCAGTCTAACTTCAGGCATTTGAAACAAGAACTTATGGAACAAGGGATTAGTGGTGTTGACGGAATATTGTTCGATTTAGGTGTTTCTTCACCTCAATTAGACGAAGCGGACCGTGGATTCAGCTACCACCAGAACGCACCCTTAGATATGAGAATGGATCAATCAAGCGAATTAACGGCTTATCGAGTTGTGAATGAATGGCCTTATGAACAAATTGTCTCTATATTATTTAAATATGGAGAAGAGAAATTCGCGAAATCCATTGCAAGGAAAATTGAATCTTACCGAGAACGTCAACCAATTGAAACCACGGGAGAATTAGTTGATATCATTAAAGAAGCGATTCCGGCAAGAGCGCGTAGAAAAGGTGGTCATCCTGCCAAGAGAACCTTCCAAGCCATTCGGATCGCGGTTAATGATGAAATGAATGCATTTGAAGAGGCACTCAGGGATGGAATTGAACTGCTCAATCAGAACGGTAGAATTTGTGTCATTACGTTCCATTCGTTAGAAGATCGGTTGTGTAAAAGAGTCCTAAAAGAAGAGAGTAGTGTACCAGATCTACCACGTGGAATGCCTGCTATTCCAGACGAGTACCAACCCAACATGAATTTGATTACTCGTAAACCAATAACACCTGAAACAGAAGAAACAGAGAAAAATAGAAGAGCGAGATCATCAAAATTGAGAATCGCTGAGAAAAGATAGAAAGGGGAGAGGGTATGAGTAATTTAGCCCATCAAGTACAGAGAAATACAGAAAGTGTTCAAAACCCACAACCGAAAACACATGTTAAACGTAAACTTTCGAGGTTTACAAAAGGTGAAAAGGTACTTTGGTCAATAGCGGGGATCCTTATGCTTGTCACGTCTATTTTCATCATTTCTAACTATGCTGAAATGTACACTGTAAACAAAGATATTCAAGTTATTGAACAGAAGATTGATCAACAAAACAAAAAAGTGAATGACCTGACACTTGAAAAATCCGAATTAAGTGAGCCGTTAAGAATCATGAATTATGCCGAGGATAAACTTGGCATGAAATTTGACGATAAGAACGTTAAAGTAGTCAATAATTGATTAGGTGTGATTCGGATGATTGAAAAGAAGAATTCAAATATTAACAAAGGAGCAGTGATATTATCTTTGATATTTGTCCTGCTCTTTTTCTTATTAATCGGTCGTTATTTCTATTTAGGTTGGACAGGAAAAGCTGAAGGTGTGGATTTAGAAAAGTGGGCTGAGAAAAAGTGGACAAAAAGTGACCGTCTTGATGCAAATCGAGGGACAATTTATGATCGGAACGGTAAAGCAATTGCAGAAGATATTCCTTCCTATACGGTCATCGCGATTTTAAATGAAGACTACTCGAATCACATTGAGGACCCAGCTGAAGCAGCTAGCAAACTTGCTCCAATCTTGAACATGTCAGAATCAAGACTCAGAGATTTAATGAGTCGAGATGCTTTCCAGGTTGAATTAGGTCCGGGTGGTAATAAGATTAGTCACTCAAAGATGGAAGAAATTAAGGCACTTGAAATTAAAGGGATAGACTTCAATAGGGAGACGAAGCGTCATTATCCAAATCAAGATTTTGCTTCTCATATCATCGGTTTTGCTACGAACGATGAGGATGGCAATCGCAAAGGCGCGATGGGTCTCGAGAAAGCATTAGATAAATATTTACAAGAACAAGACGGCATGTTGAAGTATCAAAGTGATGGAGAGGGTTTAAAGCTACCAGACCCGAAAGAAGTCATTAAAGAGCCTAAGCATGGCGCTAGTGTTTATTTAACAATCGACGAGAAAATTCAACTATTTCTTGAAAAAGCAATGAATAATGTAGATGAGGAATATCACCCAAAACGGATGATTGGAATCGTGGCGGATCCGAAAACAGGACAAATTCTCGCCATGTCCAATCGCCCAAGCTTCAACCCAAACGTACGTGACATTACAAACTATACGAACTATGCAGTGAGCTCAGCATTTGAGCCTGGTTCTACGATGAAGATATTCACCTTAGCTACCGCTATTGAGGAAGGCGTTTATAATGGAAACGCCGAGTATCAATCAGGGGTTTATAAAACTAAATATGAAAAGTATAGGGATCATAACAGCGGAAGAGGTTGGGGGAAAATCTCATATAATGAGGGAGTACGGAAATCATCTAACGTTGCATTTGCAAAAATAGCGAAAGAGCAATTAGGATTTGAAAAGCTCTACGAATATATCAATGAGCGTTGGGAATTTGATGAGAAAACAGGTATTAACATTCCTGGAGAAGGAAAGCCGATTATCCAAGACCGTTATGAATCTGATAAAATTACTACTGCATTTGGACAAGGTAGTGCCATCACTCCAATTCAACAAATTCAAGCAGCTACTGCCATTGCGAACGGTGGGAAGATGATGAAACCATATGTAATTGAAAAGATGGTAGACCCTAGCACGAAGAAAGCCATTCAAAACGCAAAACCTACTGTCGTTGGTGAACCGATATCATCTGATACAGCAAAAGAAGTCAGGGATCTTTTAAGGACTGTAGTAACAGAAGGAACAGGAAAAAATTATGACATTGATGGATATGACGTTGCTGGTAAAACAGGTACTGCTCAATTGTGGGCAAAAGAAGATGGTGTGAGTAGTTGGGATAATTACATGTTCTCGTTCCTCGGCATGGCACCTGCTGACGATCCTAAGCTTCTCGTATACGTTGCGATTGATCGTCCAGATTTAGAAGATGGAAGAGAGTCCGGCTCTGTCCCTGTTTCAAAAGTGTTCAACCCTGTTATGAAGGGGGGGCTTCAATACTTGAACATTAATCCTGAAGAAAGCTCTGAAAAATCAGAGGCGTCTATTAAAGGCGTTGAGGTTGCGGATCTAGTCGGGGAGTCATCGATTTCGACTAAACGGGATTTAGAAGAAAAGGGATTGAATGTTCATGTATTTGGTCAAGGTGATCAAATTATTAGTCAAGCACCGTATGCCGGAACAAAACTATTAAAAGGCGAAAGAGTTTTCCTTAAAACAAAAGGTAAGGTGAAAATGCCTGACCTCACTGGGATGAGTCGATCAGAAGTGCTAAGGCTTGCGAAAGCATTAGATTTGAAAACACCAGAATTTACCGGGAACGGTTATGTAAGTTTACAAAGTCTTGCAAAAGGGGCGACCGTAAAAGAAGGCGCTCCACTCGTTGTCGAATTGAAATCTCCTCAAGAACTAAAAGAAATGGAGGACGTACCTCAGTCGGATAAGAAAGAGAAGAAGAATAACTGATATGTTCTAGCTGTCTCTGTACAAGCATATATTTGGAACGAGCTTAACAGCCAAGGAGGTTGGTTTTGTGCGCGTTTCAAATGTAACAGTGCGGAGGCGGCTTATTTTTATATTTGTAGCCGGTCTCATCTTTCTATTTATCATACTAGGTCGTTTAGCTTATGTTCAGTTCGTAAAAGGAGACTGGCTAACAGGGCTAGCATTAGATTCTTGGAGCAGAAATGTTCCGTTTGAACCGAAAAGGGGAGAGATCTTAGATCGCAATGGCGTCCCGATTGCGATGAATGTAAGCGCACCAACGGTTTTTGTCGTGCCAAAACAAGTTAAGGATCATGCATCCACCGCTAGGAAGCTAGCAGCGGCCCTTAATTTAAGCGAGATGAAAGTGTACAAGACAATTACCCAAAAAGAATCCATTGTTAATATTAAAGGTGCTAAGAAGATTAGCAATGAGAAAGCGAACGAAATTCGAGGGTTCGATCTCCCAGGTGTTTTTATCGGTGAAGATAGTAAGCGTCATTACCCAAATGGCAGTTATTTATCACATGTCCTCGGCTTCGTAGGAATTGATAACCAAGGATTAACAGGTCTTGAACTTCAATATGATAAATACTTAAAAGGCGAGAAGGGGCATGTTTCTTTTTATACAGATGTAAGAGGGAATAGAATGCCTTCACTTTCAGATGAATACGAGGCTCCTAAGGATGGTATGGATTTAAAATTAACTATTGATTCTAAAGTACAGTCCATCATAGAACGAGAATTAGATATTGCGGTTGCGACGTATAACCCGGACGGAGTCGTCGCCATTGCAATGGATCCAAACACGGGAGAAATTCTAGGGATGTCGAGTAGACCGGATTACAATCCAGAAGAATTCAGAGATGTTCCCCAAGAGATCTATAATCGAAATAAGCCTGTATGGAGTACGTACGAGCCTGGATCTACATTTAAGATCATTACCTTAGCAGCCGCTCTTGAAGAAAATAAAGTAGACCTACAAAAAGATACGATCCACGATCCTGGATCCATCGAAGTAGCAGGTAGAAAGCTAAGATGTTGGAAAAAGGGCGGACACGGAAGTGAAACGTATCTAGAAGTGGTTCAGAATTCATGTAACCCTGGGTTTGTTGTATTAGGGCAGCGGTTAGGAAAAGAGAAATTATTTTCTTATATAAAAGATTTTGGTTTTGGAACGAAAACTGGAATCGATCTACAAGGTGAAAGTACAGGGATCTTGTTTAATTTAGATAATGTAGGTCCTCTAGAACTTGCGACAACTGCTTTTGGTCAAGGGGTATCTGTGACGCCTATTCAACAAGTAGCAGCTGTAGCAGCTGCAGTAAACGGAGGATATTTGTATACACCATACGTTGCAAAAGAATGGCTTAATCCTCTAACTGGAGAAACGGTAATGAAATCTGCACCTGAAATGAAGCGTAGAGTCATTTCAGAGGAAACTTCTAAGGAAGTCAGAGCAGCTCTTGAAAGTGTAGTTGCTAAAGGTACAGGGAAAGGGGCCTTCGTAGACGGTTACCGTGTAGGAGGCAAGACAGGGACGGCTCAGAAAGCAGTAAATGGAAAATATTTGGAGAACAATCATATTGTTTCATTCATCGGCTTCGCACCTGCTGACAATCCTCAAATTGTCGTTTATATTGCGGTTGATAATCCGAAAGGTACAGTTCAATTTGGAGGTGTAGTGGCGGCTCCAATTGTAGGGAATATCATTGAAGACAGTCTGACAGCTATGGAAGTACCCAGAAGGAAAGAGCAAATAGAAAAAGAACTGACTTGGCTAGATCAACCTTTAATTGAAATTCCGGATTTAAAAGGAAAATCAAGGCAAGATATTCATAAAGCTTTTTATGAGCTTAAAATTATTACTGTTGGAGAAGGGGATACGGTTATTGACCAAGCTCCTGAACCTGGCATTAAGATGGCAGTAGGTTCAACGATACAGCTCTATATGGGTGACAAATCCCCTACAGAAGATTAAAATGTTATCTATGATAATCAATTAAGCGAAATAGTGTCTGACATTCTTTCATTTCAACAATCTCTGCAGTATACTTCAGAAAGAGACTGTTGTAGGAGTGTTCGACACTTCTTTTTGCATAGGAAATCAAGATTTGAAAAGGAAGGATATTTAATTGATGAAGAAATTAAGCGCAATATTAAAGAAATTAATGGTTTATGAATTACACAACGAAAGTGATCCTGAAATCACGAATATTGAAATGGATTCAAGGAAAGTAGAAAAGGGAAACCTGTTTATATGCATTAGCGGTGAGAACTTTGATGGACACAACTATGTTGGAGATGTTGTAGCGAAAGGCGCAACTGCCATTGTTGCAGAAAGAATGGTTGATACAACAGTACCTGTTATTTTAGTATCTGATAGTAGACATGCGATGGCGATTTTGTCTGATGAGTTCTATGATCAACCGACTCATAAGCTCCAGTTGATTGGGGTAACAGGGACAAACGGTAAGACAACAGTCACACATATTATGGATACTTTGTTCCAAAACCAAGAGAAAAGGACAGGGGTAATTGGTACAATTGAGATGAGAATTAATAATCAAAAGTACCCTGTTGCAAACACCACACCTGAGGCACCATTCCTTCAAAAATCATTTGCGAAAATGGTTGATGAACAAGTGGACAGTGCTTTCATGGAAGTTTCGTCCCATGCATTGGAGATGGGGAGAGTAAGAGGTTGTGATTATGATATTGCGGTCTTTACTAATTTGTCTCAAGATCACCTTGACTATCATGAAACGATGGAGAAATATTTACATGCAAAAGGGCTTCTGTTTTCTCAACTAGGTAATACATATGATAAAAAGAAACAAAAGCTAGCCATATTAAATGCTGATGATTCTGCTACTACTGAATTGAAAAAGATGACAGCTGCACAAGTGATGACCTACGGGATACAGAATGTTAGTGATATTATGGCAAAAGATATTAAGATATCCGGTAAAGGAACAGAATTTAAGCTTAAGACACTTAAGGGTATGTATGATGTCAAAATGAAATTAGTTGGAAAGTTTAGTGTGTATAACATTCTTGCTTCGTTTTCAGCTGGAATTGCAGCAGGACTTGATGAACATAAAATGGTAGAAACAATCGAACATTTGGATGGTGTTCCTGGCAGATTTGAAGTTATTGACGAAGGACAACCATTTACAGTAATCGTTGACTATGCACATACACCAGACAGTTTAGAAAATGTTCTTACTACAATTGGTGAGTTCTCTGAAGGGGATGTGCAAGTCATTGTAGGTTGCGGTGGAAATCGCGATCGTACGAAGCGGCCGATCATGGCCCAAATTGCGGTTGCCAACTCTGATTATGCCATATTCACATCAGATAATCCTAGAACTGAATCACCAGAACAAATTTTAGCCGATATGGAATCAGGGGTAGAGGATCAATCATTCACATCCATTACCGATCGAAAACAAGCAATTGAGACTGCTATTCGTAAAGCCAAAGCAAATGATATCATTCTCATTGCTGGGAAAGGTCATGAAACCTATCAAATTATAGGTGACAAAACGTTTGATTTTGATGACCGAGAGGTTGCTCGCCAAGCGATTCTTCAACAAAATCATCGCTAAGTGGTATAAGGAAAACAACTTTATTCAATAAATATATGGAGGGGTTAAAAGAAATGGATACAGCACTAATTGTTACCCTTCTGGCTTCGTTTGTTGTAGCTGTCGTTCTTTCTCCGATTTTCATACCGTTCTTGAAACGTTTGAAGTTCGGGCAAAGCATTCGTGAAGAAGGACCTAAATCGCATCAAAAAAAGTCAGGGACACCTACTATGGGTGGAATTGTTATTATCGTATCATTATTATTATCTACATTATTAATCTCATGGTTCTTCGGTTTATTATCAGTCGAAATCATGATCTTGCTATTCGTTACATTTGGTTACGGTCTTATCGGATTTATCGATGATTATATTAAAGTGGTCAAGAAAAGAAATTTAGGCTTAACCTCTAAGCAAAAGTTGCTTGGTCAGCTTGTCATTGCAATCATCTTTTATTTTGGTATGAAACAGGCAGGTATTTCAACGACTCTTTCTGTTCCTGGTACAGACTTGTCTATTGAATTTGGATGGTTCTACTTCATCTTAATCATTGTCATGCTTGTTGGCGCATCTAATGCGGTTAATTTAACAGACGGACTTGATGGTTTACTAGCTGGTACTGCAGCCATTGCTTTTGGTGCGTTTGCAGTGATTGCGTCTAGCCAATTAGATCTTGATGTTGCTTTATTCTGTCTAGCTGTAGTTGGTTCATTGTTAGGTTTCCTCGTATTCAATGCCCACCCAGCAAAGGTATTTATGGGTGACACAGGCTCTCTCGCATTAGGTGGTGCGATTGCAGCAGTTGCAATTTTAACGAAAACCGAACTTCTGCTTGTCTTAATTGGTGGAGTATTTGTTATGGAGACACTATCAGTCATGATACAAGTCGTTTCATTCAAAACAACTGGGAAGCGAGTCTTTAAGATGAGTCCTCTTCATCATCACTATGAGCTGAATGGTTGGAGTGAGTGGCGAATTGTTGTCACATTTTGGGCTGCAGGGCTGTTGTTAGCTAGTCTTGGAATCTATATCGAGGTGTTGATGTAAATTGAGCCGATCGCATGAATTACAAAATAAGAGCGTATTAGTTGTAGGACTGGCGAAAAGTGGTTCTGCAGCAGCTAAGCTATTAAACAAGCACGGGGCCAAGGTCATAGTAAATGACAAGAAAGAATTTGAACAAAATGAAGAAGCTAAGGCATTACATGCAAGAGGGATAGAAGTCCATTGTGGTGGTCATCCATTACATTTGTTAGACAGACAACTCGATTTCATTGTAAAAAACCCTGGTATCCCATACAGTAATCCACTTATTCATACTGCCCTCGAAATGAACATACCAGTCTATACAGAAGTTGAACTCGCATCCTATTTAACTGATGCATTAATGATTGGCATCACAGGTTCTAATGGTAAGACGACAACAACTACTCTAGTGGGGAAAATGCTAGAAGGTGGGACAAGACCTACACATATTGCGGGAAATATCGGTACAGTATTGAGTGAAGTTGCGGATAAAACGAACGCAGATGAAACCATCGTTGCAGAGCTTTCTAGTTTCCAACTGATGGGGATTGATACTTTCAAGCCGCATATCGGTATTTTGTTAAACTTGTTTGAGGCACATTTAGACTATCATGGGACGCTTGAGGATTATGGCAAAGCGAAGGCACGTTTGTTCAAGAATCAAACCCCTGACGATTATTGTATTTATAATGCCGAGGATGAGTATGTAGAAGCACTTGTCCAAGATGTTAAAGGGACAAAGGTTCCATTTAGTACAAAGCGTGTATTAGATCATGGTGCATATGTAAAAGATGGACAGATTTTCTTTAATAATGAGTTAATTATTTCATTAGAAGATGTAGCGTTACCCGGAGAACACAATTTAGAGAATGTATTGTCAGCTGTAGCTGCAGCTAAATTAGCTGGTGGAATAAATGAACAAATTATCAAAGCTTTGAAAACATTTGGTGGAGTGAAGCACCGGCTACAGTTCGTTACTACTCATAACAGCGTGAAATATTATAATGACTCTAAAGCAACCAATATACTTGCAACTCAGAAGGCGCTTGCCGCTTTCAAAAACCCGGTTATACTCTTAGCAGGTGGTTTAGATCGTGGAAATGACTTTGACGGTCTTATCCCTTATTTAAAGAATGTTAAAGCGGTGATTACTTTTGGAGAGACCGCCCCTAAATTAGTGAAAACTGCAACAGCTGCAGGAATAAAGGTCGTCCAACATGTTGATAATGTTGAGAAAGCCGTTCCTGTTGCAGATGAAATAGCTGAATCTGACGATATTGTATTATTATCTCCAGCTTGTGCGAGTTGGGATCAATATCCTTCTTTCGAGCAAAGAGGGGACATGTTTATCAGTGCAGTGCATAAACTTAGGTAATAGGACGGATAAACCTTTAGATTCGAGGTGTCTTGATTGCCTAAGGCTAAGAAAACACCAGATTTTGTGCTAGTAAGTGTGACGTTGACACTTCTAGCGATTGGAATTATTACTGTGTATAGTGCAAGTGCTCAGTGGGCTGAAATTCGATTTGATGATGCATTCTTCTTTGCTAAGCGTCAACTTTTGTTTGCTGGTCTAGGTATATTTGCAATGTTTTTAATTATGCAAGTGGATTACTGGAACTGGTCCAATTGGTCAAAGTTACTTCTATTAGGTTGTTTTATTCTATTGGTTGCTGTCCTTATTCCTGGCATCGGATTGGTGCGAGGTGGTGCAAGAAGCTGGATCGGTGTGGGAGCTTTCTCAATCCAGCCCTCAGAATTCACCAAACTAGCGATGATTGCATTTCTTGCACGGTATTTAGCCATGAATCAGAAGAAAATCACTTCATTTAAGAAAGGGTTAGTACCTTCTCTTGGAGTAGTCATGCTTGCATTCGGCATGATCATGCTCCAACCGGATCTTGGTACTGGTGCAGTACTTGTTGCCACTTGTGTTGTTATGATTTATGTTGCTGGAGCGCGTGTGAGTCACTTTGTTTGGCTAGGTTTCATAGGTCTAATTGGCTTTGTGGCTCTTATTATTTCTGCACCATACAGAATCAAGAGAATTACGTCTTTCCTAGACCCATGGAGCGACCCTCTCGGTAGTGGTTTTCAAATTATTCAATCCTTATATGCAATTGGTCCAGGTGGATTATTAGGCCTTGGACTCGGACAAAGTCGCCAGAAATTCGGATATTTACCAGAACCACAAACCGATTTTATTTTTGCAATTTTAACCGAAGAATTAGGCTTTATAGGTGGATCACTCGTATTGTTGCTGTTTGGGCTTCTCCTGTGGCGTGGGATCAGAATTGCCCTTGGTGCGCCTGATCTATTTGGTAGCCTTTTATCGATAGGAATCATTGGTATGATTGCCATTCAAGTGATGATTAATATCGGGGTGGTTACAGGTTTGATGCCAGTTACCGGCATTACACTTCCCTTTTTAAGTTATGGAGGTTCGTCGTTGACACTTATGCTCATGGCATTAGGCGTACTTTTGAACGTAAGTCGATATGCTCGGTACTGACATTGGACATCAACCTACCATTCAATTAAAATTGAGAAGTACGTATGCTCGAAGAACGATTAGCTTGGCTCATGCCAAGTTTCTTTTTTTGTACGTATGGAAAGCTATCTTTAGGGGTATAGAAAAGGGTTGTCTCATTTCAAATGATTCAGTGCCTTTTCTTGGTTTATAGCGATTGCGGATTTCTTTTCTATACCATGTTTAGCTATGTACATGTTTAGTGCATATCATATTATAGAGATATTTAAGGTGGTGTCGGTGAAATGAAGGATATTATAAAGAAATTAAATGATGAAAATATAGGTAAAGTGACTGAGAATGAACCACTTGCCAAGCATACGACGATGAAAATTGGTGGTCCAGCAGACCTACTAATTGAACCTAACACAATTCAAGATTTGGAAAAGGCAATTCGTATCATTAAAGAAAACCATTTACAATGGACAGCAATTGGCAGGGGATCTAACCTTCTCGTATCAGATGGTGGTATTGAGGGTGTTGTCATTAAGCTTGGTAAGGGGCTTGACCACTTAGAGGAAAATGGCGAAGAAATCACCGTCGGTGGTGGATATTCATTAGTTAAACTTTCTACGATAATGAGTAGAAAAGGGTTATCAGGATTAGAATTTGCAAGTGGTATTCCTGGTTCACTTGGGGGAGCAGTGTTTATGAATGCTGGTGCTCACGGCTCTGACATGTCCGAAATACTTGTTAAAGCACATATCCTTTTTGAGGATGGGACTATGGAGTGGCTTTCTAATGAGGAGATGGAATTTTCTTATCGGACATCAATCCTTCAGAGAAAACCCGGAATATGCTTGGAAGCTGTCTTAAGTCTTAAAGAAGGGAACCGGGAACAAATCACAGCAATCATGCAAAAGAATAAGGACTATCGTAAAGAGACACAACCGTGGAATTATCCATGTTGCGGTAGTGTTTTCCGTAATCCCCTTCCTGAACATGCAGGTCATTTAATTGAAAGTTCTGGTTTAAAGGGGCATTCGATCGGAGGGGCTCAAATCTCTGATTTGCACGCTAACTTTATTGTGAATACAGGTGATGCAACAGCAAAAGATGTTTTAGACCTCATCGATTTAGTGAAAAACACTATTAAGGACAAGTATGACATTCATATGGAGACAGAGGTCGAAATGATTGGTCGAGAAAAAGAATAAAAAGGAAAAATGAAGCAGAAAGATGGATTAATGTTCCATTTTAATATGCTATAATACTAATGAATAGATGTATATTATAATAGTGGACATGTATGTAAGAACGGCATAAAAGCGTTATGCCGTTTTCAATCTTTCTAAGTCCTCGATTAATGGAGGAGACCTTATGGAAAATAAGAAGGTTACGACACTTGAAGATCGAATTCCCAAACTGAAGGAACAACGTAAACAGAAGGCTAATCGTAGAATGATATTCTATGTTTCTTTTTTCTTTTTGCTCATCTTGGTTATTGTTTATTTCCAATCTCCTTTAAGCAATGTGAAAACGATTGAAATTAAGGGGAATGAGGTTATTCCTGAAGAAAAAATCATGTCCCAAATAACCCTATCAACAAATACAAATTACTGGTCAGTCAATGAAAAAGCTGTTGAAGCTGAAGTGAAAAAATTTGTTCAAGTTGAGTCTGTGAACGTTGATAAAATCTTTCCAAACAAGGTCAAAATTCAGGTGACAGAATTTGAAAAGGTAGCCTTTGCCGTGAATGAGGGGAGTTATTACCCTCTATTACAGAACGGGAAAACATTGCCGAAGGTCTCAGAGTCAACTGTACCTACCAATGCACCTATATTGATTGGATGGGGAGACAACGAATTGACAGAAAGAATGGCTGCTGAACTTTCGGACTTATCAGCTAGTATTCGAATTCGAATTTCAGAAATTCATCATTCTCCAACGGAAAACGATAGTCAGCGGATTACGTTATATATGAACGATGGATACGAAGTGCAGTCGAGAATTCATAATTTTGCGGAATATATGCAGTACTACCCATCCATAGTAGACAAGCTTGAAGGTAGCAAAGAAGGCATCATATATATGTCAGAATCACCTAGATTTGAGCCTTTTGAAAAGGAAGACGGGAAGGAAGAAAGTACGGATGAAGGTTAGAGGTAAGTATGTAATCTACTCCCTAGTACTGCTCGTCACAGGGTTTATGATCTCTTTTTCCTATCAAATTGCAAACGAAGAGGATCAACGTCCAACGAATGATCAATGGCGTAGAGAAGATCAATTAAGGACATCGATTCTATCCTTACAAAGGGAAAACCGCAAATTGCAAGACGAGCTTGAAGGTACTCTAAAGTCAGTGAATAAAATGGAAAGCCAATTAGCCAATCAAGAAAAGAAGTCTTTTAATATGGTAGAAGAAGCGAAGAAACTAAGAAAGGTTGTCGGGGAAGTTCCTGTTCAAGGACAAGGTATACGTGTATCCCTTGAAGACAGCTCCTATATTCCTGCAAGTGAGAACCCAAATGATTATATCGTACACGAAGAACATATTCGTATGGTCATACATGAGTTATACGTAACAGGTGCAGAAGCAATTGCTATTAATGGACAGCGCATTTCTCATACGAGTAATATCAATTGTGTGGGTCCTGTGGTGAATGTGGATGGCGTTAAACATCCTGCGCCATTTGTCATTACAGCGATTGGTGATTCAGATGTTTTCTGGAGTTCTTTAAATTTATCAGGAAGTATTACGGACCAGCTCGTTGACGATGGCGTCGAGGTTCGAATGGAAAAGGAAGCTGATGTCGAGATTCCTCCGCACATTGCCCGGGAAGGATGACCATATGATGCGCAGAAATCTGATTTTGGCCTTAACAACAATGACAATCGGATTCATGGTAGCTGTCTTATTTCATACTACCAGCGAACCAGTCGTTCGAGACACAAGGGATATATGGGAATTGAGACAAGATCTAGAACAGCAAAAGAAGGTTCAACAAGAGTTATACAATGAAATTATTAAAAATGAAAAGCTAATTGATCAATATTCAGGTGAAAGTAAGGAAGACCAAATAAAAGCACTTGAAAATACTTTAGCAGAATTAAAAAAAGATGCAGGTTTAACTGAAGTTAGCGGTCACGGAATTGTTTTGACAATCGAACCATTATTAGACGATGAAAATTTACTTGGAACAAGCACTGGAACTGTTCACCCTGAGCTCATACGTAGATTGATCAATGAACTTAATACGTATGGAGCACAAGAAATATCTATCGACGGTGAACGGATTGTTAATACTACGCCAATACGCGAAGTAAATGAAAAAACTTATATTAATGAAGAGCCTTTATCTCCATTTCCAGTTAAGGTCAAAGTTTTATCCAAAAACTCTAACAAGCTCCATACTGAAATGCAGACATCTCAATCAGGTGAAGATTTTGCAAGAGAGAATCTTCTCTTAACTTCTAAACTTGTAGATAACGTAACGATTCCGCCTTATGATCATCAGATCCGTGTTAAATATATGAAAGAGAAGGGGGATTCCTAAAATGTGGTTACCAATTTTGGGTTTAATGATTGGCCTCCTTCTAGGCTTCATGTCAGACCTACGCATACCAGATGAATACTCTAGTTATTTATCTATTGCGGTGCTCGCAGCACTTGACACGTTGTTCGGTGGCATTCGTGCACAGTTACAAAAAACATTCGATGATCGTGTGTTTGTGTCAGGCTTTTTCTTTAACATATTGCTAGCAGCAGGTTTAGCTTTTCTAGGTGTCCATCTTGGTGTAGACTTGTACTTAGCGGCAATTTTTGCTTTTGGGGTGAGATTATTCAACAACATTGCTGTCATCCGTAGATTAATTCTATCTAATTGGAAGAAAACAGAAGCAAAAGAGAGAAATTAATACGAAAAACTTATAAAAAATAAAGGGAATACTTGCTTGGTGTTGAATACATTCCTTAAATAGGCTTTTTTCCTAGAAATATGACTTTAAATAATGCATTATAAGGATATTCAATCTAGTAGTGGACTAAGCAAGAATCGATATTTTGAGGGAGGTGCCAAAGAATGAACAGCAGCGAAGTTATGATTAGCTTAGACATCGGTACATCCAATATTAAAGTAATCATTGGAGAAATGTCTGATGAATCCTTTAATGTAATTGGAGTAGGGAATGAGAAATCAGAAGGAATCAAAAAAGGTTCCATTGTTGATATTGATGAAACTGTTCGTTCAATAAAGAAAGCGGTTGAACAAGCTGAAAGAATGGTAGGGGTTAAAGCGAACTCTGTCATTGTAGGAATTACAGGGAATCATGTTCAACTACAACCTTGTCATGGAGTAGTTGCAGTATCTAGTGAAGACCGTGAAATTAGAGATGAAGATATTACAAGAGTCATAGATGCTGCACAAGTTATGTCTATTCCTCCTGAACGAGAAATTATAGATGTCATTCCAAGAGAATTTGTCGTTGATGGTTTAGGTGAAATCAATGATCCTAGAGGAATGATTGGTGTAAGACTTGAGATGGAAGGCATTCTAATAACTGGATCAAAAACGATTTTACATAATGTACTCAGGTGTGTAGAACGTGCTGGCTTAGAAGTAGCGGATATTTGTCTACAGCCTTTGGCAGCAGGAACAGTATCTCTTAATAAGGATGAACGTAACCTAGGTGTTGCTTTAGTAGATATGGGGGCAGGATCTACGACTTTAACAGTCTTTGATCAAGGGTCCATTCAATTTACGAAAGTATTACCAATCGGGGGAGACTTTGTTACTAAAGATATTTCGATTGGTCTACGAACGACCACAGAAGATGCAGAACGTGTTAAGGTAAAGCATGGACATGCTTTTATTGACCATGCATCTGATGAAGAAACTTTCGAAGTGGCTCGTATTGGTTCCTCTAATGAACAGCAGTTCTCTCAATATGAACTGTCACATATTATTGAACCGAGATTAGAAGAGATTTTCGGCTTAATTCTTGAAGAATTAAATCGAAATGGTTATCAAGATCTACCTGGCGGATTTGTCCTAACAGGTGGGGTTGTTGCCATGCCAGGAGTTCTCGAGTTGGCAAGGGAAGTTCTTGACCAAAACGTACGAGTATCGATGCCAGATTACATTGGTGTACGCGAAGCTCAATATACAACTGGTGTCGGTTTAATTCAATTCACGTTTAAAAATGTTAAGGTTCAAGGGAAAGAAGTTGCTGCTTCAATCTCGAATGAGCACGAAGAAGAACAACCGGTCAAGAAGCGTCGTAATACTGAACAACAGAGAGTAGAAAAGGACAAGCCGGGTGTGAAGAATAGAATGAAGGACTGGTTTGGAACATTCTTCGAATAATCCCGAAAATGACAAAAACCAGAAGATTAGGAGGATCGCAAAATGCTAGAGTTTGATATGAATATGGATGGCCTTGCAAAGATTAAGGTAATCGGTGTTGGCGGCGGCGGAAGTAATGCTGTCAATCGTATGATAGAAAATAACGTTCAAGGTGTAGAATTTATTGCAGTAAACACAGATGCTCAAGCTTTAAACTTATCTAGAGCACAAGTGAAAATGCAAATTGGATCAAAGTTAACAAGAGGTTTAGGTGCTGGAGCTAATCCTGATATTGGGAAGAAAGCTGCAGAAGAGAGTAAAGAACAGATCGAAGAAGCACTAGAAGGTGCAGATATGGTCTTTGTAACCGCAGGAATGGGTGGCGGTACAGGTACTGGAGCTGCTCCAGTCATTGCCGAAATTGCAAAGGAAATCGGTGCGTTAACAGTAGGTGTCGTTACACGACCATTTACATTTGAAGGACGAAAACGTTCTACTCACGCGGTCGGTGGAATTGAGACACTAAAAGAAAAAGTAGATACGCTAATCGTCATTCCTAATGATCGGCTTCTTGAAATTGTTGATAAAAATACCCCTATGCTGGAAGCGTTCCGTGAAGCAGATAACGTGCTAAGACAAGGTGTACAAGGTATTTCAGATCTAATCGCAGTTCCTGGACTCATTAACTTAGACTTTGCTGATGTGAAAACAATCATGACTTCTAAAGGATCTGCTCTTATGGGAATAGGTGTAGCTGCTGGTGAAAACCGTGCAACGGATGCTGCTAAGAAAGCGATCTCCAGTCCGTTACTTGAAACATCTATTGATGGAGCTAAAGGTGTGTTAATGAATATCACTGGCGGCTCTAACTTAAGTCTTTATGAAGTGAATGAAGCTGCTGATATCGTTTCATCCGCATCAGATGAAGATGTGAATATGATTTTCGGATCTGTTATTAATGAAGATCTTAAAGATGAAATTTTAGTTACAGTCATTGCGACTGGTTTTGATGAAGTGCAAGGTGGTCAACCTAAAGCACAACCACGTCCAAAGCAAAACGTGAATAATCAGAATCAACAACCAGCTCAAAAGAGCAGGGAAGAACAACCGCAAAGACAACAAGAAAGTCAGCGTACAACGAACTCTTCTCCTCAATCGGATATCAACGATACGCTTGATATACCAGCATTCTTGAGAAACCGTAATCGTCGTCGCTAATTTATATGTAAATTTAACAGTCCTCCAATCGGAATGTATTCCGACTGGAGGACTGTTTTGTATTATAAGATTTTATTCGTACATCTTTTGACTAGCTGGAATGGAGTCTCTAGCGTGTCTTCAAATTTAGATTTCAGGGTGCGCAAGTCTCACTTCTGAGTGATGACGTGTAATAAAGAGGGAATAATTGCAAATCCTCCTCACCGACAAAACCTCTAGTAATCCTCCAAAATAAATGGGTTGTACTCCTCATAAACCGACAGACAATTTCCTAATATCTGAGCTATACTTATTTCACAGTTCTACCTTAGAAAGGAGCAGCCAATGACGATATACCTCGATGTCATTTGGTTACTAAATTTCTCAATTGATTTCATGCTGTTATGGCTGACATCGGTTATTTTGAAAAGGAAAATCACTTTCGTAAGGTTAATGATCGGAGCTTTTTTTGGTTCTTTGTACGTACTTATGCTTTTCTTAGAATCAAGCCTCGTATACCATCCTATTGTAAAATTTATTTACTCAGTCTTTATCATTTATTGTACTTTTGGCTACAAACGTTTCGGTTCTTTTGTACAAGGTTTATTTATGTTTTACTTTGCATCGTTTATCACTGGAGGAGGGATATTCGGGATACATTTCTTTCTTCAAACTGAAGCTGAAATTATGAATGGAGTTTTGACCACCCAATCTACTGGGATGGGGGATCCTGTAAGTTGGCTATTCGTTATATTGATGGTGCCAGTAATGCTCTATTTCACCAAACGAAGAGTAGGCGATATTGAAATCCGAAAACTTCGTTACGACCAAATCATGAATTTCGAATTAAGGATTGAGACAACTATTCTTAAAGGACAAGGGCTGTTAGATAGTGGTAATCAGCTACACGAGCCTATTTCGAAAACGCCTGTAATGATACTAGACCTGACTGTGTTTAAAAACGATCTTCCTGAAGAAGTAATCAGCCATGCCACTAGCCTTGAAAATATAGGGGAAGTAGTGGATGAAGAAAACCCATGGATTGATCGTATGAAAATTATTCCGTATCGTGCAGTAGGTAGTAACCATCAATTCTTAATGGGCGTTAAAGCAGATCATATGGCTATTTGGTCAGAAGGTGTGAAATATGAAACAAAAAATGTAATTGTTGGCCTCTCTTTTACGAATGTTTCAGGAGAAGGAGATTACCAAGCTATTTTGCATCCTAAAATGTTGTCCCATGCTAGTGTGACTTCATCTGCATCTTAATCTATTTGATATTTTAAATGTGAAAAATAAAAATCCATCAGAATTTGAGGGGGATAAGGAATGGGCAAGTTAAAACTAAGAATTACTTTATTCTGGTACAAACTGCTAATCAAACTTGGGGTGAAGACAGAGGAGATATACTACATAGGCGGAAACGAAGCGCTTCCATCACCCCTCTCGAAAGATGAAGAAGCTTTACTTCTTAAGAAGCTACCAAAAGGAGATAAAGCTGCAAGAGCGGTGTTAATTGAACGAAATTTAAGGTTGGTTGTGTACATCGCTAGAAAATTTGAAAATACCGGTATTAATATTGAAGATCTTATCAGTATTGGAACAATTGGGTTGATTAAAGCAGTTAATACTTTTAATCCGGAAAAGAAAATAAAACTTGCAACTTATGCTTCTAGATGTATTGAAAATGAAATTCTCATGTACTTACGAAGGAATAATAAAACACGTTCAGAGGTATCTTTTGATGAGCCACTTAATGTTGACTGGGATGGCAATGAATTGCTTCTCTCAGATGTATTGGGTACTGATGAAGACATCATAACGAAAGGGATTGAAGCGAATGTAGATCGAAAGCTCCTGACGAAAGCATTATTTTCGTTATCACCACGAGAAAAACAAATTATGGAGCTCCGATTTGGACTTGCTGGTGGAGAGGAGAAGACACAAAAGGATGTAGCTGATTTACTTGGGATTTCCCAGTCCTACATTTCAAGACTTGAAAAACGCATTATTAAGCGATTACAAAAGGAATTTAATAAAATGATGTAACCTTTGAATTTCTACATTTTCATAGCTTGTGCATAAAATTCCCTCCTGAGGAGATACTTACTTTTACAGTTACTCCCAATTGGAGGGGAAGATATGACCCGTAATAAAGTTGAGATTTGTGGTGTGGATACATCTAAGCTTCCAGTTTTGAAAAACACAGAAATGAGAATTCTGTTTAAAGAAATGCAGAATGGAGATTTAACAGCAAGAGAAAAGTTAGTAAACGGTAACTTAAGACTTGTTTTAAGCGTCATACAGCGATTCAATAATCGCGGAGAATATGTTGATGATCTATTCCAAGTTGGATGTATTGGTCTAATGAAATCAATTGATAACTTCGATCTAGGTCAGAATGTAAAGTTTTCAACTTACGCGGTACCTATGATCATTGGAGAAATCAGAAGATACTTAAGGGATAATAATCCTATTAGAGTGTCTAGATCACTTAGAGATATCGCCTATAAGGCACTTCAAGTACGGGATAAGATTGTCAGCAAAGAATCAAGGGAACCTAACCCTACAGAAATTGCTCGTGAGTTAGATGTTACGAAAGAAGAGGTTGTATTTGCATTAGATGCGATTCAAGATCCCGTTTCATTGTTTGAGCCTATCTATAACGACGGCGGTGAGCCGATTTTTGTGATGGATCAAATTAGTGATGATAAACAGAAGGATTATCAGTGGATTGAGGAAATTGCGTTACGTGAAGCAATGACTAGATTAAACGAACGAGAAAAGTTGATTCTTACGATGCGCTTCTTTCAAGGTAAGACACAAATGGAAGTTGCTGATGAAATCGGAATCTCCCAAGCACAAGTTTCACGTTTAGAAAAGGCAGCAATTAATCAAATGAACAAAAGTATACAAAGTGGTTAAGAACGATTGACAAATACCTAGAAAATAAAGCACTTGCTATCTTCTGCCTGACATAGGCACAAGGGAGTTGGGTGCTTTATTTTTGTTTCAACACTGTGTTCCTTACAAATACTTGTGTTTTTTCTGTTTATTTTTTGTTCATATAAAATTCTATGCTCATATATTTAATAGAGAGTCTTGTTTAAATGATGACTATCATGAAAGGTGGGGGAATCTCTAGTGATAAAAATATCTGAATTTCAAGTGAAAGATGTAGTGAATGTATCTAATGGTAGGAAGCTTGGGCATATTGCAGATCTAGAAATCAACCTAGGAACTGGAAAAATAGAAGCGATTGTCATCCCTGGGGCAGGTAGAATGATGGGATTTATGAGAAAAGAAAATGATATCATCATCCCGTGGAGAGATATTGTGAAAATCGGGAAAGATGTTATACTTGTTCGGTTTGAGGACCATGCCGAGAACCAACTTTCACCGCAGGGGTTCCATAATTCATCGAAAAGTTAAATAGCTGAGTTCTCCAACAATTCAACAACTTGTGATAAAATAAGTCTATCGCAACAAAATGCGACACTAAGATTTGATTTGAGGGTTGAATTTGGTAGAACCATTTCATATGAAACATGAATGCTATTATACGATAAATGAAATGTTACGATCTAACCGGAATGTCGTTGCAGGCATATCAACAAGACATGGAGGGGTTAGTCATCAACCTTTTCACGCATTAAATCTAGGGCTTCATGTTCATGACCAATCATCTGATGTGATTGAAAATCGAAACCGTTTGGCAAATGCATTAAATACAAAATTGAATCAATGGGTTTTTGCTGACCAAGTCCATGGGAAACAAATTTCAGAAGTGAAACGTGTAGACGCAGGGAAGGGTTCAAATCTCTACCACACGGGAATAATAGGTACGGATGGGTTGTATACCAAAGATTCCAATATTGTTCTTGCTTTGGCATACGCTGATTGTGTACCCATATATTTTTCAGCCAAGAATCTTAACATAGTGGGAATTGTACACGCTGGTTGGAAAGGGACTGTTTCTAGAATTGCCCAAGAAATGATTCACACTTGGAGTAAGGAAGAAAACATACCTTCTGATGAGATAGAGGTTTGGATCGGTCCTTCTATACAACAGTGTTGTTATGAAGTAGATCAACATGTGATTGACCATGTAGACGACATAATGGAAGATAAGGTTAAGCCTTATACCACAACGACAGTTACAGGGAAGTATATGCTCAATCTGCAAGAATTGAATAGACAACTTCTTATTAAGGCTGGTGTTCCATCAACTCAAATCCATGTAACCACTTTGTGTACAAGTTGTTCCGTTAATCATTTTTTTTCACATCGTAAAGAGAATGGACAAACAGGTAGAATGCTTGGTTTTATCATGTTTAACGAATAGGAGGTGTAACCTGTAATATTGAGAATTTCAGACAACTTACAGAGCATCAATCAACAGATTTCAAAGGCTTGTGAACGATCTAATCGAAATCCAGAGAATGTATCCATTATTGCTGTAACTAAATATGTTAGTGTTGAAACAACCCAAGAAGCTGTCGATTCGGGTATTGTTCATTTAGGAGAAAATCGAGATGAAGGCTTTATACATAAATATGAACAGGTTACCGGTCATGTTAAATGGCACTTTATTGGAACTCTCCAATCTAGAAAAGTGAAGTCCATTATTGATAAGGTTGACTACATACACTCTCTTGACCGACTTTCTTTAGCAAAGGAAATTCACAAGAGAACGAATCGAAAAGTGAAGTGCTTTGTTCAGGTCAATGTATCAGAAGAAAAATCCAAACATGGTGTTTCAGCTGATGAATTGATTGAATTTGTTCAACAACTTGAGAAATATGATTCAATTGAAATCATCGGCTTAATGACAATGGCTCCCCATATTAAAGATGAAAAAGTATTAAGGCGCATTTTCCAGAAAACGCGCCATTTACAACAGAAAGTGCAGCACTTGAACCTATCCAATGCACCTTGTACTGAGCTATCTATGGGCATGTCGAATGATTATTCAATTGCAGTAGAAGAAGGAGCAACTTTTGTTCGAATCGGTACTTCATTAGTAGGAAACGAACGTAAATAAGTGAGACGTACTTTATTCTAAGTTCATGTTAAGGAGGCTCAACATGGGAATTAAATCAAAATTAAAGAATTTCTTTGCTTTTGATGATGATATGTATGAAGAAGAACTTTATGAATCTGAACAAGAGCGTGATGAGGAAATCGAACCGATGAGTCGATCTCGTCGAGACCAGAAGAGTCAAAACATTGTTAGTCTTCAAAGCGTGCAGCAACAAGTAAAAGTCGTTCTCGTAGAACCTAGGACCTACTCAGAGGCGCAGGAGATTGCTGATCAATTAACGAATCGAAGAGCTGTTGTGATGAACTTGCAACGGATTCCTCTCGACCAAGCAAAACGTATAGTAGATTTTTTGAGTGGTACTGTATATGCTATTGGAGGAGATATACAAAAGCTAGGCCCCAATACATTTATGTGTACGCCAGATAATGTAGACGTCTCCGGTGCCATATCTGAAATGACCGGAGAATAGAATAATAGTAGAACAAAGGGTGGTTTATAGAATGTTAGAAGATATCCTTATATTTGCAATCGGGGCTTACAGGTGGCTCATAATTATTTACATTTTCATGTCATGGGTTCCAAATGCAAGGGAATCGTCGTTTGGACAATTTTTAGGCTCTATTACTGAACCGTTTCTAGCGCAGTTTAGGAAGATCATTCCGCCGCTAGGGATGATTGATTTGTCACCGATTGCTGCATTATTTGCGTTATATTTTGCGCAAATTGGTGTAAGTTCGTTATTTAGCTACTTGTAGGTGGTTGTATGTCAATTTATGATCATTTTAGAACCGAAGAACAACCATTCATAGATCAAGTTCTAGAATGGAGAAAAACAGTGATCGATCAATACAGAATGAAGGCGACTGACTTTCTAGATCCAAGAGAGCAATTTATCCTACGTTCATTGATTGGCACAAGTGATGAATTACAACTAGATTTCTGGCAGGGGTACGAGGGGGCAGAAAGAACGAGAGCCTTAATGTACCCCGTTTATTATGAACCAAATGATTCGGATTTTGCCGTAAAATGTTTAGAACTCGAGTACCCAGTTAAATTTGTTACATTGAAACATTCAGATATTCTGGGTGCCTTGATGAGTTTAGGCGTGAAGAGAAAGAAGTTTGGTGATATCCTAATGGGTGATGGTATATGTCATCTTGTTGTAGCAGAGGAAATTGCGGACTATGTCCGATTGAACCTGACTTCAATAGGGAAATCTACTGTGAAGATTAAGGAGTTACAACCAGAGCATTTAATAAGACCGACCGATCAGTGGTCTAATGAACAAAGTACAGTATCTTCTTTACGCCTAGATGTCATTCTTTCAGAAGCATTTCGGTTATCAAGGTCAAAAGTGACACCCTTTATTACGAATAAAAAGGTAAAGCTCAATTGGAAAACTGTTGAGCAGCCATCCAGCCTATTACAGGAAGGCGATCAAATTTCTGTCAGAGGGTTAGGTCGTGCTAAACTAATAACTGTGGATGGACAAAGTAAAAAAGGAAAGTGGAAAATTACATACGGAACAAAAAAATCGAAATAAGAGCAGGAATTGTTAGGTAAAATGTCGAAAAAAACAAGTAGTAAAGACATCGATACGGGGGGTGGCGTCATGCCTTTAACACCATTGGATATTCATAATAAAGAGTTCAATCGTGGTTTTCGAGGATATGATGAGGATGAAGTTAATGAATTTTTGGATCAAGTGATTAAAGATTATGAGACCGTGATCCGAGAAAAGAAAGATCTGCAAGAAAACTTAGCGAAGATGGAAGAGAAATTAGCGTACTTCACCAATATTGAAGAGACGTTGAACAAGTCGATTGTTGTCGCCCAAGAAACTGGCGAAGAAGTGAAGAGAAATGCGAATAAAGAAGCTCGACTAATTGTGAAAGAAGCAGAAAAGAATGCTGATCGAATCATTAACGAATCACTTGCAAAATCACGAAAAGTGATGTTGGATATTGAAGAACTGAAGAAGCAATCTTCTGTTTACCGAACTCGTTTCCGGATGTTGATTGAAGCTCAATTAGAGATGTTGAAAACCGAAGACTGGGATCACCTCATGCCTCCAGAAGATGAGGAATCAGAATATGAGCTGAACGAGTCCAAAACAGAAAACGTGAACGTCACTTGACGAACTGATCTCATATCTTATATAATTTTAAAACAGTTATAAACGTAAACTAAGATGGGGAGAGTACGTTTCAGTTTCTTTCATAGCGAGTTAGGGTTGGTGTGAGCCTGACATAGAACTGATACGGAAAATCACCCTTGAGTTCTAAGCTGAACGATCAGTAAGCTATAGCGAATCATTCTCGTTACGAATGCTTGAGTGGGTTATATAATCTTAGGATAAGGATTATATGCCTATTAGGGTGGTACCGCGAGCAACCTTCTCGTCCCTATTGGGATGAGGAGGTTTTTTTATTTTTCTGGCTTTTTCAACCTGAAGTAGCTGGATACTTAATTAGATTAGATATTGGCATGAAACTGAACAATCGCTCAAAACGATTTTTTTGAAAAAGAAAATGAGAAAGGTGGAAAATTTAATGAATTATAAAGATACACTCTTAATGCCGAAAACAGATTTTCCTATGCGGGGTGGACTTCCAAATAAGGAGCCAAATATCCAAGAGAAATGGGAAAGCGATCAAATTTATCAGAAGGTACTTGAAAAGAACAAGGATCTACCTAAATTCATCTTGCATGATGGACCTCCATATGCAAACGGAGATATTCACCTAGGTCACGCAGAAAACAAGATTCTCAAAGATATCATCGTCCGTTACAAATCGATGAACGGTTTCAATGCACCGTACATCCCAGGTTGGGATACACACGGTTTGCCGATTGAAACAGCGTTAGCGAAGAAGAAAAAAGTCAACCGTAAAGAACATAGTATTGCTGAATTTCGTAAAATGTGTGCAGAGTATGCGCTAGAACAAGTTAAACTACAAAAAGAACAATTTAAGCGTCTCGGAGTACGTGGAGATTGGGACAATCCATATATTACATTGAACAAGGTATATGAGGCAGAACAGATCAAGGTGTTCGGTGAAATGGCAAATCGAGGTCTGATCTATAAAGGGAAAAAGCCAGTATACTGGTCACCATCTTCTGAGTCTGCATTTGCTGAAGCGGAAATCGAGTACCAAGATAAGCGCTCACCGTCCATTTATGTTGCATTTCCTGTGAAAGATGGTAAAGGTGTGTTGGAACAAGATGTTTCGGTTGTCATTTGGACGACGACACCTTGGACGCTCCCTGCAAACCTGGGTATTTCTGTACATCCTGTATACACTTATGTTGTTGTTGAGGCGGATGGCCGTAAGTTTGTAGTCGTTGAAGATTTACTTGAACATTTAACGACTTCACTTGAATGGGAAAACACAAAAGTGTTGAAGAAAATGAAAGGTGCAGAGCTTGAACATGTTGTCACAACAAACCCATTGTATGACCGTGATTCACTTGTCGTTTTAAGTGATCACGTAACAACAGAATCTGGGACAGGTTGTGTGCATACAGCTCCTGGTCATGGTGAAGATGACTTTAAAGTTGGAAAAAGATATAATCTTGGAATTCTTTGTCCAGTAGATGGAAAAGGTGTTATGACTGACGAGGCACCTGGTTATGAAGGCATGTTCTATGATACTGCGAACAAACCGATTACGGAGAAACTAAAAGAAGTTAATGCGTTATTGAAGCTCGAATTCATCACGCACTCTTATCCGCACGACTGGAGAACGAAGAAACCAATCATTTTCCGTGTTACAGACCAATGGTTTGCATCTATTGAAAAAATTAAAGATCAAATACTATCAGAAATCAAAGATGTGAAATGGTATCCTAGCTGGGGCGAAACTCGCCTTCACAACATGGTAAAAGATCGTGATGACTGGTGTATTTCTCGTCAAAGAGTATGGGGCGTACCGATTCCTGTCTTTTACGGTGAAGATGGAGAACCGATTATCACGCCTGAAACGATTGATCATATCTCAAATCTTTTCCGAGAACATGGTTCTAATATTTGGTTTGAGTGGGAAGCAACGGAACTTCTGCCAGAAGGATTTACTTCGGAACATAGTCCGAACGGCACATTTACGAAAGAAACAGATATTATGGATGTTTGGTTTGATTCAGGATCATCTCACCAAAGTGTATTGAATGAACGCCCTGAACTTGACCGTCCAGCAGACGTCTATTTAGAAGGAACAGACCAATACCGAGGATGGTTCAACTCTTCTCTTACTACAAGCGTTGCTGTGACAGGGAAAGCACCATACAAAACGATCATCACGCACGGATTCACATTAGATGGTGAAGGCAAGAAGATGAGTAAATCTCTCGGAAATGTCATCGATCCAATGAAGGTCATGAAACAACTCGGAGCGGACATCATCCGTCTTTGGGTCTCGTCAGTCGATTACCAGTCTGACGTTCGGGTATCAGATGATATCTTGAAGCAAGTTTCTGAAGTCTATCGTAAAATCCGTAACACGCTTCGATTCATGCTTGGAAACTTAAACGGATTTGATCCTACACAACACCGTGTAGCATATGAAGATATGAATGAATTAGATCAATATATGGCCGTAAAAGTGAATAAGCTCGTAGAACGTGTTAAAGATGCATACGATGATTATCAATTCTTGTCAGTCTATAATGCAGTCCATAATTTCTGTACCATCGAATTAAGTTCATTTTATCTGGACTTGGCTAAGGATACGTTATACATTGAGGGTGAAAACGATCATAAGCGTCGTTCAATGCAAACGGTACTATACGATAGCGTCGTATCTTTAACGCAGCTTGTTGCACCAATTTTAGCTCATACTGCTGATGAAGTTTGGGCTTACATTCCAGGCGTGAAAGAAGAAAGTGTTCAGTTATCCAACATGCCTGAAGTAAAGCAATATGACAATGCTGAAGCTCTTATTGAGAAATGGGATGGCATGCTTGAAATCCGTGATGAAGTTCTCAAGGCTTTAGAAAATGCAAGGAATGAAAAAGTAATTGGAAAATCCCTGGCAGCATCTATTGAACTTTATCCTTCAACTGAAGCAAAAGAACTATTGAACGGTGTAGCAGAACTTGATAAATTCTTTATCGTTTCAAAAGCTTCAATTGCTGGGGATAAGGATCATGCTCCAGAAGAAGCACATGTTTATGATCAAGTGGGGATTGTCGTTAAAGCCGCAGATGGTGAAACATGTGACCGCTGTTGGACTGTGACAACTACAGTCGGAACGGATGCTGATCACCCAACGTTATGTGAACGCTGTGCGACTGTCGTAAAAAATAATTATTAATATTAATTGGTAAGTACTGAAACTGGTCTGATTATAGGCCAGTTTCTTTTTATGCACAAAATAATGGTGTAAAAAGAGATGCTCTGGTCAAACTATAATGAGGATTGTATAGGAAGGGGAGTGTGACATGAATTTTGATCACTTAAAGAAGCAACTAGAAGCAAGGAAACAAGAAATTGTACATGAATTTGAGCAAAATGACCATTACGGTTTAAATAGAGGCTTTGGAAGTGATAATGCTTCTGGTGAGTTATCACAATACGACAACCATCCGGCTGACTCTGGGACAGAACTGTTTGAACGTGAGAAGGACATGGCGCTAAATGAACATTTAAAAGAAGAGCTTTCAGATATTGAATATTCTCTTAATCAAATTGAACTAGGAACGTATGGCACATGTGAAGTTACTGGTCAGGCGATACCGATTGAAAGACTAGAGGCTCTGCCGACGGCAAGAACGATAAAGTCTGTATCTCCTAATCAGCAAATATCTACCGATCGTCCAATAGAAGAAGAGGTTATCACTTCAATGGAAGAGCATTATTCTGAAGAAAGGGATAATGATATCCAAGATCCAAATGCATATGATGAAGTTGCTTCCTTCAACGAAAATAGTATGACCTATGAAGACACTTCTTTAATTGATAATAAAGATAAAACGGGGTATGTAGAAGACTATGAACAGTTTGTTTCAACAGATATTGAAGGTTATACTGGACCAGATGACGTCCATATAGAGCGGAATGTTCAATATGATGAATATATGAACGAACAATCAAACATCGATGAAGGAGAACAGTCATGAGGTTGGCTGTTCTTTTTTTGTCAAAAGACGCTACTTTAGCCTTCAATATAGTCCTCTGATTGATTGTGAAAGAACCTTTATTATGCTAAAATCAAACGGATAGAAATAAAGGTGGGGGACAAATGAAGATTGTTAGATATTACCTTTTAGCTTTATTCGTTTTAATTACAGACCAACTAACTAAATGGCTAATTGTACGGAATATGGAATTGGGCGAGCAAGTCACGATTATTGAGAATTTATTTTACATACAATCTCACCGCAATAGGGGTGCAGCATTCGGTATTCTCCAAGGACAAATGTGGTTATTTATTATTGTAACGATTGTAGTGATGATCGCTGTCATTTATTATTTACATACAGAAGCAATTGGGAACGATTTGCTGAGTACGTCATTAGCACTCATCCTTGGAGGAGCAGTTGGGAATTTCATCGACCGTTTATTTAGAGGAGAGGTTGTTGATTTTCTAGACTTTTATATTATTAATTATGATTTTCCAATTTTTAATATCGCTGACTCAGCATTAGTGATTGGTGTTGGACTTATTGCAATTGCTTTTCTATTAGAAGGAAGAACATCGAAGGAGAATTAGTATGGAACAAGTATATATTAAAGTAACTGGATTAGAAGGTCGAGATCGACTTGATAAAGTCATTTCTAATGAGCAGGGGGATACGTCACGCTCTCAAGTTCAACAATGGATTAAAGAACAACGGGTGAAGGTGAATGGAAACATTGTTAAAGCGAATTACAAATGTACTGATGGTGATGAAATTATAATTGAAATTCCAGAGCCAGAACCACTTGAGGTCATCGCTGAATCAATGGTATTAGATATCATTTATGAGGACGAGGATCTCCTTGTCGTTAACAAACCAAGAGGAATGGTCGTTCATCCGGCTCCAGGTCATATGACAGGGACATTAGTAAATGGATTAATGGCGCATTGCCAGGATCTTTCAGGCATTAATGGTGTATTGCGTCCGGGCATTGTGCA
Source organism: Pseudalkalibacillus berkeleyi (assembly GCF_021608225.1). Classification (NCBI taxonomy): domain Bacteria; kingdom Bacillati; phylum Bacillota; class Bacilli; order Caryophanales; family Fictibacillaceae; genus Pseudalkalibacillus; species Pseudalkalibacillus berkeleyi. The sequence continues at coordinate 896,151 of NZ_JAKIJS010000001.1, forward strand.
CAGGATTGATAAGGATACGACTGGTTTGCTCGTCGTTGCTAAGAACGATCATGCACATCAACACTTAGGTCAGCAAATGAAAGATAAATCGACGACAAGAAAGTATGAAGCGATTGTTCACGGTGTCATTCCACATAATAAAGGAACGGTTGATGCACCGATTGGAAGGGATGCTCAAGATCGTCAGAAAATGGCTGTAACTGATAAAAATAGTAAAGATGCGGTTACGCATTTTAATGTTCTTGAACGATTTAACGCATATACCTTTGTGGAATGTATTTTGGAAACAGGTAGAACACATCAAATACGTGTCCATATGAATTACATTGAGTATCCTGTTGCAGGTGACCCGAAGTATGGTCCAAAGAAAACGTTGCCGATTTCAGGACAAGCTCTTCATGCAAAAACATTAGGATTCATCCACCCTAGAACTGAAGAAGAAATGGAGTTTACTTCTGATCTTCCTGAAGATATGACGACGCTTTTAGACGATTTACGTCGAAATGAGGCTTGACAGTATTCAAAGCGTTTGAGATAATCATTTCAACAATTACAAAGACCTTTAAGATCAGTCCCGTGAGGCTGAGAAGGTATCGGTTCTTAACACAAGGCATTGCAGTATGCTTGTGTATTCATTAGGAGACGTATAACCTCTCGCCGTAAGGGTGAGAGGTTTTTATATTACAAAAGGGGGTGAAGGGCTGTGGAACAGACCGTATTACTGGACGAGCAAGCAATTAAACGAGCACTTACAAGGATCGCTCATGAAATACTAGAGAGAAATAAAGGCACTGAAAATTTAGTCCTTGTTGGGATTAAAACGAGAGGTGTTTATCTGGCTGAACGATTGAGCAAACGGATCGAGCAGATTGAAGGTGAGAAAGTCATTAAAGGTGAAGTTGATATTACACTTTACAGAGACGATCTTTCCAAAAAGACAGATAATGAAGAACCGATGCTTAAAGGAACAGATATACCCGTTGATATAACAAATAAAACCGTCGTTTTAGTTGATGATGTCCTTTACACCGGAAGAACAGTCAGAGCTGCCATGGATGCTGTGATGGATCTTGGTAGACCAGAACAAATCCAGCTTGCAGTACTGATTGATAGAGGACATCGGGAGCTTCCGATACGACCAGATTTCATAGGTAAAAATGTACCGACTTCCCGAGAGGAAATCGTAAGTGTTGACCTAAGAGAAGTTGATCATCAAGAGCAAGTGTTAATACAAAAAAACTAATATGGCCCTTTTTAAGTCAGTCCCGTGAGGCTGGCAAAGGGGAATGAATTTGGCGAAGCATATACACAATTCGTCTAGTTCATCCAACCTCTTTGCATGCCTGCAAAGAGGTTTTTTTTGGGCCTCAATCTGAGGAGGAAACATAATGAATCAAAAAGAAGTTGGCATTAGAGAAATACCTAGTAAAGGAAAGTGGCTTGTACTAAGCTTTCAACATTTGTTTGCGATGTTCGGTGCGACCATCCTCGTGCCATTCCTAGTTGGATTAAACCCAGCAGTCGCACTCGTTTCAAGTGGATTAGGGACACTAGCATACTTGTTAATCACTAAAGGTCAAATCCCGGCTTATCTCGGTTCATCGTTTGCATTTATTGCACCGATTATTCTTGCCAAGTCATTAGGTGGAATGGAAGCAGTGATGGTCGGTAGCTTCTTAGCAGGACTCGTATACGGTGGCGTAGCTGTTCTCATTAAAACGCTAGGGATTAAATGGTTGCTTCAAATATTACCACCAGTCGTTGTAGGTCCTGTAATCATCGTAATTGGTCTAGGCCTAGCAACAACAGCGATCGACATGGCGATGTATATTCCAGGATCGGATCCAAAGGTATATAGCCTACCACATTTTTCAGCAGCATTAGTTACATTAGGAATCACTATTATTGCTGCAGTATTTCTTAAAGGTTTTCTGAACCTGATACCTGTCTTAGTAGGTATTATTGGAGGTTACCTTTATGCATACTCGATAGGGTTAATTGACTTCACGCCGGTCCAAGAAGCGAGTTGGCTTCAAGTTCCAGACTTGATGATACCGTTTGTGTCTTACAGTCCGACCTTCTCATGGCAAATCGCTCTGATAATGGTTCCGATAGCAGTCGTCACGATTACTGAGCATATAGGGGATCAAATGGTATTAAGTAAAGTTGTCGGTAAAAATTTCATCGCAAAACCAGGACTTCATAGATCAATATTAGGTGATGGCGTTGCAACGATTATCGCTTCATGCCTAGGAGGACCTCCAAATACGACATATGGTGAAAACATTGGTGTTCTCGCGATTACGAGAGTATTTAGTGTATTCGTAGTCGGAGGAGCAGCACTACTCGCAATTGCTTTTGGTTTCGTCGGTAAAATCACTGCACTGATCAGTACAATTCCAACCCCAGTTATGGGTGGCGTATCCATTCTGTTGTTCGGAATTATTGCCTCATCTGGCTTAAGAATGTTGATTGATAACAAAGTAGATTTAGGAAAAAAACGCAACTTAGTCATATCATCAGTCATCTTAGTTCTTGGAGTAGGTGGGGCCACACTCCAAATTACTGACGAGTTTCAAGTAGCGAGTATGGCACTTGCAACCATAACCGGAATCTTGTTAAACCTCCTCATACCTGGGAGAGATAAAGATGTTCAAAATACATCCATCTTCAAGGAAGACAGTCAAAATCAATCAAAAGAACCCGCTGCTTAAAATAGCGATAAAAATCTTGTTTAAGGAGGGTCATAATGAACCATTTACTGACGATCGATACACTTGAGCCTGAACTCGTCGATCACCTATTACAACGCGCGCAACATGTTATCGATGACAACTTCAACTTTCCAGTACCGAAAGAGAAACGTTTCGTAGCCAACCTTTTCTACGAACCGAGTACGAGAACGAAATTTAGCTTTGAGATTGCAGAAAAACGACTTGGACTACACGTTCTAAATTTCGAAGCAGAAGGGTCCAGTGTACAAAAAGGCGAGAGTTTGTACGACACCGTTAGAACACTTGAGGCAATAGGAGCAAATGTAGTTGTCATCCGACATAATCAAGATCAGTATTTCAACGAATTAAAGGGGATTGGCATTCCAATTCTAAATGCAGGAGATGGATGTGGAAATCACCCAACCCAGTCACTGTTAGACCTTCTTACGATTAGACAAGAATTTATTGTCCTCCAAGGTTTAACTGTAGCAATCATAGGTGACGTTCGTCATAGTCGTGTTGCTAGATCAAACGCAAGTTTACTTAGGAAAATGGGTGCAAATGTTTTGTTTTCAGGCCCGGAGCAGTGGATGGATGATGAAATGGAAAACGGTTATTATGTCCCAATAGATACAGCTGTTAAAGAAGCGGATGTCGTTATGATGCTTCGTATACAACATGAAAGACACCGTAATGGGATGGACCTAATGAAAGAGGAATATCATCAGCGATATGGTCTAACCGTAGAACGGGAAAAGATGATGAAATCTCAGAGCATTATCCTTCACCCCGCTCCCGTTAATCGAGGAGTTGAAATTGCTTCTGAACTAGTTGAAAGTGATCGATCTAGGATTTTTAAACAAATGAACAATGGTGTCGCAGTCCGAATGGCGGTTCTAAATTGGTCGCTACAATTTGAGGAGGTAGGTAGCAATGGGATTATTACTTAAGAATGCTCAATTATGTAATCAAATGGAAGGACCTTTGAAAGATGTATTGATTCAAGATTCGAGAATTGCTGAGATTGGATCCAACATCGATATGAAAGATTATGAAGTGATTGACTTGGAAGGTAATCTATTAGCACCAGGCTTTGTTGATTTACATGTCCACTTAAGAGAACCAGGTGGCGAGCATAAAGAAACCATTGAAACTGGTACCCAAGCCGCAGCCAAAGGTGGTTTTACAACAATTGCTGCAATGCCAAACACCCGACCAGTTCCCGACGATGTCGACACTATGCGGAATTTACAAAAACGAATTAAAGAGTCGGCTTGCACGAGAGTATTACCATATGCCGCAATTACGACAAGACAAATTGGTGAAGAGCTTGTAGACATGAAAGGGTTGAAAGAGGAAGGGGCTTTTGCATTTACGGATGATGGCGTCGGTGTCCAAAATGCAGATACGATGTTAAAGGCGATGCAAAAGGCTGCATGTTTAGACATGGCGATTGTCGCGCATTGTGAGGAGAATACACTTATTCATAAGGGATGTGTCCATGAAGGTGCTTATTCAAAGGCACAAGGCTTAAGCGGTATACCTTCAGTTTGTGAGAGTGTTCAGATCGCTAGAGATGTTTTACTAGCTGAAGCGACTGGTGTACATTATCATGTCTGTCATATTAGTACAAAGGAATCTGTAAGAGTTGTGCGTGATGCGAAGAAAGCGGGCATACATGTTACCGCCGAAGTAACTCCGCATCATTTATTATTATGTGAAGATGACATCATTGATCGATCGTCTAATTTCAAAATGAACCCACCACTTAGAAGTAAAGATGACCGAGTTGCACTCATTGAAGGGCTGATAGATGGAACCATCGATTTTATAGCGACAGATCACGCCCCTCATACAGAAGAGGAAAAAGGGGTTGGCATTGAAAGAGCTCCTTTCGGAATTGTTGGGTTAGAGACTGCTTTTCCACTTTTATATACGTACCTCGTCAAACCCGGTATATGTGAGCTGACTTTCCTTATAGACCGCATGACCTCAAGGCCATCTGAATGCTTTAATCTACCGTACGGAAAAATTGAAAAAGGCGCACCAGCAGACCTTGTCGTGATAGACCTTGAACATGAGAAGCCGGTCCAACCAAAGCATTTTATGTCTAAAGGACGCAATACACCTTTTGAAGATCGTATTTGCAACGGCTGGCCCACGTTAACACTTGTTGCAGGAAAAGTAGCCTATAAGAATGGGAGTGTATTTGCATGATGAAAAGACAGCTGATTCTAGAGGACGGAAGTATATTTGAGGGAACTGCAATCGGTAGTATGCGTGATACCAGAGGGGAAGTTGTTTTTACAACAGGGATGACTGGATACCAAGAGACATTATCTGACCCATCATACTGTGATCAAATTATTACATTCACTTATCCGCTAATAGGTAATTATGGGATTAACCACGAAGACTTTGAATCTATTGAACCAGCTTTAGCAGGTATTATCGTCAGTGAGGCGACAAGTGAACCGAGCCACTGGCAATCTAATAGTACGATTGACGAATTGTTGCGTGTAAAAGACATCCCTGGATTATCAGGTATAGATACGAGAGCCCTTACTAGGAAGATCAGAACACATGGAACGTTGAAAGGGATGATGTGTTCCCTGGATGTAAATATAGACGAAGTCATTGAAGAATTAAATCGCACTTCGCTACCTACTAATCAAGTGCACAAGGTTTCTACCACGACTCCATACACACTACCAGGGAGAGGAAAACGTGTTGTACTCGTAGATTTTGGTGCGAAACGAGGAATTCTAAGAGAACTCATTGAGAGAGGGTGTAACGTTACAGTTGTACCTTATCATATTAGCTCGGAAGAAATCCTCCGTTTACAACCTGATGGAGTTATGTTGAGCAATGGACCTGGAGACCCTACTGATGTTCCAGAAGCGATTCATATGGTTGAAGATATTCTTGGGAAAGTACCGATCTTCGGGATCTGCCTAGGTCATCAGTTGCTTGGTCTAGCATGTGGGGCAAGTACCGTTAAAATGAAATTCGGACATAGAGGTGTCAATCATCCGGTAAAGGATTTAGAAACAGAGAAAGTGATGATTACTTCACAAAATCACGGTTATACGGTTGAACCAAATGGACTTGAAGCGCTCGGGTTGAAAGTAACTCATACAGCCATTAATGATGGAACCATAGAAGGATACCGCCATAAAGAATATCCTGCATTTAGTGTTCAATTTCACCCGGAAGCTTCACCTGGACCAACTGATTCCAACGATTTGTTTGAACAATTCATGATGCTCATGTCTACTTCTAAGAAAGCGGGGAATGTGTTATGCCAAAACGTTTAGATATCCATAAAATACTAGTTATCGGGTCTGGTCCGATTGTCATTGGGCAAGCTGCTGAGTTTGATTATGCAGGAACACAAGCCTGTCAAGCATTGAAAGAGGAAGGATATGAGGTCATACTCGTCAATTCTAACCCTGCAACCATCATGACGGACACAACAATGGCTGATAAAGTATACATTGAACCATTGACGGTAGAGTTCGTTAGTCGAATCATCCGTAAAGAAAAACCAGATGGCGTTCTTGCCACTTTAGGTGGACAGACTGGTTTGAATTTGGCAGTGGAATTGTCTGAAGCGGGTGTTCTAGAAGAACATGGAGTTGAGCTCTTAGGTACCAATTTAAATTCTATACAAAAAGCCGAAGATAGAGACTTATTTAGAACATTAATGAATGAGTTGAATGAACCTATACCTGAAAGTGAAATCATAAGGTCACAGGGTGAAGCCAATGAATTTGTAAAGAAAATAGGTTTTCCAGTTATTATAAGACCTGCGTACACACTTGGCGGTACAGGTGGGGGCATTGCTCATAATCAAACAGAACTGAAGGAATACATTTCAAGCGGTTTAAAATACAGTCCTGTATCTCAAGTTTTGTTAGAAAAAAGCATCGCGGGTTATAAAGAAATTGAATATGAAGTGATGAGAGATGGTAAAGACGGGGCAATCGTCGTTTGTAACATGGAAAATATTGATCCTGTAGGTGTTCATACAGGAGATTCATTTGTTGTCGCGCCAAGTCAAACGCTCTCAGACCGGGAATATCAACTACTTAGAAATGCAAGTTTGAAAATTATTCGTGCGTTGGAGATTGAGGGTGGATGTAATGTTCAACTTGCTATTGACCCGGAAAGTTCCAATTACTATATCATTGAAGTCAACCCAAGAGTAAGTCGTTCTTCAGCACTTGCTTCTAAAGCAACTGGGTACCCTATTGCGAAGTTAGCTGCGAAAATTTCAGTTGGCTACACGTTAGATGAACTGAAAAATCCGGTTACAGGTAGAACATATGCATCATTTGAACCTGCACTCGACTATGTCGTCACGAAAATACCTAGATGGCCATTTGATAAATTTGAGGCAGCGAACCGAACGCTTGGTACTCAAATGAAAGCGACTGGCGAAGTTATGGCGATTGGGCGTAACTTTGAGGAGTCATTACTAAAGGCCGTTCGCTCCCTTGAAACCGATCTCTCTCATTTACAATGCACTGAAGAGGTAAAGAAAGGAGATAACTGGGAGTCTACACTGAAAACAACCGATGACCAACGCTTATTCAATGTAACAGAAGCTATAAGGTCAGGCGTTCCAATCTCTGACATATATGAATGGACGAAAATTGACCACTTCTTTTTAAATAAATTGAAGTATATTACGGAGGTTGAACAGAAACTTGTTTCAAAACCGTTTGACCTAGACATCTTAAAAGAAGCTAAAGTCCGTGGTTTCTCTGACACTGTAATTGCTGAATTATGGAACGTGAAAGAGATAGAAGTTTACCAATATCGAGAACAACAAAACATTTTCCCGGTCTATAAAATGGTAGACACATGTGCAGCGGAATTTGATTCTGAAACACCATATTATTACGGCACATATGGACAAGAAAATGAAGTTGTGGATAGTAAGAAAGAAAGTGTACTTGTACTTGGATCAGGTCCAATAAGAATTGGACAAGGGATTGAATTTGATTATGCAACGGTTCATACTGTCTGGGCGATTCAAGAAGCAGGGTATGAAGCGATTATTATTAACAATAACCCTGAAACGGTATCTACCGACTTCAGCACATCAGACAAATTATACTTCGAACCATTAACGATCGAGGATGTCATGCACGTTGTTCGCCAAGAAAATCCAATGGGGGTTGTCGTTCAATTCGGAGGGCAAACAGCAATCAACTTAGCATCTGAATTAAGTGCTAGAGGTGTGAAGATTCTCGGAACAAGTTTAGAGGATATGGATCGTGCGGAGGATCGTGATAAATTTGAACAAACATTACACACGCTCGGCATTCCTCAACCACCAGGGAAAACCGCTACTTCAGTAGAGGGAGCCATTAAAATAGCGAACGAAATTGGCTATCCTGTCTTAGTACGACCCTCTTATGTACTTGGTGGTCGAGCGATGGAAATTGTCTATCAAGAACAAGAATTGCTTCAATATATGAAGAATGCTGTGAAAATCAATCCGGAGCATCCCGTTTTAATTGACCAGTATTTATTTGGAAAAGAAATCGAAGTGGATGCAATATCAGACGGTGAAACAGTATATATCCCAGGTATCATGGAGCATATCGAAAGAGCAGGGGTACATTCTGGTGATTCCATTGCTGTATATCCACCTCAATCCATTACTGAGCATATGAAAAATCAAATTATTGATTGCACGACAAAGTTAGCAAAAGGATTGAAAATAGTAGGCTTACTTAATATCCAATATGTGATTTGTAAAGATGAATTGTATGTTTTGGAAGTGAATCCTAGATCAAGTAGAACCGTTCCATTCCTAAGTAAAATTACTGGCGTCCCAATGGCAAACATTGCAACAAAAGTGATTTTAGGTGAAGGGTTAAAGAACCTAGGATATGATTCAGGATACCACCCAGAACCACAAGATGTGTTCGTAAAAGTCCCTGTCTTCTCGTTTGCAAAATTACGTCGTGTGGACATTACACTAGGTCCTGAAATGAAATCTACAGGTGAAGTTATGGGAAGAGATCGGACGTTAGAGAAAGCACTTTATAAAGGGTTGATTGCTTCAGGAATGAAAATTCCTACCTTCGGCTCAGTATTATTTACGATTGCAGACAAGGATAAAGAGGAAGGCTTGACTTTAGTACAAAGATTCTATGACATTGGTTATCAAATTCTAGCAACAGAAGGGACAGCAAAATTCATTGCTGAAAACAATATACCAGTAACTGTAGTAAACAAAATTCAAGAAGGCAGCCCTAGCCTATTAGATCGAATTCAACAAGGTGAGGTGCAATTTGTAGTCAATACATTGACGAAAGGAAAGCAGCCTGCAAGAGATGGATTCAGAATTCGTAGAGAAGCGGTAGAGAATGGAGCCGTGTGCTTGACTTCATTCGATACGGTCAAAGCTTTGTTGAATGTAATCGAATCAATGACATTCTCTGCTAACGAAATGCCTTCTTTTGAAAAGAAGAAGGTAGGTGTCCTTACTTGAAGAAAGAACGGATGACTATTGTCCACAATAGACAGATTGCTAATCAAATTTTTGAGATGACATTCACAGGAGAATTGGTTTCGAAGATGACAGAACCAGGGCAATTTCTCCATATTCGGGTAGGGGATCAGGTTATCCCCCTCCTTAGGAGACCAATAAGTATATGTGATGTGGACCTTGAAGAGAAAAGATGTACAATACTCTACCGAGCTGAAGGGGAAGGTACAAAGCTATTATCAAACAAAAGGGTTGGTGACAGCCTGGATGTACTCGGCCCTCTAGGCAATGGTTTTCCATTACATTCGGTAGTAGAAGGGGAAACTGCGATATTAATAGGGGGTGGCATAGGGATCCCCCCTCTCTATTATCTTTCCAAACAACTTGTTCAGCGAAATGTTCGTGTGAAACATATACTCGGGTTCGCTACTCGTAAAGATGCATTCTATGTCAATAAATTTGAACAACTTGGTGAAACAGCAGTAACGACCATTGATGGTTCATTAGGTTATCAAGGCTTTGTTACTGATTACGTTAATCATGAAAATCCAGCTTTTGATGTACTATTTACTTGTGGTCCGACACAGATGATGAAAGCAATTGAAGAACAAATGAATCCAAACCGTGGTTATTACTCATTTGAAGAACGAATGGGTTGTGGGATCGGCGCATGTTTCGCTTGTGTCTGTCCGGTTAAGAATGATTCCACTGGTCATGAATACAGGAAAGTGTGTTCAGATGGACCAGTATTTCCACAAGGGGTGATTCAGCTATGAGTAAACTAGCCATCCAGTTACCTGGACTATCCATGAAAAATCCAATCATGCCTGCTTCGGGATGTTTTGGGTTTGGTAGAGAATTTGCCGATTTATACAACCTTAACCAGTTAGGGGCAATTGCTATAAAAGCTACAACCGAGGAAATGAGATTTGGGAACCCGACTCCACGTGTCGCTGAAACACCAGGAGGTATGCTAAATGCAATTGGACTACAAAACCCTGGCTTAGAAAATGTTATTAATAAAGAATTACCCTTTCTATCAGAATATGATGTGCCGATCTTAGCAAATATTGCGGGGACAAAGACTGAAGATTATGTAAGAGTAGCAGAACAAGTATCTAAAGCTCCAAATGTGACTGCCATCGAGTTGAATATATCTTGTCCAAATGTAAAAGAAGGCGGTATTTCATTTGGCACGGATCCAAACATTGCTGCTGCCTTAACAAAAGCTGTTAAAGAAGCCTCTGAAGTCCCTGTTTATGTCAAACTATCACCGAATGTATCAGATATCACTGAGATAGCTGTAGCAGTGGAGCAAGCAGGTGCAGATGGATTATCGATGATCAATACTTTGTTAGGGATGAGAATTGACTTAAAGTCGGAAAAACCGGTAATTGCCAACCGTACTGGTGGTTTGTCAGGACCTGCAATTAAACCTGTAGCGATTCGCATGATTTATGAAGTAAGTCAGCGCGTATCTATACCGATTATTGGAATGGGTGGGATCCATTCCGCAGAAGATGTGCTGGAATATTTCTTAGCTGGTGCTAGTGCAGTTGCAGTAGGCACCGCTAATTTTGTTAATCCATACGTTTGTCCAGAGATCATTGAGGAGCTACATGAAATCATGTCTGAGAAACGGATCGATCACATTAGCGATTTGATCGGAAGGAGCTGGAAATCTTGCTACAGCCCATCATTATCGCGCTAGATTTTTCATCTAAAGAGGAAGTGAACCGGTTCCTTTCTTCTTTTCGTGGCGAGGAATTGTTCGTTAAAGTTGGAATGGAATTATTCTATCAAGAAGGTCCCGATCTCCTTCGAATGCTTAAAGATCATGGACATCATATATTTTTGGATCTGAAGCTTCATGATATACCGACAACCGTTTATAAAGCGATGAAAGGCTTAGCTAAATTAGAAGTAGATTTAGTTAATGTTCATGCGATGGGTGGGGTAGAGATGATGAAGCGTTCAATAGAAGGTCTTGAAGAAGGATCACTTCACAATCGCCCCAAATGTATCGCTGTGACGCAATTAACGAGTAGCACGACTGCGTTCATCAACAGTGAGCTATCTATTCAAGGAACTGTTGAACAATCTGTGACTAAACTAGCATCTCAAGCAGAAATAGCTAGATTGGACGGAGTCGTTTGTTCGCCTCTTGAAGTACCACTCGTAAGAAGGAATTGTCGCGAATCATTCTTGACGATTACACCAGGAATACGTACGGAGAGAGATCGGTTAGATGATCAGAAGCGGGTAACCACACCTTTAGAAGCAAAAAAACTAGGGAGCAATTTCATTGTTGTAGGTAGATCGATAACAAAAGCAAAAGATCCATTTCAAACCTACCAATTCATAAAAGAGGAATGGGGGACTTCTTATGAAACGACAAGTCGCTAAATATTTACTTGATATTGAAGCGGTGACATTAAATCCTGATGCACCGTTCACGTGGTCATCAGGCTTGAGATCACCTATATATTGTGATAATCGTTTGATTATCTCACACCCTGAGATCAGATCCAGAATTGCAGACTACTTTGTTCAGATAATCCGCTCTAATTATGCGGAAGTGGATGTCATTGCAGGTACAGCTACTGCAGGGATTCCTCATGCAGCACTTGTCGCAGAACGGATGAACCTACCTATGGTCTATGTTCGCTCAAAACCTAAAAGCCACGGAACAGGGTCTCAGATTGAAGGGAAAATAAACAAAGGGGACAAGGTAGTCATCATTGAAGATTTGATTTCTACAGCAGGAAGCGCTCTAACGGCTATGAAAGCTTTAAATGAAGCTGAAGCTAGTGTGCTAGGATGTGCTGCAATTTTCACTTATGAATTGCAAAAAGGTAAAGAAGCAATCAAAAATGCTCAAATGGACGTGCAAACCATTACAGATTTTAGTACATTAATACATGTAGCCGTCAATGAAAAGAAAGTTTCTGAAGAATCAGTAGAGCATTTGCATGTTTGGTGTAATGATCCAGAATCTTGGTCGAGAGCGGTTGCGAAATAAAGTTTCTGGAGTGAATAGACTTGAGAAAAATGAACGGAGAAGAATTTGATCAGCTTGTATCCTTTTTTGATAGCATGGCTAGAACGAGCTGGTTAACTTCAATCCATAATCGTTTGAAGGAACAATCTGGTAGCTGGAAAGGTGCACAAGTACTTGATATTGGGTGTGGTACGGGCCGTTTACTGCTTAAAGGAGTAGAAGAGGCGGAGCATTTGACTGGCGTAGACCTGTCATCAGAAATGATCAAAGCGAGCAAACAGAACTTCTTTCTACATAATCGAGCTAATAAATCTAGCTTTCTATTAGCAGATGCATATGATTTACCGTTTAAAGATGCGAGCTTCGATGTAAGCTTATCAACATGTGTCATGTTTTTATTACCAGAACCTGAGATCGGATTAAAGGAAATGGTTCGTGTAACAAAGACTGGTGGCACGATTACGATGTTAAACCCTAGTGTGAACATGAATCAACAGAATGCTTTTATGTACAGTAAAGAGCATGATATCAAAGGATTTGAGCAAACTGCACTTCTGAAATGGTCAAATGTCTCCACTAGAAGACATCGTTATTCTAAAGAACAATTAACAGATATATTAAAGGGTTTAGGTGCAAGTAGTGTTTCTCATGAAGAGGTTCTAGGTGGCCTAGCTATGATAACGACAGCAGTCATCTAAATGAAAAAGGATGATCGTCTACCAGTAGATTAGGTAACGATCATCCTCTTTTATTTTTAGAAGTTATTGATTATAACATGTTTACAATAAAGCTAATAACAACAATTGCTCCAATAATCATTAAGATGGTACGAATCATAATAAAACTTCCTTTCTGAGATCGGGTTTTGAATTTCACTTATCGTTTATCTTAAAAGTATAATTCACTTAATAGCGGAAATTTAAACCTATTCGTCAATGATTTCCTTCCACGATATCAGTCAAGGTGAAAAAGTATTACTTATGACGCAGGTTATAGACTAGATTCTCATCGGGTGTAATATGGACGGTTTTCTGATTGTCATACGTTACAAAACCAGGTTTCGCACCACTTGGCTTTTTAACATGTTTGACATGTGTGTAGTCCACAGGAACAGAACTCGAATGCTTAGCCTTACTGAAGTAGGCTGCTATATTCGCTGCTTCCATAATGGTCGTTTCATCTGGTTCACTATTTCTGATGACGACATGTGATCCTGGAATATCTTTCGTATGAAGCCATATGTCATACGCATTTGCGAATTTGTTTGTTAAGTAATCATTTTGTTTGTTATTTTTCCCTACCCAGATCTCTACATTGGAAGAAGAAAGATATTTTTCAATGGATGGTTTGTCATTCTTCTTTCGCTTACGTACGTTTTTGCGTTTCTTCAAATAATGTCCTTCTTCAAGTTCTTCTCTTATTTCTTCTACATCACTTGCTGATGCTGATTCTAGTTGTTGTAGTAGAGATTCAAGGTATCGAATTTCATCATCGGTCTCTTTCAACTGTTGTTGAATATATTGAATTGAATTCTTAAGTTTGTTGTACTTCTTGAAGTAATGCTGTGCATTTTCAGAAGGCGTTTTTTGAGTATCCAATGGTACGGTAATTAAAGGTGCTTCTTCCTCATAAAAGTTTTGAACCTCAGCCTTATTCATTCCCCTGTCTAATTGATAAATATTTGCAGTAATCAATTCTCCGTAAAGCTTGAATTGATCAGCTTTTTCCGAATTTGATAATGTTGATCTCAGCTTCGGAATCTTATGTTGGTTCTTCTTCAATTCATTTCGTAAAAACTTTTCTAGATCTGATGCTCTTTGCTTCACCCTATCTCTTTCGGCTTTTCCAAAATAAAAACGATCTAACATTGTGCTGACACTTGTAAACTCTGATCTTTCACCTTTAATGTGAGTGAGCTCCACAACCGAAAAATATTCTTTCGTTTCAGTTAAGATCATTTGAGGCTTATAAACATGCTCATTCACGTTATTCATTAGTTCTACAAAAGATCGTGACAAGGACTGGCGATCACCAAGTTTTGTTCGAGCGATGATTTCGTTTGCGACAAGCGGTGCAATCCCTTCAAACTGTTGAACAATTTGTTTATCGATCTTTCCAGAATTGAAATCTAGCTTTCTAATAAACGTTTCTTCATCTGTTTCAAGTGGATTTAGTTTATCCTGTTCAGGTGGAAACATATATGTGCTACCAGGCAGCATTGTACGGTAGCGATTTTGGGATGGTGGAATATGTTTGACACAATCAAGTATTTGATTTGTGTCTGCGTCAATAACAGTAATATTACTATGTCTTCCCATAATTTCGATAATAAGGCGCTTATGAGTAATATCGCCAATTTCGTTTCGTGCAGCAACATGGAAGATAATCATCCGTTCCATGCCGGGTTGTTCAATTTGGTCAATAACGCCTCCTTCTAGATGCTTCCTTAACAGCATGCAAAACATAGGCGGGACTTTTGGATTTTCATATTGTTGTTCGGTCAAATGTACCCTCGGATAACTGGCGTTCGCTGAGAGCAGGATTTTGTGGCTCTTTCCTTTAGAACGAACTACAAGGATGAGTTCAGTAGGGAAGGGTTGATAAATTTTTGTGATTTTTCCTTGAGCGACCTGCTCTTTTAATTCGTGTGTGATCGCTCTTGTCATAATTCCGTCAAAAGACATATTAGGTTCACTCCAATGGTTGATTTATAGAGCTAAGATTGCGCATTATCGTGCAAAACTCTAATTTTATCGTGCAAAGCCAATATTATATCAAACATCCTAGTTTGTAAGTGGTGAATCATAAATATCCGTTCCATTATAGCATTTTTTGGGACAATCCTGAATATAGATGGCTTGTATAAGAAGGTTTAAAACGGGGTGGAAGGATGAAATGGTACACTTTCTCGGCAAACGAGTTGGAGAATGAGCTTCAGACAAATTTAAGTACGGGTCTAACAGAAAAGCAGGCTAAGAAGCGATTGAACGATTATGGTCCCAATGAACTTCAGCAAGAAGAACGGTTGTCACCGATCATCGTTTTCTTATCCCAGTTTAAAGATTTCATGGTGCTCGTGTTATTAGTGGCTACATTAATTTCAGGTATTCTTGGGGAGTACATGGATGCCATTGCGATTATGCTTATCGTATTTGTGAATGGTATTTTGGGGTATGTCCAAGAACGAAAAGCAGAGCGATCCTTGCATGCATTGAAACAATTATCCAGTCCAAAAGTACAGGTCTTGCGGCAAGGTGAATGGAACACCATACTTTCTAAAGAGGTTGTACCTGGCGATATGATCAGATTTTCAGCTGGTGACCGGATCGGAGCAGATATCCGTCTTATTGAATCGAAGTCGCTATCTGTAGAGGAATCAGCATTAACCGGAGAATCCATTCCTTCACAAAAAAATGCACACACCTCATTACAAGGTGATCAATCATTAGGTGACCAGGAAAACATGTGCTTCATGGGGACGATGGTGACGAGTGGTCGAGGTGTTGGTATTGTTGTGTCGACTGGTATGAACACCGAAATGGGTAAGATCGCTCATCTGCTAACGAGTGAAGAAGGACTACAAACCCCTTTACAAAAAAGACTCGAACAACTTGGTAAAATTTTAATACTCGTTGCGTTAGCATTGACTGCACTCGTCGTCGTGGTGGGGGTTCTACAAGGACAAGACTTATATACAATGTTTCTAGCTGGAGTCTCACTTGCAGTAGCGGCGATTCCAGAAGGGTTACCAGCCATCGTTACCATTGCACTTGCACTCGGTGTACAGAAGATGATTAGAAGAAGAGCGATTGTAAGAAAGCTTCCTTCCGTGGAAACATTAGGCTGTGCCACCGTCATATGCTCAGACAAAACGGGCACGCTTACACAGAATAAAATGACGGTTACTGAAATGTGGAGTGGAGGGAAGTCTTGGAAGGTTTCGGGGACTGGTTTCGATCTAACAGGTGACTTCACAACGAATAACCAATTGATTGATGTTGAACAATCTCCTGCACTTAAACAACTACTCACATTTGGAGTACTTTGTAATAATGCGTCTATTAGCAGGTCTACAAACGACATTCAGGGTGACCCTACCGAAGTTGCCTTGTTGATAGCAGGTTTGAAAGCAGGTCTTAGTAAAGAAAGTTTAACTCAAACTTATGAGATCATTGAAGAATTTCCCTTTGACTCGGAAAGAAAAATGATGAGTGTATTGGTGAAAACGAGTGATCATCAAAGATACATTGTTACGAAAGGTGCACCTGATGTTATTCTATCGAGAAGTGAACGGATCTTATGGAACGACAGAAGTTCTATTATGGATGACCATCGGAAGAGGGATGTCCATCATACAATTGAAAATATGGGAAATAAAGCGCTTCGGACAATTGCAGTCGGTTACCGTGCTTTAAAGAATGGAGAACAAGTATCAACGGCATTTGAAGCAGAAACAAATCTGACACTTATAGGCTTACAAGGTATGATTGATCCACCGAGACCTGAGGCAATTGAATCCATTCAGGATTGCCAACAGGCAGGCATTAAGACTGTAATGATTACAGGAGATCATATTGTAACTGCCAGAGCGATTGCGCAACAATTAAACATGTTACCTGATCATGGGAAGGTCTTAGAGGGTAATGAACTTGCTGCGATGTCTGTAGAAGAGCTTGAAAGCGTTGTGGATGAGGTATATGTGTTTGCGAGAGTTTCTCCAGAGCATAAATTGAAAATTGTTAAAGCGTTGCAGAACAATGGTCACATTGTTGCTATGACCGGTGATGGGGTAAATGATGCACCCGCAATCAAGGCTGCAAATATTGGGATTTCAATGGGGAAATCAGGGACAGATGTTGCAAGGGAAGCGTCTTCATTAATATTGTCAGATGATAACTTTGCTACAATTCGTTCAGCGATTGAGGAAGGAAGAAACATTTACGAAAATATCCGGAAATTTATTCGATATCTCCTTGCATCTAATGTTGGGGAGATACTGGTTATGTTATTTGCGATGCTGATGTCATTACCATTACCACTAGTCCCAATACAAATTCTTTGGGTTAATTTGGTGACAGATGGTTTACCAGCAATGGCTCTTGGCATCGACAGTGCCGAAGAAGATGTGATGAAACGCTCTCCTAGGGGGACGACCGAAGGTGTTTTTTCAAGAGGTTTAGGATGGAAAATCATTAGTAGAGGTTTTCTAATAGGCGTTGTTACCATAATTGCATTTGCAATTGCTTATTACGAAAATCCTGAAAACCTTGTTCGCGCACAAACGATTGCATTCTCAACTTTGGTTATGGCACAACTTATCCATGTATTTGATTGTAGGAGCGAGAAATCAGTATTTCACAGGAATCCATTTGGCAACATTTATCTCGTGTTAGCTGTATTGTCATCAATTGCGTTATTAATCGTTGTCATTTATTATCCGCCGTTACAGCCTATCTTCCACACAATTAGTTTGAATGTACGAGAATGGATGCTCGTTATTGGTATGGCAGGTCTACCAACCTTTGCCTTAGCTGGTTCACATATATTCAATCAAACGAAACAAGCTAAGTATAAGTTTACAAAGTAAATAAAGTGTCTCGTGGTCGGCCAATCCCCAAAGTATTAATTGTGGGGATTGGTCTTTTTGTTGGAGGAATTATCTTCATTTTGTATTCTCTTTCTCTATTTCTTTCATATTCTTGTTCACTGATGTAAAATTGTATAGAATAGTACAATGGAAGTGATAACGTGATAAAGAGCATGACGGGATTTGGAAGAGCAGTTAATGAAAATGAGCACTATTCGATCACAACAGAGATTAGGTCAGTTAATCACAGATTTTCTGAGGTGCATGTCCGCCTACCAAGGCAACTTTCAATTATTGAAGATAAAGTAAAACGATGTGTGAATGAATACATAAATCGTGGTAAAGTAGATGTTTGGATTAGTGTCGATGGTGAAAGAGGGATCGAAAGGGAACTAAGAGTAGACTGGAACTTGTTAGATCAATACATATCTGCCCAGGGGAAATTACACAATCGGTATGGTGTGAAAGAGTCTATCCCTTATAATCAAATGCTAACTTTACCAGATATCGTCACTATTCAAGAGAAAGATCATGTTTCCGATTCATTCGCTAAACAAGTTTTGGATTGTGTTACTCAAGCGACAAACAAACTCTGTCAGATGAGAGAAGAGGAAGGGAAGCATCTCCATGCTGACCTCCAGAATAAACTGAAATTTGTAGCGGAAATTCTAGATGATATTGAAAACCATGCACCAGAAGTTCAAAACGTATATAAAGAACGCCTTTATAAACGTATGAAAGAAATGACCGATGCCTACGTGGATGTTGATGAATCCCGTATATTATCTGAAATTGCTTTGTTTGCTGACAAAAGTAATATTGAAGAAGAATTGATTAGATTAAAAAGCCATGTGAATCAGTTTCATGATATATTGAGGGAGAATGGTACAGTTGGTAGGAAGTTGGATTTTCTTGTACAGGAGATGAATCGAGAAAGCAACACAATTGGTTCGAAAGCGAATGACTATTCAATAAGTAAGAATGTTGTACAATTAAAGAGTGAGATAGAGAAGCTTAAGGAACAAGTACAAAACATTGAATAACAACACTACTTAATGATTGTAAGCTTTGAAACTTGGATACGCTAGATATAGATAGCCAGGAGGTAACCATGAATATTAAGTTAATCAATATCGGATTTGGGAATATCGTGTCGGCCAATCGAATCATTTCAATTGTTAGTCCTGAGTCTGCGCCTATTAAAAGAATTATTACAGACTCTAGAACACAGCATAAATTAATCGATGCAACGTATGGAAGAAGAACACGTGCAGTGATTATTACAGATAGTGATCATGTCATATTATCAGCTGTCCAGCCTGAGACTGTGGCACAACGTTTATTGAATAAGGAAGATCTGACTGAAGAATAGAGATTGACAGAGGTGTAGGGAGAAATGAAAAAAGAAAGAGGCATTTTATTTGTATTATCAGGACCTTCCGGAGTAGGAAAGGGTACTGTTAATCGTTCTTTACGTAAACAATGGGACGGGTTAGAATTTTCAATATCTGTTACAACTCGTAAGCCTAGGGAAGGCGAAGAAGATGGGGTAGATTACTTCTTTAAATCCCGTGATGAGTTTGAAAAGATGATTGAGCAAAATGAATTGTTAGAACATGCTGAATATGTAGGGAACTATTATGGAACGCCACTTCAATATGTAGAGAAAACATTAGCGGATGGTAAAGATGTATTACTTGAAATTGAGGTGCAAGGTGCACTGCAAGTTCGAAAGCTTGTCCCAGAAGGGGTATTTATCTTCTTAGCTCCACCTAGTTTAGACGAATTACGCAATCGAATTGTCGGTCGTGGAACTGAAACAGAAGAATTAATTGACAACCGTATGAAGGTTGCTAAGGAAGAATTAGAAATGATGGATCACTACGACTATGTCGTTGAAAATGATGAAATCCAAGCTGCTTGTGACCGTATCAAAGCGATATCGATTGCTGAACATTGTAAGAAAGATCGAATTAAACAACAATATTTAAGAATACTGGAGGTAAAATAAATGTTATATCCATCAATTGATTCTCTAATGGAGAAGTTGAATTCAAAGTATACATTAGTAACGTTATCAGCAAAGCGTGCACGTATCATTCAACAATCACCAGAAACAAGTATAGTCCAGTCTCAATCCAATAAACCTGTAGGGAAGGCATTAGAAGAGGTTATAGAAGGAACATTAACCTGCGATTTCACTACTGATGATGATTGATCAACAACCTATTTTATAGGTTGTTCTTTTTTTCACAAAACGTTTAAGGAACGGTAATAATATTATGTATACAAAAGATACCGGGGGATGGTTGCATTGACTGATCAGAAGAAACTATTGTTATGTGTAACAGGTGGTATTGCTGTGTTTAAAGCGGCAGCGTTAACAAGCCAAATGAGACAAGCAGGATATGAAGTGAAGGTAATGATGACAAGTTCAGCTATGAAATTTGTAACGCCTTTAACATTCCAAACGCTTTCTCGAAATCCTGTACATTATGATACTTTTGATGAAAAGGACCCATCAGGTGTTGCACATATTGATTTGGCTGATTGGGCTGATCTTGTTGTCATGGCACCAGCAACAGCCAATAGTATTGGAAAACTAGCAAATGGGATTGCTGATGATATGATCTCGACAACCTTGCTTGCGACGACAGCTCCAATAATGATTGCGCCAGCCATGAATGTACATATGTATGAGCATCCAGCTGTATTTTCCAATATGGAGCGTTTAGCTGACTTTGGGTATCGCTTTATTGAACCTGGAGAGGGTTTGCTTGCATGTGGTTATGTAGGAAAAGGAAGATTAGCAGAGCCTGATGAAATTCTTAACGCCATACATCAATTCTTTCAAGAAGAAGATCATCAACCTTTGAAAGGAAAAAAGGTGCTTATAACGGCAGGGCCAACTCGTGAATTTGTTGATCCTGTAAGATTTTTCACGAATCGATCTACTGGAAAAATGGGATATGCCCTAGCCGAGTCTGCTGTGGAACTTGGAGCAGACGTTACGTTAGTTAGTGGACCATCCAATTTAAAGCCCCCATACGGTGTTCAATTCATTTCCGTCCAAAGTGCTGAAGAGATGTATGAGTCTGTCTTGAGTCATTTTGACAATGTAGATCTTGTTATAAAATCTGCGGCTGTTGCTGATTACAGACCACGAGAGAGACATCAAACTAAAATGAAGAAGAGTGACCAAGATCTATCGATAGAAATGGACCGCACAAAAGATATTCTAAAAGAATTAGGCAATCGTAAGTCCAAACAGATTTTAGTCGGATTTGCGGCAGAAACAACGAACGTGAAACATTATGCCCAACAAAAGCTGGAAAAGAAAAATCTAGATTTGATTGTTGCGAACGATATATCACAACAAGGATCAGGGTTCGAAGGAGACACAAACCAAGTTTATATCTTTGACCGTTACGGTAAAGAAATAGAAAGTACTCTACTATCTAAAAAGCAAGTTGCTGATATGATTCTGAATGAAAGCTGTCGACTCCTAGAAGGATTGAATAACGAATGATTGCTGGTGTAATAGTCGATGTACCGGCATTTGGTACAGACAAGACATTTGACTATCGTATTCCAGAACATCTAGAAGAAACAATAGAAGTTGGAATGAGGGTTGTTGTACCATTCGGGCCTAGGAAGTTGACAGGTTTTGTCATTGGTTTGAAAGAAACTTCCGATCTTAAACGCTTGAAAAAGATTGAAGATATCGTCGATCCTTCACCTGTCCTCAACCAAGAATTAATAGGGCTTGGGAAGTGGATTGCTAATTCTACGCTTTGCTTTCTTCATTCTGCTTACCAATCGATGTTGCCAGCTGCCATGAAAATGAATTACTCCAAGAGGATCTATTCGATCAACGAGGCAATTGAACTACCAGATCTCCCAGAGCAAATTCGTATTCAATTAGATTCAGATAAAGGGTTAGACTGGGCAGAAGCTCAAAAGAGTGGGAAACATATTGTGCGATCTATTCAATCTGCAATTCATAACGGTAATCTTGAAGTGAAGTATGAAATTCGTTCCAAAGGGAAAAAGAAACGTCATAAAGTCGTTATGGTGAATATTCCCACCATGGAATTAAATGCTATTTATGATGACATTTCAAGGAAAGCGCCCAAACAAGCGGAAGTAATCCGGTACTTCATTGGAAACAACGAAACGAAAATCCCTACACAAAAACTAATGGATGAAACGGAAAGTTCTAGAGCGACGATAAAAAGTCTAATCGATAAACAAATTCTCTTGGAAACTGAAGAAGAAATTTATCGCGATCCATATAAAGATAGACAATTTGAAAGAACAGTTTCGTTAACATTAACCGAAGAGCAGAAAGAGTCGATTAAACCGATACTGTCGGATATCGAAAATAATCAACATGAAACCTTTCTTATTCACGGAGTAACAGGAAGTGGAAAGACAGAAATATATCTTCAATCGATTGAAGCAGTCATACAAAAAGGGAAAGAAGCGATCATGCTGGTACCCGAAATCTCTCTAACTCCACAAATGGTCCATCGCTTCAAGGGACGATTTGGGTCCGAAGTTGCGGTACTTCATAGTGGGTTGTCCGTCGGAGAGAAGTATGATGAATGGCGTAAAATTCAACGGAAAGAAGCTAAAGTCGTTGTTGGTGCGAGATCGGCGATTTTTGCACCGTTCCAAAATATAGGGATTATCATTATTGATGAAGAGCATGAGTCAAGTTATAAGCAAGAGGAAAACCCACGATATCATGCTCGAGATATTGCGATTGAGCGAGGACGATTCCACCAATGTCCAGTCGTCTTAGGTAGCGCAACTCCTACTTTGGAATCTTATGCACGTGCGAAGAAGGGCGTATATACTTTATGTACTTTGCATGAACGTGTAAATCAAAAAGCCCTACCGACAGCTGAAGTGGTGGATATGAGGGAAGAGTTGCGTTCAGGTAATCGTTCCTTGTTTTCAACTGCTTTATTTGATCGATTAAAAGACCGGGTTGATAAAGGTGAACAAAGTGTTTTGTTGTTAAACCGCAGAGGGTATTCAACTTTTGTGAATTGTAGAGATTGTGGTTATGTCGCGCAATGTCCTCATTGTGACATTTCACTTACGTATCATAAACGGTCAAATCAATTGAAGTGTCATTATTGTGGATTTGAAGATAAACAGCCGACAGAGTGCCCTGAATGTACATCAGAACATATTAGGTTTTTTGGTACAGGTACTCAAAAAGTAGAAGAAGAACTGAACAAATTAATGCCTGAAGCAAGCGTAATTCGAATGGACGTGGATACGACGAGTAGAAAAGGGATGCATGAGAAGCTTCTCAATGCCTTTGCAGAACAGAAAGCAGATATTCTACTAGGTACCCAAATGATTGCGAAAGGGCTCGACTTTCCGAATGTCACACTTGTCGGGGTGTTAGCAGCAGATTCGATGCTACACTTACCTGATTTCCGTTCAGCTGAACGTACTTTTCAATTACTAACACAGGTCGGTGGTCGAGCGGGGCGCCATATTTTATCAGGGGAAGTAGTCATTCAAACGTATACACCTGAACATTATAGTATACAGCTCGCCCAACAACATGACTTTCTCACTTTTTATGATAAAGAGATGCTAATGCGAAAGCTTCATCAATACCCACCGTTTTATTTTCTAACACTCGTAACGATTTCTCACGAAGAATTAATGTACGTTGTGGATGTTTGCGAAAAGATCACGGAAGTCCTAAAAGAGGGACTTAGTGAACAAGCCGTTATTCTTGGGCCTGTGGCTTCACCCATACCTCGTGTGAAAGATAGATATCGCTATCAATGCGTGATAAAATACAAAAATGAACCAACCTTAAAAAACATATTGAATGAAATTCTTGCGCATTATCAAAAACGGATGCAACAGGATCAATTGACGATTAACATTGATATGCATCCACAAACCATTTTATAATGATAGATTCGGATTCTAACAAGATAGGTGATAATATGAAAATCGTATTTATGGGTACACCTGATTTCTCGGTACCCGTACTGCAGAAATTAATACAAGATGGTTATGAAGTAGTGGCTGTCGTTACGCAACCTGATAAACCAGTAGGGAGGAAGAAAGTCATCACTCCACCACCGGTTAAGCGGGAAGCCTTAAGACATGAAATACCAGTTCTTCAGCCGAAGAAAGTACGTCATGAGTATAAGGAGATCTTAGATTATAAACCTGATTTGATTGTTACAGCAGCATATGGTCAAATCTTGCCAAGTGAGCTATTGGAAGGACCAAAGCTAGGATGTATTAACGTACATGCATCTTTACTTCCTGAATATCGTGGAGGTGCACCTATCCATAAAGCAATCATTGATGGGAAGAAAGAATCCGGCATCACGATTATGTATATGGTCAATCAATTGGATGCAGGCGATATATTGACACAAGTTCGTGTACCGATTGATGAAGATGATCATGTAGGTTCATTACATGATAAGTTAAGCATCGCTGGCGCTAAGTTATTAAGTGAAACAATACCTAAGCTTATCGCAAATGAAATTGAGCCAAAAAAGCAAGAGGAATCGCTTGTGACATATGCACCTAATATCTCAAGAGAGATGGAGGAAATCAATTGGGAGTTAGATGGGGAAACAATCTATAACCAAATTAGAGGTTTACATCCTTGGCCAGTTGCTTATACTACGTTGAATGGTAAACCGTTAAAAGTATGGTGGGGACATAAAGTTAACGCACCGAAAAAAGGATTACCGGGTCAGTTGGTACATTTTGATCGAGAAGGAATAGTTGTTGCAACTGGGAACGAAACAGCGATAAGAATTTCAGAACTACAACCAGCTGGGAAGAAACGTATGCAAGCGTCTCAGTTCGTAGCTGGCGCACAGCTAAGTACAGATATGAAGCTGGGTGAAAAAGAATGAGTAATGTAAGAGAAGTAGCCATGGATTTATTATTGAAGATTGAGCGTTCACAAGCATACAGTAATCTTTTACTCAATCAAGCCATCCAAAAACATAATTTCTCCCAAAAAGATTCGGGATTGTTAACAGAAATCGTTTATGGGACTGTCCAGCGAAAGAACACACTAGATTATTATTTGAATTTCTTTATTAGTAAACCATTGTCTAAAATTGATGATTGGGTAGTCGTTCTCCTTAGGTTATCTGTTTATCAAATGGCTTATTTAGATCGTGTTCCTGACCATGCAATTCTTAATGAAGCTGTTACCATTGCTAAGAAGAAAGGTCATAAGGGCATTTCTGGTTTCGTAAACGGTGTATTGAGGAATGTCCAGAGGAAAGGTCTTCCATCCCTTGCATCTGTAGAGGGAAAAGCGTTACAATTAGCGCTTGAGTGTAGTCATCCTCAGTGGTTACTAGAACGGTGGATTAATCAATTAGGTGTACAAAACACAACAGACATGTGTACCATCAATAATACACCACCCTCAGTAACAGCAAGAGTCAATTCACTTAAAATGACTTCGGTTAATGAAGTGATTCAACAACTTGAAGAAGAAGCTGTATATGCTGAACCTAGTTCTGTTACACCTGTAGGCATAAAGATGCGAACAGGAAATCTTCCGAGGACAAACCTATACAAGTCAGGTTCTTTGACAATTCAAGATGAAAGTTCAATGTTGGTTGGTTATGCAGTTGATCCTCAACCTGGTGAGAAAGTGTTAGATGCATGCGCTGCTCCAGGTGGAAAGACAACACATTTATCTGAAAGGATGAAGAACGAAGGAGAAATTACTGCAATTGATTTGCATGAACACAAAGTAAACTTGATCGAAGAGCAAATTGAGCGTTTAGACTTAGCAAACATTAATACGATTACAATGGACACCCGGAAGGCTGCAAACTTATTTCAAGAAGGCTCTTTTGATAGAGTGTTGTTAGATGCACCTTGTACTGGATTCGGTGTCATTCGAAGAAAACCCGATATTAAATGGTCTAAACAACCTTCTGATATCGAGCGAATCCAAAAGGTACAATACGAACTTCTTGAGTCTGTTGCTCGTGTAATCAAACCAGGTGGATTATTAGTGTATAGTACCTGTACAATAGAAGCAGAGGAAAACGGAAATCAAATAGAGCGGTTTCTACAAGAGCACCCAGAATTTGAATGGGATGTTTCATTTTATGATCGAATGCCTACATCCGTACAGCCTTATATATCAAGTACAAAAGGAGAACTCCAAGTACTCCCACAGTATTTTGATAGCGACGGGTTTTACATTGCATCATTAAGAAAAAAATCAAACTAACAGAAAAGGCGGTGATGGACCATTGTTAAAACCGTTAACAGATAAACAAACGAATCCTGACATTAAATCGTCCATTTTTTCATTAGGATATGAGGATTTGAAGAATTGGTTGAAACAAGAAGGTGAACCTTCATTTCGTGCAAAACAAATATATGAGTGGCTCTATCAGAAACGTGTAACAAATTTTGCGGAGATGTCGAATCTCTCGAAGGAATTACGCGAGAAGTTGGAGAATGAGTATGTTATTACACCACTTAAGCAAGTGGTCAGACAAGAGTCAAAAGATGGAACAATTAAATTTTTGTTTGAATTAGAAGATGGTTATTCCATCGAAACTGTACTGATGAGACATGAATACGGAAATAGCGTCTGTGTTACAACACAAGTAGGCTGTAGGCTAGGTTGTACGTTTTGTGCATCAACTTTAGGTGGATTGAAACGTAATCTGAAAGCTGGAGAAATTGTAGCGCAAGTATTAGAAGTTCAACGCGCAATGGATGAAACAGATGAGCGAGTTAGCTCTGTTGTCGTTATGGGAATTGGAGAACCATTTGATAACTATGAAGGATTGATGTCATTTCTACGGATCATCAACCATGATGAAGGACTGAACATTGGTGCTCGTCACATAACGATTTCAACGAGTGGAGTCGTTCCGAAGATTTATGACTTTGCTGATGAAGGTATGCAAATTAATTTTGCTATTTCCCTTCACGCTGCCTCAACTGAAATTAGGAGCCGGTTAATGCCTGTCAACCGTATGTATCCATTAGATGACTTGATGGATTCTATTAGGTATTATATTCGAAAAACCGGTCGTCGCGTTACATTTGAATATGGACTATTCGGTGGCGTAAACGACCAAGTTGAACATGCAGAACAATTGGCTGATCTAATTAGTGACATCAAATGTCATGTCAATTTAATTCCTGTAAACCATGTGCCAGAGAGAGATTACGTCCGTACGCCTAAGAATCAAATATTTAAGTTTGAGCGTACCCTACGCGAACGCGGCGTCAATGTTACGATCCGTCGAGAACAAGGGCACGATATTGATGCAGCTTGTGGTCAGCTGCGTGCAAAAGAGCGTAGTGACGAAACGACGTAAACGAGGTGAAGAAGGTTGTTAAAGGCATTCTTTCAGACAGATCAAGGTAAAGTAAGAGCACACAATGAAGACAACGGGGCAGTGATTCATATCTCTGCCTCGGATGTTTTTGCTGTTGTCGCAGATGGAATGGGTGGACATAATGCTGGTGATGTTGCCAGTCAAATGGCAGTCAATTATATGAACGATCATCTCCATACATATATGAACGATCATGATGATACGAAAAGCACGATTCATTCATTAATTGAAGGCGCTAACAATAATATTTATAGCTATGCAGAGAAAAACCCAGAATGTCGAGGCATGGGGACGACAATAGTCATCGTTCGTGCAAATCAAAGTGAATTACATATTGGACATGTAGGAGATAGTAGGTGCTATAAGATAGAGGGCAGTACGATTACTCAGTTGACAGATGATCACACGTTAGTAAATGAACTTGTGAAATCGGGTCAAATCACACATGAAGAGGCGGAGTATCACCCAAGAAGACATGTTGTTCTCCGGGCACTAGGTACCGATCCATCAGTTGATATTGATGATTTACATTATGAATGGCAAAGTGGGGACTATCTACTACTTTGTTCTGATGGATTGTCGAACAAAGTGTCGAATCAATCTATTGTCGATGTCGTAACGAGTTCAGCATCACTTGAGGACAAAGGGAATCAATTAGTGTCAATGGCAAATGAAGCCGGTGGGGAAGACAACATAACCCTTATTTTGCTTTATAATGATGACAATTCTGAAGAGGGTGCATCACAATGATAGGCAGAAGAATCAGTGATCGTTATAAGATTTTAGAGATCATTGGTGATGGCGGTATGGCTGTAGTCTATAAAGCTGAAGATTTAATATTAGACCGCTTTGTAGCTGTTAAAGTACTCCGATCAGAATATTCAACAGACGATGATTTCATACGTAGGTTTCGTAGAGAAGCTGAATCAGCGACAAGCCTAAACCATCCTAACGTCGTTAATATACTAGATGTAGGTGAAGAAGATCTAACGCACTTCATTGTTATGGAGTATGTCGAAGGTCGGACGTTGAAGCAAATTATTAGAGAAGAAGGTCCACTTTCATCTGAACGAACTGTAGAAATTATGAAGCAAATTTCTTCAGCGATTGCTCATGCGCATGAACATCACATCGTTCATAGAGATATTAAACCACATAATATATTAATAGATAAGAGAGGAAATGCCAAAGTAACAGATTTTGGGATTGCATTAGCCGCTACTTCTGCAACAATTACCCATACGAATTCGGTACTTGGAAGCGTGCATTATTTTTCGCCTGAACAAGCAAGAGGCGGCATAGCAAACAACAAATCTGATATTTATTCTCTAGGAGTCGTTTTGTACGAAATGACGACTGGGAGGCTTCCTTTTTCTGGTGAGTCGGCGGTTTCAGTTGCTTTAAAGCATTTACAGGATCAATTTCCGGAACCTAAACTAATTAATCCAGACATTCCACAAAGTATTGAAAACATTATTATGAAAGCGATGGCGAAGGATCCAAATAAGCGATTTGATAGTGTACAAGAATTTGAAGAACAGCTGATTACAGTTTTTGACCGTTTTGATGAGCCTAAGTTGTATATAGAAGAAGATGAAGAAGCGACAAAGGTACTGACTCCTATTGGAGGATCTATGGAGCAGGTTCAAACAACAAAGATCCCACCCAATGAAAATCATGATGAAAAATCGAACAAGGATAAGAAGAAAAAGAAGAAGAAGAATTGGATTGCAATTCTATTTACTATTCTATTATTTCTTGGTATTGCTGGAGTTGCTGCATTAACAATATGGCCTGAAATTTTGCAAACTGATGATGTGCCTGTACCAGATGTCATCAATATGCCTTATATAGAAGCCTATGAAAAACTGAAAGATGCAGGACTCAATCCGGAGAAGGAAGAACAGCCGAGTGCTGAAGTGAAAGAAGGAAATGTCATTAGACAATCGCCTTCAGCAGGTACGAATGTTAAAGAAAATCACACAATAAAGTTAATTGTCAGTACAGGTCCTGAAAAGTTTGAAGTGGAGAATTATATAGGTAAAGAAGAAGATGATGTAAAACGTACGAAGGTTCAAGACTTGTATAAAAGTGTAGAAACATCTAGACGTATTAGTGAAGAATATGATGAAGGTGTCATTATTGATCAATTTCCGGAAGCGGGAGAATCAGTTATACCAGGACAAGAGGTGCTCATCTTGTATGTAAGCAGCGGACCACCTCCATTCGATCTCGCTGATCTTGAAGGGAAAACCCTAGATGAAGCGAAAGCATATGGTGATCAAAACGGGATAACGATTAAAGAGGCAAGTGAACGTGAAATATCAGACTCTGTAAAAGAAGGAAGTATTATCAGATCAGACCCAGCAGCCGGAGAATCTGTCAGAGCTGGAGATGAGATTACCGTTACGTTATCAAAAGGTGTACCTGATCCAATTACAATTAAGGATAATGTGGAAATCGAAATTGATAATGAGAAACCTGGTAATGGTAATGATAAAGATAAGGAAAAAGACAAGAAGAAGCAATCGAAGAAAGTTAGAATCGTAACAAAGGATGCGAATGGTGAACAAACGATCATTGAAGAAGAAATATCTGAAACGAAAATGTACGATATTCCATTGACTGTTGCTTATGACGGTACAGGAAGCTATACAGTTTTTGTAGATGATCAGGAATTTACTAGCAACTCTTTTACATTTGAAGAAGCGAAAAACTTTCAGAATGGAGAGTAGAGAATTGCATGGCAAAAGGAACAATTATTAAAGCGTTGAGCGGTTTTTACTATGTAAAAAGTGAAGGTGAGATTTATCAATGTCGTGGGAGAGGGAATTTTCGGAAACGGAAATTAACCCCTCTTGTTGGTGATGATGTTGTATTTGAGTCCAGCAATAAGACGGATGGTTATGTTCTAGAATTAATGGATCGAAAAAATGAACTAGTCAGACCGCCTATTGCAAATGTGGATCAAGCGCTGATAATATTCTCTGCTCTCGAACCTACCTTTAGTACACTTCTTTTGGATCGGTTTCTTGTCCATATAGAAGCTAATGAGATTCTCCCTGTTATTTGTCTAAGTAAACTGGATTTACTGAAAGAAAATGAAAACGTTAATAAAGAGTTAAGTGTTTATCGTGACATCGGTTATAACGTACTTGAAACATCTTCCATAGAAGAAAAGGGATTAGAGGATGTTAGAAGTATATTCGAAGATAAAGTTACTGTCATTGCAGGGCAGTCTGGTGTAGGCAAGTCAACCTTGTTAAATGCATTGAATCCGGAACTCAACTTAGAAACGAATGCAATTTCCAATCATCTTGGTAGAGGGAAACATACAACGAGACATGTTGAACTGATACCTTTTGGTGAAGGTCTTGTAGCAGACACCCCTGGATTCAGCTCTCTAGATTTTGTGAATATGGAACCTGAAGACTTATCGATTTATTTTCCAGAGATGCGCGACTTACGACCAAATTGTAAATTTAGAGGTTGTACCCATACTTCTGAGCCTAAATGTGCGGTGAAAGATGGATTATCAAACGGAGAAGTTTCGCAATTCCGTTATGACCACTACGTACAATTCTTAGAGGAGATTAAAGACCAAAAACAACGGAGGTACTAGACATGACGAAAATAGCACCGTCGATTCTATCAGCTGATTTCTCCCGATTAGGAGAAGAAATTAAAGATGTCGAGCAGGGAGGAGCGGATTATATCCATGTTGATGTCATGGATGGTCATTTCGTTCCAAACATAACGATAGGACCACTGATTGTGGATGCAATCCGTCCCATTACTGAATTGCCTTTGGATGTACACCTGATGATCGAGAATCCAGATCAATATATCCCTCAATTTGCTAAAGCGGGTGCAGATATTATCTCAGTTCACGTAGAAGCTTGTCCTCACCTACATAGGACCATTCATTTGATTAAGGAAAATGGCGCTAAAGCAGGTGTCGTGTTAAATCCACATACGCCTGTAAGTACGATTGAAAACATCATTGGAGATGTTGATCTTGTCTTGCTAATGACTGTCAACCCAGGCTTTGGAGGTCAATCGTTTATTGAACAAGTACTACCGAAAATAAAATCGGTCTCTGATCTATGTAAAGAAAAAGGGTTAGATATTGATATTGAGATCGATGGTGGTGTAAATCCTGAAACAGCGAAATTATGTGTAGAGCATGGTGCGAATGTGTTGGTAGCAGGTTCAGCGATTTATAAGAAGAAAAACAGAAAAGATGCAATTGACGCCATTCGTGGTGTATAATTAACGTTAGAAATTAAATATTGTAAAGAAACCACTAGGGGAATCTCCTTAAGAGATTGAGAGTGAAGTGTATGCTTCTGACCCTGATAACCTGAACAGGATCAAACCTGCGGAGGGAAGTTGGCTTTCAACGACTTCAAGATATACGAAAGCGACTGTACTCTATGCAGTTGCTTTTTTTGTTTTACTCTAGATACTATAGAAATAAGAGGGAGAGATTAATGGTCATGAAGAATAGAACATTGATGATGGCTGAAGTAGCTATTATGGCTGCATTAGGTATCATACTAGGTTTCATCAAAATAGGTGGACCATGGGCATTTGGGGGCTCAGTGTCATTAGAAATGGTTCCGATTTTCATTATGGCTTTTAGAAGAGGATTGGGTGCTGGTATTTTAACTGGCCTAATGATTGGATTGTTACAATTATTGATTAATCCATATATATACTATTTCTTGCAAGTCCTATTAGACTATCCGTTAGCGTTTATGGGTGTTGGATTAGCAGCGCTAGCTAGACCTGATTGGAATCATACTTTTGTGAAAAGGGTTATATTCATAATAATAGGGACATTTATTGGAAGTCTAATGCGATTAACAAGCCATGTGATTTCTGGAATGGCATTTTTTGCTGATCAAGCACCAGAAGGAACACCTGTATTCATTTACTCATTTTCTTATAACATTTCATACATTGCTCCAACCTTTATACTAACCGTCATATTACTAGTCCTATTATCCAAAACGGCACCTAAACTGATCCATGGAGGCTCATAATATGAATGCCATTTGTCTTGTCGCTGGTGGTCCACGTCATCTGCTCCCTGACACATTGGAGCAGGGAGATGACCGCAATTACGTAGGAGTTGATGAAGGCGTCATCTACCTTTTGAATCGTGGCATTACACCAAGTGCTGCTTTTGGAGATTTTGACTCCATTTCTAAACAAGACTTGAACATGTTGTCGAGTAAGAATATTGATATTCATTCATTTGAAAGTGAAAAGGATATGACGGATTTAGAGTTGGC
The DNA here is from genome assembly GCF_021608225.1 of Pseudalkalibacillus berkeleyi. Lineage (NCBI taxonomy): Bacteria > Bacillati > Bacillota > Bacilli > Caryophanales > Fictibacillaceae > Pseudalkalibacillus > Pseudalkalibacillus berkeleyi. The sequence continues at coordinate 928,659 of NZ_JAKIJS010000001.1, forward strand.
GATACACTGGGCGTTGGACCAAAACCCAAGCGAGATCTTATTGTTCGGGGGGACTGGTGGTCGTCTTGATCATGAACTGATTAACATCCAATTGTTGAAGCTAGGACTTGACAGGAACGTGGAAATGAAAATAGTGGATCGGAATAATCAGATATTCTTGAAGAAACCAGGAGCTTATACAGTAGCGGAAAATCAACAATATCCATATCTCTCTTTCCTACCTACCACTCAAGTTGTCAACGGGATTACATTGACTGGATTCAAATATCCATTAACAAATACAACGTTGCACTGGGGTTCAACTTTATGTATTTCAAATGAGCTTGTAACAAAAAAAGGTACTTATTCATTTGATGACGGCATAATTATGGTGGTAAGAAGCAAAGACTGAAATTGAAATTAAAACTCCGGGTACTATTTCTAAGTAGACGAATATACTTAAATAGAATGTTATTTTTCCGGTAAGGTTACTTACGGAAACTAACGTTGGAGGAGGCGGAATTATGAAATTTTATACTATTAAGCTGCCAAAATTTTTAGGGGGATTCGTTCGAGCGGTCCTAGGGTCATTCAAGAAAGGATAAACAAAAAAGCACCAACAGAGGTGCTTTTTTGTTTGTATTATTTTAATCGTTGTATGAAAAGTATTATACAAACTAACTCTGTTAAAAATATAATTGATTTTCGAAGATATCACCAATAACTTTCAATAAAACGATACAAATAAAAAAAGAACCCTTCAGTGGGTTCTTTTTCGCGTATTATAGAAATTAAACGCGTTCTACTTTACCTGATTTCAAGGCACGAGCAGAAACGTATACTCGCTTCGGTTTACCGTCAACTAGGATACGAACCTTTTGTACGTTCGCTCCCCATTTACGTTTTGTAGTGTTCAACGCGTGAGAACGTTTGTTTCCAAAGCTTGTCTTTTTTCCTGTAACAACACATTTTCTAGCCATTGTGAATGAACCTCCTTTATTGCAAATAAAAGAATTAATGCAGTTTATCGTTTATTCGAAAACACTACACTATATTAGCATGAGAAATATAAGATTGCAACAAGGTTTATCAAGTTTATTTACTTGACATGATAATAGGAAAAGATGATATATTCTTTCAAAATGTAAGATATTATAGTAAAATGACACTAGTCATAGGTCATTAAATCCAAGGGAGGATTCTACATGTCTATAGAAATGAAAACAAAGTATGGAGAAATTGATATTTCAAACGATGTGATCGCTACAATTGCAGGTGGAGCCGCGATTGATTGTTATGGTATTATCGGAATGGCATCTCAAAAGCAAATTAAGGATGGCATAACTGAGCTTCTAAAGCGGGACAACTTCAGTAGAGGAATTGTTGTTCGTCAGGAAGAGGATGAAGTTCACATAGACATGTACATCATTGTAAGCTATGGAACGAAGATATCTGAAGTAGCTCACAACGTTCAAACAAAAGTGAAATATACACTTGATCAAATGCTCGGATTGTCAGTAGATTCGGTAAACATTTTTGTTCAAGGTGTAAGGGTGACAAACCCGTAACGAGGAGGAAGAATTCGTGACTGTAAAGAAGTTAGGCGGGAAACAACTTTCCCAGATGTTTATTTTCGGGGCTGAAAACCTGAACAAAAATGTAAAAATGGTGGACGCCCTAAATGTTTTCCCTGTTCCAGATGGTGATACAGGAACAAATATGAATTTAACCATTACTTCTGGAGTGAAAGAAGTAAAAGGATTGGATACAGACGATGCTAATCAAGTAGCATCCTTGTTTTCGAAAGGTCTATTAATGGGGGCAAGAGGTAATTCAGGCGTTATTCTTTCCCAGTTGTTTAGAGGCTTTTCAAAAGCGATAGCAGGTAAATCCTCCATTGATACAAAGCTGTTTGCAGAAGCGCTTGAATCAGGTGTTGAGACTGCCTATAAGGCTGTAATGAAACCGGTAGAGGGAACGATTCTCACAGTTGCAAAAGACTCTGCTAAGAAAGCAACAAAAGCTGCTCGGAAATCAGACGATTTAATTGATGTGATGGAACAAACGTTACTAGAAGCGAAAGCTTCATTAGATCGGACCCCTGATCTTCTACCTGTGTTAAAAGAAGTAGGCGTTGTCGACTCTGGTGGACAAGGACTCGTTACAATTTATGAGGGCTTCTTAGCGGTACTTGAAGGAAAAGAATTACCTGAAGAGAGTATTTCTGGTCCGTCTATGAATGAATTAGTCAACGCAGAGCACCATAAAGCACAAATGCATATGAAAACTGAAGATATTCACTACGGATATTGCACAGAGTTCATGGTTAAATTTAAAGAAGAAAAGACGAGGAATGCACCATTCTCTGAAGAGGATTTCCGTAACAAATTAAATGAACATGGTGATTCACTGCTTGTCGTATCTGATGAGGAGTTAGTTAAAGTTCATATACATACCGAAGAGCCGGGTGATATGCTAACTCTTGCACAAACGTATGGCGATTTGATTAATATTAAGATTGAAAATATGCGGGAGCAACATTCTGCGATATTGGAAAGTGACCATCAACCTGCAGAAAAGGTTAAGGTTCAGGCGAAAAAGAAGCCATTCGGAATCATTACCGTTTCTATGGGAACTGGAATTGAAGAGTTATTCAAGAGTCTTGGTGCAACAGTTGTTATAGCTGGTGGTCAGACGATGAATCCAAGTACTGAAGATATTGTTAAAGCGATAGAAGAAGCCCATGCAGAAAAGCTGATCGTACTTCCAAATAACGGGAATATCGTTATGGCGGCAGAACAAGCTGCTTCAGTTGTTGATGAAGATGTAGCTGTCGTTAAGACGAAAACAGTACCTCAAGGAATTTCTGCATTGCTTGCTTTTAATCCAAGCTCTTCTCTTGAGGATAATCAAACAACCATGTCTGAGGCTGCTGGACATGTTAAGTCAGGTCAAATTACATTTGCAGTTCGTGATACATCTATTGATGGTGTAGAGATTAATAAAGATGATTTCATGGGGATCTTTGATGGCAAGATTGTTACCTCTAAGAAAACCCAAAAAGAAGCCGTAGAATCTCTTCTAAATGAAATGATGAGTGACGATGATGAAATCGTAACGATAATTTATGGTGAAGATGCTAACGAAGAAGAAGCTAATGAACTTGAAGCATGGATTGGCGAAGCTTATCCAGATGCTGAAGTTGAGATCCACCCTGGAAAACAACCGATTTACTCGTATATCATATCTGTCGAATAGTAAGTGTTATTTAATATTCCTATCATGATCAAACCATAATCAATTGATCAGATAGGAATATTCTTTATACTTTGGCTTTGTTGCATTCGATTGTAGATCTTCATTTAAATGATTGAAGCTAAAGGGGTGCGAGACTCCTGCGGAAAAGCGGGTCAGGGGAGGCTCAGAAGGGTCAAAACAAGCGCTTCCTAAACAATTGAGGCTCCCGAACCGTCCGCGGAAAGCGAGTATCCCTGTGGCGAAAATCAGCTATACATTTAAGAGGCAATCCATTTACGCTTGAATGGAGGAATTGAAAATGAAATTTAAAAGTGTCTTTGAGATCATTGGCCCAATTATGATTGGACCTTCAAGCTCGCATACTGCTGGTGCAGCTAGAATAGGACGGGTAGCTCGTTCTCTTTTCGCTAGGAAACCCGAATGGGTACATATTTCATTTTACGGGTCTTTTGCAAAGACTTACCGAGGACATGGCACTGATGTGGCAATTGTTGGTGGTGTTTTAGATTTTGATACATTTGATGAGCGAATTAGTGATTCGTTGAACATTGCAAAGAAAGAACGTATCAAAGTAAAAATGACCGAGGAAGATGCATTGACCGATCATCCGAATACAGCCCGAATTCGACTTGGCGACAAAGATGGTGAACTTGAAGTTGTAGGTATTTCAATAGGGGGAGGAAAAATTGAAATTATTGAATTGAATGGTTTCGAACTTCGCTTATCAGGGAACCACCCCGCTCTCCTTGTCGTTCATAACGATCGGTTTGGTGCTATTGCCGCTGTTGCAAATTTACTAGCCAAGCTTGAAATTAATATAGGACATATGGAAGTAAGTAGGAAAGAAGTAGGAAGTGAGGCTCTTATGACGATTGAAGTCGATCAAAATTTAGAAGACGCCGTTATTCAAGAAATTGAGAAACTTCCTCACGTTACAAGAGCAACAAGAATTAACGATTAATCACAATTATAAGGGTAATCACAATTATAAGGGGTGGTATGTATGATGTTCCGTAATGTCAGTGAATTAGTTGAACGAGCGGTTTCACAAGATATACCTATTTCAGAAGTGATGATTCAACAAGAGATGGAAGTAACCGGACGCACCCGAGATACTGTTATTGAATTAATGGAGAAAAACCTTAATGTAATGGAACAAGCTGTTGAAAAAGGGATTAAGGAAGGTGTCAAATCCCACTCTGGATTAACAGGTGGTGACGCTGTCCTGCTACAAAAATATATTGAAAGCGGAAAGAGTTTAGCTGGCAAAACTGTATTGGATGCAGTAAGTAAAGCGGTTGCAACGAACGAAGTAAATGCTGCAATGGGAACGATCTGTGCTACGCCAACTGCTGGGTCTGCAGGGGTTGTACCTGGAACGTTATTTGCGCTAAGAGATAAGTTAAATCCGAGTCGAGAAGATATGGTACGTTACCTATTCACTTCAGGCGCATTTGGTTTTGTAGTTGCGAACAATGCATCCATCTCTGGTGCTGCAGGTGGTTGTCAAGCTGAGGTTGGATCAGCGACAGGTATGGCGGCGGCAGCAATTGTAGAACTGGCAGGTGGGTCTCCAGAACAATCGGCTCAAGCGATGGCGATTGCGTTGAAAAATATGCTCGGGCTCGTTTGTGATCCTGTTGCAGGACTTGTGGAAGTCCCATGTGTGAAAAGAAATGCAATTGGTGCAAGTATTGCAATTACTGCGGCTGACATGTCTCTTGCAGGCATTACAAGCAGAATTCCATGTGATGAAGTCATTGACGCAATGTATAAGATCGGTGAATCAATGCCGACAGCACTAAAGGAAACAGCACAAGGAGGATTGGCGGCTACTCCAACTGGTAGAGAATTAGAAGCAAAAATTTATGGAGTGCCGTTAAATAAAAAATAATGGATTTGAAACAACCTGTCGTACAAGTAAAAGGAATCGGTAAGGCAAGAGCAGAGGAGTTAACCGACCTGAAAATTTACACTGTGGAAGATCTCCTCATGTATTTTCCTTATCGGTATGAAGATTTTCAGGTCAAAGAAATAACAGATTTGAAACATGATGAGAGAGCGACATTAGAAGGGAAGGTTCATAGTGAACCTTCTTTACGTTATTTCGGAAGAAAGAAGTCCAGATTGACTGTAAAAGTCCTAGTAGGAAAATATCTTGTGAATGCAGTGTTTTTTAACCGTGCATTTCTTAAAAAACAATTTTCTATTGGACAACCTGTTACCATTACAGGCAAATGGGATCAACACCGACTAACAGTTACAGGACAGCATGTCACTTTTGGTCTCCAAGAAAGCACAGATAAAATTGAACCGATCTATTCCATTAAAGGAGACTGGACTGTAAAGCGAGTCAGAAATGTAGTGCATCAGACGGTTCAGCAATACAGTCAATATGTTAAGGAAGTTCTGCCGAGTGATTTGAAAGTACAATATAAGTTAATTGACAGAAACAAAGCATTACAGTGGATTCATATGCCTGAAACTCATGATCACCTGAAACAAGCAAGAAGATATTTTGTTTATGAAGAACTCCTTTTATTCCAATTACGGATGCAGTGGTGGAGAAAGCAAGAAAAAGAGAAGACGGATGGTAAGGCTAGACATTTAAACGAAACGCAAGTCCAAGAGTTTATTCAATCATTACCATTTCCGTTAACTGGCGCACAACAACGGGTTACAAATGAAATTCTCAATGACATTCAATCTAAGTTCAGAATGAACCGCTTGCTCCAAGGGGATGTAGGGTCTGGAAAAACGATTGTAGCAGCAATCAGTATGTATGCATTAGTAACGGCACGTATGCAGTCAGCATTAATGGTTCCTACTGAGATATTAGCTGAACAGCATTATGAATCTTTGAAGCAATTATTTGACGACATGGATATAGAAGTAGAGATCCTAACAAGCTCTGTCAAAGGAAAAAGAAGGGCGTTAGTTCTAGAACGTGTTGCGGACGGGTCTATCGATCTACTTGTAGGGACGCATGCACTCATACAGGACGATGTTCAATTCGATAATCTTGGCTTAGTGATTACAGATGAACAACATCGCTTCGGGGTTAACCAACGGAAAGTTTTTCGGCAAAAGGGAATCACACCTGATGTACTATTTATGACAGCTACACCGATTCCGAGAACATTGGCAATTAGTGCTTTTGGAGATATGGATGTATCAACAATTGATGAAATGCCTGCTGGTAGAAAACCTATTGAAACTTATTGGGCGAAGCATGGCATGCTAGAACGTGTACTTTCTTTTATCTTAAAAGAATTAGAAAATGGCAGACAAGCGTATGTAATTTGTCCGCTTATTGAAGAATCGGATAAAATGGATTTTCAAAATGCAGTAGATGTTCATTCACAATTACAGCTTTATTTTACCGACTACAATGTCGGTTTAATGCATGGAAGGTTGCATGTAGAAGAAAAGGAAGAGATGATGACCAAATTCAGCAGAAATGAAGTTCAAATTCTCGTTTCCACTACTGTTGTAGAGGTAGGTGTGAACGTACCTAATGCAACAATTATGGTTGTTTATGATGCTGAAAGATTTGGATTATCTCAGCTCCACCAACTTCGAGGACGTGTAGGAAGAGGGGACGCACAGTCTTATTGCATACTGATTGCTGATCCAAAAACGGACGTTGGGAAAGAAAGAATGCAGATCATGACGGAAACAAATGACGGATTTGAACTTTCTCAAAGAGATTTAGAGCTTAGGGGACCAGGAGACTTCTTTGGGAAGAAACAAAGTGGTTTGCCTGTGTTTAAGGTTGCTGACCTTGTTCATGACTACCGTGCATTAGAAGTAGCTCGTCAGGATGCCTCCGCGATGGTGAACTCTACAGCGTTCTGGGAAGATCAAAAATACGAACCACTACGATCTTGGCTTTTGGAACAAATTGAGCATTGGGAGGAACTGGATTAACCGACTAATCCTTGAAAATAAGTATTTAAAACTATATACTACTTTTAGTACCTACTCATAAGAGTAAGAGATGGTGAAGCAATGAAGCGAAATAAAAAGGAAAGACAGCAGTTGCTGAAAGAGACAATTTTGATAAACCCATTCATCACAGATGAGGATTTGGCTAATCAATTTCAAGTTAGTGTGCAAACGATTCGACTAGATCGTTTGGAGTTATCGATTCCAGAGCTTAGAGAACGAATAAAGAGTGTAGCTCAACAACAGCTTGATGAGGTAAAGGCACTTTCAATTGAAGATGTCATTGGTGAGATTGTTGATTTGCAACTTGATGAATCAGCCATTTCCATTCTGGATATAAAAAAGGAACACGTTTTCTCAAGACATGATATTGCAAGAGGCCATCACTTGTTTGCACAAGCCAACTCCTTGGCTGTTGCAATCATCAATGATGAACTTGCGTTAACGAATAAAACCGAAATTCGTTTTACAAGACAAGTGAAAGTTGGAGAACGAGTTGTTGCAAAAGCGTCCGTTAAGGAACATAAATCTGATCGGACGATTGTTGAAGTGAAGAGCTATGTTGAACAAGAGCTTGTATTTGAAGGTATCTTTACAATGTTCCGCTCCAACAAAAGCAACATAGAAAGGACGTAAGAAGACTGATGAAAATTGCAATAGATGCTATGGGCGGTGACCATGCACCTGAAAAGATTGTCCTAGGTGCTTTAGAAGCCGTTCAACAGTATAAAGACTTAGAAATCGTTCTTGTTGGTGATGAAACTGAAATCAACAAACATATGGATAGTACCGACCGTATTACGATCATACATACATCAGAAAAAATAACCAGTGATGATGAACCTGTTAGAGCTGTTAGGCGAAAGAAAGATGCTTCAATGGTTCTTGCAGCACAGGAAGTGAAACAAGGCAGAGCAGATGCATGCATTTCTGCAGGTAATACAGGTGCATTAATGACAACGGGTCTATTGAATGTCGGTCGAATTAAAGGGATTGATCGGCCAGCACTTTCACCAACTCTCCCAACTTTGGATGGGAAAGGGTTCGTATTGCTAGATGTTGGATCAAATATGGATGCGAAACCTGAGCATTTGCTTCAATATGCATTAATGGGCACAGTTTACAGCCAACAAGTGAGAAATATTGATCGCCCTAGAGTCGGTTTGTTGAATGTAGGAACTGAGGAAGGAAAAGGGAATGAACTTTCGAAGAGAGCCTACGAAATGTTACAACAGTCCGAACAAATACATTTTGTCGGCAATGTCGAAGCGCGTGACTTACTAGATGGTATTGCAGATGTTGTCGTATGCGATGGGTTTTCAGGAAATTTAGTATTAAAAACAATTGAGGGTACTGCGATGTCAATCTTTGCGATGTTGAAGGAACAACTTATGAGTTCCGTAAAAAGCAAACTAGCGGCAGCAGTGCTTAAGCCTCAATTCAAAGCACTTAAAAGTAAATTAGATTATAGTGAATATGGCGGAGCTGCATTGTTCGGTTTAAAAGCACCTGTAATTAAGGCACACGGATCTTCAGATGAAACAGCCGTTTTGAATGCAATACGTCAAGCTCGTCATATGGTTGAACACGACATGGTGTCTATTATTAGAGAAAAAGCAACGCAACATGAAGGAGATGAATAGAAAATGGGGAAAATAGCATTTCTATTTCCTGGACAAGGCTCACAACAGGTAGGGATGGGACAAGATTTGGCGAACGAAAACGAACGTTCTGAAGCCGTCTTTAAAATTGCCGATCAACGTCTTGATTATGATTTATCAGATATCATTAAGAATGGTCCTGAGGAAACATTGAAACGTACAGAAAATACACAACCTGCATTGTTGACGACAAGTATTGCGATTCTAAGGGCACTAGAACAATATGACATCAAGCCTGATTATACAGCTGGACATAGCTTGGGTGAGTATACAGCTCTTGTTGCTTCAGGTGCGCTCTCATTTGAAGATGGTGTGTATGCGGTGCGAAAGCGCGGTATGTTTATGGAAGAAGCCGTTCCAGCGGGCAAAGGTGCTATGGCTGCCATTCTTGGCATGGACTCTGATACACTTCAAAGCATTACAGATCAAGTAACAGAACAAGGAAATTCAGTACAATTAGCGAACTTAAATTGCCCGGGTCAAATCGTTATATCTGGCACGAAGAAAGGCGTTGAACAAGCTTCTGAGATCGCAAAAGAACAAGGTGCTAAACGAATTATCCCACTACAAGTAAGTGGACCGTTCCACTCAGAGCTCATGAAGCCAGCTGCAGATAAAATGAGTGAAGTACTTGATGAATTAACGATTACGGATGCTAACATACCCGTTATTGCAAATGTTTCTGCTAAAGCAGTTACGGAGGCAACCGAGATTAAAACAAGATTAATTGAACAAATATATTCACCCGTTCGCTGGGAAGAAACCGTCCAGTACTTGTTAGATGAAGGGGTAGATACATTTGTTGAAATAGGGCCAGGTAAAGTTTTATCCGGTCTCGTAAAGAAAGTACACAGACGTGCAACGACAATTGCCATTTCTGATTCTGAATCATTAGAAGCGGCAGTGGAAAAACTGAAGGAGGTATGATTCAATGCTTAGTGGAAAAACGGCCTTAGTAACAGGGGCATCAAGAGGGATTGGTAGAGCAATCGCGATAGATCTTGCTCGACAAGGTGTTTCAGTAGCTGTAAACTACTCTGGAAGTGAAGAGAGAGCAAGGCAAGTCGTTGAGGAAATACAAGAGCAAGGCGGAAAGGCTTTCGCTATCCAATCAGATGTAGCGAGTGTAGATTCTGTCACATCCATGATCAAAGAGGTTGTTTCCACATTCGGATCACTCGACATTCTCGTAAACAATGCAGGCATCACACGTGATAATCTAATAATGAGAATGAAAGAAGAAGAATGGGATGCAGTAATTAATACAAACCTAAAAGGTGTATTCAATTGTACGAAAGCAGTAACGCGTCAAATGATGAAACAACGTTCAGGAAGAATCATCAATATTGCTTCCATTGTAGGTGTCTCAGGTAATCCAGGACAAGCCAACTATGTCGCTGCTAAAGCAGGTGTCATCGGTCTAACCAAAACCACCGCCAAAGAATTATCTAGCCGTGGGATCACAGTAAACGCCGTAGCACCAGGATTTATAGAAACAGACATGACAGAAGCACTCGAAACCAATGTGAAAGACGAAATGATGAAGCAAATCCCACTATCACGCCTAGGACGTCCAGAAGACATCGCATCAGCTGTAAGGTTCTTAGCAGGGGATGAGGCGAGTTATATTACGGGGCAGACTCTTCACGTCGATGGCGGCATGGTGATGTAACTAAAAATTTCCGGGAAACAGCTCTCTCGAACTACCGACGCACAGGACGTGCTAGTACTGCCGTTGTCACAGGACGTGACGATTTTAGGCAGTGAGCGTCACGTCGCTACTCCGGTCCTCCGACGTACAGGATGTACTAGTACCGGCGTTGTCACAGGACGTGACGTAATTAGCGGTTACATTACTAGGCTCTCGTAGCTCCCTGTTCGCTTGCGGAATAAATTTTAGCTATTATTGTTTTTAGATGATTTACGAGGACGTGTACTTCTCGTATAATAACTTGAGAGGAGGTGAACGGACATGGCAGACATTCAAGATCGTATCACGAAAATTATCGTTGACCGTTTAGGGGTTGATGAGGAAGAAGTGAAGATTGAATCTTCTTTTAAAGAAGACCTAGGAGCAGATTCTCTAGATGTTGTTGAACTTGTTATGGAACTAGAAGATGAGTTCGATATGGAGATTTCTGATGAAGATGCTGAAAAGATTGCTACTGTTGGCGATGTAGTAACATACATAAACAGCCATCAATAGTTTTTTATCAGGGTTGATCCGTGGATTGGATCAGCCCTTCATCTTATTTTTGCACTATTTATACTACACGTTATAATAATATATTATGATCATGCGAAAGGATTATGGAGGTCACAATGTCCAACCGTACACCATCAAAGAAATTTTCACGAGCGAAACGAAGACCTTTTACCAAAGAAGAGTTATCAACTCGATTTAGTGCATTTCAAAAAGGATTGGATATTCAATTTCAGAATGAGAAATTGTTATATCAAGCATTTACTCATTCATCCTATGTGAATGAGCATCGTAAACGTCCAAGTGACGATAACGAACGCCTCGAATTTTTAGGAGATGCTGTTCTCGAATTGACGATTTCACAATACTTGTATAAGAAATATCAGAATATGTCCGAAGGTGAATTAACGAAGTTACGTGCTGCTATTGTGTGTGAACCATCACTTGTTATTTTTGCCCACCATTTGGATTTTGGTGAACTTGTCCTATTAGGGAAAGGTGAAGAGAACACAGGTGGACGAACAAGACCAGCGCTTTTAGCGGATGTGTTTGAAGCCTTTATCGGAGCGCTTTACCTTGATCAAGGGCTAGAAGTTGTAGAGCGTTTCTTAACCAAGTACGTGTATCCTAAAATTAATGAAGGTGCTTTTTCCCATGTGATGGATTTCAAAAGCCAACTACAAGAATTTATACAGCGTGAGAATCATGGTACGCTTGATTACCGCATTGTCCAAGAGACAGGCCCCGCTCATAACAGGGAATTTACTTCGGAAGTGTACCTGAGAGATGATCGTCTTGGCGTTGGTCATGGACGTTCCAAGAAAGAAGCTGAACAACAGGCTGCTAGAGAAGCACTAAAGCACCTGAATTCAAAATAAGACAAAGTAAAGGGTTGCCGACTTCGATACTACTGAAGACGACAACCCTTTTCAATTATTTACTTTTGCGTAATTCGCTTAACTCCTCAATAATTCCTTCTGTTTCGTTAACGCTGAAGTGACTCTTTTTCATCACAAAATCATACAAATCCTTCAAGTCCTCATATTGTTCAAGATTAAAGTCATCAGACCGCATTACCCCTGTGTTGACAACTTGCAATTGTTTTTTGATTTGATCTAGCATATATGCCATATTTTCATGGCTCTTCACACTTAAATTCACCGAATCATCCTTTCTACAATTAATTTTCCAACTCCCATTGTAGCATGAATTAAACACACTTGCGGAATTTGAACACGGTTCTTCTTCAGTGTTCATCTTTATGATAAAATAACTAAGTATGTATTCAGGCTTGGTGTTACTGAGTTTTCGTGATTTGATAACGTAATTTACGAATTTATATATATGACTAAATTATTGAATAAAATGAAGGGGGATTTAAGATGTTCCTCAAACGCTTGGATGTCATTGGGTTTAAATCATTTGCTGAACGAATTGGAATAGAGTTTGTTCCTGGTGTGACAGCTGTTGTCGGACCTAACGGTAGTGGGAAAAGTAACATCTCAGATGCGGTACGTTGGGTTCTTGGTGAACAATCTGCTAAATCATTAAGAGGGGCGAAAATGGAAGATATTATTTTCGCAGGTAGCGATTCCAGGAAGCCACTTAATTTAGCGGAGGTCACGCTGACACTCGATAATGAAGACCAACATATCCCGATTGAATATAATGAAATAAGTATTACGAGAAGAGTTTATCGATCTGGGGATAGTGAATATTTAATTAATAAACAACCATGTAGATTAAAAGACATTATAGATTTATTCATGGACTCAGGGTTAGGGAAAGAAGCTTATTCCATTATTGGACAAGGTAAAGTGGAAGAAATTTTAAGTAGCAAACCAGAGGATCGGCGTAGAATCTTTGAAGAAGCTGCAGGTGTGTTGAAATATAAAACACGTAAAGTGAAAGCAGAACAAAAGCTACGTGAAACAGAAGAGAATCTTAATAGAGTTGAAGATATCCTCTATGAACTAGAAGACCAAGTGGAACCATTAAAGATACAAGCATCAATCGCAAATGATTTTCTAGAGAAGAAAAGTGATCTTGAAGTCATAGAGTCTGCCTTAATTGTATATGAAATTGAAGACCTACATATAAGATGGAATGAGAAATCAATAGAAATTGAACAACTTAAGGAAAAAGAAACGGCATTAAATGACAAAATCCAATCGAAAGAACAAACGATAGATACGATCAGGGAAGAACTCTCTGCTTTAGACGAATCAATAGATGAACTTCAGGACGTATTATTAAATGTTAGTGAAGAGCTTGAAAAGCATGAGGGCAAAAGAGATGTCTTGCGTGAACGGAAAAAGAATTATCATCAAAATAAAGAACAGCTGACAATGAAAATTAAGCAAGAAAAAGATAAGAAACAAGACATTGAAAAGACATTGGCTGAAGAGACGCAACTATTAGAAACGCATCACACAAAGATGAAAACTCTACAAAAAAAGCTCAAGGAAGAACAAGGTCAACTTGACTTAATGGACAAAAACATTGAGCAAGAACTTGAAAATTTAAAGAGTGAGTATTTTGATCGATTAAACGAACAAGCTTCGATGAAAAATGAAATAAGGTACTTAACTGAACAGCTTGAACAGCAATCTAACAAAACTTCTCAGTTAGATGAGCGTCATAGTCAATATATCAAAGAGCGGGAAACGATTAGTCAACGAAAGAAAGAGTTGACTCAAAGGTTAGCAGAGATTCAAAAAGAGCTTGAAAGTAAAATGGATGGTTTCAAGACGTTGAAAAACCAAATTGAAAAGGATGAATCTAGTTTATCTGATCAAGAGTCGAAATTATATAAAGCTTATCATTTTATCCAGCAGTTCAAATCTAAGAAGGAAATGCTTGAAGAGATGCAAGATGACTACAGTGGATTTTTCCATGGGGTTAGAGGCATCCTTAAAGAGCGCGGAAGACGGTTAAATGGGATTGAAGGTGCAGTCGCTGAGCTTGTAAATGTAGATAAAGAGCAAGAAACTGCAATAGAAACGGCACTAGGCGCAGCTACACAAAATATAGTCGTTCATACAGAAGAAGATGCAAGAGCTGCTATTTCATTTTTAAAACAAAATCGACTTGGAAGGGCTACTTTCTTGCCAATGTCGGTTATCAAAAGTAGGAAATTACCCCAAAATGAAGAAGATAAGATCAAGAGTCATCGGTCATTCGTAGGTATGGCTTCAAATCTTGTCGGGTACGAAGAACGTCATCGTAATATTATAGAAAATTTATTAGGTAATGTCGTGATTGCTATTGATTTAGAAGGTGCCAATGAGCTAGCAAGCATATTAAATCACCGGTACAGAATCGTTACATTAGATGGTGATGTCGTTAACCCAGGTGGTTCAATGTCCGGTGGGAGTCAAAAGCAGAAGAATAACTCTCTATTGTCGAGGCAACGCGAGCTAGAAACAGTTGTAGAGAAATTATCAACAATGGAAACGCAGACAGAGAAGCTTGAAATTGCCGTTAAGAATGGCAAGGAACAATTGCGTGAAGATAAGTTGAAAATGGAAACATTGCGTGAACAAGGAGAACAAATTCGTCTTAAAGAACAAGAGATGAAGGGTGAATTAAGGGAAATTGAATTAGAACATCGAAATGTTGATGAACACTTGTCTTTATACGACCGAGAAAAGGGTGCTTTCACGTCTCAACGTGATACTACCAAAAAGCGAGTGTCCACCTTGAAAAAGGACTTGGACAAATCAGAAAAACAAGCGATTGAACTCGAAAAAGAAGTCAATCGTTTAACGCATCAGAAGGAAAATGTACAAACCACCAAAGATGATCTTAAAGAGTCTATTACATCTCTAAAAGTAAATTTAGCGCAATGTGAACAACAGTACACGAATTCAAAAAACACTGTGTCGCGATTAAAGAACGATTTGGAAGAAACGAACAAATCGTTAAATAAAGCAGAAGAGGAATTTTGGTTGTTAGAGGAAGCGGTTAATACAAGTGCTTCAGATGAAGAAAGCTTAGATGACTTGATCATACAACACCGTAAAGACAAAGATGCGACGATTCAGTTGATTGGTGACCGTCGTAAAGAACGTTCTCAAAGACAAGAAACGACTGAAAAGCATGAGCTAGAACTCAAAGAGTCGAAACGAATATTCAAACAAATGACGGATGGCATTCACCATGAAGAACTGCGGTTGAATAGATTGGACGTCGAACTAGAGAATCGTTTAACTCATTTGAGTGAAGAATACCACCTTTCATATGAGCGAGCAAAAGAGAAATATAAACTCGAAATGGACCCAGACGAAGCGCGGACAAAAGTAAAACTAATTAAACGTGCGATTGAAGAGTTAGGTACGGTGAATCTCGGTGCGATCGATGAATATGAAAGAGTGTCTGAGCGGTATCATTTCCTTACAGATCAGCGAGACGACTTAAATGAAGCGAAAGCAACACTTTATGGCGTTATCGTTGAAATGGACGAAGAAATGACGAAACGCTTTAAAGAGTCATTCTTTGAAATTCAAGGGCATTTCAGATCGATATTCAGTGAATTGTTTGGTGGTGGACAAGCCGACCTTGTCCTTACAGATCCTGATGATTTATTGAATACTGGTGTAAACATAATGGCACAGCCACCAGGGAAGAAACTTCAGCATCTTGCATTATTGTCAGGTGGAGAGAGAGCATTAACAGCAATTGCTCTCCTATTCGGTATATTGAAAGTGCGACCAGTACCTTTCTGTATTTTAGATGAAGTTGAAGCGGCGTTAGATGAAGCAAACGTTAGTCGATTTGCAAGGTTCCTAAGGGCGTTTAGTGAGGAAACTCAATTCATAGTTGTTACGCACAGAAAAGGAACGATGGAAGAAGCAGATGTATTGTACGGTGTAACGATGCAGGAATCAGGCGTTTCTAATCTTGTCTCAGTTAAAATGGAAGAAACGAAAGAACTAGTGTCAACATAAATGAGGGGGATCATATGAGTTTATTCAAACGAATGAAAGAAAAGTTCACGACTCAAAGTGAGTCTGTTACAGAGAAATTTAAAGACGGATTATCGAAAACGAGAGATTCATTTTCAAACCGCGTCAATGAATTAGTGAAAGACTACAGAAAAGTGGATGAAGACTTCTTTGAAGAATTAGAAGAAATCTTAATTGAAGCTGATGTAGGCGTGGCAACCGTTATGGATTTGATCGATGAGCTTAAGGATGAAGCGCGAAGACAGAACATTAAAGATTCTGAAAAACTCCAGTACGTCATATCTGAAAAGCTTGCCGAGTTTTTACAAAAAGAAGATGATGATACTGCTTTAAACATGCAAGATGGAGAGTTAACTGTATTTCTCTTCGTAGGTGTTAATGGTGTCGGTAAAACGACTTCAATCGGAAAGTTAGCACATAAATTGAAACAAGAAGGTAAGTCAGTCATGATGGCGGCAGGAGACACGTTCCGAGCAGGGGCTATTGATCAACTCCAAGTATGGGGAGACCGTGTTGGGGTTGATGTCGTAAAACATAGCGAAGGCTCTGACCCGGCTGCGGTCATATTTGATGCTGTTAAGTCTGCTAAATCTAAAGGAGTAGATGTCTTGCTATGTGATACGGCTGGCCGTTTGCAAAATAAAGTCAATCTAATGAACGAGCTAGAAAAAATCAAGCGCGTAATAGGTAAAGAAATTCCGAATGCTCCCCATGAAGTATTACTTGTAGTGGATGCGACGACCGGGCAAAACGCGATGAGCCAGGCAAAAACGTTCAGTAAGTCTACAGAGGTTAGTGGAATAGTATTAACGAAATTGGATGGAACTGCAAAAGGAGGAATCGTACTAGCGATTCGCCACGAATTAGAAATACCTGTAAAGTTAGTAGGGTTAGGAGAAAAAGTAGAAGATCTGTATGAGTTTGACCCGGATCAATTCGTTTATGGATTATTTTCAGACCTTCTATTAGAAGAAGAACATAACAACAAATAAGGTCGAAAACTGATGTTAAGAAAAAAACTTGACAAAGGTTTCTATGGGGTGTAGTATGATTATTCGTAAAGGGATTTCGCTTAACAAGGGGTGGAAAGAGTGCTAGAAAAAACAACACGCGTCAACTTATTGTTTGATTTCTATCATGCGCTTTTAACTCCAAAACAGCGAAATTACATGGCGCTTTATTTCCTCGATGATTTGTCCCTTGGAGAAATCGCTGAGCAGTATAATGTAAGCCGTCAAGCGATATACGACAACATTAAACGAACAGAGTTAATGCTCGAAGAATACGAGGAAAAGCTTGAACTTCTCGATAAATATCAAAGACGCGAGCAACTAATGAAGAAGTTACGTCAACAGGTTGCTGAAGAGAAGGATCAGAAAAAATTGCTTGATACGATTGAAAGTATCGAGGATTTGGATTAGGAGGCGGCACTTTATGGCATTTGAAGGTTTAGCCGACCGACTTCAACAGACACTTCAAAAAGTCCGCGGAAAAGGTAAGGTTACTGAAGCGGATGTAAAAGTCATGATGCGAGAGGTTCGACTAGCGTTATTAGAAGCTGACGTTAACTTTAAAGTTGTAAAGCAATTCATTGCCAAGGTTAAGGAACGAGCGATTGGTCAAGAAGTGCTTGAAAGTTTGACACCTGGTCAACAAGTTGTCAAAGTCGTCAATGAAGAGTTGACTGCTTTAATGGGTGGAGAACAAAGCAAGATTGCAGTGGCAAACAAGCCACCGACCGTCATTATGATGGTAGGATTACAGGGTGCAGGTAAGACAACCTCTACAGGAAAGCTTGCCAATCACCTTCGGAAAAAGCACAATCGAATGCCTTTGCTTGTGGCCGCCGATGTTTATCGACCTGCAGCGATTAATCAGCTACAAACCCTTGGTAAACAGCTTGGAATGCCTGTTTTCGATCTTGGTACAGATACAAGTCCGGTTGAAATTGCGAAGCGTGGTATTGAGAAGGCGAAAGAAGAGCACCATGATTATGTCATTATCGATACTGCCGGACGATTGCATATTGATGAGGGATTAATGGATGAATTAGCTCAAATTAAAGAAATAACGAATCCAGATGAAATTCTTCTTGTAGTCGATGCAATGACTGGACAAGATGCAGTGAATGTCGCACAAAGTTTTCATGACCAATTAGGACTTTCAGGAGTCGTTTTAACTAAGCTGGATGGAGACACACGCGGTGGTGCTGCACTTTCCATTAAATCTGTAACCAATACCCCGGTGAAATTTATCGGTATGGGTGAAAAGCTGGATGCACTCGAGCCATTCCATCCTGAACGGATGGCCTCTCGAATTCTCGGAATGGGGGATGTATTATCCCTTATTGAAAAAGCTCAAACAAATGTTGATGAAAAGAAAGCAAAAGAGCTTGAAGAGAAAATGCGTACAATGAGCTTTACCTTTGAAGACTTCCTTGAGCAGTTGACTCAAGTCCGCAGTATGGGACCACTCGATGAAATACTAGGGATGTTACCCGGTGCTGGACAGATGAAACAACTGAAAAATCTTAAGGTAGATGACAAACAGCTAAATCATGTTGAAGCGATTATCAAGTCCATGACAAAAGGTGAGAAGCTTCAACCAGAAACGATTAACGCAAGTCGAAAGAAACGTATCGCAAAAGGAAGCGGTCGTTCCGTTCAAGAAGTCAATCGACTATTGAAGCAATTTGAGGACATGAAGAAAATGATGAAACAAATGTCCAATATGCAAAAAGGCAAGAAAAAAGGCGGAATGGGTGGCATGAAATTCCCATTCATGTAACTAAAAGTATGGCCCGGTATTTCATACCGAGAAAATAACCATAATTAAAAATATTAGGAGGAATTATAGATATGGCAGTAAAAATTCGTTTAAAGCGCATGGGAGCAAAAAAATCTCCATTTTATCGTTTGGTAGTAGCAGATTCTCGTTCACCTCGTGATGGACGTTTCATCGAGGAAATTGGATACTACAACCCAATTTCTCAACCAATCGACGTTAAGATTGACGAAGAAAAAGCACTTGAGTGGATGCTAAAAGGTGCAAAGCCATCTGACACAGTTCGTACTCTTTTCTCAAACGCTGGTCTTATGGAAAAGCTTCACAACGCAAAAAACCAAAAATAAGTAAGGTGTGACGATAATGGAAGAGTTAATCGAAACCATCGTTAAGGCTCTTGTCGATCACCCAGAAGAAGTACGCATAGAAGAGGTTAAGACTGATCACGCCATTACCTATCAACTCAGTGTTCATAGCGAAGACATGGGTAAGGTAATCGGAAAACAAGGACGAATTGCCAAGGCAATACGTACAGTCATTAACGCAGCAGGAACAAACGAAAGTAAGAAGATTAATTTAGAGATTGTGTAGAGAGGTGGGGGCAACCCCGCCTTTTCTTTCATCTTTGACTAATAATGAACTACGGATTTCCGACGCACAGGACGTGACTGCACTTAGTCGAAGATCGTTTCTCGATATTTTCAATCATCGGTCCTAATTCTTTAATGTCAGTTGTTCAAGTAGTTTTGGGGTGCTGATTGGATCTTATGCTTAGATGTATAGGTTATTCTTATTTTCATCAAGATAGTATCATTACAAACTTTAAATGGGGGAAGACGAATGAGTGAATGGTTGAACGTTGGTAAAATTGTGAATACGCACGGTATAAAGGGAGAGGTCAGGGTTATTACGCGTTCAGATTTTCCGGATGAGCGATATCAAGTAGGCTCCGAGCTTTTTTTGTTTCTCCCAAATCAAAAGGATCCGGTTTCTTTGACTGTGCGGACCCATCGTAAACATAAACAATTCGACTTAGTTTCATTTGAGGGTTATCCTAATATTAACGATGTTGAATCATTTCGAGACGGTTTGTTAAAAGTGCAGAAAGATAAGCTTGAAGATTTGCCGGAAGGCGAGTTTTATTATTATGAAATTATTGGTTGTGAAGTATTTACGGATCAGGATGTTCTCCTCGGTTCTGTTAAGGAGATTTTATCACCTGGTGCAAATGATGTATGGGTGATCCAGTCTAAGGAAACGAAGAAGGAGATTCTTATTCCGTATATAGACTCTGTCGTAAAAGACGTTGATATTGACAATCAGAAAATCACAATTACACCAATAGAAGGTCTTTTGGAATGAAGATAGATATTTTAACCCTTTTTCCCCAAATGTTTGATGGTGTGCTTAATAGTTCGATATTAAAAAAAGCACAGGATAAAGGCGCAGTTGAATATGGAGTTACGGATTTTCGAAACTATGCAGCTAATAAGCATTACAAAGTGGATGATTATCCTTATGGCGGTGGAGCGGGTATGGTTCTTGCAGCACAGCCGTTGTTTGACGCTGTGGAAGCTTTAACAGAAGAAGCTGAGACAACTAACCCTCGAATCATACTCATGTGCCCGCAAGGAGAACGCTTAACGCAAAGGAAATTAGAAGAGCTTGCTGAAGAGGATCATTTAATTTTTGTTTGTGGTCATTATGAAGGATATGACGAACGTATTAGAGAGTATCTCGTTACAGATGAAATCTCAATAGGTGACTATGTACTAACTGGAGGCGAGCTCGCTTCCATGGTTGTGATTGATGGCGTGACTCGATTACTGCCAGAAGTTTTAGGAAACCAAGAATCTGCGTTAAAGGACTCACATTCATCTGGTATGCTTGAGCATCCACATTATACGAGGCCAGCTGATTTCCGAGGTATGCAAGTGCCTGATATTCTATTATCTGGACATCATGAGAAAATAGAGCGTTGGCGTTATTTACAATCTTTGAAACGAACATATGAGCGTAGACCTGATTTAATTGACTTTGAATCCTTGTCAGAAGAAGAGCAGCAGTATTTGAAAGACAGCTCTGGAAAATGATAAATAATCTAAAGAAATCTTCATAGAAATATTGCCTCTTTTAGGACGATATGCTATGATAATCTTTGTGGCTTGTGCCACTTGATTACGATGTTCCGCTGTTATGATGGTAAAAAGGCATAAACAAGAACATTTGTAAGGAAGGAGGAATACCCGATGCAACAACTACTTAATGATATTACTAAAGAGCAGTTGAAAACTGATTTACCTGAGTTCCGTGCTGGAGACACAGTACGTATCGACGTAAAGGTTGTCGAAGGAACTCGTGAGCGTATCCAGGTATTCGAAGGTGTTGTCATTAAACGCCGTGGATCTGGCATCAGTGAAACATTTACTGTACGTAAAATTTCTTACGGAGTTGGAGTTGAACGTGCTTTCCCAGTACACTCTCCAAAAGTCGCTAAGATTGAAGTAGTACGTCACGGTAAAGTACGTCGTGCTAAGCTTTACTATCTACGTGCACTACGTGGAAAAGCTGCACGAATCAAAGAGATTCGCAGATAAGAGAATTAAACACAAGAAGGAGCTTGGAAACAAGCTCCTTTTTTCATACATTAAGATATCGTTTTCAAATACATATACAAATGAATGGATTAGAAAGTTATAATGATAATAATTATAGGAAAATGAAAGATTTTGCAATGAGTAAAACGAGGTGGAGAAATGGCAAAGGGAAAAAGTGAATCCTGGGAATGGATGAAAGCGTTAGTTATTGCGCTACTGATTGCAGCCGGCATTCGATACTTTTTATTTGCTCCGATCGTAGTAGATGGTGAATCTATGATGCCAACCCTACAAAACGGTGATCGGATGATCGTTAATAAGGTCAGCTATGATATTGGGGAGCCGAAGCGCTTCGATATCGTCGTATTTAATGCACCTGAAGGGAAAGACTACATAAAAAGGATCATCGGTCTGCCAGGGGATGAAATTGAGTATAAAGATGACACTTTATATGTGAACGGAAAAAAGGTCCCCGAACCTTATTTAAAGGCTTACAAGGAATCTAATCAAAACGGTAACCTTACTTATGATTTTCAATTGAGCGAACAAATCGGTACACAAACTGTTCCAAAAGGACATATTTTCGTTATGGGGGACAATAGACAACATAGTAAAGATAGCCGAAACATCGGTGCTGTACAAATGGATGCAATAATAGGCAAAGCGAACGTGGTTTTCTGGCCCGTTGCGCACTTTAATGTATTAGAGTAGGTGAAAAGTATGAAGCAAATTCAATGGTTTCCAGGTCATATGGCAAAAGCAAGAAGAGAAATCACTGAAAGATTGAAGATGATTGATGTTGTATTTGAACTTGTAGATGCAAGAATCCCATTGTCTTCAAGGAATCCGATGATTGATGATATCGTTGGGAATAAACCGAGGTTAATTCTATTGAATAAAGCAGATATGGCTGATCCTGCTATTACAAAACAGTGGGAAGCATACTTTGAAGAACGAAACGTGCGTACTGTAACTGTAAATTCAAAATCAGGACAAGGGTTAAATCGTATACCTGAAATAGCAAAGGATCTAATGAAAGACAAAATAAATAAAATGATTGAAAAAGGGGTCAAGCCAAGGGCTGTTCGTGCATTGATTCTCGGAATTCCAAATGTCGGGAAATCGACACTTATTAATAGACTAGCAAATAAGAAAATGGCTAAAACAGGCGACCGACCTGGTATCACACAACGTCAGCAGTGGATCAAAGTTGGCAAAGAGTTAGAGCTCCTAGATACACCTGGAATTTTATGGCCGAAATTCGAAGATCAAACAACGGGCTTTAGATTAGCCGTAACGGGTGCTATAAAGGATGAAATTCTTGATTTTGGAGATGTTGCTTTCTTTGCAGTACAATATTTAAAAGAAGTTTATGGGGATCAATTAAGAGAGAGATACAAGCTTGAAGATTTGACTGCTCCACCTATTGAAGTTTTTGAAGAAATCGGAAGGAAACGCGGTTGCCTACTAAAAGGCGGGGAAATTGATTATGATAAAGCTGCTGAAATTATCCTTCGAGACATTCGTTCCGAAAAACTAGGGGCGTTGTCATTTGAAAGACCCTCTGATTTCTAATTTATATGGGTTCTGAAAGATTATATAAAACATTTAAATAACAATTTAGTGACCTTGTTGAATCATTTGACAAGGTCACTTTTGTAAAGGGGATAACGATGAAAGATCAATCAATTGATGAGATCAAAAAGCTTCTAAATACATACGAAGGAGATCTTCCTTCACAAATGATTGAACAAATAGAGAGTGATAGCCGAAAAGGCGTGCAAAAGCTCTGGAATCAGTATTGTAAGCGAAAAAGTAAAGAACAGAGCCGCTTGAAGATGTACATAGAAATGTCTCAGTTCGAGGAGAAACTTGAGAAAGAAGGATACCGTAGGATTGCAGGAGTTGATGAAGTAGGAAGGGGACCATTAGCAGGACCGGTAGTAGCTAGTGCTGTGATCCTTAATAAGGATACGAAGATCATCGGGTTGAATGACTCTAAGAAATTATCAGAGCGAGTTAGAGAGCAATTGTACGAAGAAATTATTGAGCAGTCGATTGCAATAGGTGTAGGGATCGTTTCTGCTGAAGAGATTGATCAAATCAACATTTATCAGGCTAGTAAATTAGCGATGAAGAAAGCGATTGAAGATCTGCCTATTGATCCTGATTATTTGTTAATTGACGCAATGAATTTAGATGTGGACTTGCCACAAGATAGTATTATTAAAGGGGATGCAAAAAGCGTTTCGATAGCAGCAGCCTCTATCATCGCCAAAGTAACGAGAGATCGCTACATGAAGAAAATGGAAGATATTTACCCTCACTACTCGTTTGGTAATAATGTAGGGTATGGTACCGCTGAGCATCTGCAAGCATTAAGTCATTACGGGATCACTCCTGAACACCGTAAATCATTTGCACCGGTTGCTGAATTAATACCAAACAAATGATAAAAACGGACGATATTATGTATAAGTAGATTTTGAAACGAGGCGGAAATCGTGAAAGCAATGCCAGTTGAATCAGTCATGAGTAGAATAGGGAAATTTAATACAACGATAGAACTGAAACCTGGTCAAATATTCTCTGGTAAAGTATTAGCGCTCTATCCAAATGATTTTGCGAAAATCCAATTAGCTGGGCGTAAGGTAAATGCACAATTGTTGACTGGGTTAACCTTAGGGGGGAAATATTGGTTTCAAGTAAAACCAAACTCGCATGGAACACTCCCTCTACTTTCCGTAGTGGAAAATAATAGAGTGCATCAGCCTCCATTACAGTCTTTGGGGATTGGGAAATTGCATCCGAACCTATCTAAATTAGTGCAGTCATTAGCCAATGAACAACTGCCAATGACGAAAGATTTGATGGCGAAAGCTGATCAATGGATGAATCAAGTGTCTTCAGTGAGTAAAGGTATACAAGCGATTAAGACAATGGTTTATCAAAATTTACCTCAAACTGATGCTGTATTTAAAGCTTTGTACCACGTTCAAGATGACCAACCATTACATGCTCAATTGAATACACTAAAGCAATTGTTACATGGTCATAGTAAGACAAATAAGGGGTTTTCAAATGTCGAGCAAATCATTAGTCGGATCTTAACAAGTTCACACCAAACAAGCGGGATTGATACGCTTAAACAATTGGTACACATACATAATAGAACAGACATTGACCCATCGACACAAAGTCAGTTGAAAGAAATCTTTCGTTCACTCGATCTTAACCTACCTGCAGTAAATAAAGGCTCTAATACCATACAATCGGATGCACAATTCCTTAAAGCACTGAACTTACCGATGAATAAAGCAACTGCAGAATTACAAATTCAACATAAATTAAGTCAGATGAGTGACGCATTACAAAAGACGGTTCAGTCTCTTACAGATAATGAAGTGGCAAAGCCTCAGCTAAAGTTAATTGAGACAATGAAAAGCCTAGGACTTACCCTTGAAAGGGATATGATTCATAATCAACTAAACGTACGAGATCAATTTACACAATTAAAGCCTAGTCTAGTGAATCTGTTATCGGAAGAAGTCTCATTACAGGTACGAGAAAAGGCTGAAACGCTTTTACATCGTATAACCGGTCAACAACTGGTTCATTCGAATGAAAATCATTCATTAACCTCACTGTTCTATCAAATACCGATTCATTTCAAGGAATGGAAAAGTGATCTATTGATGAAGTGGGATATGAAAAAAGACCAATCCGGAAAAATAGATGAAGATTTCAGTCGTATTTTATTTTACCTCGATCTACAGAATATGAAAGAAACAGTGATCGATATGAATGTTCAAAATCGTATCGTATCAATCAAGATTGTGAATGATCATGATCTAGCTAATCAATTAATTCCAGCATTTAAAGACATACTGAGTGATCGCCTCGGAGAAATCGGATATCAATTATCGAGTGTGAAAGTTGAACTTACTGAAAACCAAGGGGATGCTTTGTTTCGACATAAGTCTATTGATCAGACGAGGCAAGGAGTGGACTTTACCATATGAGTCAAGAATATAGAAAGTCAGCCGTTGCACTAAAATATGAACAAAATGGCTCTACCGCACCAAAAGTAATAGCAAAAGGAAAAGGAGATACAGCTGAGGAAATATTAAAGCGAGCGATGGATCATGGTATTCCAGTACAAGAGGACGCCTCACTTGTTCATTTATTGTCTCAATTGGAGATTAACAAGGAGATCCCACCCAACCTATATCAAGCGGTTGCAGAAGTATTTGCGTTCATCTACCAATTAGATAAATCCTTAAAGCCAAAATGAACATAAGGTAAAGGAGTTTTCCACATACTATTGAAAAATAGTGAGGTGAAACGTAAATGAAAAGGAATGCATTAGACGTCCAAGGCTGTGATCAAGCTGTAAAAGGTTTTCGTGAGGAGTTTGCTGAAGAGTTCGGGATATATCGCCCGGCAGCAGAGCGGGAATCCATTACAAAAAAAATAGTAGACGAAAACCAAAAAGAGAAAGATTGTTAATTTTGAAAGGGCTGACCTGGATTTAATCGTCAGCCTTTTTACAATTCCATAATTATCAGTATTATTCCAACATTTGTGTCATAATTGATGAGAATGTCGGGAGAATTCTTGTTTTTCTGAGGATTTACAACACAACGGTAGACATAAGAGCGGTTTATTTATACAATAATAACGGTGTTGCATAGATTAGACACATGATAGGAGGATGGAGAATGAATATCCACGAGTATCAAGGAAAAGAACTCTTGAGAAAGTACGGGGTATCAGTTCCAAATGGAAAGGTTGCATATACGCCCAAAGAAGCGGTAGATGCAGCAAAAGAACTCGGTACTGAAATCAATGTAGTTAAAGCTCAAATTCACGCAGGCGGACGAGGGAAAGCCGGCGGTGTAAAAGTTGCTAAAAATCTTGATGAAGTGCGTACATATGCTGAAGAGATTTTAGGCAAAACTCTAGTTACCCATCAAACAGGTCCTGAAGGTAAGGAAGTAAAGCGCTTACTTATCGAGGAAGGCTGTGACATCAAGCAAGAATATTATGTTGGTCTAGTAATGGACCGTGCTACTTCACGTGTCGTCATGATGGCTTCAGAAGAAGGCGGAACAGAAATTGAAGAAGTAGCAGAAAAGACACCAGAAAAAATCTTTAAAGAAGTGATCGATCCTGTTGTCGGCCTTAGTGCATATCAGGCTCGTCGTCTTGCTTTTAACATTAATATGCCTAAAGAACTTGTCAACAAAACTGTTAAGTTCATGATGGGCTTATACACTGCATTTGTTGAAAAGGATTGTTCAATTGCTGAAATCAATCCTCTCGTTACAACTGGAGATGGCAACGTCATGGCACTAGATGCGAAATTGAACTTCGATCCAAATGCGTTGTTCCGTCATAAAGATATTGTCGAGTTCCGTGATTTAGATGAAGAAGATTCGAAAGAGATTGAAGCTTCTAAATATGACCTTAGCTATATCTCTCTAGATGGAAATATCGGTTGTATGGTTAACGGTGCAGGTCTTGCTATGTCCACAATGGATATCATCAAGCATTACGGCGGAGATCCCGCGAACTTCCTTGACGTTGGGGGCGGTGCAACTGCTGAAAAGGTAACTGAAGCATTCAAAATCATTCTTTCTGATAAGAATGTTAAAGGAATCTTTGTCAACATTTTCGGTGGAATCATGAAATGTGATGTCATCGCTGAAGGTGTTATCGAAGCAACAAAACAAGTTGGTCTCGAGCTTCCACTAGTTGTCCGTTTGGAAGGAACGAACGTTGACCTTGGGAAGAAATTGTTGAGCGAGTCCGGATTGAATATTACCGCAGCTGAGTCAATGGCTGACGGTGCAGAAAAAATCGTTTCACTAGTGAAGTAGAAAGGTGGGGAAAACTCGATGAGCGTTTTTATTAATAAAGATACGAAAGTTATCGTTCAAGGGATTACTGGTTCTACAGCCCTTTTTCATACAAAACAAATGCTTGAGTACGGTACTAAAATCGTAGGTGGAGTAACACCTGGTAAAGGTGGAACTGAGGTAGAAGGAGTACCTGTTTTCAATACTGTTGAAGATGCAGTTAAAGAAACAGGTGCAAATGCTTCTGTAATCTATGTACCAGCACCATTTGCAGCAGATGCGATTTTGGAAGCTGTAGATGCGGAGCTAGATTTGGCAATCTGTATTACTGAACATATCCCTGTGTTGGATATGGTTAAAGTTAAGCGTTATATGGAAGGTAAGAAAACACGCTTGGTTGGGCCGAACTGCCCAGGTGTTATTACGCCAGATGAGTGCAAGATTGGAATCATGCCTGGATACATCCATACAAAAGGACATGTCGGGGTTGTTTCACGTTCTGGTACATTAACATATGAAGCTGTTCATCAGCTTTCTGAGGCAGGCATTGGACAATCCACAGCAGTTGGTATTGGTGGAGATCCAGTCAATGGAACAGACTTCATCGACTCTCTAAAAGCCTTTAATGAAGATGATGACACATATGCAGTTATCATGATCGGTGAAATTGGCGGTACTGCTGAGGAAGAAGCTGCGGAATGGGTGAAAGCAAACATGACCAAGCCTGTTGTAGGCTTTATCGGTGGTCAAACTGCACCTCCAGGAAAACGAATGGGACATGCAGGTGCTATCATTTCTGGTGGTAAAGGTACAGCTGAAGAGAAAATCAAGACGATGAACGCTTGTGGCATTAAAGTGGCTGAAACGCCATCTGTTATGGGTGAAACACTTATTTCAGTTTTGAAAGAAAAAGGACTACTTGAAAGTTGTATGACTGTTAAATAATACATCTTCAAAATATGAAATTGGGGCTGACTCTTAGGGTCAGTCCCATTTCCTTTCATTTGTTTATTTAAACAAATCTGTGTAACAAAAAAAGGATTTAAGGACATACATATCGAACGAAAGGTGAAGGTGTATTTGTCACCTTTGTCTTAACAGCGTACATAAACCTTAACATGCTAGTTTATTGAAAAAGGAGAATGGATTGTTAGAAAATCGTGAAGTACGGTTCATGTATTTATCTAATCACAAAGGTATTGGCAAAAAACTGTTATATCAATTATTGGACGAAGATCCTTCTTTAGAGATGATTTTTAAACTTAGCCCAATGCAATTAATGAAGAAAATTCATATCAATTCAAGTGTTGCGGAAAAGATCTTAAACGGTAGGAATCAAGAAAAATTTTTGAAACAGCTAGAATCATATGAAGAAGAAGGCATTCAAGTCATATCCATTTTGAACAACGTTTACCCTTCTCTATTGAAAGAAATTTATGATCCACCAATGGTGTTTTATGCAAAAGGCGATGTTCAATTATTGAATCATCAATCATTACTCAGTGTAGTAGGTACGAGATACCCATCGAAAAATGGACAAGAAAGCTTGAAGAAGATCATCAATCCTTTAATCAATAACGGCTGGACCATCGTCAGTGGTTTAGCATACGGAATCGATATATTATCACATCAACAAGCTGTTCTACTATCAGGGAAGACGATTGCGGTGTTAGGAAGTGGATTTCATCATATTTATCCTAAAGAGCATATTGAAATTGCTAATGCGTTAGCCTCTCATCATCTCATTATTTCCGAATATCCACCTGACTGGAAACCTGCTAAATGGCAATTTCCTGCACGCAATCGGATTATAAGTGGTCTTTCTAGGGGAACATTGATAATAGAGGCTCGGGAAAGAAGTGGATCGCTCATTACAGGTGATCAAGCTTTAAACCAAGGCAGAGAAGTTTTCGCAGTACCAGGATCGATAATAGAGCCAAGGTCTGCTGGCACCAATCGCTTGATACAACAAGGGGCGAAGCTGACAACCTGTGCACAAGATATTTTAGATGAACTAGATCAGGTTACGACTTACGTTTGACAAACCAACTCTGTTTATACAATAATAGGGAAGATTTTAAAATAAGAGAAAAGGGGGAGACATAAAAAATATGGCAGATTATTTAGTAATAGTAGAATCTCCCGCTAAAGCAAAAACGATTGAAAAATACTTAGGGAAAAAATATATCGTCAAAGCTTCAATGGGACATGTACGAGACTTACCTAAAAGCCAAATGGGTGTTGATGTAGAGGCGGATTTTGAACCTCGTTATATTACGATTCGCGGTAAAGGACCAGTTCTCAAAGAATTGAAAACGGCCGCAAAGAAAGTAAAGAAAATCTATCTAGCAGCTGACCCGGATCGCGAAGGGGAAGCGATTGCTTGGCATCTCGCTCATAGTTTAGACATGAAAGACCATTCGAATTGTCGAGTTGTATTTAATGAAATTACAAAGCAAGCAATCAAAGATTCATTTAAAAAGCCAAGAGCTATTAATATGAATCTTGTTGATGCCCAACAAGCGAGACGTGTGTTGGATAGACTGGTAGGGTATAACATAAGTCCGTTATTATGGAAGAAAGTTAAAAAAGGTTTAAGTGCAGGCCGCGTTCAAACCGTTGCCCTTCGTATGATTGTTGACAGAGAAAAGGAAATTCAAAACTTCAAGCCAGAAGAATACTGGAAAATTAAAGGGATATTTGATAAGGGTAGTGAGGAATTTGATGCTTCCTTCTTCGAACTAAATGGTAAGAAAGTAGACCTTTCTACAGAAGAAGATGTGAAAGGTGTCTTAAAACATATTAAAGGCAAGGATTTCGATGTGAAATCGGTTCAGAAAAAAGAACGAAAACGAAATCCCGCAGCTCCTTTTACAACTTCATCCCTCCAACAGGAAGCAGCAAGGAAGTTGAACTTCCGAGCAAAGAAAACGATGATGATCGCTCAACAGTTATATGAAGGGATTGCTATTGGAAAACAAGGAACGGTCGGTTTGATTACATATATGAGAACTGACTCTACTCGTGTGTCTGACGTTGCAAAAGACGAGGCAAAACAGTATATTCAAGATACTTATGGATCTAAATTTTCTGCAAATCGCACGACTAGTAAAAAGTCCGGCAATACGCAGGATGCTCACGAAGCTGTTAGACCGACGTCAACATTAAGAGATCCAAAAGTTGTAAAGCAATTCTTGAGTCGCGATCAGCACCGATTATATAAGCTAATTTGGGAACGATTTGTAGCAAGTCAAATGGCTCCAGCGATTATGGATACTATGGCTGTAAATCTGGAAAATAACGGTGTGATGTTCAGAGCGAACGGCTCAAAAGTTAAGTTCCCGGGATTTATGAAAGTGTATGTTGAAGGAAATGATGATAACAAAAAAGATGAAGACAAAATCCTTCCTGACCTTAGGGAAGGAGATAAAGTTAAATCGAAAGAAATAGAACCTAGCCAACACTTTACACAGCCACCACCAAGATATTCAGAAGCACGATTGGTCAAAACTATGGAAGAACTAGGTATAGGTCGACCATCCACCTATGCGCCGACTCTAGACACCATTCAACGACGAGGTTATGTGGCGCTTGATGCACGGAAATTTGTTCCAACTGAATTAGGAGAAATTGTTTTAGACCTTATTCTTGAATTTTTCCCAGAAGTCATTAATGTTGAATTTACAGCAGAAATGGAAACGAGTCTTGACCATGTCGAAGAAGGTACAGAAGAATGGAAGAGAGTTATAGAAGCCTTCTATAAAGAATTTGAAAAGAAATTAAAAATTGCAGAAGAAGAAATGAAAGAAGTTGAGATTCAAGATGAACCTGCTGGGGAAGATTGTGAAAAATGTGGCAGTGAAATGGTTTACAAAATGGGTCGATATGGAAAATTCATGGCTTGTTCTAATTTTCCTGATTGTAGGAATACAAAACCGATTGTCAAAGACATAGGTGTGAAGTGTCCGACGTGTAAAGAAGGGAACATCGTCGAGCGTAAGAGCAAGAAGAAACGCATATTCTATGGGTGCGATCGATATCCTACATGTGATTTTGTATCATGGGATAAACCGATCAATAGACCTTGTCCGAAATGTGACAGCTTACTTGTCGAGAAGAAAGCGAAGAAGAGTACGACAATTCAATGTACAAATTGTGACTATAAAGAGAAACAAAATTAGGGTGATTGAAATTGACAGTTAAAGAAGTAAATGTTGTCGGTGCTGGATTGGCTGGCAGCGAAGCAGCTTGGCAATTAGCCAAAAGAGGAATACATGTTCATCTATATGAAATGAGACCGAAGAAACAAACCCCAGCTCATCATACAGATAAGTTTGCTGAATTGGTTTGTAGTAACTCATTGAGATCCAATGCACTTACAAATGCAGTAGGTGTCCTTAAAGAAGAAATGAGACAATTAGACTCAGTTATTATACAAAGTGCAGATGAATGTTCGGTCCCGGCCGGTGGTGCACTTGCTGTTGATCGACATGAATTTGCAGCAAGGGTCACTGAAAGAGTGAAAGGTCATCCGAATGTCACTGTGCACGATGAAGAAATAACTGAAATACCAAATAGTCCTACGATTATTGCGACGGGCCCTCTAACCTCTAAAGACCTATCTAATTCATTGAAAGCATTGACGGGTGAGGAGTATCTATACTTTTACGATGCGGCAGCACCAATCATTGAAGTGGACAGCATCGATCGTGACAAAGTATACTTGAAGTCTCGTTATGATAAAGGCGAGGCAGCGTATTTGAATTGTCCGATGACTGAAGAAGAATTCGATCGTTTCTATGAAGCGCTCATCAGTGCAGAAACTGTACCGCTGAAAGAATTTGAGAAAGAGGTCTTCTTCGAAGGATGTATGCCAGTCGAAGTCATGGCATCACGAGGTAGAAAGACATTATTATTCGGACCGATGAAGCCAGTAGGATTAGAAGATCCTAAGACTGGAAAAACACCATTTGCTGTTGTACAGCTACGCCAAGATAATAAATCTGGAACGCTTTATAATATTGTTGGTTTTCAAACGCATATGAAGTGGGGACCTCAAAAAGATGTGATCCGCTTAATTCCAGGGCTTGAAAATGCTGATATTGTTCGTTATGGTGTTATGCACAGAAATACATTTATTAATTCTCCTAATCTGTTAAAGCCGACATATCAATATAAAGACAGAGACGATTTGTTCTTTGCTGGACAAATGACTGGTGTCGAAGGGTATGTAGAAAGTGCAGCATCAGGGCTGATTGCTGGTCTAAACGCAGCACGATTTATGAGTGATGAAGAGCCAGTTGTATTCCCATCGGAAACAGCATTGGGGAGCATGGCTGAATATATTACAACAGCAAATCCGAAGAACTTTCAACCGATTAATTCTAATTTCGGTCTATTCCCTCCGTTAGAGAAGAGGATTAAAAATAAGAAAGAACGAAATGAAAAGATTGCTTCCAGAGCATTGGAAACAATTCAGAATTTTTTAACAAAGATGTGAATATATATTGTCAAGGCCTCTATGTTGTGATACTATGTAGGGGTCTTTATGCTAATTGTAATACTATTCAGAAAAATAGGAAGTTGATTGGAATATGGAAGATGAGATTCGACTGTTTATCGAATATTTACAAATTGAGAAAAACAGTTCTTCACATACCGTCATTAATTACCAAAAAGACATCGGAGATTTTGTCGTATTCATGAAGCAGCAAGGCTTGGACCAATTTGCTGCTGTTTCTTATGTTCACGTACGTCATTATTTAACCATTCTCCATGAAAAGAAATTTGCAAGGAATTCTGTGGCAAGAAAGATCTCATCATTAAGAAGCCTCTATCGATTTTTACTTAGAGAAGATTTGGTGCCTCAGAACCCATTTCAAATGACTTCTTTACCGAGAAAAACAGAGCGACTCCCCAAATTCTTTTATCAGGAAGAAGTTGAGGAGTTGTTTAAGGTTTCAGACCTTCATACACCTCTCGGCCAGAGAAACCAAACCTTACTTGAGTTTTTATACGGTACAGGTATCCGTGTCAGTGAATGTTGTGATTTAAACGTTCAAGATATAGATACGACAATTGAAACCATTTTGGTCCGTGGTAAAGGTAGGAAGGAACGTTATGTACCAATAGGTGTATATGCTTTGGAGGCATTAGACCGTTACTTGAAAGATGGAAGGCAAGCCTTAATGAAATCCCAAACACACAATAAGCTATTTGTGAATTATAAAGGAGACCCACTCACGACAAGAGGGGTTCGTAAAGTATTGCAAAAGATCATCAAGTCAACCTCTTTAACAATGAAAATAACACCTCATATGATGCGTCACACATTCGCGACTCATTTATTAAATGAAGGAGCTGACTTAAGGGCTGTCCAAGAGCTGTTAGGCCATGCGCAATTATCTTCAACGCAGGTTTATACACATGTTACAAAAGACCGGTTGCAACAGCTTTACCGATCTTATCATCCAAGAGCCTAGCAATAGAAAGACAATGTGAGGAGGTTGTTAGTGATATGAATACATTTCACGCTACTACAATATTTGCAGTGCAGCATAACGGGGGATTCGCAATGGCGGGAGACGGCCAAGTGACCTTCGGCAATGCGGTGGTCATGAAACATACTGCACGAAAAGTCCGTAAACTTTATGATGGAAAAGTACTAGCAGGATTTGCAGGTTCTGTTGCAGATGCATTTACATTGTTTGAGAAATTTGAAGCGAAATTGGAAGAGTACAATGGTAATCTTCAACGTTCTGCTGTTGAACTTGCGAAAGAATGGCGAGGAGATAAAATCCTCAGAAGGCTTGAAGCGATGTTAATTGTAATGAACCAAGAGACGATGTTACTTGTATCTGGTACAGGTGAAGTAATTGAACCAGACGATGGCATTCTTTCGATTGGTTCAGGGGGAAATTATGCACTTGCTGCTGGAAGAGCTTTGAAAAAGCACGGAGAGCACTTAACGGCTAAAGACATCGCCAAGAGCGCTTTAGAAATTGCTGCTGATATTTGTGTATATACGAATGATCAAATCATTGTTGAACAATTAACTTGAAACGGGGGAGTTTGGCATGATGAACATGAATTATACACCTAGACAAATTGTCGAACGATTAGATCAGTTCATTGTCGGACAACACAGTGCGAAGAAAGCTGTCGCGATCGCCTTAAGAAACCGATATCGTAGAAATCTAATTGATGAATCGATAAGAGAAGAAGTCGTTCCGAAGAATATCTTAATGATTGGTCCAACAGGCGTAGGGAAAACTGAAATAGCTAGAAGGTTGGCTAAAGTTGTAGGAGCACCTTTTATTAAGGTGGAAGCAACTAAATTTACTGAGGTTGGTTATGTAGGTCGTGATGTTGAATCAATGGTACGTGATTTAGTTGAAACATCAATTCGGATCGTAAAAGAAGAAAAAATGGTCGGTGTTAAAGAGAGAGCAGAAGAAAATGCGAATAAGCGCATAGTTGAGTTACTCGTCCCATCCAAGAAGCCTGACCAAAATGCATACAAAAATCCACTTGAGATGTTGTTTGGAAATCAACAACAGACGAACACGTCAACAGAAGCAGATGTCGAAAAAGATCAAATTGCAACACGTAGGAAACAAATTGCTCATCAGCTTGCATTAGGTGAGCTTGAAGACCGATATATCACGGTTGAGGTTGAAGAACAAAATCAGAATATGATGGATATGTTTCAAGGTTCAGGTTTAGAACAAATGGGTATGAATATGCAAGATATGCTAGGCAACTTAATGCCGAAGAAAAAGAAGAAAAGAAAACTTACCGTAAGGGAAGCGAGAAAAGTCTTGACCCATGAGGAAGCTCAAAAATTAATAGATATGGATGAAGTTAGTCAAGAAGCAGTTATAAGAGCAGAACAAACGGGTATGATTTTTATAGATGAGATTGATAAAATCGCAGGAAAGGGTAATCAATCAGCAGATGTGTCTCGTGAAGGCGTTCAAAGGGATATACTACCGATTGTAGAAGGGTCTACCGTTGTCACAAAATATGGTCCTGTAAAGACAGACCACGTGCTTTTTGTTGCTGCTGGAGCTTTCCATACTGCGAAACCATCTGATCTTATCCCTGAGTTACAAGGGAGATTTCCAATCCGAGTGGAGTTAAATAGTTTGACAATCGATGATTTCGTCTCTATTCTGATAGAGCCTGATAATGCACTCACAAAGCAATATGAAGCCCTTTTGAAAACAGAAGGTATAAACATAGAATTTTCTGACGATGCTATTCGTAGAATTGCTACTATCGCAACAGAAGTGAATCAACATACTGATAATATCGGAGCAAGACGTTTACACACCATTTTGGAAAAGCTACTAGAAGATCTATCGTTTGAAGCGCCTGATATATCACTCGAAACGGTTACCATCACACAAAAATATGTTGATGAAAAGCTAGGAGCCATAGCAAAAGACCGAGATTTAAGCCAGTACATTTTATAATCATAGGAGGAGTTACAAAATGAATTTATTAGAGAAAACACGTAAAATTAATGCCTTATTACAAGAGTCTGGTGGTAAACCAGTTAACTTTAAAGAAATGGCCGGTACACTTCGGGATGTCATTGAAGCGAACATTTTCGTCGTAAGTCGCCGTGGTAAGCTATTAGGTTATTCTCTCAATCAAGAAATTGAAAATGAGAGAATGAAAAAGATGCTCGTTGAACGTCAATTTCCAACTGACTATACAAAAAACTTGTTCAATATAACTGAAACATCGTCTAACCTAGATATCCACAGTGACTATACAGCTTTCCCTGTTGAAAATAAAGAGCTATTCAACCGCGGATTAACGACGATTGTTCCGATTGTTGGGGCTGGTGACCGCTTAGGAACGTTAATTTTGTCAAGATTAAATGATTCATTCCAAGATGATGATCTGATTTTAGCTGAATATGGAGCTACTGTTGTTGGTACAGAGATTTTACGTGAGAAAACCGAAGAAATAGAAGAAGAGGCTCGTAACAAAGCTGTTGTTCAAATGGCGATTAGTTCTTTATCTTATAGTGAACTTGAAGCAATTGAACATATCTTTGAAGAGTTAGACGGAAACGAAGGATTACTTGTTGCAAGTAAAATTGCTGACCGAGTTGGAATTACCCGCTCAGTCATTGTCAATGCGCTACGTAAACTAGAGAGCGCTGGTGTAATTGAATCTCGTTCGCTCGGAATGAAAGGTACTTACATTAAAGTCTTAAACGACAAGTTCTTACACGAATTATCTAAACTTAAAGCAATGTAACTTTCTAAATATAACAAGGGGCTGTCCAGAAATCAGTGATAACTGATTCTCTGACAGCCCCTTGTTTTTTGTTTTTCACATTTTGATAAGATGACAGGAATGACAGGAAATGAATTTTTTGTCGAAATATCAGATTTATTGGCAGGAATTCGCCTGAATAACGAGGAATTAATAGTAATAGATTACTACAAAAATGCTATGAGTATAAAGTACTGTATAAATAATGGGGCTTTATATCGAAAAAAATCGAAATATCGTAAATAACATAGACAGTACGGTTAATATTCTATAAAATACATCTGAAAGCAGATAAGTAAATTGTTGGTTTTTAAGGAAATTTTACTATTAGGAGGATGGATATGCTAAATTCAAGTACAATACAAAAACTTGAACATGCATTAAACTATCGTTCTTTAAATCATAAGACGATCGCAAATAATATAGCTAATGCAGATACGCCTAACTATAAAGCGCAATCTGTTCAGTTCAAGGATGCATTAAATACCTCAATGAAAGCATATCGTACGGACGCTCAGCACATCCCATTCTCATCTGAAACTACAGTTAATCGCCCTTTTAACGTTAAGACTAATGCGAACACGTCATACTCCCACAATGGAAATAACGTTGATACGGATAAGGAAATGGCAAAAATGGCAGAGAACCAACTTTACTATCAAGCTCTTATCCAACGCATGAATGGGAAATTGAGTTCTATGAAAATGGTGATAGGAGGAGGAAGGTAGATGGGCATGTTTAATTCAATCAATATTTCAGCTTCTGCACTTACAGCGCAGCGATTAAGAATGGATGTTGCCTCTTCAAATATCGCCAATGCTGATACGACAAGAGGAAAATTAGTGAATGGTGAGTGGGAGCCCTACAAACGGAAAATGGTCGTATTTCAACCGAAATCCGAAGGCTTCCAGTCGATGCTCTCAAAAGCCCAAAATCATTCAAAAACCAATGGTGTTCAGGCAACTGAAATGAGAGATGACAAGCAAC
This sequence comes from Pseudalkalibacillus berkeleyi, assembly GCF_021608225.1. Lineage (NCBI taxonomy): Bacteria > Bacillati > Bacillota > Bacilli > Caryophanales > Fictibacillaceae > Pseudalkalibacillus > Pseudalkalibacillus berkeleyi. Next base: position 966,198 of record NZ_JAKIJS010000001.1, read on the forward strand.
CCTTTAAATTGGCCTATCAACCAGATCACCCTGATGCAGATGCGCAAGGTTATGTAAAATTGCCGAATGTCGATCCTCTTAAGGAAATGGTAGATTTAATGAGTTCAACACGATCCTATGAAGCGAATGTAACAGTAATGAATGCGGCTAAAGGTATGTATATGAAGGCGCTCGAAATAGGGAGATAGAGGTGGTTTAGAAGATGAATTCAATACAAATGAATAAGATTATGCCTACAACGACACAGATAAAGCCAGTCACGCCTGACCAAGCACGATCAGAAATGGCAACTTCTTTTAAAGAGATGTTACAACAAGTAAATGATGCACAGTTAAAATCGGATGCTGAAACAGAAAAACTCGTTTCAGGTAAATCTGACAATTTACATAATGTAATGATCACAGCAGAAAAAGCTAGTATTACATTGCAAACCGCTGTTGAAGTAAGAAATAAAGCAGTTGAGGCATATCAAGAAATTATGAGGATGCAAGTGTAAATTTGTGCTATAAAAATATTATTTTCGTACATAACTTTCGAAAAGTGAAAATGTTTTTTGTCCATTGAAATGAAACTTTTTCAATGACTGACGACCGGGGGATAAAATGAACGAGAAGATCACGTCATATAAGACACACATCACACAATACTGGAAAGAACGTACCACGAAACAAAAAACGTTGATCATAGGTTCTATTATTGGATTATTCGCCTTCGTCACAATACTTACGGTCATCATTTCAAATGATCAATATGTACCTTTATATACCGGACTATCTCCTGAAGAGACTGGGCAAGTGAAAAGCAGTCTTGAAGCAAAAGGAGTCAATTATGAAATCTCAAGTAATGGAACAGTAATCAGTGTTCCTAGTCAACGAGTTGATGCGCTGAAAGTGGAGCTTGCTGCAGAAGGAACGCCCAAAAGCGGAGCAATCAATTATGAGTTTTTTGGAGAGAATAATGGGTTTGGTATGACAGATAAAGAATTCGGTGTTCTTGAGCGTGCTGCGATGCAGAATGAACTCCAAGGACTGATCGGAAGTATTGATGGCGTTCAAAATTCAAAAGTGATGATTAATCTACCTAAGGAAAACGTTTGGGTTACAGATGCCGAACAATCCGCTTCAGCATCTGTAGTTCTGGACTTGAAACCAGGATATACAATGAAACAACCTCAAGTAAATGCTTTGTATCATTTAGTTTCAAAAAGTGTTCCTTCATTGCCTATAGATAATATCGTCATTATGGATCAATTTTTTAATTATTTTGATTTGAAGAATTCAGATCAACAAACGACAACATTAACTGCATATGAACAACAGAAAACGATTAAGGAAGATATTGAGAAAGACTTACAAAGGAATATTCAAAGAATGCTAGCAACGATGATGGGTCCTGAAAAGGTTGTTGTATCTGTTACGACAGATATTGATTTTACAAAGGAAAAACGGAAAGAAGAGTTAGTTGAACCTGTTGATCCCGAGAAAATGGAAGGCATTCAAATGAGCGTTGAAAGGATTAGAGAAACTTACACTGGAAATGGTTCACCTCCGGGTGGTGTACCAGGAACTGGTGAAGATGACATTCCATCCTATCAAGGTGAAGATGGTCAATCGGGAGATTATCAACGAATAGAAGAACGAATAAACAATGAGGTTAACCGTATCCATAAAGAAGTTGAGGAAGCGCCTTATGAAATTAGAGATATCGGTATCCAAGTTATGGTTGAGCCTCCAACACCAGATGACGCGAATTCATTACCAGCAGATCGAATTAATGATATCGAGCAAGTGTTAAGTAGTGTTGTTCGAACGACCATATCCAAATCTCAAATAGACCAGATCACGGACGAAGAAATCGAACAAAAAGTTTTCGTTTCAGCTCAGCCGTTCAAAGGTAAGGTAGAAATGCCAGAACCGAAAGCTTCGATTCCACAATGGACCTATATTGTAGGAGGCATCCTATTAGTCTTTATCATCATTCTAGTCTTTATGTTATTAAGAAATAGGAAGCAAAAATCGGTAGAAGATGAGGATTATGTCCCCCTTCAATACCAAGTAGAAGAGGTACCAGATATACAGCCTCAACGATCGGAAGAATCAACTCGAAAGCAACAACTAGAGAAACTGGCTAAGGATAAACCAGACGAGTTTGCAAAATTACTTCGTTCTTGGCTTTCTGATGATTAGGAGGTGGCTACGTGGCAAGAACACTACAGAAATTATCCAGTAAACAAAAAGCTGCGGTCCTTTTAATCTCATTAGGACCGGATGTCTCTGCTGAAATATATAAACACTTGAGTGAAGAAGAAATTGAGCGGCTTACACTCGAAATATCTAATGTACGTAAAGTTGAAACAGTTGTTAAGGAAGAAATTATTGATGAATTTCATCAAATAGCTCTAGCGCAGGAATATATTACACAAGGTGGTATTGGATACGCGAAAACGGTTCTTGAAAAAGCTTTAGGGGCTAATGAAGCTTCTAGTATTATTTCTCGACTGACATCGACCTTGCAAGTAAGGCCATTTGATTTTGCAAGAAAAGCAGACCCAGGACAAATATTAAACTTCATCCAAAGTGAGCATCCGCAAACGATTGCTCTTGTCCTATCGTATCTTGAGTCAACTCAATCTGCACAAATACTTTCAGAGCTTCCTCAAGAGGTTCAAGCCGATGTGGCAAAACGCATTGCTCTGATGGACCGGACATCACCTGAAGTGATTTCTGAAATTGAACAAATACTTGAACAAAAACTATCAACAACGGTTACTCAAGACTTTACCCAAGCCGGGGGTATAGAGGCAGTGGTTGAAGTGTTAAATGGAGTGGACCGAAGTACAGAACGAACAATTTTGGATGCATTGGAAATTCAAGACCCTGATTTAGCAGAAGAAATTAAAAAGAGAATGTTCGTGTTTGAAGATATCGTTACACTAGATAATCGTTCGATTCAACGTGTAATACGTGAATTACCAAATGAAGATTTACTGCTTTCTCTCAAGGCTGCAAGTGAAGAAGTGAAAGAAATTGTATTCCAAAACATGTCGAAACGAATGGTAGAAAACTTCCAAGAAGAAATGGAGTATATGGGTCCTGTTAGATTGAAAGATGTTGAAGAAGCACAATCAAGAATTGTATCCATCATTCGTAGATTGGAAGAGGCTGGGGAAGTAGTGATTGCCCGAGGTGGAGGAGACGATATCATTGTCTAAAGTTATTAAGTTCTCGTCCTCCTTACAACCTGAAGGGAAACCAGTTGAAATAAAGAAATTAAACACGTTCCCTAGCTTCAGTAAGGACCTAGATGATGATCAACCAACTGTGAGTCCGGTGGATAAGGTCGAGCAAGAAGCGGAAACCACATTAATGAATGCGAAAAAAGAAGCGGAACAAATTCTAGCTGATGCCCATAGAGAAGTGCAATTAAAGTATGAAGAATTAGAACGGAAAGAAGCTGAAATAGAGCAAGTTGTCAATAAAGCACAACAACAAGGCGCACAAGATGGATTTGAAAAAGGTTATAAACAAGGGTTACAACAAAGTGAAGAAGAGTATCGAGGTAAGTTAGATGAAGCGACAAAAGTGATCTCTGTAGCACAGTCCCATTATCATAGGAAACTTACTGAAGCTGAACCTCAAATGATTGAACTCAGTGTAAAAATTGCTAGTAAAATTATCGGACAGGCACTTCAAATGGACGATAACTGGAGAGTGTTCGTTACAGAAGCGCTTAACCAAGTAAAGAAAGAGGAGGACCTAAAGGTTTTCGTTCCTCCAATACATTACGAAACAACAGCTGAGTTAGCTCATCACTTATCAAAAGTGTTCAACTGTGAAATTACTGTCTATCCTGACAGCACAGCGACAGAGAACAGTTGCATAATCGAAACCCCATATGGGCGAATTGATGCAACAATAGATAGTCAATTACTTGAATTGAAAAATAAATTAATAGAGCTTGTAGGTGAGGGTTTTGAACATCAAGGGGATCCTAGAAGAAATCGATAGAATTGACACATATAAACGATTTGGAAAGGTCAATCGTGTAATTGGTTTGATGATCGAGTCGATAGGACCAAAAACCTCTATTGGTGATGTTTGCTACATCTATCCTAGCGATACCTTGGAAAAGCGTATACCGGCTGAAGTCGTTGGCTTCCGAGAACAGCATGTACTGCTAATGCCGCTAACAACCATTCAAGAAATTGCTCCAAATAGTTTAGTAGAAGCAACAGGTAAACCGTTACAAATTAAAGCAGGAGATGCTTTAGTAGGTCAAGTTCTTGATGGTCTTGGTAAACCGCTCAACGGTCAATCCTTACCCCTTGGGTTACATTCTCGACCAACTGAGGCAGCGCCACCAAATCCAATGAATAGGCCACGTATTCAAGAGCAAATAAGCTGTGGTGTAAGAGCAATTGATAGTTTCCTCTCTATCGGCATTGGTCAAAGAGTAGGGATATTTGCAGGAAGTGGCGTTGGTAAAAGTACGCTTCTTGGCATGATTGCGAGACAGTCAAGTGCAGATATCAATATCATAGCCCTAATTGGAGAACGTGGACGAGAAGTAAGAGAGTTTGTTGAACATGACCTCGGAGAAGAAGGGCTTAAGAAAACCATCGTCGTAGCAGCTACATCTGATCAACCAGCTTTACTTAGAATTAAAGGTGCTTTAACTGCTACAACACTTGCTGAATATTTCCGAGACAAAGGTATGAAAGTGATGTTAATGATGGACTCAGTAACAAGGGTTGCAATGGCGCAAAGGGAAGTTGGGCTAGCGGTTGGTGAACCTCCTGCAACAAAAGGATACACGCCTTCTGTCTTTGCACAGTTACCTAAGTTACTTGAACGATCTGGGACAAGTGAAAATGGAAGTATTACTGCATTTTATACGGTACTTGTTGATGGAGATGACATGAATGAACCAATTGCTGATACAGTAAGGGGGATTTTGGACGGACATATTGTTTTGGATAGAAACTTGGCAAATAAAGGGCACTTTCCTTCCATAAACGTTTTGAAGAGCGTGAGTCGAGTAATGAACAATATTTCGAATCAGAATCACTTAGAACTTACATCTAAGGCGAGAGAATTACTTTCTTCTTATCAAGAATCAGAAGATTTAATTTCAATCGGAGCATATAAGCAGGGCACTTCTAAGAAGGTAGACGATGCGATTTCTTTCTATCCAAAAATTATGGATTACCTGCGTCAAGCGACATATGAAGATGTAACAGCTGATCAAGCAGTAAATGAATTATCCCAAATATTCAATGAATAATGATGCGTGAACTGTCCGGCGAGTCCATTTTAGAGAATTGGTAAGAACATTTTATTGGGAGTGTTGGATAATGACTTTTCAATTTCGGATGGATCAAGTCTTAGACTTTAAACAACATGAGCAAGAGCTTACACAAAAAGAGTTTAATGACCATCAAACACAATTTGAGGAAATCGGCTATGAGTTATACGGGATATTAAAGAAGAAAGAGCTATTGCAAGAAGAGCAGAATCAAAGAATTCAAACAGGCGAACAGATTAAATCCATTCAACAAATTAATATTTATATCGATCAGTTAGACCAGAGACTAAAAGTCTTGCAAGTGAAGTTAAATCACGCGAGAGAGACAATGAATACTACACACGAACGTCTTATTACTCAAACGATCGATGTTAAGAAGTATGAAAAGTTGAAAGAGAAACAGTTTAACCGATATCAACAACATTTGTATCAAGAGGAAATCAAACATACAGATGAAATTGCAGTTCTTAGGCATTCTAGAAATGAAATCAGGTGAGTTGCTTTTGGAAAAGAAAACAAATAAAGCTTTATGGTTCTTACTTGTCATAGTCGTTCCACTATTATTTGCCGCTTCATTAGTTGTTATCATATTTTCGCTCAACGGTGTAAATGTGATCGATAAAGGTAAGCATTATGCCGCTCAAATTCCTATTGTTTCAAACTGGGTATCCACAGACAATGTGCAAGAAAGATCTACGGAAGAAATGATTTTGTCACTTGAACGACAAGTTCAATCGTTAAAGAAGAAAAATGAACAAGCCCAAGCTGAAGTCGTTCAAAAAGAAGAGACGATTACTCAACAACAGTCTGACCTTGTTCGTTTGAAAGATCAGCTCCAAAAAAAAGAAGTTGAAGCCGAGAAAAAAGATGATGCACTAAATAATATCACTGAAGTTTATGGGACGATGTCACCAGGCAGTGCAGCAAAAATCTTTGAAACGATGGAGACTTCTGAGTCAGCACTTATACTTACGAATTTGGATACAGAAATACAAGCGGAAATTCTGGCTGAAATGGAGCCTTCTCTCGCTGCAGATTTAACAAAATTATTAGCTGAAGGTTGATCAAATAAAAACATTGAAAGGGGGTGAAACAATGAATACGACAACCATCATGATGAACCCAGTTAAGTTTCAAGGACAAATTAAGGCACAAAGCGGGAATGGTACGGAGAGCAAAGGCGCTTTTCAAAGTATGATATCCGAGCAACTATCTAATTTAACAAGCATTGAATCATCTGTAGAAGGATTAAATCTTGAGCAAATGATGAATATGCTTGAAGAATTTAGACTTGTTTATAATCAAGAAACTGGAGAGAACTTAAGTTTAGATCAATTAATTCAACAAATAAAAAAAGAGTTGGGTCAAGCTGATCTAAGTTCTACTACGTCATTACCTGATGTTAGTATACTCATACAACAAATGGGAATTTCTAAATCTTTAATCAGTAAAGAAACTACAATGAGTTCTGTGACAAGAGAAGAAAAATTAATATCTAAAATGCAGTTAGCAGCCAATAATCAGAGTACAGCAAACAATGGGGTTCTCCACGAGTTGATGAAATTTATGAAGAATACGAGTATCGATCGTCCACTTCCTATTCTACAAAATATCAAACAACTGTTATCTCAGATACAAGAAAAGCCGAATCAATCTCCTCAATCTATGAACCGTATTAGGCAAACAGCTATTTCAAATGCGAATCAACCGTCGTTATACATACATACAAAGAATCAGCAACTCATTCAGAATACGAATTCACAGATGAATAACAACGGGACTCTACTATCCAATGAACCCACATTAACTCAAGGGGTCTTGACATCGACAACACCTTCTTTAATGAGCAAAGTGGAACAACTAGTCATACATGCTCCTCAAGATGGTGATTCACACGCTCGATTTACGAATGAAATTGCAAAGGTCATGAATAGGGGAAGACTGTTGACTCTACCGAATGGGAGTACGCAAATTTCCATTAAACTATTTCCTGAAAACTTAGGTGCACTTGACGTGCAAATTGTGCAACGTAATGGTGAAATTGCTGCAAAGATTATTGCTTCTACTGCACAAGCTAAAGAACTTATTGAGACGAACTTAAATCAACTTAGACATGTCCTGCAAGGTCAGAATGTAACAGTCAACCAAATTGAAGTGAGTAGTCAGACGCCTGATTGGATGAATGATAGTAGAGAAAAGGGTGAACAACACGCTTCGTCAAATAAAGACCGAGATGAAAGTCGGGATGAAGAAGAAAATGAACCCCAATCCTTCCAGCAATGGTTGGATGAAATGGAGATCGAAGTGGAGGTTTAATCCAAAATGGATAATAAGATTGATCAAAGCCTTTTTTTGCCAGAAACACAAATTCGAAAGACTGGTAGCTCTAATCTAGGAAAAGATGATTTCCTAAAAATACTTGTAGCACAGCTAGCTAACCAAGATCCATTAAAACCGATGGAAGATAAAGAATTCATTTCACAGATGGCTAATTTTTCAAGTCTTGAGCAAATGGTGAATATGAATCAAACATTAAATAGTTGGGTCGCTCATCAGAATAATGGACAACTCCTACAGTATAGCGAGTTGATCGGCAAGCAAGTGACATGGTCTGAATCGACTGATGATGGTACCGTCACACATACTGGCACAGTTGCTAAAATCCATTTTGAACAAGGTGAAACAACAATCGAATTAGATGATGGAACAAAAGTAACGCCTGCTCAAGTAACTACACTTTCTGCCTGAAAAGCAAACGTAATGAGGTGATCCAATGCAACGAATTTATCAATCGCCGATCACTTCAAGCATACAACCAAATAGTAAAGTGGTCGCAAGTAATAAACGAGATACTTCTACATTTAAAGATTATTTGCATGGTCAAGTTAAAGAATTAAAAGTTTCAAAACATGCAGGGACAAGATTAGCTGAAAGAAATATCAATATTGATCAACCAACTTGGGACAGAATTAGTATAAAGTTATCAGAAGCAAACGATAAAGGGATAAAAGACTCCTTAGTTCTCGTAGGTGAAGCCGCACTTGTCGTAAACACAGACAATAATACAGTCATCACTGCAATGAACCGTAAAGAAGCTTCTGATCATATATTTTCAAACATAAATGGTGCGATCGTCTTAAATTAAGAGCTGGACCTTTTAAGGAAGCTCTATTACTACTGACCGACTGAAGTAGTAATTCTTTGAAATTCGAAAGGGGAAAAAAACATGCTTCGATCAATGTATTCAGGAATTAGTGGAATGAAAAATTTCCAATCAAAGTTGGATGTTCTAGGAAACAACATTGCAAATGTAAACACATATGGTTTTAAAAAAGGAAGAACGACATTTAAGGATCTTGTATCTCAACAAATTTCAGGTGCTAGTGCACCAAATGCAAACCGTGGTGGAGTGAATCCAAAGCAAGTAGGGCTAGGTTCACAACTATCAACAATCGATACCATCCACACGCAAGGAAGTTTACAAACAACAGGACGTCCCCTTGATCTTTCAATTTCAGGTGACGGATACTTTATTGTTTCTGATGGTACAAACGAATTCTACACGAGAGCTGGAAATTTTTATTTAGATGAACAAGGAACCCTTGTAAACTCTGATGGACTAAAATTACAAGATTCTAACCGAGCCAACATCACGATCCCGACTGATGCAGAAAGCTTCAGTATTGGTAGCGATGGAAGTGTCACTTATATTCAAAATGGAACACTTAACGCAAATCCACAACAAATCGCCATCTCTAAATTTGCGAACAATGGTGGACTAGAAAAGGCAGGTAGTAACCTTTACCAACAAACAACAAACTCAGGAGCATCAACAATTACTACACCAGGGCAAAATGGCTCAGGGGAAATCGTAGCTGGGACACTAGAAATGTCTAATGTAGATCTATCGGAAGAATTTACTGAAATGATCGTTGCCCAACGTGGATTCCAAGCTAATACGAGAATCATAACGACATCTGATGAAATATTACAAGAGCTCGTCAATTTAAAGAGATAAGTGAGGTGAATAGGGCTGGTGGGAGCTAGCCCAATAATCTTATGATTGAACTCACAAAATTAAACGGACAGAGATTTACACTCAACGCCATTTATTTTGAACAAATACAAGCCTTTCCAGATACGACAATTACATTAACAAATGGAAGGAAGTTTGTGGTAAGAGATTCCGTTGAAGAAGTCCAGGAGGCAGTGAAAGAATTTTACCAACATATTTCTATAATTGGTTGGCCTGCCCAAAAGGAGAAAGATGATGAAAGGTAGTTTAGTAAAAACGATGGTGGTTATGCTATCAGCTATTACGATCTTAGCTATTGCTGGTTTCGTTATTTACATAACCTTATTCTCAACAGATAAAGAAAAAGCGACAGATAAAATGACTGCATCAGAAGTTGTAGACTTATCGATAAACACTGATGAAATTATGACGAATTTGGCAGACGAAGGGTTTGCAAAGGTTACATTCCGTATTCAAGTTGACAATAAGAAAGCAAAGGAAGAACTAGAGACACGCATGTTTCAAGTTCGGAACTCAATCATTTATCAATTGTCAGCGACAAATAGCAGTGACCTTCAAGGTCCAAAAGGGATAGAAGCACTTGAAAATAATTTACAAACAACGATCAACGGCTACTTGGAGAGTGGAAAGGTCGTTCGTGTTTTCACAACAGAGAAAATTGTACAATAACTCCACGAATTAATGCAGAAAAGGGGTGAGGCTGATGGCTGAAGTACTCTCACAAAATGAAATTGATGCACTATTATCAGCATTGTCTACTGGAGAAATGGATGCAGAAGAGCTAAAAAAAGAAGAAGCAGAAAAGAAAGTCAAAGTTTATGACTTCAAACGCGCCTTGCGATTCTCCAAAGATCAGGTAAGAAGTTTAACTCGAATACATGAAAATTATGCGAGACTTCTAACCACCTTCTTCTCAGCCCAGTTACGTACATATGTACAAATTTCTGTTGCATCTGTCGATCAAATACCATACGAAGAATTTATTCGTTCTATACCAAAAATGACGATTCTGAATTTGTTTGAAGCACCTCCACTAGAAGGTCGTTTACTTATTGAAGTCAATCCAAACATCGCTTACGCAATGCTTGATCGGGTACTTGGTGGACAAGGCAATGGAATGAATAAGATTGATAGTTTAACAGAAATTGAAACAAAGATTATGAATCAGTTGTTTGAAAAGGCATTAGACAGCTTTGGTGAAGCATGGGGGACAATTCAAGAGGTGGAACCTGAAATGGTGGACTTTGAAGTGAATCCACAATTTCTACAAATGGTCTCACCTAATGAAACGGTAGTGGTCATCTCTTTCACAACTACAATTGGGGAAACGAGTGGAATGATTAATATTTGTTTACCTCATGTTGTGTTAGAACCTATCATACCTAAACTTTCGGTTCATCATTGGATGCAAAAGAAGCAAAGAGAAAGATTGCCCGAAGAAGTTGAGAAACTGGAGAGTCGTGTCAAGAATGCGGTGCTACCACTTACCGCGGAGTTAGGCAAATGCGACATATCGGTACAAGAATTCCTTTCCCTTGCTAAACATGATGTGTTAGAACTTGACCAAAAGATTTCTAATCCGTTGACGATTAGCGTACAAGGTAAAAACAAGTTTATAGGTCAGCCAGGAAAGGTGAGGAATCAAATGGCGGTTCAAGTGATAGACGTTTACGAAAAGGAGGAGTTATTCAATGAGTAATGACATGCTCTCCCAAGAAGAAATAGATGCATTATTGAATGGTGGGAACAAAGATTCCCAATCAGACGTTGAAGAACTTTTGACTAGTATTGAAAAAGATGCAATCGGTGAAGTCGGTAATATATCATTTGGTAGTGCGGCTACTGCATTATCGACATTATTGAATCAAAAAGTTGAAATAACAACACCAACAGTCGAGGTTGTTAAGAAGGAGGATCTACAGAATGAGTTCCCGAAACCGCATGTTGCGGTAAATGTAAGCTATACGGAGGGCTTTGATGGATCCAACCTACTGGTAATCAAAACAACTGATGCACAAATCATTGCAGACCTTATGCTAGGTGGTGATGGTACCAATCCCCACGGAGAACTTGGTGAACTACATTTAAGCGCAGTGCAAGAGGCGATGAATCAAATGATGGGTTCAGCTTCTACGTCAATGTCAACTGTCTTCAATAAAAGAGTGGACATATCTCCACCAAGTATCGATTTAATGGATATCCATACTGATGATGGGACAGATCTTATACCTGATGTAGATATGTTAGTGAAGGTTGCGTTCAAGTTGAAGGTTGGAGATCTAATAGATTCGCAAATTATGCAGCTTGTACCACTAGAATTTGGTAAGGATTTAGTTGATCAACTTATGAATCCAGAACAAAATACAGAAGCTGCAGTTGAAGTGAATCAAGTGGAACGACAAGAAGAGAAACAGCAACCAGCAACACCTGCCGCATCGCCACACAGAGAGGCACAACCACAAGTGAATAGCCAACCACCTGCCAGAAGAGAGGAACACCGAGAGCAGCCTACTTATCAAAATACTAGAAATGAGAATGTTCACCCAGCTGCTTTTTCAGACTTTTCATCACATGAGCCTGTATCTGTTGATCAAAGAAACTTGGATATGCTATTGGATATTCCGTTGCAGGTTACAGTTGAACTAGGTCGCACAAAACGATCAGTAAAAGACATATTGGAATTATCTCAAGGTTCTATCATCGAGCTTGATAAATTAGCGGGTGAACCAGTAGATATACTTGTGAATCAAAAGTTAATTGCAAAAGGTGAAGTAGTGGTCATTGATGAAAACTTCGGTGTCAGAGTCACAGAAATCATGAGTCAGAGAGACCGCTTAGAAAAACTACAATAACATTAGGGGGAAAATGTAATGGCAAATCGTATTTTAATAGTTGATGATGCAGCATTTATGAGAATGATGATCAAGGATATCTTAAGCAAAAATGGATTTGAAATTGTAGGTGAAGCAAGTGACGGAGCGCAAGCCGTTGAATTATATAAAGAACACACACCCGACCTCGTTACAATGGATATCACAATGCCAGAAATGGATGGTATTACTGCATTAAAGGAAATTCGTGGTATGAATCCAGATGCTAAAGTGATCATGTGTTCTGCAATGGGGCAGCAAGCGATGGTTATCGATGCGATTCAAGCAGGTGCAAAAGACTTCATCGTAAAACCATTCCAAGCGGATCGTGTTATCGAAGCAATTAAGAAAACTCTTGAAGCATAAGTAGGTGCTATTTTGAGTTGTAAAATATGGACGAGTGTTCTCCTGGTAATTGCCGTATTATCAGGGGGACCAACATACATCTATGCAAATACAAACGATGCTCCAGAGGATTGTAAGACAGTCGCAGAATGTGTACCTAAGGAAACAAAAGATGACTCATCTAAGGAACATCAAGAACAACAAGAACAACCGCAACTTAAACAGAGCTCTGATGTGTCTACGGTCGGAACAACTCTAAAAGTATTGTTCGCGCTTGCCTTTGTAGTGGCTTTACTCATTATTATCTTGAAATTATTGCATAAACGTACCCAAGTTATACAACAGGGTAAAGGCATTCAAACGTTGGGTGGTGCGATGCTTGGCAACCAGCGATCGGTTCAATTAGTGAAGATTGGTAAACGAATTCTTGTAGTCGGGGTTGGGGATAATGTCGAGTTAATTAAAGAAATAGAGGACCCGGATGAAATTGCAACATTCATGCAAATGAATGAAGGAATATCTAACAGAGCAGTGGAAAGTGAAGGCTTGTCTAGCTGGATTAATAAATTATTAACGAAACAAGATGGGTCACGAAATTCTGATTTCAAACAGATTCTGAACAAACAATTAGCAGATTCCAAGAAAAATCGGAAATCGATACTCGAATCGTTGAGGAAAGGTCAAGACAATGATTGAACTTCCTGGCATTAGTAATGAACTGTTTAATAGTAGTCCTGAGAGCGTAGCAACGACTGTTCGCTTACTTGTCTTGTTAACAGTGCTTTCACTAGCTCCAGCATTTCTAGTATTAATGACCTCATTTACAAGAATTATAGTCGTTCTATCATTCGTAAGGAATGGGCTTGCTACTCAGCAAATGCCACCTAACCAAGTACTAATCGGCTTAGCACTTTTTCTTTCATTCTTTATAATGGGTCCTGTCCTATCTGATGTGAACGATCAAGCTTTGACACCTTTTCTTGAAGGGGAGATTTCTCAAGAGGAGGCAATGGAAAATGCAAGTGTGCCGATGAAAGAATTTATGGCCCAGCATACGAGACAGAAAGATTTAGCGTTATTTATGAACTATACAGGTGAAGAGCGACCTGAAACGATTGAAGATATTCCGTTAACGACTCTGGTTCCTGCTTTTGCCATAAGCGAGCTGAAAACGGCATTTCAAATGGGCTTTATGATTTTTGTTCCATTTTTGGTCATTGACATGATTGTAGCTAGTGTTCTGATGGCTATGGGAATGATGATGCTACCACCTGTAATGATTTCATTACCCTTTAAAATATTGTTATTCGTACTTGTGGATGGCTGGTATCTAATTGTTCGGTCATTACTCGAGAGTTATTAGATTACGTGAAGAGGTGCTACATCATTGGATACACAATTTGTTATTTCACTTGCTGAAAAAGGTGTTTACACCATACTACTCATAAGTGGACCGCTTCTCATCTTGGCTCTTGCAGTAGGACTGTTAGTCAGTATTTTCCAAGCGACAACACAAATTCAAGAGCAAACGTTAGCGTTCATACCAAAGATTGCAGCTGTCCTCGTATCATTAATATTCTTTGGTCCATGGATGCTTTCACAAATGATTTCATTTACACATGATCTTTATAGTAATTTAAATCAATATATTGGGTTGTAGGTAGACGATGGAATTTGTAAATAGTATACCTGTCTTCTTATTAATCTTAGTTAGAGTTACTGGATTCATGGCTACTGTACCGATATTTTCGTACCGAAACATTCCTGTCATTCATAAGATCGGATTATCAATTATTCTCTCATTTTTTATTTTGACAACATTACAATCTCCACTTGTTGCCTTAAACGGAGAATATTTTCTATTAATTATTAAAGAGATGATGATCGGATTAAGTATAGGATTCATTGCATCTATTATTTTATATGCACTTCAAGTTGCCGGAGGGTTCATAGATTTACAAATGGGATTTGCCATAGCCAACGTCTTCGATCCACAGACGGGTATACAATCCCCATTAATCGGAAGGTATCTTTATATCTTTGCTATTTTATTTCTACTAAGTATTGATGCACACCATATGATTTTAAATGGCATATATGAAAGCTATCAATTTGCCCCAATCGATGAATTCGCATTCATGTTTGCAGATGGCAATGTAGCTCGTCTCGTATCAGATACAGTAGTCACGATGTTTTATATCGCTTTTCAAATGGCAATACCAGTTGTCGGTTGTTTATTTTTAGTCGACCTTGCGTTAGGAATTGTGTCTAGGACAGTACCCCAAGTTAACGTTTTTATTGTAGGTTTACCTTTGAAAATATTTGTCAGTTTCTTCGTTCTATTGCTTGTCTTACCCATCATGTTTCAAATGATTGAGGGTTTAGCAATCGATATGCTTGAAGTAATGAGAAAAATGACGAAACTATTAGGTGGTCAATAAAATGAATAAACGGTTCCTTGACCTACAATATTTCTCACAAGAAAAGACAGAACAAGCTACACCTAAGAAACGACAAGATAGTCGCAAAAAGGGTCAAGTTGCTAAATCTAGCGATGTAAATACAGCAATTATTCTCTTGATCGTCTTTTTGTTTCTTTGGCTCATTGCACCATTTATGTTGAATTCATTACTTGGCATTTATCAGACGAGTTTCCGGGAGTTTATCCATTTTGATTTTACGACGGAAAATATTCAACAAGTTATGGCGTCTTTATCTTTTGAAGCAGCCAAAGTTGTAGCTCCCATCTTACTTATCGCAATGGTTGCTGGGGTTGCTGCCAATTACCTTCAGGTAGGTGTATTGTTTTCTACGGATCCTTTGAAAGCAAAGTTTGAACGGATAAATCCATTGAAAGGTTTCAAACGTATTTACTCAATGCGCGCGATTGTAGAATTGCTTAAGTCAATATTAAAGATATCCTTAATCGGATTCGTCACTTTTGCAATTCTTTGGTTAAAGCGTGATGAAGTGCTTACTCTTTCAAAAGGTACTGCTGAACATTCCTTAATGGTAATTGGTGAATTAACCATACAGATGGGGTTAGCCGCCTCGATACTATTGATTCTTCTTGCTGTGTTGGACTATACATATCAGAAGTTCGATTTTGAAAAGAGCATCAAGATGAGTAAACAGGATGTAAAGGATGAACATAAGAAATCTGAAGGAGATCCTTTGATAAAGTCCAAGATTAAGGAAAAACAAAGACAAATGGCGATGCAGAGAATGATGCAAGAAGTACCTCAAGCAGATGTTGTCATTACAAATCCGACACACTATGCGATTGCTTTAAAATATGACGAAGATAAGATGAATGCACCGGTGATCGTTGCTAAAGGTGTCGATTATGTCGCGTTAAAGATTAAAGAAGTTGCAAAACACAACAAAATTGAAACAGTAGAAAACCGGTTATTAGCAAGAAGCCTATACGCACAAGCTGAAATCGGAGATGCCGTTCCTGAGACGTTATTTAAAGCTGTGGCAGAAGTACTAGCGTACGTATACCGATTAAAGAAATTAGTCTAAGCAATACTTTGAACTATAGAAGGAGAGTACAACGATGAAGGCTAGAGATCTGACAGTCCTGCTTAGTGTCATACTGATCATCACGATGTTGATCATCCCGCTACCTACTTGGATGCTCGACTTTCTCATCATTACGAATATTTCATTAGGACTGTTGATCATTCTTATTGCTATGAACACGAATGAGCCTTTGCAGTTTTCGATATTTCCGTCTTTATTGCTCCTTGTAACATTATTTAGGCTTGGATTGAATGTATCCACAACAAGGTCAATCCTTAGTCAAGCTAAAGCAGGGAATGTGATTGATACTTTTGGCTCGTTCGTTGTTGCGGGGAATGTACTCGTAGGATTTGTCGTATTCGTCATTCTCATCATCATACAGTTTGTCGTTATTACGAAAGGGTCAGAGCGTGTTTCTGAAGTCGCTGCAAGATTTACTTTGGATGCGATGCCAGGTAAACAAATGAGTATCGATGCTGATTTAAATGCAGGTTTAATATCTGAACAACAAGCGAGAGAAAGAAGACAAAAGATTGAACAGGAAGCAGATTTTTACGGGGCAATGGACGGAGCGAGTAAATTTGTTAAAGGGGATGCCATTGCTGGGGTAATTATCGTAATCATTAATATGATATTCGGTATTATTATCGGAATGGTACAACAAGGTATGCCTCTTGGAGAAGCAAGTGAGACCTATACATTATTAACAGTAGGTGACGGTCTAGTCAGTCAAATACCTGCTTTAATCATATCAACCGCAACAGGAATCATTGTGACCCGTGCAGCATCAGATGGTAACTTAGGTCAAGATATAAGTAAACAATTACTTGCCTACCCTACAATGCTATATGTTGCTTCTGCGACCATTTTTTTATTGGGCGTTTTTACACCAATTCAAGATATATTTACCCTACCGATTGCTTTATTGCTAGCATTTGGTGCCTTTCAATTAAGTAGAGTTGAAAAGCAAAGAATCGTATCAGAAGAAGAAGTGGAAGAAGATATACAAACAGAAGAATTCAAAAGCCCTGAAAGTGTTGTAAGTTTGCTTCAAGTGGATCCGATTGAATTTGAGTTTGGATATAGTTTGATTCCATTAGCTGACACAAGTCAGGGCGGAGACTTATTAGATCGTATTGTTATGATTCGAAGACAATTGGCGCTCGAGTTGGGTTTGGTTGTCCCTGTTGTTCGGATTCGAGATAATATCCAGCTCCAACCAAATGAATACCGGATCAAAATTAAAGGGAATGAAATTACGAGAGGTGAGTTGTTGTTAGATCATTACCTTGCCATGTCACCTGGTGTAGAGGATCCAGAAATTGTAGGGATCGACACAGTTGAACCAGCATTTGGATTACCTGCTTTATGGATTCCTGATGATTTAAAGGAGCGTGCTGAATTATCTGGGTATACAGTAGTGGACCCTCCCTCAGTAGTCTCCACTCACTTAACTGAGATTATAAAGAAACACGCACACGAATTGTTAGGTCGTCAAGAAATTAAACAGTTAATAGAGCATTTGAAGGAATCACACGCTGCATTAGTAGAAGATGTTACACCTGATCCTTTATCGGTCGGTGAGATTCAAAAAGTATTATCAAAACTATTAAAAGAAAATATCTCAATACGAAATCTCCCGACGATATTCGAAACGCTTGCTGATTATGGACAAATGACAAAAGATACGGATTTACTGACTGAGTATGTTCGGCAGTCATTATCTAGACAAATATCAAAACAATTTGGAGACGATCAGTCCACGCTAAAAGTGATAACACTATCTGGTAGTGTTGAGAAGAGGATTGCTGAGTCTGTTCAGCAAACTGAGCACGGAAACTATTTAGCAATGGATCCAAATGATTCACAAGCCATATTTGACTCAATTACAACCGAAATAAAACGTGTAAATGAAGTGAGTCCGATGAATGTCTTGTTATGCTCACCAGCAGTGAGGATGTATGTGAGACAATTGATCGAAAGATATTTGCCTGATGTAGCAGTACTATCCTATAACGAATTAGAACCAGAACTAGAAGTACAAAGCATTGGGGTGGTGAATGTGTCATGAAAATAAAAAAATATATAGCACCAACGATGCCAGAAGCGATGAGAAAGATTAGAAATGACCTCGGCAGTAATGCTGTCATATTGAATAGTAAAGAAATTCGAACCGGCGGCATATTAGGTTTCTTTACGAAACCTTCCCTTGAAGTTGTAGCAGCATTAGACCCTGAACCTGTTCAAAAAATGCAACATAAGGAAGAAGATCGTACATTTGTCCGGGACCAAACATGGCGTAAAAGTGAACCAAACAATAGTGAAATAAAGAACAAATCAATTGGTGTTGAAATGGAGCATTTGATTAAAATGCTATCCAATCAAAATGTAGAAGCAAATCACCTACCGAAAGAAATTGTACGTGTTGAGTCAATACTTGAGGAACGTGGTATAAACCGAGAAATAAGGGCTGATGTATCGAAGAAGCTTCTTAGAATGTGGTACAAGCAGGATTCCGAACAAGTAGCGAGCCGTTCAATAAACAAATGGCTTAAAGAAATCTTGCTTGAGTTATTGCCTAATGAAGAATTTGGTGGATTTAAATATGATAAGAAATTTCTAAATTTAATAGGGCCAACAGGCGTAGGAAAGACAACGACAATAGCAAAAATAGCTGCAGATGCAGTTCTGAACAAACAAAAGAAAGCAGCAATGATTACTACTGATACGTACCGAATAGCTGCAATAGACCAATTGAAAACATATGCAGAGCTCTTAAATGTTCCTCTAGAAGTTGCGTATAACAGAGATGATTTCAAAAAAGCTCAAGAGCAATTCAAAGATTATGACGTCATACTCGTTGACTCTGCAGGTCGGAACTTTAAGAATGCCCAGTATGTGACAGACCTTGAAAATGTCTATCAGTTTGATGAGGATATGGAAAATTACCTTGTGCTTTCTTTAACTTCTAAGTACTCGGATATGGCTGAAATTGTTAAACAATTCGAACATGTACCCATAAGTAAACTGCTTTTTACAAAGAAGGATGAAACAGACTCATTTGGTGATATGTTAAATATCACTTATGAAACAGGGTTACCGATCGCATATATAACAATTGGTCAAAATGTACCAGATGATATTAATGAAGTTACACCACAGCAAATTGTGGACCTATTGATCGGAGATGGTCCACTTGCGTGATCAGGCTGAAATGCTTAGGCAAAGGTTGAACAATGAATCAAGAACTGCCAAAGTGTGTGCTGTTGTCAGTGGGAAAGGTGGAGTTGGTAAATCCAATTTCACCGTGAATCTCGCTCTTTCACTCATTCAATCTGGCTCGAAAGTCTTATTATTGGATTTGGATATTGGAATGGCCAACTTAGATATCTTGATGGGTGTTCATTCTAAATATACGATCGTTGATATGGTTGAGGAAGAAAGACCGATTATAGAAATGATCGAAACAGGACCTGGAGGGCTTGAATTTATTGCTGGGGGAAATGGACTGAATCATCTCTTTCAACTCAATGACCGTCAATTCAACCATTTTTGCGAACAGATCAACAACATTCAAGATTCCTATGATTATATATTCTTAGATATGGCGGCAGGGGCTTCAAAAGATGGATTGCAATTCATCACAGCAGCTGATCAAATTTTGCTCATCACGACACCAGAGCCTACTGCAATCACTGATGCGTATGCAATGCTTAAATTCGTTCATAAACAAGACCCAAATGTAAATGTGTCCATCACTGTAAATAGAGCTGAAAACCACGCCGAAGGAATAGATATTGCGGATCGCGTACAATATGCATCCCGCCAATTTCTTCAAAAGGAACTTTCTTTACTGGGCGTGTTGCCCGAAGATCCTTCAGTGTTTAAGGCGGTAAAAGTTCAACAGCCTTATCTCTTATATGATCCAAACACTAAAATTTCGAAAGCTATGTTACAGATGACGACCACGTTCAAAAATGGTTCTGAGTATAATCGAACTGCAAAGGATGACGGGTTTATCCAAAAGCTTACGAGATACTTTAAAAGAAAGCAGGGGGTCAAATGAACATAATTAACGTATTAATTGTAGATGATTCAGCATTCATGCGGAAAGTCTTATCTGACCTCCTCTCAAGTGATCCATCCATTAAAGTTGTAGGAACGGCTCGGAATGGAGCAGATGCTCTCGATAAAGTACCGAAACTGAAACCAGACGTCATAACTTTAGATGTGGAAATGCCAATTATGGATGGTCTTCAAACATTGAAAGTTATTGTCGATCAATACGCTATACCTGTCATTATGGTGAGTAGTGTTACAAAGGCAGGAACAACACAAACGATTGAAGCGATGCAAAGCGGTGCAATTGACTTTATTTCTAAGCCATCTGGATCCATCTCGTTAGACATACATAAAGTGCAAGACGAACTTATTCAAAAGGTAAAAGTTGCTTCAAAAGTTAAAATACCAAAAGAATTTAAAGAATTGCCGCCTACAAGCCCAAAGCCTCTTGTAGCAAAGTACTTACTTGACGATAAGAAAAAAGGGGAGTCAATTAGAAAAAAAATTATCACGATTGGCACATCAACGGGTGGACCAAAGGCTTTAGTAGAGGTTATTTCCAAACTTCCTAAAGACCTTAATGCACCTGTAGTAGTTGTACAACACATGCCAAAGGGTTTCACAAAATCATTAGCAGAACGATTGAATAAATTATCAGAATTGAATGTGAAAGAAGCTGTACATGGAGAGATCATACACGATGGCTGGGTATATGTAGCGCCAGGCGGATCTCATTTAAAGATCGAACAACAAAAGGAAGAGCTCATTGTTTCCTTAGACGATGATACACCACCAACAAGGGGACATCGACCTTCAGTTGATGAAATGTATTTCAGTCTTTCCAAACTGAAAGAAGTTGAAAAAATTGCCGTAATTATGACGGGGATGGGCACAGATGGTACGAATGGACTTCTTTCCTTAAAGAACGATTCAAGAACAATAGCGATAGCTGAATCGGAAGCTTCATGTATCGTTTATGGTATGCCAAGATCTGCTATTGCTACAAGACAAGTAGATGATATCGTTCCAGTTAAAGAAATTGCGAGTCGAATCGTACATCACTTAAAGTAGGAGGGTCAATCAATATGGATATGAATCAATATTTAGATGTGTTTGTCGAAGAAAGTAGAGAACATTTGCAAGCAATAAATGAACATATGATGAAGCTTGAAAATTCTCCTACAGATCTTTCAATAATTAATGATATCTTTCGCTCAGCGCATACATTAAAAGGCATGTCTGCCACGATGGGATACGAAGATTTGGCAAGCCTTACCCATCAAATGGAAAATGTACTTGATGCAATCAGACAAGAGAAAATCACTGTTAAAGACATGACGGTAGATGCACTATTTGAATCTGTGGATCACTTAGAAGCTATGGTGGAATCAATCATTGCTGGTGGAGACGGGAAACGGGATGTAAGTGAAATCGTTGGAAATCTTAACCATATTGAAACGGGCAAAGCGGATACGACCATTGACAATCACCAACCCTCACAAATGGGTGGAGAGTTAGACGAATTTCAAAGGTCTATTCTTCAACAATCTGTTGAACAAGGACTTCAACCCTTCTCTGTTACTGTTGAGCTCGAAAAGAGCTGTATGTTAAAAGCAGTAAGAGTTTATATGATTTTTGAAGTCATTGAACAAATTTCTGAAGTCATTCAATCTACCCCATCGGTCAGCGACCTTGAAGAAGAGAAGTTTGAACAATCATTTACGGTCACACTCATATCTGAGTCAAAGGCAAATGAAATTAAAGATAAGATTAGCAACGTCTCTGAAGTGGACAATGTATCTGTAACACCAATAGAGGTTGGTCAATTGAGCAATGTTGAATCGGCTGCTGCTATTGAAGTAGAGCAACCTGAAATGAAGAAGAAAGAAACAGATGCACCTAAAGAGAACACAAATAAACCTGTTAATAACAAAACAATGCGGGTTAATATTAGTAGACTCGATGCTTTAATGAATTTATTTGAAGAACTTGTCATTGATCGAGGGCGGTTAGAAGCATTAGCGAAAGATATTGACAATAGTAGTTTGACAGACACTGTTGAACACATTACTCGTTTAACCGGAGATTTACAAGATTCATTGCTAACGATGCGAATGGTTCCGATAGATCAAGTATTTAATCGTTTCCCACGCATGATTAGAAGCTTATCAAAAGAGCTTGGAAAGAAAATTAATTTCACAATTACAGGTGGAGAAACAGAACTGGATCGTACTGTTATTGATGAAATTGGAGACCCTCTTGTACATTTACTTCGGAATTCGGTTGATCATGGTATTGAAATGCCTGAAAAGCGAGTAAAAGCAGAGAAACCTGAGGAGGGTACCATTTCTTTAACTGCTTATCATAGTGGTAACCACATTTATATCGAGATAGAAGATGATGGTGGAGGTATTAATAGAGAGAAAGTACTCGAGAAAGCAATCGAAAATAATATCGTTAAAGAATCTATGGCAGACGGAATGGAAGATCATGAAGTTTATCAGTTGTTGTTCGCTTCAGGGTTCAGCACTGCTGATACAGTTTCTGATATATCCGGGAGAGGTGTAGGACTCGATGTCGTTAAAAGTAAGATAGAGTCTCTCGGTGGATCTATATCTGTAACCTCTAAAACAGGTGAAGGGTCTAAATTTGCAATTGAACTACCTCTTACATTATCTATTTTGTCCGTTATGTTGATTACGACAGGATCAGAAACATATGCCATACCATTATCGAACATTGTAGAAAGTATTATGATCCCTAAGAGTGAGGTATTGAAGGCACATAATCAACTCGTCATTGATTTTCGTGGCAGAGTGGTTCCTCTCCTCTCCCTTAAAGAAGTGTTAGGTGTAGAAGGTACTTCTAAGGAGAAAGATCAATATTCAATCGTAGTCGTAAGAAAAGGTGATCAGATGGCTGCATTAATCGTTGATGATTTTATTAGTCAGCAGGAGGTTGTGCTTAAGCCATTAGGTGATTATTTAGCGAATGTATTTGCAATTTCTGGCGCAACAATTCTTGGCGATGGAAAGGTGTCATTAATTCTAGATTGTAATGATTTGATCAAATAAGGGAGGATTTATTATGTCAGAATTGAAAACAGTAGAAACAGAGATGAAAGCAATTGTATTCCAATTGATGGATGAGGAATATGGCGTTGATGTCCATCAAGTACGCTCAATTGAACGTATGCAAGAAATAACCAGAGTTCCAAGAACGCCCTCCTTTGTGAAAGGAGTCATTAATCTCCGAGGTATCGTAACACCTGTCATTGATTTAAGAAGTCGCTTTGATTTAGAAGAATCTGAACATACGGAAGAAACCAGAATCATCATTGTCAATGCAAATGATATTGAAGTCGGAATGATCGTTGACGCCGCAAATGATGTCATTGATGTTCCTGTGAATGCCGTTGAACAAGCCCCTAAAGTCGTTGGAGGCGTTGATGCAGAATACTTGGACGGAGTAGCTAAACTTGAAAAAAGACTCCTTATACTATTAAATCTTGAAAAGGTACTGAACCCTGAAGAAATGGATTCGTTAAGGAATTTTAAGGAGCAAAGTGAATGATCACGCCGGAACGATTATCTGACTTGCACAAAGATATTCTAAAAGAAATTGGGAATATCGGAGCAGGTCATGCTGCAACAGCATTATCCGGTTTAGTTAATAAAGCAATAGATATGCATGTCCCTTCAGTTAAATTAGCTCGCTTCCATGAAGTGACAGATTTGGTGGGTGGTGAAGAAACAGTAGTTGCAGCCACCTTCCTTAGAGTAACTGGTGATGCACCAGGGAATATGTTTTTTATTTTGACAATTGACGAAGCAGTTTCCTACTTGAAAGATTTAACGGGAGATAACCGGATCGATGAAGAAAGTATTCTTGCTTGTGATATGACTAGGTCAGCATTACAAGAAACTGGGAATATATTAGCGGGATCATATCTATCATCATTTTCCGACTTTACAGGCTTACATTTATCTCCATCAGTACCTCATTTAACTGTGGACATGGCGGGGGCGATTTTATCCGCAGGACTCGTAGAAATGTCACAGGTGAGTGATTATGCAATCATCATTGATACACAATTAAAGGAATCAGAGGGTGAACGGACAGGAATTGATGGACATTTTCTGTTACTCCCTGATCCGGACTCATTCGAAAAAATCTTCTACTCACTTGGAGTCCCGTTAGATGAATAAAACAAAGACTGAAACCATTCAGGTGAAAATTTCAGATTATCAGCTTGCTCAACCGTCTCAAATACTGAAAACAACTGGATTAGGATCTTGCATTGGCGTAGTAATTTATCATCCATCTAAACAAGTAGCAGGCATGGCACATGTGATGCTTCCGAGTTCAAAGCTATCAAAAGGCAGTACGTTTAATTTAGCAAAATACGCAGATACAGCAATACCAGAAATGGTCAATGAAATGAAACAAACCTTTAAGGTGAGTCCAACGCAATTAATTGCCAAAATGGCTGGTGGCGCTCAAATGTTTCAATTTACTGGGAAGAGTGAAGCATTACGAGTGGGACCTAGAAATGCTGAAGCAGTTAAGGAAGCGTTGGAAATATTGAAGATACCACTCGTTGCTGAAGATGTTGGTGGACAGAACGGCAGAACAATTGAATTCAACACAGATGACAATATGCTTTCTATAAGGACAATCCATAAAGGGATCACAACCATATAGAAGTATCCATGGATGGAAGAGTATGATGACAAGGAGGGATAGGATGCGTAAGGGGGCGACTTCTGAAGCGAATACACATTGGGAAAACTGGGCAAAGTTTCGTGATAAAGATTCGTGTGAGGCATTATTGGAATTACATTTACCTCTAGTTCAGTATCACGTACAACGTATCGCAGTCGGATTACCAAGGAATGTCAACAAGGATGAATTACGTAGCCATGGTCTTTTAGGGTTGTATGATGCCTTGAAGAAATTCGATCCAACAAGGGATTTGAAGTTCGACACATATGCTTCATTCCGTATAAGAGGTGCAATCTTAGATGGTCTGCGAAGAGAAGATTGGCTGCCACGTTCATTGAGGGAAAAGACAAAGAAAATCGAATCTGCGATTGAGAGAATGGAACAGGAGAGAATGCGATCTGTCAGTGCTGCAGAAGTTGCTGAGGAAATCAACTTTTCTGAGGAAGAAGTACTGACGATTATGTCAGAGAGTTTCTTAGCGAATGTCCTTTCAATTGATGAAGAGAACAAAGATAGTGACACAAGTGAAAAAGTAGGATATACAATAGAAGATAAGAAAGTAGAAACACCTGAAAACCTTATGTTAACAGGTGAATTACATACTCACCTTGCGGAAGTGATCAAAGAATTGAATGAGAAAGAGCAACTCGTTGTGAGTTTGTTCTATTATGAAGAATTAACACTAACAGAAATTGGACACGTACTAGGCTTGTCAACTTCTCGTATTTCACAAATCCATTCGAAATCACTTTTTAAACTTAAAGGTGTACTTAAGAAGTATTTGAATTAAAGACGAACAGAATGTCGCTTTTAGTTGATCATTTCATAGAACAAAACATCCTTATAGGAAAAGTCATGAGGCTGGGTGTAACTACATTGTCAACTACATGATTGTTGAAGGGCTGAACCAAAGAAAGTTTTGGTAAGCCCTCTTTCAGTATCTGCATCTCATTTATTAGGGGGGAATATTGTGGGGATTGATCTCATTTCAGAAAGTGTTCAGTTGAAAGTTAAAGAGAATGGCATGAGTGCCATTCTTGTTCCAACTTCGTCCGTTAAGGAAGCGGTTACATTAGATGCTCTTCTTGATTTCCTAACGGATAACCAAATTATTTATGGAATTAATCTGGATGTCTTGGAGTCAATTGTAGTTGACTTAGATAACTGGAACGAGCCGATTAAGATTGCAGAAGGTATGAAACCAGTAGACGGTGAGCCTGGATACATTAGTCCCGTCTTAAATGAAACCGAATCTACGAATTTAGAAGCACGTTTTGTTGATTTGAGATCTCCCACACGTATTCAATCAGTCAAAAAAGGTGATCTGATCGCTAAGATTGTTCCACATACACTCGGTACGGATGGAATGAATGTTATGGGAGAAAAAGTTGTAGCAAAGCCTGGTAAGCCACTCCAAGTAAAGGAAACAAAACATACCAAGGTAGATTTTACTACTAACAAAATTATTGCACGCTCAGATGGACAAGTAAGCTACCAAAAGCGATCTGTTCACGTATTCCCTGTATATGAAGTAAATAGCGACTTAGACTTAAACACAGGGAATTTGTCGTTTACAGGAAATATTCATATACATGGAGATGTCCCCTCTGGCTATACGATAAGCGCAGATGGTGACGTGAGGATCGCGGGTTCTGTTGAGGCATCAGATATTCAAGCAGGTGGATCTATATTCATACGTGATGGAATTTCTGGACAAGGAAAAGGAACGATCAGTGCTGGTTGCGATGTTAGAACAGGGTATATTAATCAAGGCTCTGTTACGGCCGGCGGTGATCTACACACAGGTCTGATTAACCATAGTTATGTTCAAGTAGACGGATCAGTTTTTTGTGAAAAGGATAAAGGAATCATTCATGGAGGGAGCATCTCTGCTGGAGTAAATGTTCATGTTAAGCAGGCTGGGAACGAACTTATGTCGAAAACACAGTTTTATTTTGGTGTTCCCCAACATGTTATTCGTCAAAGTGATCATTTATCGTCTAAGGTAAAAGAAGAAGAGGAGAACTTGAAAAAGTTACTCAAGCTACAATCAAGAATAGAGCAAAAGAATGAAGATGATCGAACCACCCAAGAAAGAGTCCTCCTTCTTAAAATCAAAAACACATTTAATCAGTCAGAAAATCTAGTAAAACAACTTCAATCTGAGCTGGACATCGTTCGGGAGGATTTTGTAGAGGTCACTAACCATTCTTTGTTTGTTCGTGGAGTTGTATTTCCAGGAGTTGAAACAACCTTCGGTAAATATAAGAGAGTATTAAAATCTGAATATAAGGCAGTAGAAATGAAACTCGTATCGGGCGAGGTCATCATCAAGCACTTGTAATGTTTGCAAATGGAATTTATGTATTCCGGATTGGAGGGAAAGATGACGGGATTTATACTCGGAATCAGCTTTGTCATTCACATCATAACACTTCTCTCATTAATTGTTTTATGGAAGAGATACCAAGCCAATGACCACCAAGAAATCCAAAGGGCAAAGAAAGAAATGGAAGACATATTAGTCGCTTATACGACTGAAATGAAAGAAGAGAATGATGCATTCCTACTAGAATTACGTCAAGTAGCAAACCAGTCACCTAAACCACATGACGGCCAGACAGATATAACCCTTAATAAGCAAAATGAAAATGAAGAACAAGTAAATGATAAACCAGCAGCAGCGCAAACTGAAGATACAATTGATTACGCCCCACCGATCAATTATGAAGAAGAGACATACGGACCATCCCTAATTTCACAAGTACTTTCCTTACAAGGTAGAGGTTTATCACTAGACGAAATCGCTAAATCTTTGAACAAGGGCAAAGGTGAAATAGAGTTAATGATAAAATTTCATCAAGATGGACAATAGATACTTGCTAGATTCATCTGGTATATGTTATATTTATTCTCGGTGTTTAGTTAGTTGAAATAATTTATATTAACCACACTACACACGTTCGTGGATTTTAGTGCGGGTGCTATTATGGTCAACATTATAGTCGTACTTGATGTGAAGCGGACGGAGGAAAAAACCACAGGAGGTGCCTATCATGGCAGTAATTTCAATGAAGCAATTGCTAGAAGCTGGTGTTCACTTCGGTCATCAAACACGCCGTTGGAACCCAAAGATGGCACGTTACATCTTCACGGAGCGTAACGGCATCTACATTATCGACCTTCAAAAGACAGTTAAGAAGGTTGAAGAAGCGTATAACTATATGCGCGATATCGCAGCTGACGGAGGAAAAATCCTTTTCGTTGGAACTAAAAAACAAGCTCAAGAGTCTGTTAAAGACGAAGCTATCCGAGCTGGTCAATACTACATCAACCAACGTTGGTTGGGTGGTACTTTAACAAACTTTGACACGATCCGTAAGCGTATTAGACGTTTGAAGGATCTTGAGAAAATGCAAGAAGATGGAACGTTCGATGTCCTTCCTAAGAAAGAAGTAATCCTTCTTAAAAAGGAAATGGACCGTCTTGAGAAATTCCTAGGCGGAATTAAAGATATGAACGGTATTCCTGATGTTCTTTTCGTAATTGATCCTCGTAAAGAGCGAATTGCAATTGCAGAAGCACGTAAGTTGAACATCCCAATCGTTGCGATCGTCGACACAAACTGTGACCCAGATGAAATCGATGTAGTTATTCCAGGTAACGATGATGCAATCCGTGCTGTTAAACTCTTGACTTCTAAAATGGCTGATGCAGTTGTAGAAGCTAATCAAGGAAATGCTGAAGAGGCTGCTTCTACTGAAGAGGAAGAAGTAAAAGCTTAAATGAATGCTCATTAAGGGTGATAGAGGGGAACTTACCCTTTATCACCTTTTTTAAGAGAGAAAGTTCAATTTCGTTAAGATGATACTTAATTGAATCTACTATTAGTGGATCAAAGTTAACATTTAAGCAATTGTACTTTAATTTAAGACTATTTTGATGACTTTTGGCAGAGTTAGATTGAAGTGAAATTCACGACACTCCTGCGGATTGCCCGAGGAAAGGGAATGGATTTCGTGAAATCAACAAAGCTACATATTCTAAAGGAGGAATTACGAATGGCAGTTACAGCTCAAATGGTAAAAGAACTTCGTGAAAAAACTGGCGCAGGTATGATGGATTGTAAGAAAGCACTTACTGAAAATGATGGAGATATGGACAAAGCAATTGATTGGCTACGCGAAAAAGGAATTTCTAAAGCAGCAAAGAAAGCAGACCGTATTGCTGCTGAAGGTCTTACTCACATAGAAACAAAAGGAAACGAAGCTGTAATCGTTGAAGTTAACTCTGAGACAGACTTTGTTGCAAAGAATGATTCATTCAAGAACTTGATTGCAGAAATTGCAAAACATCTTCTTGAAACAAAGCCAGCTTCAGCTGAAGATGCACTTAAACAAACGATGACAGGACAAAGCATTCCTGTAGAAGAATATATTAACAATGCGATCGCTAAGATTGGAGAGAAGATTTCTCTTCGTCGTTTCTCAATCCTAGAAAAAGAAGACCAAGATGCATTTGGTGCTTACCTTCATATGGGTGGACGAATTGGCGTGCTTTCTGTAATTGGCGGATCTACAGATGAGGAACTAGCTAAGGATGTTTCTATGCACGTTGCTGCCGTTAACCCTAGATATATCAACCGTGATCAAGTGTCAGAAGAAGAAGTAGCTCGTGAGAAAGAAGTATTGACTCAACAAGCTCTTAACGAAGGTAAACCGGAGAAGATTGTTGAAAAAATGGTAACTGGACGTATCAATAAATATTTTGAAGAAATTTGCTTAGTAGATCAAGGATTCGTAAAGGATCCAGATCAAAAAGTAGGTAAGTATGTTGAAAGCAAAGGCGGAACAGTTAAAGGATTTGTCCGCTATGAAGTCGGCGAAGGCATGGAAAAGCGCGAAGAAAACTTTGCGGATGAAGTAATGTCACAAGTTAAGAAATAATTCATTATTTCTTTCGTACATCTACTGTAAAAAGGGGACACAAGTATGTGTTCCCTCTTTTCAAAAAGTAAGAAGTGGAAATTATTTTCATTTGTAATGTTAAGCTTCAACGTCCAAAGATGGAGGGGCGCTGTCGCTTTTTATGGCACACCTAATCGAGGAATCGCTGACGGAGGGAAAAAATGACTACGCCTAAATATAATAGAGTTGTGTTAAAACTGAGCGGAGAAGCACTATCAGGAAGTATCGGATACGGGATTGACCCGGCGATCATTCAATCCATTGCAAAGCAAGTGAAAGAACTAGTTGAAATGGATGTTGAGGTAGCAGTTGTCGTCGGTGGAGGTAATATTTGGAGAGGTAAAGCTGGAAGTGAAATGGGGATGGACAGAGCTACTGCAGACTATATGGGTATGCTAGCTACTGTTATGAATTCACTTGCTCTTCAAGATAGTTTAGAAAATATTGAAGTTCAGTCACGTGTCCAAACTTCTATTGAAATGCGTCAAGTTGCTGAACCATACATTCGTAGGAAAGCAATTAGACATCTAGAGAAAAAGCGCGTTGTCATATTTGCAGCTGGAACAGGAAATCCTTACTTTTCAACAGACACTACTGCAGCATTACGTGCAGCAGAGATCGAAGCTGAAGTCATCTTGATGGCGAAGAATAATGTAGACGGAGTCTATACAGCAGACCCTAAAACGGATGAAACAGCCAAGAAATATAATAGTCTATCTTATCTAGAAGTATTAAAAGAAGGATTAGCTGTTATGGATTCAACTGCATCATCCTTATGTATGGATAATGACATTCCGCTAATTGTGTTCTCTATCATGGAAGAAGGAAATATTAAACGCGTCATTCAAGGTGAAAATATCGGAACATTAGTGAGGGGGAAATAACATGCCAAAAACAATCATTCAACAAGCAGAAGAAAAAATGACGAAAGCAGTTAGTGCTTACAAAAGAGAGCTAGGGACGCTTAGGGCTGGTAGAGCTAATCCATCTTTATTAGATCGAGTAACAGTTGATTATTATGGTGCACCTACTCCGTTGAATCAAATGGCTGGCATCTCTGTACCCGAAGCAAGATTATTGTTAATCCAACCTTATGATAAATCGATCATTGGAGATATTGAAAAGGCTATTCAAAAAGCTGAGCTTGGTTTAACACCTTCTAATGATGGTGATGTCATCCGTATTTCTATTCCGGCTTTGACAGAAGAGCGTCGTAAAGAGCTTGTCAAACTCGTTAAGAAATATACAGAAGAAGGAAAAGTGGCTGTGAGAAATATTCGCAGAGATGCAAATGATGATTTAAAGAAGCTCGAAAAGAATGGCGAAATGACAGAAGATGAATTACGTCGTTATAATGACGAAGTTCAAAAGCTAACAGATCGCTTTGTTGGAGAAATTGATTCAATCGCTGCAGACAAAGAAAAAGAAATCATGGAAGTATAACGAGATTCAAGTTAAAATAAGATAAGAAAAAGACCCTCTTTTTCATAGAGGGTTTTTTTCGCACATAAGGGTTAGCTATGTAGGTTATTATTTACATATGGATCACATTGATTGGCTCATTTCAAGGTTCGTTTACATACGAAATATCATTGTATATATATAGGTAATAAATTGGACAAATCTATTTATAGGTTTGACTCATTCTCTCTGGGGGAGACTATATGCTGAATAAGCTTACGAATTTAACAAAATTGAATAAAAACTCAACTGAAGAAGTTCAATTAGACTTGAGCCGTGTCCCTAATCATGTAGCGGTGATTATGGATGGTAACGGTAGGTGGGCAAAGAAGAGAGGATTACCACGGATTGCAGGACATCGAGAAGGTATGAAAGTCGTTCGTAAGGTTGTCAAACGAGCAAACCAAATAGGGGTTAAGGCTTTAACGATGTATGCATTTTCAACAGAGAATTGGAAACGACCTAAACCTGAAGTTGAATTTATTATGAAGTTACCTGAGCAATTTTTATTAACTTATTTACCAGAATTAATTGAAGAAAACGTTCAGGTGCGCATTATGGGTGAGAAAGAAGGGATTCCTTCCTACACACTGAAAGCTGTTCACGAAGCGGTAGAGAGAACGAAGATGAACAATGGTTTAATATTAAATTTTGCATTAAATTATGGAAGTAGATATGAAATTACACAAGCGGTCAAACGACTGTCCTCAGACATTGAACAAGGTAAGTTTACTTCAGAGGAAGTAGATGAACAAAAGCTAGGCTCTTATATGATGTCAAATGAAATAGGTGACCCTGAATTATTGATTCGTACGAGTGGTGAACTTCGCTTAAGCAATTTTATGCTATGGCAGCTTGCTTACACGGAATTGTGGTTCACAGACATTTACTGGCCAGATTTTAAGGAAACTGATCTTGATCAAGCGATATACGATTATCAAAATAGAGGCAGAAGGTTTGGTGGGGTGTAACCCTAGGAGGCTCATATGAAAGTTCGTATTATTACTGGAGTCCTTGCAGCACTAATATTCTTACCGATTGTTTTCATTGGTGGGGTATGGTTCTATAGTATTATGGCATTGTTAGCTGCAATCGGATTGAAAGAGTTACTTAGAATGAAGGACATCCATATCAAGCAAGTTCCGGGATTAATTTCACTAGCTATGGTGATTGTTCTTGTAATTCCGAAGGATTTTTTTGATCTTTCATTTGATCTAAGTACAATTAAGATTAACACAATTATTATAGGGCTATTTGCATTGCTCACATGGACTGTCATTACAAAGAATCAATTTACGTTTGAGGATACGAGTTTTGTAATATTATCAAGTCTATACGTAGGAATTGGATTTCTCTATTTTAATGAAACGAGAGCACTTGAAAACGGCGTGAGTAGTTTGTTTTTCGTTTTATTTATCGTATGGGCAACGGACTCAGGAGCGTATTTCTTTGGAAAATCGTTTGGCAAGCGTAAATTGTGGCCAGTGATCAGCCCAAATAAAACTATAGAAGGCTCTATCGGTGGTTTGGTGTCAGG
Organism: Pseudalkalibacillus berkeleyi; assembly: GCF_021608225.1. Classification (NCBI taxonomy): domain Bacteria; kingdom Bacillati; phylum Bacillota; class Bacilli; order Caryophanales; family Fictibacillaceae; genus Pseudalkalibacillus; species Pseudalkalibacillus berkeleyi. The sequence goes on from NZ_JAKIJS010000001.1 coordinate 999,030, forward strand.
AATCTTACTAGCCGTTATATTTCAAAGCTTCTTTCCGATATACTCAACTTTCATTATTGCTGTTGTAGCAGCAATTGTTATTGGTATATTCGGTCAAATTGGTGATTTAGTGGAATCTGCCTTCAAAAGACATTATGAAGTAAAAGATTCTGGCACGATTTTACCTGGTCATGGTGGGATTTTGGATCGTTTTGATAGTATTTTGTTTGTACTACCGATCTTGCATCTCGTTCAATTGTTGGCATAGCGTCGTTGGGAGGAGAATATGAAGTATATTAGTGTGCTCGGTGCGACTGGTTCGATTGGAACACAAACATTTGAAGTGGTCCGTTCACATCCAGAGGAATTTAGAATCACTTCTTTTTCTTTCGGTTCAAACATCCGAATTGGGAAAGAATTAATAGAAGAGTTTCAACCAAAATTTGTATCTGTTGCTACAAAGGAAACTGCAGAAGAATTAAAAAGGACTATCCAACACCCATGTCTCGTATACTATGGGGAAGAAGGGTTACTAGAGGTCGCCTCAGACCCTGACTCCACTATTCTCGTCAATGCAGTGATGGGTAGCATCGGACTGATTCCTACATTAGCCGCAATTGATGAAGGGAAAACAATTGCACTCGCAAATAAAGAAACGTTAGTTACCGCGGGTCACATCGTTATGGACCGTGCACGACGTAATCAAGTGGATATCCTACCTGTAGACAGCGAACATTCTGCAATTTACCAATGTCTCAACGGTGAGAAGAAAGAAGAAATGTCGAAAATGATCTTAACTGCTTCAGGGGGCAGTTTCCGTGATAAAAGTAGACAAGACTTACAGGGGGTAACGGTAAAAGAGGCATTAAATCATCCTAATTGGTCTATGGGATCTAAAATTACGATAGACTCAGCAACAATGATGAATAAAGGGCTTGAGGTCATTGAGGCTCATTGGTTCTTTGACACTCCTTATGATGATATTGAGGTCGTTCTCCATCGAGAAAGTGTGATACATTCAATGGTAGAATTTTTGGATGGGAGTATAATCGCTCATTTAGGCACACCTGATATGAAGGTACCTATTCAATATGCTTTGACTCATCCTGAACGTCTTGATGTTCAAGGTGGGAAAAGGTTAAACTTAGTAGATATTGGTACTTTGCACTTTGAAAAAATGGATACAAAAAGGTTCCCGTGCCTTGCGTATGCTTTTGAAGCAGGGAGAACCGGTGGTACAATGCCGACTGTATTAAATGCTGCCAATGAGGCAGCTGTAGATGCATTCTTAAAGGGAATGATTTCATTCCTTGAAATTGAAAAGTGTATAGAGAGCGCTATGAATCGTCATGAAGTGATTAGAAAGCCTTCACTTGATGAGATTTATGAAGTAGATCGAACAACACGTCATTTTGTACAAACACTTAATGTGTAAAGGTGGTCACGTAAATGAACACAATTATTTCAATTATTATCATCTTCGGAGCGTTAGTATTTTTCCATGAACTTGGACATTTACTACTTGCTAAACGCGCAGGTATCCTCTGTCGCGAATTTGCAATTGGCTTCGGTCCGAAAATTTTCTCATCTAAGAAAGGTGAGACGCTGTATACGATTCGTCTTTTACCATTAGGTGGATTTGTTCGCATGGCAGGTGAAGATCCAGAAGGTATTGAATTAAAGCCAGGTGCGCAAGTTGGATTGCTCTTTAATGAAGAGGGTAAAGTCACGCGCATTATCGCAAATCAACTCTCTAGATATCCTGATGCTAAAGTTGTTACGGTTGAGAAAGCGGACTTAGAACGTGATTTAGTTATTAAGGGACATGTTAATGATGAGTTGACTGAATCCTTTTCAATTCATCCAGAAGCTGAATATGTTCAAGATGGAATGCCAATGCAGATTGCACCATACAACCGACAGTTTGGTTCTAAATCTCTTTGGGACAGATTCTTAGCGATCTTTGCAGGACCATTTATGAATTTCTTACTCGCATTTGTATTGTTGACTGTTTATGCTCTAACACAGGGTATTCCGGTCGATCAAGCTGAGTTAGGTAAGCTTGATCCAAAAGGAGCAGCACAACAAGCTGGCTTGGAAGAAGGAGACCAAGTACTCTCAGTTGACGGTGAAGCGGTCAACACTTGGAGAGAACTTGTTACAGTCATTCAAAAAAATCCTAATGAAGAGCTGCAATTTACAATACAACGAGAAGGAAGTACACAGAACGTAACGGTAAAACCTGAAGAAAGAGAAGGTCAGGATGGAAAAGCAGAAGGATTTATTGGTGTGTATATGCCGACTGAAGTCTCTGTCCTAGGTTCTCTTGGTTATGGAGTTGAAAAGACTGGCGATCTCACGATGGCCATCATTCAAGCGCTAGGACAGCTTGTTACAGGTCAGATTGCATTCGATAACTTATCTGGTCCAGTAGGTATTTATAATTATACGGGGCAAGTTGCGGATGAGGGTGTATTCGTACTGTTACAATGGGCTGCATTCTTAAGTATTAACTTAGGGATCTTCAATTTATTGCCTTTACCAGCGTTGGATGGTGGACGATTAACTTTCTTAGCAATCGAAGGGATTCGAGGAAAGCCTCTTGACCCGCAAAAAGAAGGATTGGTTCACTTTATTGGATTTGCATTGTTAATGCTGTTAATGATTGTTGTAACATGGAATGATATTCACAAGTTCTTCATTAATTGACTCGATCCTCAAAAGGGCTGCCAGATTAGTTAATACCAAGAGAAATGGAAAACGTTACCCCATCAAAAATTGTTGTTGATTTCAACGAAATTCACGACACTCCTGCGGGAATAGCGAGCCAGGCGAGACCCCGCAGCAAACATTAACTTCTGGTATCTGCTGTGAGCGAGGAGGCTTGCGGTTCGCCCGTGGAAAGGGAGTGAATTTCGAAGAAATCAATATCTTTATTTAATAAAGGGCTGCCAGAAGTTCAGTTTTCACTGGACTTTCTGGACAGCCCTTTTTGATGATAGATTTTGGTAAACATTCTTTTCTGCACAAAACGGTTGATTTTTCCTCGTTCTACCTTTTAAATTAAAGAGAGCAGTGTTTGGATTTAGAAAAGATACATATTTAGAGTACGTGCTTAACAATTAGATTTCTATATGAAGAAGGTGCCATAATGAGACAAAGTAATTTATATATTCCTACATTAAGAGAAGTTCCAGCTGATGCTGAAGCAAAAAGTCATCAATTACTAGTAAGAGCAGGTTTTATTCGTCAAAGTGTATCAGGTGTTTATTCGTTTCTACCATTAGGACGTAAAGTATTAAAGAAAGTTGAGTCTATTATCCGTGAAGAGATGGACGAGATTGGTTCACAAGAAGTGCTAATGCCTGCTCTTCAACCATCTGAATTATGGGAAGAGTCAGGTAGATGGCAAACCTATGGCCCAGAGTTGATGAGACTGAATGATCGTCATGACCGGACATTTGCTCTTGGAGCAACCCATGAAGAACTAATAACAAGCCTTGTTCGAGATGAAGTAAAATCATATAAACGACTTCCGATGGTTATGTATCAAATCCAAGCGAAATTCAGAGATGAAAAGAGACCTAGATTCGGTTTGTTGAGAGGTAGAGAATTCATCATGAAGGACGCATACACCTTTGATATGGATTATGAAGGATTAGATGAAAATTATGATAAAATTTTCAACGCTTACAAAAAAATCTTTGAACGCTGCAACTTGAATTTCAGAGCGGTCATTGCGGATTCTGGAGCAATGGGTGGAAAGGATACGCATGAGTTTATGGTCCTTGCTGATATCGGAGAAGATACAATAGCGTATTCTAACGAATCAGATTTTGCGGCTAATATTGAAATGGCTCCTGTCAACATCCGGTATAATAAGAAAGAAGAAGCATCTCGTGATCTCAAAAAAGTTGAGACGGTTGATCAGAAAACGATACAAGATGTTTCAGATTACCTAAACGTTTCAACATCAGATTGTATAAAGGCTATCCTATGGATGGTAGACGAAAAGCCAGTACTCGTATTAGCTCGTGGTGATCATGAAATTAATGACATTAAGGTGAAAAACGTTTTGGATGCAGAAGTTGTTGAGCTTGCTTCTGAAGAGCAAACAAAACATTACCTCGGTTGTGAAACAGGTTATCTCGGTCCGATCGGTATATCATCTGATGTTCAGATCATTGCAGATCACGCAGTAGCATCAATTGTAAATGGTGTTTGTGGTGCAAACGAACGAGATACACATTATCAATATGTTAATCCTGAAAGGGATTTTGAAGTCGATCTGTACGAAGATCTACGGTTCATCCAAGAAGGAGATCCATCTCCAGATGGCAAAGGCACGATTACATTCGCAAAAGGTATCGAGGTTGGTCATGTCTTTAAACTCGGAACGAAATATAGTGAGTCATTAGGTGCGAACATTCTTGATCAGAACGGAAAGTCAACACCAATAATTATGGGTTCTTACGGAATTGGGGTTTCTCGAACGATGGCTGCTGTTGTCGAGCAGATGCATGACGATAACGGAATTGTTTGGCCAACTTCACTTTCGCCATTTGATGCTCATGTCATTTGTGTCAATCCGAAGAATGATGCGCAGTCTGAACTAGGTGAACGACTATATAAAAAGTTGAAAGAGAAACGTTTCGATGTTTTATATGATGACCGCAAAGAAAGAGCGGGCGTAAAGTTTACAGACGCAGATTTGATCGGTGTCCCTGTTCAAATAATCATTGGTAAACGTGCTGATGAAGGCATAGTTGAAGTAAAAGACCGTAGAACGAGTGAGAAACAGGAAATGGCTATTTCTGAAATAGAAGCTTATATCGAACAATATTATTCGAATGAACGATAAACACTTTACTGGGACTGACCACGAGAACTAATGAGTCAGTCCCTTGAGTTTGATTAGAAGCCCACTCGGTCACTTGAACAGTTTGAAAGGAGTACTGCACAAAATGGATGATATTGAAGTACGGAAACAACGGCTTTCTTTATTGCTTGATCAAGTTGGCTTCCCAGAAGAGAAAAAGTCCCTCTTTGATGAGGGCTATCTTCAGAAGCTATCGATCAAAAAAGAACAAAAACGTTGGTTATTCCATATTAACTTAAAGAAACCCCTACCTTATAATGAATATCAGCTCTTTATCACAATGCTAAAAAAAGCTTTTCATGCGATTGCGGATGCGCAGTGTATCATACACTGTGAACAAAAAGACGTCTCTGGTGATCTCTTTAATGATTACTGGGGATTATGTATAGAGGAAATGCAGGCTCAATCTCTGCCTGTTCTTGATATATTAAGTGCGAAGAAACCTGAAATTAACGGAAACAAGGTGACTGTAAAGGTATCCAATGATGCGCAGGCCATGCTCTTCACTCGGAAAATTGCACCATCTTTAGGCATCGCCTTTGAGAAGTATGGCTTTCCTCCTTTCCTGTTTGAAGCAAAGGTCGAACAAAATGAAGAGGATTATCAAAGGTTTCTAGAACAAAGGGAACAAGAAGATAAAACAAAAGTAATGGCTGCTTTAATGGAAAAGGAAAAAGCAGAGAAAAAGCTCGAAAACGGGGTTCGTGATGAGAAGCTCAAAATTGGATACGGCATTAAGGATGAGCCCGTCCAAATACAGTCAATCATTGATGAAGAAAGAAAAATTACGCTACAGGGTTATGTGTTTGATGCAGAAACGAGGGAGCTGAGAAGTGGAAGAACACTCCTTACCTTCAAAATTACAGACTATACAGATTCAATCCTTATCAAGATGTTTTCACGTGATAAAGAAGATGTTCCTAAGTTACAGGCTTTAAAGAAAGGCATGTGGGTTAAAGTTCGTGGTGGCATACAAAATGATACGTTTGTACGTGACCTTGTCATGATCGCAAATGATGTAGAAGAGCTGCAACCACAATTACGAACAGATGATGCTCCTGAAGATGAGAAGAGAGTAGAGCTGCACCTCCACACACCTATGAGTCAAATGGATGCAGTTTCTTCAACAGGTTCACTCGTAGAACAAGCTGCAAAGTGGGGACATCCTGCAGTTGCAATTACCGACCATGGAGTTGTTCAGTCCTATCCTGAAGCCTATTCTGCAGGTAAGAAACATGGGATTAAAATACTTTACGGCATTGAAGCTAATTTGGTCGATGATGGTGTTCCAATTGCTTATAACGATCAAGACCGGCTTTTAGAGGATGAAACATATATCGTTTTTGACGTAGAGACTACAGGATTATCTGCTGTCTATAACAAAATAATCGAACTCGCTGCGGTCAAAATAAAAGGCGGGGAGATCATTGACCGGTTCGAAGCCTTTGCAAACCCGCATCATCCATTATCTGCTACCACAATTGATTTGACTGGGATCACAGATGATATGGTGGAGAATGCTCCTGAAATTGAAGACGTCTTAAAAGACTTTAACTCTTTTATTGGTGATGGCATCCTAGTTGCACATAATGCCAGTTTTGACATGGGCTTTCTAAACGTTGGATTTCGAAAGGCTGGAATTGGTGAGGCCGTTAATCCAGTAATTGACACACTTGAATTGGGTCGTTTTTTATATCCAGAATTCAAAAATCACCGACTTAACACTTTGTGTAAGAAATTTGATATTGATTTAACTCAGCATCATAGAGCGATTTATGATGCCGAGGCAACAGGATATTTGTTATTAAAAATGCTTAAAGATAGTTTAGAAAAAGGGATCACCAACCATAACGAATTTAATGATCATATGGGTGAAACTGGATTTGAACGAACGAGACCTTCACACTGTATCTTATTGGCACAAAATCAAGCAGGGTTAAAAAACATTTATAAACTTGTTACAGAGTCACATTTGAATTACTTCTATCGAACGCCGCGAATACCACGGTCTAAATTGAAAAAGCATCGAGATGGTATATTGATTGGTTCTGGTTGTGACAAAGGAGAAGTTTTTGAAGGTATGATGCAAAAATCTCCTGAAGAAGTAGAAGAAATCGCCAAGTTTTACGACTATCTAGAAGTACAACCTCTTGGAAACTATGCACATTTAATTGAAAGAGAACTCGTACAAAATGAGCTCGCATTGAAAGAGATCGTAACGAACATTGTGAAGCTAGGAGAAAAGTTAGATAAACCAGTAGTTGCAACTGGTAATGTTCATTATTTGAATGAAACGGATAAGATCTATCGGAAAATTCTTATAGGTAGCCAAGGTAATGCGAATCCCTTAAACCGTCAAAAGCATCCCAATGTACATTTCAGAACGACAAATGAAATGCTAGCCGAGTTCGACTTCCTGGGAGAAGACGTTGCGAAGCAAATCGTAGTAAAATCTCCTCAACAAATAGCAAATCAAATTGAGGTAGTAAAGCCTATTCCTGATGATTTATATACACCTAAAATTGAAGGTGCTGATGATGAAGTTAGGAATATGAGTTATGATATGGCGCGCAGTATATATGGTGATGATCTTCCACAGTTAGTTGAAGATCGACTTGAAAAAGAATTGAAGAGTATTATCGGGCATGGATTTGCGGTCATTTATCTCATCTCTCATAAACTTGTAAAGAAATCTCTTAATGACGGTTACTTAGTAGGTTCACGTGGATCAGTAGGATCTTCTTTCGTAGCCACAATGACAGAAATTACAGAAGTAAATCCATTGCCACCACACTATGTTTGTCCAACATGTAAAGAATCGATCTTTTTTGATGATGGGTCAGTAGGTTCTGGGTTTGATCTGCCTGATAAAGAATGCGAGAAGTGTGGGGTAGAATATACGAAAGATGGACATGATATCCCGTTTGAGACTTTCCTAGGTTTTAAGGGTGATAAAGTACCCGATATAGATTTGAACTTCTCAGGGGAATATCAACCACGTGCGCATAACTATACGAAAGAACTGTTTGGAGAAGATTACGTATATAGAGCGGGGACTATCGGGACGGTAGCAGAAAAAACGGCCTATGGGTTCGTAAAAGGATATGCTTCGGATTACGACCTGCATTATCGTTCTGCAGAAATCGACCGACTTGTCAGCGGTTGTACGGGAGTTAAACGAACGACAGGACAACATCCAGGTGGAATTATCGTTGTACCAGATTACATGGACATCTTTGACTTTTGTCCGATCCAGTTCCCAGCAGATGATAAGAAATCAGAGTGGAAAACGACTCACTTTGATTTCCATTCAATACATGACAATCTATTAAAGTTGGATATTCTAGGACACGATGACCCTACTGTAATTAGAATGCTACAAGATTTGAGTGGCATCGATCCCAAAACGATCCCAACGGACGATACAGAAGTGATGAAGTTGTTTAGTGGGACCGAGTCCTTAGGTGTTTCTGAAGAGCAAATCCTTTGCAAAACAGGGACATATGGAATACCGGAATTTGGTACCCGATTCGTGAGACAGATGCTTGAGGATACGAAGCCGAGTACATTTTCTGAGTTAGTGCAAATATCAGGTCTATCACATGGTACGGACGTTTGGCTAAACAACGCGAATGAATTAATTGCAAATGGTACATGCGTCCTGAAAGATGTAATTGGTTGTCGTGATGATATTATGGTGTATTTAATCTACAAAGGTCTTGAACCCTCTCTTGCGTTTAAAATCATGGAGTTCGTTCGTAAAGGTAAAGGTTTACAAGACGAGTGGATCGACGAAATGAAGAAGCACAACGTTCCGGATTGGTATATAGAATCGTGTAAGAAGATTAAATATATGTTCCCTAAAGCCCATGCTGCAGCCTATGTATTAATGGCAGTACGCATCGCCTATTTCAAAGTACATCACCCGATTTTGTTTTACGCAGCATACTTTACCGTAAGGGCTGATGATTTCGATCTTGAAAGTATGGTCAGAGGATCAACATCCATTAAAAACCGCATTGATGAAATCAATCAAAAAGGACTAGACGCTTCACCTAAAGAGAAAAGTTTAATGACGGTGTTAGAATTAGCCCTTGAAATGTGTGAGCGAGGATTCGGATTTAATAAAGTAGATTTATACCGCTCCTCTGCTTCTGAATTCATTGTTGATGGTGATCAATTGATCCCGCCATTTAATGCAATCCCGGGATTAGGAACAAATGCGGCTATTAACATAGTCAAAGCTCGAGAAAATGGTGAGTTCCTATCTAAAGAAGATCTTCAGCAAAGAAGTAAAATCTCAAAGACGGTTCTACAATACCTGGATGACCAAGGATGCTTAGAAGGTCTGCCAGATGCAAACCAACTCTCTCTGTTCTAGAACGAGGGTCAGTTGCAATGGTAATCATGTTTATGGTATATTGAAATTGGAAATACTAGTGAATAGGTCGTCGCGGAAGGAGTGGGTGCCAACCCACTCTTTCGTTTATGTTTGATTACTTTTTACTAGCGGCCGTCAACGATGTCGTTATCATTATGCATTTCAAACGATTGAGTCGTACTACATAGCAATGAGATGAAGGAGGACCATTCATGAGCCAAAAGGTGACAGAAATCACTGAAGAACTTGTTACACCTATCCTAGACTCCATGGACCTTGAACTAGTAGATGTTGAATTTGTTAAGGAAGGTAAGAACTGGTTTCTCAGGGTATATATCGACAGTGACGAAGGTGTCGATATTGAAGAATGCGGGAAAGTTAGTGAACAACTTAGTGAAGAGTTAGATCGAATCGATCCTATTTCACAAGCATACTTCCTTGAAGTGTCTTCACCAGGAGTGGAACGACCTTTAAAGAAAGAAGCAGACTTTCATAAAGCAATCGAGAAAAATGTATTTGTCAAAACGTATGAACAAATTGAAGGTCAAAAGGAATTTGAAGGTACACTTAAGTCCTTTAATGGTTCTGAATTGACAATTGAGACTAAGGTTAAAACTAGAGCAAAATTAATTGAAATACCGTATGAAAAGGTAGCAAGTGCTCGCATAGCGGTATCATTTTAACTAAGGGGGAGAGACGAATGAGCGATTTAATGGATGCGTTAACAGTCCTTGAGAAAGAAAAAGGAATTAGTAAGGAAGTCATCGTAGAAGCGATTGAAGCCGCACTTATTTCCGCATATAAACGGAATTTTCATCAGGCTCAAAACGTCCGTGTGGATTTTAATCAGGATACTGGAAACGTTAAAGTATTTGCAAGGAAAAATGTTGTCGACGATATAGAAGACAGCCGCCTAGAGATTTCTGTAGATCAGGCTAAAGAACTTAGCCCACAATATGAAGCGGGAGATGTCGTTGAATTAGAAGTTACACCTAGGGATTTTGGGCGTATAGCAGCTCAAACGGCTAAACAAGTCGTTACGCAAAGAGTCCGTGAAGCAGAGCGAGGGATTATTTACTCTGAATTCATTGACCGTGAAGAAGATATTATAACTGGTGTCGTCCAAAGACAAGATCACCGGTTTATTTATGTGGACCTTGGAAGAGTAGAAGCTTTACTACCTACTACAGAACAAATACAATCCGAAACTTATAAAACAAATGATCGTATTAAAGTTTTCATTACTAAAGTAGAGAAGACGACTAAAGGTCCACAAATAATGGTGTCTAGAACTCACCCTGGATTGTTGAAAAGATTATTTGAATTAGAAGTTCCTGAAATTTACGATGGAACAGTTGAAATCAAATCTATTTCTCGTGAAGCAGGAGATCGTTCGAAAATATCCGTTCATGCTGAAGATCCAGAAGTAGATCCAGTTGGTTCATGTGTTGGACCTCGAGGACAAAGGGTTCAAACAATTGTGAATGAACTTCATGGTGAGAAGATTGACATTGTCAGATGGTCAAACGACCCTGTAGAATATGTTGCCAATTCTTTAAGTCCTTCCAAAGTACTTGAAGTTCAAGTAAATGAAGAAGAAAAGATGACACGTGTTATTGTCCCAGATTATCAGTTGTCTCTTGCTATAGGTAAACGCGGTCAAAATGCTAGATTAGCTGCTAAATTGACTGGTTGGAAAATTGACATTAAAAGTGAATCAGAAGCGACTGAACAAGGATTGTATGATCCAAATGGGCAATCCGATGAGGCTGATGCTTTTGAGGATGAACTGGAAGATTAAAAGGAGAGAGAAACAATGAAGAAGCGGAAAATACCGATGCGAAAATGTATAGCTTGTCAGGAAAACAAGCCGAAGAAAGAACTGATTCGTGTCGTCCGTACTCCAGATGGAGAAGTTTCAATCGACCTTACTGGTAAAAAATCTGGTAGAGGAGCATATATTTGCGACCAAATCTCTTGCTTTGAATTAGCTCAGAAGAAGAAAGCTTTACAAAATCAATTGAGCACACAAATTTCAGAGACTGTATATGAAACTTTGCAAAGTCAAGTTAAAGGAAAGAGTGAGTGAATGCAATCACCTTGGTTTTCCTTAATCGGATTAGCGAATCGCGCGGGAAAATGTGTTTCAGGAGAAGAACTCGTTCTGAAGGAAATTAGAAGCCAGCGTGCTAAAGCGATTTTGCTTGCAGATGATGCATCCGCCAATACTAGAAAGAAGCTAATCGATAAGAGTACTTATTATAAGATACCTTACTATATCGTTCCTGACAGAGTAGAGTTAGGAAATGCAATTGGGAAAGAACAACGGGTGACCGTTGCTGTGATCGATAATGGATTTGCCAAAAAATTAAAAACCTATTTCGATCAATAATTTTGGGGGTGACCAAATGAGTAAGATGCGCGTATACGAATATGCAAAAAAACATAACGTACAAAGCAAAGATGTAATTCAAAAATTAAAAACAATGAATGTAGAGGTATCCAATCACATGTCAACAATCGAAGATTCCACAGTGAACCAATTGGATGCTGCATTCCAACCTAAGCAAGCACAAAACAACCAAAAGCCATCAAGTACATCTAATAATCAACAAGATCGTCCAAAAGGAACTAAGCCGACTAACCAATCTAATAAGCAGAATTCGAACAATCAGAACAAAGGTCCTAACAATAATCAAAGTAAAGGCCCTAACAACAATCAAGGAAAGAATTTCGGTAATCGAAGAAACAACCAAGGAAATCGTGGTAACAATCGACCTCAACGTGGTAAAGGAAAGAACAACCAAGCTACGCAGCAACAACCACCACGTCGTGAGCAGCCAAAACCGAAGATGCCAGAGAAAATTACTTTTGAAGGTTCACTGACAGTAGGTGAAATGGCTAAGAAGTTGCATATAGAAGGTTCAGAGATCATTAAAAAGTTAATGGGTCTTGGAATTATGGCAACGATTAATCAAGAGTTGGATAAAGAGGCAATTGAACTCGTTGCAGCTGATTTCAATGTGGAAGTTGAAGAAGAAATAGTAATTGACGAAACAAACTTTGAAGAAAATGAGATTGAAGAAGACGAGTCTAAACTTGCCATTCGTCCTCCAGTTGTAACGATCATGGGTCACGTAGACCATGGTAAAACAACCTTACTTGATTCAATCAGGAAGACAAAAGTAGCAGCTGGCGAAGCTGGTGGGATTACACAACATATTGGTGCATATCAAATTAAAGAAAATAACAAGCCGATTACGTTCTTAGATACACCAGGTCACGCGGCTTTCACAACGATGCGTGCCCGTGGTGCTCAAGTAACTGACATCACAATTTTGGTTGTTGCAGCAGATGACGGAGTTATGCCTCAGACTGTTGAAGCAATCAACCATGCAAAGGCTGCTGGTGTCCCGATAATTGTTGCAGTAAACAAGATTGATAAAGAAGGTGCAAACCCAGATCGTGTCATGCAAGAACTAACTGAACACGAACTTATTCCAGAAGACTGGGGCGGGGAAACAATCTTTGTTAAACTTTCTGCGATCAGTGGAGAAGGAATTGATGAACTGCTTGAAATGATCCTTCTTGTTGCAGAGATGGAAGAACATAAATCAAATCCAGATCGTTTTGCAAATGGTACGGTTATTGAAGCTGAACTTGATAAAGGCCGTGGACCAGTAGCAACTCTCCTTGTACAAGGAGGAACACTTGAAGTAAGTGACCCGATCGTTGTTGGTAATACTTACGGTCGTGTGCGTGCAATGGTGAATGATTTAGGTCGTCGAGTGAAAGTAGCTGGACCTTCAACACCAGTTGAAATTACTGGTTTGAATGATGTTCCGAAAGCTGGAGATCAGTTCAGAGTTTATAAGGATGAAAAGAAAGCACGTTCTATTGGTGAAGCACGTGCTAAGCGTCAAATTGAACAACAGCGAAAAGAATCTTCAAAACTTAACTTGGACGATCTATTCGATCAAATTAAGGAAGGTGACATTAAGGAAATCAATGTCATCTTGAAAGCGGACGTGCAAGGATCTCTTGAAGCGCTTGCTGGTTCATTGAAAAAAATTGAAGTAGCCGGTGTTAAGGTTAAAATCATTCATACGGGTGTAGGTGCAATTGCAGAATCTGATATCATCTTAGCTTCTGCTTCAAATGCAATTATCATCGGATTTAATGTACGTCCAGATAGTAATGCGAAACGCACAGCTGAAGCTGAAAAGGTAGACATTCGTCTTCACAGAATTATTTATAACGTAATTGATGAAATCGAATCAGCAATGAAAGGAATGCTTGATCCCGTTTATCAAGAGAAAGTCATTGGTCAAGTTGAGGTTCGAACTACATTTAAAGTATCTAAAGTTGGAACAATTGCTGGTTGTTACGTTACTGAAGGGAAAATCACACGCGACTCTGGCGTTCGATTAATTCGTGACGGAATCGTAATCTTTGAAGGTCAAGTAGATACGCTTAAACGCTTCAAGGACGACGTGAAAGAGGTTGCGACTAACTACGAATGTGGTATTACACTTGAAAAGTATAACGACATTAAAGAAGGCGACATCATCGAATCATATGTTATGGAAGAAGTTGCGCCGAAATGATTGGGAGTTTAAAGTGTGAGTGTCATATTTATGACACTCACTCTTTAAAAGAAAAAAGGTCGGTTGTCAAGAAGGTGATTCAAAGACTGAAACAACGATTTAACGTTGCAGTTGCAGAAACAGATCACCATGACTTGTGGCAACGATTTGAAATTGGTATTGTTACAATATCAAAGGATAAGCAAATGGTGGAAAAAGAGTTACAAAAAGTATTAGAATCCTTTGATCAGTATGAAGAATTTCAAGTAACTTCTTACCAAATGGAAATACTGTAATATAAGTCGGAGATAAATTAAATTACACCTAAGGACCAACGTATTTTCTTGGTCTTCATAAAGAAATGAGGTGCTTTGTATGAGTAATGTACGTGCAAATCGCGTAGCAGAGCAAATGAAAAAGGAACTAGGGGAAATCATTGGACAAAAGATCAAAGATCCAAGAGTAGGTTTCGTAACGGTAACCGCTGTTGAAGTAACAGGTGACTTACAGCAAGCTACCATTTTTATATCAGTCTTTGGAGACGATGATGAGAAAGCAAACACACTAGCTGGATTAGCAAAAGCTACAGGATTTATTCGTTCAGAAATTGGCAAACGAATTCGCCTGAGAAAAACACCTGAAATTTTGTTCCAATTTGATCACTCGATTGAATACGGGAACAGAATTGAAACCCTACTCGGTGAAATAAACGACAATAGGGAATAATCGAAAAGGGAAAGGGGGCAACCCTTTCCCTTTTACTACTTAAATGTTTTGTTTGAGGATGTGTGTAAGATGAAAGAAGATGGAATCCTTCCATTACATAAGCCTAGAGGCATGACCTCTCATGACTGTGTTGCGAAACTGAGAAAATTACTCCGTACGAAACGTGTAGGACATACTGGCACACTTGACCCAGCGGTCACTGGCGTGTTACCTATTTGTGTGAATCGTGCTACTAAAGTTGCCGAATATATGAGTGCGTACAATAAGACATACGAAGCAACCATTTCGATTGGTACCTCAACTACTACTGAGGATCAGACGGGTGAAGTGGTTGAACAGCAAAACCCTGGTAACATTGCGCTCGCTGATGTCCAGAAAGTTCTAGAATCATTTGTCGGTGAAATTGAACAAACACCACCTATGTTTTCAGCAGTAAAAGTAAAAGGTAAGAGACTATATGAATATGCTCGTGAAGGAATAACGATAGAACGACCATCAAGGAAAGTTATGATTCATTCTATAGAACTTTTATCTGATCCTGAGTACAATTCTACGAATCATGTAGATTTCTCTATTCGGGTAACTTGTAGCAAAGGTACTTATATTCGAACTTTAGCAGTTGATATAGGAAAATCACTTGGAAAGCCGGCACACATGTCAAACTTAACGAGGACAAAATCCGGTCCTTTTTCACTTGAAGATTCCTTCACGTTTGAAGAAATTGAGCAACATCTCAATGATGAAAAACCCGCTGAGGAATTATTTCTGCCGATTGAGCAGGCGTTATCTATATTCCCAGCAGTAACAGTCACATCAGAAGTAGAACAAAAGATACTAAATGGTGCTGTAATAGAAGAGACGAAAGAACTTTCCAATCCCAGGTCTGCAGTTTATAATGAACGTGGAGAGTGTCTAGCTATTTACGTTCGACATCCGAATCGCCCAGGGTGGGTCAAACCTGAAAAGGTGATTAAAATTCATTAAAGAACTTAGGTGGTAAATTTGAAAATATATAGGATTGACCACACACAAATATATAACAATAAGTCTGTTCATCCGGCTGCTATGGCAATCGGTTACTTTGATGGTATTCATATGGGACATAAGAAGGTTATTTGTACTGCAAAAAGCATTGCTGACGAACAGGGATTAGAATCTGCTGTGATGACATTTGATCCTCATCCATCTGTTGTTCTTGGAAGAGAGCGGGTAGAGAAAGCACATATCACACCTATGGAAGACAAGGTTCAAGTCATTGAATCGTTGGGAATAGATCGACTGTACATTGTAACTTTTAATAAAGGATTTGCCTCATTAACACCTCAACAATTTGTTGATCAGTTCATCATCGGTTTTAATATTAAACACGTTGTAGCTGGGTTTGATTTTTCATTTGGGAAAAAAGGTGAAGGCACAATGGAAACACTCCCTTTCCATTCCAGAGGCCAATTTAAACATACAGTGATCAACAAAGTATCGATAGAAGGTCAAAAAGTTAGCTCTACATTAATCAGGACACTTATTGAAAATGGACAGGTCCAGGATATTCCAACATTCTTAGGCAGACATTATCAAGTAGGCGGACGTGTTATTCACGGAGATAATCGAGGACATACAATCGGTTTTCCTACTGCAAACATTCATCTTGAAAATACATACATGATTCCACAAGTAGGCGTGTATGCAGTTAAAATGAATGTTAACGGCGAATGGTACGATGGTGTATGTAACGTTGGATACAAACCTACATTTAAAGATGACAAGCCAGATCAGCCTGGTATTGAAGTCCATCTGTTTGAATTTGATGCTGAAATTTATGGTGAGTATGTCTTTGTGAAATGGTGTAATCGTATTAGGGGTGAGAAAAAATTCTCCTCCATAGAAGAACTGAAAGCACAAATAGCTGAAGATGTTTCCACAGCTAAACAGATTCTACAACATTCATAGAAACTATGAGTTGCATTTCGTATCGAAAAGCTGTATTCTATTAATTGTACTAAAAGTACACAACCGCTTCTTGGCACAACGACTCACCGACGTTTGCTAGGGAGAAGGGGATTAAAGAAAAGGAGGTGAATAGGATGGCTATTTCACAAGAGCGTAAAAACGGACTAATTGAAGAGTATAAGACTCATGATAACGATACAGGGTCTCCAGAAGTACAGATTGCTATCCTTACTGAGCAAATTAACGAATTGAACGATCATTTACGAACTCATAAGAAGGATCACCACTCACGTCGTGGTCTATTGAAAATGGTTGGTAAGCGTCGTAATTTGTTAACGTACTTACGTAAGAAAGACGTAACTCGATATCGTACACTAATCAACAAACTTGGTTTACGTCGATAGTTACCAGAAAAGCGGGATTAATCCCCGCTTTTTTGTTAGCTTTAAAACCTGATCACACATGTTCCTAAAATAGGAATGAGGATCGTAGGTGACTCTGAGATTGTATACATAAATAGGCTACTGACATTTGAGCCATTGGTAGATCAATTAAGCAGTCGTAATTCTTAGTGTTCTCGACTTTTTGAACACCTGAATTTGGGTTATAATAGAACAGTGTAAACATAATTTTATGAAGTTTGAGAGGAGTTCTCATTAAAATGGAGCAAAACAAACATGTTTATTCCATTGATTGGGCAGGTCGTAAGCTGACCCTTGAAATTGGAAATTTAGCTAAACAGGCAAATGGGGCAGTTATGGTTCGTTACGGTGATACAGCAGTACTATCAACGGCTACAGCGTCTAAGGAACCGAAAAACCTTAGTTTTTTCCCATTGACAGTTAATTACGAAGAACGTTTATATGCAGTAGGAAAGATTCCTGGTGGATTTATTAAGCGTGAAGGTCGTCCAAGCGAAAAAGCTGTATTAGCTTCTCGTTTAATCGATCGACCTATTCGACCATTATTTGCTGATGGATTTCGTAATGAAGTACAAGTTGTAAGTACGGTAATGAGTGTAGATCAGGATTGTTCATCTGAGATGGCTGCAATGTTTGGATCTTCTTTAGCACTTTCGATTTCTGATATTCCCTTTGAAGGACCGATTGCGGGTGTAACAGTTGGAAGAATTGATGGAGAATTTATCATTAATCCAACACCGGAACAAAAGGAATCTAGTGATATCAACCTGATCGTAGCAGGAACGAAAGACGCGATTAACATGGTTGAAGCTGGGGCGAAAGAAGTACCTGAAGAAGTCATGCTTGAAGCCATCATGTTTGGTCATGATGAAATTAAGCGATTGATTGCATTCCAAGAGGAAATCGCAGCGAAAATTGGAAAAGAAAAGATGGAAGTAAAGCTTCATACACTTGATGAAGGGCTAACAGAAGAGGTTTCTGGTTTGTTCATTAATGAAGTGAAAGAAGCGGTTAAAGTCTTAGAAAAACATGCTAGACAAGCTGCGCTGGATGAAGTTGCAGTGAAGGTTGCTGCTCATTATGAGGATGATGAAGAGAAAGCAGCTGAAGCGAAAGAAATCTTACATACTCTTGTGAAGAAAGAGGTAAGAAGACTTATTTTGAAAGATAAACTTCGACCAGATGGTCGTAAAGTTGATGAAATTAGACCTCTTTCATCTGATGTAGGGTTATTACCGCGTACGCATGGTTCAGGTCTATTCACACGTGGACAAACTCAAGCATTGAGTATTTGTACACTTGGAGCACTTGGAGATGTACAAGTCCTTGATGGATTGGATACGGAAGAGTCCAAACGCTTTATGCACCACTATAATTTCCCTCCGTTCAGTGTTGGAGAAACAGGATTTATGCGTGGACCTGGTCGACGTGAAATCGGACACGGCGCTTTAGGAGAACGTGCTTTAGAAGTCGTTATACCTTCTGAAGAAGAGTTTCCATATACGATCCGTCTAGTAAGTGAAGTTCTCGAATCAAACGGCTCTTCGTCACAAGCAAGTATCTGTGCGAGTACGCTTGCAATGATGGACGCTGGTATACCTATTAAGGCACCAGTTGCAGGTATTGCAATGGGTCTAATCAGCGACGGTGAAGACGTTACTGTGTTAACTGATATTCAAGGTATGGAAGACCATCTTGGAGATATGGACTTTAAAGTAGCTGGAACTCCTTCTGGTGTTACTGCGCTTCAAATGGATATAAAGATCTCTGGAATCAGCCGTGAAGTTTTGAAGGAAGCTATGTTCCAAGCAAGAAATGGACGTAGTGAAATATTAGATTCCATGCTCAGTACGTTAGCAGCATCTCGTACTCAGCTTTCAGAATATGCACCGAAGATCCTGACAATGAAAATTAAGCCAGATAAGATTCGAGATGTTATTGGACCGAGTGGAAAGATTATCAATAAGATTATTGAAGAAACTGGTGTGAAAATTGACATTGAACAGGATGGCACGATTTTCATTGCCTCTACGAATGAAGCCATGAACACAAAAGCTAAAGAGACGATTGAAGATATCGTTCGTGAAGTAGAAGTTGGAGAAATGTACCTCGGTAAAGTTAAGCGAATTGAGAAGTTTGGAGCATTCGTCGAACTGTTCAGTGGTAAGGACGGACTCGTTCATATTTCAGAGCTTGCAGAAGAGCGAATCGGTAAAGTCGAAGATGTCGTTAAGCTAGGGGACGAATTACTTGTAAAAGTAACGGAAATAGATAACCAAGGACGAGTAAACCTCTCGCGTAAAGCAGTCCTTAAAGAACAGAAAAAAGAACAAGAACAAAGCTAAGAGACGGATATTGATTCCGCCTCTTTTTTTTAGATAAAAAAGTATAAATTATTGGTCACATAGATGTAATGTCTAGCTTTAGCACCCAGTCACTTGGATCACTTCAGTCCTCCTGCGGCGGTCGACACATTGATTCAGATCAATAAATCAATAAGATAGAACCCACGCAGAGCCGAACTTTGTTTGGCTCGAGCCTCCTCGTTGGATTTCCAGTGACCTTCGTGACTAAGTAGGGTGCTTGCGCTTTTCTTTTTTGCGATGAACGATGTTCTATCCTGTCTGATGCAAACATAGTTTTACAATAGAAAGGGGTGGACAGGGTTGAAGAGAAAAGCACCTTTCTTCGCGCTTATGCTCATCGTTTTGATTACGTATGCAAGTGTACAAAATCCCTGGACGAATCAATATATTAGTAAATTGAAGGATGAGGCTACAACCGTAACAGCTACAATGAAAGATCATGATGAACTAAGAGCACAAATTAAACAATTCAGCGAGACGAACACAATTCCACCTATTAATGCACGTTTGGATCCTGTATGGAAAGCGATTCCAGGCTACAATGGATTGTCAGTAGATCAAGAAGCCTCCCTTAATCGAATGAAGAAGAATAAACAATTCAATGAAGCTTTAATCGTTTACAAACAGACAAAACCAGAAGTTTCATTAGAAGACTTGCCGGCTTCTCCAATTTATAAAGGCAATCCCGAAAAGCCTATGGTCACATTTCTTGTCAATGTTGCATGGGGGAATGAATATCTAACTGAAATACTTGAAACAATGAAGAAACATAAAATACATTCGACTTTTTTTCTTGATGGTTCTTGGGTAAAGAAGAATCAAGATTTGTCTAAAATTATCCATGAAGAAGGGCATGAAATTGGTAATCATGCGTATTCTCACCCTGATATGAAGAGATTAACGAATCCGAGAATTAAGGAAGAAATTCAAAAGACAAATGAAATTATTGAGAGTACAGTTCATGTTGCTCCTCAATGGTTCGCGCCACCAAGTGGTAGTTTTAGAGATGACGTTGTTCAAATCGCTCATACGTTAAATATGAAAACAATCCTTTGGTCAGTAGACACAGTGGATTGGCGCAATCCAGACCCGAACCAAATGTCTAAAAGAGTTTTATCTAAAGTTCACCCTGGTGCGATGATTCTTATGCATCCGACAAAATCTTCCGCAAGTGCTTTAGAACAAATGATTATAGGAATACAGGCGAAAGGCTATACGATCGGAACGGTCACACAATTGATGAGTGAAAAACGAATCGTGAAGTCTAAGAAAAAACCTGAACCTTCCAATTAATTGTCGAATGAAGTCTTAAATGGTATAGTGGTTCTAAGTAAGAGAATCAAAATACCTACATAACTTTCCTGTTTTGATTTAGGAGGAGTAAGATTGATAACGAAACATACTTGCAAAAATGGTGTACGCATTATTACTGAAAACATACCTAGTGTTCGTTCTGTTGCAATTGGAATATGGATTGGAACAGGATCGCGGTTTGAAGACACGAGCAACAATGGTATTTCTCACTTCTTGGAACATATGTTTTTCAAAGGGACGAAAACACGTAATGCAAGAGAAATTGCTGAGTCTTTTGATTCAATCGGAGGTCAAGTGAACGCGTTTACTTCAAAAGAGTATACGTGCTATTATGCTAAAGTTTTAGACAATCATGCTTCTCGTGCTTTAGATACGTTAGCTGATATGTTTTTCAACTCTAACTTTGATGAAGATGAATTAATGAAAGAAAAGAATGTCGTATTAGAAGAAATTAAGATGTATGAAGATACACCAGATGATATTGTTCATGATTTATTAAGTGAAGCGACCTATCATCATCATCCATTGGCATATCCAATCCTTGGAACTGAGGAGACTTTGAATTCATTCAATGGTCAATCTTTACGAGATTACATGGATCACTTTTATACGCCAGATAATATCGTAATCTCTGTTGCTGGTAATGTAGATGATTCCTTCATTAAAGAAGTTGAATCTCTCTTTGGAAGTTACACTTCAACAAACAGTAAGCCAGAGGTAACGAAACCAGCATTTTGTACCGAAAAGAAAGCAAGAAAGAAAGAGACTGAACAAGCACATTTATGTATAGGTTATGAAGGACTTTCAGTTGGAGATCAACATATCTTTGACCTAATTGTTCTCAACAATATTTTTGGTGGAAGTATGAGTAGTCGTTTGTTTCAAGAAGTAAGAGAACAGAAGGGACTTGCATATTCCGTCTTTTCATATCACTCTGCACACTTAGATACAGGTGTCTTCAATATTTATGCTGGTACGGCACCGAACCAACTAGATGAAGTTTATGAAACGGTATCCTCTATCGTTGATACTATGAAAGACAAAGGGGTAACCGAAAAGGAAGTCTCCAACAGTAAAGAGCAAATTAAAGGGAGTCTCATGTTGAGTTTAGAAAGTACGAATAGCCGAATGAGCCGCAATGGAAGACATGAGCTTTTATTAAAGAAGCAACGTTCTTTAGATGAAATTTTACAGAGTATTGATCATGTTTCTAAACAAAATGTTGATCAATTGATTCATCAAATCTTTACAAGTGATTTCTCTAGTTCACTTATCAGTCCAGATGGAAAATTCCCAAAAAGCTTTCCTTCGAATTAATATTTTCTATGGAGTGTCTGACCAACTAATTGGTCTGGCACTTTTTCTTTTTCATGAGCTCTTATAGACAGTATATTGATTTCACTTGTAGAAAAGTTGAAAGCCTTGCAATTAAATACTTCATCCCTACATATAATGGAGAAGACGAGGTTAAACAAACCGATAAGGGGGAAGTGTAATGAGGCTGAGTGAAATATTGGGTAAAGAAATCATTGATCATACTAAAGGGGAGAAACTGGGTGTACTTTCCTACGCTGAGTTTATTATAGATGAACAGGGTGGTTATATACATACTTTAGAAATTCCTCTTACAGAGTGGAATGGCTTACGCAAACGCAAAACGACGATACAATTTCGCTGGAATAAGATATATAGAGTGGGAGAAGAGACAATCTTAGTCGATCCCTCTCAAGCTGATATTCAATCTAAATATTAATAATCACCTTGGAAGTGCATTCTTCATATGATGTTGAAGAATCAGCACTTAAGTATATTATTCCTCCGTATGAAAAAGACGAATGAGAAAGGGGAGGAACGATGTTAACAGGAATAAATGCAGCCATTATCGGTGGAGATGCTCGTCAGCTCGAAGTGATAAGAAAGTTGAC
The DNA here is from genome assembly GCF_021608225.1 of Pseudalkalibacillus berkeleyi. Classification (NCBI taxonomy): domain Bacteria; kingdom Bacillati; phylum Bacillota; class Bacilli; order Caryophanales; family Fictibacillaceae; genus Pseudalkalibacillus; species Pseudalkalibacillus berkeleyi. The sequence goes on from NZ_JAKIJS010000001.1 coordinate 1,021,555, forward strand.
AGAATTAGATGCTCATCTTTATCTAGTTGGATTTGATCAACTTGATCACGGATTTACTGGAGCTACGAAGATGGATTTGGATGATTTACCTCTAGAGGAAATAGATGCATTGATATTACCAGTGAGTGGTAGTGGTCCTAAAGGTGAAATCGATACGATTTTTTCTAATCAAAAAATACAAATCACAGAAGAAATGATGAGTAAGTTGAAAGAAGATTGTACAGTATTCTCAGGTATTACAAATGATTATTTAACAGCCTGCACATCTTCTGCAGGAAAGAAACATATTAAATTATTCGAACGTGATGATGTTGCCATTTATAATGCAATTCCTACAGTAGAAGGAACCATAATGATGGTTATACAACATACTGATTTCACGATACATCAATCCAATATTATGGTGTTAGGGTTCGGTAGAGTTGGATTTACTGTAGCAAGGACGTTTGCTAATTTAGGAGCGAATGTTTCTGTAGGTGCAAGGAGATCTGAACATATTGCTCGAATTACAGAGCTTGGATTTAAGCCATTTCATCTTCAAGATTTGGAGAATGAGGTATCATCGATCGATGTATGTATAAATACAATTCCCGCACAAATCATCACATCTAATGTAATTTCAAAAATACCATCTCATACCCTTATTATCGACCTTGCCTCCAAACCAGGAGGTACGGATTTTCGTTTTGCAGAGAAACGAGGCATAAAAGCACTACTAGCTCCTGGATTACCTGGTATTGTTGCGCCTAAAACTGCAGGAAAGATTATTGCGAATGTCTTAACACAATTATTAATTGAAGAAAGGAATAAGGGGAAGGGGTAGGGATAAATGAATTTTGAGGGGAAGCATATTGGATTTGGATTGACCGGATCACATTGCACATACGAAGCTGTAATTCCGCAAATCCAAAATTTAATTGATAAGGGTGCAAAGGTAACACCATTTGCAACTTATACCGTCCAAAATACAGCGACTCGGTTTGGTGAAGGTGAAGACTGGATTAAGAAAATAGAAGAAATGACAGGAAATGAAGTCGTCAACTCAATTGTGAAAGCAGAACCATTTGGTCCAAAAACACCTTTGGATTGCATGGTCATCGCCCCATTGACTGGGAATTCTATTAGTAAATTTGCAAATGCCATGACAGACTCTCCTGTATTGATGGCTGCAAAAGCGACAATGAGAAATTTGAATCCCGTCGTATTAGGCATTTCGACTAATGATGGGCTAGGACTCAATGGCGTGAATATAATGAGACTAATGGCTACAAAAAATATTTATTTCATTCCATACGGCCAAGATGATCCTCATAATAAGCCGAATTCTTTAGTTGCACATATGAATTTCTTATTAGAGACTGTTGAATCAGCATTAAAGGGTCAACAATTCCAACCTGTTTTACGAATATAATAAAGGGAACAATTATGGTGTAACTAAAATCATACCTATGTACTCAATGATATGGTAAAATGAATGACAATATGACCATGTAATTCAGGAGAAACGAACTTGTTTCTCCTTCTATCGTTATTCAAATTTACACTGAATCACATTGTTAAAGAAATAATGAGGAGGGACATACATTGGAATTACGTAATGAATATAACGTTGCAGTAGTTGGTGCTACAGGTGCAGTAGGCCAACAAATGCTCAAAACATTGGAGCAAAGGAATTTCCCGATCGCTTCTCTTAAATTATTAGCTAGTAAACGATCTGCAGGAAAGAAAGTGACTTTCAAAGGAAAAGAATACACGATTGAAGAAGCGACACCTCATGCGTTCGAAGGTGTCCATATTGCGTTGTTTTCTGCTGGGGGTGCAATTTCTAAAGAACTTGCGCCAGAAGCGGCAAAACGAGGTGCTATTGTTGTAGATAACACGAGTGCATTCAGAATGGATCCTGACACTCCACTAGTCGTTCCTGAAGTGAATGAACACGAGTTGAACAATCATAAAGGCATTATTGCCAATCCGAATTGTTCAACGATTCAGATGGTCGTTGCTTTAGAACCTATACGAAAGAAATATGGCTTAAGTAAAGTCATCGTTTCAACTTATCAAGCTGTTTCCGGTGCAGGTGCGAAAGCGATTAATGAAATGAATGAACAGACTCGTTCCATACTAGATGGAGAGACATTTACTCCTGAAGTATTACCAGTATCAGGTGATGAAAAGCATTATCAAATTGCATTCAATGCAGTGCCGCAAATCGATAAGTTTCAAGATAATGGTTACACGTTCGAAGAGATGAAAATGATTAATGAGACGAAGAAAATTATGGGTATGCAACATCTAGAAGTTGCAGCAACTTGTGTTCGTCTGCCTGTTGAAACCGGACATTCAGAATCTGTTTACATTGAAATTGACAAAGAAAATATTACAGTAGATGAGATGAAATCAATATTATCGGAAGCCCCTGGTGTTACCTTACAAGATGACCCATCTGAACAATTGTATCCGATGCCAGCAAACTGTGTTGGGAAAGATGATGTATTCGTAGGACGTATACGGAAGGACTTAGACCGTTCAAATGGTTTCCACTTATGGGTTGTATCAGATAATCTTATTAAAGGCGCAGCATTAAATTCTGTTCAAATTGCTGAAAGCTTAGTAAATTTAAATTTATTGAAATGAAGAAGGTGCAAAGATGAATATCGTCATCCAAAAATTCGGTGGCACATCACTGAAAACTGAAGACGGTCGAAATCGAGCTGTAGAACATGTTGCGAATGCTGTAAACAGTGGAAAAAAGGTCGTTGTCGTCGTTTCTGCTATGGGCAGAAATGGTGATCCATATGCCACAGATACACTCCTAAGTTTAGTTACTGGCACACCAACGTCCATTAGTCCAAAGGAAACGGACTTATTAATGTCTTGTGGAGAAGTAATTTCTTCAGTTGTTTTTTCCAATTTACTAAAGCAGAATAACATCCAATCATTAGCATTCACAGGGGCTCAAGCCGGGTTCAAAACGAACAGTGATCATACAAATGCAAAGATTCTTGAAATGGATTGTAGCAAAATCACGCAATCCCTAGAAAGTAACGATGTAGTTGTTGTTGCAGGATTTCAAGGACAATCCAGTGAAGGTGATGTTACCACACTAGGACGTGGAGGTAGTGACACTTCTGCTGCAGCATTAGGAGCAGCTTTAAAGGCCGAAGTTATTGATATATTCACTGATGTTGAAGGTGTTATGACAGCAGATCCAAGAATTGTTCAAGATGCAAGACCACTTGATGTCGTAACGTATAATGAAATATGCAATATGGCTTACCAGGGTGCTAAGGTCATTCATCCTAGAGCCGTAGAAATTGCTATGCAATCAAAAGTACCTATTCGAATTCGTTCTACTTATAGTGACCACCCGGGTACGTTAGTTACATCATCCACAAGTGGCGGGGCAGGCAGGGATATTGAAGATCGCTTAATCACAGGAATTGCGAACGTAGCAGGTGTGACACAGATTAAAGTGCAAGCTCCCGATGGCGATTATGATTTCCAATCTAAAATATTTAAAGCTATGGCTTCAAAACAGATTAGTGTTGATTTTATTAACATAAGTCCTCGAGGCGTTATCTATACAATTAATGGTGCTTTAACCGATGAAGCCATATCATTGTTAAATGAACTTGGATATGAGGCAGAAATACAAACAAATTGTGCTAAAGTATCCGCGGTAGGTGCAGGTATCGCAGGTGTCCCAGGGGTGACTGCGCGAATCGTAGAAGCCTTGTCCAAACAAGGCATCAACATTTTACAGTCAGCAGACTCACATACAACGATTTGGGTACTCGTTCAAGAAAAGGATATGATCAATGCAGTTAACGCTTTACATCAAGTATTCTCTCTTGAAAAAGGCGACTTTATCTAAAGATAAGCTCTTTTCTAAATGATTGATACTTTAAAGTGATCATTTCATGAAAGGAGTTGTTGAAATACGCGAGACTCCTACGGGAACAGCGGCCAAATCGAGACCCCGCAGAGAGAGTGAAGCGATCTCGAGGAGGCTTGATGGTCGCCCGTGGAAAGCGAAGCATATTTCAACAATCTGTAACAAGAGATACAACCTATGCGAAAACAGCCTTTTTTAAACAACAATCATGTATAACAAAAGCCGATCTAAAAAGAAGGAGGAGAAATAGTAATGAATTTAGGAAACGTATTAACCGCAATGGTGACGCCATTTGATCATAAAGGGAATATCGATTTTAACAAAACGACGAAACTGATTGAATATTTGATTAAGAATGGATCAGATGGTCTAGTTATCGCAGGAACAACTGGTGAATCTCCTACATTGACTAAAGAAGAGAAAATTGCACTTTGTAAACATGTTGTCAAGGTTGTTGACAAGAGAGTGCCAGTAATTGCGGGAACTGGAAGTAATAATACGCATGCATCTATTGAGCTTACTAAACAAGCGGAGGATGCTGGTGTTGATGCAGTTATGCTTGTAGCACCTTATTATAATAAACCAAATCAGCAAGGGCTATATCTCCACTTCAAATCCATAGCTGAAGCTACATCCTTGCCGGTTATGCTTTATAATATCCCAGGAAGATCAATTGTAAATATGTCAGTTGAGACAATTGTCAGGCTGTCTGAAGTACCAAATATCATTTGTGTGAAGGAAGCAAGCGGTGACCTTGATCAAATGACAGAGATTATTACAAAGACGAATAAGGATTTCAAAGTTTATAGTGGGGATGACGGATTGACTCTACCTACTTTATCAATTGGTGGAGATGGAATTGTATCAGTTGCTTCTCACGTCATTGGTAATGAAATGCAAAGCATGGTAAAGGCATATCGAAACGGAGATGTACAACAAGCAGCCGAATTGCATAGAAAACTCTTACCGGTTATGAACGAATTATTCTCTGCACCTAGTCCAACTCCAGTGAAAACGGCATTACAAATTCTAGGGATAGATGTTGGTGGTGTTCGTTTACCACTTGTACCACTATCTGAACAAGAACGAGTGAGTCTAACTTCGTTATTGAACGATTTTGCAAAAGTTAATTAATCATACAGCCAGGTTTTACTGAGCGATTTAATAATGAGTATATCTAGGAGGCATGATCTTCTGGATATACTCTTTTTTTGCTTGAACGTTTCAAGTATATATGGATAGAAAGATTCCAAATAAGACAATACTATAAGCAACAAGAAAGTATGTCTTGAAAGGAGTCTAACATGAACGAACCTCAGAATGATCCTAAGACCGTTTCACCAGCAGATCCATCCGATACATCTAAACCGAAGAAAGAGGATAAAGAAAACTCTTCTAGTCTAATCAATAAAATTCAACAAATGGGACAGACGAATGTTCCTCAAATGGAACAATCAAATATACATTGTATGACGATTATTGGACAAATTGAGGGACACGTGCAATTACCACCTAACAATAAGACAACTAAATATGAACATATGATCCCACAACTTGTAGCGATTGAACAAAACCCGAAAATTGAGGGGCTACTAGTAATACTTAATACGGTAGGGGGGGACGTTGAAGCAGGTCTTGCGATATCAGAAATGATTGCTTCATTATCAAAGCCGAAAGTATGTCTTGTCCTAGGTGGGGGTCATTCGATTGGCGTACCTATTGCAGTCTCTGGTGATTATTCATTCATCGCTGAGACAGCAACGATGACAATTCATCCAGTACGATTAACAGGATTGGTAATCGGAGTTCCGCAGTCGTTTGAGTATATGGATAAAATGCAAGAAAGGGTCATTAGCTTCGTATTAAGACACTCCAATATTGAAGAGGATAAATTTAAGGAATTAATGCTCTCGAAAGGGAATTTGACGAGAGATATTGGAACAAATGTTATTGGAGACGATGCGGTGGAATATGGGCTAATTGATGAGGTTGGCGGTGTTGGTGCTGCTATGAAGAAATTGAATGAATTAATAGAAGCAGAACGAGCTAAAGAAGGAGAGGACCTTGTCCAATGATTCTTTATACAACCGTGCCACATGAAATAATATTCAGTGCAGTTCAAACTGATTTCGAGAAATATTCTATGATCAATATGAATGGGATACCTTTAATGGTAGAACGTTTAGAAAATCAGGATTGTCGTATTGTTCAAATGATGAGTACTGACCCTGCTCATTTCTTGGACGATCAGCTACAACCGGGTACAGTCTTAAAGATGACAATGATTCCTGAAGAAAATACGTTCTAGTTCACATGAATGCAATATGATATAATAACACTACTTACAGGGGGTTGGCCCATGAGTTTGACTTGATTACAACGCAGTCGTTCGTAACGTGTTGTTAGTCTTAAGCTCGTGATAATGGGTCAACCCTTTTCGGTTACATAACTAAAAACAAAAGCAATAACTAGCTTAAAAGGCAACGATACGAGAAATGATATATAACCTTCTACATACACAAAACAGTACAACGGTTTGAGAGGTGATATGATGGCAAAACGCAAAAAAAAGAATAAAAAGTCTTCAAGTTGGAAATCGCAGTTATCATTTGAAGTCTTTGGATTAATGTGCCTTGCATTAACACTTATAGCTGCAGCGGAATTTGGCAGAGTAGGCAGGATTTTCGCAAATTTGTTCCGTCTTCTAGGCGGAGAATGGTATGGGCTATTGTTGTTGGGTGTATTCATACTGTCTATTTATGTGATTTGGAAACGTAGTTGGCCAACATTCTTTACTCGTAGATTAACAGGTATTTATTTATTCGTTTTCGGATTGTTACTCCAAAGCCATGTGAAATTATTTGATTTACTTTCAAGGAATGGAGAATGGAAAAATCCTTCTGTCATTCAAAACACATGGGAGTTATTTATGCGTCAGCAAGGAGCGGAAACGAGTGGTGGAGACCTAGGCGGAGGAATGATCGGTGCAGTCGGGTTTGCTTTCACGTATGTGTTATTCGCTCCTGAAGGAACACAAGTTATTATCTTTTTCATATGGATTGTTGCGATTCTTCTCGTAACAGGTCTTTCAATGAGAGATATACTAGCAAAAGTTGTTGTTCCTATAAAGAATATGTTTGTTCATACATATACGGATTGGAAAGATCACTTTCTATCAAAGAAAGAAGAAAAGAAGGCTGAACGTAAGAAAGACCGAGAGAATAGAGGTAAACGTACTACGAAGAAAAAAGCCTCTGAAAGTTCTGGAATTCAGGAACAAGAGACAAAACAATCGTCTGAAGAATACACAGAGCCTATTATTCAAGAGTACAATGAAAATGCATATCAAGGTGCATTTGAATTTGAGGAATTGAAGAGTACAAATTCGGAAGCAGATCAGAATAAAGGTAAGGAAACAACAGAAGCTCCAAATATAGCCGAAACACAAGTTTCTCAGAAGAACGAAGCATCAGGTTTCTCCATTTCTGAAGTAGAAAATGAGGCCTATGAATTACCCCCTTATGATCTCTTGAGTAGACCAGTAAAAACAGGACAACATCGAGAAAGACAACATGTATCTGAGAATACGAGAAAACTAGAACGTACATTTGAAAGTTTCGGAGTTAAAGCAAAGGTCGTCAAAGTTCATTTAGGACCGGCTGTTACAAAATACGAAGTTCAACCAGCAATTGGTGTGAAAGTTAGTAAGGTCGTTAATTTAACAGATGATCTCGCGTTAGCTCTTGCGGCAAAGGAGCTTCGAATTGAAGCACCAATCCCTGGAAAGTCGGCTATTGGTATTGAAGTGCCAAATCAAGAAATTTCTATGGTTTCTTTAAGAGAAGTTGTGGATACGAAACGCAATGACCTTAATGCAAAACTAAGTATAGGACTAGGCCGTGATATCTCAGGAGAGCCAATCCTCGCTGATTTAACTAAAATGCCCCATTTACTGATTGCTGGCGCAACAGGTAGTGGGAAGAGTGTATGTGTAAATGGCATCATCACGAGCATTTTATTGAAGGCAAAACCTCATGAAGTGAAAATGATGATGATCGATCCAAAAATGGTCGAATTGAATGTGTATAACGGCATTCCTCATTTATTAGCTCCTGTAGTAACTGAACCAAAGAAAGCCGCACAAGCATTAAAGCGGGTTGTGAATGAGATGGAACGAAGGTACGAGCTATTTTCTCATAGTGGTACAAGAAACATTGAAGGATACAATAACTTAGTGAAACGCCAGAATGATAATACGGAAGAGAAACAACCTCTCTTGCCTTATATCGTCGTAATTGTGGATGAATTAGCAGACTTAATGATGGTCGCTTCTGGAGATGTTGAAGATGCGATTACACGACTTGCACAAATGGCCCGCGCTGCGGGAATCCATTTAATTATCGCAACACAACGTCCTTCAGTGGATGTCATTACAGGTGTAATTAAGGCTAATATACCTTCAAGGATTGCATTTAGTGTTTCCTCCTCGACGGATTCAAGAACGATTCTTGATATGGGGGGCGCAGATAAATTGTTAGGAAAAGGGGATATGTTGTTCTTCCCTATTGGTGCTAATAAGCCTACACGTGTCCAAGGTGCGTTCTTGTCTGACGAAGAGGTCCAGGATGTTGTTGATTTCGTCATCGGACAACAGAAGGCTAAGTACCAGCAGGAGATGATCCCTACTGATGAGCCTGAGAAAAAGGTCGAAGATGTTGAAGACGACTTATTTGATGACGCAGTAAGTTTAATCATCGACATGCAAACGGCTTCTGTTTCGATGCTCCAAAGGAGATTTCGAATTGGGTATACGCGAGCTGCTCGTCTTATTGATGCGATGGAAGCAAGAGGAATTGTAGGACCATACGAAGGTAGTAAACCAAGAGAAGTGTTGGTCTCACAACAACAAGACCAAGACGCATCCTCGAGTTAATTTTAAATGGATATAGACCATGGATGTTTAACAATCATTCGTTGAACACTGACCAAGTAGTGATCTTCATTCTGCTTGGTCTTTTTTGTATTTCCTAATTGAGATTTAAGAATAATAAATTAAATTTAACCTAACAATGATTCAGTATTTTCTGACGAGGTCACTCAATTGATGTCTAAATGTTCTACTTTCTGGGTGTCATTTGAAATATTCGTGTAACATTTTTTCGAATTCTGTAAAAATAGTATTTATTTATTCCTGTAAAAATGATATAGTATTGTCGAATATTGTTAAATTAAATAGATTAGTAGTACTTCTGAGGTGAAGGCGTGTGACCATTAAAACGGACCATCGTTTATTATATTTACAAGTAATAGATCGATTGAAACGGGATATTGAAGCAGGAATTTATGAAGAGGGTGAACGTCTCCCAAGTGAGTTCGAACTTTCGAAACAATTGGGTATCAGTAGAGCCACGCTTCGAGAAGCATTAAGAATACTTGAGGATGAAAATGTTGTTGTTAGGCGACATGGAGTTGGAACGTTCGTCCGTTCGAGAGCCGTGTTTTCATCTGGGATTGAAGAACTTTTCAGTGTGACTGAAATGATTGAACGTGGGGGCAAGAACCCCGGAACAATTTTTCTAACTTCTGAAAAGAGAGAAGTTAGGGAAGAGGATATGCAAAGATTTAACACAGATGAGGACGAACATTTAGTAGTTGTAGAGCGAGTTCGTACTGCTGATGGGAAACCAGTCGTCTATTGCTTAGATCAAATACCAGAAAAATTTATGCCAGTGAGTCAGAATACGACCGAAGAAGAATCCTTGTTCAATTTACTTGAAAAGGAATCAAACAGACGTGTTTTGTATGCGGTTACACACATTGAGCCAGTCGGTTTTCATGAGCGGATTTCAGAAATCCTTGATTGTCCACCAGAAGCATCACTCCTTGTACTGAAGCAAATGCATTACGACCAAAATGATAATCCAGTGTTGTATTCACTAAATTACTTCCGTGCAGACAAATTTGATTTCCATGTTGTCAGACGTCGGGTGTGATACATTTACGAATTTAGGGGGGTGAGATTGGCAGGGAAGCTTCATCTGTATTAAACGTGTTCGATTAATATTTGTAATATATAAAGGGGGAAAATGAATTAATGAAAAAGCGTTATGGATTTTTGATGTCAATGGTACTTGCAGCTGGAACATTACTTTCAGCATGTGGTAGTGACGATGCAGGATCAGGGGATACGGATAAGAAAGAAGATGACAAGTTCAAGGTTGCAATGGTAACTGACACTGGTGGAGTAGACGATAAGTCTTTCAACCAATCAGCTTGGGAAGGTCTTCAAGAATTCGGTAAAGAAAATGACTTGAAAGAAAAAGAAGGGTACAACTATCTTCAGTCAAATGCTCAAAGTGACTATCGTCCGAACTTGAACAACTTAGTACGTCAAGGATATGATCTTGTATTTGGAATCGGCTTCTTAATGCAAGAAGACATCCAAAAAGTTGCAGAACAACAAAAGGATGCTCAATTTGCACTTGTAGATAGTGTTGTAGAATTAGATAACGTTGCAAGTATTACTTTTAAAGAACATCAAGGATCTTTCCTAGTAGGACTTGTAGCTGGACTTCAATCAAAGACGAACAAAATCGGATTTATCGGTGGAGTAGATAGTGCTTTAATTAAGAAGTTTGAAAACGGTTTCAAGGCTGGGGTACTAACTGCAAACCCAGATGCTGAAGTATTTGTACAATATGCTGGAGACTTCAACGACGCTGCTAAAGGTACAACAATCGCTGCTACTTTCTATGGTAAAGGTGCAGACGTAATTTATCATGCTGCAGGTGGAACAGGTTCAGGTGTATTTACAGAAGCAATTAACCGTAAAAAGAACGGTGAAGATGTATGGGTTATCGGTGTTGACCGTGACCAATTTGCTGAAGGAATCTATGACAAAGCTGAAAACAAGAGTGTAACCCTAACTTCAATGGTTAAACGAGTAGACACTGCAGTTTTAGAAGTTTCTAAACAAACTAAAGAAGGTAACTTCCCAGGTGGAGAGGTTGTAGAATTCGGTCTTGAAGAAGACGGAGTTGGAATTGCTCCAACGGAAGATAACGTATCTGAAGAAGCACTTAAAATGGTAAAAGAATATAAAGAGAAAATTGTCGCTGGAGATGTAGAAGTACCAATGACAGACGATGAGTTCGCTTCATTTAATAAATAATTAGAACTTTTATAGAGCTACTAACAAAGGCTGGTAGGAATACTGGCCTTTCTTTTTGTAGCAGGTATGGTATTCCAAGTTGCTTGCGATTTCTAAGTGTAATTAGTTCTTGGGTGTAACAAGGGAAGTTTCAGACGGATATAGCTTTCCTTGCTACACTCAAGAAAAGGGGAGCAACACTCAATCAGAATCATACTTGAGGTCAAAAGGAATTGAACAACAGGTGTAGGGGTGAATACAAATGGATTATGTCATTGAAATGCGGGAAATCCGCAAAGAATTTCCAGGCATCGTAGCAAACGATAATGTTACTTTACAAGTTCAAAAAGGGGAAATCCATGCACTTTTGGGAGAAAACGGTGCTGGCAAATCCACATTAATGAATGTGCTGTTCGGACTGTATCAACCGGAAAAAGGTGAGATTAGGGTTCGGGGGGAGAAGGTTGACATTACCGATCCTAATATTGCTAACAATCTTGGGATTGGAATGGTACATCAGCATTTTATGCTCGTCGAGAATTTCACAGTAACGGAGAATATCATTCTTGGACAAGAACCGAAGAATCGTGGACAAGTTGATATTAAGAAAGCTGCAAAAAAAGTTGAAGAAATTTCTAGACAGTATGGACTTCGCGTTGATCCATACGCAAAGATAGAAGATATTTCAGTCGGAATGCAGCAACGTGTTGAAATTTTGAAGACGCTCTACCGTGGTGCAGATATTCTTATATTAGATGAACCGACTGCAGTACTTACACCACAGGAAATTAAAGAACTTATTCAAATTATGAAAAGACTCATAGCTGAAGGCAAATCAATCATTTTAATTACCCATAAATTAAAAGAGATTATGGAAGTTTGTCACCGATGCACCGTTATCCGTAGAGGAAAGGGAATCGGTACAGTTGATGTTGCGAATACAAACAGAGATGAATTGGCATCAATGATGGTTGGTCGTGATGTATCTTTTACAACTGAAAAAGAACCAGGCCATCCTAAACAAACAGTATTAGAAATTAAAGACCTTGTAGTTAAAGATGCAAGAGGTGTTAGTGCAGTAAATGATCTAAGTCTATCGGTCAGAGCAGGTGAAATCATTGGTATTGCTGGAGTCGATGGAAATGGCCAGTCTGAATTAATCGAAGCAATTACAGGATTGAGAAAGTCAACAAGTGGGTCAATTTCATTAAACGGTAAGGAAATTACCAACCATAAACCACGGAAAGTAACCGAAGCTGGCGTAGGACATATTCCACAAGATCGTCATAAACATGGACTTGTCCTCGACTTTTCGATTGGGGAAAATATGGTATTACAAACCTATTACCAAGAGCCATTCTCCAAGTTTAATCAGCTGAAAATTTCAAATATTTTTGATAAGGCTAAAGCTCTTATTGAACAATTTGATGTCCGTACACCAAGTGTTCATACAGAAGCACGTGCGCTCTCTGGAGGAAACCAACAAAAAGCGATTATTGCTAGAGAAGTTGATCGCAGTCCGGACTTGTTAATTGCAGCACAACCGACTCGAGGACTAGATGTTGGTGCAATAGAATTTATTCATTCAAAGCTTATTCAAGAACGTGATGCTAACAAAGCGGTATTGTTAATTTCATTTGAACTTGAGGAAGTCATGAACGTTAGTGATCGCATTGCTGTCATATACGAAGGAAAGATCGTTGCGATTGTTGATCCGAAAGAAGTTACAGAGCAAGAGCTCGGATTACTCATGGCAGGTTCGAAACAATCAGAGAAGGGGGAAGAATAGGTGAAACTGCAAAAGTTATTATTTAAACTCAGTGTTCCAGTCATAGCAGTTGCCCTTGGCCTTCTCGTCGGTGGGATCATCATGCTTACAAGCGGTTATGAGCCGATTAAAGCCTACACCGCACTATTTAGTGTCATTTTTACGGATTCTTACTTTATCGGTGAGACAGTCCGTCAAATGACGCCATTGATTTTATCAGGTCTTGCAGTCGCATTTGCTTTTAGAACAGGCTTATTTAACATTGGAGTAGAAGGTCAACTTCTGGTCGGATGGCTCGCGTCTGTTTATGTAGGAATTGCTGTTGAAGGTTTGCCTGCTTTCATCCATATACCACTTGCTATCTTGGCAGGTGCTTTAGCAGGTGCGTTATGGGGACTTGTTCCAGGGTATTTGAAGGCAAAATTCATGGTCCATGAGGTTATTACAACGATCATGATGAACTATGTTGCGTTACACGTAACAAACTCAATTATCCGCTCTTATTTACTTGCACCAGGTGAAAGAACGGAAGAAATTCAATCCTCTGCATCTTTATCGTCCATGTTTTTGCAGGAAATAACGGACTTTTCTCGATTACATTATGGCATTGTTGTTGCTATATTAGGTGCAATCGTCATGTGGTATTTACTATGGAAAACAACAACTGGTTATGAGCTGCGTGCTGTTGGATTTAACCAACATGCATCCAATTATGCTGGCATAAATGTATCAAAAAATATTATTTTATCTATGTGTATTTCTGGAGCATTTGCAGGTGTTGCAGGTGCGATGGAAGGGCTCGGTACCTACCAGTATATGACTATCAATGCAGCCTTTACAGGTGTTGGTTTTGATGGCATCGCTGTTGCGTTACTTGGTGCAAATAGTGCAATCGGAATTATTCTAGCTGCAGGCTTGTTCGGTGGGTTGAAGATAGGGGCATTGAATATGCAAGCCGTCGCTCAAGTTCCGCCTGAATTGATAACAATCGTTATTGCATTAATCATATTCTTCGTTGCATCAAGCTATCTTGTGCATTGGTTACGAAATCGAATTAATAGAAGGGGGAAAATTTAGATGGATCTCATGCAAATTTTAGGCATCATCATACCGACAGCCATCTTTGCGGCTGCCCCCCTTATATTAACTGCATTAGGTGGTGTGTTCAGTGAACGTTCTGGTGTCGTTAACATTGGTCTAGAAGGATTAATGATGATGGGAGCGTTCATAGGAGCTGTATTTACTTTTTATGGCGAGACGTGGGGATTCGGAAGTGCATCCCCGTGGTTCTCATTCGTCATGGCGATCTTAATTGGAGCAATTTTCTCTTTACTGCATGCAGTTGCGAGTATCACTTTTAAAGCCGACCAAGTAGTAAGTGGTGTGGCTCTAAACTTTCTTGCAGCAGGTCTAACAATCTTCTTAGTAAAGAAAATTTTCGATGCTGGACAAACACCTTACTTGAACGAAAGAATTTTCAAGTCGGATGTCCCACTTCTTTCTGATATACCGATTATTGGACCTTTATTATTCGGCAAGGCATACGTCACATCTTATGTTGCGATTGCTCTCGCATTTGTCGTTTGGTTTATCATCTTCAAGACACCATTCGGTCTCCGTCTAAGAGCTGTAGGAGAACATCCGATGGCTGCTGATACGATGGGGGTCAATGTGACTAAAATGCGTTACATTGCAGTCATGCTAAGTGGTGCTTTCGCAGGTCTAGGTGGAGCAGTTTATGCAACGTCCATTAGTGGAAACTTCACACACTCAACGATTGCTGGTCAAGGGTTCATGGCTTTAGCAGCGATGATTTTTGGGAAGTGGCATCCGTTAGGCGCACTTGGTGCTGCTTTATTCTTTGGACTTGCTCAATCCCTTAGTATTACGGGACAACAAATACCATTGCTCAAGGAAATTCCACATGTGTTCTTATTAATCTCACCATATGTTCTAACGATCCTTGCCCTTGCAGGTTTTGTTGGGCGGGCAGACGCACCAAAAGCAATCGGTAAGCCTTACGAAAAAGGAAAACGGTAACTTTTAGAGAACTTCTCTTTATGAGGGGTTCTCTTTTACTTATTCCTACAGTAAATTTATACTTACGTCACATGGAGGTAATCCCACCTCTATAACGATGAAAGTGTTCATGAATCAGCATTTAATCGGGTAAGCTAATAAAAAAAGAAGGAGAGGTCTACTATATGACGAAAACGAAAGCTCCAAGAGTCATCCCATTTGATGGATATACACTTCATCTCATTGAAACTGAAAAATATAAGACGACTACATTTTCCATACAGATCAAACGAAAGATAGAAGAAAAGGACGTTACGAAACGTGCACTTCTTTCACAAGTGTTGAAAGCTGGGACAAAATCCTATCCATCCTCGTTACATATTCACAGGTTATTAGAGGAAATGTATGGAGCAGGATTTGTTACATCTGTAGGGAAGAAAGGCGAATATCAAATTATTACAATCCGCATGGACGTTTCAAATGAGAAGTTTCTGTTAGACCAAACTCCTCTACTTGAACAGTCTTTATCTTTTTTGGCAGAAGTTCTTCTTCATCCATTGAACGATGGAAACAAATTTGAAGAGTCAAATGTAAATAAAGAAAAAAGAGTACTTAAGCAGAAAATACAGTCGATTTATGATGACAAAATGCGATTTGCAAATAAAAGACTCATTGAAGAAATGTTCAAAGGAAATCGATATGCATTGCATGCCTTCGGTAACGAAGAAGAGGTAGATTCCATTACGTCAGAAGAGCTTTTTGCGTATTATCAAGATGTCATAGAGCATGATGAAATAGACATTTACGTAGTTGGTGATATAGATGGAGACCGAGTTATGGAAACGTTTGAATCCAAATTTCCTTTATCTACGAGAAACCATGATCACAATCCGTCAGTACCACCACTGAACAGGAAAGAGAAAGAAAAAGTAATCTATGATGAGCAGGACGTTAAACAAGGTAAACTTCATATGGGGTACCGTACGTCGATTACCTTTTCTGATCCAGAGTATTTCGCTGTACAAGTGTTTAACGGTATATTTGGAGGTTTCTCTCATTCAAAGCTGTTTATTAATGTGCGAGAGAAAGCGAGCCTTGCTTACTATGCAGTTTCTAGAATCGAGAGCCATGTCGGAGCAATTTTCGTCATGTCAGGAATAGAATTCAAGAATTATGATCAAGCAGTGTCTATCATCCGAGAACAAATGGATAAAATGAAGAATGGAGATATTTCTGTTGGAGAGCTCGAGCAAACAAAGGAAATGCTCAGGAATCAAATTCTAGAATCTGTTGATAACCCAAATAGTTGGGTGGATTTATTATACAACTCTAAGATGTCAGGAGTAGAGCGATCAATAGATGATTGGCTTGAAGGAATTCAGGCTGTAACGATGGAGGATGTAATTGATGCAGCTGCAACCATTTCTTTAGATACGATCTATTTCCTGAAAGGGGAGGGTCAAGAATGATGAAAGAGATTTACTTTGATCAATTACAAGAAACACTTTACTCGGAAACGCTAGAGAATGGATTGCAAGTATATATCCTACCCAAAAAAGGGTTCAATAAGACGTATGCGACTTTTACTACAAAATACGGCTCGGTAGACAATCATTTCACTCCACTTGGAGCAAGCGAGCCGGTGAAAGTACCTGATGGAATCGCCCACTTCCTAGAGCATAAACTGTTTGAAAAGGAAGATCGAGATGTCTTCCAAGATTTCAGTAAACAAGGTGCATCAGCAAATGCCTTCACATCATTTACGCGGACTGCATATTTGTTTTCAAGTACAACAAATGTTCAACAAAACTTGGAAACGTTAATGGATTTTGTTCAAGCTCCATATTTCACTGAAGAAACAGTCGAGAAAGAGAAAGGCATCATCGGTCAAGAAATTGAGATGTATGATGATAATCCAGATTGGCGTGTATATTTCGGTGTGATTGAAAATATGTTCCACCATCACCCAGTTAAAATTGATATTGCAGGGACCGTTTCTTCAATTTCTGATATTACGAAAGATGATCTGTATACGTGTTATGAAACGTTCTACCATCCGAGCAACATGTTGCTGTTCGTTGTTGGAAATATAGACCCACCGGAAATAATGAAATTTATTAAATCTAATCAATCGGCAAAGGAATTTGAGCCCCCATCAAAGATTGAGCGGTATTTTGATAATGAACCACCTGAAGTCGCAAAGAAAAAGTCTGTGATCAAAATGACTGTACAGACACCGAAGTGTATGGTTGGCTACAAACAAGCTAGTCCAGGTCGTTTCGGAGACGAGAGATTAAAGTATGAACTGGGCATGAACCTACTTTTAGATTACCTCTTCGGCCAAAGTTCAACGAACTATGAGTCCTTGTACAGTGAAGGGTTGATTGATCAGTCATTTTCATTCGATTACACTGAAGAAACAGATTTTGGTTTCTCACTTCTAGGTGGGGATACGACTGATCCAGACTTGTTAGCCGAACGAATCACTGAAATGATTGAAGCGGAAAAGACAAAAGGAATTGACAGTAGTGCTATCGATCGTTTAAAGAAGAAGAAAATCGGTAGCTTCCTACGATCGATGAATTCACCTGAATATATCGCAAACCAATTTACACGGTTTCAATTTGGAGATATGAACTTGTTTAATGTCGTGGAAATGTATGACAAAATCACGATTAAGGACTTAGAGAATATCCTTCTGGAACACTTTAATCCAAAGGCATTCACTAGCTGTCAAGTACGACCGAAAAAGGCATGATATAAAAGAAGCTTGAGGCTGACTTAATCGTCAGTCTCTGCTTGTGTAAATTTGTTAAGGAGGGGAGCTTATGAAGCGGTATGCTTTAGTCACAGGTGCTAGCGGTGAAATCGGAGTTGCAATTGCAAGAGAATTGGCAAGCCAAGGGTTCAATCTGTATCTTCACTATTATCAAAACAAACAATCCGTAGAAAAACTACAAATGGAGCTTTCTTCTATTGTTGAATGTCAATTAGTCCAAGCAAATCTCGCTGTCCCTGAAGGACCTTCTGAATTAATTACACAACTACAAAAGCCAGTTGACGTACTCGTCTACAATTGTGGTAGCTCTCATACTGGATTAATGACGGATGTTTCTTCTAAAGAATTAGACAGTATGGTGCAATTACAATTGAAAAGCCCATTTCAATTGCTTCAACTTATCATTCCCGAAATGGTGTCACGAAAAAGTGGATCTGTCGTCTTAATCACCTCGATTTGGGGTCAGACTGGAGCATCTTGTGAGGTGCTCTATTCAATGGTTAAGGGTGGTATGAATACGATGGTAAAAGCGTTGTCCAAAGAACTCGCCCCTAGTAATATACGGGTGAATGCAGTAGCGCCTGGCATTATTGCGACAAAGATGAATGAACAATTATCTGAAGAAGAACTCGAAGCGGTTTCTGACGACATTCCAATTGGTCGTTTAGGTCTCCCTGAAGAAGTTTCTGATGCTGTTGGGTATTTAATTTCTCGCAAGTCCTCCTATATTACAGGACATATTTTACCAGTAAACGGAGCTTGGTATTGTTAGAGGAAATGCATGTATATTTTTGATGTAAAGTGACATGATAAGGCGTGAACGATTTTAATTTCTAGGAGGGACTACACATGTCTGTTCTTGATAACTGGGATGAATGGAAAGGATTTCTCGGAAGCCGTTTGCGCCATGCTGAAGAAAAAGGGATGAAAGGTGGAGCGATTACAGAAATCGCCACCGAAATCGGAGGATATCTTGCTGAGCAAGTCGAACCGAAAAATGCCGAAGAGAAAGTTCTAGCCGATCTATGGAACGTAGCATCTGAAGAAGAGCGCCACTCCATAGCAAGTATGATGGTCAAGCTAGTTGATGGCAGAGACCGAGACGAAGAATAAACGAAGGAATGCTGATCCATACGAAGACTAATTCATTAGTTGCTTCATACAGGATCAGCTTTTTCTTTTTATATACTTCTAGTGAATTTTGTCATATTTATGGGAATTAAAGTCTGGAATTTTAAATTCGATCATTCAGACTTATTTTAAGGGGTTAAAACATTACCAAGTTTTCGTTAATTTTACTTTTCTTAACGATGAAAATCATTTATGATTAGAGAAAAGGTTGTCGGAAATTGATGAACTGTTGAAAGGAGATAGGCAATGGAAGCACAGGAATGGTATTTGGAATATGAAATACATAAAAACCGACCAGGACTTCTAGGGGATATCTCCTCATTACTTGGAATGCTCGGCATTAATATTATAACGATCAATGGCGTAGATAATATGAGAAGAGGCATGCTTTTGCTCGTTCACAACCCTGAACAAGTCGAACGTCTAAAGACAATCCTTGATACGATGGATAACATTACGATTACGAAAATGAGGAAGCCTAAGCTGCGTGATCGATTGGCTGTTCGACATGGTCGCTACATACAACGGGATGCGGATGATAAGAAAACTTTTCGTTTTGTTAGAGATGAGTTAGGTCTTCTTGTCGATTTCATGGCTGAATTATTTAAGGTTGATGGGCATAAACTTATAGGAATT
Source organism: Pseudalkalibacillus berkeleyi (assembly GCF_021608225.1). NCBI lineage: Bacteria > Bacillati > Bacillota > Bacilli > Caryophanales > Fictibacillaceae > Pseudalkalibacillus > Pseudalkalibacillus berkeleyi. The sequence goes on from NZ_JAKIJS010000001.1 coordinate 1,040,933, forward strand.
CGCGGGATGCCTAGAGTAGGAAAGACTGAATCCATTGTTGCTGCAAGTGTTTGTGCTAACAAACGTTGGGTGTTCGTTTCCTCCACATTATTGAGACAGACCATCCGTAATCAATTAGCTGACGATGAATATAGTAATGACCATGTTTTCTTAGTAGATGGTATCGTTTCATTGAAACGCTCCTCTGAGAAGCATTGGCAGCTTATTCGTGAAGTGATGAGACTACCTGCTACTAAGATAGTTGAGCATCCTGATATTTTTGTTAGAGAATCCGAGTATAAGATGGAAGATTTCGATTATATTATCGAGTTGCGAGATGAACCTGATCAAGAAATTACATATGATCTCGTTGAAACGAACGTTACAACCTTTGATTTTGAATAGTGGTAGGTGGTAGTATGACCGAATTGGGTCAGCGCTTAAAAGATGCGCGTATTAGTAAAGGATTATCATACGAAGAATTACAAGAGAAAACGAAAATTCAGAAACGCTATTTACAAGCAATCGAAGAAGGGGAGTATGGCGTCCTTCCAGGTGCATTTTATGCTAGAGCTTTTATTAAAAATTATGCAGAAGCGGTTGACTTAGACCCAGATGAGTTGTTTGAAGAGCATGCAAGTGACCTTCCAGCTTCTGATCAAGGGAAAACAGAGTATGCACCTCGGTCTTCACGAGCAACACGTGTACCAAAAGACAGTAAGATTTCGAGAGTGCTTCCACTCATCTTCACGGTCCTACTCCTCAGTGCGTTGTTAGTTGCTGCTTATGTGTTTGTGTCAAACAACGCTGGCAGCATTGGCTCTGAACCAAACAAGGATAATGTTGACGATTTCGACTCTGAGCAACCTGAGGAACCAGCAGATGAATCATCACCAGAGTCTAATGGAAATACTGGTACGGATTCTGAACCTGAGGAAGAAGATGGAACAGAAACGAAATCTGAAGAGGAAGAAGAACCGGTACAAGAACAAAAGCTTGAGCAGGTTTCCACGGAAGGTATCGTTACAACCTATAAACTTTCGGACACTAAGGATTTTAATGTGGAATTAAAAACGACCGATAATTCGTATATTGATGTGAAAGATTCAAATAACAAATTCGTACAGCCTGGTGGGAAAGAGTTTAAGAAGGGCGAAACATTAACGTATGATCTAGCTGATGAATCTGAAGTGACATTTAATATCGGATCGACACCTGCTGTTAGCATTACAGTCAACGGGAAGCCTTTAACCTACACATCAGATAAAGTTCACCAAAAGATTGTTATTCAATTTGAAAAAACATCCGAATCACAATAAAAGCATCAGGATTGACTTTTTTATAGGTCAGTCCTGTTCTTTTTTCGGGAAAATCTCACAGCGCATTAAGTTTCCTTTTCATGTGTTTGTGGTAAAATAAACATGTTTATGATGATAACAGGAGGAAGTTATGAATTTACCGAACAAGATTACTTTTTCACGTGTATTAATGATACCCGTCTTTATGGTGTTTCTACTCGTTCCATTTGATTGGGGTACGATCGAAGCCTTCTCAGGAGAAATACCAGTCCACCACTTTATCGCAGCAATCATTTTCATCATTGCTTCTTGTACGGACTGGATTGATGGCTATTATGCTAGAAAGCTCAACATGGTTACGAACTTAGGGAAGTTTCTTGATCCATTAGCGGACAAACTGCTCGTAACTGCAGCGTTAATTGGTTTAGTTGAACTTCAACTCGCTCCAGCTTGGATGGTCATTTTAATACTGAGTCGGGAGTTTGCTGTTACAGGTCTAAGATTAATTGCAGCAGGAGATGGCGATGTTATAGCGGCTAGTCAGCTCGGAAAGCTAAAGACTTGGATCCAAATCATTGCGATTTCAGCTTTATTATTACACAACATACCGTTTACAATGATATCGTTCCCATTTGCAGAACTCGCGTTATGGGCAGCGACGATTATCACCGTCTTTTCTGGATGGGATTATTTTATGAAAAACAAACACATTATGCTAAAGTCAAAATAAGTATCCAAACATACCGTCCTGTTTCCGAGGGCGGTTTATCATTTTTCGTTTAAAAAGTAAAAACTAGATCAGATTTAATGAGGTGAGGAAAGATGAATGCAGAAATTATTGCAATTGGGTCTGAGCTGTTATTAGGACAAATTGTTAATACAAATGGTCAGTTCATATCAAAACAATTAGCTGACGAAGGCATTAACGTTTTTTATCATACGGTTGTCGGCGATAACAAACAACGACTATTAAATAGTATTGAGAACGCAGCCTCTCGTTCCGACTTAATCATTTTTACAGGTGGATTAGGTCCAACAAAGGATGATTTAACGAAAGAAACAATTGCTGAGTATTTGGGTGTCTCTTTAGTTGAGAATAAAGAAGCAATGGATCTCATTGAAGATTATTACGAGAAAACAGGACAAACAATGTCCGAGAATAACAGAAGGCAAGCGCTCGTATTTGATGGTGCTGAAGTGCTCCCAAACAACAATGGGATGGCACCCGGCATAGCCCTTCAACAAGATGGTAAGACCTACATTCTGTTACCTGGCCCGCCTAAAGAAATGCAACCGATGTTTCTAGATTACGCAATTCCTTATTTAAAGCAATTCGGTAGTGGTGAAGAGTCATTTATCCATTCAAGAGTACTCCGCTTTTATGGAATTGGGGAATCAACACTTGAGACCAAATTGATTGATTTGATTGATCATCAAACCAATCCGACTATCGCTCCGCTTGCGGGGAATTTTGAAGTGACGCTCAGGTTGACTGCAAAGTGCCAGTCTAAAGCTGAAGGTGATGAGCTGATCAATGAGTTAGAAAATCGTATTTTCGAGCGTGTAGGAAAATACTTTTACGGTTATGACGATACAAGCCTGGCTAATGAGGTTATGAAGAAGTTACAAGCCTCTGATCTTACACTTGCATGTGCAGAAAGTTTGACAGGTGGTTATTACGGCCACGATCTTACGAAATTATCTGGCATTGGACAAGTATACTTAGGCGGGATCGTCTGTTACCAAAATGAAATCAAAAGAGACCATCTACAAATCCCGGAAAGCGTATTAGAAGAACAAGGTGCTGTTAGTGAAACGTGTGCACGGATGATGGCTGAAAATATTAAATCACTCTTCAACAGTGATATCGGCATTGGCTTTACTGGTGTTGCGGGGCCGAACGAAATGGAAGGCAAAACACCTGGTACAGTCTTTATTGGGATTGCGACCGGTGCGGGTACCAAGGTATTTCCATTGAACTTAGCAGGTAGCCGAAATGCAGTGAGAAGTAGAACAGTCAACTATGGTCATTTTTACTTATTAGACGAATTGAAACAACTGACTCAATAATTCATTGTATGCGAATAAATGTTCGTAAAAAGTATTGGCAAACTGTAAGAAAAACGGTATGATGAAACTAGTTAATGAATAGGAGTGATTTCATGAGTGATCGCAAAGCTGCATTAGATATGGCATTACGACAAATAGAAAAGCAATTTGGTAAAGGATCTGTCATGAAGCTTGGGGAACAAGCTGAAAATCGTGTTTCCACAACTTCGAGCGGATCTCTTGCACTCGATATCGCACTTGGCGTAGGTGGATATCCGCGAGGTAGAATAATCGAAGTTTACGGACCTGAATCTTCCGGTAAGACGACCGTAGCACTTCACGCAATTGCAGAATCGCAACGTAACGGTGGTCAAGCCGCATTTATCGATGCGGAGCACGCTTTAGACCCTGTTTACGCCGAAAAGTTAGGCGTTGACATCAACGAATTGTTATTGTCTCAGCCAGACACAGGTGAACAAGCACTAGAAATTGCTGAAGCATTGGTTCGAAGCGGTGCAGTCGATATTCTAGTCATCGACTCAGTCGCAGCACTTGTACCGAAAGCTGAAATTGAAGGGGAAATGGGTGACTCTCACGTCGGTCTACAAGCTCGACTCATGTCACAAGCACTCCGAAAGCTTTCAGGAGCAATCAGCAAATCGAAAACAACTGCGATCTTCATCAACCAAATTCGTGAGAAGGTCGGCGTAATGTTTGGAAATCCAGAAACAACTCCTGGAGGACGTGCATTGAAGTTCTATTCATCCGTCCGTCTTGAAGTACGCCGTGCTGAAACCTTAAAACAAGGTAACGACATGGTTGGTAACAAAACGAGAATTAAAGTTGTTAAGAACAAGGTGGCACCTCCGTTTAGAACAGCTGAGGTTGACATCATGTATGGTGAGGGAATTTCTAAACAAGGTGAAATTCTCGATATCGGATCGAATATCGAAATCGTGCAAAAGAGCGGAGCTTGGTACTCCTTTAATGGAGAACGTCTTGGTCAAGGCCGTGAGAACTCGAAGCAGTTCTTGAAGGAAAACACAGCCATAGAATCCGAGATTAACCAGCAGGTTCGTTCATACTACAAATTGAACGGTGAGGGAGCAGCGACAGAAGAAGCAGCTGCATCTGAAGAAGAAGAAAACGACTCACTCGTATAATATCAATAATGAAGATACCCGGAATCGGGTATCTTTTCGTTTTAGAAGAGCTTTTTCTAGATAACTTTTTATTTTTCTAGATCATCCATTTATTAGACCTGTACGATTAAAGTGAAGCCCCTAAAATCAAAAAAATGAAGGTTTTTAAACATAAAAACCGAATATTCACTTTAAATCTATTAAAAGGAGTGTTGAATAGATATGAAATGGATTGGAAGCGTGCTAAGTGGATTTGCTCTTCATGCCTCGCAACTTCAAAAACAGCACATCATGCAGCTATTGCCGATTATGGACTCCTCATCTCTCAAATCTGCAAAATAATGAAATAAGAAATTTCCTCAAAAATATCCCCTCATACCGCAAATTATCTGCTCAACAAATTAGAATTGAAGTTAAATGGTAGGAGATACACCCTTACGAAAACGAATCTATATGAACTATCAGACAAGGAAGAATTCGAAAAGTCCACAGTCGAACCGTTCTTAATGTAACTCTTTCATTTCCTTACTCATAAAGTATTTCTATCTTCAACTTCAAAATATGAAATTTCTCATAATATTAAACCTTCATTTGATAGAAAAACTCCCAATCTGATTGGTAATGTAAGTGCGTTCTGTCAGCTCTTGACATTGAAAATAGACAACTATACAATTAGGTTATATTGTTTGATTACTTTAACAATTGTTAAACAATGAAAACCGCTGTATGTGAATAGCTAGCTTGTTAAAACTATTCAATTTTACAACCAACAATTAGATAGCAAGAGGAGGTGATAGGTATGGATACAAATACAATTGTCCTCATCTCCAGTGTGCTTGTCTCTGCAGTTCTATTTGCAGTTGTTGGATATCTTGTTCGTAAATCCATTGCTGAAGCGAAGATTTCGAGTGCCGAGCATGCAGCGAAGCAGATTATCGAAGATGGAAAGCGTGAAGCTGAAGCTAGCAAAAAAGAAGCGTTGCTCGAAGCGAAAGATGAGATTCATAAGCAACGAGTCGACGCCGAAAATGAAATTCGTGAACGCAGATCTGAACTTCAAAAACAAGAACATCGCTTGGTACAAAAAGAAGAGGTCCTTGACCGTAAAAGTGAAACCTTAGATAAGAAAGAGGAATCATTAGAAAAAAGGGAGGATTCTCTCACCAAAAAACAACAACAAATTGAAGAGATGGAAAGCAAAGTGGAGCATGTGTTGCAGCAACAGCAACTGGAACTCGAACGGTTATCTGGAGTTTCACGCGATGAAGCGAAGCAAATGATCATGGATCAAGCGCAGTCTGAAATAGACCATGAACTTGGTGCAATGATTAAAGAGAGCGAAAATCGCGCGAAAGAAGAAGCCGACAAAAAGGCGAAAGAGATTTTATCTCTTGCCATCCAACGTTGTGCAGCTGACCACGTCGCAGAAACAACAGTATCTGTTGTAAATCTGCCGAACGATGAGATGAAAGGTAGAATCATCGGACGTGAAGGACGTAATATCCGTACTCTTGAAACGTTAACGGGGATTGACTTAATTATTGATGACACACCGGAAGCGGTCATTCTTTCTGGATTCGATCCGATTAGGAGAGAGATTGCCAGAATTGCACTTGATAAGCTCGTATCTGATGGACGCATTCACCCTGCTCGCATTGAAGAAATGGTGGATAAGTCTAGAAGAGAAGTTGACGAGTATATTCGAGAAATCGGTGAACAAACGACCTTTGAAATGGGTGTACATGGTTTACATCCTGACTTGATTAAAGTATTGGGAAGACTGAAGTACCGTACGAGTTATGGTCAGAATGTACTTAAACACTCAATGGAGGTTGCTCACCTCGCAGGATTGATGGCTGCTGAACTTGGTGAAGACGTGACAGTCGCACGAAGGGCCGGATTGCTCCATGATATCGGTAAAGCGATTGATCATGAAGTGGAAGGAAGTCACGTTGAGATTGGTGTAGAACTTGGTGTGAAATATAAGGAGCACCCAGTCGTCATTAACAGTATTGCTTCCCACCATGGTGATACGGAACCGACTTCCATCATCGCAGTCTTAGTCGCTGCTGCAGATGCACTATCTGCTGCCCGACCAGGAGCGAGAAGGGAAACGCTTGAAACGTACATCAAGCGACTTGAAAAGCTTGAAGAGATTTCTGAGTCATTTGAAGGTGTTGAGAAATCCTTTGCGATTCAAGCTGGTCGAGAAATTCGTATAATGGTTCGCCCAGATATGGTGGATGATATTGCATCCCATAGATTGGCACGGGATATAACGAAGAAGATCGAAGGTGAACTCGACTACCCTGGACATATTAAAGTAACGGTTATCCGTGAAACGAGAGCAGTCGAGTATGCGAAATAAAGTGGCGATTACGCCACTTTATTTTTTTTGAATAGCAAAAACGCCCTGTGACTAGTCGTAGTGCTTGTGCTCTTTTCACAAAAATGGACAGACTAAATCGAAGATGGCATAGTAAGTGAAGTTGAAATTTTACATAAAAGGAGTCTTAACATGAGAATTTTGTTTGTAGGAGATGTAGTTGGTTCACCAGGTCGTTCAATGGTGGAAACGTATTTATCGAAATTAAAATCTAAATACAAGCCGACTTTAACAATTGTTAATGGTGAAAATGCAGCCCATGGTAGAGGGATTACCGAAAAAATCACGCGTAATTTAAAGCAGTGGGGTGCACAAGCCATTACGATGGGAAATCATACGTGGGACAATAAAGAAATATTCGAGTTCATAGATGATGTGCCACAAATGGTTCGTCCAGCTAACTTTCCTGAAGGGACGCCTGGGCAAGGATATACGTTTGTGAAAATTAATAACGTAGAAGTTGCAATCATCAACTTACAAGGTAGGACTTTCATGCCGCCTTTAGATTGTCCGTTTCAAAAAGCAGATGAGATTATTGAAAAAGTTCGATCACGCACACCATATATTTTTGTAGATTTCCACGCTGAAGCTACAAGTGAAAAGCAAGCGATGGGTTGGTATTTGGATGGAAGAGTCTCAGCTGTAGTAGGGACCCATACCCATGTCCAAACCTCTGATAACCGTGTTCTAACAGGGGGAACGGCATACATTTCGGATGTTGGCATGACAGGTCCTTATGATGGGATCCTCGGAATGAGTAAAGAAGCAGTTCTTAAAAAATTTCTGACAAATTTACCAGTCAGGTTTGAAGTAGAAAATGGTCGGGAACAGTTAAGTGGAGTCGTAATCGATTTACATAAGGAGACCGGTCTAGCGAAATCGATTAAACGAATCCAGATTAATGAGGACCATCCATTTCACGATTAATTTTGTAGTTTTGTTCAATTAACAGAAGGGAAATGGCAAGTAACCGCTATATTCTTATCAGGTATGTCTTGCATTGTTCACTAAACATGTTAAACAGTAGCTCATATTTGTTTCTTTGTCTTTTATGAAATCAAATGTACTTCATTCAAGTATTATTGACTTTATCGGTATTTAGGAGGAATACAAGCTCATATCCTGAATATAGTAGAAGTGGTAGGATATCAATAAGGAGGTACAAATCATGGAAATATTAAAAGTTTCAGCAAAGTCCAATCCAAATTCTGTAGCTGGCGCATTAGCCGGAGTCCTCCGTGAACGTGGTAATGCCGAAATTCAGGCGATCGGTGCCGGTGCCTTGAACCAAGCAGTGAAAGCTGTAGCGATTGCACGAGGATTTGTAGCACCCAGTGGAGTTGACCTCATTTGTATCCCTGCATTTACAGATATCATGATTGAAGGCGAAGAAAGAACAGCGATTAAATTAATTGTTGAACCGCGATAATGTCACTTAACCTGTTTGTTCGGTATTGAACAAACAGGTTTTTAGTGTGCAGGGATTCAAATCGAGAAGTAGTTTACATAATAAATTACCGTGTAACAGAAGGATTATCGAACTTGGCACCTAATGTATTAGGTACCAGGTTTTCTTTTGATTTATTTTCTCGAATAATTTAGTTTAGAATGAATCCAAAATACCAATACTGTATAGCTGAAACGGAACAATTTGTTTCGATTTCTCAAGGGGATGATGACATTGATGGTGTTCGATGCACATTGTGATGCCTTATTGAAGATGTGGAGGGATCCTCAACTTACGCTTAGAAGTTCAAATGACCTACAAGTATCCTACCAAGGAATGAAATGTGTAGGATCAAAGGTACAATGCTTTGCAATTTTTGTACCTGATGATGTTGTTGGAGATGCTAGGTTTCAAGCTGCAATAGATATGATTCACATCTTTCATGAAAAGGTCGTCAAGCCCTATCCTGATTTGAAGATGGTCAGCTCGAAAGAAGATATCCTACAGTTAAGGGAACATGAAGTTGGGGTTATGCTCACCCTCGAAGGGTGTGGACCAGTAGCGAATGACTTAACGCGGTTATCAACACTCATTCAATTAGGTGTACGTTCAGTTGGGCTTACTTGGAATTACGCAAATGACTTAGCAGATGGAGTTCTTGAAGAGCGACAATCTGGTCTATCCAATCTCGGAAAACAAGCGGTACAACTTCTTCATAAGGAAAAGGTGTGGACGGATGTATCGCATTTAACAGAGGCTGGTTTTTGGGATGTACTCCAACATACAAACTATGTTATTGCATCTCATTCTAATGTTAGGGCGCTCTGTAATCATCCGAGAAATTTAAATGATCAACAAATTAAAGCGTTAATTAAAAAGAATAGTGTAATTGGTATAACATTCGTTCCTTACTTTTTGAGTGAGCGTTCTCCAGTTTATATGAATGAAGTCATCAAACATATAGATTATGTAGCATCGATGGGAGGCGTAAACAACATCGGATTTGGATCTGATTTTGATGGTATCTCGGAAACAGTAAGAGGTTTGGAATCGATATTTGGGTACGAAAGTCTCATAAATGAGTTGTTGAAGCATTTTTCAGAAGATAATGTTAGAGGATTTTGTTTTAACAATTTTTACAATCGCATCTGTTTTTAGTATATTTGAAGTAGTCAAATAGGTGGGATGATTTTCGTCAGAATACTTGCATTTTTATAGTGTTAGGTCTATTATTGAAAACGTTATAGACCATTTTTTCTTCCCAAATTTTAGAAGGTTTTACATAATACCATCTATTTGGTTGAAAGAGTATTTCGATATAGTATGAGTTTTAAAGATTGGAACAAAAGAAGGGGTGGAGTTCTACATGGTAGATCAACTTTCATGGAAAGTTGGCGGACAACAAGGTGAAGGAATTGATAGTACTGGTGAAGTATTTTCACTTGCTCAAAACCGACTAGGTTATTACCTATATACTTACCGCCACTTTTCTTCTCGAATTAAAGGTGGTCACACGAACAACAAGATTCGTGTTTCTACAAAAGATATCGGTGCAGTTTCAGACGATTTAGACATACTGGTTGCGTTTGACCAAGAAACAATTGATGTAAACTACCACGAACTACATAGTGAAGGTATTATTATAGCAGACTCCAAATTTAATCCAACAGCTCCAGAAGACTGTAAAGCTAAATTATTTGCAGTCCCATTCACAGAAATTGCGAATGACTTAGGTACATCGTTAATGAAGAATATGGTTGCTATTGGGGCAACAAGTGCCATTCTTGGCCAATCAACTGAAGAATACCGAGAAATTGTTCAAGAAGTATATGGGCGTAAAGGTGATAAAGTCGTAGAAAAGAATATGGAAGCACTTCGTCAAGGTGCTGAATATTTCAATGAACAAGCTGGTGGTCCAATTGAGAGACTTCAACTTGAAAAGGCCGACGGCAAGAAACGAATGTTCATGATTGGTAACGACGCGATTTCACTAGGATTTCTAGTAGGTGGCGTGCGTTTCATGTCTGCTTATCCAATTACACCTGCTTCTGAAATTATGGAATATATGATCAAACACTTACCAGATTACGGTGGAACAGTGATACAAACAGAGGATGAAATTGCTGCTGCAACAATGGCAATCGGTGCGAATTATGCTGGGGTACGTACTATTACTGCATCAGCAGGTCCCGGTCTTTCATTAATGATGGAAGCAATCGGACTTTCTGGTATTACAGAGACACCTCTCGTTATTGTGGATACACAACGAGGCGGTCCATCAACCGGACTTCCAACAAAGCAGGAGCAATCTGACTTAATGGCGATGATCTATGGTACACATGGAGAAATCCCTAAAGTCGTAATGGCGCCAAGTACAGCGGAAGAAGCCTTCTATGATGCTGTAGAAGCATTGAATATTGCTGAGGAATATCAATGCCCAGTTATTCTACTCTCTGATTTGCAGTTATCGTTAGGTAAACAGTCTGTTCAACCTCTAGATTATAGCAAGGTTGAAATCCGTCGCGGAAAATTACAACAAGGTGAGCTACCTGAGCTTGAAGCAAAGGAATATTTCAAGCGATACGAAGTGACAGAAGATGGTGTTTCACCACGTGTCATCCCAGGACAAAAGAGTGGTATACACCATGTTACAGGTGTTGAACACGATCAAACTGGAAAGCCTTCTGAAGTTGCATCCAATCGTCAGGCAATGATGGATAAGCGTCATCGTAAGCTGAACAACTTGAAGTTCAATCAACCTATTTTTACAAATAAAAAACATGAAGATGCGGATTTACTCGTCGTTGGTTTCAACTCTACGAGAGGGGCGATCGAAGAAATGATGCCTCGTCTAGAAGAGGATGGCATCAAGGTGAATCATGCGCACGTTCGACTCGTACATCCATTTCCTGCTGAAGAGATGAAAGAACTTGTTGACTCAGCTAAGAAGGTAGTTGTAGTAGAAAACAACTCGACTGGACAACTTGCGAATATCATGAAAATGAATATTGGAAACTTAGATAAAATTAATAATGTACTGAAATACAACGGCAACCCATTCTTGCCTTCAGAAATTTACGCAAAATGCAAGGAGCTGTTATAAGATGGCAACATTTAAAGACTTTCGTAACCAAGTAAAACCAAATTGGTGTCCAGGTTGTGGAGATTTCTCAGTACAAGCAGCAATCCAACGTGCTTCAGCAAACATCGGTCTAGAACCTGATGATTTAGCAGTTGTATCAGGTATTGGGTGTTCCGGTCGTATTTCTGGCTACATTAATTCATATGGTTTCCACGGGATTCATGGTCGTTCTCTACCAATTGCTCAAGGTGTTAAGATGGCGAACCGTGATCTTACAGTAATTGCTTCTGGTGGAGATGGTGATGGATTTGCAATTGGTATGGGGCACACGATCCACGCAATTCGCCGTAATATCAATGTTACGTATATCGTAATGGATAACCAAATTTACGGATTAACTAAAGGTCAAACTTCTCCCCGTTCAGATTTTGGCTTTAAAACAAAAAGTACACCTGAAGGTTCTGTAGAGTCGTCCATTTCTATTATGGAGACAGCGTTGACTGCAGGAGCGACTTTTGTAGCCCAAAGCTTCTCGAGTGACTTGAAAGAATTGACTTCATTAATTGAACAAGGCATTCAACATGAAGGATTCTCACTCATAAATGTATTCAGCCCTTGTGTAACATACAACAAGGTAAATACGTATGATTGGTTTAAAGAAAACCTTGTTAGTTTATCTGATATTGAGAATTATGATGCGAACAATCGAATGGTTGCCATGCAAACGTTGATGGAAAACAATGGACTTGTTAAAGGTTTGATCTATCAGAATACTGAGAAGAAGTCATATCAGGATCTTGCCCATGGATATAGTGAAACTGCACTTTCAAAGGCAGACCTAAGTATCGATGAAAAACAATTTGAAAAACTGGTCTCTGAATTTATGTAATGACTGCGTTCATGAAGCCCCTCCTTTTACGGTTAGGGGCTTTTTACTTTTTGGTCCAGATAAATGTTATTTTTAAAACTCATTACCTTTCCGACGGCATTAGAAAAACGGAAGCGACCTACTAAATCAACAACAACACTAACAGGGTTACTTTTTTAGTCCGAGATTTTCGGGTATAGTTTATTTGTTGATGCAAAGACTGATGATAGAGTCTTCATCCAGCAGTGATGTGCAGCTGTTCGCGTGAGAAGGACACGTCTTTACTCTCGAATGTTGTCATGATACAATTTTCTAGGGAACTTATTGTTTAAACTTAAAGGAGTGTTCATCTTGAACGGAAAAATGAAAGCGATTGTAAAACACCATCGTGATAAAGGCGCAAGGTTAGAGATGGTGGACATCCCTCAAATAAATGAAAACGAAGTACTTATTAAAGTGAAAGCAACATCAATTTGTGGGACAGATGTACATATTTATGCTTGGGACGAGTGGTCAGCTAGTCGTGTTAATCCTCCATATGTTTTCGGACATGAATTTGCTGGGGAAGTCGTAGAGATTGGTGAAGATGTAACAAATGTGAAGATCGGTGATTCAGTTTCTGCTGAAACGCACATCGTATGCGGAGAATGTCCGCAATGTTTGACAGGAAACGCACATATTTGTCGCAACACAAAAATTATAGGTGTAGATATTGACGGATGCTTTGCGGAGTATGTAGCATTACCTGCAAAGAACCTATGGAAAAATGACGCTGAAATGCCGATGTCAGTCGGTTCAGTTCAAGAACCTATGGGAAATGCTGTCCATACCGTGCTTGCTGGAGATGTCGCTGGAAAAACGGTATCGATCATTGGTTGCGGACCAATCGGATTAATGGCTGTAGGTGTGGCTAAAGCAGCAGGCGCATCACAAGTGATAGCCTATGATTTAAATGAATATCGGTTGGAGCTAGCAAAAGAAATGGGTGCGACGACTATCGTTAATTCTAAAGAACAAGACCCAGTGCAAGTCGCTATGGAATTGACTGATGGAAACGGTGTTGAAGTTGTCTGTGAAATGTCTGGTCATCCAGTCGCGATCGACCAAGGGTTCAAAATGCTAACAAACGGAGGTCGCATGTCGATCCTTAGCTTACCTGTCAAGCCTGTACAAGTTGATATTACAAACGATATCGTGTTTAAAGGTATTACTGTACAAGGAATTACGGGACGTAAAATGTATGAAACATGGCGCCAAGTAGCTGGATTGTTGGAATCTGGACAAGTTGATGTCAAGAAAATGATTACACATGAATTTTCACTTGAGGACTTTGAAAAAGGGTTCGACTTGATGCTAGAAGGGAAATGTGGAAAAGTCGTACTAAAACCATAATAGCTATGTTTTGCTTAATGAAATTTATATTCACCTGAAAAATTTAGCAAGAATTCATTTTTAAAAGCAATGATGATTATGATAGGAGGAATGAACAATGAAAGGTTTTGAGTATCTACAAAACGAATTGGACGAAATGAAATCCGAAGGTGTATTCCGTGAATTGATTCCTTTAGAAACAGAGCAAGGATCAAAAGTAGTCATTAAAGGGAAAGAAGTTATTCAACTCTCCTCTAATAACTATTTAGGATTAACCGATCACCCACGTATGAAGCAAGCTGCTTTAAATGCGGTTGAGAAATACGGTGTTGGTACAGGATCAGTTCGAACGATCGCTGGAACGTTAAGCATGCACGAAGAATTTGAGCGTAAACTAGCGGAGTTTAAACATACTGAAGCTTCACTTGTATTTCAATCAGGATTTACGACAAACCAAGGGGTCTTATCCTCTATATTAGGTAAAGAGGATGTTGTAATCTCAGATGAATTGAACCATGCTTCGATCATTGATGGGATCCGGTTGACGAAAGCAGCACGTAAAATTTATAAGCACGTCGACGTAGAGGACTTAGAAAGAGCACTAAAGGAATCTGCTGAATATAGAGTTCGTCTAGTTGTAACAGACGGTGTTTTCTCAATGGACGGTAATATCGCGCCATTACCTGAAATCGTTGAACTTTGCGAAAAGTATGATGCGATTCTAATGGTAGATGATGCGCATTCAAGTGGTGTATTAGGAAGAAATGGTCGCGGTTCAATTGATCACTTTGATCTCAATGGACGTGTTCATATTCAAGTGGGTACTTTAAGTAAAGCGATTGGTGTATTAGGTGGTTACGTAGCTAGTACTCAAGCGTTGAGAGATTATTTAGTCCATAAAGGACGCCCGTTCCTGTTTAGTACATCTCATCCCCCTGCAGTAACTGAAGCATGTTCTGCTGCGATTGATGTACTACTAGAAGAACCTGAACTAATTGATAAGTTATGGGACAATGCGAAATTCTTCAAGGATGGCTTACAAAAACTAGGGTTTGACACTGGTAAAAGTGAAACCCCAATTACACCAGTAATTGTTGGAGATGCGACCCTTTGTCACGAGCTTTCAGACAAGCTATTTGAATATGGCGTATTTGCACAGGGAATCGGATTCCCAACAGTAGCAAAAGGTCAAGCGAGAGTCCGTACAATCGTAACAGCCCAACATACGAAAGAAGAGCTTCAAGAAGCCTTGGATGCATTTGAAAAAGCAGGTAAAGAGCTAAATATTATTAAGTAAGCTTTTAAATAGGATGTATGAATTAGATCAAGGGTAAGTAGAATTCATTTTACTTGCCCTTGTTTTTGTCTTTTATGGAACAAATACTGCCCATTACTTAATGGTCAAGAGGTTATGAATTTGTTATAATAAACGAGTTATGTACAAAGAATGCTTTACACATGAAATATAGGTAGTAAGTAGTTAGGAGTGAGGCAGTTTGAAGAAAGAAACTCACATTATAGATTCAACGAAACAAGATACGAGTGAAAAGGATTATTCAAAATACTTTCAAACAACCTATCAACCACCTTCTCTAAAAGATGCAAAAAGAAGAGGGAAAGAAAAGGTTCAATTTCATAAAGACTTTACCATTGATGAAGACCTACAAAACATCGGCGTAGGTAAAAAGTTCATGATTCGCACTTATGGTTGTCAAATGAATGAGCACGATACCGAAGTTATGGCAGGTATCCTTTCTGATATGGGATTCGAGTCAACAACAGACACAAATGAAGCGGATGTTATTTTGTTAAATACATGTGCCATCAGAGAAAATGCTGAAAATAAAGTGTTTGGTGAGATTGGACATTTGAAACCATTGAAACTTGAAAAGCCTGGTTTGATTCTCGGTGTTTGCGGCTGTATGTCTCAAGAAGAATCTGTTGTAAATAAGATTTTACAGAAACACCAACATATTGATTTAATATTTGGAACACACAATATTCATCGTTTACCACAATTGATTAAGAATGCCATCTTTAATAAAGAGATGGTCATTGAGGTTTGGTCTAAGGAAGGGGATATCGTTGAAAACCTTCCTAGAGTACGAAAAGGAAATATTAAAGGCTGGGTCAACATTATGTACGGCTGTGATAAATTCTGTACATATTGTATTGTTCCATATACACGTGGTAAGGAACGGAGTCGACATCCAGAAGATATTATCGAGGAAGTACGTCACCTCGCTAGAAATGGATATAAAGAAATTACGTTGCTAGGTCAAAACGTAAACGCTTATGGGAAAGACTTAGAAGAAGTGGATTATGGTCTAGGCGATTTAATGGATGAAATACGAAAGATTGATATTCCGCGAGTTAGATTTACAACAAGTCACCCGAGAGATTTTGATGACCACTTGATTGATGTGTTAGCGAAGGGTGGAAACTTAGTTGAGCATATTCATCTCCCAGTTCAACATGGGAGTTCGGATGTCCTTAAATTAATGGCTAGAAAATATAGTCGTGAACATTATCTTAAGCTTGTCGACAAAATTAAAACGAAGATACCTAATGCAGTATTTACGACAGATATCATTGTTGGTTTTCCTAATGAAACAGATGAACAGTTTGAAGAAACATTGTCACTCGTGAAGGAAGTTGAGTATGACATGGCGTTCACGTTTATTTATTCACCAAGAGACGGCACCCCCGCAGCGAAGATGGAAGACAACGTTCCTATGGAAGTGAAGAAAGAACGATTACATCGTTTAAATGCTGTGATGAATGAGATTTTCTTAAAGAAAAATAAAGCGCTTGTTGGTGAAGTTGTTGAAGTACTTGTAGAAGGCGAGAGTAAAAAGAACCCAGACGTACTTTCTGGTCATACACGTACGAACAAGGTTGTGCATTTCCAAGCACCTAAGAGTATGATTGGTGAATTAGTGAATGTTAAGATTAATGATGCAAAGACATGGAGCCTAAATGGTGAGCTCGTAAAAACGGTAGAGGTGAGTCAATAATGGCAGAATACACTAGAGAAGAAGTAATTAAACAGGCAGAAGAGCTTGCTAAAATGATCTCTTCAACGGAAGAAGTAGACTTCTTTAAACGTGCAGAAGAAAAGATTAACGAAAATGATAAAGTACAAAAGTTAATTGGCAAGATAAAAATGTATCAACAAGAAGCAGTCAATCTCCAACATTATCAAAAGCATGAAGCATTGAAGAAGGTGGAAGACAAGCTTGAAGGTCTTCATAAAGAAGTAGATTCAATTCCGATTGTACAGGAATTTAAGCAATCACAAACAGATGTTAATGATTTGCTTCAACTTGTGACATCAACCATTTCGAACACAGTCACAGATGAAATTATCCGTGAAACAGAAGGGGACCAGTTGAAAGGCATGACTGGCTCAGCAGTGAAACATAAAAGATTTTAACCATTTGTAGGAAGCCGATCTCATCGACGAGATCGGCTTCTTTTTTTATTAGGAAAAAGAAACGCCATACAACGTAACAACACTTTTCCTATATATAAAAGCCATAACCCCTTCCTTAAATAATTTTCACTTACCGTACCTTTTTCCTATTGTTCTGTTAGCCTTCATTGTTGATATTTAAAGAAAATAGAAGCATAAGGCGGCGACTCTAGCGGGAAAAGCAACAGACTGAAGACCCCGCAGAGCGAGGGAACTAAGGAACTTCAACTAATTACCACCACGTCCTGTGGTGAACGTTGAAGTCACCACATCCTGTGGAAGTGAGGAGGCTGAAGCGTTGCCCGCGGAAAGCGTCCGCCTTATTCTGTTCAAAATCAACAACAGTCTTTAACTAACCCTTTCCTATAAAAAAACAAAAAATATAAAATATTTTCGTAAGATTTTCATAGACTGAATTAACGGGACATTATGAACGAGTTTATAAAAAATTTTAGCACACTAGTCATTCGCCCTGCATAGGATGAATTGAAGATTGGAAGAGGAGGGATTTAGTCACATGGCCAAAAACGATAACAGCTTCAGAGAGATCATTACGAAAGCGGTTTGCGGCAAAGGTCGAAAGTTTTCACAGGCCACCCACACGGTCACACCTGCTCACAAACCTTCCAGTATACTTGGTTGCTGGATCATTAATCACAATTATAAACCTGTAGAAAACGGCAACTCAGTAGATGTTGAAGGTAGCTATGATATTAATGTTTGGTACTCCTACAATAACAATACGAAGACAGAAGTTGTAACGGAGACGATCAAGTATAAGGATACTTGTAATCTTTCGAAACGAGATGAGAACTCTCTAGGCAAACATATTGAAGTGAGTGCAAGAGCATTACAGGAGCCAAATACATTAGAAGCGACGATTTCACCAAACGGGAACAAAATCCTTGTGCAAGTTGAGCGAGAATTCATTGCTGAAGTAATCGGTGAAACGAAAGTGTGGGTTCAAGTTAACCAAGATGGTGTAATTGAAGAATTTGAGGATGACAGTTGGGAAGATGAGGTCGATGAGCAAGAATTTGAAGACCTCGATCCGAACTTCCTACTCGGAGACCTAGAAGAATAGTTGAACAAGGAAGAAGACAACTTCTTCCTTGTTTTTTGTTATCTAGTTAGTTATGGCTCATCCAGAATGGTTGGGTCTAATTTTTGTTTCATTACGAAAACTTTCAGTTGTTCAGTCATGTTTATCGCTCTAAATATAATAAATAATTGTGCTATAATGAGGGGTGAGAATAATAGAATGACGGAGGACTGACATGGCTGAGTATACTCCAATGATCAAACAATATTTATCGATAAAGGCAGATTATCAAGATGCCTTTTTATTTTTTCGTTTAGGAGACTTTTATGAGCTTTTCTTTGATGATGCACTTAAAGCATCACAAGAACTAGAAATTACACTTACGAGTAGAGATGGTGGCAAAATTCCAATGTGTGGGGTACCCCATCATTCCTCTCCAAATTATATTGGGCAACTGATTGAAAAAGGTTATAAAGTTGCGATTTGTGAACAAGTAGAAGATCCAAAGACAGCAAAAGGTGTTGTGAAAAGAGATGTTGTACAAGTCATTACACCCGGAACAATAATGGAAGGGGCACTACTAGATGAGAAAGCAAACAATTTCATCGCTTCAGTTACACCTCTTCATAACAGCTTCGGGATTGCGACTTGTGACTTATCTACTGGACAAAATGCAGTTAAAGTTCTTCAAGAGGACTGGAAATCAGTATGTTTAGAGCTTCAGTCTTTAGGTGTTAAAGAAGTGATTGTTCCAAAAGATATGAACGAGGAACGAGTGAAGCTTCTCGAAGAGGTCTATCAGTTTACTGTTTCTAAATCGATTGAGATTGACCTTCCAGACAACCTACATACCATTATGGAAGACTTAGATTCCAATGAGGTTCAGTTAGTCGGTAAGCAACTCCTTTCCTATCTTGTCCGAACACAGAAGAGATCGCTTGATCATTTACAAAAGTTTGTTTTTATTGAAACGAACGCTTATATGAAGATTGATCCAAATTCGAAAAGAAATCTTGAACTAGTGGAGACACTTCGCCAAAAGCAGAAAAAAGGATCGTTACTTTGGTTACTTGATCAGACTGTAACAGCGATGGGAGGAAGGATGCTGAAGCAATGGATTGAACAACCGCTACTCGATTCAAAATCGATAGAAGAGCGATTAACCATTGTTGAATCATTCATGAGACAATTTTTCAATCGAGAACAGATCCGTGAACAACTTAAAGAGGTATATGATTTAGAGCGACTTGCAGGTAAGGTTGCATACGGAAATGTGAATGCGAGAGACTTGATGCAACTAAAGCGGTCATTACAAAACGTGCCGTCTTTGAAGGATCAGCTACTTGATATGGACCATCCGGGTTTAACAGACCGTTCACATAATATGAATCCTTGTGAAGAGTTAACCAATCTGTTAGATGCAGCTGTGCATGAAGATGCTCCAATCTCCATCCGAGAAGGTAATATCATTAAAAATGGGTTTAACAATCAATTGGATGAATATCGAAATGCGAGTGTGAACGGTAAAACGTGGATTGCTTCACTAGAACAATCAGAACGGGAAAAGACAGGGATTCGTTCCTTGAAAATTAGATTCAATCGTGTCTTTGGATACTATATTGAAGTAACCAAAAGTAATTTACACCTTATTGATGAACAACGTTATGAACGTAAACAAACACTTGCAAATGCTGAAAGATTCATCACACCTGAACTGAAGGAAAAAGAGGACATTATACTAGAGGCTGAAGAGAAATCAATTGAACTTGAGTATGAGTTATTTATAGAAGTTCGTGAACAAGTCAAAAAGTTCATTCCTCAATTGCAAGCTTTAGCGAAACAAATAAGTGAGATAGATGTGCTTCAAGCGTTTGCAGTTGTTAGTGAAGAAGGTCAATACTGCAAGCCGATTATTTCGAATGAAAAGGTTATCCGAATAGAGGCAGGTCGACACCCAGTTGTAGAACAAATGATGGACCGGCAAGACTATGTATCTAATGATGTTCGGATGGACCAGAACCGTGGTCTGTTGTTAATCACTGGACCGAATATGGCAGGTAAAAGTACGTATATGAGACAAGTTGCCTTATCCTCTATATTATTGCAGATTGGATGTTTTGTGCCTGCAGATTATGCAGAACTTCCTTTATTTGATCAAATTTTTACGAGGATTGGTGCTGCAGATGATCTTGCAGGAGGTCAGAGTACCTTCATGGTTGAGATGATGGAGACCCAATATGCCTTGAATCATGCGACAGACCGTAGCCTCTTACTTTTGGACGAAATTGGAAGAGGGACATCCACGTATGATGGGATGTCTTTAGCTCAGTCGATTATTGAATACATTCATGAATTTATAGGTGCAAAGACACTCTTTTCAACACATTACCATGAATTAACTGTTCTTGAAGATCAACTATCACGACTTGAGAACATTCATGTAAAAGCCATTGAAGAGGAGGGGAAAGTTGTTTTCCTTCATAAAGTTGAGGATGGGAAAGCAGATCGTAGCTATGGCATTCATGTTGCAGAACTTGCCCAACTCCCTCCGAAACTAATAGAGCGAGCTAATGCCTTGTTAAAGGATTTCGAATCAGAAAAAGGAAAGAATATAGCTCATTCAGAGGAAAAAGTGAAGGGAGATAATGGTCAACTGTCATTTTTTGAACCATCACAACAAACCAAGCCTCAAAAAATCATTCAGTCTGATCACCCTGTATTGAATCAGTTAAAGGAATTGGAGCTACTATCAATGACCCCTCTTGAAGCGATGAATACACTTTACAACCTGCAAATGTCGATCAAGCAAGGAAAACAGGAGGAAGCTAAATGGGTAAAATCAAACAATTAGACGACCTTCTTTCAAATAAAATTGCAGCAGGTGAGGTTGTTGAGCGACCTGCATCGATTGTGAAAGAGTTAGTAGAGAACTCAATTGATGCAAACAGCACCCGAATTGACATTGAAGTTGAAGAAGGTGGACTTTCTAAACTCATTATAATCGATAATGGGGACGGCATTGAAAACGAAGATCTGTTAACCGCCTTCCAACGACATGCGACGAGTAAGATTCAAAATGAAAACGATCTATTCCATATAAGAACACTTGGATTCAGAGGAGAGGCTTTACCAAGTATCGCCTCTGTCTCAAAAGTGGACTTAAAAACATCTACAGGCAGAGACGCTGGTAATCAACTCACTATTCAATTTGGAAAAGTCGTCAGTCAGAATAAGTCTGATAGTCGAAAAGGGACGACCATTGAAGTAACGAAGCTTTTTCATAATACGCCTGCACGATTGAAACATTTAAAGACGATTCATACTGAACTTGGAAACATTACCGACGTCATTAATAGACAAGCTATGGGTCACCCTGACATCGCCTTTCATTTAAAGCATAATGGCAAAACAGTTCTTAAGACGCCAGGGAATGGAGATTTGCTTCAAGTTGTCGCGAGTATATATGGCATATCTGTTGCGAAACAGATGCTTCCTGTCTCAAACGAGACGTTAGATTACCGTATAAATGGATATGCTGTAAAGCCAGAGGTGACACGTGCTTCACGGCAATACGTATCATTGTTTATTAATGGTAGATACATTAAGAATTTTAAGATTTATAAAGCAATTGAACAGGCGTATCATACCTTACTCCCGATCGGCCGCCATCCTATTGTCATCCTATCGATTGATCTTGACCCGATCCTAGTTGATGTCAACGTGCACCCAGGGAAATTAGAAGCAAGGTTCAGTAAGGAACAAGAATTAGCTTTAGCGATAGAAGAAGGGATTAAAAAGACTTTACGGCAAACAGAGCTCATTCCTAAAGTTACACAGCCGAAATCGAAAATGTCGGCACCGCGTTCTGAACAGCCAAGCTTCAGTTTTGATACTTCTGAGCGTGATATTTCACGTCGTTTAGAAGCGGTCAATAGATATGATGCTTCTGAAAGTGAGAACATACCATCTCGCCAACTGTCTACGACGAATGAGAGTTCGAATGAATCAAAAACAGAAGTAGAACCAGAAAAAAATGTTTCTAAGGAAGAATATGAAGGATACCTCTTTAATCAAGTTTCAGGACAAACAGATGAAAATTCAATCGATAATGAATCATCAACATCTCGCATCCCAGTCTTATATCCTGTTGGACAGGTTCATGGGACTTACATCATTGCTCAAAATGAACTCGGAATGTATGTGATTGATCAACATGCTGCTCAAGAAAGAATCAAATATGAGTATTTTAGAGAAAAAGTGGGCATGTATGAACATGAAGTCCAAGAATTAATCGTACCGATTACATTTGAATTTACGCATTCTGAAGCGACAATCATCCAGGAACATCAACAAGAATTGTCATCCATCGGAATCTTTCTAGAACCATTCGGTGGCAACACTTTCATCGTACGTTCTCATCCACAGTGGTTTCCAAGCGGTGAAGAGCAACAAACGATACAGGAAATTATTGATCAAGTTCTATCGGATAAGAAAACAGATATAAAAAAGCTTAGGGAAGATGCAGCTATCATGATGTCATGTAAAGGTTCGATTAAAGCAAATCGACATTTAAGGCATGATGAGATGGTTTCATTGATCCGAACATTGAGAGAAACAAAAGAGCCATTTACTTGTCCACACGGACGACCAATTCTCATACAATTTTCAAGTTATGAATTGGAAAAGATGTTCAAACGAGTGATGTGATAAAAGTGGAGGTAATGGTATGAATCCAGCATTAGTCGTCATAGTAGGACCTACAGCAGTCGGCAAAACAAAAACAAGTATTGAAGTAGCAAAAGCTTTTGATGGAGAAGTGATGAACAGTGATTCAATGCAAGTATATAAAGGGTTAGATATCGGGACAGCCAAAATCAAGGAAGATGAGAAGGAAGGAATTCCGCATCATCTCTTTGATATCAAGAGCCCTAATGAGGACTACTCAGTAGCCTCATTCCAAGAAGATGCAACAAACAAAATCAAAGAAATTCATAACCGTGACCATCTGCCAATTATGGTCGGAGGGACAGGACTCTATGTTAGGTCAGTTACGCATGGGTATACGTTTACAGATGCTACAGCTGACCCCGCGTATCGTGACGAACTTGAGAACTATGTTGAACAGTACGGTGTGGAAGCACTACACAATCGATTGAGAAGTGTTGATCCCAAACGAGCAGCAGAAGTTCACCCGAACAATGTACGTCGTGTCATTCGATCACTTGAAATTTATCATACAAAGGGTCATTTAGATCAACAAAGTAATGCAACTAGAGAAAACACCTCCCCGTATCATTTAGTGACAATCGGTTTAAAGATGAAAAGAGAACAACTGTATGATAGGATTAATCGACGTGTAGACATCATGATGCAGGAAGGTTTACTCGAAGAAGTTCAAGCGTTACATCGTGACGGAATTAGAAACACACAAGCAGTTCAAGCGATTGGTTATAAAGAGCTGTATGAATATTTTGATGGGGAATGTACATTAGATGAAGCGATATTGAAGTTGAAGAGAAACTCTAGAAGATATGCTAAACGTCAAATGACGTGGTTCAGACATCAGATGGATGTGGAATGGTTTGATGTCACAAATGAGTCCATTGAAGAAAAAATTCCATCTATTTTGCGTTATGTGGCAGGAAAGCTACATCTTGAATCGAATTAATGTTATGAACGTTTATTTAGGAGGCCTATACACATGAAGCAATCCATTAATATTCAAGATCAATTCTTAAACAGCTTAAGAAAAGAAAATGTTTTCGTCACAGTATACTTATTAAACGGTTTTCAGCTTAAAGGACTGGTGAAAGGATTCGATAATTTCACAGTGGTTCTCGAATCTGACGGAAAGCAGCAGTTGATTTACAAACATGCGATTTCAACATTTACTCCTCAACGACCTGTCGAATTCAGCTCTGAAAATCAGAATGGATAATTCATTCAGTAATCAATTGTACATTTAGTACATATGGATACGAAAAGGATTGACCTTGATGAGGTCAATCCTTTTTTGCTACCAACAACGTTTACTAATGTGAAGCGGTGGTTTGAAGGTAATCTAAGTAACGGTTTAATGTTAAAGACGTTTTCATTCCGAAGTGGTGTTGAATGTCTTCTGCATTTTGGTTCGTCTTAAGCTGGTTTAAAATTGCAGTTCTTCTAAAATGTTGCGCAGATATCCCTTTTCGTAAACCGGCACGAGCAATTTCTTGTCTAATCATTTTCTGTATTGCGATTTCTGTCAAACGCTTCGGCTTATTAGTTTCATATGACCATCTATAAGTGAGTCTTTTAAAGTCAAAGGCGACGAAAAATGGGTCCCCTGTGTGTTGAACAGGTCTAACTGCTGAAGGGATTGAAGTGTAGTAATCATATAGAAGTTCGCTATCCTCATTACTCAATGATATCGTTCTCTTTGTCAAATCGTTGTTTGTGATTACTTTCAATTCTCGATTAATGAATGATAGATGGCTCATTGAGAGTGCACTCACTTCATGAAGACTTAAGCCATAGTTGATCATTAAAGTTATTATTCCTAAATTCCGTTTAGATAAGTACGGGAAAGCTTTCAATTGATTTTCTGTTAACCCTTCTGGAGAAGAGAGGATATTTAAAAGTGTTTCTCGTTCTTGTTTTGATAAGAACATTTCTTCAGTGAATGAATCATCTAATATGTTATCAATTTCAATTCCGTTCATCGGGTTCGTCAAACATTTCCTTTGAGAATAGAGGAAAAGGTGATACTGTTTTAAAACACTATATACGCGTTTAAGGGTGCGGTAAG
The DNA here is from genome assembly GCF_021608225.1 of Pseudalkalibacillus berkeleyi. NCBI lineage: Bacteria > Bacillati > Bacillota > Bacilli > Caryophanales > Fictibacillaceae > Pseudalkalibacillus > Pseudalkalibacillus berkeleyi. Next base: position 1,065,859 of record NZ_JAKIJS010000001.1, read on the forward strand.
AATAAGAACGCTCGGTAATAAGAAAATCGAAATATGTTTGTATGAAATCTGTTGTATAAACTTGTTGATCATCATAACCGAGTTCATTTACACGAATCCATGCAAGATAATCTTCTAGATCATATTTGTACCTTTTTACAGTTGATGGTTGTTTTCCTCGAAATTCTAAATCCGTTAAAAATGCAATCGCATCCTTCGGTGTTTCATGATTCCCCATTTCGTTTTCACCATCCTAATGTATATTAATTTAATTATATCATGGCGTACTCATGTATAACTCCCAATGAATAGTCAAACGATAAGGAAAAATAAACGAGGTGGGTTGGATGTTTAAAAAGATTACTACTATCCTGATCGTGTTTCTAATTCTTGTCGCTTGTAATGGAATGAATGGAGAAGAAGGTCAACGACATTATTCAAATCCAACTGAACAAGATTTCAAAATAAACAAAAATAATATAGAAGATGCACCAATCGTCAAAAGAACATCTGCTGAATCGGCTAACGCAAAAGAACTTGTAAAATTGACAGAGCAAGTTAAAGGTGTCAAAAGTGCAAGAGCAATCGTAAGTGGTATTTATATCGTGGTTGGCGTAGAGTTAGAGCAAAATGTAGATGAAGAGAAAACCGTTAATCAAATATACCGACAATTAAGCAGTCATAGCAAAGGTGCAAATGCGCTCGTTACGACAAATGCTGAGCATCTTGCAACGATGCAAGAGTGGGGTAAGGCGATTAACAAGAATAAAATTACTGAGGAGCTCGATATTTACAATGGTTTAGGGGTTATGATCAGTAAGATAAAGCCAAATGAAAATTTGGAAATTCGCAAATCAAATCCGTCTAAAGAATATCTAGACCAACATAGACTACCTGACGTAAAGAAATAGCCCTAACTTATAGGGTTATTTTTTTGCTTTAAAAATTCCTAGTAGAGATGTTTTAAATAAGAAGCTTGACAACTTGTATATACAAGATTAGAATAATTAACAACATGTATATACAAGGTTTTGAAAGCGTTTTTTTAGGTGAAACATGAAATCGTTTTCAACCTATCAATAGGAGGAGAAATTCATGAGCGTAAATCGGGAAACGGTCCAAGAGCTTATTGATGCGCTTGGTGGAAAAGAGAACATTCATACGGCAACGCATTGTGTAACACGACTTAGGCTCGTGTTAAATGACGAAGGAAAAGTCGATAGTGATCGTCTGAATGGTATTGACCTTGTAAGAGGATCCTTCTCTACAAATGGTCAGTATCAAGTGGTTATAGGTCAAGGGACTGTAGATGAAGTATATAAAGTGATGGTGGACATTACCGGTATCGGTGAGTCCTCCAAAGAAGATGTGAAAAGTGCAGCCGAACAGAACTTAAATCCGCTCCAACGAGCAGTTAAAGTACTTGCGGATATTTTCATTCCTATTCTCCCTGCCATTGTTACAGCTGGTTTGTTAATGGGATTGAACAATGTGTTAACTGGTCCAGGAATCTTTTATGATGAAAAGTCAATCGTCGATGTTCATGCTCAATGGAAAGACTTTGCTGATATCATCAACCTAATTGCGAACACCGCCTTCGTTTTTCTACCAGCATTAATTGGTTGGTCGGCAGTTAAAAGGTTCGGTGGAAGTCCATTGCTTGGGATTGTACTCGGTCTCATGCTCGTACATCCTGGTTTACTAAATGCATGGGATTATGGTAAAGCGCTTGAGGAAGGAAACATACCAGTATGGGACTTATTTGGTCTATCGATTGAGAAAGTAGGTTATCAAGGTCAAGTACTACCCGTATTAGTTGCAGCTTACGTATTAGCTACAATTGAAAAGTACTTGAACAAAAAAATACCAGATGCTTTCAAGCTTTTAATCGTAGCACCAGTTACTTTATTGATTACTGGATTCTTAGCATTCATTGCAATTGGTCCTGTTACATTTACAATCGGTAATGTCATTACAGACGGTCTAGTTGGTATCTTTGATAACTTTGCAGCCCTAGGTGGTATCATTTATGGTGGTTTCTACTCCTTACTCGTCATCACGGGCATGCATCATACATTCCTAGCAGTTGATTTACAATTGATTTCTAGCACAGGCGGAACTTTCTTATGGCCAATGCTAGCTCTTTCAAATATCGCTCAAGGTTCAGCGGCACTTACGATGATGTGGCTAACAAATGATGAGAAGGTGAAAGGCTTGTCGATTACTTCAGCCATTTCTGCGTATCTAGGCATCACTGAGCCAGCAATGTTTGGTGTGAATATTCGATTTAAGTATCCTTTCATCGCTGCGATGATTAGTTCAGCAATCGCTGGATTAATATTAACTGTAAACAAAGTAAAGGCAACATCGATTGGTGTCGGAGGAGTTCCCGGATTTCTATCTATCCAACAAGGTTCCTGGGGAGCGTTCTTCATCGGCATGGTTATCGTTTTATTCTTACCGATTATCCTAACATTTGCATATGGGAAATTGAAAAAGCAATAACAAACAGGAGGGGGAGATCGAAGTCAATCGATCCTCCCTTCTTTATCCGAATAAGGTAATAAGTCAGTCTGTGTTTTAGAAAGGAAGTATAGATCTATGCATAAAGAATGGTGGAAAAAATCAGTCGTTTATCAAATATACCCAAAAAGCTTCAACGATACGACAAATAATGGTATGGGAGATATCGTTGGCATAATAGAGAAGCTTGATTATTTAAAGGAACTTGGAATAGACATCATATGGTTAACACCAGTCTATGATTCACCTCAGCGGGATAATGGATATGATATTCGGGATTACTATCAAATTTTTGAACAATATGGGTCGATGGCAGATTTTGAAAGTTTATTAGAAGAGGCTCATGACAGAGGAATAAAGGTTATTATGGACCTTGTCGTCAATCATACTTCTACAGAACATGAATGGTTCCAAAAAGCGCTTCAAGACCCTAACAATAAATATCGCGATTATTATATATGGAAAGACGGAGTAGAAGGAACCCCGCCAACGAATTGGAAGTCGAAGTTCGGTGGTTCAGCGTGGGCATATGATGAGAATTCGAATCAATATTATCTACATTTATTTGATGTTACTCAAGCCGATTTAAACTGGGAAAACCCCTCACTTCGTAAAGAAATATATGAGATGATGCATTATTGGTTTGAAAAGGGAATTGACGGATTTCGACTTGATGTCATTAATTTGATATCTAAGGATCAACGCTTCTTAAGTGATGATGGTACGATTGCTCCAGGCGATGGAAGGAAATATTACACTGATGGACCTCGCGTCCATGAGTTCCTGCAAGAAATGAACAACGAAGTCCTATCCAAGTACGATGTCATGACAGTTGGAGAGATGTCCTCTACAACAATTAACGATTGCATCCAATACACCAACCCAAATAGTCGTGAATTAAACATGACGTTCAATTTCCATCATTTAAAGGTGGATTATCCTCAAGGGGATAAATGGACAAAGGCGGATTTTGATTTTATTGAACTGAAGAAGATTCTTTCAAAATGGCAAGTAGAAATGCATGAAGGTAACGGTTGGAATGCACTATTTTGGTGCAATCATGATCAGCCCCGTATCGTATCCCGCTTTGGAGATGAAGGGCAGTTCCGTGAGACATCTGCCAAAATGCTCGCAACAACGATTCATATGATGCAAGGGACTCCTTATATTTATCAAGGAGAGGAAATTGGGATGACAAACCCTAACTTTAATGACATATCCTCCTATCGTGATGTGGAAACCTTAAATGCATATGAAGAGTTATTAGCGGAAGGAAAGCAGGAAGAAGAGATTATAGAGATCTTAAAGCAAAAATCTCGAGATAATGCTCGGACGCCGATGCAATGGAATGCAACAGAGAATGCTGGATTTTCACAAGTTAAGCCGTGGATTCCGGTTGCAAAGAACTATAAACAAATTAATGCAGAGCTCGCAACACAAAATGAAGATTCCATCTTTCATCACTATAAGAAATTAATCTCGTTACGGAAAGAGTATGATGTCATTACAAACGGTAGTTATGAGTTACTGTTGGAAGAACATCCTACAATATTTGCATATGTTCGTAGGAATGAAGATGAAACGTTACTTGTAATTAACAATTTCTATAATAAAGAGACAGATTTTCAATTACCGAACGGAATGAATTTAGGCGAGCTTCAATCTGAAATTTTGCTTTCCAATTATCAAGATTCAAGCCGAGAAGTTGACCAGTTTACATTAAGGCCATACGAATCCGTCGTTTATTACTTTTCTTAATCGTGCTAAACTTTAAAGTGGTGATTTAAATGAGACAGAATAAATTTGTACCGATTTATAATGACTTGCAAGATAAAATTCAAAACAATATCTATGAACCTGGTCTTAAGCTGCCATCAGAAAATGAGTTGGCACTACAATACAATACTTCTAGGGAAACGACACGCAAAGCACTTAATTTATTAGCTCAAAATGGTTTCATACAAAAAGTGCAAGGGAAAGGCTCCATAGTTCTTGATGTAAATAAAATGAATTTTCCGGTGTCAGGCTTAGTTAGCTTTAAAGAAGTGGCAAGGAATTTAGGGAAAGAAGTAAAGACGAATGTCCATGAACTCAGCTTGCAACAACTTAACGAGGGGCTTAGTCAAATGCTGCAAGCGACAATCGATGACCAAGTTTGGTGCGTAGTTCGATCGAGGGAAATCGATGGGGAGAAGGTCATCCTAGATAAAGATTACCTATTACAAAAGAAGATCCCTCGTTTAACAAGAGAAGTTTGTGAACACTCGATCTATGATTATATTGAGAATGAATTGAATTTAACGATTAGCTTTGCTAAGAAAGAAATTACGGTAGAAAATGCATCGTTACAAGATGAGGAATTGCTTGATTTAGGAGACCATAAGCATGTTGTGCTCGTAAAGAACTTCGTATATTTAGACGATGCAACTTTGTTTCAATACACTGAATCTAGACACAGATTGGATAAATTCAGATTTGTGGATTTTGCAAGACGATCCCGAGGATGAACCTATAAGTGTCAACAAAGATGATGCGACCATAAATAAATGGTACGCATCATTTTTTGTGCCTGTGACCATCGAAGCAAGTTTGTTAAAGAGGATCTTCGACTAAAAGCCGCCGCGTCCTGTGGCGAATGTCGAAGTCAGCATAAGGAATGCTACCAAGAATTTTCATCGCAGACACGAAAATGTTTCATTTTTGTGTTGAGATCCTGTGCAAGTCCGCTTTTCTGTCTAGCTCCAACACCCAGCTTCTTGGTTCACTTCAGTCCTCTTGCGGCGGCCACAGCCTCCTCATCAGACTTCCAGTGACCTTCGAAGCTAGAGTGGATGTTTCCCCTTTTCTTATAGGCATTTGTCACACTTCGATCGACTAGGCGTATAATACACAAGAATCTTAAAGCGAGGTGAAGGTTCATGGAACAAACAATCAGTCGTAACTCGAAGAGCCAAATCAATGTCGTGCTGAGTTCAAGCTCTCCTTCATCTATTACTAAAGACGACTGGCTTGCAGATACGAAAGCACGAGAAAAGCACGCGCCCCTACAAAAGATACAGCGTGAGCTGGAAGCACTTGTTGGTATGGATGAATTGAAAGAATTAATAAACGAAATCTATGCCTGGTTGTATATAAATAAGTGCCGTGAAACCGCAAATTTGAAAACGGGAAAACAAGTCTTGCATATGATGTTCAAAGGAAACCCAGGTACCGGTAAAACAACTGTAGCACGTATGATTGGCAAGCTGTTCCATGAAATGAACGTCTTATCAAAAGGGCATTTAATCGAAGCAGAGAGAGCTGACCTCGTTGGAGAGTATATTGGTCACACTGCACAAAAGACACGTGAACTGGTCAAAAAGGCACTAGGCGGTATTCTATTTGTCGATGAAGCATATTCTTTAGCGCGTGGTGGTGAAAAGGATTTTGGTAAAGAAGCCATCGATACACTCGTAAAATCTATGGAAGATCAACAAAATGATTTTATTCTAATACTTGCGGGTTACTCCAAAGAAATGGATCACTTCTTAACGCTAAATCCTGGCTTACCATCTCGGTTTCCTGTTGTCGTAAGCTTTCCTGATTACTCTGTTGATCAGTTGATGGAAATTGCTAAACGGATGATTAAAGAACGAGAATATAAGCTATCTTTGGAAGCAGAACGGAAGCTGCGCTCACACTTACAATATGTAAGGTCGAAAGAAGGTAGCACTTTTTCAAACGGTCGATACATTCGAAATCTCCTCGAGAAATCAATGAGAAAGCAATCTATGCGTCTATTGAAAGAAGGAAAAATGGATCGGGATTATTTGATGTTAATTTCTGAGAGAGACCTGCATCTAGCAGAAACCCCATGAATTTGATAAAATGTAGGCATGCATAAAGACGTAATTTGTGGATAAGAACCGAGGGGGAATCTCCGGTTCCATTCTGCGTATGAAGGCAGGGGAATAGATTGGCAGAACCATCGAAATTAAATGAACGAACATTATTAGTAGGGTGTCAATTGCAAGGCAAGGATGACACCCTTTTTGAATCTTCAATGATTGAGCTTGCTGCACTGGTGAAAACTGCACAAGGTGATCCTGTCATGGAGGTAAGTCAAAAGCGTGAACGAATTCATCCAGCAACTGTAGTAGGAAAAGGGAAAGTTGAGGAAATAGAAGCATTAATTGAAGAAATAGAGGTTGACCTCGTGATCTTTAATCATGAGTTATCTCCAAGCCAAATGAGAAACTTAAGTGAAGCACTAGACATAAAAGTAATTGATCGCACTCAGTTAATCCTTGATATATTTGCCCAACGTGCAAAATCAAGAGAAGGTAAGCTTCAAGTTGAACTCGCACAACTAGAGTATTTATTACCTCGATTGTCAGGTCAAGGTGCACAGTTGTCTAGACTTGGTGGTGGAATCGGGACAAGAGGTCCTGGTGAGACCAAACTAGAAACCGATCGTCGACATATTAGAAATCGGATTACGGATATCAAGACACAAATAAAGACTGTTGCTTCACATCGTCAGCGGTACCGTGAACGTAGAAAGACAAACCAAGCTTTCCAAATTGCCCTTGTAGGTTATACGAATGCTGGTAAATCAACATGGTTTAATGTGCTGACAGACTCAGATGCTTATCAAGAAGATCAGTTATTTGCAACACTTGATCCGATGACTCGCAAATTAAAGTTACCAAGTGGAATGGTTGCTTTATTGACTGATACAGTCGGTTTTATACAGGATCTACCGACCAGCTTGGTCGCTTCATTCCGGTCAACGCTTGAAGAAGTTACAGAAGCAGACCTTATCGTGCATATGGTTGATATTTCTGATCCAAATCGGGACAAGCATCAAGAAACCGTTATTTCTTTGTTAAAAGAACTAGGAGCGGATAAAATTCCGATGCTAACCGTTTATAATAAAAATGATCTCGATCATGAAGCATTGACACACTATCAGTCGTTATCTGTTTCAGCGATACGAAATGAAGATCCAAAGACATTGTTGAGAACGATTGAAGAAACAATTAAGTCTTCAATGGTTCCTTATAAAGTAGCAGTACCGTCTAATGAAGGGAAATTACTTAGTGAATTACAACGTCTAACGATATTAGAACATCGTTTTTGGGATGACGAATATAACGTATATGTATGCGAAGGATACGCCCATCCTACTTTACCGATTTATGATCAAATACAAACCTTGATCCGGACAGGAGACATTGATACAGAATGACAGAACATGACCTCGAGAAGGATTTAACAGAAAAGACCAAATTAATAGAAGAAAAGATAAAGCCTATTCATGATGAAATTGAGCGTATTGAATTTAAGAATCAAGAGAAGGTATTATCTGCTTTTCGTAAACACCGTGTTAGTGATTTTCATTTTACTCCATCAACTGGATATGGATATGATGATACAGGTAGAGATGTATTAGAAAATGTCTATGCTGAAGTGTTTGGTGCGGACGATGCCATTGTTCGCCCTCATATCATTTCAGGTACTCACGCGATTTCTATTGCTTTATCTGGTGTGTTACGGCCGAATGATGAACTACTTTATATTACTGGGAAACCATATGATACATTGGAAGAAATTGTAGGTATCAGAGGTGATGGGAAAGGTTCACTTAAAGAATTTGGCATTACCTATCAATCTGTAAATTTGACCGATGAAGGAAATATAAATTTTGAAGCGGTTCAAAACATGATTCATGAGAACACGAAAATGATCGGAATTCAACGTTCTAAAGGTTATGCGGATCGACGATCTTTTACAATTAACGAAATAGAAAAAGCAATAACGTTCGTTAAGAGTATTAAACCCGATGTAATTGTATTTGTAGATAACTGTTATGGTGAGTTTGTTGAAGAAATGGAACCTACTCAAATTGGCGCAGATTTAATCGCAGGATCCTTAATAAAGAATCCAGGTGGCGGTCTAGCGAAAATAGGTGGTTACATAGCTGGAAGAGAAGACTTAATAGAGTTATGCGCTTACCGATTAACTTCCCCTGGTTTAGGGAAAGAAGCGGGAGCATCTTTGGATACACTATTGGACATGTACCAAGGGTTCTTTCTTGCGCCACATGTCGTGAGTCAATCACTGAAAGGGGCAGTTTTTACAGCGGCACTTATGGAGGATTATGGCTTTGACACATCTCCAAAATGGAATGCAACTAGAACGGATCTAGTTCAATCGGTCAAATTTCACGATGCAAATTACATGATTCAATTCTGTCAGTCTATACAAAAGGCATCACCTGTAAATGCACATGTTGTACCGCATCCGAGCTATATGCCTGGATATGAAGATGATGTAATCATGGCAGCAGGCACATTTATTCAAGGTTCGAGTATAGAGCTGTCGGCTGATGGACCGATTCGCGCACCGTTTGAAGCCTATGTTCAAGGAGGGCTCACCTATGCACATGTCAAAATTGCAGTACAATCAGCTCTTCAAGAGATATTGAAAAACGGTTTAAACAACGGAAAATAGGGAAGTGTTTAAAGGAGTGTACTCAATCAGTCACTCCTTTTTTGTATGTATAAAATGCAATGTTAGGTTTTCTTACATTAACTTGACACAAAAGCTAACATTCGCATATACTGTTATTAATACATCAGAATGGAGGGACACAGATGGGAGATCAAGTGAGAAGAAATATGCCTTTGTTTCCCATAGGGATCATAAAGCAATTGACTGAACTATCTGCTAGACAAGTCCGTTACTATGAAGAAAATGGCTTGATAACTCCAGCTCGTTCTGAAGGTAACAGGAGATTGTTTTCATTTAACGACGTCGATCGATTGCTTGAGATCAAGTCCCTTCTAGAACGTGGTGTGAACCTAGCTGGTATACGTGAAATATTCGAAATGAAGGAACGAGGAATCTCTGTTCCTAACCTGCATTATAAGACAGAGCCTTCTGAGGGTGACATTCATAAGAACCTGAAGAAAGAATTGTATCAAGCGGGTCGATTCGGCAAAACTTCACTTATACAAGGAGAATTATCACGTTTCTTTAATTGAAGTCACATATTTTTGTGATAGCAAAGACATCTAATTACAAATTTAGGAGGAAAACAAAACATGGGTTCGAAATACTCTAAAGATCAAATCTTCAAAATGGTGAAAGAAGAAAATGTACGATTCATCCGATTACAGTTCACGGACTTACTTGGAACAATCAAGAATGTTGAAATTCCTACTAGCCAGTTAGAAAAAGCGTTAGACAACAAAATGATGTTTGATGGATCGTCTATTGAAGGATTCGTACGAATCGAAGAATCTGATATGTTGCTTTATCCGGATTTAGACACTTTTGTCGTCTTTCCTTGGACATCTGAAAAAGGAAAGGTAGCAAGACTGATTTGTGATATTTATAACCCGGATATGACACCATTTGAAGGGGACCCACGAGCAAACCTTAAACGTATCCTAAAAGAAATGGAAGACCTCGGGTTTACTGATTTCAACATTGGACCTGAGCCTGAATTTTTCCTATTTAAGAACGACGAAAAGGGCGAGCCAACACTAGAGTTGAATGACAAAGGCGGATATTTTGACTTAGCCCCTACTGACCTTGGGGAAAATTGCCGTCGTGATATCGTCCTTGAACTTGAAGATATGGGCTTCGAAATTGAAGCATCACATCATGAGGTTGCACCAGGACAACACGAAATTGACTTTAAATATGCAGACGCAATTACAACTTGCGATAATATACAAACATTTAAATTAGCTGTAAAGACAATCGCACGGAAGCATGGGTTGCATGCGACGTTTATGCCTAAACCTTTATTTGGTGTAAATGGTTCAGGAATGCACGCAAACATGTCATTATTCAAAGGCAAAGACAATGCTTTCTATGACGAAAACACTGACTCAAAACTAAGTGAGACGGCAATGCAGTTCCTAGCTGGTATTATTAAGCATGCTGAAGCATTTACTGCGATTACTAATCCAACAGTAAACTCATATAAGAGACTCGTACCTGGGTACGAAGCACCATGTTATGTTGCGTGGTCGATGCAAAATCGTAGTCCTCTTATTCGAATTCCTGCATCTAGAGGCGTAAGTACTCGTATCGAAGTACGAAGTGTTGACCCTGCAGCGAACCCGTATCTGGCGATGGCGGCAATGTTAGCTGCTGGATTAGACGGCATTAAGAATAAGATGGAAGCGCCTAAACCGATTGACCGTAATATTTATGCAATGGATAAACCTGAACGTGAGGAAGCGGGCATTAGAGACCTTCCTGCAACTTTGAAAGACGCTTTAGAAATATTTAAGAAAAATGAAACAATGACAAAAGCTCTAGGCGACCATGCTACAGAACACTTTATTGAATTGAAGGAAATCGAGTGGGATATGTTCCGTACACAAGTACATCCATGGGAACGAGAACAATATATTCAACTTTACTAAGAAAAAAAGCATTATATACCTCGTATAAAGCTGAAAATGAGGCCTCGGATTTCTCCGGGGTCTCTTTTTTATTCTTGTTCTAAAAATACTTTGTACTATTTAACTATTTTTTTACCACGAATTTTCTAGTATAGTATAAAAGAGACATATTAATTCAAGAATTGACATAAATCTTTAGATTTTAAAAAATAAAATGTGTGAAAGTATCGAATGGGGGAAATAGGTTGAAAAAACAAGCCATTGCTGTTGTCGCTTCTACCAGTTTATTATTAGGTAGTCTTAGCTATTTAGGAGGGTATGAAGCCCACGCTGAATCATTAAAGGATAAGATTAATGAGGTAAAAGAAAAAAGGGAAGAGAATAAATCTAAGCAACAAAAGGCAAAAGAAGAAATTGATAAAATTAGGCACAATCAAGCATTAATTGATGCTGAAATTAAAAAACTTGATCTCCAAATGGCCACAACAGAAGATCATATTGATAAGAAAGAAAAAGAAATATTAAAAACAAAAGAAGAAATTGACAAGCTCAAAGCAGAAATTGTCGTTTTAGAAAAAAGAATTGCTGAGCGGGATAAAATGTTAAAAGATCGCGTAACGTCAATGTACGAAAACGGCGGTTCTGTTCAATACATAGAAGTATTACTAGGATCTCAAAGCTTTGGAGACTTCTTGGATCGAGTGTTCGCATTAAATGAAATCGCTGAACAAGACAAAGAAATTCTTGAAGCACATAAGGATGATAAGAAAAAACTTGAAGAAACGAAATTAAAGGTTGAGAACGAGTTAGAAGTCTTAAACAAGCAGAAGAAAGAACTAGAAAGCTTGAAGGCGAGTTTGAAGCAAAAAGTAGATCGCAAAAATGCATTATTAGGCGATTTAAAAGAAGAAGAAAAGCATATGCATGAGGAGCTAGGCAAGTTAGAAGATTCAGCAGATCTGCTCCAAAAACAACAATCAGCTTTCGAAGCTGAGAAACGTCGACAAGAAGAGGCAGCACGTAGGGAAGCGGCTCGTAAAGCTGCAGAAGAAGCAGCTCGAAAGGCAGCAGCAGAAAAAGCCGCCGCTGAAGCAAAGGCTGCAAAAAAAGCTGAAGGATCTAAAAGCAGTTCTTCAAGTAGTAGCAGTAGTAATAACAATAGTAGTAGCAGTAAGCCTGTTTCATCACCTGTTGTTTCAAGTAGTATGTTCATCAAACCATCTGGCGGATATATATCATCTGGGTATGGTCCAAGATGGGGAAGTCATCACCCAGGTATAGATATCGCAAGTGGTGGGACTGTCCCGGTCGTTGCATCAGCATCTGGCACAGTAATTAAGTCTTATTACTCAAGTAGTTATGGAAATGTTATCTTTATTGCCCACTATCTCAATGGACAAACGTATACGACGGTATATGCACACTTAAGAAGTCGTAACGTTGGAAACGGTGCTACTGTTGAAAAGGGACAGCGAATTGGAATTATGGGGAATACAGGAAGATCGACTGGACAGCATTTACATTTTGAAATTCATAAAGGTCAATGGAATATCAACAAATCCAATGCGATTAATCCAAGAAAATTCTTTTAATAGAAGGCTCATCTCTAATAGCTATTGCCTTTAGTTGATCATTTCAACAACTTTGTACAAGAACAACCAAAAGAAAGCCAAATAGTAAGAACGAAAGCCGAGCACCCAAGGATCTATTTTTCCTTCGGAGCTCGGCTTTTTGTTATCAATTCATTTTTCAAAATAAAAAGCTTACCGATTACTCGATAAGCAGTAGCTTTGAAAATGATGTTTAATGGATGGTTCGGTAGACGCCTATCACTTTTCCTAGTATCGAAACATGATTGAGTATAATCGGTTCTAAAGAAGCATTTTCAGGCTGCAATCGAATAAAGTCTTTTTCTTTAAAGAATCGCTTTACAGTTGCTTCGTCCTCTTCAGTCATTGCGACGACAATATCTCCGTTGTTTGCAGATTGTTGTTGTTTAACAATAACCATGTCGCCGTCATAGATTCCAGCCTCTATCATACTATCACCCTGGACAACTAATGCGAATACATTCTCATCTCCAACCATATGATCTGGTAGAGGGAAGTATTCTTCTATGTTCTCTATTGCAGTAATAGGCTGACCAGCCGTTACTTTACCGATTACAGGTACGTTAATAGATTCGCTCTTTGGAATTGTTGCATCCATATCATCTGTAATGACTTCAATCGCTCTCGGTTTAGTAGGGTCCCTTCTAATCAGGCCTTTTTTTTCTAGACGAGATAGGTGCCCATGAACCGTTGAACTTGAAGCAAGGCCGACAGCCTCACCGATTTCACGGACAGAAGGGGGATAACCTTTATGCTTCACTTCAAACTTTATGTAATTCAATATGTCTTGCTGTCGTCGTGATAATTTCATTCTGTCCACCTCAATTCTCCTCGATTGTTGCATTAAGTATAACATGTGTTCGGCGAACATACAAACATAAGTTCGAGAAAAACAGTTGACAAGAACGAGTGTTCTTATTACAATAATATTAGCAAATGAGAACAAATATTCGTATTGGGGGAATTAAAATGAAAATGAGAAGACAAGGCGGTTGGTCTTTTGTTATCGTATTAATTATTATCGTATCAGTAATGGGAAGTTACTCATTGGTGAAGGCGAACTCTGATAGTAAGATCGAATATTTGAACGTTAAGATCGAACAAGGGGATACATTATGGGGACTTTCTACTAAATATAAAGAAAATCATACGTACACTACTGATGGGTTTGTAAAGTGGGTTGAAAGTACAAATGGTGTACAAGCCGATAGTCTACAACCTGGCGATACTGTAAAGATTCCGGTGGAACGCCAAATCATACAAGTTGCCTCTAAATAATAGAGAGAAATGAGATTGAAGGGGTAAAAAATGAACGCCGTTATATATTGTAGAGTGAGCACAGAGAAGGAAACACAAGCCTCTTCGATTGATAGACAAGAATCAGAACTGAGAGGACTTGCAGAACAATTTCATTTTAATGTTGTAGAGATTATTCGCGAAATGAGAAGCGGATATGATATTGAACGGGATGGAATACTACAAGTATTAGATCTTGCAAAGGAAAAGTCAGTTGATGTTCTTCTTGTCCAAGATGAGACCCGATTAGGGAGAGGGAGCGCAAAAATAGCAATATTGCATACGCTCAGAAAGTTTGGAGTGAAATGCTATTCTATTAGTGAAAATGGAGAAATTCAACTGACTGAAGCGGATTCCATGGTATTAGAAATTGTCAGTATAGTGGAAGATTACCAGCGGAAATTACATAATGCGAAAATCAAACGAGGCATGAGAAGAGCGGTTGACAAAGGATATCGCCCTGAAAAGAATCTAGCTAATATAAATGAAGGTGGTCGTGATCGGAAAGAAGTCCCTATCGAAGAAATCATCAGGTTAAGAGAACTTGGACTTACTTTTCGTGAAATTTCTATAACCCTTAACGGATTAAATTACGATATTTCAAAAGCTACCGTTCATCGAAGATACCAGGAATTTAAACTCCGTGAAGACGAAGCAAAACAATAGAAATATCAATAAGAATACGTTACACTATGGAAATGAATCTTGTTAAAGGAGTTTGGCGATATGCTATCACAACAAAAAATAGATCGGATTAACGAACTCGCTCGTAAAGCAAAAGGAGAGGGTTTAAATCCAAAGGAAAAAGAAGAACAGAAGAAGTTGCGATCTGAATATTTAAAAGCCTTCCGTGGTGGATTTAAGAACCAATTGAAATCGATTAAAGTTGTCGATCCTGAAGGAACTGATGTAACCCCGGAAAAATTGAAGGAAGAAAAAAGACGCAAACAATAGTGTGCAAGCCCGAAATGATATTTTTTTCATTTCGGGCTTGTCTTTGTATTGCATCAGTCGATAACTCTGCTATACTGTTGTATAACAACTATGGGGGAGTGGTTTATTTGATGTTCTCAATCACAAGTCCTGTCGTAAAACTGTATAAAGATGAGTTGGGATTAAAACAAGGCGATGGTTTGCAACTATTTTGCAGATACGCGGGGAGTGAATCCGGGCTTTGCATAGGTGTAGAAAAGGGTAAGCCTACTGAAGAGGACTATGTGCAAGAAATTGATGGTATTCATTTCTATGTTAAACCACATGAAGTATGGTTTGTTGAGAAAATGTCAATGGACTACGATGATATAGATGAACAATTTACAATTAATTTACCGAGTATAGCATAATATGAATCGCCTGTACCATAACTGGTCAGGCGATTTTCATTTGTCTCAATAAACAACCTACATCATAAGCACTTTAGGCATTGACCTAATTTTTCGACTATTTCATGTGTACCTTGTGAATTTTCACATGAGGGTATATCATGGTTATGGAATGATAGAATAAGGGTGTACAAAGAAAGGATGATCGTCGTGTCAACTTCAATTGAGCAATTATCAATAAACACAATTCGAACATTATCAATTGATAGTGTAGAGAAAGCTAATTCTGGGCATCCGGGGATGCCGATGGGTGCAGCTCCGATGGCTTATCAGCTTTGGAGTAAGCATATGAGTCATAACCCTTCCAATCCTGATTGGTTTAACCGTGACCGGTTCGTACTTTCTGCTGGGCATGGGTCCATGTTATTATACAGCCTCTTGCATCTCTTCGGGTATGATGTATCTCTTGAGGATTTACAAAATTTCCGTCAATGGGAAAGTAAAACGCCTGGACACCCAGAGTATGGTGATACTCCCGGAGTAGAAGCGACTACAGGTCCATTAGGACAAGGTGTTGCAATGTCTGTTGGAATGGCAATGGCTGAAAGACATCTTGCAGCTACATATAACCGTGACGACTATAACATTATCGATCATTATACGTACAGCATTTGTGGTGACGGTGACTTGATGGAAGGTGTTTCATCTGAAGCTGCATCATTAGCTGCTCATTTACGCCTAGGTCGTTTAATTGTCATGTATGATTCTAATGACATTTCTCTTGATGGAGATCTTCATATGTCGTTTTCTGAAGATGTACAAAAACGTTTTGAAGCATATGGATGGCAAGTCCTATATGTAGAAGACGGAACAGATTTGGATACATTAGATAAAGCAATTGCTGAGGCAAAAGCGAATACAGAACGTCCGACATTGATTGAAGTCAAAACCGTAATTGGCCACGGATCTCCTAATAAATCAGGAAAGTCAGCCTCTCACGGTGCACCACTAGGCTCTGATGAAGTTAAAATGACGAAAGAATCATATGAATGGTCATTTGAAGGAGACTTTCATGTACCAAATGAAGTGCGAGATCACTTCAACGTATTAAAAGAGGCTGGTGCAGAAAAAGAACAGAAATGGAATGACCTTTTCAAGTCATACCAAGAAGCTTACCCTGAACTAGCAACACAATTATTGAGTGCGATTAAAGGTGAATTACCTTCTGGTTGGGACCAAGCCCTTCCTCAATATAAAGCTGGAGAAGATAAGCTTGCGACACGTGCTTCATCTGGGGAAACTTTAAATGCAATCGCTAATAGTGTTCCTCAATTGTTTGGTGGATCTGCTGACTTGGCTGGATCGAACAAAACGATGTTGAAAGACAAAGGTACGTTTTCTCGTAACGACTATAGCGGTCGAAACATTTGGTTTGGTGTACGAGAATTTGCAATGGCAGCTGCATTAAACGGTATGCAGCTTCATGGAGGCTTGAAGGTTTATGGAGGAACGTTCTTCGTGTTCTCAGACTATCTTCGCCCAGCAATGCGATTATCTGCACTAATGGGATTACCGGTTACGTATGTTCTTACACACGATTCAATAGCGGTAGGTGAAGACGGACCAACCCATGAACCAGTTGAGCAACTTTCATCTTTACGTGCTATGCCTAACTTAGGGATAATGCGTCCTGCAGATGGTACGGAAACAGTAGCAGCTTGGAAAATCGCTTTGGAAAGCGAATCTAAACCAACAGCACTTGTGTTGACTCGCCAAGGGTTACCTACTCTTGAGGGAACAAGCGAAGAAGGTGTTCGTAAAGGTGCCTATGTAGTTTCTTCAGTAGATCATGGACCTGCTGATGTAATGTTACTTGCTTCAGGCTCTGAGGTTTCACTTGCCGTCAATGCAAAAGAAGAGCTTGCAAAGCAAGGTATTAACGCTTCAGTTGTTAGTATGCCTTCATGGGATCGTTTTGAGGAACAGCCTCAAGATTATAAAGAAAGCGTACTACCAAAAGCAGTCAAGAAGCGTCTTGCAATTGAAATGGGAGCTACTCACGGTTGGCACAAATACACAGGAGACGAAGGTGATGTACTAGGTATTGATCGATTTGGTGCATCAGCTCCTGGTGAAACGGTAATGAAAGAATATGGATTTACTGTTGAAAATGTCGTAGCCAACGTTAAAGCATTATTAAACAAATAAGATCGCAAAATAGGCTGACGCACACTCATATTTCAGACGAGTGTGCGTTTTCCTTTCTTGTTCGATTTATTCGACAAAAGAAGTCATCCTTAAACTACATATATTGACAGTACTTTAATAGTGTGTTCGATATACTAAATGGATAAGAATGTATATCGGAGTGAGGATGGATGCGGAAATATGATATTTATTTGTTGGAGAAAGAAGTAGCTTATCATTATTATGGAAGAGAACAAGTTTTGTATCACTTCTTTGTTGAAGCTGTGCAGCCTGTGCCGGCATTGATACATACAATTGATAAGCAGCTTCATTATATTACTCAAGTGATTCCGAAAGTAGTTTTTGAATTTGAACTGAAAAAGATTGATTCATACAGGATGAGATATAACCTAAAGAAGGAAAGTCGCAAGTTAATGCTATCATCAGAACATAGCATGGTGATTTTAGAGAAAAAAGAGAGGAAATTAACATTAATCTCAACAGGAAATTTCGAGGCAGAAACGCTTCTTTTTGAACACTTGAGAAATGTAGAGAATACATTCATCGCTATAAATATTGAAGGGAATAGTATCGGTTGGTTAAGTCCAATTAAACAAGCTCATTATATTTAGTCCAAACAGATACCGCATGTTTGACAAAAAAAGAAAAATTCTTATGGATATATTGAGTTTGAATCCAAATTTATAGTACACTAGTTCTAGACAACCAGAAGGGAGAAATATAAGCATGGATTGGATGTTAGTAATTGTGGGCTTGATCGCCTTGCTTGCTGGAGCGGCGATTGGCTTTTTTATCGCTCGCAAATATATGATGAGTTATTTAAAGAAAAATCCACCTATTAACGAAAATATGTTACGTGTAATGATGATGCAAATGGGACAAAAGCCATCACAGAAGAAAATTAATCAAATGATGAAGGCAATGCAAAATCAAATGAAATAGATGGTGGACAAGCACTCACTCAGATTGAGTGCTTTTTTTATACTTAAGGAAAGCATACCCTTTCTAATTGAACTCGATTTTTGCGTAGTTTTTTATAGTATAAGAGTTTATAAAGAGTATAATATGAAAAGCTAGTATAATGTAAGATAAATGATATGTTACAGAGGGATTTGATTACATGACAATGGTACAGGTTGTTTCAGTTGAGTCAGTGCAATTTTCGGATTATCATGTCATAGATGTACGTTCGCCAGGTGAATTTAACGAATTTCACGTAATTGGTGCTCAAAATATTCCGATCTTTAACAACGATGAAAGAGCCAAGGTGGGCACAACCTATAAACAAGTAGGAAAAGATGAAGCGAAAATGCAAGGTTTATCGATTGTTTCACCTAAACTTGTAAATATGGTTCATGAATTAAAGCAATTACAACTTCGTGAGTCTAAACCATTCCTAATCTATTGTGCTCGTGGTGGTATGAGGAGTAACAGTTTTGCAACGGTTATGTCGTTAATGGGGTTTGAATGTGCTCAACTAAATGGAGGAATTCGTTCGTATCGTCAATTGATCGTGTCCACACTAGCTTCTTTTGCAAAGAATTCAACGAAATTCGTAATTTTAGAAGGGTTAACAGGCTCTCGAAAGACAGACTTATTAGAGATCCTAGAGGAAGACGGTTATCCAGTTATAAACTTAGAAAGAATGGCTGGACATAGAGGTTCAATTTTTGGCGAAATTGGTAATCAAGGGCGTTCTCAAAAATCCTTTGATCAATCTTTGTATTTACGACTCCAAGAGATAGGCTCTACTGATTATTATATGATAGAATCGGAAAGCAAACGTATTGGAAAAGTCATCGTACCTGAATGGATCTTACAAGGGAAAGAAGAAGGAACAAGAATTTATTTACATTACCCTTTAAATAAGCGTGTTGAATCTATTTGTAACACGTATAAACCTTTACACTATCATCACCAAATTAGTGAGGCATTAATGCACTTGCGTAAGCGTCTAGCACCAGAACTTTATGAGGAAGTTACTCATGCATTAGAGAACCGTAATTACCATACGGTAGTTCGTTTACTATTAGAGTTCTATTACGATCCAAAATATGAATATACCGCAAACCAATATGAACGTGATGCTTTAGAAGTTCATTTGAGTGATTTAGATACAGGTTTATCAAATATTAAAGATATCCTTACAAGATTATAAATAAACGTGACTACAGACGACCAAAGAAGGGTACATGTACTGAAAACTTGATGCGATTACGAACCTTCTAGAATGTGAGGCTTAATAAATAATGGGAGAAGCAATTGTAGCACTATTCCGAGATTTCCCTGAATTTGCGATACTTATTAGTATTGTGGCAAATGTCATCATTGCAATTTCTGGTGTACTTCCTAGTTATTTCTTAACGGCAGCAAACATCTACTTTTTTGGATTTTTCGGTGGGACTATACTATCCATTCTAGGAGAGTCGATTGGTGCATGGTGTGCATTCATTCTATATAGGAAAGGGTTTAAGAAGCATTCTAGAAAGTGGCTTCAAAAGTATAGGTCTGTAGGGAAATTAATAAACTTACAAGGACGTATAGCTTTTCAATTCATCTTAACGCTTAGACTTTTGCCCTTCATGCCTTCAGGTGTCGTTACCTTTTTCTCAGCGATCGGTATCGTGTCAACGTGGACATTTGTTATTGCTAGTACGCTTGGTAAGATCCCCGCAATATTGCTAGAAGCGTTTGCTGTAAATCAGGTACTTCAATGGACGATAGCCGGCAAAGTATTGTTAACTGGAATAAGCCTCATATTCTTATTGAATTTAATTGTATTGATAAGAAAGAAATCGATATAAATGTAAAGGTGTGGAATCATGAAATTACATATGGCCTTAGTAGGTCTAACAAGCTTAACTTTAATACTGGGAGGATGCTCGTCCATTCCGAACCCGTTTGAAAAAGAGGATCAACAAAATACGGACGATCAATCACATGAGGACAGTCAGAATCAAAAAGATAATCAGCAACAAGACACAGAACAAACTGATTCACCAGAAGAGCCAAAGGAACCTACTAATGAAGAAGCAGACCTGCCTTCTCTTGAAGAAACGGTAACGGTTATGGGTGATGGAACGAAGGTTGTCACAAACATGAATGATACACTCGTTTTAGTGAATAAAGAGCGGAACTTGCCTTCAGATTACATACCAGAGGATCTAGTGATTCCGAATGTACCGTTCCCTTTTGAAGAAGACAGTCCTAAAAAGAAAATGCGGAAAATCGCTGCTTCTCCGCTTGAAGAAATGTTTGCACAAGCTGAAAGGGATGGGATTCCTTTATTTGCTCAATCAGGTTACAGATCATATGACCGCCAAGCAGCGATTTTTGCTTCAAATGTTCAAGAAGACGGGGAAGAAGAAGCAAATAAGTATAGTGCCCGCCCCGGACAAAGTGAACACCAGAGCGGCTTAACGATGGATGTTACTTCACCTGAAGTCAATTTTGATTTGACTCAAGCATTAGGGGACACCAAAACTGGAATATGGTTAGAAGAGAACGCCCATCAATTTGGTTTCATCATCCGATATCCCGAAGGGAAGGAAGAGATTACCGGGTATCAATATGAGCCTTGGCATTTGAGATATGTTGGGAAGAAACATGCAGAGCGAATTCATGAACAAAATATGACACTTGAGGAATACTTAGGTGTTCCAGTTGAACCAGTTAATACGAAGAAGTAAACTGATAAGAGAAAGAGTGAAGATAGGGGAGTTGTAGCATTTGGCACCAGATGTAAATTTATTACTTGCTTTCGGAGCAGGATTCTTATCATTTATCTCACCATGTTGTTTACCGCTTTATCCTGCGTTCCTATCGTATATAACGGGAATGTCTGTGCATGAATTAAAAGAGGAGAAAGGCATACTAAGAAAGAGAGCTCTTTTACACACAACATTCTTTTTGCTAGGATTTTCCGTCATCTTTATCGTACTCGGACTAAGCACGTCTTGGTTCGGCATGTTTTTTATTACGTATCAAGACTTAATTAGGGAAATAGGCGCGATATTGATCGTTGTATTTGGACTTGTATTGTTAGGCGTGTTTAAGCCAGAGTTTCTAATGAAAGAAAGAAAGTTCAAATTCCGCAAACGACCGACAGGCTATCTCGGTTCATCAGCGATTGGAATGGGGTTTGCTGCAGGGTGGACTCCGTGTACAGGACCCATTCTTGGTGCTGTTATTTACATGGGTGCAACTAATCCAGGTAAAGCGATGTTTTATATGCTAGCTTATGTAATTGGGTTTTCAATACCTTTTTTCATTATGTCCTTTTTCATTGGTCGGATGACTTGGATCAAGAAGTACAGTCGTAAAGTCATGTTAGTCGGTGGCTACCTCATGATCTTCATGGGCGTATTTCTTTACTTTGACTGGATGTCCAATTTGACCTCCTTTTTATCCAACCGTTTCTTTAACGGATTCTACGGATTTTAATAATGATATGGTCATTAGGGGAAGGCTAACAAAATACTCTTCCATAATATTTGACCTGTACTAAACATTTGTTATATCGTTTACAATGGATAACAAATACATATTGCTAGAAAGGAAACGAGACGATGCAATCTAATGACATTATTTTAAAGACGACATCAGCGATTATCGTATTCGTCATACTAGCGTTTTCTGTCAATTTATTCCTCTCTGGTCATAACGCTCCTGGTGGCGGATTCATTGGAGGGTTGATGGCGGCAGGTGCATTCATCCTATTGTACATATCGTTTGGGTTAAAGACGATGAATAAAGTATTGAAAGTTAATTTCAGGTACTTTATTGGTGTGGGATTAATGGTTGCTTTTCTGACAGGGATTGGCTCATTCTTCTTCAATCAACCCTTTCTCAGTCATACATTCGGATATTTCCACCTCCCACTATTAGGCAAGACGGAACTCGCTACTGCCATGTTTTTTGACCTAGGTGTATATTTGACGGTAATTGGTGTGACGATGACAATCATCCTTACTATTGCAGAAGATCGTGATGAGGATTTTGTAGAGGGAAGTAAATAAAGTGTGGGTGGTAGGTAGTACTATTTTGGCGATGATAATGGGTAGTATCGCTCTAATGATTAGAATGAGAGCAGCTCGAAAACCAGCGACTACTAAGAAGATCATCTTGCCCCCGATATTTATGTCAACAGGGTTTCTAATGTTCCTTTATCCTCCTACGAGAGTTGAATGGAGTGAAGCGTTAGAAGCCTTTACAGTTGGGGCCATTTTCTCTTTACTTCTCATACGCACATCCTCCTTTGAACAAAAGTCTGATGCCATTTACTTAAAAAGATCAAAAGCATTCGCCTTTATACTAATCGGTTTATTATTGTTTAGGATTGTATTGAAAATCTTCCTGGGACAACAGATTTCTATTGAAGAAACAAGTGGTTTGTTTTTCATCTTAGCATTTGGAATGATTGCGCCATGGCGTATCGCAATGTATTTTAAGTTTAAGAGATTACAGATGATACCTGAATCATAAAAAAAGGGGCTGTCCAGAAAGTCAGTAAACACTGACCTTATGACAGCCCCTTTGTTTGTACATGAAAAAATTATCCTAAAAGCTCTTCATATGGGTCCAAATCAATATTTTTTTGATTTAATTTCTTAATTAGAAATTTGTGATCCCGCTTTGGAGTAGCGATAATGTAACCTCTAATAATCAAATCTTGATCAATTGTATGTCTCTTTTCCTGTACAGCTAGTTCACCGATTTTACCTGCAATTTTATCACGGGCGACATCTCTAAACAATTCTGGAACAGGTTCCACTAGCTCTTCCAGAAGAGCAGATTGTTCTGGAGACCATAAATGCCTCGTTTCTTTTATATAATGGTCTTGCCAATCTAGTATGGACATGCCATCTTCCTTCGGCATACGTTTCAAAAATTTACGAAACATGAAAAATCCGCCAATCGCGAACATAGAAATCAAGAAGAGTGTCCATAGGACGATAAACCATCCAAACCAACCTTCCAACATAATGCCACCTCAGTCTGTCTTTTGCTTACTTACATCATTATACTAGCTGTTAAAATTGTAAATCAAGTCTGATCATGAGTCTCATTAAATTTAAAATAACCATAATTATATTATGTAAACAAATACAAGCATAATATTGTACTCTTGCATTTAAAATTAAGCTGACATCAGCATATATATACTGATGTCAGCTTAATTACAATTTACGTTAAATCTCCTATGCGCAGTCAACTCTAATACCCTCATGTTTGATCCTTTTCAGGGATAGGAACTAAATTGAAAATTTCACCTGAACGAAAAGATTGGACTAAATCTGATAACCAATGATAATACTTTTCAGAATCATGTAATAATGAAAAACTGAAGTCTATTTTTTCTTTTACTTCCTCATCTAAATCTGGTTGTGAAATAAGATCCTCAAGTTCAGAGCGAGTTCGATTAATTGCCTCGAGGTTGATCTTAACTTCTCGTTCCCACATCTTGCAAAAGTACTGAATAAAAAGATTAAAGAAGTCCTTCTCGGAGACGAATTGATCTCTCCTCGAACCTTTTTGCCAAGTCTTTTTCATTACGTCAATTTCTTGTAGTGCCTTGACTGCTGTACTCATACTTGGCTTACTCATTCCAAGTTCATCCTTCATCTCATCTAGGGACATAGAATCTTTGTGGAAATACATCGTTCCATATAACTTTCCTACTGAGGGGGTCACCCCATAAAGGTCCATCGTCTCTGCAATTGAACGTACTACATTGTTCTGTGCTTGCTCTAATGCTTCTAATTGTTTTTGTTTGTCCACTATTTGAAAACACCCTTCGTATTAAATATAGTAATTTAGTGTTAAATACGTTAAGAATAAATTTTACATACTTAATGATACATGTCTCATATTTAAAGTCAAATGATCATTACATAAACCTAGTCAACCATCCAATCGTATATGTCGTAATGAATAACGAATTCTTTATTTAAATAAAAGGATATCCGTTTGCATGAAAAAATAATCTTTGTTAGCATAAAAAATGTTCAAAACGTTAAATAAAAATTTAACAAAATTAACGAGGAGGGATTCGATGAAACGCCAACAAATGTTCATCAACGGAAAATGGATCGATTCCGTATCTGGTGAAGCAAGAGAAATCATCAATCCATTTAATCAAGATGTAATTGCAATTGTCACTGAAGGTGACAAAAGTGATGCTCATATGGCAATTGAAGCTGCGCGTAACGCGTTTGATGAAGGGGAGTGGACAAATACCCCAGCAAATGAGCGTGGGTATAAACTCTTCAAAGTTGCCGAAAAGATTCAGCAACAAAAAGATGAGCTTGCTAGATTGGAAAGTTTAGATACAGGCAAGACGCTGACTGAAAGTATTGCAGATATGGATGACATAACAGGAGTCTTCCGTTACTTTGCCGGTTTAGCTGACAAAGACGGAGGTGAAATGATTGAGTCTCCGATTCCAAACTCAACAAGTAAAGTAGTCAGAGAGCCTGTTGGTGTCTGTTCTCAAATTTCGCCATGGAATTATCCGTTACTTCAAGCTTCGTGGAAAATCGCTCCTGCCCTAGCAGCAGGAAATACAATTGTAATCAAGCCGAGTGAGATTACACCACTTACTACGATAAAAATTACTGAAATTCTTGAAGAAGTCGGTTTCCCTAACGGAGTTGTGAATCTCGTATTAGGTGCTGGTACGACAGTAGGACAAGAAATGGCTGAAAACCATGATGTTGATCTCGTATCTTTTACAGGTGGAATCGAGACGGGACGAAAGATCATGAACGCTGCAACAGGTAACATGAAGAAAATTGCATTTGAATTAGGTGGAAAAAATCCAAACATTGTATTTGCCGATGCAGACTTTGAAACGGCAGTAGATCAAGCATTAAATGCCGTTTATTTCCACGCAGGTCAAGTTTGTTCAGCAGGTTCTCGTCTATTAGTAGAAGATTCTATTCATGATCAATTCGTAGACGCACTTGTCGAACGTGCCGGAAAGATCAGATTAGGCAACGGATTCGATGAAAAAACAGAATCTGGACCTCTTATTTCAAAAGAACACAGATCTAAAGTTGAGGAATATGTCGAGATAGGTAAGGATGAAGGGGCAAAGCTTGTCATTGGGGGTAAGCGTCCTGAAGATCCGGAATTAGCAAGTGGTTTTTTCTATTTACCGACTATTTTCACTGAGTGTGAAAACGATATGAGGATTGTTCAAGAAGAAATTTTCGGACCTGTACTTACGGTCGAAAGGTTTAAGTCTGAAAATGAAGTTGTCAAACGAGCAAATAGTACAACCTATGGTCTTGCTGGAGCTGTATTTACAACAGATTCGAGAAAGGCAGAACGAGTAGCGAACAAACTTCGATTAGGAACAGTATGGATTAATGACTTCCACCCATACTTCGCTCAAGCCCCTTGGGGAGGATATAAGCAATCTGGAATCGGTCGTGAGCTAGGTAAACAAGGTCTTGAAGAATATACAGAAGTGAAACATATTTTTGAAAATCACACACCAGAGCCGGTGAACTGGTTTAAAGGGTAAGTGTGTAATACGTCATTCACTTTTTATACAATAGAGGAGGAATACAATAATGGCACTAAACATGAACATCGAACACATGAATAACTTCCACACATTCGAAATCCCGACGGTGATTAAGCACGGTATTG
Organism: Pseudalkalibacillus berkeleyi; assembly: GCF_021608225.1. Classification (NCBI taxonomy): domain Bacteria; kingdom Bacillati; phylum Bacillota; class Bacilli; order Caryophanales; family Fictibacillaceae; genus Pseudalkalibacillus; species Pseudalkalibacillus berkeleyi. Next base: position 1,091,860 of record NZ_JAKIJS010000001.1, read on the forward strand.
GCGCAATCAATCATGCAGGGCAAGAAGTCAAAAACCTAGGCGTAACGAAAGTGCTTCTCGTAACAGACCCTGGTATTTATGCGGCTGGTGTAACAAAGCCCGTAACTGACGCTCTAGAAGCTGCTGATATAGAAATCGAGGTTTTCAATAAGGTAGAACCAAACCCACCGGTGCGTGTTGTTAACGAAGGATCAAACGTATTTATTGAAGAAGGCTGTGACGGACTAGTAGCAGTTGGTGGCGGAAGCTCTATGGATACCGCAAAAGCAATCGGTGTTGAAGCAGTTCACGGTGAATCTGTACTTGAGTATGAAGCAGCGGAAGGCAAGAAACCTTTATCTAATCGAATCCCGCCGCTTACGACTATACCGACTACTGCTGGTACTGGTTCTGAAGTTACACAATGGGCAGTGATAACGGACGAGGATCGTGAATTCAAGTTCAACACGGGTGGACCTTTAATTGCAGCGCATCTAACGATCATTGATCCTGAGTTGCACATCTCAATGCCTCCGCATGTAACGGCAATGACAGGTGTAGATGCACTTTCACATGCAATCGAGTGCTATACAATGCACTTTGCGCAACCTGTTACAGATGCAGTTGCACTTCTATCTATCGAATATGTTGCATCCTATATCCGTCGAGCTTATGCAAACCCAGAAGACGTTGAAGCGCGTTATGGAATGGCTCAAGCAGCCATGCTAGCGGGTCTATCATACGGAAGTGAATCAGCTGGTGCAGCACACGCGATGGCTCAAACGCTTGGTGGTATTGAACCTGTCGCACACGGTCAATGTGTGGCAGCGATGCTTGGTCCAGTTATGGAATTCAACTGGAAAGGGAACCCTGCAAAGTTCGCACGGATCGCAAAAGCAATGGACGTTAATACGCATGGCATGACAGAAAACGAAGCAGCGAAAGCCGCAGTAAACGAAGTATATAAGCTTGTGGAAGAAATGGAGATTCCAACGCTTGAAGAACAAGGCGTTCCCGCTGACATGATCCCACGCCTCGCTAAAGAAGCGATGAAGGATCCGCAAACAATAGGGAATCCACGAAAGCTGAATGAAGAAAGCTACAAGTGGATCTACAATCGTTGTTACGACCTAACACCGAAAACCGTATAATTTCATAAAAAAGTAATTGTCCCCTAGGAAGAGACTTGTGCAATCTATTGCGCAAGTCTTTTTTGTTATGTCATGGTTTCTGTCCCTTTCAAATTAGTTTTAATTACATAATATATGAATAACAACGTATAAGGAGGAATGAGAATGAGTTTGTTAAGGGGAGATTCTTGTGATAAAGGGAAGAACAACTGCAATAACTGTGTATGTGATCAACTAAAAAAACTGGAGCCAGGTACACCAGTGTTTGTCAGGACCACTGCAGGCGGGCTTAAATCCTCAATAAAAGGAAGATTTCTCTGCTTCGATCTTGACTCGTGCTGTGTAACATTTACTGAGGAAGTTTTCGAAGAGGAAATCACTACCATCATTGATTGTCGCAATATCGTATCGTTGTCGGTGACAAATGAACAGTTCATGGACAATATGAGAGAGATTATGAGGAGGTTATATAACGGAATAAATGGATTTAACGCCTAAAAATGATTTAGAATTTAAATAGATATACAATAGCATTCCTAATCAGAAAAACTTTTTCTATTAGGAATGCCTTTTCTTCTTAGAAGACATATAATGAAACTATTAACTAGATAAGGGGTGGATTGGTGAAATGAATGAAATCTTTACGGACAGGGTTAAAATAGACGCGAAAGTTGATGAGGTTTGGGGATATTTCATTCAGCTTGAACAAAATGCACCTGTTTGGATGAACGGAATACATAAAATGGAGAAGGAAACGAAAGGGATTACGGAAGAGGGTACTGTATATTCCTTTGATGCACGAGGAAAGAAACAAACGACTACCATTACTAAATTGGACCCTATGAAGCTAGTAACATTAACATCGATTCAAGGGGGATTCCAAGCCGATTATACTTATGCATTTTCTAATGGAGATGACTTTACTGAAATGACACTTGTTGCGAAGTGTAAGGCAAACGGTTTAATGAAAATACTTTCACCTATGATAAAAATGGCAATTAAAAAATCTGATCAAGATCAATTAAAGCAATTTAAAGGTGCATTTGAAAGTAAGAAATAAGTAGGGGAGGGGAGCGTGTAGGGACAATCGATATAATAGTGTTCAAATATTGGCGGGACTGTGTGGGAATCGAACCCACCGGAGACGGCACGCGCCTCCCAAGAGGTTTTGAAGACCTAGGCGGACACCAGAACCGCAGCCAGCCCCATATTTTGAATAGAATTTAATTATAGTAACGTTTCGACAAAAATTCAACTAAAAGGTTTTTGATGTCATATTTTGTTGAGGACTATAGTCATCATTTTGCGTGTTTCGTCAAAATTCACAAAACAAAAGGGTTGTGGCTCAGCATATCTATCGGAACACAACAAGATGCTCTTGAGTATGGAATAAATCGCTGCGATGAGAATCAATACCCTTAAAAAGATAACGCCATCAAAAGGGGCACCTGTCTCTTGGAGTATAAATATTTACTCAGAATTCTATTATCTAGATGAACGTGATCTAGACGATAGAATTTTTTTGATTTTCGATTGATGAAATGGTCGATTTATAGTAAAGTGTTAGAGTATGTCGAAAATTGACGTTGTAATATAATTGAAATGATGTTATCCCCAGTTAGTAGAGTTATCCACCGTTTTGTCTGTCATCTCAATAACATAGCGAAAAGAGTCAAAAATTCAATCCAAATGGTTACTAGAATATTTATCCACAATTAGATTGACTTTTCCACGGTATTTCTCCAGTATCTAATACACAATATTTTGAGACAATCCCTAATGTTACAATCGTGATACAAAGTTATCCCCGTTCACAAGCACTTATCCACCCTTTTAAAAAATGTATCTTAATCATTTAATAAAGAGACAATAGATAGGCACAAAGACCCATAATCTAACGAACGTCTCATAAATATGTATCACACAAACGCATGAGATATAGTTTTGAAACACGTGTGTTTTAGTATATGATAGAGGTAACAAAGTGTATGGAAGGGGTCGGCTTGTTTGGCGAAACTTGGTTACGCACGAGTAGCAACTGGAAACGATGCACTTGAAGAACAGGTGACAGTTTTAAAAGATTATGGTTGTGACAAAATCTTCACTGACGATAGGTCAAGTAAAATGAATCAAAGAGAAGGTTTGAAAGCATTGCTGAATTATGCCAGAGAAGGTGATGTCGTCATTGTCATTAAATTGGATCGGTTTGCGCGTAGCATCCAGGATTTGCAACAGACTACTGAGGAATTAAGAGAGCGTGGCATCCACTTTATTTCTTTAACACAAAATATTGATACCTCTAAAGATTCGGATGATGCAGTCTTCAATTGGATTGAGATATTTTCAGAATTTGAACGTGAACTACATAGTGAGAGAATTAAGTTAGGTATAGAGAATGCGAGAGAAAAAGGAATAAAGCTAGGAAGAACTGAAGCAGATTTACAAATGAAAGAAAAAGCATTTGAAATGTATCATACAGAAGAGTTTACGATGAAAGAGATTGTACAAGAAACAGGACTCAGTAGAGCGACGATATACCGATACATTGAAAAGAGAAAAGGTAGCAAAGAGATTGAAAGGCAAAAATGATAAGTTCAAGACTGATTGCTGTTTATAAAGCTTCTAATTAGATAAAGTATAGAGAGAACGAAACAACGGTAGGTGAAACGCATGTCTGATTCATTTTTTACAATTGGTATGGCAGGACATATCGACCACGGTAAGACGACTCTAACGAAGGCTTTGACGAATATTGATACGGACCGCTTAAAAGAAGAAAGAGAACGGAAAATATCAATTGAGTTAGGGTATGCCCCATTTGATATTGGGGGTGGATATCAAGTCTCAATTATCGATGTTCCGGGACACGAAAAGTTTATTAGGCAAATGATCGCAGGGGTAGCAGGAATCGATTTTGTCATTTTAGTAGTGGCAGCTGACGAGGGAGTCATGCCGCAAACAAGAGAACATGCGCTCATCCTAAGTTACTTAGGCGTTAAGAACGCAGTAATCGCTGTTACAAAATGCAATCGGGTAGATGAGGAAATGCTGGAACTTGTGGAAAGCGACATTAGGGATGAGTTTTCCGGGACGACCTTTAGTGAAGCTCCTATGTACTTTATTGATAGTTTGTCTGGTGAAGGCATAGATACACTGAAAGAAGGAATTATAAACCGGTTACCAAATGTTAAACAAAGAGATTCCGTGCAGAAATTCAGAATGCCGATTGATCAAGCTTTTACGTTGAAAGGTAAAGGTGCGATTGTGAGAGGGACGATTTTCGAAGGAACGGTTCATTCAGGTGAAGAACTGTTTCTATTGCCAAGTAAACACTCGGTCCGTGTCCGCCAACTGCAAGTTCATAAGGAAATTGTAGATTCTGCATACGCAGGACAAAGAGCCGCCATTAACCTAGGTGGAATTTCATCAAATGAGATCCAGCGAGGGAATATACTGTCTACAAATCCTTCATTAATTCCGACTAAAACCATCGACATTGTTCTGCAGGTTAAAGGTGATTTAGGATATTTATTGAAGCAACGCTCACGAATTAAGTTTCATACTGGAACGTCTGAAATAATGGGGACAATTGTTTATTTTGACCGGAACGAGTTAAGTGAGGGAAATCTGGAAAACATATTATGTCAAATTAGACTTGATGAACCAGTAGCTGTATTAAGAGAGGACCGTTTCATCATTAGGAGACCTTCACCAGTTGAAACGATTGGTGGTGGATGGATACTTGATCCACAGGGTGAAAAGTATAAGTTTGGCAAAGGAACCATTAAAATGCTTCAGCAAAAGATGGAAGGCACGATGGAAGAGCGGATTGCGGATACAATTCGGGATGTTAAAGCTGCAACAATCCTCGAAATAAGTGGATCAATTGGGGCCTCTGAAGAAGAGACGAAAGAAACAATCGATTCCATGACTGAAACCGATAACGTTGTGTATCTTAATGCTAATACTGTTAGCTTAAAAACCGTAATTCTTGCGGCCAAAGAACAACTCGTTGCATATCTTGATAGATACCATCAGCAGAACTCAATGCGTTTAGGACCAGGTAAAGCTGAGGTGCTTCAGTCGTTGAAGCAATCTTTTCCGGTCTTATTGGTCGAACATGTGATCAGTCATTGCCTCCATGAAGAAATTGTCATGAAAATAGGTCCTTCATTAAAGCTACAGACTCACCAACCTTCTTTCCCTAAGCAATGGGAGAAACGTATGCAAAATGTTGTTTGCCACTTAAGTAAGTCTGGTATTAAACATGAAGGATTTGATGAGATGTGTAGTCAGCAAGGAATTCCTGCTGAATATAAATCTGAATTAGAAAAATACTTGATTGAAACAAACAATGCGATTACCCTAGAGGATGGAACTTTCATCCATTGGAATGTATTTAAACAAGCTCTTGAAAAATTATATGAAGAAACAAATGGCGATTTATTCAATGTTCAAGATGCGAAAGCGATATTAGATCTTTCAAGGAAATATTGCATTCTCTTTTTGGAGAAATTAGATGCACTCAGTGTAACGTCAAGAGTCAATGATCAGCGGAAGTGGGTGAATCATAAACTTGAGCAATATCTTGAAAGGGAATGATCGAATACACGTTGGATTTTGGTCTCCTTATCTAAAAAGTCAACGCGGCAACTCAACAACTGCGAAGAGAATCGTTTCTGGCTTACGTGCAGAAGGCTTTTTGGTTGAAGTTTTTGCTTATAATGAAGATGATTGGGATGAACAAGCGGAAGAAAGGATGTCTAGTTGCGATCTATATCACATTCTCCACTTTGACCGTTTTGCAAATTGGGTGGAGAAAAGCAATTTTCACATCAATCGTCCTTATCTAGTCACTTCAGGTGGAACAGATGTGAATGAAAAGATGACTCATGCAATTTCGAGGAATCTATTATTAAATGCAAACGCTATTTCGGTATTTACGAAAGAAGCGGCGCATAAAGTAATAGCAACATATCCAAGTGCATCGGATAAGATCCACATCATTCCGCAAAGCATTTATGTTCCTCAAGAGGTACGTAAACTTGAACAACCACTCCCTAAAGGCTATCCAAAGGTATTGTTACCAGCAGGTTTGAGAGAAGTGAAAGATATATTTTATGTCTTTGATGCGCTTCTCTCACTAAGAACCAAATATCCATCATTACAGTTAATGATTGTTGGTGAAGCGATCGAAAGTCATGTGGAAGATAAGGTACATAAATACAAAGGAGAGTATCCTTGGTTTCATTATGGTGGAAGTATTCCTTTAGAAGAGATGGTGGATATGTATAAGTGGGCTGACGTGGTGTTAAACACTTCTAAATCTGAAGGCCAACCAATTGCGTTAATGGAAGCGATGTATCATCAAGTACCTGTTATCGCTCGACAGAATGCTGGAAATGAGAGTCTTATCCAGCAAGGTTACAACGGCTTTTTATTCCAAGAAACAGATGCATTTGAAACTCATTTCATTGAATTGATCGAAAACAGTAGACTTAATGAAAGCATCGTTCTTAATGGACATGCAATCATTAAGCAGTGTTATTCGATCCAAACTGAAATAGAGAATTATAAACGAATATATGAAAAAATGATGAGGTGAAAAGAATGAAGAAAGTATTGTCACTTATGATCATGATGCTTGTTATACTTGCAGCATGTGGTGGACAGGAAGATTCGAAAGACAGTGGAAGCGAAGGCAAAGAAAAGAAAGAATTAACGATTGGTGTAATACCTGCACAAACTGAAGGTGAAATGCAAAGCGCAATGGAAAAGTTAGAAGGTTTACTCGAGGAGAAAATGGACCGAAAAGTAAAGATCGACACTTATCCAGATTACAACGGTGTTGTAGAAGCGATGAACTTCAAAAAAATTGATATGGCATTCTTCGGTCCCTTAACGTATGTCATTGCTAATAATAAGAGTGGAGCAGATGCAATTATTACACAACTTGTTGATGGAGAACCTTTCTATCACTCTTATATCATTACGCACAAAGACAATAAGTTTAGTTCGTTGGAAGAATTTCTAAACGACAGTCAGGAGTATAACTTTGCATTTGGTGACCCGAACTCAACATCAGGTTCATTAATACCGAGTATCGAGCTAGGAGACCGAGACGTATTTACTGATAAAGATAACCATGAATTTAAAACCGTTCGTTATACGGGCTCTCATGATGCAACTGCTTTGGCTGTTCAAAATAAGCAAGTAGATGCTGGAGCGATTGACAGTGCGATTTACGATCAACTAATAGAATCAGGAAAAATTGATGAAAGTAAATTAAAAGTGATATGGAAATCAGATAAACTCTTCCAATATCCTTGGGCTGTGAATAAAGAAATGGACAAAGATACGAAAAAGCAATTACAAGAAATTTTCGTCAACATTGAAGATCAAGATATACTTGATGCATTTGGTGCATCTGGGTTTACAAAAGCATCCAATGAAGATTACGAAAGCATTAAAAAAGCAGCGATCAAGCAAGGTGTCATTAAGGAGTAGAAGTAAATGGCATGGTTTAAACGCCGACATATCATAACAACATTATTGTTAACAGTCATTATCCTTGTCAGTATGAGGGCCATGGAATTTGACTTATCTAAATTTCGTGATTTTGGAAACATGGTTGAATTCTTATCAGGATGGTTTCCGATAAATACAGAAATACTACCGAAAATGATTCTTGAAAGTCTAGATACGATGGCAATGGCGTTTCTTGGTAGCTTTTTAGGACTTGTATTCGCTCTGCCACTTGCATTTTTCGCGGCTCGGAACACGAGCCGTTCTCCTTTTTTTTATGGCGTTTTTCGAGTCGGTTTGAGCTTTCTAAGATCCGTTCCTGAGATTGTATTTGGACTCATTTTATTAACAGCTCTTGGACTAGGACCTTTCCCAGCTGTTATTGCGATTATTCTTCATAATATAGGGGTACTAGGGAAATTAATTTCTGAATTAATTGAGGCTGCTGATGTCGGCCCCCAGGAAGCGATGAAATCTGTAGGTGCTAGACGTTGGATTGCGCACCTGTTTGCGATTTTGCCGCAAATATGGCCTAATGTTTTATCCCATTATTTTTACAGGTTTGAGGTCGCCATTCGGACATCGCTCATACTCGGTTTTATTGGAGGGGGAGGGATTGGACAACAATTGTTCAATCATTTCAAAACATTCCAATATGACTCTGTTGCTGTCGATGTATTACTAATTATGGCTATGGTTATTCTTGTAGACTTTACAGGTAGTAAAATCAGAGAAACGGTGATCTGATGGAAAATGAATCAATCGTAAAACTAGAAAATATTAGTGTGCAATACCCAGAGTCGGACCATTTTGCAATTAAAGATCTATCCTTATCGATGGCGTCAGGGGAATTTGTATGTGTCCTTGGAAAAAGTGGTGCAGGAAAATCAACGATGATTCGTTGTTTGAATGGATTACAATTACCAACAGGTGGACATGTCTATTTTGAAGGCAACGACATTACTGAATATAAGGAGAGGTCCTTAAGGGAAGTAAGGACAAAAATGGGGATGATTTTTCAGCACTTTAACTTAATTCCTCGACTAACCGTATTACAAAATGTATTAACAGGTACATTCGGAAAAAGGAACGACTGGATGAACTTGATTGGGTATTTCTCAAAGGAAGAAAGATCTGAGGCGATGCGTGCCATTGAAGCGGTTGAGCTCGGAGCACACGTTCATAAAAGAGTAGAGCACTTAAGTGGTGGGCAAAAGCAGAGAGTTGCTATAGCTCGCGCATTACTTCAGAAGCCGAAAGTCTTTCTTGGGGATGAGCCTGTAGCTAGTTTGGACCCAGGCACAGCAAATCGGATATTCCAATTGATTAAGCGTATCCACGAGAAGCATCAACTACTTACATTAATCAATGTCCATGACGTAACTTTAGCAAAGAAGTACGCGACCCGTGTAATCGCTTTGAAAGATGGAAAACTCATATTTGATGGACCACCAGATCAAGTCTCTGAAGAATGGCTATATAACATATATGAGGAATAAAAACGAACTGACTAAATTTAGTCAGTTCGTTTTATTATTTCTTCGCATATAGGTAGTAGTCTTGCTTCTCGGTTACACTTCCAATGATAGAGGTTTCTTGAACGCCCTTTTCTTTCATTCGTTTAACGTATTCTTTAGCTTCTTCGACAGGCATACTGATCAATAATCCTCCCGATGTAATGGCATCGCATAATAGCCATTGTTCAAGCTCTGAAAGGCCATCATAATAAATATCTTCTGCTATCCATCGATGGTTGGCTTTCGTACCACCAGGAACAAAACCATTTTCTGCAAGTTCCATTGTTCCTTCTAGGACAGGGACTTCATCTAAGTGAACATGCATTGAAACATTGCTTCCTTTAGCCATTTCAGACGAATGACCTAACAATCCAAAGCCAGTAACGTCAGTAACTGCATTTGGATTAAAGTCTTCCAACAACTCTGCCGCAGTCTTATTTAACGCTGCCATCACATCAGATACGCGTTGAAGTTGTTCATCTGAAAGTGCTTGTTTCTTGATTGCAGTTGTTTGAATTCCAACCCCGATTGGTTTGGTAAGGACAAGTGCATCTCCAGGCTTCGCACCTACATTTTTGAAAATCTTATCAGGGTGAACTAGGCCAGTCACAGATAAACCGAATTTCGGTTCATTGTCATCAATTGAATGACCACCAGCAATGACGGCACCTGATTCTTTCACTTTATCTGCTGCACCAACAAGAATTTCAGCCAAAATATCTGGACCTAATGACTTAATTGGAAATCCTAGAATATTCATTACAGTTGTCGGCTTTCCACCCATTGCATAAACATCACTTAAAGAGTTTGCAGCTGCAATTTGACCGAATTGATATGGGTCATCAACGATTGGTGTAAAGAAATCTACCGTCTGGATTATCGCTATATCATCAGTTAATTTATAAACACCAGCATCATCTGATGTATCAATCCCAACAAGTAAGTTTGGGTCATGTTCTCTTTCTGGTAATTGACGCAACACTTGCGCCAGGTCCTCGGGACCGATTTTGCATCCTCAGCCACCTTTTGAGGACAAAGTCGTTAATCGTATCTTTTCTTGCTTACTCAATGGAAGCACCTCCTTCCTATAGTATAAACATCTTTTTTGCGATTTGAGAAATAATATACTAGAATGAAAATAATTCAGACAACGATTTATGTACAAAAGGTGAATATCTTAAAAATCTGTAAATGAGGAGGAATTTTGATATGAGTTATAAAGTATCCGTTGAATTTTGCATGCAGTGAAACTACGCACCGAAGGCCGCGAGTTTCGCGGAAGAGCTGTTTAATCAATTTCGATCAGAAGTGACTGCGTTAGAACTTGTTCCAAGCTCAGGTGGGGCATTTGAAGTTATTGTAAATGGAACGAAACTGTTTTCTAAGCTTGAAACTGGTGCATTTCCTGATACCGACAAATTGTTTAAAGATATCGAGAGCTTAACTCGATAATTTTAACACCTCCTGTAATTTTGTCTGGAGGTGTTCTTACACCTTCAGAATATGAATGAATAGGAGTGTGAACAGTGTATGAACGAGCAGTTTCGGTTACTGCCAGCAGTACATAAAATTCAAGATGATAATCGTTTCAAAACACTAATAGATAAAAGTAATTACACACATAACGGGATGACGAAGATTGTCCAAGAGATCCTTGATGAAACAAGAGAGCGCATACTACAGGGTTTACATCAACAATGTGATACGAAAGATGAGATGATGGATCAACTTTTTCATTTATTACAAAAGCGTTTAAATAAAGATGGGTCTTATCGTCTGCGTTCGGTAATTAACGCAACTGGCGTAGTGATTCATACCAATCTTGGACGCTCAAGGTTAAGTGAAGCTGCATTGAACCAAATGATTAAAGTTGCTAAGCATTACTCGAATCTAGAGTACAATATTGAAAAGGGTGTGCGAGGATCTCGGCATGATTTAGTTGAAGATGCGGTCAAAGAACTGACTGTAGCTGAAGCGGCGATGATTGTGAATAACAATGCTGCAGCAGTCTATATCGTGTTACGTGCATTTACCCAAGGGAAAGGTGTAGTCGTTTCAAGAGGTGAGCTTGTTGAAATAGGTGGTTCCTTCAGGATCTCCTCTATTATGGAAGAGAGTGGTGCGACATTAAAGGAAGTAGGTACAACGAACAAGACCCACCTTTATGATTATGAGAATGCGATAGATGAAACGACCGGTATGCTTATGAAAGTACATACTTCCAACTTCAAAGTGGTTGGGTTTACAGATTCAGTATCCACAGAAGAACTAGTGAAATTATCTCGGCAACACGAAGGCGTCCTTACATATGAAGACCTTGGGAGTGGAGCTTTACATGATTTCCAGCATAAGGGGATTGGGGATGAACCTCTTGTGAGAAAGGTAATTGAAACTGGTGTCGATCTCGTCACATTTAGCGGTGACAAGCTACTTGGTGGACCACAGTGTGGAATTATCGCTGGTAAGGCCGCACTCATTCACCGTCTTAAAATGCATCAAATGGCTCGTGTACTACGTGTTGATAAATTTACTCTCGCTGCATTAGAAGCAACGCTTCATTCATATAAGTATGATCAGTATGAAGATATACCGACTGTTAGAGATATTTTACGTCCTTTAGAAGAAATTAAAGCTCAGAGTGTACGTTTTATTGAACGAGCTTCGAAAAGTAAACACCTTACATTTGAATTGCAGGAAGGTTACTCTAAAGTTGGCGGGGGGACAATGCCTGAAGTTGAGCTCCCAACATATAATGTCTGTGTTAAACATGAATCAATGGGGAGTGAGGAACTCTTCAATACATTACGTGCGACTGAAACACCTATTATCGGACGTATAAAAGATGAACAATTGATTCTTGACCTCAGGACCGTTACTTCAGAGGAAGAGTCGATTATTTTGAAAACTTTTGAATCCATTTGCGTTTAAAATAGGTCAATCCGGGTAAAAAAACCGTAAGAAGTTCCATGTGTATGAGCTTCTTGCGGTTTTCTTTATGTTTTTAGTTTTAGATTCTTCCGCCGTGCTTTTGTCTTGTATGATTCCTGTTTTTAACCTTTTTAGAACCATCTAGTGGCTCGGGTTGCCCTGGATTATTACCTTTTGGTGCATTTTTCCTTTGGTCTTTTGAAGTGTTTCTCTCAGTCATTTAGAACCCTCCTTTACGCTTAGTATGGGAGTCTCATTTCACTGATATTCATCATCTTCTTGGAATAAATTAGTCTTTCCTGATTCATATTAATGACAGACCATGATGAAAGGAAGAGGAATTCTCATGCCATATCATAAGGATAAACAACAAGCATTCCAAGCAGCTCAGCAAGGTTATGAGCAGGCGATTAAGTCAAATGGAGTCGCACTTGAGAGTTCAGCAGACCCTGACTTTGCCACGAAAGAACAGATGTTCAATCAGGAATTAAATGAAGCTTTGCAACAAATTGATAATGCTTTAGAAGTCGCAAGCGAACACCAACGCGCTCAACTCAGACAATACCAAGAAGATTTGTATAACTTACGAAAAGATTTACTTTAAACAACAAAGGGGCAGACATTCGACTAAAGTCAGCCCCATTTTGTATTATTGATTTTTTTTACGTTTTTTATTGTTCTGACGTTCTGCTTCCGTAAGTGGTTCATTCGCGAATTCATGGTCAAATTGAGTAGGCTGCTCAACGGCTTGACGATCTGATACTTGGTATTGGTCTTTCGATTTCTTAGGCTTAGCCATCCATCCTCACCTCCATGTTCTTAGTTTGTGACGAGTCTGATAACTCATACACACTCCGTTACATAAGAAAAACTTATGAGTATTCATAAAAATATTGAAATTTACTTATGTAGAAGACTATACTAGACTAGGAATGAAGGAAGGATAAAACAATTTAATACACAAACAGTAATCTTTCGACAGCGTTCCAGTAATTCATGTATCATGGATAGGAGAAGGAGGTTTTTGCATGAGCACTAAAGATGTATACCATGCTAAAAAAACATTTGATGCGAACGGAAAAACGTATCACTATTATGACTTGAAAGCACTTGATCAAGCCGGGGTAGGAAACACATCCCGTCTACCTTATTCGATTAAGGTATTGTTAGAATCTGTATTACGTCAGTACGACGGTAAGGTAATTGACAAAGAGCACATTGAAAACCTTGCGAAATGGGGAACGAAGGACGTTAAAGATATCGACGTACCTTTTAAACCTTCACGCGTAATTTTACAAGACTTCACTGGGGTACCAGCAGTCGTTGATTTAGCGTCCTTGCGAAAAGCAATGGCCGACATGGGTGGATCAGCAGATCAAATTAATCCAGAGATCCCAGTAGATCTCGTTATTGACCACTCCGTTCAAGTTGACAAATATGGAACAGATGATTCATTAAAATTCAACATGAAGCGTGAGTTCGAACGTAATCTAGAACGTTATAAGTTCTTACGTTGGGCACAAACTTCATTTGACAACTACCGTGCAGTACCACCTGCGACTGGTATCGTCCACCAAGTTAACCTTGAATACTTAGCATCAGTAGTCGCTTCTCATGAGGCAGATGGAGAAAATGTAGCATATCCAGATTCATTAGTCGGGACAGACTCTCATACGACAATGATCAACGGAATTGGTGTACTTGGATGGGGTGTTGGTGGAATTGAAGCCGAAGCAGGAATGCTTGGCCAACCATCTTATTTCCCAGTACCAGAAGTAATTGGTGTGAAATTAACAGGGGCAATGCCAGAAGGTACGACTGCAACTGACTTGGCACTTAAGGTTACACAAGTATTACGTAAAAAGAATGTTGTTGGTAAGTTCGTTGAATTCTTCGGACCTGGTCTCCAAGATATGACACTTGCTGACCGTGCAACGATTTCAAATATGGCACCAGAATACGGTGCAACTTGTGGTTTCTTCCCTGTAGACGATGAAACATTAAATTATCTTCGATTAACAGGACGTTCTCCTGAGCAAATTGAAGTCGTTGAAAAATATGCGAAAGCGAATAGCATGTTCTATACACCAGGAACTGAAGATCCAGACTTCACTGATGTTGTAGAACTCAATCTTTCTGAGCTTGAGCCAAACTTATCTGGACCTAAACGTCCGCAAGATTTGATTCCTCTTTCAGACATGAAGGATTCATTTAACGAAGCATTGGTTGCTCCAGCTGGTAACAGCGGTTTCGGTCTGAAAAAAGACGAAATCAACAAATCAGTTGAAATTAAGCATCCAAACGGAAAAGTTTCAAATATGAAGACTGGTGACTTAGCAATTGCTGCCATTACAAGCTGTACGAATACATCTAACCCAAGCGTTATGATCGGTGCAGGGATGATTGCGAAAAAGGCAGTTGAAAAAGGATTAGAAGTACCAGAATATGTGAAAACGAGCTTGGCTCCAGGATCAAAAGTTGTTACTGGATACCTTGAAGAAGCTGGACTTATGCCATACATGGATCAACTAGGATTTAATCTAGTTGGTTACGGATGTACGACTTGTATCGGTAACTCTGGACCTTTAGCAGAAGAAATTGAAGAAGGAATCGCGAATAGCGACCTTGTCGTTTCATCTGTACTTTCAGGTAACCGAAACTTTGAAGGACGTATCCATCCACTTGTAAAAGCAAACTACCTAGCTTCACCACCACTAGTAGTCGCATATGCGTTGGCAGGTTCTGTTAACTTTGACTTGAAGAATGATTCATTCGGAAAAGACAAAGATGGAAATGAAGTTTACTTCAAAGACCTATGGCCAACAACAGCAGAAATTAAAGAAGCGATGGAAAAAGCAGTTAAGCCGGAGCTCTTTAAGAAAGAATACGAGCGCGTATTTGATGACAACCAAGAGTGGAATGAACTTGATACGACAGAGGAAGAGCTATATAGCTGGGATGATGATTCAACTTATATTCAAAATCCTCCGTTCTTCCAAGGCTTGTCTAAAGAACCAGGTAAAATTGAAAAGCTTGGTGGCATGCGCATAGTTGGTAAGTTTGGAGATTCGGTTACGACTGACCACATCTCTCCAGCAGGTGCAATTGCGAAAGATAGTCCTGCAGGGAAATACTTGATGGATAACGGCGTTAAACCATCTGAGTTCAACTCTTATGGTTCACGACGTGGTAACCACGAAGTAATGATGCGTGGTACTTTTGCAAATATTAGAATTAAAAACCAAATCGCTCCAGGAACAGAGGGTGGCTGGACGACGTACTGGCCAACTGAAGAAGTGATGTACATCTATGATGCTTGTATGAAGTATCAGCAAGATGGTACTGGCTTAGCTGTACTTGCTGGTAAGGATTACGGTATGGGAAGCTCTCGTGACTGGGCTGCAAAAGGTACGAACCTTCTCGGCATTAAGACAGTAATCGCTGAAAGCTTTGAACGTATTCACAGAAGTAACCTTGTATTGATGGGTGTTCTACCTCTCCAATTCAAGGACGGAGATAGTGCTGAATCATTAGGATTGACAGGTAAAGAAACATTCGATGTTGATATCGATGAAAATGTTAAGCCTCGTCAAATGCTTAAAGTTACAGCTACTGATGAAGAAGGCAACAAGAAGGAATTTGAAGTAGTTGCTCGTTTCGACAGTGAAGTTGAAATTGACTACTATCGCCACGGAGGCATTCTTCAAATGGTTCTACGTAACAAACTTGAAAATGCATAAAAAGATTTGATTAAATAGCAGCTCCTTCGGGGCTGCTATTTCTATACATATAAGGAGAGAAGAGCATTGAAACAAATCAAATATGTATTGAGCGTCCTCTTCCTGAGTTTAATATTGGTAGGTTGCTCTACAAGTGAATCAGATTTAGATACATATCAAGTTACGAAAGTAATTGATGGTGATACAATCAAGGTCAATTTTGAAGGACAAGAGGAAACGGTGCGTCTCCTCCTAATCGATACACCTGAAACGGTTCATCCTAATAAACCGGTAGAACCGTTTGGAAATGAAGCTTCACAATATGTAAAGAACACCATTCTCGGAAAGAACGTTCAAATAAAACTAGGAAGTGAAAAACGAGATAAATATGGTCGTTTACTTGCGTATGTATACGTTGGTGATGAGACGATACAGGAACAACTACTCCGTAAAGGACTTGCCCGAACAGCCTATCTTTATAACGATTTAACGATGCTCGATCAATTCCATAAAGCACAAAATACGGCAAGACTAAAGAATATCGGCGTTTGGTCGATTAAAGGATATGCTCATGTGGATCATAATCATGGTTATCATTATGAACCCAAAAAAGATCGAACGAATGAAACCTCAAAAATTTTGTATGATCCGAATGGTCCAGACCGTGATTGTGGGGATTTTAATACTCAGCAAGAAGCGCAAAGATTCATGGATGCGACAGGTCCAAATGACCCCCATCGTTTAGATGGTAATGATAATGATGGATTGGCTTGTGAGCGTTTACCATAGGTACAACAGAACTAATTCAAATCAATCTTACACATGTTGTTTTCAGTAGAAAATGTTATATTAATGGATAAAGGATGTTCAAAATGTGTTTAGGATAATGGTGAAACGGTGATTATGAAGGTATGTGACTTATTTTAAAGGAGCGTGGTGATACATGTCTGAAAACTTCAAAGAGTTACAAAATATTTTTTCAAGAACAGAGGATGCTTTACAAATTTTCATGGGTATCTTAGAGCCTACAATTGAAAATGCGAAAGATGAACATGAGAGACTTTATTTTCATCATATTTATGAAGAGGAAGAGCACAGACAAGATCGATTGGAGATGTTGACCCCGAAATTAGCGTATTTCATTGAGAATCCTGAAGCATTACAATCAACAAATCATGAATTCGTGAGGTTTTTACAAGACATTAGCCTTGAAAAGTTTGGTTTACATAATTTCTTAGAACATTTGGATCTTGCTTTGTTCCAATTCAAAGATACAGAGCATGAATCGAATCTCCAAAATCTTAGAGATATGACAAACGAAGATTACCAATCGATTAAAGGGATGTTAAATGAACTAAATGACCAATTTGAAGGTGTTGCGAATACGAGTGCATCTGTACCGACAGATGAAAAAGAGAACAAAGCAAGCCATTTGAAAGTTGATAAATATACCAGTCAAGAAACCGTTCAACATGCCAATTCTAGTGATTCGAAAAGCCATAGTGTTCAGAATAAAAAAGGATTGACTGTAGGAAGCTTAAAAGGGAGGTAACCTGTTATGAATAAAGTACAGTTATTTGCAGATTCACCATTATCAGATCAAGATTGGCAACAACTAGATGCGACGATTTTCGATAGTATTAAAAGACAACTGGTAGGGCGTAGGTTCATTGATATTTATGGGCCATTAGGAGCTGGTGTACAAACCGCAACTAATGATGTGTATCAAGAAAAAGAACTCGGATCTATGGGATACCATGGCGAAAGTTTAGAGCTTACTGAACCGAGTAAGCGTGTAAACTTAACGATTCCGCTACTTTATAAAGATTTCATGTTATATTGGCGCGATATTGAACAAGCGAAAACCTTAGACCTACCTGTTGATTTTTCTGTAGCTGCAAATGCTGCCGCTCAGTCTGCTTTACTTGAGGACGATATGATTTTCAATGGGGCGAAGAAATTTAACCTTGAAGGGCTAATGAATGTGAAAGGTAGACTTACACATATTCGCGAGGATTGGATGAAATCCGGAAATGCGTTTATGGATATCGTTGAAGCAAGAAATAAACTATTGAAGATGGGGCACAGCGGACCATATGCTCTTGTTCTCTCACCTTCGTTATATGCATTAATTCATCGTGTTCATGAAGGAACACACGTGCTTGAAATCGAACACATTCGAGAACTTGTGACGGATGGGATTTATCAATCTCCCGTCATTCAGGAAGATTCGGGTGTACTCATCGCAACTGGAAGAGAAAACCTCGATCTTGCAATAGCTGAAGATTTCGATTCTGCATTTATGGATACAGAGAACATGAACTACCTATTCCGTGTTTACGAAAGTACTGTCCTTAGAATTAAGCGACCTTCTGCAATTTGTACGCTTGATTCACCTACAAAAAAGTAGAATCCATATGGATTCTACTTTTTTACCCTAGCTATGCAATTCTAAATCTGTTCTGATTCGTTTGCTTCTGAAGATGGGAAAGTTCTTTGTCATTCTTGATTACGTCTTCTCCAATATCATTAATAATTGCATGCACTTCTTCTTCGAAAATAGGTGTACTTGCTCCTTCATTAATTTCACAGAGACGCTTTAAATAATTAATCCGTTGGTCTGTTTTTACTTTTTTGTAGTGATCGTTTCTTAATTCTTGTATAGGGCAATGACGACAGGCTGCCATCATACTGATATCTTTAATGTTTACAATATATTTCTCACCATTGTCAGTAATGAATCCTAATGAATAAAATGTAGATCCTGAGTAATCAACGTTCGTAATGACCGGGTATGTAAATTCTTCACCAGTACTCAAACGTATACGACTTGCCTCAATTGCTCCACCTATTTTTCTTTCGTTTGATAAAAGCGTATACATGTCAGTGAAGCCATTCACATCGTATCCCATTTGAAGGTCCCCCTATCAATAATTATGATAATCATTCTCAATGTAGTATAATCTCATTGTATATGAGAATGATTATCAAGTCAATTGGAAATTTAAGCCCTTTACTCAATGAGGAAGGAAGGTATGTTATGTCAAAACAGTTAACCATTGGTTCTTTGAAGAAGAATATACTTGATATGAAAAGACAACAACATAATGAAATCGAAGACACTTCAGTTAATGAAAATCAAAGCATATTAAATGGGCGACAAGAATCTGATCACTCAAGTAAAATTTTTGTTAAACAAAAAAGTGTAGTCTGTGCTGTTCAACCAATGAATGAAATGACGTTGCTGGATTCAGCATTAGAGCAAAGCTGTCATTTAGAGCACAAATGCAAAAAAGGCACGTGTGGTAAATGTACCGTTCGTATTTTGAAAGGGCAATCCGTACTTTCGAATCCAAATGACTTGGAAAATGAAAAACTTGGGTCTCAATTAGGAGATGGATATCGGCTTGCCTGTCAAGCATTATTTAAGGCTTGATATGATCACTTCAGTCCTCCTGTGACGGCTTAATTCCTCATAGACTTCCACAAACCTACATAAGTAATAATGACGTTCGACTAAAAGCCACCACGTCCTGAGGTGAACGTCGAACCCAGCATAAGGAATGCTACCATGAATTCTCATCGTAGACACGGAAATAAATATTTTTGTGTTGACATCCTGTGCAAGTGATTCCGCTTTTCTTATATTTCTGATAATTGGAATAAAATGGTCTGAAATTGGAAATGATAAGAGGAAATGTGCTTGTTCAAGGAGGTTACATGATGAGAAAAAGTAAAAAAAGATCATTTAAAGAATTAGTGCTCGAGAATAAACAGGAACTTCTTAAAGATCGAGTCGCAATGGAACAGATCGAAATTAGATTAGAAAATAGACATTTGAAAAACAGTTAAGAACAGGGAGATTTATTCCCCTGTTTTTTTTCAATTTTATGTTGGAAATTGGGTATGATAAGACAGAAGGGAGGCTGATAATATGAGTAATTCAAAACGTCATCCAAAAGATTTTGTGCCTAACCATATCGGAACGCAGCAAAAGGCAGCTGGAGGTAATAAAGGCAAGCAAATGAGCAATAAGTCGGATGAACAGCCTGATTATGCACCGCCTAAAGGTTAATGAAACAAGCGATTAATATTGACTCAGAGGATATTCAAAGTCCTTCTTGGGTCTTTTTTGGATGGATAGAATCACGACTATTTTACTGAAATGTCATGATAATCCTAGGAAATGTCATGAATATACTGGGAAATGTCATGAATCCCATGGGAAATGTCGAGATAAAGCTGGGAAATGTCAAGATCATTGAGTAAACAAGTTGCTTCAATCATAGAGTCACCTTCTTTACATGCTCCCATCAATTGTAGTAGTTAAATTTGAAGAATGTCGAATTATGCCCACTAGAAAATCCGCTTTCCTTCGAATTATATTTG
Source organism: Pseudalkalibacillus berkeleyi (assembly GCF_021608225.1). NCBI lineage: Bacteria > Bacillati > Bacillota > Bacilli > Caryophanales > Fictibacillaceae > Pseudalkalibacillus > Pseudalkalibacillus berkeleyi. The sequence continues at coordinate 1,112,047 of NZ_JAKIJS010000001.1, forward strand.
AGGAATGAAGGGGGAGGAGTGGAAGAAATGACGGTACAAGCAATGATTCAACCACTTGATGTAACAAACAAGGATAAACATGATCCTTTTTATAGAAAGCTCCAAATACATATGCAAAGGCTCGGACATCTCATTCCTTTCCAAGAACAATTGAACTGGGAATCTCCAATTACTTCAATTGACCTTGGTGACTTAGAAACACTGAAAAGTTTTCGTAAAAAAACGGCTAAGAATGATGGCGTTTTATTGTTATATGCTAAATTAACAAAAGGAACGATTTATCAACATATCATCTTACATCCGAACAATACGGGAATATACTTACCGTTTCGCTTTGAGGATCCTTTTTATATGACGATTAAAAACAAGAAGGTTTGGATCGGTTCATCTGTAAGGCTTCTTGAAGAACTAGGTTGGCTAGAAATGGCTATGGCAGAGGAAGAAGATCACACAGTCGTTTCTTACTGGGAGAATTTGAAGAATGCTTGTGAAACATCTGTAGAACACACAACACCCATCATGTTGCAATCATCCTAACGTTTCACAATATGAAAAGTGGCTGCCACAATGTGGTGGCTTTTTTTACTTTGGGAGTGACAAACCCTTACAGGAGAGGTTCATTTTCCATTTATGATATAATGGGAACGATATAAAAGTGTAGGTGAAAGTAATGAATCAGGAACGAAATCGAGTACAAGAAAAGGAAAATATCATACGTAGAATACACACAAAGGATCATTATCCACCTAATGCAGAAATTGAGCTTTTGAAGGAACTTCAATATGTGGAAAACCAATTTGAAGAGGACCTTCTAGAACAAAGGGCATATAAGTGTTTAATTGGTCAATTACATGCATTGATTGCAAAGGTGAGACTACGGAGATCCAAGCACGTTGATTCTTCCATGAGACAAAGACTCGATCATGCTCTTTCAATGTCGGGAAATGATCAGATTGTAAATGAAGTCGTATATGAGTCTTCACTTATTGAGCTTTACAATTGGATTACTAATATTGAGTTACCTGTTATTCGTGAAACAGATAATGTACCTGCTAAGAGAAAGGCTGCAGAAGATATTATAGATACTACAGGTCAATTAGGTGAAATACCTATTGAACAACTTGTCAGTAGAATGATTGAATCTGCTCAAATAATTAATGAAACAGAGTACATTCAACAAGCCAAACAATACGAAGAGACATTTGAGCGGGTTTTGAATGTATTTAACCAATTGCGATCTGTATCTGATCAATATCGTATGTCGCTATCAGGGTCATTTCACCCATCAGCCCTGCAGTCAGAAATGAAAGAGCTCATTAGAGAATTTCGTATAATGCAGGAGAACATACAAAACGAAGTTAACAATGAAGAACAAACGAGTAGTGCTTTACTACAGTTAAATGATTTAATCGGTATGAGCGACGTTAAGAACCGAGTTCAGAAGCTATATCAATTTTTACAATACCAGAAGAAACGCCAAGAAAAAGGCTTTAGAATGGAAGATGAGCTTAGTTTGAATATGGTTCTGACAGGTGATCCAGGAACCGGTAAGACAACAATAGCTCGTTTGCTAGCGAACCTCTTCTATGATCTTGGATTGCTTGAAAAGAGTGAAGTAACAGAAGTGGATCGATCTCAGCTCGTAGGCTCATATGTCGGTCAAACAGAAGAGAATACAATGAGCGCCGTACAAAAAGCTGTAGGCGGAGTGTTGTTTATTGATGAAGCTTACACTTTGAAACGAGATGGTGCTTCAGGTAATGATTACGGTCAAACTGCAATCGATACACTAGTATCGGCGATGACAAATAGTGAGTATGCGGGTAAGTTCGCAGTGATTCTGGCGGGATATCCAGAGGAAATGAGACAATTTCTACAAATGAACCCTGGATTGCAAAGTCGATTTCCTGAAAGTAACCATATCTATTTACCACAATACTCGAATGAAGAGCTACTCAATATTGCTGAAAAAGTTGCTTTTGAAAACGACTATACGTATACACCGGATGCACTAAAAAGAATGGAGCAAAAGATTGATCATGCTCGAATAGATGATTCGTTCGGTAATGCGAGAACGATCAAAAATCTTGTTATGGATGTAATTTTTCAAAAAGGTTCAACACTTTCTAACCAAGATGTTTCGAAGGAAGACTACACGATCATTCATTCAAATGATGTTGTGATTAATGAACCTACCAATTATGATACCGATCCAGATGATCAGTTAAATGATCTTGTTGGTTTGGACAAAATTAAGGCTGAAATGAAGTCATTAAGTTCATTTATTGAAATCCAACAAATGCGCCGTGAAGAAGGTCTACCATCAGTACCTATTCAGCTTCATTCCGTCTTTGTTGGTAATCCAGGGACCGGAAAGACAACAGTTGCTTCCATTTATGCGAACCTTTTAAAGAAAAAGGGGTTCTTAAAGCGAGGACATTTAGTTGTTGCTGGACGTTCAGATCTCGTTGCTGGCTATACTGGACAAACTGCATTAAAAACGAGGAAGAAAGTGCGCGAAGCGCTTGGTGGCGTTCTTTTCATAGATGAAGCCTACTCCTTGTATCCAGGTAAAGGTTCAGACTTTGGTAAAGAGGCGATCAATACACTTGTAGAAGAAATGACAAAGCATAACGAGAACCTTGTCGTCATATTAGCAGGGTACCCGAATGAGATTCAACAACTGATCAATAGTAACCCAGGATTGTCCTCAAGGTTTAAGAAATACTTTCAGTTTGAAGACTATTCTGTTGATCAAATCGTTGAGATTATGAGTAGACATACTGCCCATTATGGATATGAGTGGGATGAAGAATCAAGGGATTATCTTACTCAACAATTAACTTCTATTGAGCTGGATGGCAATGGGAGATTTGCAGTTGACCTTATTAACACAACGATTCAATTGCAAGCACATCGTATTATGAGTAAACAGTCCAGTCCCAGTGAGCAGGACTTGGTCGTATTAAAGAAAGAAGACTTCGAAAACGCAATGATAGAAATGAAATAGGGGATGGTACAGTGCGTGTTACACAAACCGAGGTTGAAGTAAGATATGCAGAAACAGATCAAATGGGTGTTGTCCACCATGCAAATTATCTTGTCTGGTTTGAGCTTGGTCGAACACAATTTATTAAGGCACTTGGGTTTGATTATGCTCGTATGGAGGAGGATGGGATTCTAGCCCCTGTAACAGACTTTGAAATTTCCTATAAGAAACCTTTTCGTTACGGTGAAAAAGCACGAATAGAAACTTGGTTGGACGAATACTCAGGTTTACGAGCAATTTATGGTTACGTCATTTATAATGAGCGAGATGAACGTTGTGTTACTGGACGTTCAACACATGTATTAGTAGACAAGGAAACATTTAAACCTCTTATTATGAAGAAAGTACTGCCTAATTGGCACAAAGCATATATGAATGCGCTAAACAATGATTAAGGAGCATGAGTATGGCATTTGGTATTAATCGTAGTGAGTTAACAGAATGGAAGAAGCAAGTACAACAAAATAATATTGCCTTCCTTACTCACTTTTGGTTTGATCCAAGGTTTCCTGATTGTAATACGGTGACAAAAGTAGGGTGTACGGATCTTGAGCGTCTATCAGCTTGGGGAAGAAAATACGGGTTGAAAAGGGAGTGGATCGATCAGCGATCTCATTTTCCGCATTTCGACTTATTAGGTGATCGTCAATTGTATATATTGAAAGCGGAGAAGCAATGGGAACAAATTGCTCGATTTAAATTAGAGTAATGAACCCAAACAAAAAAGCAGCCGTCATCCAAGAGGATAATCGACTACCTTTTCTTTATTACTGTTGTTCGGTATATTCATAAGAGATTTCATCATATTTTCTACTATACTTGATTTTAAGATCATGGTCTCTGAAGTACCAGGCATCTTTTTCTTCAATAAAAAAAGTGATGCCGTCTGATTCGTATGATTCAGCGGGCTCGAATGGTGTTTCTTTTGAAATTCCTATTGAATATCCTGATTGAACGGTACTACAGCCTCCTAAACGAGCGAAAAGTCTGACGTGATCGCCTTCATTAAGATCGAGTTCAGTAATAAACCATTGTACTGCAGGTTTCGTTATTGTGAATTCCATGCTCAACCCTCCTGTTTAAGTATGTTGTTAGGGTGATGCGGCTGAATCCAATGTACCAACAGGTAATTGAGTTTGCAAATAATAAGCAAAATAATAATCCCCAGACGAACATATAAGATTTAGAAATGGAGGGATGAAAATGAATAAAATTAAATGGATATTACTGATTCTCATCCCACTTGTATTCGTGGTTGGAATACTTTTGTTCATTAATAAGGAAGAACCTGATACGGATCCTGTAATAGGACCGATACTCGATGATCCACTTCCTGATAAAGAGAATGAGGAAGAACCTCCGAAAGATGAAGAGGAGAAGGAAGAAAAGAAGAAGGACGATAACAAACCCGAAGAAGTAACTGAGGATGTTATTGAAGATGTACACATAGTCGGTCTCGGGGACTCACTGACAAAGGGTTCAGGTGATAAAACCAAAGGCGGATATATCCATCCCGTCGCTCAGCATATACAGGAAAATTCAGATGAACCTGTCAGCCTGAAGAACTTTGGTATACACGGACTCCCAAGTAGTAAGCTCGTTAAAAAAGTTGAAGAAGAAAAAGTAAGAGAACATATCAAACAAGCGGACCATGTATTTATTACAATAGGTGGAAACGATATCTTGAATATTGTAGAATATAACTTTTTCAGCTTGGATATGGATGTGTTTGAAACAGGAAAACAACGGTATCGCAAAAATATGTTTGTGATTGTGCAAACGATTCGCGCTCTTAACCCCGATGCAAACATATACGTTCTCGGGATGTTCAATCCATTTCACAATTTCTTTCAAGATATTAAAGAAATCGATGGGGTTATTGATGAGTGGAATCAAACAGCTGAATTAGTTACAGACATTAATGAGAAAACCCAGTATATCCCAATAGACGATCTGTTCCTAGAAGAGGGTAGTGACCATTTGTTTTCAAATGATAAATTACACCCGAATCAAAAAGGTTATATCAAAATGGCGAATAGAGTCCAGGAATACTTGGATCTGCCCGAAAACGAGTGACATTCGTTTTTTATAATAGAAAGGTTATGCCAGTATATAAAACAGTTGAAATTCCCACAGCGATTAAGGCTGCTTTTAACTTGAAACGTGCATATTCCATGACTTGGAGATTTAGGATTCTGCTTACGGTGTTAATGTCATCACTTAAAGGTGAAGCGAATGAACCGAAAGTTCCACTTGCAAACACTGCACCAATGACTAAAGGTAATGATACATCTGCAAGGGATGCCATTGAAATACCTAAAGGCATCAAGATGCCCCATGTCCCCCAGGCAGAGCCAATGAAATAAGAAACGGTTGACCCGAACAGAAACAAAATGGGTGGAACGAGTACAGAGGGGATCCAGGATGTGTTTTCTGTAACGAATGATGAAAACCCTAGGTCTTCAGTAACAGATGCAAGCCCCCAAATGACGGACAATAGTAATATGACAGACATAAGATTATTTCCCCCAAAGACAAAGCTTTCAATAAGCAGTTTTAATTCGAATTTTTGTATCAAAAAGAAGACAACCGTTATAAATGTAGTAATTAATAGGGCGATGACCATTGCATCTAGCACATTTGCTTTTATGAATGCTTGGAAGAATCCGAACCCTTGTTCAGCGCCATCATACCATGTAAGTACAAGTGTTAAGATGATAACAACGAATAAAGGAGCTAATAAATTAAAGGGTTTTGATGGAAGGTCTAATGACACAGCTGGATCGCAATTATGCCAATCATCCTCATCCTGTTCATCTGCGGGTTCCTTCTGGTCACCATCAGATGAATGATGGAAAAAGCTTAAGTATATCCCCAAAAGGAAAATGGTAATGGCGAAAAAGTTGAAAGGTATACTTTGTATGAATAACCGGTATGGGTCTCCATCTAAATTTTGATTACTAAGACCGAGTTCGATTACAGATACCATATATCCTACAAATGCAGTTGCAATTGGGATGAGAACAATGATTGGCGTTGTTGTCGTTTCGATGACAAATCCAAGCTCCTTTTTCGTCATACTTACACGTTTCATAAGTGCTCTCATTATTGGGCCAATCGTAACAAAACGAAAGCTAGGTGCACTGAATGTTCCTAAGGTCGACACATAAGTTAAAAGTATAGCTTCTTTTTTCGTATCGACTCGTTCTGATGCAGCTTCAACAAATCCTTTAATTCCTCCAGCAATTTTGATCATGCCGACAAGTCCTGAGAATACGTAAAGAAATACGATGATTTTTATGTTATTTTTGTCAACTAATGCGGTGACTAAATAAGAGAGCATCGTTTCAATACCACCTATTAGGGATGGGTTCATCAAATAGGCTCCAGCAATTAATCCAACAAGAATGCCTGGGAGAACTTGTTTAGTAAGCATAGCGATCGGTATGACTAATAAGAACGGGATGATAGAAATCCAATTTCCAGCCAAGAAATTCACCTTCTTTAAGGGGTATGATTCAAACGATATGTAGTATCATGAATTTAGATCTTTCGATAGTAGTGAACGCTTATAGCTTGTGATTTGAAGTGAATATTATACTTTAGAAATAGCGGAGGGATTGTAAATGATTTTAGTTCAGGATCAATTAATGGATCAGTCAGAGTTACATATTGGAATGGAAGACCGAGGATACCAATTTGGTGATGGGATTTATGAAGTGATCCGAATTTATAAAGGTCATTTTTTTGGTATTGAAGAGCACCTCACTCGTCTGGAACGAAGCGCAAAAGAGCTCCAAATGTCTTTACCTTATTCCATTGATTTGTTGAAACAGCGACTAATCGAACTTGCCGAAGTCAATTCCATACATGATGGGCAAGTTTATTTGCAAATTACAAGGGGTGTTGCAGAAAGAACACACCATTTTCCTGACAATCAGAAGTCAATGCTCGTCGGTTATACGAAGGAAGCACCTCGTCCACTTCAAAAGTTACGTAACGGCATTTCAGTAATAACGACTGAAGATATTCGTTGGTTAAGATGTGATATAAAAAGCTTGAACCTGCTTGGCAATGTATTAAGTAAACAAAAAGCGAAAGACGCTGGTTGTGACGAAGCGATATTAATTCGTGAAGGGACCGTCACTGAGGGTAGTTCATCGAATGTTTTCATTGTGAAAGATGGTGTAGTGAAAACCCACCCTGCCAATAACTTTATTTTAAATGGGATAACGAGAAATGTTTTGTTACACCTTGCTCATGAAGCTGGAGTAGAGGTAGTAGAGAACACATTTGATCAAAGTGAATTGATGAATGCAGACGAAGTGTTCATCTCAAGTACGACGATGGAAATTACACCAGTCGTATCTATTAATGACAAAACCGTCAGTAATGGATTGCCTGGAGCGATCACCCAATTATTACAAGCAAAGTTCGAACAGCAAATCGAAAAAATTCAAGCCGTAGAAAATTGATTTCTTGTGTTTCTCACACAACCATGATATATTTTAATTTGAATTAAAAAACCGGTAGCTCATATTACACTTTTGTAAACATGGTGAGGCACTTCCGGCAACAGGAAGTGCTTTTGTATGTCCTTCAGGACGAATTCCACGTTTACTGCATTGAAAGCTGTGGAACTTTCAATAATATAAGCAATGGTATTAAAAAGGCATTGTTAGTTACTCTTTCAAATGATGAGTTAAGCATAGATCTGTATAAATGACAATCTCCGCTTCTGGAGAAGATTGACACAATGACGGTTGAGCCGAACGTCAACGATTAAACGCTAACGTTGCCTTACATTAAAAAGGAGTTAGATGATTTGACAAAATTTAAAGATTTAGGTATTGAAACACGTACGTTGAAAGCAATTAGTGACATGGGATTTGAAGAACCGACGCCGATTCAAAGAGACTCTATTCCAGTAGCACTTGAAGGTAGAGACCTGATTGGGCAAGCACAAACTGGTACGGGTAAGACGGCAGCATTCGGTATTCCAATCATTGAAAAGATCGACAAGGATGAATCAGGCGTTCAAGCATTGATTGTGACTCCTACTCGTGAATTGACGATCCAAGTTGCTGAAGAACTTAATAAGATTGGTAATCATAAGCGCATTCGCACTTTACCAATTTACGGTGGACAACATATTGGACTTCAAATTAAAGCATTGAAGAAGAGACCACAAATTCTCGTGGGTACACCAGGACGCTTACTGGACCACTTGAATCGAAAGACAATTCGTCTTGGGGAACTTAATACAGTTGTATTAGATGAAGCAGATGAAATGTTGAACATGGGATTCATTGATGACATTAAGTCGATCCTTAGCCAAATTCCTGAGGAACATCATACAATGTTATTCTCGGCAACAATGCCTAAGGCGATCCAATCTCTTGCGAACCAATTTATGAAAGAGGACCGTGAAATCATTCGTGTCAAGGCGAGTGAAATGACGGTTACGAAAATCGATCAACGATATGTAAAGGTTCATGAACGAGAAAAGTTTGATGTCCTTTGCCGATTGCTTGATATTCAAGCACCTGAGCTTGCTATTATCTTTGGTCGTACGAAAAAGCGAGTGGATGAAGTGACAGATGCCTTGAACAAACGAGGCTATTCTGCTGATGGTATCCATGGAGATCTAACGCAACAAAAGCGTGACCGAGTAATGAAGAAATTCCGTTCTGGTCGTGTTGATATTCTTGTTGCTACAGATGTTGCTGCTCGTGGTATCGACATTAGTGGTGTTTCACACGTATACAACTTCGACATTCCTCAAGATCCTGAAAGCTATGTTCACCGAATTGGACGTACAGGACGTGCTGGGAATACTGGAGTAGCAATTACGTTTATGACATCTCGTGAGTTCGATCACTTGAAAACAATTGAACAAATCACGAAAAAGCGTATGGAGCCAATGACAATTCCTTCTACGGATGATGCAATAGAAGGTCAACAACGTATGGCAGCAGACCAACTGATCAATGCAATTAAAAATGATGATCTTGACTCGTATCATAATGTTGCAGACGAATTACTTTCACAATACAATGCTCGTGATATAGTTGCAGCTGCATTAAAAGGTTATACGAAAGAACCTGATAAGACGCCAGTTGAAATTACACCAATTAAACCATTGGATTCAAAAAAGAGATCGTCAAAAGGCGGCGGTCGTCCATACAACAAGAACAACAAAGGAAAAGGTGGACGTCCACCAAAACGTAGCGGTGGCAAACCTAGCCAGCAAGGCAATCGCTCTTCTGGAGGATCTGGTGGTAGCGGAAACCGTCAAAACAACAGATCGCACCGTTCTTTTAAGCAACGCGTGAAATAAATCAAAAAGTCAATAAATGATGAAGACGTTCTAGAAAATGAATTCTAGAACGTCTTTTTTGTTGTATTCTCTTTTAAGCGTGGAATTTGGCGGATAGAAAGAGACCTATTCGTATTTATTTCTTATAAGGAGTACAAAAATAGGAGATGCGAATTAAAATGTTCTCATTCGCACCTCCAAAAAAGCTATGTTACATTATTCTTTCTTCTTTTCTCCAGATGAATGGAGTGCAACGTTTTCTCCCATTTCTTCTCGTTCTAATAGGTCTCTGATAAATCGTTTTTCTTCAATGGTTACTTGATCTGAGATGAGATGTCTCGTTTCTAGTTCTTCTAGAGCTTCATGTTCAGCGTAAAGCGCGTTTCTAATCGCACGTGCTGTCGTTTCCTTCCGTAATTCTGGCTCCTGCTCATAGAGCGATTCAAGCTTTTCATTTAACTCCTTCAATTCAACATCATATTGATGCACAAGTCGATTGTATACGATGGAAGATAAAGTACCCTCAGCTGCCATTTTTTCAAGTTGTTTACGCCCTGAGTGATATCGATAAATTCGGCTCTGAATACGATCATATTCTAATTGTTCCTTTTGAGTAGCTTTCTCCCCTAGGAATCCAACGAGTGGTTTGATTGTTAGGCCTTGTACGATTAATGAGAAGAACACGACGCCGAATGCAAGCATCAATATCTCTTCACGATACTCAAATTCAACGGGTAAGCTTAAGGCAAGGGCTAACGATAAGGATCCTTTCAATCCACCCCAATTAAATATGTGTTTCCAGTTCTTCGGTAGAGAGCGAACGAAACTTACGGTAGAGTAAACAGCAATACTTCTTGCGACAACGACAATGCCGATAGCGATCAGTACTTGAAGCCAGTTGACTGTGTCGATCATCCTCGTAATTTCTAATCCTACGAGTAAGAAAACCAAAGTATTGGCAACAAGTGAGGCGACGTCCCAAAACGTACGAATACTTAAACTCGTCGTCGGGCTCATGCCAACTTTTTTACCGTAATTTCCAAAAATCAGACCAGCTACCACGACAGCAATTACACCAGAAACGTGAAACGCTTCCGCAACGAAAAATGACCCATAGAACAAGAGCATGGAAAAGACAATTTCTAATGGATAATCATCGAATAATGTTGTTAATCTGGAGAAGAAATATCCAAATGCTCCCCCAACTAATAGGCCGCCTAATACGACTTTAAGAAATTCCCCTAAGGCTATGCCAATCCCAGCTGAGCCAGCAGAAAGAATCACATCATATTGATAGGCAGCAATTGTGAACAACACAACTGCTAATCCGTCATTTATTAGACTTTCACCTTCCATTACAGTAGAGATCCGATGATTGACCCCCATTGACTTAAAGATGGATAGTACACTAATTGGATCAGTTGGTGCCATTAATGCAGCAAATACTAATGCAGCTTGAATCGACAAGCCTAGGAACATTGCTGTCATCCACCCCGCAGTTACAAAGGTAATCATCGTTCCAACTACTGCGAGTAGAAGGATTGGCAACTTATTCTGCTTCAAATGAGAGTATGGCAGATTTAGCGTCGCTTCACCGAGTAAAGTCGGTAAGAATATTGAAATAATGGCGAAATGGAATATTTCATCTTCGGCAAAGGTGTGCTTAAGTTCTTCCAAGCCACTAAAAGGAAGGATTCCGATAATCACACCTATAACAACTAAGGCAATGGGGTATGGCTGCTTGAATTTCTTCGCAACAGCAGTAATCCCAGCCGCAATGGCTAATAATAATAATACAAGTTCAAATTGAGTTTCCATAATTACTCCTCTCCATGTAGATGTGCAAAGAACATCTTCAATAATCAGTTTAACCATTATGTATTTGTTAATGACTCATTCTTCCATTATAACTGAATTTGTCCAGATAAATGTTATGGAACGCACAGATTGTTGTAAATATGATAAAGTAAAAGAAAACTATTTAAACAGGTGTTAACAATGACAACTAATGAGAAAAATCAACATCATGCTATATGGATCCATCGCCTTTATCAATTAGAGAAATATCTCTCTAAACGAGAGGCTAAGAAAGAATATGTACATAAAATTCACCAGCTCGCTCTTAAAGCAAAGTCGAATGAATTAACGATTGCTTTCTGCGGGCATTTTAGTGCTGGAAAATCGAGCATGATCAATCAAATCATTGGGGACGATTTGCTTCCCTCTTCTCCAATTCCAACGAGCGCGAACATTGTCGCGCTAAAGGAGGGGAATCCTCAAGTTCTCGTTACAGACCAAAATGGGAATAAGGTTTCGTATGCAGGAGAAATCAATATAGAGCAAGTGAAAAAAGCTTCCAAAGACGGTGAGAAAATCAGGACAATTGAAATATACAAGCACCATCCTTTTTTGGAGGACGAGACGGTCTTGATGGATACACCAGGTATTGATTCAACTGATGATGCACATCGCATTTCAACAGAGTCGATGCTACACCTTGCGGATGTAATCATTTATGTAATGGATTACAACCATGTTCAATCAGAGTTGAATTTCAATTTTACGAAAGAAATGCAGGACGCTGGAAAAGAAGTATATCTTGTCATCAACCAAATTGATAAACATAACGAAGCAGAACTTCCTTTAACTGAATTCAAGGACAAGACGCTTGATGTGTTTTCACAATGGGGTGTGCAACCGAAACAAGCTTATTTCACTTCATTGAAAGAAACTAATCATACGGAAAATGATTTATCAGATTTGAAAAATGAATTAAAGCGAATCAAACAGAATAAAGATACAATCATTAATCACACTCTGGATCGCATGACGAACCAACTGAAGAATGAGTACCTTGAAAATAAATATCCAGATACGAGTGCCTCAGCAAAAGACATAGATAAAACGGAAAAGGTGATTTCGCAATTACAAAGTGAATTAGATGATCTGAACGGAAATAGTACGATTGTTGAAAAGCAATTCCACTCTGAATTGAAAAAGATCATTGAAAACGCACGAGTCATGCCTTATGAAGTGAGGGAGCTTGGAAGGTCTGTACTAGAATCGATGCAGGAGGGATTTAAAACCGGTCTTTTCTTTTCTAAGAAAAAAACCGAAGCTGAACGTCAAAGCCGTATTACTGAATACGTAAATGCAATAAACGAAAAGTTAAAGACAGAACTAGAGTGGCATTTGAAGGAAGAATTGAAGAAGCAATTTCTCAAATTACAAATACATGAACCTTCTATTGAAGAAGATATCCTAACCATGTCTCATGAGCTCGTTCAGGAAGATGTCTATCGACTTCAACAACGAGGTGCAACATTCAATGAATCTTATGTCCTTCAATATAATCGCGACGTTGAAGATGATTTGAAGAAAAGGTACCGAAGAACAGCTGTACAGCTGTTCGAACGTATGAAAGAAGGATATATTGAAAAACATATAATGCCTAAGAAAAAGAAGACTGAGATGAAGTTAAAAGATTGGAAAGCCAAGCACAAGCTAGAACAATCGATTGTTGATCAACTCAATCAGCGCACCGATGAGGAAAGTGGATTGAAACAAATTCTAAAGTCCATGGATAGAATTGAGCAAACGAAAGACTGGCTGATGGACATCGAGGAGTCAAGTTCTTTAACTGCTGTTGAAGAGAAGTGGTTGAATACAGAAGCTGAACGTAAAGACCACAGTGAACGAGACATCATCCCTCAAGAAGAAAATGATTCCATTTATAAAGGGAATGTTGATGAATCCGCTTTGCAGTTGGACCAAGCGATTGAAACTTTATCTGAATGGCCGTCGTTAAAAGATTTAACGAAACGTATGAAAGAACGGTCAAACAAAATTAAAACGAAGCAGTTTACTGTTGCACTGTTTGGTGCATTCAGTGCAGGGAAATCGTCCTTTGCAAATGCATGGCTTAAAGATCATGTTCTACCCGTTTCACCAAATCCTACGACAGCTACAATTAATAAAATCATGCCTGTAACAGATGAACATAAGCATGGGACTGTAAAAATTCAAATGAAATCTGCAGATATCATGTTAGAAGAGATCAATCATTCATTACAAAGATTCAGTGAAAAAGCTCCGACACTAGAATTCGCTATAGATTTAATCAAAAAGATTGATACGAAGGATCCTGATCCACATATTCATTTCTTGAGAGCTGTGGAGAAAGGATATCCTGTTATGAAAGAGTATTTGGGTTCAGAGCAATTAATTGATCATGATCAGTTTGCTTCTTTCGTAGCACAAGAAGACCGCGCCTGTTTTACTGAGTCAGTGGAACTTTATTATGATTGCGAATTAACTCAACAAGGTATTACGCTAGTAGATACACCCGGAGCAGATTCGATAAATGCAAGGCACACTTCGGTCGCGTTTGAATATATCAAAAACGCGGATGCGATTGTTTTCGTCACTTATTATAATCATGCTTTTTCTAAAGCGGACAGAGATTTCTTAATTCAGTTAGGACGTGTAAAGGATACGTTCTCGATGGATAAAATGTATTTTGTCATTAACGCAGCAGATTTGGCTAAAGATCAACAAGAGCGAGATGACGTCGTTGATTATGTTAGCTCTCAGTTGAATGAATACGGAATTAGACATCCTAGGATGTATGCGCTATCGAGTAAACAAGCCCTAATTGAACGAAGAGATCACCATGATCAGCAAACATCTAACTTTCAAAAATTCCTGGATTCTTTCCAAACGACCACACTAAATGAACGAGACCAAACGTTGCAACAACAAGCAGATCAACTTTTACAAACTGGACAAAAACGATTAAGTGAATGGATTTTCAATGCAAAAGCTGATAAAGAAGAGCAAGTGAGAGAAAAGGAACGGTTGAGTGATGAACAAAATGAAATTTTGAGCTACATTCAATCAAGTTCAACCGGCCCGTATTTCAAAGCGATTAAGCAAGAAACGGAAGAATTGCTTCATTATGTTGGACAGAGGTTAATGCTGACGTTGAATGATGAATTTAAGATCGCATTTAATCCTTCCGTGTTGTCTAATAAACATATTGGGAAAGAACAACTAGAGCGATGTTTAGATGAATTTTTGGATGCGATGGCTTTCCAACTTGCTCAGGAACTGAGAGCGACTACTTTAAGAATAGAGAAAAATTTAAATAAGCAACGGTACCATTTCTATGAAAAAATAACGGCTCATGTGAATGAAAAGAGTCAATATGAATTAATGGAGCTAGAAACAATTAGTGTTGAAACACCGAATGTTGAGGTTCATTGGTCTGAGAAGACGCACAAAAAATTCTTACCGTTACTAAAAGCATTCAAAAATCCGAAGCAATTCTTTGAAGGAAAGGGTAGAGATCAGCTAAGGGAAGACTTGTCCAAAATGTTTGAACCTGAACTTCAAGATATGATTAACGCATTTTCACATGAATATACGAACTTCTATGAAAGCCAACTTCAACATGAACTTGAACATCTACAAGATGAAATGACTAAGGAGATCCAGTTCTACTATCAAGGACTACTTGAAGCAATTGGATCGAAAGAACAGCTCGAACAGCTTGAACAAGCGAAAGCTAAGCTAGACGCCATCATCCATCAAGGATATGGAGTCAAGTATGAGTGAATCAAGATTCCATTGCTGTGCAACATGTACGCACTTTCAAACGAACAAAACGCAACAAGGAATGACGTACTTTTGTTCGAGACTCAGGTATGAAACGAAACCGGATTATCGATTCAACTGCTGGGAACCGAAAGAACACATTGTTAAACTAATAAAAAAGGAACAAGGAAAATGAGGGGAATGAGTTAACATGTCGGTCCATCATGATATTTCAAAGCATAGTAATGACCAACACGCTAGGGTAGAAAAGTTTAAAGAGTTAGAAGTCAGAAGAGAAAAGCTTATTGAATCTGCCTTAAATAAATGCAGAGAAAATCAAAGCTATGGAGAAATTCTAGAAAATATTAATGTAATCACTGAAGAAATCAATGATTTAGCACGTAAAGGAATCGTACCACAACGAAAAAAAGTAACAAAGCAGATGGTTGAGGAATACTGTCGTAAATAATATGTACTTTAGGGAGTGTAATGGAGACATTGCACTCTTTGTTTAGGTCTTTCTAACATTAGATTAGCAGTAACAAAAAAATTAGGAGGCACTTATATTGAAAGAGATCACTCACCTTCAATCCATCACAGCAGTTGATCAATTCATTGCTACAAATCAAATGAGCTTCATTTATGTTACAAGAACAAATTGTAGTGTATGTCATGCTTTATTACCTAGGGTTCGGGAGATGCTTAATCAATACGAAAATATCCACCTCGGTCAAGTGAATGCTGATGATGTTACCGAAATTGCAGGACACTTTTCTATATTCACTGTACCGGTTCTACTTTTGTTCGTAGAAGGAAAAGAAATGATTCGAGAAGCAAGATTTGTGCAAATAGAAGCACTTGATACACAAATCGGTAGGATTTATGAAATGAACACATAGGAAAATCTGAACTTCAGATGGGTGATGTATAAAATGAGTGAAAATTGCTCAATCCTTAAGTAAGGAGTTGAGCAAAATGTTTGTCAATATTGTGTTTGGATTACTTGTTCCTTGGTGCGCTGGGTTTTATTTACTCAAAAGAGATCTGAGGATTTTTTTGTTGATTGCGCCATTCTCTATCGTTGTCGCGTTCTTGTTCGATGTGCTTGGATTCCATTTAGGTTTCTGGAGAATAGATCCTAAATATGATATTGAGCCATATGCAGCCCTGCCTATGTACTTTGGCGTCTATCCAATATTAAGTGGATTTCTATTCTACTTCATTAAGCGTTCGACACGTAGCGACCTTCTCTGGATCATGTTTTTCACATTAATAACGACCATTGTAGAATTCATAGGTGTAGCAATAGGAATGGTTCATTATTCAAATGGGTGGACCATATTCTGGACATTCATATCTTATTTATTAGCTTACATTGTTGTTTACGGATACTATGTTCTGTTGAAAAAATATGTCGAGATATAAATAAAGGTCTTGGCTACAACAAATTAAGAAATGCTCAAAAAAGGGATGTCCATAAATATAATGGTCATCCCTTTTGTGGTCTTATTATTAGATCGCTCATTTATTTGTTTTCAGTTTTTCAATGAACCTTTCGAGACGATCGAGTCCTTCTTTTAACAAGTCTTGATGATAAGCGTAGGAGATCCGAATATATTGATCTCCGTAGTCAGAAAAGGCGATACCCGGTACTACTGCAAGTTCTTCTTCATCTAATAACTTTGATGCAAATGTCCAAGAATCCATATTGAATGGTTTAATGGATGGGAATAAGTAAAAAGCACCTTTGGGCTTGTCTGTTTGTAGTCCCATATCAATTAAACGATTATATGTGTAGTCTAAACGTTCCTTGTATACGTCACGCATAGGTTTTGCATCGTTCTTGCCAGTGGTTAAAGCTTCAATTGCAGCAGCTTGGGTAATGGAGGATACGCAAGTGACATTGTATTGATGCACCTTCAAAATGTGTTTCATCACAGACGAATCGCCTAGAAGATAACCGATTCTCCAACCTGTCATTGAATGTGATTTAGAGAGTCCGTTGATGACGATCGTTTTTTCTTTCATACCCTCATAAGACGCTATTGATTGATGGGGGACGTCATAGGTCAACTCACTATATATTTCATCAGAGAGAATAAAGACATTTCGGTCCTTCAACAATTCGACAATGTCTTCCAATTCTTCTGTTGATAGTGTCATACCTGTAGGGTTTGACGGATAGGGGAGGATGACACATTTAGTACGTTCAGTAAGATGCGCCTTAATTTTTGAAGCTGTTAACTTAAATTCCGTATCGCGGGTATCAACATGAACAGCCTTTGCCCCACACAATTGGATGACCGGTTCATATCCAGGATATACAGGTCCAGGTAATATGACTTCATCACCTTCGACTAGAATCGTTCTCAATGAAATGTCAATCGCTTCACTTGCACCACTTGTTGCAATGATTTCATCTTCTGGACGATAAATTAAATTATACGCGTCTTTTACAAACGCATGGATTGATCTTCTTAGTTCTATTGAACCGGCATTATGCGTATATGTCGTTTTGTTTTCATCGATGGCTTTTTTCCCTGCTTCTTTTACATGGTCAGGTGTTGGGAAATCGGGTAGTCCGAGTGTTAACGATATCGCGTCAGGATAAGAAGACACCCTGTTGAAAAATTGTCTAATACCCGAAATTTGTATTTGTTTGACTCTAGGGTTGATCCATTGCTCCATTGTGAATGACCTCTCTTTATTCATCGAATTTTCCTGTTGGTAATCTATATGAAGTTTAATCGTTTACTCTGTTAACGTCAATGAATGTGAAGGTATGTTTGTCAAGAAACAACTTGATTCGGTACAATGTAGAAAATGCAAAAAGAGTAGGTGGATGTAATGAAAAATATCGTATCTGTAGATTGGTTATATAACAAACTGGATGATGAGCAAGTCGTTCCGGTCGATTGTCGGTTCTACTTGCAAAATAAAGATCAAGGACAAGAAGAGTATCACGATGCACATATTCCAGGGGCTCGTTACGCAGATTTGGAGAAAAATCTATCGGGTCCAGTGCGTGATCATGGCGGTCGTCATCCTCTACCAGACTTGGATCAGTTCGTGAAATTTCTTGAGTCCATCGGAATAGATCATACGAAAACGATTGTTGCTTACGATGCACAGAATACAGCAATGGCTTCACGATTTTGGTGGATGTTAAAGTATCTAGGGCATGAGAAAGTGTATGTATTAGACGGTGGTTTTCAAGCATGGGAGAAGAAGAACTATCCCCTTACTGAGAAATTAACGGATGTGGAAAAGGTGACATTCACCCCTAAAGTCCGAAAAGAGATGGTTGCTGATTTAAAAGAAGTTCAAGAAGGAACAGTTAAAGGTCAAGTTACATTGATTGATGCAAGAGATGAGCCTCGATATCTCGGACAATCAGAACCGATTGATCCGAAACCAGGACATATCCCAAGTGCCATTAATCGCTTCTTCATGGAAAATATTGATCAAGGAAAATGGAAATCCCCAGATGAACTGAAGCAACGATTTAATGGCCAAATGGATCAACAAGTGATCAATTATTGTGGTTCAGGTGTAACAGCTTGTGTAAACATTCTAGCGCTCGATGAAATTGGAAAGACAAGCAAATTATATGTTGGTAGTTGGAGTGATTGGAGTTCATACGAAGATCATGAAATTGAGACAAAACAGGAAGAAACACAATAAATTTCACGTACCGTACTGAATAACACATTTTAACATGAAGAATTTTATTTAAATCCTCATATTTCAATTGCTAATCTTCTTTAAACGTTGTAAACTCAATTTGGCTTAATGACGAAAGACCGGGAAAAAGGAACAAAGGGGAGATTGAGGATTGACTTGGGATGTCTTAAATGTAATCGGTACGATGGCATTTGCAATTAGTGGTGCCATTATCGCAATGGAAGAGGATTATGATTTATTAGGTGTTTTGATTCTAGGCTTAGCCACTGCATTTGGTGGGGGAATCATTCGAAATATATTAATAGATGTACCGATGTCTACACTTTGGGAGCAGGATATATTGATTAAAGTTACAGTGTTGATTATTGCTTTGATCTTTTTCATTCCAGAAGGTTGGATTCATTTTACAAAAGGTTGGTTAAATTTCTTTGATGCAGTAGGTTTATCGACTTTTGCTATACAAGGGGCGCTGTATGCATATTCTGCTGGACATTCGCTAACAGCAATCATTATGGCTGCAGTAATGACGGGTACTGGTGGAGGGATTGTCCGTGACTTACTAGCTGGACGAAAGCCTACCGTCCTCAGGTACGACATATACGCAGCATGGGCGATTATTGCTGGTATATTCATAGGTACAGGTATTACAAGTAAGCCATGGGAGCTATATTTATTATGCGGGATCTTGATAACTTTAAGACTCTTCTCCGCGAAATATAGATGGAAACTTCCACACAGATATTTACAAACTTTATAACTCATAAAAGAACACAATCTTTTCAATCAGAGGGTTGTGTTCTTTTTTATTAAGCTAACCAACTTAAATAATACATACCTGTAAACTTACAACATGCAGGAGATGAAGATAGATCTATGGAATTATAAAGGAAAATCGTTACGATTATTTTTGAAAGTGGGGATGAGCAAAAATGAGAGACATAAAGGTTTACTATGAGGATCGTGTGGTTACATCAACAAATTGTACGATGAACGTCTCGTTGGATTTTTTTAATGAACGTTTGAAAATAGAAGATTATCGTGGAAACATCCATTCTGTTCATAAGCAAGTAACGAAACTCCTTGCAGAAAACCCCTTTACAAAGGTCATTATTAAATCCAGACAAGAGGACTGGAAGACATTATTATCATATGGATATCAATTTGAAGCCTTGTATTCTGGATATTTTAATGGAAGCGATGCATATTCTATGGCGCACTTTACTGAAAATGGACGGAGATCTAGCGAGTATTGGGTGTATGAAAATGAAACACTTCAACAAGTTCAAGAGTTAGAGCGTACATTAGTTGTTCCTAGTTCAAACGGCTATACAATTCGACAAGCTCAAACCAAAGATGCTGAAGAATTAGCAAAGCTCTATGAATTGGTGTTTGAAATTTATCCGACACCAATGAATGATCCCAATTATATACGGAAACTGATCACGCAAGACTCTATTTTCTATGTAGCGGAATGCAAGGGCAGCATCGTGAGTACTGCCTCAGCTGACATCAATACCACATATAACAATGCCGAATTGACTGACTGTGCAACACTTCCAGAACATCGGAAGAAGGGATTGATGAAAATTTTAATTGCAAAGCTAGAGGTTGCTTTAAAGGAAAAGCAAGTGTATTGTGCTTATTCTATTGCTCGTGCATTATCATTTGGTATGAATGCAGTATTTCATCAACGACATTATGAATACAAAGGGCGTTTCACAAAGAACTGCAACATATTCAATAAACTAGAGGATATGAACTTATGGGTGTGTGATTTATCTCGTAGATAGATCATGAATGTGCCGAAAATTCGGCATGCAAATGATTAATTTTTGGCATCTTGTTTCAGGGGGGATGGTTCATGTTGCTTGACGTGACAAATACACGGGAAATGTTGCAAGCGATCTTAAGCTCCATTGATGAAGGCATCCATGTCATTAATAACGAAGGCATCACTGTTTTTTATAATGAAATTGCTTCTAAGCATGACGGGGTACCTGTCGAAGATGTATTAGGCTATCATCTATTAGATGTCTTTCCTACTTTCTCAAAGGAAACGAGTACGTTATTGAAAGTAATACAGTCCGGCGAACCCATTTACAATCAGCATCAGCGATATCCGAATGCGAAAGGTAATTTAATTACGACAGTGAATACGACTTTACCGATCGTTGTTGGCGGACAAGTTGTAGGTGCTGTTGAGATCGCGAAAGATTTCACGAAAATACAACAGTTATCTTGGAAACTCCTTGACCTTGAAGCAAGAGTTAAAGGGGCGACCTCAAGTGACCATCCGAAGGAATATGAAAACGGTACGAATTTTAGAATGAATGACATACTTACAAAGAATGACGCGTTCCTTAAAGTAAAAGAAATGGCGGTTAAAGCCTCAAAGTCGACATCATCAATCATTGTATATGGTGAAACAGGGACTGGTAAAGAATTGCTTGTTCAAGCGATTCACAATGCATCTGATCGAATGGACCAATCTTTTATCGCGCAGAATTGTGCGGCCATTCCATCCACTTTACTTGAAAGCATTTTGTTCGGAACTGCAAAAGGAAGCTATACTGGAGCTGTAGATCGCCCTGGGTTATTTGAGCTTGCAGACGGTGGTACATTATTTTTGGATGAATTAAATTCAATGCCCCTCGATACCCAAGCAAAGTTACTCCGTGTTCTCCAAAACGGGAAGATTCGTAGAGTCGGAAGCACATCTGAAAAGAGTGTTGATGTAAGAGTGATCGTTGCTATGAATGAACACCCTAAAGTGTGTATCGAAAATGGAACATTACGTAAAGACCTCTATTACCGGTTGAATGTAATATTCCTGAATATTCCCCCGTTACGAGATCGAAAAGAAGACCTTTCATTATTAATGGACCATTTTATACAGCGATATAATTTTAAGTTTGGAAAATTGGTCATTAGAGTATCCGATGAAGTGAAAGAATTATTTAACGAATATCATTGGCCTGGTAATGTGAGGGAGTTAGAGCATGCGATAGAATCTGCGCTAAATGTCATTAATGAGGATACGTTGACACTCGAACATATTCCGATTCATTTCATTGAAGCATCTGATCCATTTCATGAAGGTGACTCAATTCCATCCTTAAGAAAAGCCATTTCCGATACGGAGGAGAAATGGATCCATAAAGCGTTAGATGCAACAGATGGAAATATACAAAGAGCTGCAAAGCTTTTGAAAATCCCCCGTCAAACACTTCAATATAAACTTTCAAAAATGAATGAGAAGCACACTGCCGAAAATTAGGCGGTGTGCTTCTTTTTAGATCTATAATAAATGGAAACATTTTCTACTGAAAAAATAGTCAATCACCCTTTTCTGCCTATCATTCATATGATGAAGAAATCGGAATGATCTGAATAGTGAGAATTGGCATGGAACTTGCATGATTAATAGGTGAGTAGAATGATACCAGGGGGGAATGACATGAAGGATTTTGTATTCAAACCGAAACGACATTGGAAAGAGGTTGAACTATGGAAAGATGTCACTGAGGAGCAATGGAACGATTGGTTGTGGCAATTAACACATACGATTCGAAATGTAGATCAATTGAAAAAAGTAGTTAATTTAACGCCAGAGGAAGAAGAAGGCGTACGGATTTCAACAAGAACGATTCCATTGAATATAACACCCTATTACGCATCCCTAATGAACCCTGATGACCATCGTTGTCCAATTCGGATGCAGTCGGTACCTATTTCGGCAGAGATTAACAAAACAAAATACGATTTGGAAGATCCGTTGCATGAAGATGAAGACTCACCAGTACCCGGTTTAACTCACAGATATCCAGATCGCGTTCTTTTCTTAGTGACGAATCAATGTTCAATGTACTGTAGATATTGCACGAGAAGACGTTTTTCTGGCCAAATTGGAATGGGTGTACCTAAAAAGCAATTAGACGCCGCTATCGAGTATATTGCAAACACACCAGTCGTTAGAGATGTGCTGATATCTGGTGGGGATGGGCTATTGATTAACGATAATATCCTTGAATACGTATTAAAGAATTTACGTGCAATCCCACATGTAGAAATTATTCGAATTGGTACTCGTGCACCGGTTGTATTTCCACAAAGAATAACAGAAAACTTATGTAACATTTTAAAGAAATACCATCCTGTGTGGCTGAATACACATTTTAATACATCAATTGAAATTACTGAAGAAGCGAAACGTGCATGTGAGATGCTTTCAGACGTGGGTGTACCTGTCGGGAACCAAGCTGTTATTTTAGCTGGTATTAATGATAGTCCTTATATTATGAAGAAATTGATGCACGATTTGGTGAAAATCCGAGTCCGCCCTTATTACATTTATCAGTGCGATTTATCCGAAGGAATCGGACATTTCCGTGCACCTGTATCTAAAGGACTTGAAATTATGGAATCACTGAGAGGACATACGTCTGGGTATGCTGTACCGACATTTGTTGTGGATGCGCCAGGTGGTGGTGGGAAAATATCCGTTCAACCTAATTACATCATTTCACAAAGTTCAGATAAGGTTGTCCTGCGCAACTTTGAAGGTGTCATCACCACATATCCAGAGCCAGAAAATTATGTACCTGGACGCGCTGAAGCTTACTTTGACGAACAATATCAAATCACCGAAAAACCCAAAACAGTCGGTATTGCAAGCTTAATGCGTGATGAAGTATTTAATCTTGTACCTGAAGGCTTACAAAGATTGAACCGAAGGAAAAATTACGAAACCAACCCCGATCATTCATCATTAAAAGATCGCCGATCAAAACGGGATGAATTAATAGAAAAGAAATGGCAATCCGAACAGAATAAGACTTCAGGAGAGTAAGGAGGAATTCGATGCAATGCATGTGGTGTGAATCTAAACAAGCGAAAAATACAACAGTTACGAGTTATTGGGAGCTACCTGACGGGACACGAGCAATTGAAATCAAGATGATTCCTTCTGTCCACTGTGTAGATTGTGGAATGGAGTATCAGGAAGAAACGTTGATTGAGGAGATCGAGGATCAGCTCATGCTAATTGATACGAAACCTCTGCCAAATTCAATGACGTATCAAGAACTTATGGATGTACCGAGGTTTTTAAAGAAGAATTATTTTAAGTTATAACCAAGCAAGATTACGAAAAATGAATAGGAGCAGCAGAATGATTTTGTTGCTTCTTTCTTAGAGAAATAGAAAAGAGGTGTTCATCGCCATGGCCAACAAATCACATCTCATCAAACCTTTACTCGGCGCAACATATCCGGAGGTTGCTTACGGGAAAGGGATCTATTTATATGATTCTGATGGAAATCGATATTTGGATGGCGCATCGGGGGCAGTCACTGCAAATATTGGGCATGGTGTTACAGAGATCATCCAAGCGATGAAGGAACAGGCTGAGAAAATTTCTTTTGTATATCGTTCTCAATTTACAAACCGGCCCGCTGAGGAACTTGCTGAAAAACTTGCCCAAATTGCACCAGGAGATCTTGATTACGTGTTCTTTGTTAATAGTGGATCTGAAGCGATGGAGACGGCTTTAAAAATTGCGATTCAATACTGGCAGGAAATTGGAAAGCCTCAAAAGAACCGAGTCATTTCACGCTGGACCAGTTACCACGGTATTACTTTAGGGGCATTGTCGATGTCAGGTCATGTCCTTAGACGGAATCGTTTCTCTTCGTTATTAGCTGATTACCCTGCTGTCTCACCACCATATTGTTATCAATGTCCTTTCTATGAGACATATCCTTCGTGTGGAATGAAATGTGCGAATGAACTTGAGACAGCTATTCAACGGATAGGACCGGAAAATGTTGCGGCGTTTATTTTTGAACCGATAATTGGTGCAGCAGGAGGTGCCATCGTACCACCTGAACCGTATTATGCAAAGATCAAAGAAATATGTGATCGATATGATGTCTTGTTAATTGCGGATGAAGTGATGACCGGTTTTGGTCGAACCGGCAAGAACTTTGCGATGGAACATTGGAATGTTGAACCTGATATTATGGCGCTAGGTAAAGGGTTGAGTGGAGGTTATACCCCAATTGGCGCGACGATGGTATCTGCGCGAATCATTGACACAATAGAACGAGGTTCAAAAGTGATTATGAGCGGTCACACACTAAGTGGAAATCCGCAATCAGCAGCGGTCGCTCTTGCGGTACTTGATTATATGAATCTACATCAACCAGGTGAGAATGCAGCAAATCTAGAATCATTTGTTGAACATGAGTTACGAACGATCGCAAGTCATTATCCGGTTGTTGGTGATATTAGGGGTAAAGGACTCCTCTGGGGCTTAGAGTTAGTTACAAATCCAGAAACGAAAGAAAGCTTCCCTATCCATACCTTTGTCACCGAGCGGACAGTTAAGAAATGTTTCGAAAAAGGACTGATTGTTTACCCTGCCGTAGGTGGTATAAATGGCACATCTGGAGATGCAATTATTATCGCTCCACCACTTACGATCAGTAAAGAAGAAATGAAAATGTTAATGAAAATTTTAGAAGAGGCGATTGCAGAAATCAGTCATGACCTTGATCATGATGGTTTGTTGCACCACCGTTCAATTAGTTAGGGAGGAGGAAATGAATTGCCAACAAATATCTCTTCTAAAGTAGTTGAAATGGAGCAAGTTATATCACATTTTAAGGACGACATGACTTTAATGTGTGGAGGATTTGGGGGAGTTGGAGCTCCCCCATCTCTTGTCAATTTAATTCTTGATCTCGGCATAAAGAACATTGAACTTATTTCTAATGATGTTGGTTTTCCTTGGATTGGTCCAGGAAAGCTTATTACAGATAAAAGAGTAAGAAAATTAATTGCTTCTCACATCGGATCAAACCCCGAAGCAGGAAAACAAATGCACGAAGGCACACTCGAAGTTGTTTTTTATCCACAAGGCACCCTAGCAGAAAAAATTAGGGCTGGGGGGATGGGGTTAGGTGGGATATTAGTAGATGTAGGACTAGGAACATTAGTAGAAAAAGGAAAACAAAAAGTAAATGTAGAAGAAAAGGAATATATGATTGAACCGGCTTTAATTGCAGATGTTTCCATCGTGTATGCAAAGCAAGCAGATGTATATGGGAATCTCACTTTTGACAAAAGTGCACGCAATACAAATCCATTAGTTGCAACCGCTGGGAATATAACGATTGTTGAAGCGGAGGATATCGTTGAAGCGGGTCAACTAGATCCTGAATGTATTGTAACGCCAGGCGCTTTTGTTGATTATGTCGTTCCGAGTAAAGGGGTGGACTGGAAATGGATTTGGGAGCTGAAACGCGCCGACGGATTGCTAAACGAGCCGCCAAAGAAATTACAAAAGGAATGATTGTCAATTTAGGGATTGGAATACCAACACTCGTCTCAGATTATTTGAAACCTGAGCTTGGTGTCATGCTCCATACGGAAAATGGCATTCTCGGAATGGGACCATCTCCTGAAGAAGGTACTGAAGATGGACATTTATCAAACGCCGGTGGATACCCTGTAACGTTACTACCAGGTGCCTCTTATTTCGATAGCGCAACGGCATTTGGCATCATACGTAAAGGATATCTAGATATGACCATTCTTGGAGCGCTTGAGGTGAGTGCTCAAGGAGACATTGCAAATTGGATCGTTCCAGGTAAAAGGGTACCTGGAATGGGGGGGGCAATCGATCTTGCCCAAAAAGCAAAACAGGTGATTGTCCTTATGAACCATACGAACAAAAACGGTGCCTCGAAAATCGTGCAGCATTGTAATCTCCCTCTTACTGTGCAAAAAGGAGCAAACATGATCATTACTGAAATGGCGGTCTTCCAAGTCCACGATGATTCACTTATACTCATAGAAATCATGCACCCTTACAAGTTAGAAGATGTTTACAATGCAACAGAGGCGACATTTAAGGTGAGTGAATCGCTCACGATCAATTCGTGAGCAACGCTACATAACCAAAGTGGAGGGGGTGTGTTGTATTGAGTACTAAAATAAGAAAGTGGCTGAATCAACATAAGGATGAAGCGACCGATTTTTTACAGAAGCTTGTCCAAGAGGGTAGCGAACAAGGGAATGAATTCGGGGTGCAACAACTCGTTAAGAAACAGCTTGAAAGACTTGGACTTGATGTGGATTATTGGATTCCTGATGGTGACGAGTTAATCAATCACCGATATTTCTGTGCAACGCGGACGGACTTTTCAAAGAGTCCGAATGTAGTAGGAACTTGGAAGGGGGATGGAGGTGGTAAATCCCTTGTTTTGAACGGTCATATTGATGTTGTTCCACCTGGAGATTTAAAGCAATGGGAACATCCGCCTTATAGTGGGTACATTGAGGACGGGAAAATGTTTGGACGCGGTGTCACAGATATGAAAGGTGGGAATCTTGCGTTATTGCTGGCAATCCAGTGCTTAAAAGAATTGAATGTCTCATTAAAAGGAGACGTCCTATTTCATAGTGTCATTGAAGAAGAAAGCGGTGGAGCTGGCACTTTAGCAGCTGTTTTACGAGGGCATACAGCAGATGCTGCTTTAGTTCCTGAGCCAACGAATATGAAAATCTTCCCTAAACAACAAGGATCGATCTGGTTTAGGTTAACTGTAAATGGTATGTCTGCTCATGGTGGAACACGGTATGAAGGTGTAAGTGCAATAGAAAAATCCGTCCACGTCATTCAGGCGATTCAGAAACTTGAATATGAAAGGAATAATCGTGTGGAAGACCCTC
Source organism: Pseudalkalibacillus berkeleyi (assembly GCF_021608225.1). Classification (NCBI taxonomy): domain Bacteria; kingdom Bacillati; phylum Bacillota; class Bacilli; order Caryophanales; family Fictibacillaceae; genus Pseudalkalibacillus; species Pseudalkalibacillus berkeleyi. The sequence continues at coordinate 1,139,430 of NZ_JAKIJS010000001.1, forward strand.
TTTATCAAAACACGCCTATTCCACTCCCCATCAATATTGGAAAAATTGAAGGCGGAAACTGGCCGTCATCTGTACCGGATGAAGTTTTTATAGAAGGCAGGATTGGTGTAGGACCAAATGAATCATTGGAGTCAGTAAAAGAAGAATTTGAATATGCAATGTGTAAAATTGAAGACAATTGGCTCCAGCAACATCCTGTACAAGTTGAATGGTTCGGTGCACAGTGGTTACCAGGATCCATTGATTTAGAACATGAGTTAATGGGTATCTTGCAAAAGAAATATGAAGAAGTAGTAGGAGAACCTGCTGTCATTGAAGCCTCACCATGGGGGACTGATGGCGGATTACTAACCCAAGTAGGGAATACCCCATCAATCGTATTCGGTCCAGGTGTAACCGCCTATGCCCATTATCCAAATGAATATATTGAGTTAGAAAAAGTCTTCCAAGCAGCAGAAATATTCAGTTTAATCATATACGAGTGGTGCGAAGGAGAAGGTTTATAGAAATTACGAAAGACTTCATTCAAAAGGATGGAGTCTTTTGATTTAAACTCCCAAATTATAGAACTTATGGTAGGATTAACATAAGGGGGGCTAACGATTAAAAAATTTATTATACTTGCGATTGTTGTGATCGCTTTCATCATATTAGGGAATCAATTTCAACAGAGGGTTGTACAGAGTATTGAAGTGAATGAAGATAATTTTGATGTAGTCGATTCCTACGAAAAAGTCAAATTGTATAGCAGATTAGGTCCAGCTTCTCGTGGGGATTTATTAAAAACGGCTTATGATCATAACCTCATTCATTCATTCGAAGAAAAAGAAGTAAAGGTATTGGGATCAAACCGAACTATACAAATCCATCAAGTTTGGAACCAAAGTTTAAATATCTACGTGCTTTATAGTGTGAACCTACTCCCAGAAGATGAGAAGCCAGTCGATGTCCCTTATGTTACTTTAGATCAAGTTATTCTACATAATGATTCAAATCAAGATACTCGGCTAAAAGTAGACGTAAACAAGTTGGATCCATATTTAAATCAAGGGTTCGTATTCAATAACAGATTATATAGAAGTACATGGATCAAAACTTCATTGGATGATGACTCTCATTCTTCCCGTACTAAGATTTTCAAGGATACGAAGCAAGTGTCCTTGGAAAATTTACAGTTAGTGACAAAGGAAAGTGCTGAAGCAGCAAATATCGATCGTCTTACACTTAATATGGAACTGACCGATTTAGACGAACCTCTTGAAGTTTATCCCCTAAATAAGGAAATACAATTGACGTCACAAACGACCGTAATGTTGAAGAGGGTAGAGGTTGGGTTAACGAGAAATAAGCTATACATAAGTTTAGGAGAGAATAAAGAGCAAATGAGAGAACTGGTCTATTATATTAATGACCAAGGAGAGCGTGGCAAAATTCAAACCGACGATGAAGGAGAACAATTCTTATACGTCAGGGATCATATCGTCAACCAACCAAGTATGAAGGTACAATTTACTGAAGCAACCTTGCCTATTGATGACGAACTGAAATATCATCTCAATGATGAGACCATGAAAGATTATAAACAATTCTTAAAGAATGATCAAAATTCATCCCAATATGAATTAAACGAAGAGATTGGCACAAGTAAAAATGATGAAAGTTATACTATTGAAAACCTTGACGTATCCCGTTTAGAAAATGGAAGTGAAGCAGTATCTCTTAATATGAAGGTAAGTGGGGACTCACACGTCTTATTACCGAATTGGATGATTGATTATAGTAAGTACCTTAAATTAGACCAAGATGATCCATATAAAACACTCTACCAATCTCTTGTGTTCTTAGAGGTCACAAACAGTCAAGGTGAGAAAGTAGATATTTTAAATATCAATGGATATAGAAATATGCAAGGACTTATGGGGGTTATCCAAATAGAAAAAGATGTCTTTCAACAACAGGACGAGCTTACATTTCGCTTCTTTAATTTCTCAGAGCAAATCCCACTTTATTCAGAATCTGTGGAAATAACTTTAGATAAGTAAATCTTGTAGGGGGATAAACGTGAAAGGAAAACAGACGTTAAAAAAGATTATACCGGTCTTACTAATCTTAATTGCTTTCGTATTTATTAGTGAAAAGTTTAAAGAAAAAGAACGTACGACCTTTGCAGTCAATCGTGAAAAATTTGTCGTTGTTGATACAGAAAAACAATTGAAAGAACGATTAGCAAATGAGTTACGCTATTTTGAACCACAAATGTTCGAGCTGCTCGAGAAGCATGATCTCATATCTAAAATTGAAAGTGTCAACATACCAGTGGTAGAGGCTCAGCGGGAATTCCGAATCGAGTCGTTGTATAACCGAGGATTGAGTTTAATAATTACCTATAGTTTAGATGTGTTGCCCAATGATGAAATTCCAGATGATATTCCACACTTTGAATTTGACCGGTTGAAAGTGACTGCTGATGGGGAAGAGCCCCTTGAGTTATCAATGGGATCTCAAGAGAGATATCAAGACTACCAATGGAAAAGCGAGGGAGTAGTCTATAAAAATCGTATTTATCGACGAGCTGTCTTTGAACATGACCAGAATAGAGAGATTTTAAAAACTTTATCTAAGTGGGTTAATAGCAAGGATAAAGAAAATCTCTATCATATTGATCAAGCAATCATGAAGATCTCAAACATTGAATTACAAGAGGCTTCGCTAGTGAAACAAAACTCGAGCAATGAAAAATTTCAACTCGAAAACATTGCAATTGATTACAAAATGAAAAGCCATGATCCTTTACTTGAATCGTTTTCAATTAATAAATCTGCAAATCTTGGTGATGGGAAAACGATTACCTATTCTGATATTGAATTTAGGTTGCATCAAAAACGTCTTTACTTTGAATTGAACACACCGGTTGAGTTTAATAAAGTGCATTATAAGTATGGGAAGATGCAAGGACAATCCAGTATACAACAAGACACTGATGGAAGGCGTTTTATCAGTGTCTATCAAAACCCTGTATTTGATACAGATGATACTACGATATCGCTGTTATCAGGGTCTTATCCAACAAATGAAGAAATAAAGTTCACCATTACAAAAGGTGATTTCCAAAAGTTTCGAGAAAAAATAGCACAAGATGAAAACGTTTATGAAATCAATCGAGATCTGGGTAATGTGAACAGTATGGATTTTGAGCTTGTCAAACTTGAACGCAATCCTCACGGTCCAAATCAAAACAACTACGGATTTTTCATAAAAGTTGATCCGAAACATGAATATGAGAGCCATTTGTATTTTCAACATTATAAAAGGTATACAGAAATCATAGAAGAACATCCTGAAGCTGAGATTCACATGAGAAATGAACCATTTATTGATGTCACCGATCAAGATGGAAATACTATTCAATCAGATCACAATTACTCAGATGATTCCGGTCAATTCTTCGGCATTGAACAGCATTCTTTTGAAAATATTGAAGAACTAAATATTCGCTTATTCAATCTTCCTGTGTTTGTAGAGTTTTCCGATAACCATGTATCATTAAAAACTGAATAGAGCATCAAGTACGATGGTGACAAATGAATTCAAATGTACCATTAAAATACTATGCCTGTGCTCATCATTCTCAAAAATGTTGAAAAGCCTCTTAAAAGAGGCTTTTTCTATGACAAAAATGGATTTTTTGATGAACTGGCTCGTGCTTTGAACGTTTCCTCATTTTCAATTAAACCACATGCTCCGCACTGGACTCTAAAATGTGATCCGTTATAAGGAATATGGAACGTATCTAAATTATCATTTGAGAATTCTTCAACGACTTCTCCTGATTCAGGGTCTAGCTTGACGCCTTTTGGGATTTGTTCAATCATATTGAATCGAGTACGATTTGTCTTACACCCTGGGCATAAATAAGGTCCACCCATGAGACCACCTCCTACACGTTATGATGACCCATTTAATCAGAATTATGATTATGAAATTGGTTCATAATAAGGAATAAAGGAGGGACTGGAATGGGTAAACAAAAGAAGGGCAACCCGAATGCACAAAGAAACAACAATGCTAAACAAATGGAAGCACGTGCTAAATCAGGAAAAATGGCTAACTTTGCAGAACTCGAGTCGAAGAAGATGGAAAGTGAGTAGCATGTATTAGGAAGAGTTGAATTGTAGGATAGGTGATTATATTTATTATTAATATATTCACCTTTAAATAAAAGTTCAAAATGAACAATAAATTAATTTTTAATTAAACACTAAAGTTTCCGATGTGACTAAAATGGTTAAAGAAAAAGATATTCACCATGGGCTAAATCATACTCTTGAACGGTTCCAACCGGTAATTCTATTGCTGCTGTCGCACCTTTAACAGGCCATACGATTCGCCAAGGTTTAAGGTGAGATACGGATTTAATGATACGTTGTTCATCATTAATAAAAATGACATCTATTGGAAAGAACATAAAAAACATATGAATAGAATTACATGGTTTAATAACTAAAGCTTCGTTCTCTAAAGGTTTCTTTCGAAACATCAATCCTATCAGGCGTTCAAAAAAGGACTCAGCATATACTAATCTTAAAGGGGGGAGAGGTTTAGAATGGCTTGGATCGTTCAAACGCGGTCTATTCAACGATTTTTTTGTTGTCGGTATCCTGTTCTTCGAAATATGTAACACCTTCATCCTCCTTCTTAATCTCTGATCGTGCTTTTACTCCAATGAAAATGGTTCCATCATCAAACTTCATCGTTATTCCTTCAGGTAATAATTCCGTATATATGACATTCATTTAAATAACCCCCTCTTTTCGGTAGGATACAATTTGTTTTAGTTCAGACGAAAGACTCACAGAAAGTAAAGTTTGTTAATTACTAGGTATAATTTCGTGTAATCCTATGTAATATCCTCTGAAAATCGTCCGACAAAATCAATCATAAAACATTATTGGCATGTCGTATTTTGAAAAAAGAGGACTAAAGTAATTATATATATCGAATTTCGACAAAAATACTAAGTCTTTAGGCTGTATAATGTATAAATTTGAAGATAATTATTGGAAAAAGACAATAAAAAAAGACCGATATTCCAAAGCGTCTAGACTAAAGACACAACATTTTGTATTGTTTTTCCATCTAATATCAAAATATTGTGTATGAGAAAGAATTGTGACAGCTTTGATTCGGTCCTATGGTTTAATCATTAGAATTGTTTTTAATTGTTGCAAGTGTCTCAGCGAGTACCTTTAATTCACTCAGAGAAATATTTTTGCTTTTCATCTCCTCAGAAAAGGTCACCCACTCTACACCCAGTTCTTGAATCTCTTCAGGTATTTCTTCTCTTGTTCCAAAGAAAAAGGAAACATCTTTATCAAAATATTCAGCTAAACTCTCTAATAGTTCTAGTGTAGGTTTGCGATCACCACGTTCTATTTTAGAAAGGTTACTATAATTAAAATCGATTGCATTCCCTAGCTCCTTAAGGGTCATACCTTTTTCTCTTCGTAGTTCTTTGATGCGACTACCGATCTGTTTCATTCTATTTACCACCTCAGCTATAATTGGTACCCCCCTTTAGTATAAAGTAAATAATTTTGCAAATAAACTAAAAATTTGTTGACATGTTCAAAATGAACAATTAATATAAACTTATAAATTGTTCTATGTGAACAATATTACCTGAGGAGGGGAATTGTTACAAGTAACTGTACAATCCATTAATTAAATTAGAAATGAGTAGAAAATGCAAAGGGAATTTATTCATTACATGAACATTATCTAATATAGGAGGTTGTTTAATATGGGAGAGAATTTCAAAAGGCTGATCCTAGAAGAAGAGGGCCAAGGGATGGTGGAGTACGGGTTAATTACTGGTTTAGTTGCGTTAATTGCCATAGCAGTATTTGCAAGTGATGGAGCACTTAAAGGTGCAATTGATAGTGTGTTTGCAAAAATAACTTCGGCTGTAAATGGTGGAGGAACAACTCCATAATCATCACAATTCCACGTCCTGCTCACTAAAGGCAGGACGTTTTTTTAAAGGAGGTGCAAGATGGTTTATTCCCTATTAATCGTTTTATCTAGTGTTTGCGCATTCACAGATTATAAATTTAGAAAAATTTTGAATATGATCACCTTCCCAGCCATTTTTGTCGGCCTCCTTTATTGGACAATAAATGACGGCTTGCAAGGGATGGTTACATGGGGTGCTGGATTGATCGTTGGTTTACTCTTATTAATTGTACCCTTCGTATTAGGTGGTATGGGTGCGGGGGATGTCAAAATGCTTGCAATGGTTGGTGCTTTAGCTGGAGCTAAATTTGTGTTTATGAGTTTCCTTTTCGGAGCTATTATTGCTGGATTATTTTGTTTTTATTATTTATTCGTCCTTAAAGGATCTAGAAAAGATTACATACCATATGGTGTTTTCATATCGATTGGTGTTTTCATACAAATTTATTTAGAGGTAGGTGTTTCTTAAAATGAAATGCCAGAAAGGACAAGCTACCGTCGAACTTGCATTTTCACTCATCTTTCTCTTTCTGATCTTCTTTGGAATTATTGATTTCGGGAGACTCATCCATGCACACATGGCTTTGGACCATGCAGGTAGGGAGGCTGCAAGGGTTGCAAGTGTTGGTTCGGTAGATATTGAACAAAAGGCAAGATCAGCCATCAGAGGGTTAGATGAATCATCTGTTGGTGTTTCCGTTTCATTTGATGATCCTGCTAAAAGTCGAGGGAGTAACGTGACCGTCAGATTAAGTTATCCATTCGAATTAGTAACACCACTGATTCCACAGTTCTTCTCTAGTGATTCATTTACAATTGAAAATTCAACTGTAATGAGGGTGGAATAAATGAAAAAGATTAAACAACTACCTCTCCAAAATGAGCACGGTTCAGTAATCGTGTTCATTTCATTAGGGCTTGTTATTTTATTTGGAATTGCAGCGATTGCGATTGATGGTGGCAGACTTTATTTTGAGAAAAGTAAAGTTCAAAGCGCTGTAGATGCTGCCGTTCTAGCCGGAGCTCAACAAATTCCTATTTCATCGGCTGCTGCAGTAACCACCGCCATCGAAGTTGCTTCTGACAACGGTTACTCGTTACTTCCTTCAGACATAAAGGTCGAAGGGAAGTTTATTTCTGCAACTATTACGCAAGCAGCACCAATGACATTTGCAAAAGTATTAGGTTTTCATACGGTAAATGTCCCAGCTAAGGCAAAGGCAAGAATTGGACCTCTTGAAGGCGGAACAAATATCATCCCAATCGGTATACCGGAATATGGATGCGGATTTCGGTACCTAGAAAGCTATCAATTGAATTTAAACCCGAATATCCGCGGAAATTTTGGGTATCTAGCGGTTGATGGTAGAGGGGCCTCGAATCTTAAAGACGGCATAATTAATGGTATTAAGTTATCAATTGGAGAAACGGTGTTAACAGAGCCTGGTGGTAAGGTAGGACCAGTTAGCCAAGCGATCTCAACAAGAATTGCCGCGGATAATGGAAAAGCCAAGTGTTCTGTTGCAAGTACTGCAGATAATAGTTGCAAACGTGTTGTATATGTTCCGATTGTAGATGGATTTCCAAATGTTAATGGAAGGTCAAGTGTAACGATTGTTGGGTTCGCTGCTTTTTGGTTGGAAGAGATCCAAAATAAAATCATTTACGGGAAATTTATCAAAGCGGTTGAATCAGGTGAGATTGGAGAGACGGGCACAGATGACTTTGGTTTATATGCCGTTAAACTTGTAAATTAAATGTCACTAAACAGGGAGGACTTATGAAAACAAAACAAATTTGGCTTACTGCAATCGTTTTTGGATTATTTGCAGCTGGCGTTCTCTATTTTTCTATCTTTAAAGAAGCTCAACCTGCTGCTACAACAGTAAAAGATGAACAAAAGCAAGATGAAGTTAAAGCGTCTGAAGAAAAGCCTAAAGTGAACGCAACAACGGTAACGCAACAGAAGTTAACGATTAGTGAAGGAAAGCGTGCGATCTCTGTAGATGTCAAATTCGATCAAGGTGTTTCTGGAAACATCACAGTTGGATCCTATGTTGATGTCGTATATGTATCAAGTTCCTTAGGAGAGCACCCAGACGCTGAAAATTCAAAGAAAGATGAAGCTAAACTGCTTTTACAAAATATTAAAGTACTAGCGATTGGACATGCTGCTGATTCTGAACAGGAAGCAATTCGGTATCAGACTGTTACGTTCGAAGTTACCCCACAACAAGGACTCACTCTCGGTTTTGCTACAAGAGGGGAACTACATTTAATGCTTCGTACGAAAGGTGATCAAAAGATTGAAAAAGAAAAACTCACAATTACAGAAGGCAAGTAAAAAGGGGTGAAAGTAATGGATTATAAATTTCTCGGACTGGTCAATGACTTGGAACTGGTCAAAAAGATTGATGATCAGATGCAATCTGAACAAATCAGGACCAATTGGTACACATCTATCGGGGAGTTTTGGCAATCAGTAGAAAGAGAGTCACAAGCCATCCTAATTATCACTGAAACTTCTTTCTATAACGTGTATGACTTTTGTAAAGAACTGTCGTTGAGCTTTCCGAAACATCAAATTATTTTATTAGTAGAGGAAAGTGAATACGACGTGAAACGAGCGTTGAAATCAGGCGCAAATGACATACTCTTATTCAATAAAGCAGAATCAGAAATTGTCCGTACCATCCATGAAATCAAAAGAGATCAAAGCTTGAAGGAGAAGAAAGGTACAGACACGGTAGATTCGGATGTACCTAATAAACATGCTAGGTATATTTCAGTCTCGAGTACAAAAGGTGGTATTGGAAAATCAACACTATCTGTAAACCTTGCAAGTGAATATGCAAAAAACGGTAGCCGTGTCGCATTAATTGATTTGGACTTACAATTCGGTGATGTTGCTCTTATCTTAGATGTTAAACCAAAACGTACAATTTATGACTGGGTGAAAGAAGGTTATGGCCGCTCGATCGGAGTTGAAAGATTTATGCTTGAGCATTCATCAGGCGTGAAAGTTTTGCCCTCACCTGTAAGACCTGAATTTGCTGAAGTCATCAATGAAGAGCATATCAAAGAAGTCTTAGACGAGCTGAAAACTAGTTTTGATATCGTTATTATTGATACGCCTCCAGGACTCCCAGAAACTACGTTAACTGCACTCGAAGCTTCTGACCAAGTCGTTGTCTTAACTTATATGGATTTGCCTACTCTAAAGAATACGAAGCTATTCTTAGAAACATTAGAATCTCTTGAATTGAAAGAAAGAATTAAGATTGTTTTGAATAAAGTTTCGAAAGTGAAGGGTATTAAACCTGACTCAGTAGAAAAAATTCTAGGTATGAGTGTAAATGCAAGATTACCAGAACAAAACAAGGTTGTTCTACCTTCTCTAAATATGGGCATTCCTTATGTCGTTAGTCATCCAAAGTCGATGGTGTCAAAAAGTGTGAAGAAGTTAGCCGATTTGTTAATTCCTAGAGGAATCGTAAGAAACAAATCTCCAAAATCCTTTCTTGTCAATATAGTTCCTAAAGGAAGGAGACGTGTTTCATGAGTTTGTTGAAACGATTAGGTAAAGAAGAAGGGGTTCAAACTCCGGTTAAATTACCGAAAACCCTTACACAAACAACACTGAAAATTTCTAATAAAAAATCTGCAATGGAGATAGAATTACACAATTATCTAGTTGACGAACTGAAAAAACATAAACAGGTGAAAGATGATCAGCTTGCTAGGTTAATAAGAGAGTTATCCCAAGAGTTTTTTGAATTTGAGGGTGATCGTCTCACCTTTGAGGAAAAGAATGAACTTTTGAAAGTAGTGGAAAGTGAATTAACTGGATTCGGCCCAATTACAAAGTTATTAGATGACCCAGACATAAACGAGGTTATGGTCAATAGTCCAAGTGAGGTTTTCGTCGAAAAGAATGGAAGATTATTAAGGACGGATGTATCTTTCAGAGATGATGATCATATAAAAAGGGTAATCGACCGGATTGTATCCCCACTTGGTCGTAGGATTGATGAAAGTGTACCAATGGTTGATGCAAGGTTACCTGATGGGTCTCGTGTAAATGCAGTCATTCCCCCGCTCGCCTTGAAAGGTCCAACCGTAACCATTCGGAAATTTTCGACAGTACCATTTACAGTTGAAGATCTGATAAGGATGGGTACGTTAAGTAAAGATATGGCTATGTTTCTTGAAGCGTGTGTAAACGCGAAGTTAAACATTTTCATTAGTGGTGGGACAGGCTCAGGGAAAACAAGTACGTTGAATGTCTTATCTTCATTTATACCGAATAGCGAAAGAATTGTGACGATAGAGGATGCAGCAGAATTAAAACTGTCACAAGACCATGTTGTCTCGCTTGAGTCTAGACCACCTAACATTGAGGGGGTTGGCGCAATCACGATTCGAGATTTAGTACGAAATTCTTTACGGATGAGACCCGATCGCATCATTGTCGGGGAAGTCCGAAGTGCTGAAACGCTTGATATGCTTCAAGCGATGAATACAGGACATGATGGTAGTCTCGGAACTGGACATGCCAATACACCAAGAGACATGCTGTCCAGACTTGAAACGATGGTACTCATGTCCGGCTATGATTTGCCTGTAAAAGCAATTCGCGAACAAATTTCGAGCGCGCTTGATTTAATTATACACCAAGCGAGAATGAGGGATGGAACAAGAAAAATAACCCATATCACTGAGGTGTTAGGTCTAGAAGAAAATACGATTGTTCTCCAGGATCTCTTCTTATTTAAAGAAAAGGAGTTGTCCTTAGATGGCAATGTAGAAGGAGAGTTTTCTTCAACAGGTATCCGCCCACATTTTTCTGATCAACTAGAGAAACTAGGATTTGAAATCTCCTCATCCTGGTTTGAAAGGGAGTGGTAATGAGTGGGGATCTCTCAGTTTTACCTGTTTGTTCTTTCCTTCATAACATTTACTCTCTTATCATATCTCGTTTTACTTAGAATGAGTAAAAGCAGGATAAAAACGGAGGAAAGGTTAGATAAATTCCTGCCTAATCCTGTGAACAAAAACAAGCAAATGAAAGATGAAAAACCGAAGACGATGTACAGAAAAATGTTGCACATTATTGGTAACCGTTTTGAAGGCAATTCGTACGTTAGAAAATGGTTGTCAAAACTTGAAGTGTCAGCCCTTCCCTATACCCCGGAAGAATTTTTTGCACTCAGAATATTAATGGGATTAACATTACCAATCATTCTATTCTTCCTTAACTACAATTGGTCCATCATAGTTGGCGGTGTATTGGTTGGTTACTTCATACCTGTAGTCTACTTGAATTGGAAGAAGAAGAATCGCCTCAATCGTTGTTCCGAACAGCTTTCCCAAGCATTAGGCACGATGGCGAACGCATTACGTGCTGGTTTCAGCTTTATACAAGCGATGGAGTTAGTAGCGAAAGAAATGCCAGATCCGATCGGCTCGGAATTCTCTAGAACTTTACGTGATATCAAATTTGGGATTAGTACAGATGTAGCGCTGAAGAACTTGGTGACTAGATTACCAGATAGGGACCTTGACTTAGTTGTAAACGCCTTGATCATCCAAAGATCCACTGGAGGGAACTTGGCAGCGTTACTTGAAACGATGCAAGAGACCATATTTGGTCGGTTCCGTGTAAAAGAAGAATTAAAATCATTAACAGCACAAGGTAAAATGTCCTCTTGGGTTGTTACACTATTACCTTTATCTATTGCCCTTTATTTGAACACTGTAAATCCGGACTATTTTCGTCCACTACTAGAACATCCTGTAGGTTGGGTTATGTTAGGTGCAGGTACACTTTCGTGTCTTATAGGATGGTTTCTAATCCGAAAAATTGTCCATGTTGAGGTGTAAGCGATGGAAGGTATTCTATTCTTTTTGTTCAGCTTTTTGAGTCTATCCCTGCTTATAGCGGGATTATTTGCGACTATATTCCGAAAAGAGTTAATTATATCTTCAAGGATTAAAGCGGAATTTGGATCTTTAAAAGATGTACCGAGTGAATCGAGACGCGCTGGAATACTAGGCATCCAATTTAAGAGAACATGGAATAAATATCAGCAGAAAGTTGCAGATAAAACGCCCAGGTATATAGAGAAAGAACTAGAAAAACGTTTACAGGATGCCGGGAATCCATTTAACCTACACCCGATTGCATTTAGAATGATTCAGTTCATTTTGGCCATCGTCATGTTTATCGTCGTACTCTTCATCTTTGGTCCGGGAACATCAAACCTTCTTATGATTGCTATAGCTTCAACGGCAGCTGGTTTATTAGGAATTAGATATCCAGAGTTCTATTTATCGATTAGAAAGAAAAAGCGTGTCCAAGCTATACAAAAAGACATGCCTGATTTCTTTGACATGTTGAACTTAACGATTGAAGCAGGATTAGGTATTGACGCAGCCATTTATGAAGTTAGCAATAAACTCGGAGGACCAATCTCCGAAGAATTTATTAGAACGATGGAAGACATGAAATTGGGCAAGTCAAGAAAGGAAGCATTTGACCAACTGCGTAACAGAGTGCCGTCTGAACAGTTTCAGAGTGTACTTACAGCGTTAATACAAGCAGATCAACTAGGGATTGGAATGTCTAAAGTGCTGCGTAATTTAACGGTTCGAATTAGAGAAAAAAGACGTGAAGCAGCTCGTGAACAAGCAATGAAAACACCTGTGAAAATGCTGTTTCCAATGGTATTTTTCATATTCCCTTCCATCTTTATCGTACTACTAGGTCCATTAGTTATTTATTTCATTATGAATGGTTTGAATTAGAGGTACATTAACGGGAAATGAGGTGGGTGGCTTGATCAGGTTGTTAGATGGCACGCTTGTTTCATATATTAACGGAAAGTCTATTTTACTCAAATATCTGGACAAGGACAGGGGCAGGTTATCGATTGAAGGACATGTTATAGGGGATTGCCCTTACCGATATACAAAAGAAAAGATAACCAAAATTGAACAAGAACAACGACAAACGAAACACTATTTTCCAGATGAACATTATCTATACAAAGAGCTTTATGTTGGGACAATTATTGATGCGAAAGTTTAAGGTCATTAAAGGGACGGCTTTTGAATTAGGTACAAAATTCAAAGAATCTAGGCAAGAGCAAAACATATCAGTACTTGAACTAGCTAAGAAAGCAGAAGTTACACCCTCTTTTATCGTTAACTTGGAAAATGGACGTATAAAGGAACCGTCTATAGGCAAGCTAATAAAAATTGCCCAATTGTTGAATATTGAAATACTTGAAGAGCATAAGGACCCATAGTCAAATGGGTGTAAGTAATGAACCAAACAATGTAAAGGGTAGTGTAGTTGGATGAGTTTTATTCTTTACAAACCTAACGATCCTCGATATAATAAAATTCCTGCATTGTTAGTGGCACGTTTATGTCTTAAACCGATGTCATGACATAGGGAACCTTAAATCTCAATCTAGACGTCATGCCGCCTTTCTCGGATTGCGGAAGACGAACGGATTGATGCGGGTACCCACCTGCCAATAGTGGGTTTATGAGTCATGGAGTGTCACGGCAAGTGCGGGAACTCATACATATTGAAAGAAGAGCATGTCCGTATTGGGCTGCTCTTTTTCTATTTCGATACGGGAAATATGATACAATAGACGAAGGAAAAGACGGGAAAAGGGGACAGAAAAATGAGCAACCGTTTTATTATAATAGATGGTTTCAATTTACTTAGCAGATGTTATTTTGCAACAAGCTACGGTCGCGAGGATCATGAACTAACGAAAAATAGCGATGGTCTTTACACGAATGCTTTACGGGTAAAAGTACAAAAGCTGTTAAACTTGATTGAAATGTATGACCCAACGCATCTCATGATTGCTTGGGACGTAAAGCGTGAGGAGACGTTGAGACGTCAGCGTTTTCCGGATTATAAGGATACACGAAATGAGCTACCTGAACCATTGATTCAGCAATACAACACGATCACTGAGTTATTTGATGTTGTAGGTGTCACTCAAATGGCGATCAGTCCGTATGAAGCGGATGACATCATGGGAACGTTGTCTAGAAGATGGTCGGAAGAAATGGATGGAGAGTGCCTGATCTATAGTAACGATCGTGACTTGCTACAGCTATTAACGGATAAAGTGTCACAAATTATTGCGAAGAAGAAAGAAGAGAATGCCTACACTTTGAAGCACTTCACAGATGAATATGGTATTACACCAGATAAATGGATTGATGTGAAAGCCTTACTTGGAGACAAAAGTGATAACATCCCAGGTGTCCACGGAGTCGGAGAAAAAGCAGCCCTACCGATGATTCAACAATATGGGTCAGTAGAAGCTATTTATGAACTCGAAGAATTAGATCCGGCCTTTAAGAGATATGTTAAGAAAATAGCAGCTGGTCGTGAAATGGCATTTCTAAGTAAGGAACTAGTTACTATCGATACTCAAATTCCTATATTAAATGAAACACCTTGGGACGGTTTTTCTCTTCGTCTAGACCGCGACAAGTTGAAAGAGGAAGTTGATCGTCTGGAATTGCGTGTAAGAATGTAACTTTTATGTAATTTAAAGGAAAACAATGAATTTTGTCGAACCCTACTTTATAGAAAAATAAAGTGGGGTTTTTTTTATGCGAAATTTTTTAGCAATAACCGGTATTAAAGCGTTACTTACAGTTATTGGGATTGTCTTGTTCGGTTGTCTGCCCTTTCTATTATTTAACATGGAGGCGAACAAGGAAATTCTCTATTTAATCAACCAAAAGAAAATGTCAAACGCGAGTTATTTGGTAGATGAGATCATGTTTAACTGGAAGGGGTACATGGGTCAAATTGCGACTACTCTAAGAGAGCTCAGTACGTTCTGGGAATTGACATATTCGACAAAAACAGGGCAAATCACACCCGTTTTTCCAGAGTTCCGGGAACTTTATCTGAAGTCAGCTTCCTATTTTCTAGGTGGATTAGTTGTTGCGGTATGCGTATCTACATTGTTAGTCCACATCATAATGATGACCAGTAAAAAGATGAGGAGGGCTATTAAAGCTGTACTCACGATCTTGAAATCACTTCCTGATGTGTTTTACATCATTATTGTCCAAATAGCTATTATAATGGTGTTCAGGCAAACTGGGGTGGTGTTATTTAATACTTCACATACGTTTGGTGACAGGGCCGTATTTTTTCCTATTATGATCTTATCGATACTCCCAACCGTATATTTTGTGAAATTTCTCCTTTTGGCTTTTGAAGATCAGGAAGAGTCTTTGTATGTAGAACTTGCTAGAGGGAAGGGGATTGCACGGTTTCGGATTATTAGTATCCATATTTTCCGTAATGCGGTTCCGTCTTTAAGAAACCATTTTAAAACCATTTTTTGGATCATGTTGTCCAATTGGTTAATGGTCGAAATTTTCATGAATTTTAATGGTTTGATGATGTTCTTATTAGAAAACGGACCCTTAAACCCATCCTTGTTCATCTTGGGCGTTTTGACGATTTTCGTTCCTTACTTCTTAATAAGTGTACTTCATTCACTAATCTCAATGTCTGTAAAGAATGCTACTTTAAGGAGGGGAATGGAAGATGCTGCTTAAACTCATGAGGAATCCGTGGTTTTTATTTAGTTTTATAGGATTAACGGTTCTAATTACATTAAGTTTTGGGTATGAAGCTTGGCTCAAGCATGATGAAGAGCTTGTAACTATCCTTTATGACGAGGATGGTGTCCCGTATGATAGTGCACCTTTTGAACCTTCATTACAGTATCCTTTAGGATCGGATAACCTTGGAGAGAATTATTTGTATAGGGTGATTGATGGTGCAAAGTATACAGTTGCTCTTGCTGCAATCATTAGTTTTGCACAAATGGTTTTATCATTTTTTGGAGGATTTTTATTATATCTATCGCCGAGAAAAGCACGTCTGACCGCTGATGGTTTATTTGATACACTCCATTATGCTCCATTTGCGATCTTCATCTATTTACTTGCTGGGCCTGTCCTTGATATCTTTGTGTGGAGTTATTCAGTGGAAACGAGGATCATCTTTCCTGCGATCGTAATCGTGTTATTATCCGTTCCGGTGCTCTCAAATCTAATCGCTAAGGAATTAGAGCAAATATATAAAATTGAGTTCATACAAAATGCTCCAACTTTAGGAGGAGGGGTGTTCCACGTATTTCGTAAACATGTATCCAGGTTTCTACTTCCTAAGATGGTTGTGTTGTTCTTACAGCAAATTAGTACCGTATTGATCATTTTTGTTCATTTAGGGATTTTAGAGGTGTTTATTGGTGGCAGTGAGACATACAAAATGGATGAGCGTTTAGAAAATGGTGTAACAGTTATTATTACAGAGGCTTATACATTGTCGAATGAGTGGGGGGGATTGATCGGTAAATACTGGTCTCTCTATATGGCTTACCCGTGGCTCGTTTTTGGACCAATACTAGGGTTTTCGTTTGTCATTCTAATGATGAATCTTCTCGTACACGGATTAACACAGTCACTAGAGATTGATCCATTTGTACAAAAGAAACAAAAACGGAAAAACCGTCTTCATAAGAAGACAGCTAGGCAATTTGATTTTACAAAGATTTAATTGTTTTTTTGTATAGCCTCTCGGGCAAGTTTATCGGCATTTTTATTTTGCCCACTTGGAATCCACTTAATAAAAAAGAGGTCCAGTTCATCTTTTAATATTAATATTTCCTGAAGTAACGGTTGATATAAGTTCTTTTTGACATACTCTTTTTCAACTGCTTGTTCCACAAGTTGGGAGTCTGTTCGAAACGAGACAATCTTGTACCCTTTTTTGATACAAATTTTCAAAGCATGTATTAGTGCTAGATACTCTGCTTCATGGTTAGACATATTTCCAAGCGGTATTGAAAATGAATGAGCCCCATCTGGAGCGCCTTTTATAAATATGCCAGCTCCAGATGGTCCGGGGTTACCAGAACTTGCTCCGTCTACGTAAACATCAATCATGTTTGTGCACACCTTCTTACTAATTGCTTTTATATTCTAACGTTTATTCTAGCATACAAGAAGGGTATAGGTACTACCATATCTTCAGCTATATGAAGAACGGTCTATTTCACCTTGATGACCACGAATGTATTATTAAAAGGAGGTTCACACAATGAGACTGTCGAACACAAGAGTGATTGCCTTAGTAGAGGAGGATTTTGAAGACCTCGAGCTTTGGTACCCTGTTTTGAGACTCCGTGAAGAGGGCGTAACTGTCCATATTGTTGGTGAAGAAGAGAACAAGGTTTACACAGGTAAGTATGGTGTTCCGGCTGTAGCTGATTATAGTTATCATGATGTGAACTATTATGAATATGACGGCATTCTCGTCCCTGGTGGATGGGCACCTGATAAGTTAAGACGGGACAAAAAGGTTCTTGAAATTGTACAATATATGAATGATCAAAAGCGGACGATCGGTCAAATATGTCATGCAGGATGGGTATTGATATCTGCAGGAATATTAGAAAATGTGGAAGTGACAAGTACACCTGGCATTAAAGACGACATGACTAATGCTGGAGCGATTTGGAGAGACGAAGCGGTACTTGTTGATGGGCACATTGTATCTAGTCGTCGTCCACCAGATTTACCCGATTATTCGAGAGAACTTGTCAAAGTGTTAGAGGAAAACAACCGTGACTAACCACTCCAAAGTGAGTGGTTTTTTCTTTAAGGTATATGGTTTGATTTGATCAATAAAATATAAGACATAAAGGAATACTGTAGATAAATGATTAACAGGAGTGAGACATGTGGAAAGAAAGGTTGTGACATCTGAAATTGAATGGACGTTAAAAACGTATTGTAGAGATTGTTTTGTCTGTGAAGCGTTTAAAAAGGATTATGGCAAAAACTACGCACAAAGCTTTTGTAATCGGGAGTGCTCAATTGGGCAACGCCTACAAGCGTTAGGTGAAACACTATCATCAAAGAAAGTAGAAGGTTAATGATTTTCCGTTACTTTTGTTTCACTTCGTTTCAACTATGGTAAAATAAAAGTATTCATTTTCACATAGAGAGTAGGGCAAAAGACATATGCGGCAAAAATCTACTGGGGAGTTTATTCAGTTTTTGAGTAGTAAGGGATTCCATCTTACTGATGATGATATTGCATTTATTTATTTCGGAAAGCAATATACAGGTGCTTGCGATGAGCTAGTGAACGTAGCAATCGAAACTACGCTAAAAATTCAAGTGAGGTTTGACGGCAGCTATTATATAGCACTGTTGGAAGCCTTGGAACAATCAGGTGCTCAAAACTCTTATGAAGCAAAGCGCTTTATTCAAAATAAAGAACTCGTGACAAATACATAATCGAAGCAGCATTCATTAGAGATGCTGTTTTTTTAACTTTTCTAGTGGGGGATATCTTTAATGTGGCAGAACAAGAATATTGAAAAGTTTGTATCAGAGAAATTAGATCATGAACATTCTGGTCATGATTGGGGCCATATAGACCGAGTGAGGAAGATTGCCATCCATATAGCGGCTATTGAAGGAGCAGACAGAAGAATTTGTGAGATAGCCGCATTAGTACATGATCTAATTGATGATAAATTGTTTGACGATGAAGAGATTGCATTGAATGAAGTCATCTACTTTTTAAAAAGTGAGGGTATATCTGAGTCAGACATCAACCATATTGTTGAAATTATTACGACGATGTCATTTAGTAAAAGTCAGGAGAAAAGTATGCGTACCCTTGAAGGGAAGGTTGTTCAAGATGCTGATCGCCTAGATGCGCTAGGTGCGATTGGTATTGCTCGTACATTTAAATATGCAGGTGCCAAAGGTGATGCGATGTATAATCCTGCGATAAAAGCTCGAACGGAACAAATGACAAAGGATGAATATAGAAATGGGGAAAGTACAGCGATCAATCATTTTTATGAAAAATTATTTAAATTGAAAGGTTTAATGAATACGAAAGAGGCAGTAAAAATTGCTGAAGAGAGGCATAACTTTATGGAACACTTTGTTGATCAGTTTTTAACAGAGTGGGTAGGGAAGGATTTCTGAAAAAAACAACCAAGATAATGAAAGGACTTCGGATTGTTCTTCCGAAGTCCAGCATTACATTGGTTTGTTACTCAGCAGGTCGAGGTCCAGCGTCCATATTCGCACTTTCTTCAGTCATGATCGGTTTAACACTAACATCTTCATGTACTCTTACTTGACATGAAAGACGAAGACCTTCTTCCGTTCCTTTTTTAGAGAATGCTTCTTGTTCAATATCAGTTAATGCTCCGAAATCACCTTTTTGGACTTCTACTTTACATGTTGTACATTTCGCATTTCCCCCGCAACGGTGGAGGATGTTGATTCCGTTGTCTTCAAGTGCTAGAACGAGCTTTTTACCTTCTTCTACTTCAAATGTTCCATGGTCTGGTACTGTAACCTTTGGCATGATCTTCCTCCTTTAGGTGTTCATTCCTATATAGTATACTATACCATTACCTTAAGCATACAGTGTTAAACACGGATAAAGGAGACATAGCAAAATGGAGAAAACGTTAGATCATATTGGAATTGCGGTAAGAAATATAGAAGAAGCATTGTCATTTTATGTAGACATTCTAAATGGTGAAGTGTTACATAGGTATACAAGTCATGCTAAAGGCGTTGAAGTGCATGTTGCAGCAATAAATGTCCAGGGAGATTTATTAGAACTCCTAGAGCCAACGAATCATTCATCTCCAGTTGCTCGGTTCATTCGTCAAAAAGGGAAAGGTGTTCATCATATTGCGTACCGAGTCAATGATCTTGAACAAGCGATTAATGAAAGTAAGGAAAATGGTGTGCGATTTCTCGAAGACACCTATCGGACAAATCATTTAGGTAGAAGATTGATTTACTTAAACCCAATATCCACCCAAGGGACTATTATTGAATTTTGCGACTATCCCAATCAATGATTCTGATATAATAGGTTAGAATAAATAAGACTAAGACAATAAAGGAAGTTGTATAAATGAATGCTTTAGAAGTAGGAAACATTGTAAATTTATCTGTAGCTAGAAAAACGGATCTTGGATATGTATTAATGAACGCTCAACGTGAAGAGGTTTTTCTTCACAAAACGGAAACGGAAGAAGACTTAGTTGAAAACAGTAAAGTTAAAGTCTTCCTTTATCACGATCATGAAGGTAGACTGGCAGCGACTACAACGATGCCTTTTATTGATATGAACAGCATCGCGTGGCTTGAAGTTGCCGGGGTACAAACAAGGTTAGGTGTATTCCTGAATATTGGGATTAAAAAGGATATTTTACTATCGAAGGATGACCTTCCAGATGACCGTTCCATTTGGCCGCAAGTAGGTGATAAACTTTATTGTGGATTACGTACAGATAAGAAAGGTCGTTTATTCGCAGATCGGGCATCAAATGAGGAAACTGAAACAATAGCAAAGCCAGCGCCAGAAACATTACGGAATCAATATATCGTCGGACATGTATATCGATTTAACGAGCAAGGCGCAATGCTTTTCACAGATGATCATTATATTGCATTCCTTCATCGAGATGAAGCTGATCGTGCTTTACGCTTAGGTCAACGTCTTCAAATTCGGGTTACATTCGTACGAGAAGATGGGCGATTGAACGTGTCATTGAAAGCACCGAAAGAAATTGCATATGAAGAGGATTCGCAACTTATTCTCAGTTACCTTGAAAAAAATGATGGATTCATGCCTTTCAATGATAAATCGAACCCCAATGAGATTAAACGAGAATTTGGACTTTCTAAAGCCGCTTTTAAACGTGCGATGGGAAAATTGATGAAGGAAAAGAAAGTGGAGCAATCCACCGAAGGCTCTAAATTAAAGGCATAATTTTAAAGAATTGTTGCCATTTGAGAACATTGCATGGAACAAGTTGTTGAAATACACGAGACTCCAACGGGAACAGCGGCCAAATCGAGACCCCGCAGAGCGAGGGAAGCCTAAAGGGGATCTTCGACTAAGACCCACCACGTCCTGTGGTGAACGTCGAAGCCAGCACATCCTGTGCAAGTGAGGCTTGAGGGTCGTCCGTGGAAGTGTATTCATCAAAATATACAAGAGCAAAAATGTAAACGAAAAACAGCTAAATTAAAATAAACATCATATAGCGATGAAAGTGCTTTCATTTTCAAAAGACTATTGTTATCGTTGATAATGGAAGGCACAACCGTGCTCTCGTAAAAATAGAAATCATTGAGTAGATGGAGGAACGTCAAATGGTTGAAAATACGAAAGTGAAATCTGACATTGAAATTGCCCAAGAAGCACAATTATTACCTATTCAAGATATTGCAGATCAATTACAACTTACTGAAACTGAGTGGGAACCTTATGGACGTTATAAGGCTAAGATTTCATTAGATGTAATGGATCGATTGAAAGATACAAAAGATGGAAAAGTCGTACTAGTTACATCAATCAATCCTACACCTGCGGGAGAAGGAAAATCCACGGTAACTGTTGGGCTAGGACAAGCTCTTAATAAAATCGGGAAAAAATCGGTTATAGCTTTACGTGAACCATCTCTTGGACCGAGTATGGGCATGAAGGGTGGCGCAGCTGGAGGCGGTTACTCCCAGGTAATGCCTATGGAGGAGATCAACCTTCATTTCACAGGAGACATACATGCAATTACCACTGCAAATAATGCCCTCTCAGCTTTAATAGATAACCATATCCACCAAGGGAATGAACTGAATATTGATACACGAAGAATCGTTTGGAAACGTGTCATCGATATGAACGATCGCGCTTTACGAAATGTAGTTGTCGGATTAGGCGGAGCAGTCCAAGGTGTACCTCGTGAAGATGGCTTTGATATAACGGTTGCTTCAGAAATCATGGCAATCTTCTGTTTAGCTAGGAATGTCCGTGATTTGAAAGAACGTCTATCACGTATGGTTGTCGCCTATGATATGAATAAAGAACCTGTTACGGTCAAAGATCTGGGAGTTGAAGGTGCGTTAACCCTTCTATTAAAGGACGCGATCAAACCTAATCTTGTACAAACGTTAGAAAATACACCTGCTCTTATTCATGGAGGTCCTTTTGCAAACATTGCACATGGTTGTAATAGTGTCATTGCAACTAAGATGGCATCAAAATTAGGAGATTACGTCGTAACAGAGTCTGGATTTGGTGCAGACCTAGGCGCTGAGAAGTTTCTTGATATTAAAGCTCGCTACGGGGAAATCGACCCTAGTTTAGTGGTAGTCGTTGCAACAGTAAGAGCATTGAAGATGCATGGTGGAGTACCGAAGGATCAACTGGAAAAAGAAGATCTTGGTGCTTTGGAAAAAGGTATGGTCAATCTTGAGAAACACATTGAAACCATACAATCTTTCGGCTTACCTTTTGTCGTTGCATTAAATCACTTTGTGAAGGATACTGACCAAGAAGTTGAGTATGTGAAAAAGTGGTGTGCAGAAAAAGGTATCGAAGTCGCGATTGCAAAAGTTTGGGAAGATGGCGGCAAAGGTGGAGAAGAACTGGCTCAGAAGGTCGTAGACATGATTGACAAATCAGAGAATCACTATAAACCTCTTTACACGTTGGACTTGTCGCTAGAAGAAAAGATGGAAACGATTGCTCAAAAAGTGTACGGTGCAGATGGTGTAGACTTTTCTAAGAAAGCGAAGAAGCAACTGAAAGAGTTTATCGATCTCGGCTGGGAGCAGCTGCCTGTTTGTATGGCGAAAACACAATATTCATTATCAGATGATCCTACCCTGCTTGGTCGTCCTGAAGGATTCCGTATTCAAATTCGTGAGCTAAGAGCCTCCATTGGTGCTGGTTTCATCGTAGCGATTACAGGTAATGTAATGACAATGCCAGGCTTACCGAAAAAGCCTGCAGCAATGAATATGGATGTTACTGACGAAGGAAAAGTTGAAGGATTGTTTTAAACCTATGTATAGAAGGACTGACATTAAGGTGTCGGTCCTTCTTTTTAAATGGATTTATTTATCACGTGGTAGCGGCCCAATGTCCGTTATTTGATATAATGGTGAGAGAAAGCTATTAAAGGGGGAAGCGAGACATGAAAGCTTTAGTTGTAATTGATTATACGAATGATTTTGTAGCAGAAGATGGCCGGTTGACATGTGGAGAACCAGGGCGAGCAATTGAGAGTCGTATAGTAGACTTAACAAAAATGTTTGTTAATGACGGTATCTTTGTCGTTTTTGCTGTGGATGTACATGATGAAAATGATCCACATCACCCAGAAAGTAGCTTATTCCCACCACATAACATACGCGGAACCTCAGGTCGTTACCAATACGGACAACTTGGCGAGTTATATGAACAAATTAAACATCAAGTTTATTGGATGGATAAAACTCGGTATAGTGCTTTTGCCGGAACTGACTTAGAAATTAAACTGAGAGAAAGAAATATCAATGAATTACATCTTGTCGGTGTTTGTACTGATATTTGTGTGCTACATACAGCGGTAGATGCTTACAATAAAGGGTTTGGCATTGTCATCCATGAAGATGCTGTCCAAAGCTTCAATGCAGATGGTCATGCGTGGGCATTAGATCACTTTAAAAATACGCTCGGTGCTGAGATTGTTAAAGCAGAAGGTTCAAATGATACAAAGTGATTGGAAACTAGTGAACGTTAAACTCCAAAAGACGTTAGAAGATTGGGAGAAAATGCAACGAACAACTGGAGATGAAGGAGCAGAATGGGCTGAGCGATTTGAACGACACTTCTATGAAATGATAGAAGCGGTGAAAGATTGGTACGAACATCTCAACGATCAACCCGACTCATATGAACAATTCGAGTCTATGTCTGAAATTGAAGAAATACAAAATCAGCTACCAGGACCCTTATTAATCAATTTTCTAACTGAGTTAGAAGATATTTACGATGGGATTAAGAAAAAGTCCTATGATTAAGATTGAGGAGTCTGGTCTCAAGATTCATGAGATCAGATTTCATCCCACCCATATGCTAATTCAATATGACTTGTTCCCTTCACTTCAAGTGTATCTTTGCCAACCTTCTGCCCACCCATTTTTTCATAAAAGAATTTTGATGAATTTTCTTCTAAAACCCACACGAGCATTGAGTTCCAACCTCGGCACTTGATAGTGGAGATGACACGATTGAAAAGTTCTCTCCCGATTCCTCTACCTTGATAATTTTCAAGTAAATAGAGAGCATATATCTCTCCTTCATAACGAAATTCGTTTGATCGATTCGGTCCTCCATTAATAAACCCTACAATTCGATTGTCAACTGAAGCAACATACATGAAAGTACGATCGATGGTCAAATTGTACGTCCATTGTTCAACTTTGGCTTCAATTGATAAATTATTCAAATATTCTTCTGAGATAATTCCGCTATATGTAGAATGCCAACTCGAAATATGAACGTGAGCAATTTGCTCAATATCACTGATTCTTGCCTCTCTGATCAATAAAATCCCTCCTCTTATTATTGATACGTACCAAACGTCTCGATTGAGAATAAGATATATCATCTATCATATGCGCCTAGTCCTCATTTGAAAAGAGGGAACTCAATGTACAATAAATATAAGCCCGTTAAAGTAATTACTATCAATAAGGAACAAGACTACGTTAAACTTTCTTATCCGAAGCTCGTTGGTATGAAAGATCGTAAGGTTGAAGAACAAATCAATCAACAAATCCGTTATTTGGTAGGTGAACTAGTCCAAGAGGGTAGTCAACCGAATGTTACAACCGTAGACATACGTTACAAGACGGAAGTAAATCGAAATGGCGTTTACAGTGTGAAATTTATACTTTTCTACTTCATTGAGCACGCAGCACATCCAATGGAAATACAAAAAGCACTCACGTTTTCCACCTTAACTGGACATCACTATTTATTCGGAGAACTATTTGCACCAAATAGTTACTATAAAACGAGATTGACAAAATACGTAAAGGAATTCGTAGCAAAGGAAAACATCCAATTAATTAATGAAATTCAAACGATAACGGACCAACAAGAATATTACTTAACTGATCTGGACCTTGTCTTATTTTATCAATTGTATGAATATACTCCATATGTGTATGGATTTCTAGAAATCCCGATTCCGCTATGTGAAGTACAATCCATGTCAGCTGAAGAAAGCCCAATTAAACAATTGACATCACGATCGTAAAGTAGACCTCACTATGAGTAATGAATAGTGGGGTCTTCATTTAAGAGGGAAGTTATTTAATCATTATCCCTATGAAATAGCGAACAACCCAATTGATCGTTACGATTAAGGAATGAGCAAGTCCATTTTAGAAATTTGAGTCATATGTGATAGAATAGAGGTTATGGATATAATAAGTTTGTTTATATTCATGAGCTTTAAAAAAGTGGATTTCGTTTCCAATAGGAGTTAAAAGATGCTTACATATTATCACTTGCAAATGACATTCATACCGTCCTTAGATGAAAGAGGAAAGTTTCTCATATGGGTTACTAAACCTAGCGGGGAACCCATTTCTATTCAACCTTCAAGATTGCATTGGCTCCTTGGTGAGTCTAATCTTTCACATGTTTTCACGAGTGAAAACGAAGCAACGAAAACATTGATGGTGGATTGGGATGAAGAACATTACGAAGTAGAAGGTGTTCTCGTTGATATGTGGAGAGTGTATTTATTTTTGCAGAATCCGACTGCACATTCAATGGTAGGTTCTTTCTATTTTGGTGAAAGCTTTGTATATTGGGAAACGGTTGCACGAAGCATAAAATCATTAATTCGAGCGGGACAATACTTCCCGACTATATATGAAATTTCAAAAGAAAAGCGTCACTATGCCTATGCCCAATGGATGATTAGTAGGCATTCGATTGAACAACGTACGATGTCAGATTGGCTTAAGTCAGCATCACCACTTATATTTTCATTTGAACATTTGTCTACGTTTCCGATAAGAGAGTGGCAAAATTTAATGCTTGATATATGGGCTGATCAAGTTATTAAGGTCCATATCACATCAGGCCCAGAAATTGGTTTAGACGGGATTACTGAGGAACATTCAGAAGTCATGATCAGTTGGGAAAGAGCATTAACGAACGCCAACGCGAGTTTCTTTCAAATATTTGAAAAGAAAAGTGACATTCAAAAGCTTCATGTCCTTATTCGTGAAGTACGAAAATGGCATGAACCCATCAGTACGGATCGGTACCGTTCATTGGAAAAGGGATTAGTAAACTTTAAACAGCAGTTCATTCAAACAGGTTTTTCTGTTCAGGGACTGAACATAAATTGTTTTCCTACAAATGATGAGGAAATGAGATCATGGGGATTGCAAATTTCTGTTGAGGGGGAATATGAAGAAAGTTTATTACAATTACCAATAGATGATTCAAGAATTACTCGTTCCCATATCAAGAATTGGGTAGATGATCGAATTAACTATTTGGTACAAATGGATGATACTCTTTATCAATCTCAACGGATGTTAAGACAATCCGGATCAATTGAAATATCACTTGATACATTAAGGTCACTACATGAAAACATGAGTGTGCTTAAATCAATGAATATACACTTAACGTTTCCAGAGGGATTATCATTACAATCCTTTGATCGAGAAGACGTTCAAGTCTCTTTGAAAGTCAATAACGACCATGGAGATGGAGTAGGCTTAAGTAGTTTATTAAACTTTAATTGGAAAATTGCCATTGGAGATATAGAGATGTCTGTTGAAGAATTCAAGCGACTCGTTTATCGCAGACAGTATATCATCCAGAAAGATGATGCATGGGTAATGTTACCTCAAGATAAAATTGAAGAGATTTTTCATGAAATGAATGAATTAGAGCCGATTGTTAGAAGTCGCGCATCTTTTTCTACCCTAGTTGGTGTGAGTGCTAAAAATAAAGATTTTCAGTCTGAAATCGATTTAGACATCGATCGAGAGGTAAAGGACTATTTAGACCATTTCTTAAGCCCAACGGAAGAGCAATATCATGTACCAGACAATTTTCAAGGTGAACTCAGACCATATCAGAAAAAGGGTTATCAATGGATGCGTTCACATAGAGATAAACGGATCGGGGTATGTCTCGCAGATGATATGGGACTTGGGAAAACCATTCAAGCGATCACATACTTGTTGGATGTTGAGAAACAAGCCACACCTCACTTAATCATTTGTCCAACCTCTGTATTAGGGAATTGGAAACAAGAAGTTAAGCGGTTTGCACCGTCATTAAATGTGCACTTACATCACGGTGCAGAACGGTCCAAAGATATAGATGAATTTCAAAACACCATAAAGGATAAAGACGTGGTCATAACGAGCTATGCGCTGTTGTTAAGAGACAGCCAATTATTTGCAGAGCTAAATTGGAACGCAGTCATTCTTGACGAAGCTCAAATGATAAAAAACCCTTCAACGAAACAAAGCCGACTCGTAAGGTCATTATCATCTATACACAGAATTGCGTTAACGGGGACACCAATGGAAAACCGGTTAGAGGAACTTTGGTCTATTTCTGATTTCTTAAATCCGGGCTACCTTGGGAACCGATCCACCTTTAATCAACAATTTATCCGTCCAATAGAAAAGAAAGGACAAAAAGAACGCGTAGAGGTTTTAAAAAGGTTAATCCAGCCTTTCTTATTAAGAAGATCTAAACAACAAACCTCAATTGTTGAAGAGCTGCCAGAAAAGACTGAAGCTAAGATCCATTGTCAATTGACAAAGGAACAAGCATCACTTTATCAAATGGTTGTCGATCAAATACGGGAAAAGCTACAATCTACTACAGGGATGGAGAGAAGAGGAACGATTCTTGGGGGGATCACCAAACTGAAACAAGTGTGTAATCATCCATCTTTGTTAACTTGGGATGAACCAGTAGCTTCACAATCAGGTAAGATTGCCAAGTTTCTTGAAATACTGGACACAAATATGAAGGATGGAGAAAAAGCCCTCGTATTTACCCAATATGTGAAAATGGGAGACTTACTAAAGAACTTAATGGAAAAAGAATCAAAAGATACGACTGTATTCTTTTTACATGGTGGTATTCCGTCGCAGAAGCGTGAACAAATGTTGAAGAAATTCAGAGATACACAATCGAAAAGGTGTATTTTCATTTTATCGATAAAAGCTGGTGGAGTCGGATTGAATTTGACGGAAGCGAATCATGTTATTCATATGGATCGATGGTGGAATCCTGCTGTAGAAAATCAAGCAACGGACCGAGCATTTCGAATTGGTCAAGAACAGAATGTAAGTGTATATAAAATGATTACTGTCGGTACGCTTGAAGAGGGTATTGATAAATTAATCGATCGAAAGTCTAAGCTCACTTCCCAGATTGTAAGCCATGATGATCAGTGGGTGACGGAAATGAGTGATAAGGAATTAATCGATTTGATTCAGTTACGTGAGAAGGTGTTGTACTCATGAAGAATCGAAGAAATGCTGCAGATTCTAAATTACAACAATGGTTGAACAGATTTTCGGAAAATGTAGATTACAGCCGATTTCAACATGGAATGAAGCTGTATAACGCTCAAAGCGTACATGATTTTCACGTATATCCGAACCATTTTGAATGTATTGTGGAAGGAAATCTAGATGAATATCAGGTGAAAGGTTATTATTCCTTAAGCGACGGAGCACCGCTATTAAAGGACTACGAAATAACATGTAACTGTCCTGACGATGTTGACGTATGTAAGCATAGTGTATGTGCAACGATGTATTTCATATTAAATGAACTGGATGATGAAAATAATCCATCTGATGAAAAAGTCCAACAAGCCAGAAAAGTGATGATTGAAGAACCGTTGGCAAAGTTGGAATTGGATGTGAATGCACAAAATGTTACTTTGTTAGACTTGCATAAACATAGAGGAAGCAGAGTAATTGATAACCGAGATTACATTGAGAGAGTTCATGAACGGATTATGAAAGTGATGGATGAACTTAAAGAAAGAGAATAAGAACGTGATTAAGCCGTTAAGAGGGGTGACTTGAAGGACAATGTAGTGTATGTCCTTTAAAAGTCGTCCTCTTTTCATGTTTTTGGGCCGATTTAGGAACATTTGCGTGAAAATGAGGAGTAAATCAATAAAACTTAGATGTGTCTGCACACTTTTTGAATTGAAGAGCTCAATAATTGATCGGAATGCCACCGTTATCTAGAAGAAAACGATATTATCTAGAAAAAGGCGATTTTATCTTAGAAAAAAACGATATTATCTAGAAAAATCCTGATTTATCTAGAAAAAAATCAATATTATCTAGAAAAAAGGCGTGACCTGGTAAAATTGCCCCTCCTACAAGTCACACCCCACGGTCTTTTATGCGGATTGATTCTGAAAGGTTGGAGTGACAATTTCATAGTAAGCTCTGTTATAAGTGATGATTTGTTGGCCTTGTACTGTGACAATTCTATCCTCAGTCATTCGAATAACCCTGCCTTCAACTGGGAGCTTTTTCAATTTAACCACTCTCCTTTAGAATTGTTAACGAATATGTCTTTAGTTTCTATATACCCGATTAAAGACAAAGTTGAACATTTTTAGATTAAAAATGTATGACTCACTCATCAGATATATTTAAGTGAAGAGGGCTCTTGGTACAATGAACGAGATGATGTATGTTATATTTTGATTAAAGAGATAACGAAGAGAAAGGGGTTTTCATGAATGAAACTGCGCGGAATAGAACCGACACCAAGTCCTAACACGATGAAACTAATTATTGATGAATCATTACCTAGTGGGAAAAATATGAACTTTAAATCGGATCAAAAAGAAGAAGCACCAGCTCCATTAGATGCTTTATTAAGTATTGAGGGTGTGAAAGGACTCTACTATGTGGCAGACTTTATTGCACTCGAAAGAAATGCAAAGCACGACTGGAAGGTGATTCTACCTAAAGCTAGACAAATATTTGGTGAAGAAGTTACGGAAATACACGATGATCAACCAAATAATGATGAAGATTTTGAAGAAATTAAGGTGTTTATTCAAAAGTTTCGTAGTATACCGATGCAAATAAAACTTGTGAAAGGTGAGAATGAACACCGAGTAGGGTTACCTGAGCGTTTCATGGAAACAGTAATGGAGGCTCAAAGTGCTTCAGATAACGTTGTGATGGAGCGGCAATGGATTGAGCAAAGTTCAAGGTATGGAAATGTTGAAGAAGTAGGGCATGAAATTGCAGAAGAAATTAGTGCCGCTTATGACCACGAGAGACTAAACACACTCAAAGAACAAGCTTTTGAACAAAATTCAAGTGACCGATCAAAGAAACAAACCTCATATAAAGTGACATTAGACATGATGGAACAAACTGATTGGAAGGATCGATACGCAGCACTGGAACAAATGAATCCAACGATAGATGATTTACCTGTGTTACAAAAAGCATTGTTGGATGAGAAATCGTCAATTCGCCGTTTAGCCACGGTTTACCTTGGTATGATTGAGGATAAGAAGGTTCTCCCTTATATGTCTCAAGCGCTTAAAGATAAAAGTGTTACAGTGCGGAGAACAGCCGGCGATTGCATGTCCGATCTTGGGTTTGAAGAAGCTATTCCGGTAATGATTGAATCGTTAAAAGACAAAAATAAACTCGTACGTTGGCGGGCTGCAATGTATTTATATGAAGTAGGGGATGAAACTGCTATCCCTGCACTTAAAGATGCAAAAGACGATCCAGAATTTGAAGTGGCCCTGCAAGTAAATATGGCATTAGAAAGAATTGAAGGTGGAGAACAAGCAAAAGGATCTGTATGGAAGCAGATGACGGATACGATTCAAAAAGGCAAGCAATAATAGTGAATTGATGTTTCACTACGCTCGTGATAAAGTTAAATATAGATGAAATAAATGGAGGTATGTTCCATGTCTATGGCATATGAAGAATATATGAGACAGCTTGTTCAACCAATGAGAGATGAATTAACAGAGGCAGGATTTAAAGAATTAAGAACACCTGAAGAAGTAGATGAATACATGGAAAATGCAGAAGGCACAACTTTAGTGATGATTAATTCTGTATGTGGTTGTGCAGCAGGTCTTGCACGCCCAGCAGTACGTCACGCAGTCCAGAACGAGAAAAGTCCAGACCATCTTGTAACCGTATTTGCAGGTCAAGATAAAGTAGCGACTTCAGTTATGCGTTCTTATTTATTAGATGTAGAACCATCATCACCATCTGTTGCACTCTTAAAAGGAAAAGAATTGGTACACTTTGTTCCAAGAGAAGAGATTGAAGACCATGAAGCAGAAGACATCGCTCAAAATTTAATCAATGCTTTTGAAACGCACTGTAAATAATTGTGCAAACTAAGACCCGATCATTCTAAAATGATCGGGTCTTTTTGATTTGCTACTTGTACTTGTTGATATTTTGGAGCTTAGTTATCCAGTCTTATTATGATTAGTTATGGCCAGCCTTTAACTTTCTATCTTTCGGTTTCCAGGGCATCCACCAGTTCCAATGTCCCATCAGTTTCATAAGAGAAGGCACAAGGACCATGCGCACAAGTGTTGCGTCTAGAAAGATTGCAAGAGCAATGGATACGCCCATTTGTTTGACTGGAACAACACCTGTGAAGGCAAATGCACCTGTAACGACAATCATGATTAATGCTGCTGATGTAATAATTTTGCTTGTAGAGGTTAAACCCATTAGCGTTGCATAGTCATTATCTTTAGATTCATGATAATATTCTTGTATCCTTGAAATAAGGAATACTTCATAGTCCATACTTAAACCAAAGACAATACCAAAGGTGAACACCGGAATCATCAACCCAATGCCGTTCGTAGGATCGACAAAATGTCCTTCCTGAAAAATCCAGACAATGATTCCGAATGTTGCGCTTAAACTGATGACATTCATTAAAATTGCCTTTAACGGAATAAAGAGTGAGCGAAAGGCAATCAATAAGATGAAATACGTAGAAATAAGTACAAAGCCTACCGCATAAGGGGCTTTGTTATAAATTTCATCAAAAATTTCCTGTGTGAAAGTACTATTTCCACCCAAAATTAATTCGTACCCGTTATAAGAGCCGTTCCAATCTCTTACGAAATCTTTTGCCATTTCAGAAGTTGTATCGACATTCAAATAAATTCGGAGGATTGACTTGTCTTCTTGAACGAATGCATTGAGCGCACCTTGTATTTCTTCAGGCAACGTTTCGGAATCAACCATGGATTGAATTTGTTTCGCCGATAAATTTGTTGTAGAGAACAAAGACTCGATTCGATCTACAATTTTTTCGTCCTCTAATTTAGCTTGTAACTCTTCAATGTCATTCAATTTATCCTGCTTAATTAACGCGTCATTTCCATCCACAATCATCGTCACAGGGTAGAGTTCTTGTTCACCAAAAGTATTTTTGAAGGTCTCGAATGCTTGTCTTGATTCGTATGATTCAGGTAATGCTTCAGCTTCTGGTATCGTCAAATTCAAATTTGCCAGCGGTAAGATTGCTGTAATGAGAATCAATAAAGAAAGCATTAACATTGTCATAGGCCGGTGCATCACAAACTTTGCGAAACGGTACCAGTTGCTTACTTTCTTTTCCTTTGTTTTGAGAACCATCCACTTGTTTATATTCGGTCCTATCATCCCGAGAATGGCGGGGAGAAAGGTGAGTGCACAGATGACCGAAAGAATGACCACAACCATACCGCCGATAGCCACCGTTTGAAAAATATCAATATCAATAAAAAGCATGGAAGATAGGCCAAGGAATACACATAAACCAGAAAAGGCGATCGATCTCCCAGCAGTTTGAATCGATACATTTATTGC
Source organism: Pseudalkalibacillus berkeleyi (assembly GCF_021608225.1). Lineage (NCBI taxonomy): Bacteria > Bacillati > Bacillota > Bacilli > Caryophanales > Fictibacillaceae > Pseudalkalibacillus > Pseudalkalibacillus berkeleyi. The sequence goes on from NZ_JAKIJS010000001.1 coordinate 1,172,289, forward strand.
TTGTTCAATAGAATTGCGTTTTATCTCCTCTCTGAATCTATTCACGAGGAGGAGAGCGAAATCGATTCCTAAAGCAAGTCCTATCATCGGAACAACGTTTAATAGGAAAATAGACAAATCAAGCTCCAATCCAAGGAAATACAGAATCCCGAGTGAGCTGACAACACTAATGATACCTATTAAGAGGGGGATGATTGCTGCAACAACGCCTCCAAAAGAAAAGAGTAAAATGACCAACGCGGCTGGAATACCTATTGCTTCAGCACGTTTCAAATCATTTTGACTTGCTTCATTCATGTCTTCAGAAATGACAGCACCACCCGTAAGGCTCGCTTTAAAATCGGAAGTTTGAATAAGTCGTTCTCTGATTTGTTCAATTGATCCTTTAAGATCCGTAAAGCTTTTATCGAAACCGAGAATAATATATGCAATATTATCCTTTGTCATTTTCTTATTTTGATAGGGGGATGTTGTGTTATTTAAAAAATCAACACCATCCAAACTGCCAATCAACTCTTGTACATATGCCTTGTATTCTGTTGAGTCTGCAGTGTATTTTTCGGATTCAATAATAATTGTCATGGTAGATTTCGGTTGGTTGAAGTCTTCTTTCAATATCGTTTGAGTCTCATTGAATGAACCTTCCGTTTCAAAACCACTTCCTTCTAGTATAGATGGCATTTTCCATGCAAATAAACCTAGCACGATGGCTAACGTACACCACAATACAATGACGGTTTTTCTGTACCTATACATAACAGAACTAAGTTTATGTAAATAATTGCTTTTCATCAAAACCTCCGGTAGAAACTACTTTTTCTTTTTATTATACAATGAATAAGGAGTAATATGGTTTGAATTACAAAAAGTGTCTGACTCATTCAAGTCAGACACCGTTAGGTAATGTTATTCTAATTTGTGACACACAAAAACACATTCAGAATAGGTTTTTATTTATTGTAGGCGTTGAGCGGTCTCGATATTAGTCCTTACCTTTACCTCCACCAACATAAGCAGTAGCTCCAACGATGATCAATAGAATAAATAATACGACGATGATAGCGAATCCGTAACCGTAACCGCCACCACATCCGTATCCGTGATGATCATATCCGTGGTGCATTGGATAGCAGTGATCATATCCATAATCCATTTGATGCATATCCCCCATATGCATTTCTTTCTTCTTTGGCATATATTTTTTCATTTTATCCAAGAGAATTCCCCTCCAATATTTGATATAATCTGGTCTGTCATACTAACAAAATATGTACAATTGCCTTAACTGCAACGGGGACACTAGTGGAATTTTTGTGTACAAACCCATATGAAAAGGAGTAAGGATATGATTATCACAACAGGCGGAAAAGCGAAAAGCGCATTACGTCAACGGGCTAGAAACGTAGGTGTAGAACTAGGAATTCCATATGTGGACCGTAATGATCAATCGATTGAAAAGCTATTAAATCAAGTTCATGATGGGATCTTAGTGGTGTTAAAGGATCGGTTTCTTTTTTATTGTAAAGGGTACGATGCACCGCTCTTTTTCCATCCAAACTCCTCTGTATTTCGAATGAAACGGTTGATGAGGGGAGAATATGATCCATTTATTCGCATTGCAAATCTTAGTAAAGGGAAAACCATACTTGACTGTACCTTAGGTTGGGCATCCGACAGTATTGTCGCGAGCTTTGTAGTCGGGGAATCAGGAGAGGTGGTCGGAGTTGAAGGGAGCTCTACTGTATCATTGTTAACCCGTTTAGGTCTAAGTGTTTATAAAAGTGGTGATGATGAAATGGTCAAAGCAATGCAAAGAATAAAGGTGATTGAAGATCATCATCTAGCGGTGTTAAAAAAGACAGAAACCAATCGGTTCGATGTCGTTTACTTTGATCCGATGTTTGAAGAAGCCATTGTTACTTCAGATGGCATTGCACCTTTAAAAAAGTTTGCAGTTTATGAACCTATTACAGAAGAATTGATAAAGGAAGCGAAAAGAGTTGCTAAAGAGCGCGTAGTTTTGAAGGATCACTGGAAAAGTCATCGTTTTGAACAGTTTAACTTTAAGGTCGAAAGAAGAAAGACATCGCTCTTTCACTTCGGATATATTGAGGTATAACCGTTTAGATGACAAATATCGTTTACAATTGCTAAAGGCTTCTCTATACTGAAATAGAAGTGCACAAAATTTGGAAGGAGTGGGATCCATGAAATTTGTACAATTATTGTATACGCATCAATTGAACAGAATGTCTTTATTGCATGGATGCCGCCTTGTTAAATAATACTTTATGTTTTAATTGAGTATCGTTATGATGCTGTGGGAGGATCGATCCCTCAGCTTTTTTTAATGTCTATTTACATACGGGAAGTAGGGGAAACAATGAAGGAAACGTGGAGAGCATATAAGGAAATGGACCGTAACGTTTGGATTCGCTTTATCGGTGAATCAATCAATGGGATAGCATTTATGATGCTATTACCATTTTTAGCCTTATATTTGAAAGATAAGGTGGATCATATTTGGGAAGTGGGAATCGTAATGGGGGTGTCCCCACTTGCTTCTGTCTTTGGTACGATGATAGGAGGACGCTTAGCAGACATATATGGACGTAAACCACTCATGATTGGATCCATGGCAGGTAATGCTGTCGTGATGCTCGGATTTGTTTGGTTTGATGACTTTTGGTCATTTGTTGTTTTATCGTTATTCCTAGGTTTTTTTAATTCTTTGTTTCATCCTGCTGCATCTGCCATGGTTGCAGATGTGACTGAACCTGATAAACGTACTGAAGCTTTCGGTTTATTGAGAATGGGGCATAATATTGGAGCAGCAATTGGTCCTTTGATAGGTGCATCTGTCGTATTGTTTTCAAAATCGATTATTTTCATGGTTTCTGCAATGAGTATGTTTTTCTATGCTCTGATTGTCTTGATCTGGATTAGAGAGAGTCTCCCTAAAACAAAAACGAGAGGCCAGGAAAATGATAAGACTGAAAAAGTAGAAGAAAAGCTTCCTAGCCCTTTCCAAGTCATATTTCGGGACAAGCTTTTATTTGTATTTATTATCACAGGTGTCGTCATCTCTATGTCATTTACTCAAACTGAGGGACTTTTACCGCTACATTTCGATCAAACATTACCAAACTTAAGTGATGCGCAAAATCCATACACATACATGCTCGCATTTAATGGGCTGTTAGTCGTCTTATTTCAATTCCCTATATCACGTTGGGCTGGAAATCGTGCCATCGGCAGGGTGATGTTATATGGGTGTATTTTATTTGGATTCGGACTCTTATCTGTAGGTTGGTTACCTCAGGTGTTTACTGCGTTAAGTACGTCTTACTGGGCGATCATCATCATTTTTCTAACTATTTATGGCATCTACACATTAGGTGAAATGCTCATGTCACCTGTTCAAATGACTTTTGTTGCAAACTTGGCTCCAGAACATTTGCGAGGCACTTACATGGGTGCTGCTGGGTTACAATGGATTCTAGGTGGTGTAACGGGCCCGTTATTAGGTGGATATATGTTAGATATAGGATTAGGTAATGTTTTATTTACGGTCCTTGGTATAGGATGTGTCGTTGCGGGAATCGTTTATTTATCATTGGATCGTTGGGTTGATGAGCGTTCAGAAATGGATCAAGAAAGAGTGAAAAGGGATCTTTCAGCCGTAAATCGATAAGCTATGATACTATAGATAATAAGTGAAAGCCCTTACTCCACAATGAGTAGGGGCTTCCTGTTTATGAAATACATATGGACGGAGGCGTGAAAGCAAATGATTGATTTAAGAAGTGATACGATTACAAAACCAACTGAAGACATGAGAAGAGCGATGTATGAAGCAGAAGTAGGCGATGATGTTTTCGGTGAGGATCCAACTGTCAAAAATCTTGAAACAAAAGCTGCTGACATATTAGGTAAGGAAGATGCCTTGTTCGTTACAAGCGGAACGCAAGGAAACCAGATTGCTGTCTTGACGCACTGTCAACCTGGTAATGAAATCATTTTGGAAGAGGATGCACACATCTTTTATTATGAAGGTGGAGCCATAGCGGCCTTTGCAGGTGTACAGACGCGAACGATAAAGGGAGATCGAGGAATGATTTCTCCGGCTCTTCTCAAAAAAGCAGTTCGTGGTGATGATATTCATTTTCCTGAAACCGGTTTAATTTGTATGGAAAATACGCATAACCGTGCTGGTGGTGCCATCGTACCTATAGATCATATGAGGGATGTTTATCAAGTTGCAAGTGAACATCATGTACCTTTACATTTAGATGGAGCTCGTCTATTTAACGCAGCTGCTGAATTGGAAAGACCAATTTCTGAATTTACAGAGCATACGACCACCGTTCAAATCTGCCTTTCAAAAGGTTTGGGTGCACCAGCGGGATCGATAATAGCAGGCGACCAAGCCTTTATTAAAAGAGCGCGTAAGTGGCGAAAACGACTAGGTGGAGGGCTTCGGCAAGTTGGTGTGTTAGCAGCACCTGGTTTAATTGCGATGACAGATATGGCCACACGACTTAAAGAAGATCATATTCGTGCACGCAAGCTTGCAGACGGATTAAGAACACTTAAAGATTTACAAGTTGTAAATCAAGTAGATACAAATATTGTTGTTGTTGAAACAAATAACTCTAATAAGTCTGTTGAAGTTTGGTTAAATGAGTTGAAAGATAAAGGCATTCTTGCTGTTCCATTTGGTCCTACTACAATTCGACTAACGACTCATCATCATATTACTGATTCAGATATTGAATCGACCCTTGCTGCGTTTAATCAGATCGTTTGAATGCATAGTAATGTCTAGGAGTAAACTAGATGAGAAAAGGTATGTAGGTTCAACAATAAAAAAATTCAATGATTTTCTAAAAAGAACTTGCCAAATGGCAGTTCTTTTTGCTATTATTTTACGTTGTAACTGGTGTTGTACCTGCAATACAATACTAATGGAATAGGTGATTGAACATGACAAAATCATATCGAGTATTACTTTATTACAAGTACGTTCCGATTGAGAACGCAGAACAGTTTAAAGAAGACCACTTAAATTTCTGTAAAGAACTTGGATTAAAAGGGCGTATCTTGATTGCCGATGAAGGGATCAATGGTACCGTATCCGGAACTGTGGAACAGACGGATGCTTACATGGAAGCTCTTAATAATGATGACAGATTTAAAGGCATTGAGTTTAAAATAGATGAAGAAGATGGACATGCGTTTAAGAAAATGCACGTTCGTTATCGTCCTGAACTGGTCAATTCAGGTGAACTAAAGCAAATCAATCCGAACGTAACGACAGGAAAACATTTGAAGCCTGAGGAATTCTATGAAGCGATGAAACGAGATGACGTCATCATCATTGACGCTCGTAATGATTATGAATACGACATCGGTCATTTCCGTGGCGCAATACGACCGGATATACAAACTTTCAGAGAATTACCAGAATGGATTAAAGAAAATAGAAATAAATTTGAAGGCAAGAAAATCCTAACTTATTGCACAGGTGGAATCCGTTGTGAGAAATTTTCAGGATTCTTGAAAGAAGAAGGATTTGACGACGTAAACCAGTTACACGGTGGTATTATCAATTACAGCAAAAATCCGAATACACAAGGTCAGCTTTACGATGGAAAATGCTATGTATTCGATGAACGTATTTCAGTACCAATTAATAAAGTTGAAGACAAAGTTGTTGGAAAATGCTACTACTGTGGTAAAACAGAAGATCGATACGTTAATTGTGCGAACCCAGAATGTAACCTACAACACGTAGCATGTCACGAGTGTGAAGAAGAGCATATGCGTTCATGTTCTGATGAATGCCGTGAACATCCACGAAATCGATATAAAAGTAAATTAGAGCAACAAGCCTAAAGCTAAGGTTGTATAAAAATAAAAAGCACTGTCCGGGATGGACAGTGCTTTTCCTCATTTTTGTGTTAAAGTTTATTAATATTGATCAACTATTCTAACGATAGTTGAATCTTAATCAGCATACAGTCGTATATGATAGTAAGTAGGTGACTACTTGGAAGGAGTGAGAGGGATGGAAGAAATGTTTCAAATGATGCGTTGGGACTTAATTTTACCAATCATATTAATTGAACTTGTTTTAATAATAGTGGCATTGGTTGATTTAATTAGGAATAAAGAAACAAATGGACCACGATGGTTGTGGGTCATTCTTATCCTGTTCATTCAAGTGTTTGGTCCGATCTTATACTTTTTATTCGGAAGGAAGCATTGAAAATGACTATGATAAGCGTAAATGAGCTTCATAAACGATATGATGGTAAGTATGTTGTAAATGGCATTAGCCTTCAACTTCAACCAGGCAAATGTGTCGCCTTACTAGGGCCAAATGGAGCTGGGAAAACGACCACACTCCGAATGCTTTCTGGATTAATCCGTCCCACGTCAGGTTCGATTCAATTTGATGGATTAAGTGATACCAAAGATATTCGACACCATATTGGCTATCTTCCTCAATATCCGGCTTTCCATAACTGGATGACGGGAAGGGAATTTCTTGTGTACGTCGGACAGTTAGCAAAGCTCTCAAAATCTGAAGCATCAAAAAGGGCTAATGAACTATTATCGTTAGTAGGAATTTTTGATGCTGGAGATCAAAGGGTTAAGAAATATTCTGGTGGGATGAGGCAACGACTAGGCATCGCTCAAGCATTAATACATAATCCAAAACTACTTTTGTTGGATGAACCCGTGTCAGCACTAGATCCTATTGGACGGAGAGAGGTACTGACGTTAATGGACAGTCTGAAAGAACATACAACCCTCCTCTTTTCGACTCACATTCTTAATGATGCAGAGGAAATTTGTGATGAGCTTTTTGTGATGCATCAAGGGAAAATGTTAGAGTCCGGTTCAATCAATGACCTTCGTAATAAGCACCGTTTAGATAAAATAATCATCAAATTCGAAGGTGAGCTAGACCAACATAAAACAATAATAGAGCAGCTCAATCCTGTAAAAAGAGTGGAAATAGTGAAGGAACACTTGGAAATATACGTTGATGACCTACCACGAGGTAGAACAGAGATCCTTAACTTGATTCAGGAGAAATCATGGCCATTAACAAAGTTCGAGTTTGCGCAAACGACCTTAGAAGACATGTTTATGAGGATGGTCAATAAATGATTCAGTGGTTTGCGGTCTTTAAAAGAGAAAACTTAGAGAACTGGCGCAATTTCAAATGGATTTGGGTGCCTATTATTTTCATAATTCTCGGTGTGATGGACCCGATTACGACCTATTATTTACCGAAAATTATTGATGCGGTCGGAGGTTTACCAGAAGGAGGTACGATTACGTTACCTGAGTACAGTCCGGTAGATATACTCATGGCTAGTCTTGGTCAATATAGTCAGCTCGGTGTATTAATCATCGTGTTAATGACGATGGGTGTCATTGCTCGTGAAAGAAGAAGCGGCATCGCAGAATTAATACTCGTTAAACCTGTGAAGTACAGTAGTTATGTTAGTGCGAAGTGGAGCGCAACAGCCCTTCTTGTCATCGTGTCTCTAACAGTCGGTCTTTTAATGAGTTGGTACTATACGGGCGTTTTGTTTGGAGCACTTACCGTTATACAATTGATTCAAGCTTTATTCTTTTATAGCTTATGGCTGATCCTCGTTGTATCTATTTCTATATTTATGAATACGCTTGTCAAAAACTCTGGGGTTGTTGCATTTTTGACCATCACAGCCATTATTGTAATGAGTATTCTAACTAGTATATTCAAGCATCAACTGATATGGAGCCCTAACCGAATATCTGATTACATAAGAGATACACTATATACAGGTGTCATTCCAAATGAACTTTGGGGTACTTCAATCGTAACAACATTGATGATTTTCAGTTTCATTATTGGATCAGTATTGATGCTAAGAAATAAAGAAATGTCTTAATAAGCAAAGTCTTTGATAAAATTCATATGGATTTGGTACCTTAAGAACAAAGGAGTGATGAATCAATGACACAACCAAAGGTTACCGTATATTCTCAGCCTTCCTGACCACCATGTCAAATGGTGAAAGAGTTTCTTTCACAGCATAATGTTGAGTTTGAACAGTACAACGTAGCTGAAAATGAGGAAGCACGAGAAACAATGATCGACAAATACGATTCAATGTCTACACCAACAATTATTATTGGTGATCAAGTGATTACTGGATTTGATCCAGATAAGCTAACAAGACTATTGAATTTAGCTTAGAAAGGCGGCTTTGCTGCCTTTCTATTTTTATTAAAGGACCATAATATTATTATGTAAACATATGTGTTGTTGGTAAATCATTCATCTATTTCCGGTGACCTCCTATTGTTTCAGGGAATAGGATTCTTTTACAATAAAAAGGAATTGTCTTTGGGAGGTGTAGATATGATAAGTAAAGTGACAAAGTTATTATTTGCTATGATGCTTACAGTTGGTACAGTCGTTTCTCTTCCGACCGAGAAAGCAAATGCTCATTCGAAAACCGTTCAAATCGGTGATCGATATGGTCAGGTCTGGAATTTACAACATCGACTCCAACAATTAGGGTTATATCAATCAAAAATAGATGGGATTTTCGGTCCTAAAACAAAAAGTGCGGTTAAACGTTTTCAAAGTAATATAGGGATCAAGGTAGATGGAATTGCTGGACATCAGACAATGACGAAGCTTGTAAATGCTACATTGAGCAAAAATGAAATTCAAATGATGGCTCAAATGGTACATGGTGAGGCACGAGGGGAACCGTTTAAAGGTAAAGTAGCGGTAGCTTCGGTTATCTTAAACCGTGTAGATTCATCAAAATTTCCTAATTCTGTAGACAAAGTGCTGTTTGATAGTAGAGCGTTTACAGCTGTTGCTGATGGTCAATACAACATGGAGCCTAATGATGATGCATATCGTGCTGTATACCATGCTATCAAAGGGTGGGACCCTTCAAAAGGGGCAACATTCTACTTTAATCCAAATACTGCAACATCTGATTGGATTTGGTCAAGAGAACAAATCACACAAATCGGAAAACACATTTTTGCAAAATAGTTTGTGAAAGGGATCGGCTAATGGGTCGATTCCTTTTTTAATATCCAATTAGCAGCTTTTTCAAGATTATCTGTTGTATAATCTGCATCAACGTGTTTTTCCCCCAAAAAGATTGTTTTCGTACCTGCTTTTTGACCGGCTTCAATATCTGTAATTCGGTCGCCGATCATGTAACTATTCGATAAATCGACGTTGTATTTCTTAGCAAGGTCAGTGAGCATACCTGAATCAGGCTTTCTACACGTACAGCCTTCGTGTGGCTTATGAATACAAGCCCGGATTTCATGGATGTGTGCGCCTTCTTTAGATAATTCTGTCATCATGTAATGATGGATGTTTTCTAAATCTTGGACAGATAAGTAGCCAAGACCTACGCCTCCTTGATTGGTAACGACAAACACGATATAGCCATCGTCATTGAGTCTTCGAATCGCGTCTCCAACACCAGGATATAACTTTAAATCATCTGGCTGATTAACTGGACGTTTATTATCGTTTATTACACCATCACGATCAAGAAAAACAGCTCTTTCCATATCCTCACTCCTTCTTCTCAATTACATCTTACCCTTACTGTACATTTACATGTGATTAACCAATCGATTTTTGATAAAATAAACGGTGGAAAACTAAACAAAAAAGGTGATCTAAATGACGGATAATATAGAGAACTATGAAATTTTGCTTTTTTATAAATATGTAGCGATTGAAGACCCGGAATATTTTGCGAGGAAACATTTGAAATTCTGTAAAGAGATAGGTGTATTCGGAAGGGTCATTGTTGCGCAAGAAGGGATAAACGGTACCATTTCAGGGACGAAGGAACAGACAGCATCTTATATATCTGCTCTACAGAACGACAGTCGATTTGAGGATATGGAGTTCAAGCGTGAACCTTCAGAAGGGCATGCGTTCAGTCGGATCTCAGTAAAAGCAAGAGATGAAATCGTCTCTCTCCGATTAGACGATGACCTTAATCCAAATGAGATTACAGGAAACCACCTATCACCAAAAGAGTGGCAGGAAGCTTTGGAAGATGAAGATGTGATTGTACTTGATGCCCGCAATGATTATGAATACGACATCGGCCATTTTAGAAATGCAATTCGACCAGATATTAAAGCATTCAGAGAATTACCAGAATGGATTAAACAAAATCTAGCTGACAAGAAGGACAAGAAAATACTTACTTATTGTACAGGTGGAATACGATGCGAAAAGTTCTCAGGCTTTCTTGTTCAGGAAGGATTTAAGGATGTAAATCAACTACACGGCGGCATTATTAAATACGGACAAGATCCTGAAACACGAGGAAAATACTTTGATGGGAAATGCTTCGTTTTCGATGATCGGTTAACGACAGAGATCAACAAGACAGATGATCAAAAAACGGTCGGGAAATGTTATCATTGTGGTCTACCAGCAGAACAATTTGTAAACTGTCCAATTGACGAATGCGATAAACTACACATATCATGTGACACTTGTCGAGAACAATATCAAGGTTGTTGTTCAGCACAATGTATGGACGGACTTTTGACAAAATAAAGAGGTGATGAATTGGATTTTAAAATTGGAGATTACGTTACAGCTTCCTACAAAACGGGGCGATATGTCGGGGAAATCATTGACTTCAAGCCGAAAATAGACAAGGCGGTTGTAAAGGTATTAGCAGTACTCACACATCCTAAGCAAGGAGATCTACATGCGCCAAATCAAGTCAATGTTCAATTGTTTCATGAACGAAAGGCACTCGCATACACAGAAAAAGCACTCGTACCTTTGACGAGTATGAAGGGATATGATGGTGAAATCCCAGAATATCGACATTCATTATTGGAATCTATTCAAAGACAAATGAAAGCTTTAGTCGAAGACGACAGTGAATATGCTAAAGCCTCCTATCAAAGGCTTGAAATTCTATTAAATGAATACGAAAAGTAAATCTATCAAACCGCGTCGTATCAGTGATGACGCGGTTTTGCCTATTCTATTAAAATCCATTCGGTTGTAAAATTGATACTTCTAATTTCGTTAGCTTGTACATAGGAATAGAGGTATAAAGCAACGCGAAAGGATGGGTATACATGAAACACAATCGATTGATCTATCATTTGAAGAAGTCAAAGAAAGAAACGTTGTTCAAGAGAGCAAGTATATATGCATCGATTGTGTTAATTTTGTTTGTGACTGTTTCAATTCTTGCCTCATCCTTTTTTGAAAAGCGATTCCAATCAAGTTCTTTGAAAGGAACATTAAACATCTTTTCAACGGAACAATTAGTTACTTTCATGGGAACGGTTAATCCATATTTCCAACAAGGACTTCCGAGTTCATATGAGCCACCTTCCATCCAAAGGCTATCCTTTGAACTAGCAACGAACATTAAACCAGGGGACATTCGTTCTCTACTAGGCAGAGAACTACCTGGGTTTGCGATATTCGACACTGAAATTTTAGTTGCAGGAGAAGGAACCGACTATACAACCTTACCAATTGAATCCGCACCCCCACTTGATGTGTTGTTGAAAGAACGGGAAGTTGCTGAGGAAAAATTAAAAGTTGTTGATTCAAAAGATAAGCCTAAACCAAATATGACGACAAATGGTCGCAAAGTGGTATATGTCTATCAATCTCATTCATACGAATCCTTTATACCACTTTTAAAAGGTGCAAAAGTTCCCAATGATGCGAATTCCTCAAACCCGAAAGCGAATATGATCAGGGTTGGGGAAATCCTGGCAAATGAGTTTGAACAAAGAGGGATTGGAACACTACAAGATCGAACCAATACTGGTGAAAAATTATTAAGCCGAGGTTGGCAACATGGGAATGCTTACCAATTATCGAGAGAAACAGTAAAAGCAGCCGTTTCTAATAACACAGATATTACCTTTTCATTTGATCTCCATCGAGACTCTTTAAGAAGAGAAAAGACAACAGCAAAGATTAATGGGAAAAGTTATGCTAAGTTAATGTTTGTAATTGGAGAAGCCAACCCAAACTTTGAAAAAAACGCACAACTTGCAGAAGAATTACACAAGTTGCTTAATCAAAAATTTCCTGGATTAAGCCGAGGTGTATTACTAAAAAGTAAGAGTGAAGGTAACGGGTTATACAACCAAGATCTGTCTGACCGAGCTGCACTCATGGAGGTCGGCGGTGTCGACAACAACCTCGAAGAAATTCAACGATCAATGGAAGCATTCGCCGAGGTTTTTGCTGAATATTATTGGAAAGATGAGAAAGTCAATGCAGGAAGTAACTGATTCGTAGCGAATAAAACATAAGTGGAGTTAATCTTCACATTATTCTCACATTTATCTTCTTTAGCTTATGAGATAATAAATATACGAATCTTTTAACAGACTGAGGTTGAATGAAAATGCCAAACTGGTTAAGAAAAACGCTCGTCATTTTAATTACCGTATTTACATTGGGGACCGTATCACCACCGCCTCATCTGCTAGCGGAAAGTGATGAACGATCATCAACGGAATCCACTGCTACAGTTACAAATAATGATTTCGTAGACATATCAAGTTCAACAAACGATAGTTCTGAAAGTGACCTCCCAAATAGAACATGGCAAGAGGTTGCTGCTACATATGAAGATCCAGCAGAATTACAAGATGCATTCATCACATACACATTACACCAAGCGACCGAACAGACAAAAGAAAAGTTTGGTGAGCGGATTGAAGCAAAGCGCGGTGAAGAATTTAGGACGGTTATTTTACCGAAAATTGAAGAAACGATCATCCAACTAAGTAACCAGCTGAACGTTGAAGAAATGAGGAACTTAAACATTTCTGAACAGCCTTCAAAAGGGAAAAGTGAGAAGATTTTTCATATTTCAAATGCTATGACCATGAAAGATGTTTTCAGATTGCATGTACGAAGAGAGAATCCTCCCGGCCAAGGTCATTGGTTCTCGTTCCATTATCATGAAGCAAGTGATAACTTTGAAAGCCATCATGAACTAGGAAGTATATATTGGGATCGAAATACACCTCCGAATTGGATGAGCTAAGCAACCTGAAATCAGGTTGCTTTTTGTATGTGATCTCGATTTTCATCCTGTAAGCATTAAATCCATAATGCTATAATTGGTACAGGAAAGAAAAAGAGAATAGAAGAGAGGGATATCATGGAACAATACTTAGATTTGTGCCGTCACATACTAGAAAATGGCACAAAGAAGGATGATCGAACAGGAACTGGAACAGTGAGTGTTTTCGGTTATCAAATGAGGTTCGATCTACAAAAAGGCTTCCCGATGATTACAACCAAGAAGTTGCATCTAAAATCTATCATTCATGAGTTGCTTTGGTTTCTAAATGGAGATACGAACGTGAAATATCTTCAAGATCATGGCGTCCGTATTTGGAATGAATGGGCAGATGAAAAGGGAGATTTAGGACCTGTCTACGGAAAACAATGGCGTTCTTGGTCAAAACCAGATGGCGGGACAGTTGATCAGATTACGAGAGTTGTCGAAGAAATTAAGAAGAATCCTGACTCAAGAAGACTGGTTGTCAATGCATGGAATGCAGGGGAACTAGATGAAATGGCACTCACACCTTGTCATTGCCTCTTCCAGTTCTATGTAAACGACGGTAAGTTATCGTGTCAGTTGTATCAGCGTTAACATATGAGCGCCTTTACAGAGTAATCTGTATCGAAAACTCTACTAAACGGGGAAACTCTCTATGGAGACAATCCCGTGCTAAACTTCCAGAGACAAGGAAGTAATGCCGAACGACTAGAGCTTTATGCTCGTAAGGTGTAAGCGGTTGACACCTGAAACGTAGAGCATCCTGTTATTAGGATGATGATATAGTCTAATCTGCATGGTGACATGCAGCAGTTCATAAGAGAACGGGTTATGCGTAGCGAGCATAATTGAATATCATGTCTGCTGACACATTTCTAGGAGTACCTTTCAACATCGCATCCTATGCACTTCTCACGATGATGATTGCGCAAGTTTGTGATCTTGAGCCTGGTGAGTTTGTCCATACATTTGGTGACGCACACATTTATCTAAATCACATTGAACAAGTCAACTTGCAGCTTACTAGAGACACGAGAGAGTTACCAACTATGAAAATAAATCCAGAAGTAAAATCAATCTTTGATTTCAAATTCGAGGATTTCACATTAGAAAATTACAATCCACATCCACACATTAAAGGAGCCGTATCTGTATGATTTCACTATTGTTTGCGATGGGGAGTAACCGAGTAATCGGGAAAGATAATGATCTTCCATGGCATTTACCTGAAGATTTAAAGTGGTTCAAAAAGGTCTCAACAGGACATACAATCATCATGGGACGCAAAACGTATGAATCAATCGGAAAACCTTTACCAAATCGTAAAAATGTAATTGTAACAACAGATCAATCCTACGAAGCTGAAGGCTGTGTAGTTACCCACTCAATAGAGGAAGCTTTACAACAAAGTGGGGATGAAAAAGTAGTCATTGGTGGAACTCAGATTTTTAAACAAGTATTAGATCAAACGGACCGCATCTACATGACGTATATAGATGAAGAATTTGAGGGTGATACTTTCTTCCCGGAACTTGATGATTCAAATTGGATACTCAAGTCCAAAGAAAAAGGGATTAAAGATGAAAAGAACCCATATGATTATTACTTCATGATTTATGATCGTAAATCGAACGCATAACGATATGAAATCTATTGTGTCTGACAATATGCAATTTAGTCAGACACAATTCTTTTTCTGAACTTGTAAAGGAGTCTTATATGTACATAGAAGATCGTTTATACGGAACATTTGAAGTAGAGCCCGTTTTGTCAGACTTAATTCTATCGGACGCTGTTCAACGCTTAAAGCATGTTCATCAAAATGGTGCTAGCTATTTGATGAATTCAAAATGGAACAACACAAGATACGACCATTCAATAGGTGTCATGTGTTTAATTAGAACACTAGGCGGTACTGTAGAGGAACAAATTGCCGGCCTTTTACACGATGTCTCTCACACAGCATTCTCTCATGTTGTAGATGATGCGTTAGGTGAAGTGAATGAAGATTATCATGAACAGATCAAAGAGCAAATGATCCTGAATTCGGACATCCCTTCCATTTTGAAAAACTATCAATATAACCTACACTCCGTTTTGGATGAGTCAAAATGGATGATACTTGAACAATCTGCTCCACGCTTGTGCGCGGATCGGATCGATTATACGTTGAGGGATCTCTATGGATATGGTGAAATTTCGAAATTAGAGGTAGAAAAATTTTTGAAAAGTATGGTTTTGTACAAGGGGAGAATCCATCTAAATAAACAAAGTGCAGCAGAATGGTTTGTTAAACAGTATTATCGAGAAGTGTTGGACTTCTTTTTACACCCATTAAATATTTATAGCAATCATGTAATGGCAGAGATATTGAAGCTCGCTATTCAGAAATCAGTCATAACGAAAGATGATTTTCTATTAACGGACGAACAATTACTAAGTAAAATACAAGTCTCAACAGACCATGAAATTAGAACAAATATAAAGCAACTTTCTTCACCAGTAAAAGTAATTGAAACACAGGACGATTATGATATCCAGGTGAAAAAAAAGTTGAGATTAATTGACCCAGAGGTACTCATAGATAATGAAAGCATGCATGTAAGCGAACTTTCCCAAGACGTAAAGGATATGAATGCGAAAGCGAAACAACGATCTCTAAAAGGTGTGAAAATAAAAGTCATCACGCAATAAAATTTCACGTACCGTACTAGATAGCAAAATTTCTAATACAACGTTTAATAAGAATAGGTAAGAGGAGTGGGACGTTACAATGAACAAGACGAGAGCGATTTCGATTTTCTTGAAACGAAGTAATCTTGAATGTGTTGAAATGATACGTTCCAAGTACGATGATTTGTTTCATAAAATACCGCCTCATATTACACTTGTTTTCCCTTTTCGGAGTGACCTCACCCTGGAGGCGTGTATTGAACATATGCATTCTTGTTTACAAGGTTATGAATCATTCTCCATTCGCTTGGAAGGATTAAAAGTTGCGGATGACGGTTGTTTATTCTTGCTTGTTCGAGATGGGAAGGAACAAATTGAACAATTAAATCGATCCCTTTATTCAGGACCATTGAGAACATACAAGTCCGAAGAACACACATTCATTCCTCATGTCACTATTGGACGCTTTAATCATATTGAACAGGCAAAAGCTGTGCAAAAAAAAGTTGCACAGCTCATCCCAAATTTGAGTCTACTTGTTGATCGAATTACATTAGAATCGATTGGCGTTCATGGATATTCTGAACTTGAATATGTATACCAATTGAATTAAATTGAATCTTTTTTGAAAATGAATCGTAAACTACAGTGAAGATGGTTTAACATACATGACATAAGCTCGTCGATCTTCATCTATTTCTGTAGCGACTCTTTCATATTCGGTATCTGTCAATTGTACATAGTCTGAGCTAATATATGCGAGTACTTCCTCATGATTTTGACACTCAACTGTTTGTAGAATCGGTGAATCGACATATTGTTTCCATTCACGTATTTCTAATGTTACGAATTCATAAGTAGGTGCTTCATCAAATATTTCTTCCTTTGTATCAATGGACAAGTATATGACGAACAGATTCGATTCATATGAAGTTGAAGTCTTTGTGTAAATTTGATTCTTCTTAACGTAGAAATCGCATAACCGTCTTGAGAATAGCTCTCCAAAGCTGAGGTCTTCATAATGATATAAAGCTGGGAATCCATTTCTCTCATCAAACAAACGATATTCTAACCGGTTAGTAAGAGTGCTCAATTATTACCACCACCATATTTATTAGATATAATGATTATATAAGAGGAGGGAAATTGATGAAAGGAACAAAGACAAAAAAATTAATGACAGGTGTGTTATCTACTGTTGTTGCAACTTCTATGACGGGATGCGGCAACCAGCAAAGCCTACCACCTGAACCAGACGATCCCAACTGTGATGAATGGGAATGGGAAGCTGAAGATGGTGTTTATGAGTGTGAGGATTTTGACTCTGATTACAACGGTTACTTGTTCTATGCAGGCGCTTATTATATGACAAAAAGTAAATTAAAAAAAAGCTCAGCCTATAAGAAATATAGATCTAGCAAAAGCTTCAAAGGGGGCTTTGGCTCAGGGTCTAAAGGTGGATTTGGGGGTTAATCGTGTTTGATCAACTTCAACATTCAACGAGAAGAGATAAGTTTTATAAAGAGGTTAAAGACTTTTGGCATGATTTAGATGGGGATGAATATGCACTATTCGATTGCTATTCTATGTCTGAGGAAGAAATTCACGAAATTAGGGTTGCAACAGAAATCGTAGGACAAGTTTATATCAAAACAGCGTCAATATTAAGAGAATTAAGTGATGAGATTCTCCTTCAATTGGATATACCACAAGCTGTACTTCCATATATCAGAACGAAAAGTCTAGCTGCCGAAATGCTGATTTCAAGAGTTGATTTGGTAAAAACACCCGAAGGATTAAAAGTATTGGAAGTAAATGCAGATACACCAACTTTTGAAAAAGAAGTATTCCATGTTAACGGGCAAGTTGCCAATCATTTTAATTATGATGATCCGAACGAAGGTTTTGAAAACAAGCTAGCTGAAACCATACATACAACAGTTCAGAAGAGCCTTCAATCTCTTCAAAAGCCTATGAATGCAAATATCATCTTCACATCCCATGGCGATCATGAAGAAGATCGGCTAACAACAAGATATTTAATGGAGATCAGTGGATTAAATGCAAGATATGTACCTCTAGACCAATTGCAATTATGTAAGGAAGATGGAAGAAGTATTCTCCTCGACGATCTTGGAGAACCAGTTGATGTCCTATACCGTCAGACATATCCTTTGGAACATTTGGTTAACGATAAGGACCCAGATACTGAAGAGTATGTTGGTGTTGAATTGATGAAGCTCATTCATGAAAAAAGCATCATATGTTTTAATCCTCTATCTGCATTCTTACTCCAATCTAAAGCTGTGCAAGCTGTCATTTGGGGACTGCATGAAGAAGGAAGTACTTTTTATACAAAGGAAGAACATCAATGGATTGATACCTATTTTTTACCTACTTATCTAGATGCAGAGCCCTTTCTGGAACAGTCAGTTCCTTTCGTAAAAAAGCCGAGCTTCGGTAGAGAAGGAGACACTGTTGAAGTATATGATGCCGATGGAAAGATGGTCAATGCAGATCAAAACAAAACGTACAAAGAGTCCATACCTGTATATCAAAAATATGTGAGCCTACCAACAACGACCATAAATACGTGTAAAGGGCAAGTGGATGCTCATCTTTTGATTGGGAGTTTCCTCATTAAAGGTGAAGCAAGCGCAATCGGACTACGTGCAGGAAATCAAATCACGGACAATCAAGCATACTTTTTACCCGTAGGTATGTACAATGTAAAATAGAAAGGGAGTAGAAGACAAATGGAACTAATACTAAATTTTTTAGCTTACTTTGGAGTCGGTCTTTGTTTATTAATTGTGGGGATCTTCTTATTTGAAATGACAACCAAAAATAAGGAATTCAAATTAATTGCAGAGGGGAACAAAGCCGCCGCATACGCACTAGGTGGAAAAATAATCGGCCTTTCAATCGTCCTTTATTCATCTATCGCGAATTCAATCAGTCTTTATGACATGATCGTTTGGGGTGCTGTAGCGATCATCGTGCAAATTCTTGCTTTTTATATCGTAGAGTGGATGACACCTAAATTCCACATTACACAAGCCATTGATGAAGACAATCAAGCAGTAGGTCTCTTTCTATTATTTGTTTCAATAGCTCTTGGACTAACCATTGCAGGGTCACTCACGTACTAATGAATTGCAATTACTTGCTTCCAAACCATGTATGATATATCATATCCGCGTAAATGATAATCTAAAATAGCGATATAAGGAGTAAGTAGTAATGACGGTAAAAGCAAAAAGTGTAAGAGAATCAAGGACGGTAAAGAGCAGTCATGTGCTTCCTCCAGATACAAATACGCATGGGACTTTATTTGGTGGTAAACTGATGGCTTATATTGATGATGTTGCTGCAATTGCGGCAACTCGACATGCAAGACAACATGTCGTAACCGCATCAAGTGACTCTGTTGACTTCCTACATCCGATAAAAGAAGGATATTCTGTTTGTTTAGAAGCATTTGTTTCTTGGACTCACAGGACATCGATGGAAGTGTTCGTCAAAGTAATTTCAGAAAATCTACTCACTGGAGAACGAAAATTATGCGCCTTGTCTTTTTTAACGTTTGTCGCGATTGATGATCAAGGTAAACCAGCTCCTGTTCCAAGTGTGATTGCTGAATCTGAAGAAGAGAAATGGCTGTTTGATGGTGCGCCTAAACGTGCTGAAAGAAGAAGGAAACGAAGAGATGAGAGTAAGCAACTCTCACGAAATTTTGGAACTGAAAAACCATGGGAACGATCATAATTTAAATGTATTAGTTACACAAAAAGGCAGAGCTCATTGGGCACTACTCATCCAATGGAGCTCTGCTATTATTTTCCTATTTTAATTGTGGTTTTTCGCTTAGTTTAGGAAGTATATTCATCTTCTCAATTTCCTTCTTTGTATATGAAGTACCTAGTGTGTAAATCCACTTGTAAATTTCGAGTAATTTCGTATAGGTGATGTTCCGGTCCACATCTACAGCTGCTTCATTAAAATGCGTTAAGTTCCAAAAATCTTCTTTTTCCACGTCTTCAGAAGAATTGTACGACTCTACCGCAACTTTAAATTGGTTTAATTCATCATCGGTTGCATTGATTTCAAACAATTGAAGTTGAGCATCGGCTTCCATACGAAAAATATCGCCTTTAGGTGAAACAAAATAAGTATTTCGTTGTTTCATAATCATCCCCTCTAATCATTGTAAGATTATTAGTTAAATTCCACATTCTACTTGTTCTTAAACGTAAGGGGGAACCGTATCGATATTTCGACAAAAAACATGTTATTTCGTTCAGATAGGTAATTTTTTTGCATTTGCTAGAAGGTAATGAGAAGATTTTGTCAAACTATGATACAGAGTAAATAAATTTGTGTGAGGTAAAAGTATGTATTCAAACAAAAAATATAAAGCCTCGAACAATTCTTCAATAAAGGATTTATTAAACTCAGACATGTATAAATCCTTGTTTGATTACAATTGTGACGCAATTTGGGCAATTAATTTAGATGGCATGATTCTTAAAATAAATGATGCTGCAAAATCAATGTTTAAAATGAAGGAAAATCAGTATTTACATACAGCTATCAATTTATGGATTGAGATCGATGACGAAACATTATTCTTTGATTGTCTTTCTTCTTCCAAACCACATATGTTTAAGGGGAAATTGGATACCGAAGAATTGTACATAACGCTAGAAATGACAAGCATTCCTATCATAATCGATAGCGAAATCATAGGTCGATTCATCCAAATGAAGGATAGGACGATCGAAACGCGTGAAGTGGATCATATGAGGTCTGAAAATGCTTATTGGGAATCATTTATGAATCATTCTACTGATGCGATTGGATTATTTGATTTGGATGGTAATATTATCAAATTAAATAGAGCTACGGAAGACATATTTCTTTACTCAAGAGAGGAGCTTCTCGGGAACAAAGTTATTACGATTCCTGACGAATCCTATAGAGATGAAGTTGAATTTCTTCAAAGGAAAGTAAAATCTGGGAAGTCAGTTGTAGAATATGAGACGATCCGTAAACGTAAAGATGGAAAATTAATTGATGTAGCCATTACATACTCTCCACTGTATGACTTTGAGGGGAACATGATTGCGATGGCCAATATTTTAAGGGACATTACTGAGCGGAAAAATGCTGAAAATGAATTGAGAGATCGAGAGGCGAAATACCGTTTAATCGCTGAAAATACAGCCGACCTAATTCGAGTGCTAGATTTAAATAATACCATTACATACACATCACCATCTCATACTTGGATGCTCGGCAGGGATACAGACAAGTATCAATATGGTGATGGGTTTCAGTTTGTTCATCCTTTAGATCATCACCATTTAAATGCTTTATACGAAGAGATGTTAACCACAAAACAACCACTAAATATCGAATTTCGTGAACAACATGCAAGTGGGGAGTGGATACCATTAGAAGCAAGGTGTATGCCTGTACTGGATCAAAATCATAATGTAACTTCTGTAGTGATGGTTATACGTGATTTATCTGAGAGAAAGAACACTGAAGAACTTCTGCGTAACTCTGACAAACTGGCAATTATCGGTCAGCTCGCTGCAAGTATTGCGCATGAAATTCGTAACCCATTAACCTCATTAAAAGGCTTCTTGCAATTTTTCTATTCTAATGGAGATGAGCTTTCTAGAAACTATTATGAATTAATGTTGTCTGAAGTTGAGAGAATCAATCTTATCGTCAGTGAATTTCTGCTTCTTGCTAAGCCACAATCCTCTAATTTCAAAGAAACAGAGATTAACGAACTCTTTAATCACTTATTAGCATTAGTAGATAGTCAAGCAATTATGGAAAATGTGGAGCTCTCTTTGGAAATAGATGAAGAGATTCCAAAAATCTATGGTGATAGTAACCAATTAAAACAGGTTTTCTTAAATTATATTAAGAATGCAATAGAAGCTTGTTCTACGGGAGGGCAAATTGACATATCCGTTTCTACAAAGCTTGATATGGTTGAAATAAAAATTAAGGATAATGGTAGTGGAATTAAAGAAGATCATTTAAACAAAATCGGCACACCTTTCTTTACTACTAAAGAAAAAGGAACGGGTCTAGGATTAATGATTAGCGAAAGAATTATTTCCAACCATAAAGGAACCGTACGCTTCGAAAGTAAAGAAGGCTTAGGGACGACAGTAACCATCCACATCCCTTATCAAAAGAAAGCCTAGAAAGGGGCACATTTGTTGAGTGAGTGGTTAAGCATTTATGATGAGTCACACATGCCAAAAGGGATTGCTTCTAGGTCTGAAGTTCACCGACGAGGCTTATGGCATGATACTTTCCATTATTGGTTAGTCTGCAAGGAAGAGGAACAGAATTATATATACTTTCAGATTCGAAGTGATGACAAAACGGATTATCCAGGTCTCGTCGATATCACTGCAGCCGGCCATATTCTCGAAAATGAGACTGTTGAAGATGGGATAAGAGAGATTCAAGAGGAATTAGGAATCAACGTTTGCATCCATGATCTTGAAAAACTAGGGATCGTCCGTTATCAAGTTTCGAATGGGGAATTGATTGATAAAGAGTTTGCACATACATATTTGCATAGACCAACGGAAAATATCGAGCATTTCAAGCTTCAAAAAAGTGAAGTGAAGGGGATGGTTAAGGCAGATTTCAATAGCTTCTATTCTTTCTGCTTTGATAAGTTCAGTCGTTTAGAAGTACAAGGGTTTGAAGTGAACGGAAAGGATCAATTTATTCCGGTAAACAGAAGCATAACACGTTCTGAATTTGTCGGACACAGTGATCTCTTTTTCAAAGAAATTGCTACATTAATCAATAACAAACTAAAAGAGGCAGATTAAACATAATGTTTAATCTGCCTCTTTCTATCATTATTCAACTGGTTTTAAGTTTTCAGTTCCATCAAGTGAGAGGATTAACTCTGTTATAAGCGTAATTTCATCTTCAATATCCTGTAAACTAGCAGTTTCAACAGGGGAATGCATATAGCGAAGAGGTAAGGAAACAAGTGAAACAGGAACACCTTTCCCTGTTAATCTCATTCTGTCTGCATCTGTACCTGTTACTCGTGGGGTCAATTCATATTGAATATTTATTTTATGCTTTCTAGCTGTTTCCTCGAGAAGGTTGTTAATCTTCAAATGGATAGGTGCACCCTTAGCAAGTACAGGACCTCCGTCTAAACGTATATCTCCATGCTTTGCTTTATTAACACCTGGATAATCGGTAGCAAAAGTCACATCAACCGCTAAGGCGAAATCAGGTTCAACTTGTGAGGCTGCAAAATATGCGCCACCCATGTTTGTTTCTTCATTGACCGTACTTACTGAATATACGCCAACTTTAGGATTCTTTTTGGAAACCCTACGCAGTACTTCTGCAACGATATATGCACCCGTTCGATTATCAAGTCCACGTCCACTAATTCGATTATTCATCAAGAATTCTAAATTTCTTCTATAAATGGCAAGATCACCAATTTGTACGAATTGTTCCATTTCTTCCTTACTCGTTGCACCACAATCTATGTATAGATCTTCAAAATTATATTCATCCTTAATGCCACCATGATGTTCGGCATTTACACCGACGACACCTGTAATGGTTTGCTTGTATCCTAATATTTCAACCTTCATGCCGATCGCTGGTTTATGGCTGATACCACCTAATTTAGTGAAGTGAAGAAATCCATCATCATCTATTCGAGTAATCATAAACCCGATTTCATCACAATGACCTGCGAGTAATACTTTAAATGGAGCATCTGGATTAATAACTCCATATGCGTTTCCGATATTATCTGTTTCAACCTTGTCTGCAAAGGACTGAACATAATCAATCCACTTCCTTTGAATGCCCATCTCAAAACCCGATGGGGAAGGGGTAGATAATAAATTCTTCAAAAATTGTTGAGATTCGTATTCCATGTCGTACCTCCTAAGTAAATATCCATATCTATCATAACTTTAAAATGCCGAAAACACAAAGCGCGTATACATGAACACCTATTTTCCAATTCCATACACCGTTGTCCATACCAGTAGTTGAATTTGGACATAACGTATTATGTATGAAGATGATGTGGGTGAAAAACAATGGAGAAAAAGAAATTAACATACGTTGCGATAGGTGATTCATTAACAATTGGTATCGGTACGAGTCGTCAAACGAATTTTGTTTCAATGTATACCAATTCATTAGAAGAGGATTTTGATTGTAGTGTAAATGTACATGTCTTTGCAAGAAATGGAGCTAAGACAAACCGTATATTGGATTACTTCAAAAAGAAAAAGGTTCGTCAAGCCATAAAAGATGCTGATGTTATTTCAATCACCGCTGGGGGTAATGACCTCAAGAAAATAGTGAAAAAGTACATGAGAACAAAGGACGAGGGAATCATCAGAGAAGCCGTATTGTTAAGTATGAAAAACATTTCTAGCATGATCAATGAAATTCATTCTTTAAAACAGGGTGAAAGTAAATACTTGATTAGGGTAGTTGGTCTTTATAACCCTTATTCGCACTTAAATTTTAGTCATAAATGGATACGATTGTTTAATGATAGACTGAAAAATTTTGAGAGTGATCAATTAAAGGTTGTTGAAATATATGAAGGTTTTGAAAAGGGTGGTCGTTCAGTTTTGTCCATCGACAGGCTTCACCCAAACAAAGAGGGGTATCTAATCATAACTAAAGCACTCTTAAAATGCGGATATGTTCCTTTAGTAAGAAAGAAGGCATTAAATTTCACATTCCCATACTTAACCGTAAGAAAGAGCTGAAAAAGTAGTTTTATCAACCCTTTTTCAGCTCTTAAAAAGGAGCTACGATGCTGATTCTGTTTGCGTTTTTTCTTTTGATAAAGAGAGTTTGTGGATCGTGATTTCTGGTCTTGAACCTACACGTATGTTTATACCAGTTTGACCTAAACCCTCGCTAATATAGAAAGGTTTTCCATACATATAATGTAAGCCTTGGACCATTCTCATTCTTGCTAATTTCCCCATTTTTATCAAGTGATAAGGCTTTGGCCAATGAATTTGTCCATTATGGAAGTGACCGGAAAGTAAATAATCAAAAGGATGATCCTTCATGTTCAAAATAATGTTAGGGTCATGAGTAAGGACAAGATTAAAATCAGCTTCATTCAATGCATGATAACTATCTGACAAACGACTCCTACCCGTACTATAATCATCTATGCCGATAATATTTATCATTAATCCATGCATTACAATTTGTGTATGCTCATTTCTAAACGTTCGTACACCAAATTCATTCAACGTTTTTTCTAAATGCGCAAAGTACGGCTCTTTTAAAACGTAATCATGATTACCAAAAACAGCAAAACAACCTAATGTAGGTTTCAGTTGTTTAAAGACTTCAAGATATGCGGGGAGTTTCTTTAATGTTCGTTTGCGATCTAAGTAGTCTCCAGTTAGTGCAATTAAATCAATGTCTTCATCCTTCAGTTGATCATATAACTCTTCAGGACTTATGGATATGTTTTCTAAGTGCATATCGGAAATTTGAAGTACGTTTAAGGTATTACAACATTGTTTTTTCCCGTTGTTAATCGTTATCCTTTCAAGCTGTATGTTTTTCGTGTTGTTATAGGCTTTCCATATAAATATCGAAAGTAAGATAACGAATAATGCAGTAACGAACAAACCAATCCCCTCCTATAACAATTATAGGAAATGGATTGGTGATTGTAACCGGTAAATACTGGTTACTTGTTTATATTTGATTGGTAGCGATTGAACAATTGCGTTTTTGACATCATTAAATAATGTGGTTTTAAGGTGAAGAATTGTTTCTCTTTATTGCTTGAAAGAATTGCAATAGGTATGAGTGAACTCAGCTTAAAGATCCGATACCATTTGTTTTGAATGATAAAAGGCTCAAAACCAAGCTTTTGACATCCTCTCTCTAATAGAGTAATCCCTACAATCCCCTTGATTTCATTACAATCTTTATGTTTTTCCAAATACTTTGCAACATGTGGTAATGATGTCTTTATTTTCTGAAATAGACAGACGACCTTTTTAAAATCGTTATCGATATGATGAAGATCTTTAATCAGCTTGACATTATGAAGGTGTATTTTCACGAGTAAATCATTTTTCTTAATTTCTGTTCCATCCTTTAATATGACTGTCCGACCTTTATATCGTGTTAACCTTACTCGGAAAACGCAGTCCGAAGAGTCCTCATTCATACCTAAGTATGTTAACCGTGTAAATAGATAATAAACGGGATCTAATGTATGCCAGATGGATAATGCATAACCCCTAATCATCTCCATATCCATTTCTCCTTTACAACCCTAAACCTTATACATCGTCCTTATTGTTCTCTTCCTCCATGGAATGTAATAGAGGTAATAACAGGATAGAGAACCAGAAGTATGATTTTCCATCAGTTTGAAACAATAAAGGAAAACGAGGTTGTATCGAATGAACATGAAAGGACAGATTTTATATGATACAAGTGAAGAAAATGTTTCTCGTTCCTGCGATAATAATGATCATCGTACTTGGAGGATGTAAAGAGGAACAATCATCAGATATGAAGAATACTATATCGACGAAGGAGCTTTCTGTACAAGAATCCTCATCCATTCATGAAGAAATAAAAAAGGTGAATGGTGTGGATGATGTCAAACTCATTCATTCTAAAGATCAACTATTGGTAGCGATTAAAATAACAACAATGGATCGTTTTAGAATAGAAGAGATCCAGCATAAAGTTCAAAAGAAATTGGATGCGGCATACCCGGAAATGGATGTCACAATATCACCAGACAAGAAAATTTTTATGAAAATTGGTGAACTCGAAAGTAAACAATCTGAAAAATCATTAACTGAACGAGACATCCATAAGAAAGTCAGATCTTTAATTAAGCTATCTAAGGACAAAGGGTAATCAATCATTCATAATCTTTCTAGCCTTTTCGACATTACATAACCCTAGAGAATATTTTTGTACAGTACTTTGGGAACAACACGTAATGAGAAAGGGCTGTTGTGCATGAGATGGGTATTACACACATTAAAATATAGTGCAATGGCTGCTATGATTCTATTTTTAATTTTGATTGGAAACAAGGTTAATCATGATCCAGAACAATTAAGAAACTGGTTTATATCTTTTGGCATATTTTCACCGTTAATGTATGTCGTATTTTGTTCTTTACGACCGGTGATCCTATTTCCGTTTCTCATTTTGACAGTTGCCGGAGGGTTAGCATTTGGTCCGATATTTGGCACACTTTTAACCATTATCGGTGGTTTAATTGGGGCATCTATATCGTTTTATATCTCGCGAAAATACGGTGATTTATTGAAAATCGAAAGTCGAGAACGTTTCCAAGCCTTAACACAGAAAATTGACCAAAAGGGATTCCAGTATGTACTCATATTGAGGTTAGTTCCGCTATTGAATTTTGACATTGTTAGTTACTCTTCAGGTTTGACATCCATCCGTTATAAACCTTATATCCTTGCAACCTCTGTCGGTATGATTCCAGGCACAGTCGGTCTTAATTACATTGGCAGCTCACTTGTATCTGTTAATATGAAAGAAATGATCATTGTTCTTGCTCTACTGTTCATCGTCTTTATCCTATCTATCGGTCTCAAGAGGTATATGAGTAATAGATTGGATTAATGTAAGACATTTGTTTCCCAACTGGATAAGTCATAATGTCCTACATTAATTTTTGATGCTTCATTTTGAAGGAGAGTACGTAAATGTTCAGGTAGGCTTGGGGTTAGTGGATGATCTAAATCAATTGTATCATTTGGAGAATAGATTAGAACGGAAAATAACTTACGATTGGTCATATCCATACCCGTTATTGTAATAAAATTCAGGTCTCTCGTCCGATAAGTATAGAAAATGCGGTATAACTCCATCGATATCACCTTTTTTTATCAACATTATCGCCAATAGACAGCTATTACATACTTGTATCCGTGTCCGTTATTAAATGGAGGTAAATATATGAAGGTAAGAATTGAATTAATCTATAAAACACCAAAAGGCATGAAAACATCTTTCAATTCTGAGATGATAGATGCAGAAGATGCCATTCTCATCTCAGAAGACTTAGAAAAGACCGGGCGTGTAAAGAGTATCAAGTTTGTCGACCACCGAGAGGGCACTTGGTCTGTAAAGGAACTGAAAGAATTTTTAAAGGGGATTCAAACCGAACCTCATGACATCATCGTTTACTTTGATGGAGGCTTTGACTTAGAAACTAAGCATTCTGGATTAGGTTGTAGTATTTATTACAAGCAAAACGGGAAATCATATCGATTACGAAAAAACTCGTTGATTGAAGAACTTCATACAAATAATGAAGCAGAATATGCTGCACTTTATCTTGCAATAGATGAATTAGAACAGTTGGGTGTTCATCATCTACCTGTACAATTTAATGGTGATTCACAAGTTGTCATTAATCAGATGCGAGAAGAATGGGCATGTTTTGAAGATGCTCTGAGAAGTTGGGCTGATCGAATTGAAAACAAAATGAAGAAATTAGGAATTGAACCTGAGTATTTATTGGTCTCAAGGAAAGAAAACAAAGAAGCAGACAAATTAGCGACCCAAGCATTACAAGGTATTGAAATCATCAGTACCACTGAAAAATGAAGATAAACATACTCAACATTTATAATCGTTATTCAACAGACACATCTGGAAGACTCAAGAGGCATAGAACCGCATTCGTACCGCGAAAGTGGAGAAAAGCTGAAATGGCGGATTGAAAGAGCCCTATTCGTGCCATAACTATAGGAAAAGGTTTAGAGATGTTCTTCTCTAAACCTTTTTACTGTGAAACAATTAGTCTTTGTTACCGCATTTTTTAACCTTATTGTCCGAATCGATTCAGTTTCTCATAAAACTCTTTCAAGAATTCAAAAAATATTTGCTCGGATGGTGCGAGTTCTCGATTTTGAGGTATGACAATACCGACCGTTTTTTTGACATTCGGTTCAATGACTTCAATAGCGACGGTGTCACGGTCTTGTCTTTCATGCAAACTGATTTCTGGTAGTAAGCTTACGCCAAGACCAGCGGAAACGAGCCCTTTAATCGTATCGACATCTTCACCTTCAAAAGCAATTCGTGGATTAAACCCTACCTGTTGACAAGCTCTCGTTACAAGCTCTCGTAATACATACCCTTGTCTGAACATAACAAATGGGTCCTGCTTTAATTGACCTAACCTCAAATGTAGCTCGCCAGCTAATGAATGTTGTTCAGGTAATAAAGCTAATAGTTTTTCTGTAAAGAAGATATGCCCTTTCACATCTGATTGTTTTGCTGGAACAGGAGAGACGAATGCCAGATCAATATGACCTTGGATTACAGCGGTAGTTAGTTCATGAACAGTCCCTTGACGTAATTGAAAACCGATTTGAGGATGTTCCTTCCTGAAAGCAGAAATGACAGATGGAAGCGTCTTTGCTGCAAGACTGTTAGGAAATCCGAGTCTAATTGTTCCGGTCTCTGGATTCAAATATTCATAAACTTCTTGTTTCGCCTTATCGATCTCTAATACTGCTAACTGTGCACGCTCCAGAAAAATCCTACCTACTGGAGTCAACCGGATGTTACGACCTTCTCTGAAAAAAAGCTTGACCCCAAGCTCTTCTTCAAGGTTGGCGATTTGTCGACTTACTGCAGATTGTGCGATATGTAATTCTGCAGCTGCATCACTGAAATGCTCCATTTCTGCCACTTTAATAAAATAATTAATCTGTCTTAATTCCATTCATATCAACCCTTGTAAGCGCTTAATCTCAAAATGAGATCAATTCAATCTAATTTATATATTGAAAGCATAACAGAAAACCAATAACATTAAAACTAACCTATTGTCAGAAATTTTCGAATGCTCATAGGAGAATTTATTAATTTTCTTTTCATAAATATTAACGCTGGGGTGATGAGATGATACGGACAGGACTACCAGAGAAACAAGGGTTATATGATCCTAAATATGAAAGTGATGCTTGTGGAATCGGATTTGTTGCACAAGTAGATGGTACTTCTACTCATAAAACGATTAAAGATGCATTGACCATCCTGTGCCGACTTGAACATAGAGGAGGTCAGGGAGCAGACCCTGATTCTGGAGACGGCGCAGGCATTATGATACAAATGCCAGATCGACTTTTTCGTAAGACTTGGAATGAAACCCTCCCTAAACAAGGCGATTATGCTGTAGGGATGGTTTTTTTACCTCAAAATGAGTCTTTACGTAATCAAATAGAAGAAGTGATTGAGGAAATCGTTTATAAAGAAGGTCATCAATTTATTGGATGGCGAACAGTACCTGTAGACGATACAATCATCACTTCAAATGCGAAAAAGACAATGCCGTTTATAAAACAAATGTTTATTAGAAAACCTGACCATATAAAATCTGCAGAAAAGTTTAATCAAACCTTGTACTTGATTCGTAGGCTGATTGAGAAGAAAGTAGTAACACTGAACAATATTGCAGAGGGACCGTTCTACATTGCAAGTCTCTCTCCAGATGCAATTGTTTATAAAGGGATGCTCACCTCATATCAGCTCGACCAATTTTATCTCGACTTAGCGAATCCAATTACGACATCTATGTTTGGAATGGTTCATTCTCGATATAGTACAAATACGTTTCCATCGTGGGAACGAGCTCACCCAAACAGAATGCTCATGCATAATGGAGAAATCAATACAATTACGGGTAATGTGAATTGGATGAAAACACGGGAAAGTGCAGCCGTATCAACTGTATATGGCAAACGTCACAAAGATCTCCTTCCTGTTGTATCAGAGGATGCAAGTGACTCTGGTATGCTAGATCAAACATTTGAGTACCTAGTTATGAATGGTAGATCTCTCGCACATACCGCTATGTTATTGGTACCAGAAGCTTGGGATTTCAACGATCAGATGACCGACCCTGAGCGAGCTTGCTTTGAATATATGAGTTGTATTATGGAACCTTGGGACGGCCCAACTGCTCTTGCATACACCAATGGAAAGCAAATTGGTGCTTCAATTGACAGGAACGGTTTGCGCCCTGCGAGGTATTATTTAACAGACGAGAATACCATCATCTTCTCTTCTGAGGTCGGAGTGTTGGATATTGATCAAGAAAATGTCGTCCAAAAAGGGCGTTTAGCTCCTGGAGAAATGATCCTTGTTGACCTTGAAAAGAATGAAATCCTTATTAATGATGAAATCAAGCGAAAAGTTGCCGTTCAACACCCATATCGAAAATGGTTGAACGAGTCTCTCGTTAAATTACATGCTCATATTGATGGTCCGCGGTTTGAAAAGATGATCGATAAGGAAATGTTGACTTATCAACTTGCACACGGATACACGAACGAAGAAATAATGAAAAACATTCTTCCGATGGTGAATGAAATGAAAGATCCAATTGGATCAATGGGGAACGACACGCCTTTAGCCGTTTTATCTACAAAGCCTCAATTGCTATTCAATTATTTCAAGCAACTGTTTGCGCAGGTCACGAACCCACCGATTGATGCAATTCGAGAAAAGGCAATCACATCTACCACATCCTATATAGGTGCTAAAGCAAACTTGTTGGATGAAGGACCACAACATTGTACACGAATTCGATTATATACGCCCATTTTGAAGAAAGAAGAGTTTGAAGAGATTATTCATAACGGAAGAAATGACTTCCGTTCAACAAAAATATCTACTTGTTTTTCAGGTGGCACAGCTAGTTTAGAGCCTGCATTAGATAACGTATTCGAACAGGTCGAAAGAGCAATCAGACAAGGTGTTTCATTGATCGTATTAACAGATCGAGACATGAATGACAATAATATTCCTATTCCATCCTTGTTGATGGTAAGCGGATTGCATCATTACCTTGTAAGAAAAGGCATGAGGACAAAGGCAAGCATCATTATAGAGACAGCTGAAGCGAGAGACGTGCATCAATTCTCCATGCTGATCGGATACGGAGCTGATATGGTCTATCCATATCTCACATACCGGACTATTGAAAGCTTGATAGACGATGAGCATGTAACGGATTACGACTATGTGGAAGCTGTTGATCGCTTTAGAGATGCTGCCACTTCTGGAATCGTCAAAGTCATGTCAAAAATGGGGATCTCTACAATCCAGAGTTATCGTGGGGCACAAACGTTTGAAGCAATCGGACTCTCAGAAAAGGTGATTTCAAAATATTTCAGTGGCACCTCCTCTAAATTGGGAGGAATTGACCTTCAGATGATTGCAGATGAATCGATTAAACGCCATCAAAAAGCTTATTCCACATTGAACCCATCACTAGAAGCTGGAGGAGCAATGCAATGGAGAAGCACAGGTGAGCATCATTCATTTAACCCTAAGACGATTCATACGCTTCAACATGCATGTCGGACGAATGACCCTGAATTATTCAAAAAGTTTTCTGAGCTTGTTCGTACTGAAGAAGTTACCTATTTAAGGGACCTATTTGAATTCAATACAGAAAGTACAACACCGATTCCGTTGGATGAAGTTGAACCCGTGGAATCATTATGGAAGAGATTTAAGACTGGCGCGATGTCTTATGGTTCTTTAAGTAAAGAAGCGCATGAAATTCTTGCTGTTGCAATGAACCGGATCGGAGGTAAAAGTAACAGTGGTGAAGGTGGCGAAGATCCAGATCGTTTCATTAGAGATGAGAATGGAGACAGTCGAAAAAGTGCAATCAAACAAGTCGCATCTGGAAGATTCGGAGTTAATAGCCATTATCTTGTGAGTGCTGACGAAATCCAAATCAAAATGGCTCAAGGTGCGAAGCCAGGTGAAGGAGGTCACCTTCCAGGTAAGAAGGTACATCCTTGGATTGCAGAAGTTCGCGGCTCTACGCCAGGCGTCGGTCTGATTAGTCCTCCACCACATCACGATATTTACTCCATTGAAGACCTGTCTCAACTCATCTATGATTTGAAACATGCTAATCCTAAAGCTCGAGTTAGTGTGAAGTTGGTCGCAAAAACTGGTGTTGGAACAATTGCAGCAGGTGTTGCGAAAGGAAAAGCAGATGTCATACTTATTAGTGGATACGAAGGTGGTACAGGTGCATCACCTAAAACAAGTATCCGACATGCTGGTTTACCTTGGGAACTTGGATTAGCGGAAGCCCATCAAACGCTTATCCTAAATAACCTACGTGATAAAGTTGTATTAGAGACAGATGGCAAATTAATGACTGGCGTAGATGTAGTGAAAGCCGCTTTATTTGGTGCAGAAGAATTTGGTTTCTCCACAGCACCACTCGTCGTACTCGGTTGTATCCTGATGAGAGCTTGTCAATTAGATACATGTCCAGTGGGTATTGCGACACAAAACCCTGAGCTTCGAAAGAAATTCATGGGTAAGCCCGAACATGTTGTCAACTACATGAGATTCATTGCTGAAGAAATTCGTGAGGTGATGGCACAACTTGGAGTCCGAACACTTGATGAATTGATTGGTAGGACGGATTTCTTGAAATTGAATGATCAAGCGATTCATCACCCGAAAGCAAGACATCTTGATTTTACACCGCTATTCATACAAACGGACCATAGTTGGAAGCACAAGAACAGAAATTATCGGACTGAATATAACGAAAATCATTTAGATCATGCACACATTATTCCAAAAGTTCAAAAGAGTATCATGAATGAACAACCTGTCAAACTTACTCTTCCTATTCGTAATACGGATCGAGCAGTAGGTACCCGATTAGGATATGAAATCACTGAAAAATATGGAGCTAAAGGGCTCCCAGAAGATACAATTGAACTAACTTTCAACGGCACAGCCGGACAAAGTTTCGGTGCTTTCTTACCAAAGGGTGTAACACAAAAGGTGCTTGGTGATGCAAATGACTATGTAGGGAAAGGTTTATCTGGAGGGAAAATTATTGTCGCACCTCCACGGTCCAACACTTTCCGAAAAATGGAAGAAGTCGTCATCGGCAACGTTTCGTTATTCGGAGCAACTTCAGGTCAAGTATTCATCAATGGGGCGGCAGGTGAGCGTTTTGGAGTACGGAATAGTGGCGCACATGCAGTCGTGGAAGGTGTAGGAGACAACGGATGTGAATATATGACCGGTGGCAGAGTGATCATATTAGGATCAATTGGCAAGAACTTTGCAGCAGGTATGTCCGGTGGCATTTCTTACATTTGGGCTATGAATCCAAAAACAGTTATGGACCGATGTAACCGAGAAATGGTCCTTCTGGAAGAACTTGATAATATTGAAGAAATTCAATATATAAAGGAAATGCTTCACAAGCATGTTCAATATACAGGTAGCGCAAAAGCGAAATATATTTTGAATCACTGGCGGGAAGCCGTCAAACAGTTCGTCAAAATTATTCCTGAAGAATATAAACGTAAACTACAGCAAGATGATGACAGGGACATGAAAAAAGCTTCAAGTGACCATACAACATTGACCAAATAAGGAGGGAGCTCATCATGGGTAATCCGAAAGGTTTCTTAGAATATGCTCGAAAAAGCAATGAAGAGCGAAATCCGAAAGAAAGGATCAATGATTGGAACGAATATACACTACGACAAACGGACCAAGATCTAAAGCAACAAGGTGAAAGGTGCATGGATTGCGGAACACCATTTTGTCATACGGGTATGGAATGGGACAAATCATCCATTGGATGTCCAATCAACAACTTAATACCGGAATGGAACGAATTCGTTCACCAAGGAAAATGGAAACAAGCGTTAGAACGGTTGGAATTGACTAATAATTTTCCTGAGTTCACTGGAAGAGTTTGTCCTGCACCGTGTGAAGGATCTTGTGTGTTAGGCATAAATGATGATCCAGTCACGATTAAGTCGATAGAAAACGAAATTGTAGAGCGTGGTTTTGACAATGGTTGGATTCAACCGGTTCCACCAAAAACACGGACAGGAAAGCACATCGCTATAATCGGATCTGGTCCAGCAGGGTTAACTGCTGCTGATGAACTAAATAAGGCAGGCCATTATGTTACCGTCTTTGAACGTGAGGATCGTCCTGGAGGACTCCTCATGTACGGTATACCTAATATGAAATTGGAAAAGAAAACAATTGATAGAAGAATACAAATTTTAATGGAAGAGGGTATACAATTCCAATTAAATACAGAGATAGGTGTGGATATTAGTAAAGATCAACTATTAAGTGATTATGATGCTGTTGTTCTTTGCACTGGTGCACAGCAACCGCGTGATATTCCAATTGAAGAACGTGAAAGTAAAGGGATCCACTTTGCAATGGATTATTTGACTGAATCCACGAAATCATTACACTCAAAATCAGAACCTAATATAAGTGCAGAAGGTAAGGATGTAATCGTAATTGGTGGTGGAGACACAGGTGCAGACTGTGTCGCAACCGCATTAAGACAAAAATGTAAAAGCATTGTTCAGTTTGGTAAACATCCAGAACTTCCTTTAAATCGAGGAGAAGATAATCCTTGGCCGCATACACCGATGACCTTTTCACTCGAATACGCATATGAAGAAGCACATAAACAATACAAGAAAGATCCGCGTGAGTATGAAGTGCTGACACAGGCATTCAAATCATCTGATAACGGATCTGTTCAATCATTAATAACCTCTCAAGTAAAAAAGGAAACAAAAGATGGAAAAACCATCACTGTTAATATACCTAATACCGAAAAAGAGTGGAATGCTCAGCTCGTTTTGATTGCGATTGGATTTACTGGTCCTGAACAAGAAATTCTAGAGCATTTTGATTTAAGGAAGACAGAGAGAGGTTTGGTTTGGACAGATCAATCCACTTACAAGACGAGTGTAGATGGCGTATTTACGGCAGGGGACGCTAGACGCGGTCAAAGCTTGGTCGTATGGGCAATTCGTGAGGGTAGAGAAGTAGCAAAAGAAGTCAATGAGTATGTATTGAATTCTCAAAATACAGCTTTAACAAGCTAATTCGGTTATAGACCGATAACATTGTTTTACTTCCCATTCTTTTAATATTCTCGTACCTTCCAGGACATCCTTATAGTATGAAAAAGGATAATCAAGGGAGGTATTGGAGTATGGGTAGAGGCAAAAACTTTGAGCACAAACGTCAAGGTACAATTAATCGACCACCAGAAGGGTCAAAAATTGCTCGTGAAGAATTTGCACGAGACGAACCTATTGATATTCAAAAACAAGAAGATAAAAAGAATAAACGATAAGAAATAAAAGGCTGGACCTATTCAGGTCGAGCCTTTTATCTTGGTTATAAATTGCATTTTGCTTAAGACTAACCCATTAGAACTTGGATAGAAATAGCTGTCCTGAAACGAAAATTCATTAATCGTTTGCAGGAATCATTCTAAGGGAAAAGAAAAGTATGATCTAATAAAACATGATTAAAAGGGGAGAACAAAATTGTCAGTAATGGATCAAAAATATACCTTGTTATTACAACGTTACAAGCAAATACGAGGATTCTCAAAACAAATTGTATCTCCATTAGAGGTTGAAGATTTCGTCATTCAATCCATTCCAGATGTTAGTCCTCCAAAATGGCACCTTGCCCATACTACATGGTTTTTTGAGACGTTTATCTTAATTCCATATGCGGATCATTACGATAGGTTTAATGATAAATATGATTACCTATTCAATTCCTACTACGAAACACACGGCAAACCGTATCCTAGACATGCAAGGGGATTGCTCGCAAGACCGTCAGTGAATGAAATCATAAAATACCGAGAATATGTTGATGGACACATCAGTGATTTACTTGAAGATGGCAGCGAAGAATTATGTAAGCAAATAGAACCGATCCTAGAAATTGGCTTACATCATGAACAGCAACATCAAGAATTATTGATTACTGATATAAAGTATAACTTCTTCATTAATCCACTACGGCCAGCTTATCATGACCAAAAAAATGTATCCTATCATCCAGTTCCTCGCTTTGATTGGATTCATTTTGAAGAAGGGATCGTTGAAACAGGACATTCAGCAAAAGGATTTTCATTTGATAATGAAAGACCTGTCCATAAATCATGGGTAGACGATTTTGCAATCGCGAATAGACCTGTTACAAATGGTGAGTTTATTCACTTTATCAACGAGGGTGGCTATGAAAAGCCAGAGTTCTGGCTATCTGAGGGCTGGTCTATTGTGAAAGAAGAACAGTGGAAGTCACCCCTTTATTGGGAAAAGAATGAAGGAGACTGGTATACGTTTACCCTAACAGGCATGCAGAAGGTAAACGAAAACGAACCGGTCACACATATTAGCTTCTACGAAGCGGATGCTTATGCACGGTGGGCTGGCTTCAGACTTCCAACAGAAACGGAATGGGAGCATGCTATGAAAGACGCTAGCCTACAAGGTAATATGGCTGATCGTAGTTTATTCCATCCGAATGATCAATATGAAAATAGTGATTCCAACTTCTATAAAACGTATGGAGATGTTTGGGAATGGACCTCTAGTCCATATGTACCTTATCCTAGATCTAAACCACTTGAAGGTACACTCGGTGAATATAATGCGAAATTCATGTGCAATCAAATGGTGTTGAGAGGTGGTTCTTGTGCGACTCACTCCACACATATGAGGCTTACTTATCGAAATTTCTTTCATCCAGGAAAAAGATGGCAATTTAGTGGATTACGCTTAGCTAAGGATTTATAATAAATGATGAATGGAATCAAAACTATTCGGGGCTGAATCAAACTTGATTCAGCCCCTTTTTCACGTTTTATGGACAAGACACCATACCGTTTGTCTTTCACTTGAATCTAATAGGTATAAGAGCAATGCGATTTGAGTGAAAGGGAGATTGAAGATGGCAGACCTACAATTGTTTCCGTCTCAAATGATTAATACGAATGGATTTCGACGTGAAATACCGTACGGGGTCCACATGATCAACGCAAAAAAGATGTGGGACTTAGGATTCAAAGGAAAAGGGGTAACCGTTGCGGTATTGGATACTGGATGTCAACCAGATCACCCTGACCTACGTGGCCGAATCATCGGTGGACGAAATTTTACTGCAGATCATGGTGGAGACCCCTCCAACTATTCAGATAATCATTTTCACGGAACACACGTGGCTGGAACTATTGCAGCAAATTTAAATGGCTTTGGGGTAGCAGGAGTTGCGCCAGAAGCACAGCTATTAATCCTAAAAGTCATTCATGAAAGCGGAGCTAGTTCTTACGACAGTTTAATCCGCGGGATATATTATGCAATTAATTGGAGAGGACCCAACCGAGAACGTGTACGTGTCATATCCATGTCATTAGGTGGACCTGTTGATGATCCAAGATTACACGCAGCTGTGAAAAGAGCTGTTTCGAAAAACATCCTAGTCGTTTGTGCAGCAGGAAATCTAGGAGATGGACAGGCATATTCTTTTGATCGTACCTATCCTGGATACTACCCTGAGGTCGTTTGTGTTGGAGCTATTACAGAAGACAGAAAGCCTGCAGACTTTACAAATACAAATGATGAGATAGATTTAGTCGCCCCAGGTGTGAATATTACATCGACATACTTAGGAAGTAAATATGCAAGGTCTTCTGGGACATCTATGGCTACACCGCACGTCTCCGGAGCAGCAGCCTTACTTATCCAAGGGTATGAAGCCAAACTAAAGCGAAGACTTTCAGAAAGAGAAATCTATAACCTCTTAATGAACAATACTGAAAGACTGGAATTCGATCGTTTATCTGTTGGAAGGGGACTCTTGGATCTCTCGAAAGGAATTCAAGGTAAGAGGAATAGCTAACGTAATGACCCAAGATGAAATAATTTCTCTAGGGTCATTTTAATGTTTTCGTTTATACATACATCCTTGAAGGGATAGAACACTTTATTGTCGAAGGCTTGTAGGCAATACAATAATAGATTATTTTACACTACCAAAAGACTTTTGATTTATATTGAGGGGGAGCTCATGAACCGATTGGATTCTTATATAGCTGCAAAAGATTTAATTAATGTGGAATTTCGAGATTGTCAAGGTGCAATACTAGCCGGTAGTGTCGTTCGGAAAGAAGAAACATCAACTTCTGACTTAGACATTGTAATATTTGATAATCAACTTAAATCATCTTACCGTGAGTCCTTCATTTATAAAGGATGGCCAGTTGAGATTTTTGCGCATAGCCTGTCCTCTTACCAAGCATACTTCAAAATGGATTGTGAACGAGCTATTCCCTCTTTGCCACGTATGATATTCGAGGGAAGAATTATTAAAGATGAAGGGATCCTTGCACCTATTCGAAAAGAAGCAAAATTACTTCTCGACAAAGGTCCTGTTACATGGACAAAGGCAACGATTAATACAAAGAGATACTTTATTACAGACTTAATTGATGACTTACTCGGCAGCAATAACAGGAATGAACAAATATTTATTGTAAATACACTAGCTGACCGACTTCATGAGTTTGTACTTAGAACGAATGGAAAATGGATTGGTAGCTCTAAATGGATCTATCGAGCTTTAAGATCATATGATGAGCACTTTACAAATTCTTTTATAGATGCATTGAAACCTTCTATCAAAGAGGAGAATTTTGCAAAGTCATCCACATGGCTGATTTGATTTTAGAGCCTTATGGCGGTCGTTTATTTGATCGTTTCTCGATTGGGGATGTTAATCAAATTAAGAGGAGGGGTCTGTAAATGCAGAAAATAGGTATAGCCGTTATTCACGGTGCGGGCATCCAAAAAGAAGATTTTGCTGAGATCCTCATTTGTCGCTTGAAAGAAAAAATTGAGCAAGTCGCAAAAAGTAAGGGGTTAGAGATTACAGGTGAAGAATTTGTATTCATTCCAATTTATTGGGGGGAGGTCTTCCATGATAAAGAATTGAAACTGTGGGAGGCCGTTCAAAAAGGTGGACCACTTGACTTTCTCTCACTAAGAAAATTTATGATTGAGTTTTTGGGTGATGCGATAGCCTATCAACCTACTGATACCCATTATCAAAACTATGAACGAGTACATGAGACCTATTTTAAAGCATTGGAACGTTTAAGTGAACAAGTGGGACATGATTCACCTTTAATGGTAATTGGCCATAGTCTTGGCACGGTTATTACAAGTAACTATTTCTATGATGTACAGAAGGTGAATGATACTCTTCCATATATTAAAGATTGGCTACACGGGGCTTCACCTTTATCTAAGGGAGAGACACTAGCGAGTTTTGTGTCCCTCGGATCTCCTCTCGCTCTATGGAGTTTACGTTTTTACAATTTCGACAAACCGATTCAAGTTCCTTCAAAGGACTTTAAAAATCATTACCCTAACGCTAAAGGTGGATGGTGGAATATATACGACAGAGATGATGTCCTTGGGTATCCGTTAAAAACACTTAATCATGCGTATGACCAAGCTGTTAATGAAGATATAGAAATGAATATTGGAAACTTGTTAACAAATTGGAATCCGTTATCTCACTTTCAATATGTGAAGGATGAACAAATCATCCAATTTATTGTCCAAAAGCTGATATCGTTACACAGTTCTTTGTAATTTGATCTAGGCATATTACTTATAACTGATCTTTATTTTCTACTATAATGACTGTAATCCATTAAAAGGAGTGATGAAGGATGATGAAGACGATTCAAGAAACAATCCAATTACATAATGGGGTTAAGATGCCTAGACTAGGTTTCGGTGTGTTTAAAGTGGAAGAGGGATCTGAAGTTGTAGAATCAGTGAAAACGGCATTAGAAGCAGGTTATCGCAGTATCGATACAGCAGCTATATATAGAAATGAAGAAGGCGTAGGAAAAGCGATACAAGAAGCTAATATTCCCCGTGAAGAATTGTTTATTACGACAAAAGTATGGAATAAAGATCAAGGATATGAAAGCACAATGAAGGCATTTGAAGACAGCCTCGAAAAGCTAGGTCTAGATTACGTTGACTTGTATTTGATACATTGGCCTGTTGAAGGCAAATATAAAGATACATGGAGAGCAATAGAAAATTTATATGAAAGTGGGAAAGCACGAGCGATCGGTGTTTGTAATTTCAATGTCCATCACCTAAAGGACTTGATGGAGGATGCCGATGTAAAGCCCATGGTAAACCAAATTGAACTCCATCCAAAACTGACCCAAAGAGAAGTACGGACTTTTTGCAGAGACAATAACATCGTAGTAGAAGCATGGTCTCCGTTAATGCACGGTAAGCTTCTTGAACATCCAGTATTGAAAGAAATAGGGGACAAATATAATAAAACACCTGCTCAGGTTATCTTAAAGTGGGACCTACAACATGACATTGTCACAATACCGAAATCCGTTAATCCTTCTAGAATTCGTGAAAATGCTTCATTATTTGATTTTTCGCTTACAAATGAGGATATGCAAGCGATTGACCAATTAAATGAGAATGAGCGGTTCGGACCAGATCCAGATCACTTTGATTTTTAATTATTGATTGTTAGGTACCAAACCAAATTATTGAAAGAGGTGAAAACATGATTGAAAAAGTAGAAAAAGCTGTACAAGAAAGATGGGTTCCTTCATTTAAATACGAGAGAAACGAAACGAGTGTGTTTACTCGGTTAAATAAACCTCTTGAACAATCCAAAGGAGTAATCATAACAACTGGTGGCGTTTATGTTAAAGGCCAGCCTCCGTTTCAAGATCATTACGGCTTGGGTGACCCTTCTTACCGAGAAATCAAGCACGACGTTAGCTATGATCAACTTTCTATAGCCCATGAGCATTATGATCACACGAAGGCTAATGAAGATCGAAATGTTGTTTTCCCTTTAGAGATTTTGAAGCATTTAAGTGAGGAAGGGACAATCGGTTCAATTGCAGATGTACATTATTCGTTTATGGGATATGTCCCTATCCCACATCCGTTAAAGAAGGTTACTGCAAAAGAAGTTGCAGAGAAACTACAGCTTCAACAAGTAGATTTCGCCATACTCGTTCCTTCCTGACCGATTTGTCAACAGACGGCCGGTCTGGTCGCTAGAACGATTGAAGAATACGATATTCCGACGGTTACATTAACGATGGCAAAAGAAATTGCCGAATTGGTAAAACCACCTCGTTCTTTATATTCACGATTTCCTTTCGGAAGTCCACTTGGACAACCTAAGAATATTGAACAACAAAAGAACGTTCTTAAATCGGCGATCAATCTTTTAACTGATGTTAATGAGGCAGGAACCATAGTAGATTCAAACATTTCATACAAATAAAGATCAAGCAAACTGAAACAACTCTTTTCAAAAATAATGGTATAATTGAATTGGAGTAGCTGAAATATCAGTTACTCCTATTTCATTTTTTTGGAGGTAATGATGAAAGCATTTGCCAAAAATTTTCTGAACGGGATTGTTACCGTTGTACCAATCATCCTTGTTATTTATGTCGTCATAAAAGTATTTGAGTTCTTGGATAATATATTGGGCCAAGCTTTTCGCAGTGTCATGCAAGAGGATTATGTCCCTGGTATTGGACTATTAGGCTCTATTCTCTTAATAACTCTGTTAGGCTGGTTATCCAAACAATATATAAGTGGAAAAGTGGTTGAGCTCTTAGACCGCTTGCTTGATCGTATTCCGCTTGTGAAGAGTTTATATTCGATCATTAAAGACACATTGCAGTCTTTTGCAGGTGATAAGAAATCCTTCTCAAAAGTTGCACTTGTCTATATTCCAGGTACGAATATGAAAGCAATTGGATTTGTAACATCTGAATCAGTTGACTCAATTGCTGAACCGTTAACTGAACATATCGCAGTTTATGTTCCTCAAACATTTCAAGTAGCAGGAATGACTTTTCTTGTACCTATAGAAGATGTAGAAATCTTAGATATGAAAGCAGAGGATGCAATGAAGTTTGTATTATCAGGTGGAATGAGCGTGAAGCCGAACCATTTAAAAGGTGAGGGGAAAGAAAATGCTTAACCCTGTTCCTGATTTATTAGATAAAAATTTGAGGGTAATTTTCGTAGGATTTAATCCGAGTATTCGTTCTAGTGAAACTGGACATAACTACGCGAATCCTACCAATCGATTTTGGAAAATTCTTTATCAATCTGGTTTGACAGAGAGGTTATTTAAAGCCCATGAGGGAGAGCAGTTGATGGATGAATATCGATATGGCTTTACAAATATTGTGTCTAGACCAACGAAAGAAGCTGCAGACATAACGAAGGAAGAATATGAACACGGGAAAATCCAGTTGTTACAGAAAATAGAAGCTTACAGTCCCAGTGTTGTCTGTTTTGTAGGGAAGGGAGTTTATAAGCAATTTAGCGGTAGAAGAGAGGTTCAATGGGGTTTTCAAGATCAAACGGTTAGTGATCGAGCGGAAGAATTCGTCGCTCCATCTTCTAGTGGATTAGTAAGGATGAAATTAGATGAAGTGGTTAGCATAT
Source organism: Pseudalkalibacillus berkeleyi (assembly GCF_021608225.1). Classification (NCBI taxonomy): domain Bacteria; kingdom Bacillati; phylum Bacillota; class Bacilli; order Caryophanales; family Fictibacillaceae; genus Pseudalkalibacillus; species Pseudalkalibacillus berkeleyi. Next base: position 1,215,586 of record NZ_JAKIJS010000001.1, read on the forward strand.
ATGAACAACTTTCAACATTGTTGCAAACCCGCTCAAAATAAATGAACAAAGAAGTTTACCAACAGTTCAGAAAGGATACAGTATAGTAACATACTGTTGGAGGCGTATACTATGGCAAGGGAATTTGATCAAGATATTATTGATATTTGCAAAGAATGTCGAGATCGTTGTGCAGAGTGGCTAGAAGTAAACAATATTCAAACATCCGAACAAGTAAAAGATGATTGTAGCAGATTGATACTTGAATGCTATGATATATGTGCATACACTGTTATAACGCTTGAAAGAGAAACGCCCTTTTCTAAAGAGATTTGTCAACTTTGCGAGTTAATTTGTGAAGCTTGTGGCAATGAATGCAATACAGGTAAAGATTCATCTATCAATAGCGTAGCTGAAATTTGTTACGAAACTGCAGAACGATGTCGCCAAAGACTTTATTAAATCAAGGACCGGTAGAGTAAAGCTGGTCCTTTTTAATTTTTAGATTAATTATCTTAATTTACTGAAACGCTCGGAGGCTATAATGAGTCTCCGAGCGTTCTTGTTACACTTTAATATCAACTTTGTGACCTGCTGTAGGGTGCTGAAGCTGTTGTTGCCCTTCTTGGAAGTCTTTTAGCATCACTGTGCTTTGTGCAGCCTGTTTAGCCAAATTACCATCCAATAAATTCATATTCAATGTGTGACGTAGTTGTGATAAGTTGTTCGCCATAATTGAAGATAACTCCATACCTTTCGTCTACACCTCCTCAACTAATTCTAGTATCGGTAAGGTTTAAACGATTATGAAGTTTCATCAACCCATCTAGAAATGTGTTTCTTTTGGAGTACACGCAATCTGAAATAAAGGGTAACCGCAGCACAAGTTAATCCTGAGCTTAAACCAACCCAGTATCCAAATGGTCCTAGATCAGTATGGATTGAAAGCATATATCCAAGAGGCAAACCTACGACCCAATAAGAGACCAACGCCATGACTAGTGTAATGTTCACATCTTTATAACCTCTCAGAGCTCCTTGTATGGGAGCAGCAATAGCATCAGAAAGCTGGAAGAATATCGCATAAATTAAGAAATGACCAGTCAGCTGAAGGACCGCTTGATCGTTCGTATATAACCCAGCGATTTGTTCATTAAACAGATAAAGTAAGATTGCGGATACTAGTGCAAATAGAACGGCAATGACAATTCCCAACTGACTATACTGTTTAGCATCTTTAGCTCGTTTAGCACCAACTTCAAATCCGACAGCTATCGTTAAAGCCATAGAGACACTCAAAGGTGCCATATATAAAAGTGAAGCAAAGTTAATTGCAGCTTGGTGAGAAGCAATTGTTACTGTATCATAACTGCTCATTAATAACGTGACCGCCGCAAATATGCTTACTTCAAAAAATATGGACAGACCAATTGGAACGCCAATTTTCATTATTTCTTTCCACTTACTAAATGAAATACGATAAAAAGTATGGAATACACGGTAAATGGAAAACGGCTGAATTCTATGAACAAAAAAGACAATAATCAAGAATATAAACCAGTAAGTAATAGCTGATGCATATCCCGCTCCAACTCCCCCAAGTTTCGGAAAACCAAATTTCCCGAAAATTAGCAAGTAGTTAAATAAAACGTTTATTGGTAACGAAAGAAGCGTGATGAACATCGTCGTTTTCGTTTCACCTAGTGCATCAATAAAACTCCGTAATGCAGTATAAACAAATAGCGGTAGGATACCAATAGACAATCCGATCAAATAATGTTTCGCCACATGAGAAACATGATCCGTCAAATTCATCCCATTTAATATGGGGTGTATGATGAATATACCAAGAATAACGACTAGAATAGAAAGGAATATTGACAAATACACGCCTTGTAAGACCGAATAGGAAACACGGTTTCCCTCTTTTGCTCCAATTAATTGCGCTACAATCGGTGTTAATGCCATCAATATTCCAGTTAAGCCTGTAAAGACTGGAACCCATAGACTTGAACCGATAGCAACACCTGCAAGATCTGATGCTCCGGCTCGTCCACTCATTACGGTATCGAAGAAATTCATAGCTAAGAGACCAACTTGAGTGATAAGAATCGGTAATAAGATGATCATGAATTGTTTCATTTTTTCTGAAATTGAATTAGTTTTATACATGATATATACCTCTATTTCTACAAATACAATCGGTAACTAAGTGATTATATCATATATAAATCTGATTAATGTGTAAGCATTCTATTTCCTTTCTTAAGATAAGAAATTTATAATGATAAACAAGTTGAAAGGTGGAATGATTATATGAATACAAAACAAATCCGCTTAAAAGAGCGTCCTGTTGGTATGCCAACTTACGAAACATTCGATTGGACTAATAATGAGGTGAGTGAGCCATCAGAAGGTGAGGTATTACTTAAATCAATTTATATTTCGGTTGATCCTTACATGAGAGGTCGTATGAACGATCAGAAATCATATGTAGAGCCTTATCGTGTAGGTGAAGTCATATCGGGTGGGGTGATCGCTGAAGTAGTAAAGTCTAATAGTGCTGAGTATGTACCTGGTGATCTTGTAATAGGTAATCTCGGATGGCAAACCTATCAAATTGCTAATGAAGATCATTTACGAAAAATTGATCCTAAACAAGCTCCTATTTCAACTCATCTGGGCGTTATTGGGATGCCAGGTATGACCGCTTATTTTGGGTTGTTAGATATCGGTAAACCTGAGTCTGGTGAAACTGTAGTTGTCTCCGGTGCAGCTGGTGCTGTCGGAACCGTTGTTGGACAAATCGCAAAAATTGCTGGAGCAAGAGTAGTAGGAATTGCCGGTACAGATGAAAAAATTAAATATTTAAAAGAAGAACTTCACTTCGATGAAGTCATTAATTATAAATCAGATCAATATTTTGAAGCATTAAGAGAAGCGTGTCCAAAAGGCGTCGACGTTTATTATGATAATGTTGGTGGGGAAGTATCTGATGCCGTTTTACGTCTAATCAATAAAGGTGCTAGAATCCCAATTTGTGGACAAATCTCATTGTACAACCTAGAAAAACCGGACTATGGCATGAGAGTACAGCCCAACTTACTTGTAAATAGTGCATTAATGAAAGGATTTATCGTTTCAGATTACGGAGCTCATTTTGAAGAAGCGATAAAGGATCTATCCAATTGGTTACAAGAAGGTAAGCTCAAATATAAAGAAACGATTGTAGAAGGCTTTGAGAACATACCTGAAGCATTTATTGGATTGTTTAAAGGTGAAAATATTGGTAAATACATCGTAAAAGTCGCAGATCCAGAGCATAATTAAAAGACACAATGAAGCCGATTTAAAGGGATTCCCTATTAAATCGGCTTATTATCTTTAAGGTTTAAACCCTAATGATTGATTACGCACATTTCAATTTATTTATTATTTGATAGAATAGATGTAGTTCAATTCAAAAAGGAGACCCAATCATGGACATCAATACGATTCTCTACTTTATTTTTGCATCGATCCTTCTCACAATTACGCCAGGACCTGATTTTATGTTTGTCTTCGCGCAAAGTGTATCTCATGGTAAGAAAGCAGGTATTGCTACTGGATTAGGATTGTGCACAGGTTTAATCGGTCATACATTCGCAGCGGCGGTTGGAATATCTGCAATCATCTATCAATCAAGTCTAGCATTTACTTTAATAAAAATCGTAGGCGCAATTTATTTACTATATTTAGCCATTCAAGCATTTCGTGAAAATTCACAACCAGAAACAAAAGAGGTAAAGCAGTACAGTTTAAGTGCATTGTATCGGAAGGGTATTTTGATGAATATATTGAATCCTAAAGTATCGATATTTTTCTTAGCCTTTCTACCACAATTTGTGAGTATGAAGCAAGGTTCCATTCCAATGCAAATGACTATTCTCGGGGTTCTTTTCATTATTCAAGCATTACTCATTTTTGTTGTGTTATCAATATCAGCAGGTTCAGTCGGAGAGAGACTTTGGGGGAATCAAACTGTAGTTAAATGGATCAACCGAATGAAAGGTTCAGTATTTGCTTTTTTCTCAATACGGTTATTATTTGAACAAAAATAATACATCATAATTGTGATTGTCTCAGGATCAAATCTACATAATCCCTAAAAGGGAACAAAATTTAAGTTACCAATAGAATATTATGTCTACTATGCTTTATTCGCCTTAATCAACCAAATGTTGACTATAGTCCGCAATGTTTTCGAGCTTGTTATGACACATGTTGAGGCAAAATGTCTACAGGAGTGTGAATGATGGACAAATCAATTTCATATGAAGCCTATCAAGAAATGGCCGATTATTATGCAAGATACATAGATCATAAACCATTTAATGCTTATTATGAACGCCCAGGAACTTTATCGTTACTGCCGGATGTTGAGAACAAGAAAGTGCTTGATGCTGGTTGTGGTGCAGGATATTATACTGAGTGGTTAATCTCGAATGGTGCTCAAGTGACAGCTGTGGATTTTAGCGAAAATATGGTACAAAGAACAAAGGCACGCGTAGGAAACAAAGCGGATGTAATTCATGCTGATTTAAATGAACCATTAAGCGCTATAAAATCTAAATCAAAGGATTTAATCGTTTCAGCATTGACGTTACATTATTTAAAAGATTGGGAACAACCTATAAAAGAATTCAACCGGATTCTAAAAAATAAAGGACGATTTGTGTTTTCTGTGCATCATCCCTTTATGGATTTTACGATGTTCAATCGAGAAAATTATTTCGCAACGGAACTATTAACAGATGAATGGGAAACGAATAATGGTAAAGTAGAGGTTCAATTTTACAGGCGACCTTTAAGCGAAGTATTTAAGCCTTTATACTTAAATGGATTTGTAATCGAGAAAGTTTTAGAACCATTGCCTACTGAGGCTTTCAGGAAAGCAGTGCCTGAGCAATACGAACGCTTAAAGAAACGGCCACAATTTCTATTTGTGCGTGCTCAAAAGACAACCAACATGTAAACAATTAGTTAAGAAAAGCGGATATCTATCTACGCTTTTCTTAACCATTGTCTTCACCTTCCTCAGCAACAAGTAACTTAATATGTGTTTGCTTAAAGAGATCTTCATACTCTTTACCGGGGTTCTTATTCGTTATTACAGTATCCACTTCAGGTAAATTAAGACTTTTAACTAAGCTTTTCTTTCCGAATGCCTCATCATCTGCAAGAACAATCACTTGTGCGCCTCTTTGGCTCATCGTTTTATGAACCATAGCGGACTCTTCGTTCGAATATGAAATCCCTTCGTTCGTGATACCTTCTGCTCCTATAAACACTTTATCAACAAAATACTGTCTTAAATGCTCATGTATAGCTGACCCAATGAGGCAGTGATTACTTTTGTCTAAAATACCTCCTAGAACACTAATCTGTATGCCTTCATGTTTAGAAAGAATAGACGCATGAGTTAAGGAGTTTGTAATTGCCTTTAATTGAAGTGAAGATATTACTTCACATAGATACCTGACTGTTATAGACTCATCTAACAGTATATAGTCATTATCTCTAATAAGGGTTTGTGCACTATTCGCTATTGCTCGCATACTTCTTGAAGGTAGTTCATGCTCTTGCTCCCTTTTACTACTAGTAACTGGGGATGACTCAAGCAGCTTAGCTCCTCCTCGCGTTCTAAGTACATCCCCTTGTTCTTCAAGCTTGACTAAATCTCTTCTAGCTGTATCTCTGGATACCTCGTATAACGCCATCAATTGTGTGACAGAAATCCTTTTGTGCTTATGTAAATATTCTTTTACTTGCAATAACCGCTCATCTTGGAACATATAAACACCACATTTACCGTTTTAATACATTGTAAGGCATATAAGTGAAAATAAGCAACTACATTATGCCTTAAGATTACTTATTAGTCGCAGTGTAATAAATACTTACTATGACTTATGATGAATTACCGAGTGTGAGTGAACTATTTGTCTCGTTGAATATGAATGATCACTAAGTGTCATCAATTTATTGTAGGATAAAGCTAAGAACTTTTGTTGTAGTAAAAATAAAGGAGTGTGCAAAATGGTTCTCGAATATTAAGTCTTACAAAAGATTTATACTAGACTGGAGGAAGGATATGAAATTTCAAAGAGTGACAAGTGCGGTAAAGTTTTATGAATTAGTATATCCTTACTTAATGATGGATGAAGCATTACATAATCTTCCTTTAGGATTTTTAAAGAGGTGTGCCGAGAAAGAGAAACACCAACAATTTATTAATCAACTAAATTATTTCTCATTAGTAACAAAGCAAGACTCAGAGATTGTTTTAATTTCATTGATGACTCCATCACATAGTATTGGAATATATGGGGATGTTTCCTCAGAAAATATTGAATCAGCGGTACAAATTACGATTGAAAACATTTTGGAAGAGGAGATCGTTGTTCCAGGAGTAATCGGCCAGAATGACCTAGCTTATTTGTTTGCGAAAGAATGGATGAAAAAGACTGGCCAGTCCTTCGAAGTTGCAATGAATCAATGTATATATAAATTATCGAAAGTAAATGAACTTATTATGAGCTCAGGAACTATGCGGTTTGCAACAATGGGTGATTTAGATTTAATTTCAAGTTGGATCCATCGGTTTTCATATGCGACTGAGGCACCTTTTACAATGGAGCAGGCTAAACAAAAAGCAGAAGATTTCATCAAAGAGGACAGTGTTGTTTTATGGATAGATGACCACCCGGTTTCAATGGCTAGAAAAGCACGAAGTACCAACAATGGCATATGTGTAAACCTCGTTTATACTCCACCAGACCATACGAGGAAAGGATATGCGACGAGCTGTGTGGCTGAGTTGAGCAAACATCTATTAAAAGAGGGTTACAAATTTTGCACTTTATATACTGACCTATCCAATGTTTCCTCAAACAGTATTTATAAGAAAATTGGTTATCGTCCAATCGGAAATTCTATCGTATACCACTTCAATTAAAAATTAATTGCAATTAGAAAACAGGGGATGGATGAGTTAAGTAAACAGATTAATTAACAAATTGTTTTTATTCTTATATAATGTAAGTAACTATTTAATTGGAGGAATTGTCATGAAACAAATAACAAGTGAAAAAGAATTCTATGAAGTCATAAATGAAGCAAACCAAACGGTTGTTAAATTTGAGACAAATTGGTGTCCAGATTGTAAAAGACTAGATATGTTCATAGAAGATATCATTGAGGAAAACAAAAATAAAGAATGGTATTAAATCGATAAGGACCAATTTCCACAACTTGCTGAAAAATATGAAGTAATGGGAATTCCTAGTTTGCTTGTATACGAAAAAGGTGATAAAAAAGGCCATTTGCACAGTGCAAATGCAAAGACACCTGAATCAGTTAGATCGTTTTTAGAAAATCAATAACAAGATGAAGAAGTGGGTCGATTTGGCTCACTTCTTATTTATTAGGTATTGAACAACAAAATTTAAGCTTCTAGATATTAAACTTAAATGAATTAAATCCTAGACAAATTTTCTCAAATCTACTACTAAAGTTGGGCGTATGTCCGTTACATAAAACACATAGTGAAATATCCTAATAAAAGATGGTGAATGATTTTAAGATATCTACTTTCCATTAAAGGAGGAGGGACTTATATGGAAAAGAAACCCAGAAAGACGAATGTTAAGAAATCAATCAAACCTAATACAGCTGAGAATGAAGAAAAGGTAATCAATCCATGGGATGCGATGTGGGGGATCGGAATAGACCGGTCAGATGAAGTAGAAGTGGAACATACAGAAGAAGACCGTCCTGGAGAAGAAAAAGATAATGATAATGAAAATGAAGATAAAGAGAGAAATTTTTGGTTTAATTGGTAACAAAAATAAGCGACTGTTGAGAATTTGTTTATTCTCGTCAGTCGCTCATTTATTAAAATAGGATATGTGCCATCAATACAATGACAGGTAGTGTAATTAATGTTCTCTCAATAAAGATCAGCACTAAGTCTTTGAAATTAACAGGTATTTTCGAACCAAGTAATAACCCACCAACCTCAGACATGTAGATTAACTGTGTTACTGAAAGACTAGCGATAATAAATCTGGTCATTTCACTTTCTATGATTTCAACACCTATAAGTGCTGGTAAGAACATGTCAGCAAACCCAACAACCATCGTTTGTGCGGCTTCAGCTGCCTCTGGTACTTGCATGATTTGAAGCAATGGAACAAATGGTGCACCTAACCATTCAAACACTGGTGTATTCTCTGCAATAATCAATGCGATAGTACCAATCGCCATTACAATCGGAATGACAGCCATCCACATTTCAATGACATTTTTGAATCCACCTTTTATAACTGCATCAAAGCTATTTGTCTTCTTCGCAGTCAGTGCAGCTGATTTAAGTCCCCAGGAGAACATTGACATCCCCTCAGGAATTTCTTCATTTTTTTGTATATCAGAATCGTTAATATACGTTTTCTTTTTGTTTGATAATGGTGGAATTCGCGGCATAATAAGAGCTGCAACTAAGCCAGCAACAACAATTGTCAAATAGTACTGAACAAAATATGCATCTAATTCCATATGTTTCAAGACAACAATACTAAATGTAATTGAAACGACGGAAAATGTAGTTCCAATCACAGCAGCTTCACGTTTTGAGTAATTGCCTTGTTCATATTGTTTACTCGTCAGTAATACACCGATCGTACCATCCCCAAGCCATGATGCAAGGCAGTCAATTGAGGATCGTCCTGGTAAGGTGAATAAAGGTCTCATTATTTTGGTTAACAATGTTCCAAATAACTCTAATAGACCAAAATTAAGTAACAATGGAAGAAATAATCCAGCAAAGAGAAATACCGAAAACAAGACTGGGATTAGATCTTGGAGAAGAAGTCCGCCCGTTCCTCCAGACCAAACGTACTCTGGACCAATTTCATATAATGTCATAATTGCGAAGATCATACCTAAGATTCTAGCAATCACCCAAATTGGTTGTACATTGAATAAAGAATTCAAAAATGGTTTGTCTTTGATCATTGCTGGTTTCATAATCGAACCAATTAAAGTGAAAATGACCGTAAGGGATATAATCACAGTCATGATCAATGGAATCTTACCATCCAATAGTTGTTGTACCCAATCGGCAAGAATTGCGACCGGAATTGTAACTTCTCCATCAACATTAATTGGAATCATAAATAAGAAAATACCGATTAAAGATGGAATAAGGAATTTAAGATAGTCTAATGGTGTTATGTTTGAGTGTTTATACTCTTTGTCCATCCGGTTGCTCACCTCTACATTGTATTTGTTTATCTTTAAACTAGTTTGTTTACTTGTGCAACGAAAATGTTTCAACATGAATATTCATGTGAAATGCATAATCATTACCATCAATTAAACAAAAATAGAGATGAACGAAGTGCATCTCTAAAAACGAAACAGCATAATTATAACATACTTAAATATTCTAAAAAAGATGAAATTTCGATCATAAACGGGATGAATTCCGAAAAAATACATGATAACTTTACAAAATATCGCCACTTGTCCCTATCAAAACATGTACTTTTACATAGTATGTATTGAAAAGAATATTCTTTCAGGATGTTCTTTTAATGACCTAACGGAAGGAGGATGTCTTTCATGGGTTACGGATATGGAGCTGGTTTTGCTTTGATCGTAGTATTGTTTATTCTCCTTATTATTGTAGGAGTTGCTTTTGTAAGCTACTAAAAGCAAGTTACTTAGGTTAGCATGAGGAGTATGAACTCCTTATGCTTCCTAATCATAAAGAGAATTATTTATAATAATCATATTTGAGGGTTGGCCTATTTATTTCAGGTGGGTCCGACTCTTTTTCTTTTGACTTCGTTAGATAAAGGAGGACAAATATGCCTTCCATAATAGTGGGTCCCATCAAAATATCTGCAGTCAATGATGGGAATGTAAACTTCGGGGATCTATTTTATAATTCACCTGTTTCGTCTTCTAAATCTGTGACAGGATCAGGTGGGGGGAACACTGGTGATTTCTCTCAAGTAAACAATTTATTCAGTATTGTTGTTGCAATTGACCCAGATGTTTCGGATAGTAACAATGTTGGCAACGTGTAATGATAAGGGGCTGCCCATAATACATCTTTCTCAATATTCATGAGAGAATTACGGCAAACATGCGGGCAAGCCCATTACTCATTCACCTTGATCTTTGATTTGTACTTTTTTCTTTGGTCGATCATCCGTCAATAAACGATATAGTCGTATATAAAGAACACCCTTATGATAGTAGGCGTCTATTGGGTCTTCTCTAACCGAGTAGGGTAAGCTTACGTCACGCTCAAATCTTCCTTGAAATATCTCATCTTGCTTAATGGACATCCCATGTGTATGCAATGAAGTATTTCCAATTAGCTTAATTGAACTTTTGTATACATATACCTCTACGTCCTCGACGTTATTTAATCCAGGTAATGAAACAAGACAGAGCAATTCGTTTTCTGATTCATAAATATTCACTTGCGGACTTTGTTTCTGTTGTTGGTTGTGGTCAGGAAAGAAGCTCTGATTCATATATTTATCTGCTACTTGTTTCCATTCCATCATCTTTGACCATGAGTCCATGTTATCTCCTCGCATTAATTGTTAATCTTTCCTTGGGCCACTTAGTGGTACAAGCGGACCTTCAAATGAAGTTTCGACAATACTACCAAATGGGTTTTCAATAGCTGGTGCGGGACCTACGAATTCTCCGGTATTTCCTAAATAAGAGACCGGTTTGATGACACCACTCGTTCCAATTTGAAGAACAGAAGAGTTGGATAATCCATCAATACGAATGGTTTGTATTGAGATGGTTTGATTGACATATACATTCATTCCAATCCCTCCTATTCGTAAGGATCAACTGTAAATTGACGAATGTGCTTAACTCTTGCTTCGGCTGATACATAATCTGTTTTACCTATATGAAAAGCTGAAGAAGCAGCAATACCAATTACTTTTATTGAGTTGACGTGAATGGCTGGAACTTCATGAACCGTGTTAACAGGAATGCATTCATGTTCGATCTTCGGAAAAGGAAATGTAAACATTGGATATTGATCAAACGTATGCTCATCAGGTTCAACATAAGTCGATTCTTGTCTCTGTACAGCAAGTGCTCTAGAAGAAGGGGTTAAAATCCGTGTATCACCAACTTCAAATATGGATGCAGATACCATTGAGATAATCTCGACATTTTGGACAATTGACGTTCGATCCATACGATTATTCCTTTGATAATGGAACGAGTGGCGTACCGATTATTAAGGATTCAGGAGGCGTATCAAACATGGATTGACAATTAATCACTTCACTATCTCCAACTAATAACATTGCGGATGTACCAATTCCAATAATACGAATATCTCCAACAGAGATGTCCTTATTGACTACGTTAAGTTCCATCCTTATGACCTCCTTGAGATTTTTTCTTTTCATTATTTATATATATTTCAATACCTGTTAAGATATCTTTTTTAATTTGAGTCATGATACGATCAACCTCTTGATTTGGATTCTTTTCCGCTTTATCTCGCTTGGTCGCCATCATATAATGTGGAAGTCTCTGACTCATTTGTTTTTTAATATCATCAATAATTAACTTTCTTTGTGATTCAGGCAGTGTATATGCTGACTTTTGTTCTACTTTTTGTATATCCTTGAAAACGTCATAGTTTAAATAATGGTCAACACCTTGATTCATCCATTGATACATTTCATCGGTAAATGGGGTAGTCGGTGATTTCTGCTGATTCACTTGAAAGTTGCCACCATTTACACCAAGATCTTCAATATTTTCGAAACCATTTCCACCAGGCGTTAAACCGATGTTTAATGTTCCTTCAAGTGTTTCTATCTTTAATTGGTCAAATTTATATTCAATGGAAGTGTTGGGCGAGGATTTTAATTGCGTTATTTCGTTTTGGAGAGTTGTGATCATGCTTTCTAAAGAATTTGTTTTTTCTTGCAATTGTCTTATGAATTCTTCAAGCTGCATAATCCTTTGGTGTAATTCATTTGGATAATTCAAGCGCCCATCACCCCCTTATACCTAACCTATGCAAATCGGATAACAATTTAACACCACTCTGCATAAATAAGTGAAACAAGTATATAGAAGGATGGGGGATCTACTACCCTGCATTACCGATGTTGCTATTATCGACAACATCAGAATCAATCGTATGCGTAACACTATATCCGTTATTGACTTGTAAGTAGTCACCTGTGTTAAATGATCCTGCCCCGGCGAAAGTTTTATTAGAGCTTTGTGGTGACATATGATAGACATCGCCTACATTGAATATTGCTGTCCCTGATATTTCATTAATCTTTATAGCTCCAACCATTGCAGGCATAAATATAACACCCTTTAACATTCTATTTACATCAACATATGCATTGACCTAGATGGGTGTTAAAAGGTACCACTTGATTTGTTGATGCATACACTATTTTAGGAAAATCAGCCTAAGGGAGTTCCTAAGGAGGGTGATACGAATGCCATCAGTAATATTAGCTCCAATAAAAATTAGTACTGTCTCAAGTAATGGGACAGTGAATTTTGGTGATACCTTATACATTTCACCTAAATCTACTTCTAAATCTGCAAGTGGTTCGGGTGGGGGGAATACAGGCGACTTTATGTTAGTCAATAACTTCTGGAACATGACAAATACATTAGATCCAGATATTAGCGATTCAAATAACTTAGCCAATCTTTAATACTTTTTTTAGGAGGGAGTAGGGTGGTATGGACTTTTGGAAAGATCAACTGAAAAACTTGTTTAATGATGAAAGACTAGATGGTCTTATTAAATCTCTTGATCAGCAGCTAGAGCATTCACTTAAGGAATTTGATCAACACTTAAACCATTTTCATTCTAACTATTTCTTTCAGGTGGAAAGTACTGAAGATGAAAATGAAATTATTATCGAAGCAACCTTACCAGTAGGAGAAGAGGATAAAGTAAAATTAGATATGGTTAATCATCAACTACGAATATTAATACAACGTTTTGAAACGGAGCAAATTCAAAATAACAATGGAGAATTACTGAAGAAAGAAAATTTCTCAAAACGTATTGAAAGATATCTACCATTGCCAGCAAATGTTGATACTGAAAGCATTAAGGCGGCCATGTCAGGTAATCGTTTGACTGTAAAAATACCTAAGATTGTGAAACAATCTCAAATTATTGACATCGATCTTGAATAGTTTTGAATGTAAAAGAAGTGAACAATTGGCTAATTCAGCTAACATTGTTCACTTCTTTTTTATTTAATATTCTTAATCCATTCTTTTACCTTCGCAAAAGGACGATCCTTCTCGTTTGCATATTTTAATGCTGCGGAAACGTTAATAATGCCGTGACCCGTATATTGATCCTTTCCTGGGTTACCTACATCGTCTGTTGTGTCTTTAATAATCTCGATGATTTCTTTGTTTGTTAATTGAGGCTGAGAAGATCGGATTAATCCAGCAAGTGCAGCTACATGAGGAGTAGCCATGGAAGTGCCTGATAAAGAAGCATATTGTCCTTTTAAATAAGTACTCGCTATATCAACCCCTGGTGCAGCTACATCTATATATTCTCCGAAATTTGAAAAATCAGCTCTTGTTAATTCAGTATTAACTGCTGCAACACCAATGACTTTATCGAATGCTGCAGGGTAACTGATTTGATTCGTGTTTTCATTTCCAGACGCAGCAACAAGAATCACATCTTTTTCAAATGCATAATCAATAGCTTCTTTCAATGCTTTAGATGATTTGTAATTCCCTAAACTCATATTAATCACGTCAGCACCGTTTTCAACAGCCCAACGAACGCCTTTTGCGACATCGAACGAAGTACCATACCCTTCAGCATTCATTGCTTTAATCGGCATAATTTGATTGTACCAAGTGATGCCAGCAACCCCAAGGCCATTATTCGTTTCAGAAGCAATAATTCCTGCCACATGTGTACCATGACCATTTTCATCATTTGGAAGTGGGCTGTCATTTAAAACATTGTATCCTTTAACAATTCGCTTAGACAAATCAGGATGTTCAAGGTCAATCCCAGTATCAATAATTGCAATCGTGACATCCTCTTTGCCTCTTGTAATTTCCCAACCTTCTTCAGTACGAATGGCTGGCAAGTTCCATTGATATCTTTTATAAAGTTCATCATCAGTTTCGTTTTGCAAATAAATATAATTCGGTTCAGCATATATCACATTGGACTTTTCAGAAAAATAATTAATCAATTTAGGCGTAGTGAACATTTCAGATTTAATAATGTATGTGGAGTCTAGCTGCTTGATAACCTTTGCGCTAATCTCATTAGCCCAAAGAGTTAGCTCTCTTTGTGTAGGCTTGGTTTTAAATTTAACGGTTACTTCATGGTTTCTGTAATGACTACTCACTTTCGTCTTGTGCTTGATCACACCAATTGACTTACTAGTATCTAATTTTCGAACTAAATTCTCCCCATACTGAATAGAGTCCATCACTACCAGTTGTTGAGATTGTTTCGTTTCCATCTGATTTGGAATAATACGTTTCTTCGTTTCGTTTTGCTGTATGAACGGGGCTTCAACTTGACCAGCAGGATAGAAAATCATTATTCCTGCAATGGCTACTAATACGACTACTGATAAAGTCCAACTATTCTTTCTCATCCCTAATACCACCTTTCTCACATTGTTAGATTGCGTATGTAGGGATGAAAATATTTACTGCAATTTTTATATAGTTATTTTTGTTATGAAATTGTTACTCACATTTCATTATCCTACATATCTCTCACCAGTAAAGGATTTGCTTATTACAAATAATCATTATTATAAAATATTATCGTAATAAACTTGGTTTCATACTTGCATAATTCCATCCGAAAAGTTTCGAGATGAATTCACATGGGGTATAACCCCTTTATAAGACCCAACAAATATTCATCACCAATATCATAAGAAAGGAGCTTGTAACTATGAGTGTTCAAAAGACAACCGACAGCTCTAGCTTGGCAGAGGTGATCGACAGAATCCTAGACAAAGGGATTGTAATTGATGCATTTGCAAGAGTTTCTCTTGTTGGGATTGAAATATTAACAGTTGAGGCAAGAGTCGTCGTAGCAAGTGTTGATACATGGTTAAGATACGCAAATGCGGTAGGATTGCTTCGAGACGATGTACAAGAAGAAGGATTTGTTGAACAAAACAACCAACAAGCGCGGTTTAGTATTTAAAACCAAGCCTATAAAATAAAAGGATTTAGTAAAGAAAGGATCAGATACGAATGAAAGAGGATAAGAATAATGGAGAAAATAGGCGACAAAAAAATACAATAAATTTTGCAATTGCAGGTGGAATTGTAGGTTCAGGAATTGGGTTACTGACTTCCTCAAATACAAGGAAACAAATAGCCAGTACGGTAGGTAATTCAGAATTAATAAAAGGTACTGGAAATGAATTGAGAAGAACCGTACAACAAATATTCATAGATCAAGCAATGTTGACCATAAAAGAAGCTGCATACAACTATAGAAATAAAAGTGATCGTACCGTAGAGACAGACAATCACATCAATGCTCAGTATCAAGAATTAAAAGATGAAAATAAAGCACTAAATGAAAATTTACAACGAATCGAAGAGAAGTTAGATGCATTGTTGCAAAGTGACGAATGACAAGTAAACACCTCTGATTTACTAAAAGGAGGTATTATGTCTAACCAACCAGTAAAAAAAGTATTCAAAAAGGCTGCGGAGAAAGCGATAGAGAAAACACCCTCATCAGTTAAGGAAAAAATAAAAGATGAAGTGCAGGAACAGGCTGCAGATCATTTAGAAGAAGAAGTTCATTCAAAAGTAAGTTCAGCAGCTGAACATCTTGCAGAAACAAAACAAAAGAATGCAGAAAATGTGCATGAAAAAGCAGAATCCGCTAAAGAGAATGTACAAGATGTCTTATTATCAGTTAAAGACAAGCTTGGAAAAGTGAAAGAAGCAGGAGAAGAGTTTCAAGAAAAGATGTCTTCAAGTAAAGATGATAAAGAAGTGAAAAGCGCACAGCAGATCAAAACTGCGAATGATATCAAGCGTTCTAAAGATATTAAAAGTTCTACCAATATAAAGTCTTCTAAAGACATCAAGACTTTAGGATCATGATGTTCATAGAAAGGAGAACGAAAACATGGCTGTTCAAAAAACAACAGATAGCTCTAGTTTGGCAGAGGTAATTGACCGAATTTTAGACAAAGGAATTGTGATTGACGCCTTCGCTCGCGTATCAGTGGTAGGTATTGAAATCCTGACAGTAGAAGCTAGGGTAGTCATTGCAAGTGTTGACACATGGCTTCGATATGCAGAGGCAGTCGGTCTGTTAAGAGATGAAGTTGAAGATGAGGGTTTACCTACCCAATCAAATGAAAGAAATAGACAATTTAGCATTTAACACGCAGGGGGGTTAGACCCCCTTTTTCTCAAGTAAACGATGGGAGGCAACTATGAAAATAAAAAAGATCATGAACAATGTCGCACAATTTTTCGAAGAACATGTAGCTCCTCCACATAAGATTACCTCTGTAGAGACAACAGAGAAAGATGGCTGGAAAGTAATGATTGAAGTGATTGAGGAAAAGGAATATATGAAGAAATATGCTAAGGATGAAATGGTCGGTACGTATGAAGTGTTAATCAATAAAGACGAAGAAGTTACGTCTTTCAAAAGACAGGATATACGGTACCGAAGTGCAATTGGTGTTGAAAGTTAGTCCAACAACAGATGGAGGCTCCAATGGCTGAATTAAATGAATCTAGCAATAAACGTTTAAATTCCTTCATATATGATCAACAAACAAAAAATCTCCACTCGCGATTGCTTCGTTATATGAAGGCAGGATATCCCATACACTTAACAGGACCTACAGGGACTGGGAAAACCTCGCTTGCCCTTTCATTGGCAAAGAAACGCAGGAGACCCGTTATGCTTATGCATGGTAATCATGAATTAGATAACCAGGATTTAATTGGAGGTTTCACAGGATATAAGAGTGAAAAAGTGATTGATCATTTTGTTCGCTCCGTTTACAAAAAAGATGAGAGCGTATCTGAAGAATGGAAAGATGGTCGGTTACTTGAGGCAGTCAAACACGGTTATACACTTATTTACGATGAATTTACCCGCTCTAAAGCAACAACTAATAATATTTTCTTATCCATTTTAGAGGAAGGTGTTCTGCCACTGTACGGATCTAAAGAGACCGAACCTTTTTATAGAGTACATCCTGAATTCTCAGTAATCTTTACGAGTAACCCCGAAGAATATGCAGGTGTATACAAAACACAAGATGCATTATTAGACCGGTTGATTACTATTTTTGTGGAGAATAAAACCACTAAACAGGAAGCTTCAATTCTTTCACATAAATTAGGATTGAATGATCGAGATGCCAACACTATCACTGAATTAATTAGCCGATTACGAAAGCATAGTTCAGGTGAGCACAGTGCACCGACGTTAAGGTCATCATTAATGATTGGAAAAATTGCTATAGAAGAGGATATCGAAATCGATGGTGAGGACAGGGAGTTCCAACAACTATGTATCGACTTATTACGTGCACCTATGAGCCGACTGCTAGAGTCTGACCATCCGATAACTACAGCAAAAGAATTAATTATTCAAGAGTGCAAAAATATAGGGAACTGAACGTAGGAAGGACGATGATAACATGAGTGAACAGAGTGAAACTGGCATTTATATTTTTTGTGGCATCCAAACGGATCAAGAAGAGATGAATGAAATAATAGAAGTAGAAGGCAAAAAGACGGATCTCTTCTTAATTCATTACAAAGATGCTGCCATGGTAGCAGCGGAAGTACCTTTGAAAATATACCAACCTAACAAAGAAAACTTAATGATGCATCAACATACAGTCTCTAAAGTTATGAAACAACATAGAACAGTGATTCCGATCAGTTTTGGAAATGTGTTCAACTCTCGAGAAGATGTGAAAGTGTTGTTAGAAAACTTGTATCCACAATTGACAAAGCTGTTTCCAGAAATACAAGACAAGATCGAATTAGGACTAAAGGTCGTCGGGAAGAAAGACTGGCTTGAAAGCATTGTGAAAGAAAGTCCTGAATTAAAACAACATGCAGAGTCTGTTAATGAGAAATCAGAGGCAGCGAGTTATTATGAACGTATTCAATTAGGTGGAATTGCACAAAAGCTAATCGCATCTATACAACAGGAAATAGAGGAAGATATTTATCATTCACTTGATGATACAGCTGTTGCCTCAAAATTAAACGATCCTCTAGGTGAAAAAATGCTCTTAAATGCATCTTTTCTAATCGACTATGATCAGGAAGAACAATTTGACGAAAAGGTAAACAAAGCCCATGAAAAGTGGAAGGATAAAGTTGATTTCAAATATACTGGACCCTGGCCAGCATATAACTTTGTGAATATTCGACTAACGGTAGATGAAAATGCATGATTCATAAACTAGTTACAACCCCTATGAACCTTGTCATTAAGGTCGGAGAGAAGGTTAAAGAGGAAGCCGACAAAGAACTTTACGACCTTCCAACCATTCAACAAAAATTGATCCAACTGCAAATGATGTATGAGCTTGGAGAAATTTCAGAAGATGCATTTAAGGAAAAAGAAGAAGAGCTCTTAATAAGGTATGAAGTTGCCAAAAAGAAAGAATTTGAACAATGGGAAGAATTGACGAAGAAGAAGGACTGATGAAGGTGAACAAGTACATTTATTTATATGCCCTAACTGAAACACACCAATTAAAAGAACAATCTTTACCAATTCTAAATGGATTTGATACCTCGGAGAAATTATACACGATAACCACCAATGAGATCACAGCTATAGTATGTGACCTAGACCCGAAAGAATTCGCAGAAGAATCTATTAATAACAAAATTGAATCCGATCAAGAATGGTTACAAACCAAGGCTTTTCATCATCATGAGACCCTTCTAAAATTATTTAGTCTCTTTCAAGTTATACCTTTAAAATTCTGCACCATTTATGAAAACGAAAAAAATCTAAAAGAAAAGATCAATTCGAACGAAGAAGATTTGAAGCAAACCTTTAAATCGCTTGAAGGTAATGAGGAGTGGAATTTAAAGATATACTGTGACGATGATCAATTGAAACGAAATGTGTTCAAACATAATGCTACTGTTGAAGCTAAAAGACAGGAAATAAGGACTCTTACACCTGGAAAGCAATATTTTGAAAAGAAAAAAATAGACAAGCTTGTTGAGGTAGAAGTTGAAAATGAGAAAGAAAAGATATGCCATTCTCTTCACGAAAATTTAAAGCAATACGCTGAAGATGCATCAATCAAAAAGAATTGGAGTCAAAATGCGACAGGGCGTAAGGAACATATGGCTTGGAATAGTGTATTCTTAATTCCAAAATCCAGAGTAAATCAATACTTGAAGGAAATAGCAAAGATCGAAGAAAACTTAACCACAAAGGGGTGGAGGATTGAAGCTACTGGACCTTGGCCACCGTATCATTATTCAAGTTTTTCATGAAGAAAGGGGTTACTATGATGCCACCAAATCATTCTATAGAAAATAAAGACGTCGCACTGATTGATATTTTAGATGTGATACTTGATAAAGGTGTAGCCATTAAGGGAGATATTATCATTTCAATTGCAGGTGTAGATTTAGTGTATTTGGATTTACGCTTATTAATTTCCTCTGTTGAAACGCTCATCCATTCAAATCCTAAGACTCAAATGTCATCTGCTGTACTTGATCGTCAAAAGGAGGAACTCACTCATGCAATCAATTAGCCATGGGGATAGTAGAATCAACATTGAGCCAGAAAAAGCAGAGCAAGGGCTGGCTCAGTTGGTATTGACCGTAATTGAATTACTGAGACAGATTGTAGAAAGGCATGCCTTAGCACGTGTTGAAGGTGGGACTCTTACAGATGAGCAAGTTGAAAGCCTTGGAATTGCCTTGATGAACCTTGAGGAAAAGATGGATGAATTAAAAGATACTTTCGGGTTAGAGGCTGAAGATTTGAACATTGATCTCGGACCGTTAGGGAATCTCTTATAGTTTAACGTGGAATTATATTGATCAAAAAAGAGCGACTAAGGAGGGATAACTGATGCCTGTAGATCATCCTGTTCAATCTAATACGATTGTTGATGTACTAGAAAAGGTGTTGGATAAAGGGGTTGTAATTGCTGGTGATATTCGAGTAGGAATAGCGGATGTTGAGCTACTTACAATAAAAATTCGGTTAATTGTAAGTTCCGTTGATAAAGCAAAAGAAATCGGTATGGATTGGTGGGAAACGGATCCATACTTGAGTTCAAAAGCAAATGAACACAAAACGAAAGCATTAGAGGAAGAAAACAAAGAACTTAAGGATCGTCTTGAAACTATTGAAGCCGAATTGAATCAACCAAATCGATTGAAAACGACAAACAAATAACGATGAGAGGTGTAAATATGAATAGTACTGATCAAAACCAAAACAGTAATAATGGAGTACCCATTAAAAGGACGCTTGCAGGCGGAATTTTAGGAGCTGCTTTCGGATACATTGCCACACCAGAAAATAGAAAGAGGCTAATAGCGAAAGTAGATAAAGATAAAATGAAAAACAATAGCATTCGATTGAGCAATAAAGCAAAAGAATTATCGAAACAATCTATACAAAATATTAAATCGAATACTGCTGATTACTTTAGAAGAAGAACAGATGAAGAAACGAATGATCATTCTGATACTGAAATTAGCGCTACGGTTGAACCAATTGAAACAGAAGAATTGCAGCAGGTAATGGAAGAGAATAAAGAATTGAAGAACAGACTGAATAAGCTAGAAAGTAAACTGGATCAATTAAGTGAAGTGACTGAAGATCGTAGAAAGAAGGAAAAAAATTCTTCGAATACACAACAAAAGAAGAATAGTACAAAGTCCAAAACAACTTCTACAGGCAATAACAAAGGATCTAATAAAAATAAGAACGATTCTAAGAAAGATAAAGATACTGGAAAAAAAGCGAAAAAAGATACTGCACTTTCAAGCAACGATGATACATCTTCTTAATTTCAAAATTATGAAAGTAAAGGAGCGATTGCATTGAGTACACAAGTTCAATCAAAGGATAGTATTTTAGAATATTTTGTACAAGCTTCTAATACACAAGATTTTTCATTAGATATCACTTTGAACGTCAATGGTTCCGTTGTATCCGGAACACTGATATCAGCGAAAGACTACTTCGAAACATTAAGTCAGAAACTTGAAGACGGTAGTGAAATTTCACAGAAATTAAGCGAACAACTTGGAGCAGCTAGTGAGACTATAGAATCTAATCCAGACGGAGAAGCTAACTTCATTCATATGAAAAATACCCGGGTATATTGTGGAGACAATAAACCTACACCTTCTAAAGGACAAATATTATGGAGAGGTAAGCTAGATGAAATCGATGGATTTTTTCTTGGAAAAATCTCCGAAACGAAAAGCAGTAGTACGAGTAAAAAGAGTTCGTAAGCTTGCGTGTGATGACGGGAAATTCCCGTCATTTTTTTATAAGAAAAAAGAATAGCTGATTCTTAATGAATCAGCTTAGTTGAAATGAAGTTAGCCGATGATATGACTTGCTAAACCGAGAAATGAGCCCGCAGAAATGCTGACGATTACCAATCGCTTACGGAACAAGGGAACACCCTCCAAACGTATTAGATTTCAAAGGAAGGAACAACAAAGGATCTTAATATGTTCATTCATTTGCCATAAATTTTAAACCTCTTCAAAATGCTGGTAAATGACAAGTTATTTATCAATATCGTAATAGTCCATAAGTTTTTCTTATAGTTCCAAGAAAAAAAAGAAGAGACGCAACAAATTACGTCTTTCAATTCCTGTCATTTATTCAACTGTTACATTTTCACAATCCTTACAGAAAATCTGATCATGTGATATGTTTTTTTCCTTAAAAAATTCTTTCACCCTATAATTTGAAAGTAATTGATTAACGATAAAACCATGTTGATCAGGGTCTTTAAGTAACTCTTGATCATATGTGTGCAAGTTCCAATGGTTTTGTTCTAGAGACCAATTCATCATCATTGTATAAAGTCTACCATTATATACAAATGCAAATCTAACTTCATCATTATGAAAAGAGCGGATGACAATAGATTCCATCGCTATACCTTCTTTCTATTTAGGATTTACATTCAATAGGGTCATACGCAGAAATGTTTTTCTAACTCAAATATTGATACGTTTTGTCGTATCAAATAAATAAAAAAACCTATATCATTACAAGATTTGATCAAATACCGGACAGTTATCTAATTTACATTATAAAGGACTTTGTATAGAAAATATATAATTCTGTCTAAAAATTACTATAATTTAAAATAAACACCCTATTATACCTATATAACATGCGTTAATCAAACCCGACGAACCATTATTTAGTAAGAAAGAGGGTGACGATCCATATGAAATGAACCGTCACCCTCTTTATGTTACTTATGAATACATTTTTTCAAGTTCTTTTTGAATGTCCTTATTTGCTAAATACTCATCATATGTCATCTGTTTATCCATCAATCCGTTATCGGTGATTTCAATAATACGATTGGCAATGGTATCAACAAATTGGTGGTCATGAGAAGCAAAAATCATAGAACCCTTGAACTTAGTTAATCCATCGTTTAATGCAGTAATCGATTCTAGATCCAAGTGATTGGTTGGTTCATCTAAAATTAATACGTTGGCATTACTAAGCATCATTTTCGATAGCATACAACGAACCTTTTCTCCTCCGGATAAGACACTAGCCTTTTTCTTAACTTCATCACCAGAGAAGAGCATCCGTCCAAGAAAACCACGCAAGAACGTGTCACTGTCATCTTCAGGTGAATACTGTCGAAGCCAATCAACAAGGTTTAAATCAGAGCCTTCGAAGTACTCCGTGTTGTCTTTTGGAAAATAAGCTTGAGAAGTTGTAACTCCCCATTTATAGCTACCACTATCTGGCTCCATCTCACCCATCAATATTTTCATTAGTGTTGTTTTTGCAATTTCATTTTTCCCAACTAATGCAATCTTATCGTCCTTATCCATAATAAAACTTACATTATCCAATACCTTTTCACCATTGATTGTCTTAGAAATGTTATCTACACGCAAGAGATCATTTCCAATTTCTCGTTCAGGCGAAAATCCAACAAATGGGTATTTACGTGAGGAAGGTTTAATGTCATCTAAGGAAATCTTATCTAACAACTTTTTACGTGAAGTTGCTTGCTTCGATTTTGATGCATTGGCACTGAATCGTGCGATAAAATTCTGAAGCTCCTTGATCTTCTCTTCCTTCTTTTTATTTTGCTCTTGTGCCATCTTCTGTGCCAATTGACTTGACTCATACCAGAAGTCATAGTTACCGACATAGATTTGAATTTTACCAAAATCAAGATCGGCAATATGTGTGCAGACTTTGTTTAAGAAATGTCTGTCATGTGAAACGACAATGACAGTATTTTCGAAGTTAATTAGGAATTCTTCTAACCATTGAGTTGCCTTGATATCCAGACCGTTCGTAGGCTCATCTAATAGAAGAATATCAGGATTTCCAAAAAGCGCTTGTGCTAAGAGCACCTTAACTTTTTGACCACCTGTTAATTCAGCCATTTTCTTCGTATGCAAGTCTTCTTTAATGCCTAAACCTTTAAGAAGGACAGCAGCATTGGATTCAGCTTCCCATCCATCATGCTCCGCAAATTCTCCTTCTAACTCTGCAGCTTTCATACCATCTTCTTCAGAAAAGTCGGGCTTAGCATAAATAGCATCTTTCTCTTGCATAATTTCATACAATCGCTCATGTCCCATAATGACTGTATTCAAAACCTCATACTCTTCATATTCAAAGTGATCCTGCTTCAAAACAGCTAAACGATGTCCTGGTGGAACGTGGACATCTCCTTTTTGAGCTTCTATTTCTCCTGATAAAATTTTTAGGAACGTTGATTTCCCAGCACCATTAGCACCAATTAATCCGTAACAATTCCCAGGAGTAAATTTTATATTGACATCTTCAAATAGTTTACGATCCGCAAACCGCAAACCAACATTTGTTACATTTATCATTTTCACACATTCCTCCATATTTCAGCTAAGAAGAGATTATATCATGTTCTGGCACATAGAGCGAGACTGTACGGTATTTAAGATAGAGATCCATATGTTAAACACTACAATGCTATAGGTCAGAAGATTATATAATCAAGACGGATGAAAATAGAGGGGGGCATTTTGAGAGTATGTCCTTCGAGACAGTCCTTCTATTGAAAAAATCCGTTTTTTTGTTATAGTTGTTATTAATGTATCAACTATAATGTTGTTGACGTTAATATATCAACTAATTGGTAGGGGTGTTTGTATGATATCTTGTATGTGTATTGCGGTAGATGTGAAAGATTCTCGTCGTTTAAATAAGGAACAATTACGCATTTCATTAATTAATTGCTGCAATGAAATCAATGCAGCATTTGAAAGAGACATCATCGTTCCATTTGATGTTCGAAATGGGGATGAATTGTTAGGAGTGATAGATCATTTAGCGGCTGGATACAACGCCTCACAAATGATTGAAGAAAAATTGTCATCTGAGAACATTTATTTATATATTGGTCTAGGAATTGGAACATTGGATACGATTGACTCTACAATCCACACAATGAATGGATCTGCTGTATTGAATGCATTTGAAGCTAGAGATCGGTTTCTGAAAAAAGTACACCCTGAAGCAAAACCATGGCTGTCAGGAGAGGAGGCAAGTACGACTTTCTTCTATATAAATGGTTACCCTTACCAATCGCTAAACGCTCTCCATTTTGCCATTTGTGAAAAGAAAGTAGGAAGAAGTGATAAACAAAAGGAAGTCCTCACTCTCATGGAAAGTCATCCAGAAGCAACCTACGAGCAAATTGGCCAGATACTTGGTTATAAATCTCCAAAGTCCACAGTTTCAT
The DNA here is from genome assembly GCF_021608225.1 of Pseudalkalibacillus berkeleyi. Lineage (NCBI taxonomy): Bacteria > Bacillati > Bacillota > Bacilli > Caryophanales > Fictibacillaceae > Pseudalkalibacillus > Pseudalkalibacillus berkeleyi. The sequence continues at coordinate 1,240,665 of NZ_JAKIJS010000001.1, forward strand.
ATTTATTAACACGTGCTCATTACCAAACCGTACTTGCAATGGAAAATAGTCTGATTCAGTTACTCAATTATTTAGAAAATGATTGTTTGAAGGAGGATGTTTAAAAATGTTTCAACTCCTTCTTTTATTTATACTGGCTCATTTTATTGCGGATTTTGTCATACAATCAAACGCAATGATTCGAATGAAAAAGACCCATCTACATAAAGGGCTATTTTTGCATATAATAACTCATTTTATTCTAATGATTGGGGTTGCTTTAGTATTTATCATCTTTATTAAAAGGGATATCGGTCTAGTCATACCTGTCGGAGTTGCGATTATCCTCATTCTTATTCTTCATTATTTAATTGATTGGACAAAGGAAATATTGAATAAAAAGAGTGGAAAGGTTGTAGTTAGTGCTTCACTTTTTATATTTGATCAATTCGTTCATATCATATCAATACTTTTTATTTTTCAATTGCTAGGACTAACAGCGTTCCAATATTCAGAAATGGCTGATGTCATATTGAGGTTTTTGTTTGAAGGAGTGGAGCTCTCAGATCTATCTAAACTATTTGCTATTTGTATCATAATCGTTCTGGCAACAGAAGGAGCAGGTTATTTCTTAGGTATTATTCTAAGAAATCTAGGACCTAGTCAAACATTGAATAAAAATATGTACAGCATTACGGATGAAAAGACAGAAATAAAGACCTACTACAATGAGAAAGGAGAAGAAGTGAACGAAGTAACAACCTTGAGGACCGACCAATTCTATCGAGATTCTCCAAAACAAATCGGTAGATATATCGGCATGATTGAACGTGTTTTAATAATGATTTTCATTGTTCAAGGCATTCCTCATGGGATGACATTTCTAATTGCAGTCAAATCATTAACTCGGTTCAAACAATTTGAAAGCAAAGCTTTTGCTGAATATTATTTAATTGGAAGTTTATTAAGTGCAACCATCGGAATTGTACTTGGATATGCCATTTTAAGAATTATATAAGTTGTTAAAAGAATGACCCAAGCGCAGATTGCAATTGCGTTGAGTCATTTTTTTTATCTATTAAGCAAAAGGGGCGTTGGAGGATGAAGTTTCTGTTGATGAATGATGTTTCCATTTTCTCCAACGATCTAATCCAATTTTAGCAGCATTATAGCCTGCTACAAGGGTAATAAAACCTAAAATGACCATCAAAGGATTCTGACCTGCAGATCCAGAGAACATGTACGAGAAATTCATAAGTAAGCCCATGAGAATGGATAAGCTCGTAAACAAACCTAATATTAATCCAACGCCTACTAGAAATTCTCCCCAAGGTACTAAGATATTAATAATCGATACATTCGGTAAGGCAACTTGCTCTATAAAATCTGCCCACCATGGTAGTACTGCTGGGTGTTCACCTTTAGCATTCGCGAGAGCACCTTTAAGATATCCAGATGCATCGAAAGAACCCGTTATTTTCCCCCAACTTGCACTTAACCATAAGAATCCCAAATAAATGCGAATGATTGTGAGAAGGTAACTTGCGATTGTATGATTTCTTAATACAGACAACATCTTTTTACTCACCTCCACTAATTTTTCCTTAAGGAAACTTTTTGAGTTACATGCACATTGTATTAAGGAAGAATAAACATTTCAATGGATTATGAAATAAATAGTTCGAATTGATTAATGATCTGGTGGTTATTGTAAGAACATGTTTCGGGTGTATAAATTTCTGGTTTCGTAAAAACCTATTATTAATCTGGAGGCAATTAAAGGAGGAGTAACGATGAGTCACAAGCGTAATGATCGACAAGAAGCCGTTGAAAAGACTGCGAAAAACATTAAAGATGGTGCTGATACCGCATTTGATAATGTTCAAAATGCCGTTGAGGCAACTGAAAGTGCTGCAATGAATGCAGTAGATAAAACAGCTGATGCAATTAATAAACAAATCGATAAGAATAAATATCAATAGTAAAAAGAGTGCAAAAAAAAGGATTGGCAGATGATTTGTTCAACGCCAATCCTTTTTTCTATTGATTTACATATTTCGCTAATGACCTTTGTACGTCATAGATACTCTTATCTTTTCTAAATTGCTTTGATAGTGGTTGTGAGTGACCTGAAATGTAAATTTTCAACTCAGCATCCATGTCGAATGTGCCCGCTGTTTCAACACTGTAGTGTGTAACACTTCGGTAGGGAATGGAATGATACTCAACCTTTTTCCCAGTTACACCTTGTTTATCGATCAATATGAGCCTTTTATCTGTAAAAACAATTAAATCACGTATGATTTTAAATGCTTTCTCAACACGTTCTTCATCCGTAATGATTAACTCGAGATCTTTGGCAACTGCGTTTAAATCCGCTTCAGAAGCATTTCCCATTAATCCATCCAAAATTCCCATCTCAATTTCCTCCTTTAATGATTTTTTCTTGCATGATTGTTAGTCGCCACTACTGCATCTTTCAGCGTTTGCTTGAAATTCTGACCTTCTAATAAAGAGACACCAGCTGCAGTTGAACCACCAGGTGATGTCACTTGGTCCCTAAGCTCATTGGCAGGTGTACCCGTGTCCAACATGGCTGCTGATCCGCTAATCATTTTCGTCACTAGTAATTTGGCTTGTTCCTTTGAAATTCCGTAGGACGTCGCCTTTTCTTCGAGTGCCTCAGTTAATAAATATAAGAATGCCGGTGCACTACCGGTAATCGCAGTAAGATCGTGTACCTGTTCTGCGGTAAGTTCTTCGTATGAACCAATAGATTCTAGGACGTGCTTAATCAAAGTTTTGTGAAAATCACTTACATACTTTCCACATGTGAATGTTGTCATTGAACGCTGAACTAAGGCAGCAGTATTAGGCATCAACCAACAAACTGGTGTACCTTGTGGTAATCTTTCTTCCATATATGTAGTGTCAATTCCTGCTGCCACTGTCATTACAAGTTGATCAGAAATTGCAGTTGCTAATTCTTTGAGGATAGAATCATGCGCTTTAGGTGGAGCGGCTAATAATATTACATCTACTTCAGAAACTTTTGAGTACCATTCTCCAGTTACTTCAACTTGATATTCTGAAGCTAATCGTTGAAGTCGTTGTTGATCGGAGTGGTTAGAAACCGTAATTGATTTAAATAATGAAGCCTCTTGTTTCACTAAGCCCGCCAGAACAGCTTCAGCCATTCTCCCGGCACCAACTATTAATAATGAGTACTTCTCCATAACAGACTTCCTTTCGTGATTCATGGTTACTTAAACCTACCAAATCTTCGTTCAAATGGAAAGGTTCTCGAATTATTTTTGTGAACTTGTAACGTAATTCAAACCACATCCGTCTTACAGATAAAAACACGGGGGTTGTTAATATTGAAAAAGTGGTGGATGTTATGTGGGCTAATTTTAATGATTGCAGTATTCTCAATAGGTTCTCTAAAACACCAGTTTCAAGTGGTCAATAATTGGGCAAAGGCTGAAGAGGTTGTATTACAAAATAAATCATGGGAAGTTCATTTTTCAAAACCAGTTAATGAAAACCATCTTTCGGACCACATCTATGTTACAAATGCAGAAGGGGAAAAGCAGCACGTTACAGTTACCATAAATGAAGACAAACGATCCATTTTGGTTCATCCGCCAAAGGAAGGATACAGTTTAAATACAGAATATTATACTCTCCACATTAGTAACTCTTTGCAAGCAGCTGATGGACAAATTTTAGCTCAAAACAGACGGCACAAATTTGTTGTTCAAGAAACATTACCTGTGATTGGTACTGAAGAGAATCTAACACAATATTTTGAACGAGCAATGAGTCAACAAAAGAACATTACGAAAGCCACAAAAGTTGACCTTCAGGATTCCTCTCAGCCTGCAATGGAAAGTGCCAGTAAATCACAAGATTCGATTGGGTCTTTTTCAAAAACAAACACTCAAGTAAAAGGGGTTGATGAAGCGGATATCGTTAAGAATGATGGTCAGTACATTTATCAAATTCATAATAAAAACATCGTAATTACCAAAGCCGTCCCTGCCGATCGGATGAATGTGGTTTCTAAGATCTCCCTTAGAGAAAATGGTTTTACTCCAACGCAGCTATTTCTATCTGCAGATAAGCTCGTAGTCATCGGGTATGCTATCCAACCATCTCTACACAATCATTCATCTAAACAGCGTGAAATGGATACGTTAATTAGACCTAATCATCATTTTGTACATGTAAAAGTCATCAATGTACATGACCGCACTACTCCAATTATTGAAAGAGAAATGGAAATTGAAGGATCGTATATATCAGCACGGAGGATCAACCAAAAGATTTATCTCATTTCTCAATACCATCCACAACATTTTCCGATGTTGAAAATTAAAGTACCAAACCAAGAACTGCGACCTCACATTAAGGATTCGGCTGTTACCAATGAAAAAAACGTAATAGACTACAGTGATATTCAATATTTTCCTGGTTCGAATGAAACGAATTTCTTAACTGTCACAGTAATCGATATTCATGATAAAAATGAACCTGCTAAAAATTCCACCTTACTTGGTGGAGGAAATCAAATTTACATGACAAACAGCAATTTATACATTGCAGTTCATTCTTATCCAAAAGTTACTGAAACGCGAACAAGAGAAATAGCAGGACCCAGTACGCTTATATATAAATTTTCAATAAATGATGACACCATCAAATTTATTGGTTCTACTGAAGTGGAGGGTTCAATAATCAACCAGTTTTCGATGGATGAACATGATGGGAATTTTCGAATCGCAACTACTACTCGTTTTTCACGGAATGGAAGAGGACCTTCTGCAAATCATTTGTTCATATTTAATGATTCTTTAAAATTAATTGGCAGTGTGAAAGGTCTAGCAGAAGGTGAACGTATTTATTCTGCTCGTTTCATGGGTGATCGCATCTATATTGTAACGTTTAAAGAGATTGATCCATTGTTTGTCATTGACGCTAGTAATCCCCGTAATCCGGTAGTAAAAGGTGAACTCAAAATCCCTGGATTCAGTAACTACCTCCATCCATACGATGAAAATCACTTAATAGGATTCGGACAACATACTGAATTAATTGACAACAAGCATGGTGAACCTTTTGTTCAAACAAATGGAATCAAAATATCTATGTTTGATGTAACCGATATGGAAAACCCGAAAGAAAAATTCACAGAAATTATAGAAGGTAGGGGAACTTTTTCGCCTCTTAACTATGACCACAAGGCTTTATTATTTAATAAGAATAAAAACCTTTTTGCTTTTCCTGTACAGATTTATCAATCGAACAATTATGGAACAAATGAATTTGAATTCCAAGGTGCGCTTGTATATAACCTTTCATTAGAAAGAGGATTTCATTTAAAAAGAAAAATTTCCCACTCAACGAAAGATCAGGATTACCGATCATATACGGATGATGAAATCAGAAGACTTGTCTATATCAACGATACGTTATACACAGTTTCTAATCATAAAATAACAGCTCATGAAATGGGGTCATATCAAAAAATCAGTGAGATTAAAATACATTGAGGTATTGATATCTGAACCTTCACACTTCACAAAATGGAAGAATACCTTTATCATATGCTTATCATTCATATGTGAGAGGTTGGAATTAAAAATGAATCATCTCCAAACAATTCCCAGACCGCTAGTAAGAACAAATCAATGGTTCATCTTATTATCAGTTGTCGCTTCTTGGGTCTCAGGTCAAGTGTGGATATTAGTAATACCATTTATTGTTGGACTGTCAAGCTTGGTTTTTAACATAAACCCTGTGATGAAGGTGGCAAGGCTCTTTCTAACGGATCATCCTTCAAGGTACGTCCAAGAAGATAAAGACCAACAACAATTTAATCAATGGATTGCAACCATCCTATTGACCATTGCTTTAATCAGTGGATTCCTAGGTGCTATGACAATTTATTTTGTCTCTAGTATATTTGTTGCTACAGCATCATTTATTGCTATTCTTGGATTTTGTATCGGATGCTTTATCAGGTATCAATGGAATCAATATCGATTCAAAAGATCACAATAAAATTGCATAATAAAATAAATACCAAGAAGATTGGCCAAAGTGAATTTATGTCAATCTTCTTTTTTTTATGTAAAATGAAAATTGATATATATTATTGGAGGTGGTTTCATGACATTTGAAGTGAAAGAAGCAATAGAACTATTAGAACGAACCCCTAATACATTAGATGTCATGTTAAAAGGACTATCAGAACAATGGATTCATTGTAATGAGGGAGAGGAAACTTGGAGTGCTTTTGATGTGGTTGGTCATCTCATTGACGGTGAGCGAAATGATTGGATAAAGAGGGTGGAAATTATCTGTTCAAATGATGCCCTTAAAGAATTCAAACCCTTCGATCGATTTGAACACCTAGAGCGGAACCGTCATCGGTCGCTTGAGGAATTATTAGTAGAATTTAATCAATTAAGAAAAGAGAACTTGGCACAGCTTAAATCAAAGATGAGTGAATTCAATCTGGATTGGACGGGTGTTCACCCAGCATTTGGCCAAGTAACGTTGCGACAGTTACTATCAACATGGGTCGTACATGATCTGAACCATATCTCTCAGATTGCACGTGTCATGGCTCATCGGTATAAGCATGATGTTGGACCATGGCAAGCATATTTGCGTGTTTTAAAATAGAATCCAGACACAGCCGGGAATCGTAGTAAAACCCGATTTCATTACCCGCAAGACGTGTTCACACACGATACCGCTCCAGTTAAGGTCTAATCAATGGTTTATCTAGAAAACTGAGCATTTATCTAGAAAAAATCAATATTATCTAGAAAAACGTGAGTTTATCTCAAAAAAAGCCCTTATTACTCATTAAGATCCAACAATGAATGTGAGTCGTAGGTCCTGAATCATTTCTCCAAGGGCCTACAATCCATTTACCTCCTAAAACCTAACATGATCCTCAATATTTCTTGCTTTCTATCTACTTTTTTTAAAAAAATCATAATTAATCCCTTGAATAATAATGAATTAAATTGTTGTTATATTAGGATTTTTCGCGTTAAATCAACGTGCAAAATGCAATAATATGCAGAAAATTGTTGCAAAGCTGAAAAATTGTAATTATAATTATGTTTAAGTTAAAAATTCAGAAAAAACAAAAAATGGGTAAAGGGGCTAGGTATTGTGTTAGAAACCATTGTAGGATTTTTGAATCAGTATTTATGGGGGTATGTCCTCATCGCAGGATTGCTCGGAATTGGATTGTACTTTAGTTTCGCAACGAGGTTTGTCCAGTTCAGATATCTTGGTGAAATGACTAGGGTATTATTTGAAAAATCTACAATAACAGACGGAAAAAGCATCTCATCTTTTAAGTCGTTCTGTATTGGGGCAGCAACACGTATTGGTACAGGTAACTTAGCGGGGGTTGCGGTTGCAATCGGGCTTGGTGGACCTGGGGCGGTATTTTGGATGTGGATTGTTGCACTATTAGGTGGAGCAACAAGCTTTATCGAAAGTACTTTGGCTCAAGTGTACAAAATCAAAGACAAATCAGCTTTCCGTGGTGGACCTGCATATTACATTCAAAAAGGTCTAGGAAAAAGATGGTTAGGAATTATTTTTGCTGTATTAATTGCCTTAACATTCGGACTTATTTTTAATTCAGTACAAAGTAACACGATTTCAGCAGCATATGAAAATGCATTCAATCTTAATGGAACTATGATTGGAATTATCATCACTGTTCTTACAGGGCTAGTTATTTTCGGAGGGGTACACCGAATTGCAAACGTATCTGCGGTAGTTGTACCAATCATGGCCGTTCTGTATATCATCCTTGCAATTGTTGTATTAGTGCTTAATGTTGGACAAATTCCAGCAATGTTTGCACTAATCGTAAAGAGTGCATTCGGTTTTGAACAAGCAATCGGTGGTGGAATTGGTGCCGCAATTATGAATGGTGTAAAACGAGGACTCTTCTCAAACGAAGCTGGTATGGGTAGTGCCCCAAACGCTGCAGCTACAGCAAGTGTTTCCCATCCTGCTAAACAAGGATTCATTCAAACACTCGGAGTATTCTTGGATACACTAATTGTTTGTTCGGCAACAGCGTTCATCATTTTGATGTCAGGCTTATACAAAACAGGAGAAGTAGCAGGAATTCAGTTGCTACAAGATTCACTTGGTGACCATGTCGGTAATGCAGCTACAATATTTATCGCAGTTGCAATCTTCTTATTCGCATTTAGTTCAATTATCGGAAGTTACTATTATGGTGAAACGAATATTGAGTTCATTAAAGAAAGTAAACCTGCTATTTTCACATACCGTTTAGCAACAATGGCTATGGTTATGGTCGGTGCGATCTTACCATTATCATTCGTTTGGACGCTAGCAGACTTATTCATGGCGTTGATGACATTGATTAACTTAATTGCTATTGGACTTCTTGGAAAAGTTGCATTCAAAGTACTCAAAGATTATGAGATGCAGCGAAAAGAAGGAAAGGACCCAGTATTTGACCCTGAGAAACTCGGTATTGAAAATACTGAATGTTGGGGAGCTGAAACTAGAAGTAAGAAAGACATCGCCGGTTAAGAATAAATAACAATTTGAAAGCAGGATTTCCTAGCCTAAGGAAATCCTGCTTTTTTATGTGTGAAAAAATGAGAGGATTCATTCTTTTAAGAGAACCGTATGAAACTCGTTCTTTCTTAGTGTGATCACTAAACAGGTTTTCTTGTCGAATGGTAAGAAGTTTGCACGAAGGGGTTCCATAATTCCTCATCACACCTCATACTATTGAACAAGTACTCACTAATTCTTCTTGTACTGAGTTAATTCTACATACGGAGGGAGCTTACATGTTGAATAATGAACCTAAGTGTATAACGATTAGACGTTGTATCAATCATCTTGAGATTTTAGGAGTTGACCCCAAAATTCGTCAACTAGTTTCCATGTATATTGAAATGGCTTATCAAGAAGGGGTAAATGAAAAAGAAACTGCATATAAATAACCCTTAATCGCTTTGGATGAAATGTGTCCAAAGTTTTTTTGTGCTGTATTGCAGCTCATATTTCCTTATGTTTTTGGCGAAAATAGTCATAACTATAATTGTTAGGAGAGAATGCACTTTGAATTTAAAAAATGGAACAATATACGAAATTATCGACCCGAAATCACTTAATTTTAACTCTGCAGATCGTTTGAAAATTACCGCACACTTCCGTAATGTCATTTCATTTACTTTAGGTGATCAACAAGGCTACGGTTCAATGCCAGTTCAGCATTTACGTTACTTACTCAAAAGAAATTTCCTCAAAGAAATCATATAATTTATAGCCCAACTGACTTATTATTTACAGTACGCTGAGAGATATTAGTTGAATGAAATTCAATGTGTTTAGTAAGCTAATTGTAATTGAATGAGTTGGAGTGGTCTTAATATGTGGAATCCTTATTCACCATTTATTCAAACTGAGCGGCAAAGTTCTCTTTTTAATATTACAAAAGAATTATCAAATAAAGTTGGTAAACGAGCAACTCTGACAGATCACTATGGAAAGTTTCTAGACGACAACCTTAGAGATCTTAAAGACTATAACTATCAATCACTTTCTTTACCAAAAGCATTGGGTGGAGAAAATCTTTCCTTATACGAATTCGTCCTATTACAAGAAAAGCTAGCTGAGGGTGATGCTTCAGTTGCTTTATCAATTGGATGGCATTTAGGTATTGTTATGGAATTAAGAGATGAAGGTCTTTGGGATGAAGAAACATTTAATTGGATTGGTAAAGAAATTCATCATAATAAGAAAATCATTAATCGGGCAGCTACAGAACCTGCTACGGGAAGTCCAACAAGAGGAGGTATACCTGAAACTACAGCTGTCAGAGACAAAACCGGTTACATACTAAATGGCAGAAAGACTTTTACGACGATGGCAAACGTTTTAGATTATTACATCGTCTCAGCAAAAATGAATGACCTAAATGAAGTAGGGTGGTTCCTAGTCGAGAATGGACAAAATGGTGTTAAAATTGAGGAAACATGGGATTCGTTGGGAATGAGAGGAACGGCAAGCGATGACCTGATCTTATCAGATGTCCACGTTCCACATAATCGATTAGTTGAACACAAAACACCACCTAGGAAAGGTAAAGTCCCTAAGGGATGGCTATTACATATTCCAGCATGTTATTTAGGCATAGCTATTGCTGCTAGAAACGAGGCAGTGGAATTTGCAAAGAATTATCAACCTAATAGTCTAAATACTACCATTTCAGAGGTCGCTCATATTAAAGAGAAAATTGGAAAGATGGACCTTGCCATCCTCAACGCTCAATATTTTTTGTTTGGTGTCGCAGATAAGTGGGACAACAATCCTGAGAATCGAACAGATTTAGGACCTGACTTAGCTGCTGTGAAGACCATTGCAACAAACAACGCGAATGAAGTTGTTGATTTAGCAATGAGAATTGTTGGTGGAAGAAGTTTAGCTAAATCCTCTAATCTCGAGAGGCACTACAGAGATGTCCGAGCTGGGTTACATAATCCTCCGATGGATGACAGTGTCCTCCATACATTAGCAAGTAGAGCAATTAATGACTAAGATATTACCATTAAAAACCCCCTTCTTGGGGGATTTTTTGTGATTTGAAAAACGATTAAGAGTCATGTACAATGTACAACTGTGTATGAATTATATAGGTAAAATGAACGATTTCAATAGTACGGCAATTATCATTCATTCGTAGGAAGGAGATCAATATGTCATTACTTGTTAGGGAACCTTTTGCAGATGAATCTAATCGTGACTTAGAAGAAATGGAAATGCAAGTATTTAGAATGCAGGATGATATAAAAAGGATTGCTAAAAAATGGGATGTCGTTGGAATAGATCATTCGAAAGAAGATAATCTTGTCATCGTCTACAAGCATGAGGAAGAAGAACGTTGTAATATTATGATTAATGATTGTGAGTCTGCCTTCCGTGGTGTTTGGGACTTTGCCGTTCAAGCACTTTTCCCTGATCGTGATCGAATTCATATTGGAGATATAAAAGGTCCTGAAAATAAAGGGTACGGATCGATTTGCATTGATTATTTAAAGGAGTTAGCGCAAGATAAAAACATTCCATATATTACAGGTGATATTTCCGAACGAGATTGGGACCACCTAGAACGGCTTATTCATTTTTATGAAAAACACAACTTCACAGTCGACGTAGACTATGAAGAAAAATGGGGCCATATTACTTGGAAACAAGGACATTAACCATACAAGAGTTGATTTACGGAAAAAAAGCCGTAAACTGGTCTTACCCCTGTCAAGTAGACAATATAAAAAAACTACGCTGCCAACGCGTGTCGATATTCAATCGGCGCGCGTTGCTTTAATTTCTTTTGGAAACGTCTGTAGTTATAGTGGTAAATGTAATCCTCAATCGCTTGTCGAATCTCTTTTTCTGATTTACACTTTTCTATATACAACTTTTCTGTTTTGAGATGCGAAAAGAAGGATTCAATGCAGGCATTATCCAGGCAGTTTCCTTTGCGAGAGTGGCTGCCCTTAATGCCATATTCTTCTATTCGTGTGTTGTATGCCTGAGACGTATACTGAAAGCCTTGATCCGAATGGAGAACGGCTTCAGCTACGTCTTTTTTCTTTGTCCATAGAGCTACTGTATTTAAAACAAGTTCCAAATCATTCCGGTTAGAAAGCTGCCAGCCTACAATCTCATTGTTGAATAGATCTTGAATCACCGATAAGTAGTAGAATCGTTCACCATCTGACACATAAGTAATGTCGGTAACCATTTTTTGATTAGGTCCCTTTGCTTTAAAGTTTCTTTTTAGTCGGTTTGGATAGACGACAGACGGAGTATATCCATGTCTTTTTCTCTTTTTACGAATCACAGATTGAATTCCCATTTCCGTCATCAGCCGATAAACTTTTTTATGATTAATGTGGTAACCACTTTCTTTTAATAAATGTGTCATAGTAGGATAGCCTGTTTCCGGGTGAAGAAAATGTATCCCCATCATATGCTTTTTGATGTCATGATCTCGGTTGGCCCTTTCTTCTCGTTTTGCTCTACCAGCTCTCCATTTGTAAAAGCTTGATGGCTGGAGGAAGGCGATCTCCAATAACCAGGTAACAGGAGCCTCGCTCCTTAACTCTTCAATGGTTTCATACTTTATTCTTTGTGTGATTTCCCCTCCATTTCTAGATTTTGATATTGCTTTTTTAAGTAGTCCACCTGCAATTTCAGGTAATCTCTTTCTTCTTCAATTGTTTTAAAGTTTGTGCGAGGTCTGCCTTTAAGAGGGCTTGTCCCACTGCCACTTCGGGTATCAAACGAATCACCGTTCTTCCACTTTTTCACCCAGACTTTAAGCTGCGTACAATTTCGTATTCCCAATTCTTCCGCTAGTGCTTTGTAACTTTTAGATCCGTTAACGTATTTCATCACGGCGTCCTGCTTAAACTCGTTTGTATACGTCTGAAACCTCTGTCCTTTTTTAGCCATAGAAATATCCCCTCTAAGTATCATTCTTTCCTCCACAGTATCATGAAGGTTTTTTTGAATGTCTACTTAAAGGGGATAATATCAAAACTCGACTCTTTTTTTAATCCTCAAATATTTATGAAACATCATTTATGTAGAGTTTCTGAATTGTTTTTCAGAGTTCATTCGTCTAATGTATTGTAAGCGCTTAAAGGTGGTTGTTGATTTTGGATAACTTAATTAACCGGTACAAAATGGAACAATTGAATAAGGATGAGTTGCTACGTGAAGCTATGGATGAGTATGGGAATGAACTTACTCGGCTAGCGTATTCATATGTGCAGGATATTTCTACTGCAGAAGATATCACGCAAGATGTCTTCTTTAAATGTTACACGAAACTAGACGATTTTGAGGGGAAGTCAACTCTTAGAACTTGGTTGAATCGAATAACGATAAATAAATGCAAGGATCATCTAAAAAGTGGCTGGAAAAAATATATCCAATTCGATTTCCCTATTATGAAAACGCCAAAAACCCATGAAACGCCTGAGAAAAAACTGAGTAAAAAAATTGAGCATGATCAAATTACCCATTATGTCTTATTGCTACCCGTTAAATATAGGGAGATCATCATTCTCTATTATTTTCAAGAAAGATCAACTCAAGAAATTAGTCAGATATTGAAGCTTAAAGAAACTTCAGTAAGAACGAGACTAAGAAGAGCTCGGAAATTATTAGAAGAGTACTTGGATAAAAGGGATGAAGAACTATGAAAAATGACTTAAAAGATTTCCGCTCTAAATCATCAATTACTCAAATCCAATTCTCTGAGGATATGAAGAGAGAGACCTTACAAAAGGTAGTTAAGAAGGAAAAAGTAAAGCCGAAGGATACATTCATGTTCAAGAAAGTATTGAGTTTTGCTACATTATCGGTATTAATAATTATGATCGCTTTATTTGGTTATCAATCTTTAAATTCTCAAAAAGGTGCTGATCAAGAAAAGCCACAACAAATACCTGACGAGCAAAATGAAAAGGACAATGAAGAGCGAAAAGTACAAGAGAATAAACCATTAACAAACAAAAGAGCACAACAGATCCTAACTCAATTTTATCAAGACATTACACCTGATTTAAATGAAAACAACATTGAAACAAGATATGAATCTAAATCTGAAGCGGTAGAAAAAGTACAAAAAACAACGAGTGGAGAAGTGGCGAGAAAATTAGTCGATGGATTCTATCAAGAAAAGGATGGAGTGCTCAAACCGAAGACATTTCATGGTATTAAAAAATTCAATCTAGAGAAAATGGCTTTGGAAAAGGTTAATGAAAACAAATATGTAATTGAACAACTAAGATCGAATGAATTAAATGGCACGTACGTCATCCAAGCTGCGTTTGAACAAAGTGAACAAGGATGGATCATAACCAAATACGAGATCGAGTACCAAGAAAATCATAAATGAATTGTTATATTAACCCTAATAGCACGGGATAAACTTATTGTTAAGCTTACACTTGACTGGATCTATTCAATGAATGGATCCAGATTTTTTAATATGATTTACTTCAAGCGAAACCCTGATTCCTGACTCTATTGCGCCTTGTGTCCAACCGTGGGGAACTGTTGTGTGTTCTCCTGCAAAATGAACCTTTCCTTCGGGAGCTGATAAATATGGAAATAACTCACTTTCCTGCTCAGGTTTGAATAAAGTAAACGCTCCTGCTGCATATGGATCAAGTACCCAGCTTTGCGCTTTTCCTACTTCAAATGAAGATAGAATCTCTTTTCCGTGTATTGTTGAAAGGTCTTGTAATGATTGTTTTACTCGTTCTTCCTCAGATTTACTAACCCATATTAATGCGTCATCTTCCCATGTATAACTACCTAGAATAACGCCTGTTCTTTTTCCGAAATGGTGACTTGGATAATGTGCTAGCCGTATTGGCAAATCTGTCACCGTTTTACCTCCATAAATGCCTTGGTACTCCCAAAATCGATTGTTGAATTGCAGACCGACTTTCGTTGACGGTACATAATGAAGCTCTCGAATCGCCTTCCATTTATTATGAGAAAAAGAATCCCTTGGGTGAACGTCAATAAATTGTAAGACCGTAAAAGGAATCGTAATAATAGCAATGTCACCACTAATTTGTGATAATTTACCTGATTGAGTATGGGTATTCGAAAATGTTACACCATTTTGGTTTTGTTCAATTTTCTTAATCTCTTCATTGAAGTGAATATTATTTTCAAGTTGAGGTAAAAAGGCTTTAGGTAATTGATCCATACCACCACTAATTTCATAATAATGCAACTCTTTGTTAAATAAAATCATATATTCACGTAGAATTTCAACAAATGATAGTTCAGGCAAACCTTCTACAACCGAAAGGACTTTAATCATTTCAATTGCACCATCTGACAACGTCAATCCACCTGGATTATGCCTAAAAAAAGTAGATAAGGAATACCTTTCTAAATACGAGACGACAATCGGCCAATTTCTTAAAGGATTAAGGTTAATAAAATCGATGATTGGTCCCATTACCATCTGTGTTAATTCGTAATCCGTTTTACCTTTCTCACTCGGCAATACGGGATAGCCTAATCTGTCTGGATCTTTCTTATACTGTGAATAACGTAGCTTTCTACCATTCACGTAAATGATGTCATTTGCAGTTGCATTTATAAATGCATTCGTTTGAATACCAAATTTTTTTAAGTATTCTAATACTAAGAAATGAACATGAGGAATTCTCATCGCTCCTGCTTCGAAATAATTCCCATTTGTAAAAGGTTTTCTAATAGTATAGATTCGTCCACCTACACGATTTCTTGCTTCGATAATCGATACGTGATGACCTGCTTGTTTCAATAATGATCCAGCTACTAAGCCTGACATACCTGCACCAGCAATAATAATTCGCTTAGGTTTATTGGATGATGGCAAACCATTTTTTATATAATGAATGAGTTGTGAAGGTGTGTAATGGGGTGGCAAATAATTCATCATAAACCCTCACTCCTATCTACCTGATTGATGGAAGTCAAATTATCTGAACCATAGTTTCATACTATTCATGAGACGTGAAAGGAATACCCGATTTGATTTATACTAAAAGTGTATAAATATAAGAGCGATTATTCGGAAGGAGGAGGTCAACTTGAAAATCATTTTAAGTAGAAAAGGCTTTGATTCATCGTCGGGAGGCTTTCCGAGTCCGATATTACCAGATGGGACATTATTATCTATCCCTATTCCAGATGCTGATTCCAACATTTCGTATCATGACCTTACATACGGTGGAAAATCGTATCTCGAAGTAATCAATTCAATTAAAGGGAAGATAAAAGTCCAAAACAGATGGATGCATCCGCAACCAAATACAAGTTGTCATTTAGATCCGGATTTACAACAAAATACACTACCTAGAGAAAAGGGCTGGAAAGGATTATTTGGTCAAGGAGGAGCAGCACAGCGGCACCTTGATAATCAAAATGTGGATGTAGGGGACTTGTTTCTATTCTTTGGTTGGTTCAGAAAAACGGTGAGAAAAGGGAATGGGTTAACTTTCGATCCAAAGGACAAATATGGAAAACATATTATATATGGATATTTACAAGTCGGAGATGTACTTCGAGTTGACCATTCAACCACATTACCTAAATGGATGAAGAACCATCCACATACAACTCATGAAAAAAGAAATAAGAAAGGGAACACCATTTACGTTGCATGTGATTCCTTAAGTTGGGATAAAGCACGCAGTGGGTTCGGAACATTCAACCTTCAAGAGCAAAATATTTTAACAAAAAAAGGGATGAAAAAGTCATGCTGGGATCTTCCTGAATGTTTTTATGGAAAGTCAATGAGTTACCACCAACCAGCAAGCTGGAAGGAGGATTATTTCCAGTCAGTTGCAAGAGGTCAGGAATTTGTCGTTGAAACAGATGAGCATGTACTAAATTGGGCTAAAGACTTGTTTCATTAATATTCAATGATGGGTTCAACCAATATTTCTACGTTTCCTTTGACTGCTCTTGAGATCATACATGCATGTTCTGCTTTCATAACTAATTTTTCAGCTAGTTTGTACTCCTTACTATTCGTGGTTTCTTTCAAAATGAGGTGAGGCCGATGAATAATTTTCTTATATGTAATGATTTGATTCGTCACATCCACAATCCCTTCGGATGCCATTGTTAAAGTAACTTTCTCTAATTTACTTCTTTCCATCATCGCTGCTAGAGTAATGATATAACATGTTGCTGCCGCTCCTAGAAGCATTTCATCTGGATTTGTACCTATACCAGGGCCATCCATTTCAGGTGGTATAGACACTTCCGTTTTCAACTTTTCAGTTTCAATAACTCCAACGTCATTTCTCAATCCTGGCCACTCTGCTTTTAAATAGAAATGATGTTCTGCCATTCTTGTCCCTCCTAAAATTTAGTTCATCTATTATTTTAGTTAGTAGTTACTTTAAGCACAAATGTTTTGTTCCATTGTGTTGAAAAGAAGACGGACTGACTAATTGTGTCAGCCAGCTCTATTTGTAATCTATCTTACTGTATAAGTACCGTATCATTGCTTTACTATGAAGTGAGGTATATTGGAGGTGTTTATATGAACACAATTCATCATGGCTTTTGGACATACTTTATTTTCCGAAAGAAGAAACACCTAGTGAAGTATTTCGTCTTCGGTAGTATTTTACCAGATATCATTTACTACGTGATGTTCTTATTTATGGCAATTAAGAATCCTATTGAAGAGAACACTTTCGAGTTACATAGCATTGTCCACGCAATGTTTGACCATCCGATTGTCATCGTATTAAGACAACTTGGTCATTCGGTAATCGTTTGGCTTACAATAATGATCATAACCGTCTTGATTACAAAATGGACATTGTCACCTTGGAAAGCACTCTTATATGGTTGGCTAGGGCATATAGTCATCGATTTATTTACACACGTGAGAGACGCTGTGCCCATTTTTTATCCCCTGAATGATGTTATTGTTCGAGGACCGATTTCTTATTGGGATCCAAACTTTTATGGACGAGAATTTAGCATCGTTCACTCAATATTTTTCTTTAGCGCAAATATCTATTTAATTTATGAGAAAATGAAAGCCAAAAAGTCGAAGGAACAATAAAACATTGGTAGACTAACAATACAAGGGGGAATGTAGATGACTGCTAGAATACAAGTAATTGAAAGTGATCAAGCTGAGGGAAAGATGAAGGAATTGTACGATCGTTTCAATGGTCAAATGGCAAATATTTTGAAGATCCACTCCTTAAATCCAAAATCATTGGAAGCACATTTAGATTACTACCGTGTCATTATGTTTGGTAAATCTCCTCTTCCAAGACGACTTCGTGAAATGATTGCAACAGTCGTTTCCACAACGAATGAATGTTTCTACTGAATAGAACATCATGGGGCGGCGCTCCATTTACTAGTTAAAGACGAAAAGTTTGTTGAACAAATAAAACGTGACTACAAATTAGCGGAATTAAACCAAAAAGAAATATCCATACTGGACTACGCTGTTAAATTGACTAAAAAACCAAGTAGTGTAAAGGATCAAGATGTGAAAGTACTGAGAGATACTGGTTGCTCAGATCAAGAGATTCTTGATATTTGTCAAATCGCATCATATTTTAATTTTGTAAATCGAATGGCAGAAGGACTTGGTGTAGAGTTAGAGTAGAACAATGTATGTAGACATATAATAGTATCAACTTTGAAGAGGTTGACGATATTACGTCAACCTCTTCCATTCGTTATTACCTAATTCTTACATAATCACCCTTACTTTAATAACCTTTTAGCTTCTAATAAACGTTGAAATGTAGTGAATAATTCGATTGCAAAGAAAATCATAGTGATTACAGTTAAGTAATCAGTAAAGATCATCATCAGTGAAAAGAGAATAAAACCTTCTGTTCTTTCTGCTAAACCTGCTTGGTAGTAAAAAGATTTGATCCCGTTTTTTTCAGATAATGCGCCTACAGTTAAGAAAACGGTCATTGCAAAGATAATGGAAACACTTAAGAGAAGTAAAGCCCACATAGAATTCGTATATCTAAATGCAAGCCCAAGAATTACACTTATTTCAACTAATCGATCAAATGTGATGTCTAGTAGAGTACCCCATGATGACGGTTTTGTTTTTCTAGCCATTGTACCATCAACAGCATCTATGAAACCTGAAAACCATAGAATAAACACAGCAAGGAACGTATATCCAAAGTAAATGAAAATCCCTGAAGAAACGCCTATAATAAACCCTAAAACTGTGACTTGATTAGCAGAAAGCCCTAATTTCAGGAAGAAATCCGCTGTTTTTTCAATGAATGGTTGAACATATTTTCTACCATGTGTATCAAGCATTGTGTTATACCACCTAACGATAAAGAATACTTAGATATGTACTAAGTTTAACCATTTCTGGAGAAAAGAACAGTAATGCATCTTACATCGTAAGTAAGATTGTAAGATTAATTACATATATCATTTATGACTTTTACTATACTTACATTAGATAGGATACAACAGAAAATCAAATATCCTTTGGAGGTTATGTGTATGAAGAGCAAATTAACCATGATCATATTGACGCTTATGATCATCTTAGCTGCATGTGGAGATAAAGATCCTCAGTCAAAAGAATCACTTAACAAAGACTGGAATCAGATTGAGAAAGATGCGAATGGTTCTACTGTTAATTTATTTATGTGGGGTGGAGATAACGGTATTAATCGTTACATTGACGAATGGGTAACTCCGAAATTAAAGGAAAAGCATAACATTACATTAAAGCGCCATCCAATGAATACAAATGAATTCATTCAAAAGTTACAAACCGAAAAGAAAGCTGGGAAAGATCGAGGGACGATCGACATCATCTGGATTAATGGAGAGAATTTCAAAAATGCAAAAGAAAATGAATTACTCTTAGGCTCTTTCGCTTCTAAATTGCCTAATAATCAAGAATTTATTGATCAAGATAAAGCGTTTATTAAAACAGATATGGGGACAAAAATTGATGGAATGGAGGCACCTTGGGGTAATGTACAGTTTGTCATGTGGTATGACGCAAAAAAGGTACAATCACCACCTAGAAATTTTGAGGAATTAAACAGCTTTCTCAAAAAAAATCCAGGTACATTCACATACCCTAATCCAAAAGACTTCAGTGGTAACGCATTCCTTAGGCATTTATTATATGAAAAGACAGATAAAAATCCGAAATTAAACGAAACGTCCGATCCATCATGGCTAGATGAAAGAGATGAGGCGTTCTGGAGTTACTTACAAGAAATTACACCTAATTTATGGAGGAACGGAGAGACCTATCCTGAGTCATTATCTCAATTGGACCAAATGTATAGTAAAGGTGAAGTATGGTTTACATTTGGTTTCAATGAAGCTCGAGGGGAAGGGTTAATTAAAGATGGCGTATTTCCCAAATCCACAAAATCATATGTACTAGACGTTGGATCGATTGGAAACACACATTATTTAAGTATTCCATTTAACAGCCCGAATCCTGATGGAGCAATGACAGCTATTAATTTCATGGAATCTCCAGAAGCGCAATTGGCCAAAATGGACCCTTCAATGTGGGGGGAAGGTATGGTACTGGATCTAGAAAGTCTTCCTAGTGAATTTCAAGAAAAAACGGAAGCTCTTGATCGAGGAGATACCGTTCTATCGACTCAAACATTAGAAGATGCTTATTTACCAGAACTTGATTCCAATTATATTGATTGGATTAAGGAGAATTGGTTAGATGAAGTTGTTCAGAAATAAGCGAATAAAACCTTATTTATTACTATTACCAGCTTTCGTATTAACAGTAGGCTTACTAGGATATGGGACATTATATGGAATGTTACAAAGCTTTCAAAAGGACCTCGAATGGTCCTTTGATGCTTATATAGAGCTCATTCATTTAAAGGCGTTTAAAACTTCCTTGATTTATAGCCTATTCATCACATTACAATCAACACTACTTGCATTGGGAATTGGTATGGCGATCACGCATTTCCTATATCCGTATCTTCAAAAAGATAAATGGAAAGCTGTCATTTGGATCCCTATGTTATTTCCACACTTTGCTGCTGGTTACTTGATTGTAATGATCTTTTCAGATAGTGGATGGATGTCTAGCTTGTTCATGCAAATGGGTCTTATACAGCAACTAGACCAATTTCCCAACTTAGTAAACGATTCGAAGGGTGTAGGGATCATTCTAACCTACACTTGGAAAGAGATTCCTTTTGTTGTTCTTATGTTACTGCCTATCTACGCGCAAATGGATAGTCGTTTAAAAGACGTAGCTACTACATTAGGTGGAAATAAACTACAAGTTTTCTTATCTGCTCAGTGGCCATTTCTTTGGCCAACACTTGTTGAAATTGCATTAATATTATTTGCCTTTATTTTTGCAGCTTTTGAAGTGCCATATTTACTTGGTGTAACTTATCCTCAGATGACGCCAGTCTTGGCATTTGAATGGTTCTTTGATGGGAATTGGGATCAGAGACCCCTTGCATTTGCTTCTATGGTTATCGTTACACTATGGATCGTAGTATTGACATCCATCTCTTATTCGTCAATTCAAAAGTATAGGCACCGTCTGATGAGAGGGAGTTAAGATATGTTAAGGAGATTATTAACCATTTTGATACTGGTCGTCTCATTAATTGTAACGGTTGGACCTGTTTTGCTCGTACTGATCCAAAGTATCTCGTTTCAATGGAGGTGGCCAGATTTATTCCCAAATGAGTTAAGACTCGATGCTTGGTATGCAGTTTTCGCCGATCCAAGTCTCACACATGCGTTAAAATATTCCATGATTATTACTGCTTCTGTCGTGATGTTAACAATTGTCATCAGCTTGCCGGCAGCACGGGCGTTAGCGTTTGATCAGTTTAAGGGAAAGTCTTTTATAGAAACGGTACTTATGCTCCCATTACTCATCCCATTATTGTTTATAGTAATGGGAATCCATTTAAGTATGATCAGGCTTAACCTAGCAGATACACTATCTGGTGTCATACTCGTTCATTTGTTACCTACAGTACCTTATGCAATTAGGATATTAAGAACAGGATATGAAAGGATTGGCTTAAAATGGTATGAGCAGGCGACTGTCCTTGGGGCAAGCCGACTAAAACAATTCTGGACGATAACTGTTCCGCTAATAATGCCGAGTATAAGAAGTGCAATCGTATTAACGGTCGTGATTTCGTTAAGTCAATACGCATTAACAGCAATAATAGGTGGGGGTGTGGTTACTACATTGCCGATTATTTATTATCCATATTTCAGTAGTGCCAATCAATCTATTATGGCTGCTTTCACAATGCTTTTTGCATTTCTACCCATATTATTTTGGTTCTGTATTGAATTGGTCTGCAAATCTGTTACAACAATGATCAAACAACCTTGACGAAAGGAAATTAAATATATGGAGAAATTCGTTGAATTAAGAAATATAAGCAAACATTATCAAGAAGCAGTATCCGTCTTAGACCGAATTTCCTTATCCATTCAAAAAGGAGAAATATTAAGCATAGTAGGTCCTTCAGGGTGTGGCAAATCAACTTTGTTGAGATGTATTGCGGGTTTAGAAGAATACGAAGGTACGATCCAAATGAATGGAGATACATCAACTGAAAATAGAACAATTGTCCTTATGTTTCAAGAATCGTTGTTATTTCCACATCTAACAGTATTAGAAAACGTTACTTACGGTTTGAAGATGAAGAAAATTCCCAAGAAAGAAAGAATACAATCAGCTCAAACTATGTTAGATAAGGTAGAGATGACTGCACATACAACAAAATATCCATATGAACTATCGGGTGGACAACAACAAAGAGTTGCATTAGCCAGGGCTTTAGTAATGAAACCAGATCTATTGTTATTGGATGAACCGTTTAGTAGCCTAGATCAATCCTTGCGATATGATCTCCGGTTGTATGTTCGCGATTTACTCGTTTCAGAAGGCGTGACCTCACTCTTCATTACACATGATAAAGAGGAGGCATCGTTTATGGGTGATCGAATCGCTGTCATGAATAATGGGGAAATACAACAAGTTGGACATCCTGAAGAGGTAGCTCTACGTCCAAGTAATCGGTTTGTTGCCCATTTCTTTTCAGAAGGATTGTTAGTAGAAGATGGCTTTATATCTTCAAGGGATTTAGAGGTCTTTCAAAAGAATACGAAACACGAAATGATCAAAGTAGAAGGTAGAGTTGTTAATAAGAGCATGGAACACGGTGAACGTATTTATCACATTCATATTCCGACAACAAATCAAACCATTACGTTGCCATCTAAACAAAAGTTCGAAGATGGTGAACCGATTTATTTACAATATTCAAAGTCAGACATCCATTATATAAATCACAACTAAAGGGGAATCGTAATGAAAACCTTGTTTAATTATAAATGGTTAAAATGGTTACTAATATCTGTATTTGTCGTATTTGCCATGTGGTTTAGTACGACACAACTAAATTTAGACGCTAAAGAAATTCGAGATTGGATTATAGGATTTGGCATTTTTGCTCCAATTATATACATGCTGTTTTATACTGTACGACCACTCATATTCTTTCCAGCGTCAATTCTATCGATTACAGGTGGACTCGCATTCGGTCCACTCTTTGGGACAATCTACACTGTCCTTGGAGCAACAGCTGGTGCATTAGTCTCCTTCATTATCGCAAGGAAATTGGGAAAGAACGTTGCAAATAAGGAATGGAAAGGCCGAGGGAAAGCAATTCAATCACAATTAGAGAAAAATGGTTTCTTTTATGTACTTTTATTTAGATTCATTCCGTTGTTCAATTTTGACCTTATTAGTTACACTGCTGGTGTTTCAAAGGTACGGTTCCGAGACTTTTTTATAGGCACTTTAATTGGTATTATACCTGGCACTTTTGCCTACAATTTCCTTGGTAGCAGCTTAGTGAGTGGAGATCCGAAAATTATTCTTTTTGCAATCATTGTATTTGCAATCTTAACCGTAATACCGATGTGGGTGCGCAAGAAATGGCTCAACAAAAAAGAAGGAGTGCTTAAAGATGAAACCGTATGATTTGATCGTAATTGGAGGCGGTGCCGGAGGGCTAACCGTTGCTGCAGGTGCTGCAAGTTTAGGCGCAAATGTAGCTTTGATAGAGAAGAATGAACGCCTTGGTGGAGATTGTCTCCATTACGGGTGTGTACCATCGAAAGCATTGATCACAAGTGCTAAAGAAGTATATACAATCAAAATGGCCTCCGAAAAATACGGCATGACTGTAAGTGGTCAACCGGATATATCTGTAGCAATGCAACGGGTACGTGAAGCGATTGAAGAAATCCAACATCATGATAGTCATGAACGCTTTGAATCCCTCGGTGTAGACATTTTCTCAGAACGAACTGGTCGATTCATTGGTGCGAAACAGTTTGAGCTAGACAACGGGAAGATTTTGAGTGGGAAAAGATTTGTCATTGCAACAGGTTCCAGACCCTTTATTCCTCCAATTAAAGGAATTGAAGAAGTTAATTATTTGACGAATGAAACGATTTTCAACTTGAACGATCTTCCTAAAAGAATGGTCGTTATTGGTGGCGGACCGATTGGACTTGAGATGGCACAATCATTTGCCCGATTTGGTTCTGAAGTTACTGTTGTGGAAACATCAGATCGTATTTTCGGAAGAGAAGATGAAGAGCTGATTCCAATCATTAAACATGAATTAGAACAAGAACTTACATTTTCTTTTAATTCCATAGCAAAAAGTGTGCGTAATGAGAATGACCAGACAATACTCACCGTTGAGAAAGAAGGAACTGCCTTTGACATCGAAACAGATGCCATTCTTATTGCGACAGGTCGTAAGCCAAACACGGATGGCTTAGGACTAGAGGAAATTGGAGTAAAGCTTGAAAAAGGAAATGTTGTCGTTAATGAACACTTACAATCCACTGTTCCACATATATTCGCAGTTGGAGATACGAACGGAAAGTATCCTTTTACACATGCAGCTGGAATGGAAGGAAAGCTAGTCGTCCGCAATGCCTTAATCGGTATTAAAGGTAAAATTAATTATGATAACTTACCGTGGGTCACTTACACAGATCCTGAGGTATACCACCTTGGAATGACTGAAAAAGAAGCGGTGGACAAGTATGGTAAGTCAATCAAAGTGTTTAGAGTAAAAAACAAAGAAGTAGATCGATTTGCTGCTGATCGGGATGACGTTGGACTTCTCAAAGTCATTACAACTGCAAAAGGCGAGATATTAGGCGCACATGCAGTTGGTCGTAATGCTGGGGACTGGATGCAGGAAATTGTTTTCGCGAAAACAGAAGGGCACAAGATAGGAGACATTTCAAATGTCATCCATCCATATCCAACTCACGGTGCGATCTTAGAAAATGCGGCTAACCAATTTTGGAGAGAAAAATTATTTGAAGGCGTCTTACCGAAAATCACCGAAAAGTATATACGATTTTTCAGATAACCGTAAAAAAACATCTGACCATAAGCAACTAAGGGTCAGATGTTTTGATTATACATGGGTGTAAGGAATGAATCATGTTTGGTAACCTAGTCTAATTCTTTTTGTGCTTTTTCCGCATTAATTTTCAAAGATATAATGGATTTCTTAATAATTCCCTCTTTTTTCAATTGACTTATGATGGAACTAACCGTTTCTCGACTTGATCCTACCATGGTAGCAATATCGTGATGCGTGATTTTCACATCAATCGTTTGCCACTCCTTACTTCTTTTCCCAAATTTCTCACTTAATTTCAATAAGAGAGAAAGGACGCGATATCGTACATCTCTTAATGCAATTTGCTCACTGACTTCATAAATATCCTTTAGTCTAGCGGACAAAATCTCTATTAATTTAATCGCAAGCTTGGGGTTTTGCTCAATTAATTTTTCGAATTCTGTTTTACCAATTACGCATAGGTAAACGTCAGACATTGCTTCTGCATAATCTTGTTCTTCTGACAATGAAAATGTAGCAGTTTCACCAAAGATATTTCCATCACCTAAAATATCCACTGTAAATTGTTTCCCATTTTCACTCATTCTGTACAAGCGGACTTGTCCTTTTTTCAATAGATATAGTGCTTGAATATTTGTTTCTGGGGTAAAAATCGTTGTTCCCTTGTTCAAAGGTTTCATATCAGAAATTCGATCAATTTCCTCTAATTCGTTCATAGGCATTTCTTCAAATAAGTTAATTTGTGATAAATATTTAAGCTTATCCATTTTGTTTGAACCCTCCAATATCTACTCCCATTATAAGGATTAAAGGTTTAATGGAAAGTAATATATATTACATACATATCTATGTATAACTTTATAGAATAAAGGTGAATAGGGGGTGTGTCATGCATAATACGCCTGTGGTTTATACAATTAATAGTTGTTCGCGATGTCAGAAAGTGAAGAATTATTTAGAAGAATTAAATATTACTTTTAATGAAAGGAATTTATCTGAAACGCCTAGGTATCATAAAGATTTGCAAGACTCGATTGGAGAAGTTTATGTTCCGATCATTATATATGGTAACTGTATCATTAAAGGTGATCAACTGGAAGAAATTAATAAAATGATCCATTTAGAAAATGATTCTTAAGTCGAAGTAACGATAAGTATTTGTTGATGTTTTGTCAAATATATGGAACTGTACATAAAATGAACCAGGGCGTCAATCCGATTTTCTACGGATTAGCTCCCTGGCTTTTCGTTCATATATCTCTTTCTGAAGAAATATCCTAATAAGGTGACAAGTCCCAAGATCAAAACGATGACAATCATCCGTTCATTAAACGTTTCTAAGTTTCTTACATCATTACCTAGAACCGTATAGGCTATCGTTGCTGGTAACATCCCGATTCCAGTGGAAATTAAGAATGTCCTAAGCTTCATCCCCGCAAGTCCTGCTCCAAAACTAATTAAATCAAAAGAAACGATAGGGATCAATCTAGCTAATAACACAATCCAGAAGCCATATTTACCGTTCAATTGATCGATTCTATTGAGTGTGCGTGTATGTTTTACTTTCTTTTTGACGAATTCATAACCTAGTTTCTTTGCTAAATAAAAGGCAACAAGAGCTCCTAACATTGCTCCAATCCATGAAATGACAGAACCCCAAAAGATTCCAAAGAGGAGCCCGTTTGTACTCGTTACTAGAAAAGCAGGAATGGGTGCTGCGATCGCTTGAAAAACCATCAGTAAAATGCTGATTACTGGTGCAAGGATTCCCCAAGATTCTACATACCGTACAACGCGATCAATATTAGAACTTGTAAGCAAATTGATGAAATCTTCGCTTTTTAAAATGATAAATACAAGGATTAGGACAGATGTAAGTATGATGATAAATTTTTTCAATGCTAGTACTCCTAAAATATATAGTTCCTTTATTATAAGTGTTTACTGGTACTAACACGAATTTGTTGCCTTTATATTATTGCGACATCAGGATCTGCTGTATTTGTTTGTTTCGGAAAGAGTAACCTTTGAACATATGGAGAACTCTGATCACCTTGATTAAAAGCTTCTGCAGTTTGACCGTAAAATGTCCTCGCTTCTTCAACTGACCGTTTGTTCGTAACGATATCGTGTACTAAATTTAAGGTCAAAATATTCATTGGTTCATTGTGACACTTTACCGCTACCTCTCCTTTCGTTCGATCAGGATAAATACTTCCGTCAAATTCCGCTAATTCATCGTAAAATTCAATTGGGATCTTGTAACTAATGGTCTGTTGTAAGAAATCTTTATGTGGTGTTGGAAAGTCGTGTGGAACAGAGACTCTGTATAGTTTGATGTTATTCCATGGACCTCTGTGGTACCAAATAAGTGCACTTGTTGTATATTCATCTGGCATTCCGTATTTTTGAATTAATTCATAACCACTTTGACGTTGTGGCTCCGGCCAGTAACCTAACATCCTCATGACCGTATAGTAGTGCTGGTGCATCTTGGACCTCCTTGATTGGCATGTAGTTGTTGCAGTATATGAGTTGGATTTTAGAAATGTGCGAATGCCTATATAACATTTTAATACGAGAGATTTTCTAAACAGGCATCTTCGTAAATTGACCAAGGGATCATTTCACATAAATGTGGAGGGCGTTATGAGAATATTTTGTAATTTACCTTACAGTTATTTATTTTAATTCTTTTTATAATGAAAGTAACTTATGAAAAGGGGAGTGAGTTTGGTGGCAGAAGTGAAAAGTGTTAATCAGGCAAATACATTGTCGATGGGGACATCTCTAAAAGCATCTGCGATTGGTGGTGTTGTTGCTGGAATTGTTTTCGGTATCTTCATGCAAATGATGGGGAAACTGCCGATGGTAGCGATGCTTGTTGGTTCCGAAAGTGTAGCAGTTGGTTGGTTTGTACATTTAATGATTAGTGTGATTTTCGGATTAGGATTTGGCGTCATCGCATCCGGAAGAAAGAATCTCTATGGTTTAGCACTCATTTATGGAATCGTGTTGTGGGTAGTAGGACCTTTGTTACTCATGCCAACCATGCTCGGTATGGGCGTAATGATTGGGCAAGCATTCACGGGTGCTCAGCTTATGAACCTCATGACACACGTTGGCTTCGCATTAATACTTGCATTTGTATATAGCAAAACTAATAAGTAAAACAAACCATAAATATAATAAGAGTGAGTGAAAAGGCAAATCAGTCTTTTCACTCACTCTTTTTTATTTACGAATTTTGTATTAACTTTGCGTCAAATACAAATGGTCCAAAAGGGAGGACGGATGCTAATATCCCCATCGCAGCTTTTTTAATTGACCAATTATAACTGAACTTTAAATACACAACCATCATACAGTAGAGGACAAATAAACCACCATGGATGGCTCCTACTATGCTAACCGCCATAGGATACTCGAAAAAGTATTTTAAAGGCATTGCAATACCTAGTAATAACAGAAAGGATATTCCTTCAGAAAATCCGACGATACGAAATGTTTTCAGCTTATCCAAAACGCTAACCTCCTATATTCTTGGACTCATGCATATTATAACAATTCCCCAAGGAAAGGAAAGATGCGTTTTGTATACGATTTATGACACTTGATACAGTCAAATCTTACTTATGTTCACTCCCGCATATCATGATTGCACTAACTTCTTGGTTTGAAATATCGTATATAGCATTATTAGTTGTGACTTCTACAAGCTGAAATGTGTAAGTCAACAAGTCATTCGAACGAGGTACATTGCAATCACAAAAGTTCGTAACTAGAGGTTCAATCGTGTTAAGCGGTGGTGCTGGTGTTGGTATTACTTCTTTACCTTTAAAAATCCACTCTTCTAATATAATCGGTTCTTCACTTACAGGCGATGTTCGGGTCAACCGATAAGTGAGACTGATAATAGGGTTTGGTCCATTTAAGCGAAACGATATGAATTGAGAGTAGTTAAATAGAACACATGGATTTCTCAAGCTTCCAATATCAGCAGTCACTTTTGCTAACGTTATCGGAGGATCATTTTTTGTTAGCTGTTTAGGTAGGTTCGTTTTACGTACCTGTCCACAATTTGCTTTCGCATTGGATGATTTTCTATCCATTACTTCTTCTCCTTCCTTTTGAAGGGCTTTGACTTTCATATACTTGAGCAGTCATGCTTTTTTGCGTAATGTTATAAGACGATTGGTCAGACAATTCTGCTTTCACAAGCTCAACTGTGTAAGTGTATTCATCTTCACCGTTTACGATTTGATCACAGTAATTAAAGACAACGGGCTCTTTAATGTTCGTATCGTTTCCGAATTCTCTTAATAATGGCCATTCTCTTAACACCTTCGACCTATTATTTCTCAACGATTTCCTCACAAGTTGAAACACTAAGCTATTAAAGTCCTTTTGTCTTAAAATAGAAGTAACGAAACCGGAGAAATTGATGAGAATTGTTGTATTTGGTTTACTTTTAACTTTGACTTCCGTCAAAACAACCGGTTGATCTCTTTTTCGTAGACGTGGAGGTAGGACTGGGTTAAGTACTTTGCCACAAGTCACAAAAGGCAGCAGAGGAACAGAAGCATTCTTGTCATCAAAGTGATTAAATAACCACGGGTCTGGCTTCAATCGTTTTGAAGATTTATTCAATTGGAATTCGTCACGAATTGTTGTTGCAGTTATACTTTTATTAGTAATATTTAATTCTTGAACGATATTGGTCTCAATTAGTACGATTTCTAACCGATAAGTCACTTCTCCGTTTAAATAGGATTGATCACAATCGCAAAAGTTCAAGACCGTCGGCTGATTCGTTTCTAAATTGATTCCCTCTAATGTTTTTGCAGATTCGAAAAGGAACTCCCATTCCTGTAGAATTTGTGTAATTTTATTTTGTGCTTCCTTTACTAGTCTATAAATGATTTTGAGTTTAGGATTTAACCCTAAAAATGAAAACTGGATGAATTCTGAATACTTAATGAGTACACATGAATTTTTTAGATGACTAGGCTTGACACGCACTTCGGCTAATCGAATAGGCGGTTCACTTCTGTCTAACTGAGCGGGTAGATCTGGATTAAACACTTCACCACACGTTAAGAAAGAGGATTTGTGAAATTCTTTCATAAGTTTCTCCTTTTATTTTTTTGATTCATACATACTATGCAACTGGACAAACATCGTACTGGACGGTTGTAGGACTTATTCCAAATTCAAACCCTTGACAAATCATCATGGTATTTACTAGTATTAGTTTAAGTTTTTAGATAATAGTTAGATTAGTTGAGATGAGAATGAGACGAGATTGAAAGAGTTGAGGCGAGCTAAGGTACGTTACAAATGACGATTCCTTAGGCACCTATTTGCCTATGGGATTTTTTTATATTTAAAACCTTCAATAAAATTAAACCTCAGCTCTATCAGTACTCCTCAAAAGGAGCGTGATAGAGATGTCTTTCCTATGCCAATCACTTATAAAATTTATTCCACCTTGAACTTCTTTTGGTCTTCCTATGTCCTAATACAGAGATCGAAAGGAGTCTACAAATGATTAAACCCCAATTACAAAGAGCTATTGATGGTGCGACATTTTCTGAAGAAGAAGCGGAATACATCATGGATCAAATTATGACTGGAAATGTAAATGAAAGTCAGCTATCAAGCTTGCTGACCATATTAAGAATACGCGGTGAAACTGTGGATGAATTAACAGGCTTTGCGAAATCAATGAGAAGTCATGCTGTACACTTCCCTGAAAAGCTACATGATGCAGTTGATACATGCGGTACAGGTGGGGATGGTTCTAGCACATTTAATATTTCAACGGCTGCGGCTATTGTGATGTCTGCTATGGGCGTTAAAGTAGCCAAGCATGGCAATCGATCCTTTTCTTCCAAAAGTGGAAGTGCTGATGTGTTAGAACGGTTGAACATTCCAACTCAATCTGGTGTTGAAGAAGCCATGCGAGCATTAAAGTCTCATTCAATGACCTTCTTGTTTGCACCTCTTTATCATCCAGCAATGAAACACGCCATTCAACCTCGGAAGGATATTGGCTTTAGAACGGTATTCAACATCCTGGGCCCACTTAGTAATCCAGCAGGTTGCGATCGACAATTAATTGGTGTCTACAATCAAGAGCTTGCTCAGAAAATGGCTAAGGTCGTTCAGCGGCTTGGTATTGAAAAAGCACTGATCGTTTCAGGAGCAGATGGTCTAGACGAGATGACAATCACGACAACCACAAATGTTCTGATCGTAACACCGTATTCCATTCAATCATCTGAGGTAAACCCAGTTGAAGTCGGACTAGAACTTGGATCGCTAAATGACATTCAGGTGAACTCGCCGGAAAAGAGCGCACAGCTTATACAACAGGTTTTTCATAATGAAACAAACCGTTCTGCCAAAAACATTGTAATCTTGAACGCAGCGGCAGGTCTCATTGCGGCAGGACGTTCCGAATCGTTTGAGAAGGCTGTCCCTATCGTTAAAGAAGCCTTGGAAACAGGTCTTGTCCTGAATCATTACCTTAGTATGAAGGGGAAAAAGGAGAGATCTTATGCTTAACAGAATCGTTGAAACAAAGATAGAAGAGTTAAAATCTTATCCAAAATCTTTTAATACATTTGAATTCGAAGCACGCTCATTGAGCCAAGCCATCCTGCGATCAAACAATGATATTGGACTGATTTCTGAGGTGAAGAAAGCTTCTCCATCAAAAGGCGTGATCACAGAGGACTTTGACCCAACTCGTATTGCTGAAAGTTATGAAAAGGCTGGAGCAGATGCTATTTCTGTTTTAACAGACCGAGAATACTTCTTAGGGGCTCCTGATTATTTAACTCAAATTAGAAAATCAGTAGGTATTCCAATATTGAGAAAGGATTTCATCATTGATCCTATTCAAGTCATAGAAAGTCGGGCAATTGGTGCTGATGCGATCTTGTTAATCCAAGCCATTCTTGAACCAAACCAAGCCAATGAGCTGTTTTCATGTGCAAAAGAGCAAGGACTCGAGGTCTTATTAGAGGTTCACTCTTTAAAGGAATTAGAAATAGCATTACAAAATTTCACGCCTAATTTATTAGGCATTAATAATAGAGATTTAAACACGTTCAAAACAAGTGTGAGCCATACAACTGAAATTGCTAAACATGTGCCGGTAAATATCCCTTTCATCAGTGAAAGTGGGATTGTCACACGCGAGGATGTTACTGAGGTACAGTCTGCAGGAGCAAAAGGCATATTAGTTGGTGAAACGCTAATGCGTTCAAAATCAATTAAGCAAAGTATTGCCCAGTTAGTTGGTACGGAATCGTGACTCAACTCAAACTATGTGGCATACGCTCAAAACAAGACTATGACCTAGTCAGCCAGTATTCAGAAGTCGATTATATCGGATTTATATTTGCTGAAAGTAAGAGACAGGTGAAACCTGAAATCGTGAAGCAATGGATTAATGAAGATTCACCTGCTTCCCATGTCGGTATTTTTGTGAATCCGAGCATTGAAGAAGTACTTGAAACAATTGACTTTGCACCCATAGATATCATTCAGTTACATGGAAATGAGAGCACTTCTTTCTTACACGAACTTAAATCGAAAACGAACATTGAAATTTGGAAAGCTCTACCTCATACACCGGAAACGATCGGCAAGATGGACAACTATGTCGACACCGTGGATGGGTTTGTTATAGATACAAAAGTACAAGGTCAATGGGGAGGTACTGGAATTAGGTTCGACTGGGACGCAATACCAACATACGTCCGATATTCACAAAGGATGAATATAAAATGCTTAATTGCAGGTGGGATAAACCCAAGTAATGTCGAAGAATGTCTCTCCTATAAACCTATTGGCATCGACCTTTCAAGTGGTATAGAAACGAATGAAAATAAAGATAGAGAAAAAATGAACGGTTTAATAGAAAGGATGAATCAATATGAACACAGTATATCCTGATGAAAAAGGACGATTCGGTCAATTTGGTGGTCGTTACGTACCTGAAACACTTATGTTCGCACTTGAGGAATTGGAAATTGCCTTCACAGATGCGATGAATGACCCAGCCTTTCAAACAGAGCTTAACCATGAATTGAGTCATTACTCTGGACGACCTACACCGTTAACGTACGCTGAAAATACGACGAGGCGTTTCGGTGGTGCAAAGATTCACCTCAAGCGTGAGGATCTAAATCATACTGGCGCACACAAAATAAACAATGCAATCGGGCAAGTATTACTTGCGAAGAGAATGGGAAAATCAAAGGTCGTTGCTGAAACAGGAGCGGGACAACATGGTGTTGCTGTTGCCACTGCATGTGCTCGTTATGGATTGTCTTGTAAGGTTTTCATGGGAGAAGAAGATATTGAACGACAATCACTCAATGTTTTTCGAATGAAATTATTAGGAGCAGAAGTCGTTTCTGTTGAGAGTGGCAGTAAAACTTTGAAGGATGCGACGAATGAAGCCATTCGTTACTGGGCTGGAGAAGTCCAAGATACATTCTATTGTATAGGTTCAGTTGTAGGTCCTCATCCATACCCAAGAATTGTTAGGGACTTACAACGCGTAATAGGTATAGAAACGAAGAAACAACACAAAGAGATACAAGGTAAACTACCCGATGCTGCAATTGCTTGTGTGGGTGGTGGCAGCAACGCAATGGGAATGTTTCACCCGTTTCTAGAAGATGAAGTCGAATTAATTGGGGTAGAAGCAGGTGGCCTTGGAGTAGATACAGGAAAGCATGCAGCTTCAATCACTACGGGATCAGTAGGTGTCATCCATGGATCGATGACGTTCCTTAATCAAGATGACTTCGGTCAAATCATAGAGCCGTATTCTATTTCAGCTGGTCTTGATTACCCTGGAGTAGGTCCCGAACACGCATCATTAGCAGATTCCAAGAGGGTCACATACAAAACGATTACAGATGCAGAAGCACTAGAAGCCCTTAAAATCCTTTCAGAGGATGAAGGGATCCTTCCAGCAATAGAAAGTGCACACGCTCTTGCACAAGCATTTAAGGAAGCTGCCTCAAAACCTGAAAGTGAATCTATTGTTGTTTGCCTTTCTGGTCGTGGCGACAAAGATGTTTCGACCCTTATGAATGTAATTGAGGAGGGAGATCGAAATGAATAAACGATTCCAAGCCTTACAAACAGAGACAAAACCTTTATTTATACCGTTTATCATGGCAGGAGACCCAACTCCAGAAGATACAATTGAAACAGCATTAATCTTACAAGAGGAAGGCGCTAACGTCCTAGAGCTAGGTATCCCTTATTCTGATCCTCTTGCGGACGGTCCAGTTATCCAAGAGGCTGCAAAAAGAGCGAAAGGAATGAATATTAGTAAGGCAATGGAACTCGTCGGGAAAATGAGACAACAGGGTTTAGAGATACCTGTACTCATTTTCACATATATCAACCCATTCCTTAGGTTAGGGGAAGACGAGTTTTTCAATCTAGCTAAGCAACACGATGTAGACGGATTATTAATACCGGACTTACCTTTTGAAGAAAGCGAACAGATCAGGGCGCGTTGTAAGATGAGTGGAATTAGCTATATTTCATTAGTCGCACCAACAACATCCCCTAAGAGATTAGAAACAATTTCACAGGATGCTCAAGGATTTCTCTACTGTGTTTCATCCTTAGGTGTTACAGGTGAACGTTCCGATTTTCATCCGGAAACGAAGCGATTATTGAAGGAAGCTAAATCATACTCTAGTGTACCTGTGGCATTAGGCTTTGGGATCTCAACTCGTCAACAATTTATAGATGTAGGTGAAGTGTGTGATGGGGTCATTATTGGGAGCTCTCTCATTAGAAAGTCGCATGAGCTTCGAAATGAGGAACCAGAAAATTATAAGAACGCATTTAAGTCTTACTTGTCTTCACTCGTTAAAGGTGAGCAACATATCAACAGTTAAACCACAAATCATAGATTGTACAATCCGCGATGGCGGATTGGTCAATCTATGGAATTTCAGCTTAGAATTCGTAAATAAACTCTATAATGCACTAAACGAAGCTGGAGTAGAATATATGGAGATTGGATATAAAAATGCAAAAGATCTTGTAAATCATGATGATGCAGGACCTTGGCGTTTTTGTGAAGAATCAATCATCAGGTCAGCGGTACCTACGAAGAAGGAAACAAAACTATCTGTAATGGTAGATATAGGGAGATTCCGTTTAGGTGATTTCCTCAAACAAAAGGAAAGTCATATTGATATGGTTCGGGTTGCTTGTTATGAATCTCAAATGAAAGAAGCCATTGGAGCAGTTAATGAATTTCATAAATTGGGTTATGAAACTTGCTTGAATATTATGGCCATATCAACAACTAATCTGAGTCATTTAAAAGATGAGTTAAATCAAATCAATGAAAGCTATGTAGATACTGTCTATATTGTTGATTCTTTCGGGAGTTTATATATGGATGATATCAGTTTGATCAGTTCAGTTTATCAGGAGTACTTACCCACTAAACAGATCGGTATTCATGCCCACAATAATTTGCAACTTGCATTTGCCAATACTATTACTGGTCATCAGTCAGGATGTTCTCTGTTAGACAGTACTGTTAATGGGATGGGTCGTGCTGCAGGAAATTGTCCGACCGAGCTTCTAATTGGATACTTAAAGCCTGACTATAAATTAGCACCTATTTTTAAAGCCATTGAGGAACTTTTGATACCGTTAAAAGAAACAGAAGAGTGGGGCTATCAAGTTCCATATGCAATTTCGGGTCAATTGAATGAACATCCAAGAGAAGCGATTACACTTCGCAATAGTGAAAAGAAAGATCGGTATGTATCGTTTTATGAGAAAAGAACTGCAAGTAATAAAATAGAATGTCATGCAGTTAATAGTTGAGACAGAGTAGAGTAGAGACAGGTATAAGATGAGTTTAGAAAACCTCCTTATATATCCTCGTCTCCATTGAGGAGGACACGATGCAAAACCTAAACCAATTAATGAATGATCAAGTTAACACGGAGTACGTGAGTACCGGTGGAATTGAAATATATAGAACAAAGAAAATGATTGATGGAAACACTGCAACTGATCACATTCGACAGCACATTGACCATTGTAGAGGAGCACTATATTCGAGTCGGTACGAATATCCTGGTCGATATTCGAGATGGGATGTTGGTTTCATACACCCGCCATTAGTCATTCTTGCAAAAGAAAGACAGTTTACATTTGAATCATTAAACGCACGAGGTGATATTCTCATAACAGCCATTTATGATTATTTATCAGGACATCCAGATATTGATTCATTGGAACTTATTGATTCTAAAATGAACGGAGAAATCATCCAATCAAATACTGTTTTTCCTGAAGAGGAGCGAAGTCAACAACCCTCCATATTCACAGTGATTCGAGCAGTGAGAAGTTTATTTGAATCAGAAGAGGACTCTTTTTTAGGACTGTATGGTGCTTTCGGATATGATTTAATTTTACAATTCGAATCTATAGAAAAAACGCTTGAAAGAGATAATGAATCATCAGATTTAGTCTTATATTTACCAGATGAAATTGTCGTAGTCGATCATCAAGCCAATCAAGCATATCAATTATCGTATGATTTCCGATACAAACAAAAACATACGAAACCGTATGAAAGATTGACTGATGAAATGAAGAGAGATTATACCTCTCCTTCTACAATCAAAAAATACGAACCTGGTAGGTATACGAATCTCGTTCACCAAGCCCGCAATGAATTTAAAGCAGGGAATATGTTCGAAGTTGTACCATCGCAGACATTGTATGAGTCGTGTGTATCACAGCCCTCAGAGGTCTTTGATCGATTACAAGAAATTAACCCAAGTCCATATGGGTTCATTATAAATCTAGGAGATGAACATTTAGTAGGTTCTTCTCCTGAGATGTATGTGAGAGTTGAAGGTACTCGGGTTGAAACGTGTCCCATATCTGGAACAATAAAACGTGGATCTAATGCAATAGAAGATGCTGAACAAATCCGTAAACTTCTCAATTCAAAAAAAGATGAAGAAGAACTTACTATGTGTACAGATGTAGATCGAAATGATAAATCACGAATTTGTATTCCTGGATCTGTTAATGTTGTTGGAAGAAGACAGATCGAAATGTACTCCCATCTTATTCATACGGTTGATCACGTTGAGGGATATTTGAGGCCAGAGTATGATGCACTTGACGCTTTTCTGACTCATATGTGGGCTGTTACAGTGACAGGTGCTCCGAAAAAGGCTGCGATTAAATGGATTGAAGATCATGAGGACACCCCTCGGGGGTGGTACGGAGGAGCTGTAGGTTGGTACAGCTTCAATGGAGATCTAAACACTGGACTCACATTGAGAACAATCCGTTTAAAAGAAGACGTCGCAGAGGTCAGGGTTGGTGCTACGCTTCTATATGATTCAATCCCAGAAGATGAAGAAGAAGAGACATTAACGAAAGCAGCAGGTCTTCGAAAGGCAATATTAGAGACCGATGTGAAGAGTGAACAAAACACACTCAACAAAGTTGGAATAAATAAGAAAATCTTAATCGTTGATCATGAGGATTCATTCGTCCATACGCTAGGGAATTACTTTAAACAAACCGGCGCGAATGTCATCACCATGAGAGCAGAAGGAGCAAAGAAATCGTTAATAAAGGAGAGATATGACCTAGTCGTACTATCACCAGGACCGGGTAGACCTGAACAGTTTGGAATGAATCAAATTATTGAGCTAGCCCTTCGAAAAGAGATTCCTATGTTCGGTGTTTGTTTAGGCTTCCAAGGAATCGTTGAGTATTTCGACGGACAATTAGGCTTACTGGACTATCCACAACATGGTAAAACAACAGAAATTACACAAAATGAAGAGAATCAATTATTCAATGGACTCCCTGAAAAATTTAGTGCAAGCCGATACCATTCTATTTATGCTGAAACAATCCCAGATTCACTTGTCATTACAGGTATGTCTCACGATCAGATCGTCATGGCAGTTGAACATGAAGACCACCCTATATATGGCGTGCAGTTTCATCCTGAATCTATTGTAAGTTCCAAAAACAACATAGGACTACAAATCATTTTCAACGTCATGAATGCAATTGAAACCAACTCTAAAAAAATTAAAGTTTAATGTATTTGAAAGGATGGCTCAGGACTTTTAGGGTCATCCTTATTTCAATTAAAACTACAACTATGCATATAAATCAATCATATTAAGAGGATTAATGTGATCTTTATAGAATTTTTATGAAAGCGAGATGATTACCGAATAGGAGGATGAAGTATGAAGAAAGGACTCATTTCTATCATTACCGGCATCATTTTAGGAGGACTCATTTCTTATTTCATGTTAGATAACTCAGGCTGGACTTATTTATATTCTGACGGAAATGCCGGCAAAACGGTCAATGAAATAGACATAGACTTGTTGTTTGATAGCTTGCTGATCATCGGAGGTTTGTCATCGTTTATTTATGTAGTGTGGTCAATGGTTGAAAAGAGTATAGAAAGAAGGTCGATTAAATCCTAATAATCTTCTTGAATTATGGGGAGTAAGTATGAAGAGATTTCTTTTTTTTATTTTCATTGGTTTTGCTGTACTCATATACATCGTTACAATTAAAGGGAGTCATATTCAAATCCAATCAGATCTACAATATAACCCCGATTCTGAAATGATAAACAAAGTTAATGCAATGAGAGAATCTAATGATGGAAATGATCCTCTTTATGTAATCTATAATGAACTTCCAGTTATTGATATACATAATCATGATGCAAGTCTATTAGATACTACTGAAAAACGAACAAATGAACACGCTAGGTCTTTAATAGAAATTTGGGAGAAATTTGGCATTGATCGGACTGTCCTTTTCGGTAATGTTTCTGAACCAAGTGCCGTCCAAACTGACAAATTATCATGGAAATACTACGAAGAGTATCCAAACCTCATTTATCCTTCATTTGCGGGAATTCCATTGGATGAAAAACAAAACGGTGCAAAGATCGTTAAGGAAAAACTAGAACGAGGCTATATGAATATGGGTGAAATTTATGTAGCATCAACTTTCTCAAACAATACAAATCTTAGTTGGAAAGGTGAACATCCTTATTGGGGTGAATTACCTGAAATTTATGAAGTGACAGCGGAATATAAAGTACCTATTTTACTTCATATTGATCCTCCTAGGGGAAAGAACATTACTTACTTAAAAAAGGCGCTTATGAATCATCCAGATACCATTTTCATCTTCGCCCATGGAAATGTATACAACACGCCATCGAATATGAAAGCACTACTTAAACAACATGACAATGTTTATTTTGATTTTTTCCCAGGATTTACTGCTTATCATCCTAAGAGCAAACACAGTTTACTTGATTTCGTCCCATTAATAGAAGCTTATCCAGATCGATTCTTCGTTGGATCAGATTCAGGATATGAAATTGGTTTAGAAAAGTCATACCTAGCAATTTATGAATTAATAGACTTGCTAACTCCTGAAACAGCAGTGAAAGTAGCGTACCAAAATTATGAGCGATTCATTGAACAACAACCACCAACTTCGTATCAAAAAATGAAAATAAAAGAATTAACAACCCAATTGAAACTCAAAACCAAAAGTTATCGATTGAATAAAAGACGTGCAAATGAACTAATATTTAAGCTTACAAAAGAAGTAGGACATTAAACTTGTTTTGGTAAAATCACATTAAATTCACGTTTGTTACAATTGGCATAACACTCATTATAGCGTCCTTATTATATAAGAACAACAATACATAAAGGAAGGTCTCATGTTTTGAAACCATTTACAGAAAACGTTGTGAAAATCATCAGTAGTATTCCTGCTGGTCGAGTGATGACTTATGGTCAGATTGCTAAGCTTGCTGGCAGCCCTAGAGGTGCTCGTCAAGTTGTGAGAGTCCTCCATACGATGAGTCAAGCACATCAATTACCTTGGCACAGGGTCATTAATTCAAAAGGCGCAATATCTATAAAAGATGATCAACAAAATGATATTCAAAGGAAACTGTTGCAAAAAGAAGGGATCATAGTTGATACGTCTAACACAATTGACCTTAACACATATCAACATCATCCAAATGAAATAGATGATGATGTTAACCTCATATAATTAATGAGGACATATTCTTATTAGATTAGGCAATTAGACCAATTTATCTGATAGGATGTTTTAGGTTTCTTTAAATCGTGAAGAGATTTGTAACAAATTCTTTGCGAGGGGGAGACCGATGAAACGTTGGATGGTTTACACCGTTTTATTCATTGTTTTACTTGCTTTAGTTGCTTGTAGTTCAGAAGAAAGCAAAGAGTCAAAATCCGATAATGGTGAAGAAAACCCTACCTTAAGCGGTAATGAACATGAGGGAAATACGAAAGACCAAGTTGTACCACTTTCCATCACACTAAAAAATAATAAAGGCGAAAAGATAGGTACTGCTGACTTCGAACAACAATTTGAAGGCGTTAAAATTACAGTTAAGGCTTCCAATCTGACTCCAGGGGAACATGGTTTCCACATTCATGAAAAGGGTGCATGTAAGGAACCGGACTTCAAATCAGCCGGGGGTCATTTTAATCCGACAGATGCTAGTCACGGTACAGATCATGATAAAGGTCCTCATGCTGGTGACCTGCCGAACTTGAATGTTAACGATGATGGAATGGTTCAAGAGGAAGTATTAGCAGAAAAAGTTACTTTAAAAAGCGGTGAAGCAAATTCTCTCATTAATGAACAAGGAACTGCCCTTGTCATTCATGAAGGTGAGGATGATAAGACATCCCAACCTTCGGGTGATGCAGGGAAGAGGGTTTCATGTGGTGTCATAAGTGAACAACAGTAAATACGACTAACGCTCCAGGTCTGTAACATTTCTGGAGCGTTTATTTAATATCAAAGGACATATTAATGAAACTGGATACATACAATGGCATGACTCACCTTTTTTCACATTTTAATGGAAAGGGGGTTAGGAGCATGCAGGGAAATATTTTCACTTACTTTGCCGCAATGTTCGCAGGATATTTGTTAGTGCAAGTGTCTTTGGCTGATTCGTTTTTATCAAGTATTGATTCTGCAGTTGATATCATTGGTATCATAACCGTTATTGTATTTGCAGCTGTTCTAATATTTAAAGGCGTAAAACAATTGATTCACAAATCTTAACTGTAGGCGAGTGGCCCATGAGCGAGTGGGTCACTCGCCTTTTCAAATCGTAGTGAAGTCATTTATTAAGAATAAGTTTCTAAGACCCCGCCTAATCAAATAGGACCTATCATGTGTACATTCATTGTTTGACAGTTACAATAACGATATAACGAATATAATTGTCAGAAAAGAATTGAGGAGAACAAGCATGTGTGTCTTATATTTCGCTTACAAAGTACACCCTAAATATCCATTAATCTTAGCAGCTAATCGTGATGAATTCTATGAACGACCAACAGCTCCTATCCATTTTTGGGAAGATCATCCTGACATTTTAGCTGGTCGTGACTTACGGGAGAAAGGGACATGGATGGGAGTTAATACACAAGGTCGTATCGCAGCATTAACGAACTTCCGAGATCCAAATGAGTGGACTAACCATAAAATTTCAAGAGGAAAAATTGTTAGGGAATTTTTGAACAGTGAAATCGATCCATTCACCTTTCTAAAACAATTACAATCAACACGCTCTGATTACCGCGGCTTCAACATCATTGTTGGAACTACCCAAGGGCTTTATTACTATTCAAATGTCCAAAATGAAATTACAGAAATCGTCCCTGGCATTCACGGTCTCAGTAACCATTTCCTAAATACAACATGGCCAAAAGTCGAAAAGGGAAAGCATGACATGTCCTTATGTATAGCCAAAGAATCTCCGATAGATCATGAATGTTTATTCGAAATCCTTGCTAATCGTGATCGTCCTGAGATTCAGCACCTACCAAACACAGGAATTGGTCTAGAGTGGGAAGAGAAACTATCATCTATTTTTATTGATACAAATACTTATGGTACTCGTTCTTCTTCAGTATTGACTATGAGTTCAGAAGATCATGTAGATTTCGTTGAAAAAAGTATAATTGATGGTAAAGTAAATAATACTCATTTTTCATTTTCAATAAAGTAAACAAAGGATCGTACATGTATATCCCTCTATTGACATACATAAGTAAGAAAGGATTCATCGTCAGGAGGGAAATTTCTGATGAAACTAACGCCATTTATTAATGCTCTTCCCTTACCTAAAGTCCTTAAGCCATTGTTTATAAAAAATGGTATCGCATATTATGAAGTGAAAATGAAACAAGTCTATCAAAAACTCCATAAAGAATTGCCTGAAACCGTTGTTTGGGGCTATCAAGGTACCTTCCCCGGACCGACTATAGAAGTAAGAAAGAATGATGCCATCTTCGTAAAGTGGATAAACAAACTTCCACAACAATCTATATTACCCTTAGATCATACCGTTCATGGTGCAGGTTCTGACGTTCCAGATGTTCGTACAGTTGTGCATTTACACGGTGCACGAGTTCGTCCGGAAAGTGATGGATACCCAGATGCATGGTTCACTAAAGATTTCCATCAAGTAGGTCCGTTCTTCACTACAGAAACTTATGAGTATCCAAACAACATGGAAAGTACAATGCTTTGGTATCATGATCACGCGATCGGGATTACAAGATTAAATATCTATGCAGGACTAGCCGGGTTATATGTGATAAGAGACAAAAATGAGGAAAAGCTCAATATTCCAAAAGGTGAGTATGAGATTCCTTTACTCATACAGGATCGTTCATTTAATCCTGATGGGACACTGTATTATCCAGCAAAACCAGACGATGAAAAGACAACAATTTACCCTTCGGTTGTTCCAGAGTTTTTTGGCGAAACCATCCTAGTCAATGGAATGGTTTGGCCCTATTTACAAGTTGAACCCAGAAAATATCGTTTGCGATTTGTGAATGGATCTAACTCAAGGTTTTACAGGGTATCACTCAGCACCAATCAATCTTTCTATCAAATTGGCACAGACGGTGGCTTCATTGAACATCCGGTTGAAGTCAAAGATTTCTTACTTTCACCAGGTGAAAGGATAGATGTGATTGTTGACTTTTCTACCTTTAAAGACAAAACCATAATAATGGAAAATCGAGCTCCTACCCCTTTTCCGGATGGTCGCAGTCCAGACCCTAACACGACTGGTCGGATAATGGCATTCAAGGTTACAAAACGTCTGAAACAAAAAGACTTAACCATCATTCCATATCAATTAAACAAAATTAAGTTTTACAAAGAGAATCAATCATCTAGAACAAGATACTTATCGCTAATTCATACGAAAGATCAATACAGTAGACCACTAATGTTATTAGATGATTTGCGATGGGATGATCCGATTACCGAAAACCCTAAGCTAGGTTCAATTGAAATTTGGAGTTTAATCAACATTTCTGATGATACTCACCCTATACACTTGCATCTCATACAATTTCAAATCCTAGATCGTCAACCTTTTGATGTTGAACATTTCAATGAGACCGGCGAAATTAAATATTCAGGCGAGAAGAGGGGACCGGAAATCACCGAGAGTGGATGGAAGGATATTGCGAATTCTCA
This sequence comes from Pseudalkalibacillus berkeleyi, assembly GCF_021608225.1. Lineage (NCBI taxonomy): Bacteria > Bacillati > Bacillota > Bacilli > Caryophanales > Fictibacillaceae > Pseudalkalibacillus > Pseudalkalibacillus berkeleyi. The sequence continues at coordinate 1,284,383 of NZ_JAKIJS010000001.1, forward strand.
CCCAGGCGAAGTCACACGTATTATTGGTAAATTCAAACCCTATACCGGACGTTATGTTTGGCATTGTCACATGTTAGAGCACGAAGATCAAGAAATGATGAGACCTTATGAAGTCATCCAAAGGGACCGTTTCTTCAAAAGGCTTTTCCGTAAAATTCGCAAAAAGGAGTAGAGAGTCACCAATTTACCATCATCATCTATTTCATTTACATCCAAAATTTATCAATAAATGTTTGAATTTTTCAAATTTTATAATAAAATAGAATTATAATGTTTAATAAAAAACCAGCTCTACACAAAACACTAGTGAATCAACCACTTTCTAGCCTTCTACTTTTTATCCCTATCTGAAAGTCAGCATCAGACTTTACATCCCTTAATATAGTTAAAAGTAATTAGACAAATTTAAACTTGCACGATTTTCGTAGAAAAGGAGAGGTGTCCAATGCTACATATCGTCGCTTGCATTAAGCAAGTGCCTGATACGAAAATCATCAAGATGAATCCCAAAACAAATACAATGGATCGGGCAAGTGCGCCAGCGATTTTGAACCCTTATGATGCACATGCCGTTGAAGAAGCAGTAAGAATTAAGAACCGTTATGGAGGGACTGTTTCTGTATTGACGATGGGCCCGCCACCAGCCGTAAAGGCCATCAAAAAGTGCATTGAAATTGGCGCTGATGAAGGCTATATGATTTCAGATCGAAAATTCGCAGGTGCAGATACCTTAGCCACTAGTTATGCACTGACGAAGGCGATTGATAAAATCGCGAAAATACAGCCCGTGGACCTCATCATATGTGGAAAGATGACAATAGATGGTGATACTGGTCAAGTAGGTCCGGGAATCGCTCGTCGCTTAGATATCCCGCCACTGACATCCGTTAAGAAAGTCGAAGAAGTAAATAAGGATCAAGGATATGTCGTGGTACATCGTAAAATTGAAGATGGACATGAAGTCATTCAATCTAGCTTGCCTTGTCTGATGTCTGTTGAAAAGGAAATCAATGAAGTGCCTTATTCTTCATTCCCGAATATGCTCAATGCTGCACGATATCAGCCAGTCATTTGGTCCGTTGATGATTTAGAGGACATTGACATTAAACAATTAGGTTTAAAAGGCTCACCTACAATTGTTGCAAAAGTATGGGCTCCCCCAAAACCAGAAGGCGGAACAATGTTCGAAGGAAATCCGAAAGAACAAGTCGAGCAATTACTTTCGGTCGTTCTAGAAAAGAAAGAACTCTTTCATACTAAGGGGGGATCCGAGTGAATTTTGAAGAATATAGTGGCGTTTGGGTTTTCATTGAAGAGAATGAAGGCAATATCGCACAAGTTTCTTTAGAATTGCTTGGTGCAGGTAGACGTCTTGCAGATAAACGAGGTGTAGACCTTTGTGGTGTCATAATCGGAAATGGTGTTACTTTATTATCTGAAACGGTATTCGAGTATGGTGCCGATGTTGTCTATGTTTACGATCAAGAGATCTTCACACATTATCGAACCGAGTCATTTATGAAAGCACTTCTTCATTGTAGTGAAAAGTATAAGCCTGAAATTATTTTATATGGTGCGACATCTACAGGAAAAGATTTAGCTAGTGCTGTTGCCACAGATCTTCCGACAGGTCTAACTGCAGATACGACCGAGTTAGATGTTGAAGAAGATACAGGCCTTCTACTTGCTAGTCGACCAGCCTTTGGTGGGAACATTATGGCGACTATATTATGTAAAAAATATAGACCTCAAATGGCAACGGTTAGGCCTAAAGTTATGAAAGCATTATCACCTGAACCAGGCCGTACAGGAAAGTTAGTTGAGGAAACGATTGACGTAAAAGAAGAAGATATTAGGACTAAGGTATTAGAAATCGTCAAATCAACTACAAAAAAAGTAAGGATTGATGAAGCTGATATTGTAGTGGCGGGTGGAAAAGGTTTAGGTAATGCAGATGGGTTTCAGCTCATCCATCAACTAGCTCAAGCACTTGGTGGTGCAGTTGGAGCTAGCCGAGATGTTGTAGAGGCTGGCTGGGTAGAACACCCCCATCAAGTCGGCCAAACAGGTGTAACAGTTACACCTAAAATATACTTCGCAATCGGAATATCTGGTGCGATTCAACATTTAGTTGGAATGAAAAATTCTGGCTTGATCATCGCTATCAATAAAGACCCTGATGCTGCAATTTTTGAAGCCAGTCATTATGGGATTGTTGGAGATGCATTTGAAATCGTTCCTTTACTTATACAAGAGTTCAGTAAAGCATTTGCTGAAGAGGAGGTCGATCATGTCCGAGAGGTTTGATTGTATCATTGTAGGTGCTGGTCCAGCTGGAATATCTTGTGCGTATGAACTCGGTAAAGGAGGTGCGAAAGTACTTCTCTTAGAGCGTGGGGAATATCCCGGGTCTAAAAACGTCATGGGAGGCGTACTGTACCGACAAATGATGGAGGATGTCATTCCTGACTTTTATAAAGAAGCACCACTAGAGCGTCCCATTGTTGAACAGCGTTTTATGATGATGGATAAAGAATCAGCAGTTACATTTGGCTATAAAGGGATGGAATGGGGAAAAGAGCCTTTCAACAACTTTACCGTCCTACGAGCAAAATTCGATCAATGGTTTGCTTCGAAAGCTGTAGAGCAAGGTGCAGTGCTTGTGAATGAAACAGTAGTTACCGAATGTATCGTTGAAAACGGAAAGGTCGTAGGGGTCCGAACGGACAGACCAGACGGTGATGTATACGCTGATGTTGTGGTATTAGCAGATGGTGTCAACTCACTTCTTGCAAAATCACTTGGTTTCCATAAAGAGTATCGACCTGATGAAGTTGCACTAGCAACAATGGAAATCATTAAACTTGATAAAAAAATCATTGAAGATCGTTTCAATTTAGAACCTGATCAAGGCTGTACGATCGAATTGTTCGGCGATGCAACCAAAGGTATTCTTGGGACAGGGTTCTTATATACAAACAAGGGTTCACTGAGCATAGGTGTAGGTACTCTGCTATCAGGTTTAATCAAGCACAAAATACGCCCACATGAATTGCTCGACTATGTGAAGAACCATCCAATGATTCGTCCTTACTTGCAAGGCGGAGAACAACAGGAATATCTTGCCCACCTTATTCCTGAAGGTGGATACAAATCGATGGGTAAAGTAGTTGGCAACGGGGTCATCGTTGTAGGAGATGCCGCGCAACTTGTCAATGCGATTCATCGAGAAGGTTCGAATTTAGCGATGACCTCAGGTAGGTTTGCAGCTGAAGCTGTATTAAATGCGATGGAGATGGAAGATTTTACTGAATCTACACTAGACCAGTACCGGATCAAACTAATGGATAGTTTTGTTGGCCAGGATATGAAGAAGTATAAAGATTCTACACATCACTTTGATAAATTTCCACAATATTTCGGTGATTATATTCCAATGATGAACCAAGCTGCTAGTCAAATGTTTACGGTAGACGGAAAATCAAAATGGGAAAAGCAAAAAAAGATCTGGAAAGACATCGGAACGCCACGGGAAAAAATCAAAATTGCTCGAGACATGTATCGAGCATGGAAGGTGATGAAATAATGAATGAGGGGAAGAAGCCGCAATCAATAGAAGAAAAACAATACTTAGTTCGTTTTAATGCAGATACGAAATCTCATTTACATGTAAAGAATCCTGAAATTTGTTTGACAGATTGTCCAGATAAAATTTGTACGTTATTCTGTCCTGCAGAAATTTACAAGTGGGAAGATATCCGGATGCACATTGGATATGAGGGTTGTCATGAATGTGGCAGCTGTCGGATTGGATGCCCACACGAAAACATTGATTGGGTTTATCCAAAAGGCGGGCACGGCATCCTGTTTAGATTAGGTTAATCGGCAAGAAGAGATACGAATCACATTAGGCATAATCAAGGGGCTGTGATAAAGTCAGTGAAAACTGACTTTATGACAACCCCTTGTTTTTTCATTCAATACATGAATGATATGTATCTTTGTACATTATTTCACAAATATGCACAAAAAGAGGAGAAGATATCTATACTTCTATCTCTCTTTTATTTAACAACTGTAAACAACTGATCTTCTTTTGCTTTTTTCTCTAACTCGCTCGTATAATCAATCGCCTTATGAATGGAGGTAAAGCTATCAGATACATAGTAGGGTAGTTTATAATCGAATCCACCACAATCCTTTGAAGGATAAATGATAACATTCCATTGGTATGCACCAGTGTTTTTATCCATCTCGTTACCCTCAAGCGCAATCAACCAGTGGGTACACGTATCACAATCCGATTGTTCTTTAACAGATGCACGATCTGCATCGCCTATCATTATCAAAGCTCTTTGATAAAACTCACCGTAATTTGGGGCATTTCTCATAGGCATCACTCCCTTTATTACTTAATGACATAAAAGTGTCTTATTCCAATATATGTACGACCTGATTAAATGATCATCAAAATTGTTGTAATTTCCTAATAAAAAAATGAGATTGACATACGTCAACCTCATTACAAGACAATTTTCTAATACCAGAAACCGCCGCCACAACCTCTTCTACGACGATTGTTGCCACCGTAACCAGCCGCTCCTACGATAATTAACAAAATAAACAATACTAGGATCAAGGCAAAATATTTTCCGCCTACGCCACCAATTGCTTCACTCACATTAATAACCTCCTTTCCTTTCTAATATATGTACAAGCACCATTAAAGGGACAGGCATTCGAGTAGGAAATAGGAAAATAGGCAATATGTTTTTATTCAAACGCCAAACCCCTTATAATTTTGGAAAGGAGTGATAAAAAGATGTTGCTAGAAAAATTACCTGAAGTTCAACTGCAAGATCTAAATGGAAATCCTTATTCGACTAACCAGTTAAAAGGAAAGAAAGCCTTAATTTTCATGTGGGCTTCCTGGTGAAGATGTCGTGAGCAACTGCCTGGATGGCAGGAATTTTATGAAAACGTCGCAAATGAAGATTTTGAAATTCTTTCTGTAGCGGTAGACCTTCAAGGACCCGAAGTAGTAAAACCTTATGTAGGAGAAACCTCTTTCAAAACCGTTGTAGACAGCGAAAATAAGTTAAGTAGTCTATTTAATTTCAAAATTGTACCTAACGGCATATTTGTCGATAAAGACGGAACAATAAGGTTAATTAAGCAAGGGTTTAAGGTTACTGATGAAACACATACCTCAGCGGTACAACAATTGATCAATAGTGAGGCGGATCGTATCGAGCTTGATGATCCTTATTATTCACCATCCACAGAAGTGGAGAAAGTACAAGTACAATTAGCCGAAACCAAATTCAAGCTTGGGATGCAATATTTGAATAATGCAAACAAAGACGAAGCATTGAAAGAATTAGATGAGGCGATCAAACTTGATCCAGACAATTTCCTGATTCGAAAACAAAGATGGTATATACGTTATCCTGAAAAGTTTAACGGGACCATCGATACAGATTGGCAACAAGCGCTTCTGAAGCAGGAAAAGGAAGATGAAGCCAAAGCGCGTGGTGACCTTGAATGTGGACCCGATGGTTGTGAAATACCAGGTACAAACTAAACGTCAGAGTAGCAATCTGGAGGAGAATATCTTGGAAGAGCAACAATTTGATCGAAGTAGGGCGACATTGAAGAAGAAGGATTTGTTCACCCGATTCAATGTCAAAGACCATAAACATGTAAAAGACATTGAAAAGAGTAGTTTGAAATCGGATGACGAAATATTAGTAATTGAACGATTAGGGAAAAGACTTGCGTTCTCAATGAAGCAAATGGCTTACCACCACGTTGCTCAAGGGGAACTTTCAAATGAACCATACATTGTCAATTTCTGAGTCGTTTGCCATAGTGGAACTGGGATGGTTCCTATTGTGAATGGGAAAGTACATCATTTTGGTCCAAGAGGACTATACGACGGAATGGTATTAATAAGTGACGATGAAACCAATTCCTATTGGAATCATGTTACAGGTGAGTGTGTCTACGGAGAATTAGAAGGGGAACGGTTACAAACGTTTCCGATTGAACATACAACTGTTAAAGCTGCAATGAACAAATACAAAGATCTGAAGATCGCACTATTTAATCCTTCCATCAAGATGAAGCTTCTTTCATTCGTTATGACTCGAGGTAAGAAAAAGAGTTTCTTACCTCCTGGTTTCGAGCAAACGATGGGTGTTCTGGATGATCGCCTACCTAAAATGTCAAGTGGACTAGGCGTTATTTTAGGTGAACATCAACGATTTTATCCTGTCGATACGGTAAAAAGTAAGGGTGGGACGATTTACGATTCAATACACGGTAGAACCGTTACGGTTCAGTTGAATCCCGATGCTGGAGTCCCTCAAGCGACCTTCACCGACAACCAGGTAGAAAAACCGATGCAGCTATTTACGAGATGGTATGGCTTTAGCTTAACCTATCCTAATTGCGAAGTATACGATGGATAAGACATATGTAATGAGAGGACTCTTTACCCTGAGTTCCTCTCATTCTTATTACCTTAAGAAAAACGTTTTGATCTTCATAAAGTTATATAATAACCTTGCATGTCGTGCTTCTTCAGAGTCATACTGCATTTCTTCACGTAAGCGTTCCATAAATGCTAAGTCACACTCTAAACACGGTCCATGAAAGTCATAACACTCATCATGTGCTTTACATGCTGCATCAACATCATTTATTGGAAAACCAGGACCACTACACCCGGGACCACACCACTTATAGCCTGGAAAAATGCAAAAACCTCTTTTTGTTCTTCCGCCCACGAACATTAACCTCCCTACTCAAGCATGTGTACAAGCTTTGTTGTTACTAGATTATGCTTTACCTCGTATGTAAGTTTGTTCGTATACCCAAATGAAATCAAAGAATCCAATCTAAATGAAAAATGTGCACATCACATGAATACTTGTCCAAACACATTTCTTAATGGTACATAAAATGATAGTGAGAAGTATTCCTTCTTAATCTTTTTGAGAAAGGAGTTTTTTACTTGTCATATTCAAATAATGGATCAGGGTTCATTCTAATACTAGTATTGTATATTCTACTTGTTATCGTAGGTGTCAGCTTCGTAAAGTGGTAAACCCATTAACTCTTAGATAATCGTTAACGAAGGTCACAACTGTATTTTAGTTGTGGTCTTTTCAACGATCGTCAGAAAGGAGGATTAACTATAATATTCAAATACATATAGGGAGATTCCCTCGCCAATCTTTGACGTGAAAATCTCCTTAAATATTCAGTATGACAGACTAGTATCCATATCCCCCGTGGCCATAACCGTCGTCACAGCAATATCCACTCATTGCTGTTGCTCCAATGATAATCAACAAGATAAAGAGTACAACAATTAAAGCAAATCCACCGCCATATTTATATCCTCCACCATCACTCATTTCAATTACCTCCCAAATATGAATTACCTTAGCAATATATGTACCAGGAATATAAAGTGAACAGTTTATACAAAGAATCTTGTAAATTAGGCATTTGTGCAATTTGTCCGTAAAATAGGAAAGAAGGATCTGCACGACAAAGCAGATCCTTCTTTTTTTCTGTTATCATCATTCCTCTTCGAATAACTTTTCTCCTTTATACAATCTCATCGCAATCGTTGCTAAATGTGGCATTTCCCTTGCTGTTGGTGCGTGTCCTGCAAGATAACGTGTAACCGCTACAATGATTGACTCTTGCGCTCGTTTGGCAATTTCCGAATCCTCCTGTATCCAATAATCATGTTCGATCATAGCTGCTTCATACATTTGGAAAGAATGAAATTCTGCGTCCTCTCGTAACAAAGCAAACCCTAAAGTATTAAATAAGCTAGATTTGTCACCATCATTCGCTAAGTAGGATACAACCCAATCTGCCGCATCACTTACTCGATGCTGTTGATCTAACAATTCTAGTAAATAGGAGGGAGACAAATTCTCATCCTTTATACAAGGCTTTGGTTTTCGTGCTTTTGGCATATTTAAGAATCTATCAAGGTAAACAGTCATGGCACTGTGAAAAACGGCTCTAGTCAGTTCCACTGTCGTAGATCGGAGTAATGATTGGTGAACTGCATGCGCATGTGTAAATGTATGAAGCACCGTGATCCAATCACTGAAATCATTCTGCATATGGAATTGAGAGATTCTTTCTGCAGCTGCAAGTGTCACAAGTTGGGCAAGTCGAGCAGGGGATACACCTTCTCGTAAAGCTTGATACATAACACTTACGGTTTCTTCAGGAACTCCATTTAATATTTGATTTACAAGCGCATGCTCATCTACATTCGTTCCAACTTTAGAACCTTTAATAACATCCGATAAATTTTCAAATACATTGTTTAACGGTTCTACTAGATTGACTGGGGACTGCCAACTATGAGATTCTTCACTACGAGTAACATCAGCAATTCCCGGTAAAAGTGATGTTAATACATATGGACGGACATGGTCACCAACATGATCCAAAATTTCAAAGGCTTTATTGTGGAAGTCCAATGAGTGTCCAGCATTTACATAAAAATGATCCGTGACAGCTGCTAACATCATATTTGCAAGTTCCTCATTCGACCATCCTTGTTCTATAGCAGTCAAAAGGATACGCTCTGCACCTTGCTGATCTCGAACCTCAAAGCAATGACGGTACCATTTTTGTAATTGTTCCTTTGAATGATTTTTACCTGAATCTAATTGTGGAAGAGCACCTAATAAGAAGCGTGTGCCCATTCCGGAACTTTCTCTAGCTACATGAACTAATCCTTGGTAAAGTGCGAGTATTTGTCCGGTTCTATCTAACTTGGGCAAAACATTCGTCATTGCAGTGAGAATCGTTAAACCAGAACGCCACCCACTTTGGCGATGCTTCGTACCAAACTCTACACCTACTGAGACAATTTGTTGAGGAGAGACTCCTGCTTCAATTAACCCAACTACCGCTTTACCTATGACTAAACTTAAGCTTTGCTCCAAGCCTTCACGTAGCCTTTGCTGTAATTTTTGGATCGTCGTTTTATTATGGGGGATAGGCGATACAAATACTTCATCTTTATCAATATGGACGGGATATGTAGGTACATCATCAGCCCAAGGATCTAATGTTCCACCGCTTTTGACATCAAAGCGAGCATGGTGCCAATGACAAGTTAAAATCCCATCACAAAGACTGCCCTGATGTAAAGGAAAGCCCATGTGAGGACAACGATTATCGACCGCATGGACTTCACCATCATGTGCGAACACTGCAATAGCATGGCTATCCCCTTTAACAATTTTTGCCCCTTCATTTTCCAATGATTCAAGTGTACCAACATGAATATGATTCAGCTCACTCAATTGAGATACCTCCTTTATTTTCTTACTTATAGTTTACTTTAACGGTTTGTAATCTAAATCCTTCATAAGATGAAACTTTCTCTACTTCTAAAGACTGATTCTTGCGTTTCCAATTAATGTATAACAAGGCATGATCATGGAATGCTAACAGAAACAAACCGCAGGAGCGTTTTCAATGAGCTATCGTAAAAAAGTGAAGAGAAACAATATATCGAGACAATCAGGAAATAATGAACACGCTCCATTCATTCATGAAAAATTAGCTGACAATATCGATGAGATTCATCACATACTTGGGAACAGTTCTGATTTACAAATTAAAGTTTTCCAAATTGATCCTTCAAATTCGGTTCATGCTAGTTTGGTTTATTTAAAAGGCTTATCAGAAGAACAGTCCATAGATGATTTCATTGCCACTATTGCTTTACGTAACCAAACAAATATTAAAGAACATTTAGATCAGCTTCCAATTGGTGACTTAGAGAAGAGTTCTGATTGGGGTTCAGTTATACAATCAATCTTATCTGGTGACCTTGTTTTATTAATAGATGGGATAGACAACGGGTTTATTTTAGAAACTGACAAACAAAATTTCAGAAGTGTAGAAGAATCTAAGGCTGAACCAGTAGTACGAGGACCGAAGGAATCGTTCACTGAAACACTCGAAGTAAATGTAGCCATGATACGTAGGAAACTTAAAGACCCAAATCTTCAAATTAAATCTACAAAAATTGGTCGTTCAACCAATACTGATGTTGCTGTATTACACCTTAAAGGAATCGCTAATGAAAAAATTGTCCAGGAGGTAAATGATCGGTTAGATCAAATTGATATTGATGGAATTTTCGAAAGCGGAAATATAGAGGAATTGATTGAAGACAAGACTTTTACGCCTTTCCCGACTATGTTCAATTCAGAAAAACCAGATGTAATCGCTGCGGGTCTACTAGAAGGAAAAATCGCAATTATAATAGACGGAACTCCATTTGTACTATTAGTTCCGGCATTATTCATCCAGTTCTTTCAATCAGCTGAAGATTACTACCAAAGATGGGATATTTCTAGCTTGCTTAGATTACTTAGAGTTTTCAGCTTTTTCATCTCACTATTGGGGCCAGCATTTTATATAGCACTCACGACCTTCCACCATGAGATGCTACCAACGAATTTATTAATCAGTCTGGCAGCCCAAAGAGAAGGCATACCATTTCCAGCCATATTTGAAGCAATACTGATGGAAGTGACTTTAGAAATTTTGCGAGAAGCAGGAATACGTCTCCCAGTAGCAGTAGGACAAACCATCTCAATAGTCGGTGCGCTCGTAATAGGTCAAGCTGCGGTAGAAGCTGGCTTCGTTTCACCAGCAATGGTAATCGTTGTTTCTATAACTGCTATATCTAACTTTATTATCCCGTCTTACAATTTAGCGATATCCATCCGAATTCTTAGGTTTTTGTTTATGTTGAGTGCAGCTACTTTCGGCTTATATGGAATAGCACTTGGTTTATTTGCTTTATCGCTACACTTATGTAGTCTTCGTTCATTTGGCGTTCCTTACATGTCACCACTCGCGCCTTATAATAACCAGGACCAGAAAGATTCATTAATCAGAATGCCACAAAATTATTTGTTTACACGACCGAAACTCATTCAACAAAATAATACCGTGCGCCAAAATGCAAAGTCATCTAAGTAAGGGTGATCTCATTTGAAATCTGTAACTTTACTCATCATACTCTGCACATCATGCCTACTTTTAAGTGGGTGTTGGAATAGCAGGGAATTGAATGAAATAGGAATCGCGGTTGGGTTAGGGATTGATAAAACAGATGATGGACAAATATTACTAACTGTCCAATTAGTCAATCCTTCTGAAATTTCCTCTAAACAGAGCAGTGGGACAAGGGCGCCCATTGTCACCTATCAAGAAAAGGGGGATTCCGTATTTGAAGCATTACGAAGAATGACCAAAACCGTTCCACGTAAGACCTTTTTCCCACACTTAAGGATGCTCGTCATTGGTGAAAATGTAGCGAAAGAGGGCATGGCGTCTTCCTTAGATCTTTTAGAACGTGACCAAGAATTCCGTCCGGATTTTTATGTCGTGATTGCACAGGAACATGAAGCACAAGAGATTCTTGAATTATTGGTTCCAGTAGAGAAAATAACTGCTCAGAATTTGTTTACTAAACTTGAAACATCTTCTAAAGTTTGGGCACCTACTGTTGCACTTACTTTTGGGAATTTGCTTAACGAGTTCACAAGTGAAGGCAAACATCCTGTTCTTAGCGGCGTTCACATTCTAGGAGATCAACAAAGTGGGAAGGGGGTGGAAGATTTGCAATCTGTTGACCCATCTACACGATTGAAGTATGAAAACTTAGCCGTATTTAAGGGAGATCAACTGAAAGGCTGGTTAAATGAATCCGAAAGCAAAGGTTATAATTACATTACCGGTAATGTGAAAAGTACAATTGTAAACATTCCATGTAAAGATGACAGTAGCATTTCAATAGAAATATTAAGAACAAAATCTAAAATCAAGAGTGATCTTAACAAAAATCAACCTGCGATTGATATAAAGTTAAAAGCAACAGGAAACGTGGGAGAAGTAGAATGTCCGATTGATTTACAAAAATCCGACACGATAAAAAAATTAGAAAAACAAACCGAGAAAGATATAAAAAAACAAATGCAGAATTCTCTTAAAGTTGCACAGGACACATTTCAGTTAGACATATTCGGCTTCGGCGAAGAGTTCCATCGAAAGGAACCAAAGTATTGGGCCACTGTAAAGTCAGATTGGGATCAAACGTTCACAGACTTACCTGTACGTATAGAGGTCGATGTTCAAATTCGACAAACGGGTAGGAGAAGCAATTCATACATTAATAATTTAAAGGAGTAATCTTGCATGTGGACAATACTAGGGATTTCGCTCGTGTTATTTCTAATTGTAGGAATGGATGGAATTCCACTATGGAAGAAGAAAGATAGGAAAGGACTCATTGTGTTTATTTCAGTGTTAAGTATTGGGGCTAGTCTTCTGTTATACCAAAGTGTTGGGTTCACCATCCCAACACCACTACATTGGATTAAAACGATTCTATATCCAATCACGGAATCGTTTTACCCATTATTCAAATAAGGAAGGAGTAAGGATATGATTGAGAAGGGGAAAATAAGCGTTCGTCAGTTTACGATACTAGTTCTCTTTTATACAATCGGAACAACCATTCTGGTCATTCCATCTATCCTTACTTCAAACGCAAAGCAGGATGTCTGGATTGGTGGACTAGTCGGATTATGTTTTGGAGCTTTGGTTATTCCTTTATACTTCGGTCTTGCAAAAAAATATCCAAGTAAGAATTTCGCTCAAATTCTTGAAATTACATTAGGTAAGTGGGTAGGGAAATCATGTTCTATCCTTTACTTTTTCACATTTGTATTATTACTTTGTGTATTTGTATTGAGAGATATTGGTGACTTTATGGTGACAGTCATGATGGTTGAGACACCGATACAAGCTATACATATTTCATTTCTTATCGTGGTCATTTTTTCTGTCCGCTTAGGCCTTGAAGCTTTTGCTCGAGCTGCAGAACTGTTCCTTCCTTGGGTCATTTTACTATACATCGTTTTAGTTTTTACAATTGCACCTCAAATTGATTTGCGATTTGCTCAACCGGTATTAGAGCAAGGGGTCAAGCCTGTACTGTTGGCTGGTTTCTCTTTTCTGACGTTCCCTTTTTTAGAACTCGTGATCTTCTTGATGATCATCCCCTATGTAAATATCCCTAATAAGACCGGACGTGGATTATTCATCGGAATAACATTTGGTGGAGTTAGTTTGATTATCATATCAATGCTCTCCATACTTGTGGTTGGCGTTGAAGAGACCTCTGAAAGCATTTACTCTAGTTATGACCTAGCCAAACAAATTAATATAGGCGGGATCTTCCAAAGGGTGGAAGCAATGATGGCTTTTATTTGGTTTACAACTGTGTTTATGAAGCTTACGATTTTGACATATGTCGCGTCTCTAGGACTGGCCCAAACGTTCGGAATAGATGATTACAAAATTCTCACGTTACCTTTAGGCCTACTCATGTATGTTCTATCTATTAATATATTTCCAAACGTTGCGTTCTTAATTGAATTTACTGAAACAATGCAAATTTATGTCTTACTATATGGATTTGTTCTCCCATTGTTTTTATGGTTCATATCACTCATCCGGAAAGACACTTCAGCTCTGTAAAATATTCATTACCTACGTTGGAAAAAGGCTTTATTAGTCAATACTGCCAAACTTAGTTTTTCAAGAGATTTACAATAATGATGTTCAATACTTCCGTTCACTTCTTTAGAGATTGGTTGCAGTTCATCATTTATATCCATGTCTTTAAACCAATCTTCATAGCCTGGTGCATCATGAATGATGTCTGGCCATGCATATTTTAATTGGGGACTAAATAGCTTAGATACACCTTCCTTCAAATTGCAATCTTGTATGTGAGGATTATAGATTCTTCCTGGAAACGATTCAGACACGTCATTGAATATGTGAGGCCAATAATCCTTCCGAGATCCTGTATGCCTTTGTTCCAATGCCCAGTAATAAACGTTGTTTAAATGTTTAGGTTGATGAAACAATATAGAATATAACTTCTTCCCAATCTTAATTCGCTCTTGGATTCGTTCGAAGTTGTGTACAACTTGACCATATAAATCACAATGACCATTGGAAGAGAAAATAGATGGGAATAGAATAACGTTCAAGTTAAACCATTCCTGCAAAGTAAATGCCGGTTTGTTCATAACCTTGTTCTGATAGTAATCATTTTGGATGATTCTTGATTCAATATACATTTGTTCATTAATAATTAACCCCATTGTTAGTCGTGCTGAATCACCTGCATCCCAAAATTGCATCCAAATATTCTCCATAAATTGTGATATATGTATATGCGGTAACAAGAAGAACATTGGCTGTTCTCGATGCTTGCTCAATTCATAAAGTAACAATTGTGGGTAGGCGTCTTGAAAAATCAACCAATTACCTCGCTCAAGCCACATAAACAGGTCTTTACGCTCCTTTTCTGACAATAACCTAGGCAGGAATTCCCCTTTTAAATCTGTCATGTTCCAACCAGCATTTCTTGAAACCATATGAGCTAGAAACGCCCAGTGAATTTCTCTATTATTGTTATAAAAATGCAAATAAGCCATTGTTCGCGTGACATTATTGGTGTTAAAGTGTTCGGTCTGTTCCTTTATTCTCTTAATGATTTCTACATGCTCCTTATTTAAGGTCACTTTATCCCTAGACATACATAACCACTCCTTTCCACGTCTTCAATGTAGGACTTTTGAATATGTATGTTGAGGGGAGGTTGATTCGTTTATGGAATCTGTTGATCGAGAAATACAGAGGATTGTTTCTGTGCTAATGAGGAGTCAAACATATGACGGATCGTGGAAGTACGCATTTGAGACAGGTATCATTACTGATGCGTATACCATCATATTATTAAGAATGCTTAACATAAATGACGAGCAATTCATTCAATCATTAAAGAACCGTATTTTACACAAACAAACAAATGAAGGTGTCTGGAAATTATTTAGAGACCAACCAAAAGGAGATTTATCATCTACAATTGTAGCCTACAATGCTTTATTGTTTTCAGGGTATATCTCACAAAATGACGACTGTCTTAAGAATGCACGTGCGTTTATCATTGAAGAAGGTGGCATTGATAAAGCAGAAACCTTCACGAAAATACTATTAGCCATCACTGGTCAATATGATTGGTCTGGCATTATACAAATCCCTATAGAAATTATGCTCTTTTCTCAGAAAGCCCCGTTATCGTTTTATGATTTTTCAGTATTCGGTCGTGCGAATATAGCTCCCATTCTCATCCTTCAACATATGAAATATCAAAAGAAAATGAGCATGACACCTGATTTGACGCATTTGTTTGTAGAAGATCCAAGTCCGCGGGAAGACTGTATGAAAGCAGAGTGGAGAAATGTAATATCAATTTTCCAAACCCAATTAGAGAAAATGAAAGATACACCGAAAAAGCTCAAGAGCAGAAGCTTACGAGCAGCTGAACAATATATATTGAAAAGAATTGAACCAGATGGAACGCTTTTAAGCTACTACAGTGCAACTTTTTTCATGATTGTGGCATTCCTTGCACTAGAATATCCGGTGAACCATCCATTAATCAATAAGGCGATCAAAGGGATATTTAGTATGTCTCAAATGGTTGAAGGGACAACACATATGCAGTACACAACTGCAAATGTGTGGAATACGTCACTCATTAGTGACACGATGCAATTGGCAGGTATTCCTTATTCGAATCCATCCATTGCTCATGCTAATCAGTACCTACTGTCCAAGCAACATTCCTTGTTTGGTGATTGGGTATTGAAAAACCCCACAAATATGCCTGGTGGATGGGGATTCTCAAACATTAATACAATCAATCCTGATGTAGATGATACGACAGCTAGTCTTCGCGCAATCCGTTCATTAACAGCAGATAACCCACTTTACCAAAGTGCTTGGAAGCGGGGGCTTAAGTGGGTCCTATCCATGCAAAACAAGGATGGAGGATGGCCAGCATTTGAAAGAGGCGTCAATAAAAAGTGGTTAGCACTTACTCCCGTCCAAGGTGCCGAATACTTATTGTTGGATCCTTCTACAGCTGATTTAACCGGAAGAACCCTTGAATTTTTGGGCAATTATACACATTTAAACAAGAATCATCCTTCCATGAAGAAAGGACTAAAATGGTTAGTTGAACATCAAAGAGATGATGGCTCGTGGTATGGAAGGTGGGGGATTTGTTATATATATGGGACGTGGGCAGCATTAACAGGTATGAATGCGTGTGGTAGGGGGTTAGAGGACCCTAACGTACAACGTGCAGTCCAGTGGTTACAGTCCATCCAGAACGAAGACGGGGGCTGGGGTGAATCGTGTAATAGTGATATTCAGAGAAAATACGTACCCCTTGGCGAGAGTACTTTGACACACACTGCTTGGGCTGTCGATGCGCTTGTAGCGGTTTCGGATCAACCGACTAAAGAAATCAATCGTGGAATTCAATTTCTCACTTCACAAGGTGCAAATAATGATTGGACAGAGTTGTATCCAAAAGGGCAAGGTATGGCAGCTGGATTTTATATCCATTATGAAAGCTATCGATACATTTGGCCATTGATGGCATTGAGTCATTACAAAAACAAGTATGACGATATTAAATAGACGATAACCATACACCATTTGGATCCTTTGAGTTTTGAACTTTGATACCCGTCATCCTCACATTGGTAATTGAAGGTATAGCACCTTTCTTTGACTCGAGTACATCTGGGTTTAGTGAAAAAATCTTGTAAAAAGTATCATCTAATTCCATCTCTTTTGTTTGAACTTTCATATTTTCTATAATTGTAAGGTCAGAGGCTTCTAATACGTCTGGATGTGTTTGCAGTTCTACTCTGAATCCATAAGGCGTTGAGATGAATGTTCTTCTTTCACCAATGTTAACATCCCATCCAATCGCATCAACCTTACGGCAAATTTGGTCGTGTTCCTTATCCGTCTTTATCAATCCTATATGATCGAACATGACCTTCTTCCCGTAACCAAAGGTAATATTCACATTACCTTTTCTCATTTCTATGATTCGAAATAGAATGCCTTTCTCCCTGAAATCATCCCAAGAGAGTGGTGGATCAAAAGACTGGAAATTGCCTTCGAATTTTCCTAGCCTTTGATAAACTTCAAACCCTTGGCTTTCATAATACCTTTCTGTTTCCTCTAAAAATGGCGTCCAGTAATGGTAATGAAACAGCATAGCGACCTCCTTGAATGATGTTTTAATTCCATTCTATCAAAGTTAAATTTTTACAACAAATCTAACATTCTTTCAAACTGGATTACAAAAAAGGTTGCTTTATTACCGGGAGTGTAGTGTATAATCATAACTAGGAAAAATTTCATACATACGAGAATTGGTGTCTTTATCATTAAAGACTTAATAGGGAAGTTGGTGAAAGTCCAACGCGGTCCCGCCACTGTAATTGGGAGTGATTTGCAAATAGCCACTGTACTACTTATGTACGGGAAGGCGCAGATTACAATGACCAAAAGCCAGGAGACCTGCCAGTTCTGTAAGCACTTACAAACCTACGCGGATAGGAAGGTGTGTCACGTGATTTTCGATTGTTAATTTCGGAGACTCAAGCGGCATCTTCATGTTCTATCGTGGAGATGTTTTTTATTTGCTTCAATGTATCAAACGTTTCTATTATTCAATCAGGAGGCTTTTTTGATGAAAAAATTATTATCTTTACTCTTCGCAGTTTTATTAACAATTAGTGGACTTGCCGGTTGTAGCGACCAATCAGCCAAACAGGAAGAAAACCAATCGAGCGATCAGTCAGCGCAACCAACTGATGAAAATGCTTTTCCCGTAACCATTACCGATGCTCTTGATCATGAGGTGACGATAGAAGAAACACCTAAAAGAATCGTATCTCTCATCCCAAGTAACACAGAAGTTATCTACGAACTAGGTCTAGAGAAAGAAATTGTTGGTGTATCTGATTTTGACAATTACCCAAAGGAAGTCAGCGACAAGGAAAAAGTCGGCGGTCAAGAAATTAACGTTGAGAAAATAATCTCATTAAATCCTGACCTTGTACTCGCGCACGAGTCCGGGGCTCAACTTGCATCTGAGGCACTTCAACAGTTGAGAGACTCGGGGATTGCAGTCATTGTGGTGAACGAGGCAGCTAATTTCGAAGAAGTGTATGATTCAATAACCATGATAGGGAAAGCAACCGGTAAAGCTGATAAGGCTTCTGAAACAATCAATGACATGAAAAAACAAGTTGAGGAAGTAAAAAAGAAGGTTGCTGAGGTAGACGAACAAAAGTCAGTCTTCGTCGAAGTTTCACCTGAAC
Organism: Pseudalkalibacillus berkeleyi; assembly: GCF_021608225.1. Lineage (NCBI taxonomy): Bacteria > Bacillati > Bacillota > Bacilli > Caryophanales > Fictibacillaceae > Pseudalkalibacillus > Pseudalkalibacillus berkeleyi. The sequence continues at coordinate 1,302,727 of NZ_JAKIJS010000001.1, forward strand.
CTGAGATTTATACACCAGGTAAAAATACATTCATGCATGAAATGCTACAAATCATAAATGCAATAAATGCTTCAGCAGACATTGATGGATGGGCGAAAATTGATCAAGAAACGATTATTGATAAGAATCCGGATGTCATTATTACGACTTACGGGTACTACACTGAGAATCCAAAGCAACAAGTGTTAAATAGAGAAGGATGGAGCAAGGTTACAGCAGTAGAAAGTGACCAAGTACATGATGTACATTCTGACTTAGTGACTCGATCTGGTCCAAGACTAGTAGAAGGAGTAGAGCAGCTTGCGAAAGCCGTCTATCCTGAAGTATTTAGCGAATAATCGTAGTTTTGCTTATGGAATAAGTACGCTGTTTCTACTACTCAGTTTATTACTCGGCATATCGATCGGTACGGTCCAAGTGCCGTTTATGAGTACAATCCTCATTGTAGGTCATGAAATACTTCCAATTATTAATATGAATTCAGTTGACCCTATGCATACGAATATTGTTCTCAATGTTCGTTTACCAAGGGTCATCCTAGCAAGTCTCGTTGGAGCAGCTCTCGCTATTGCAGGAGCTGCTTTCCAAGGCTTATTACGTAATCCGCTAGCTGACCCTTATACGCTGGGTGTTTCATCAGGGGCTTCTGTAGGAGCTGTCATAACATTATTCTTCCAATTATCCATTCCGTTTGTCGGCTCATTCACATTGCCATTAATGAGCATACTATTTTCATTTGTAACCATCTTCATCGTACTTAATTTTGCTCGAAAGATTGAAAAGTCAATGAGAGTGGAGACGATCATTCTGACCGGGATCATTTTCAGCTCATTTCTAAGTGCAATTATTTCATTAATGATTGCGCTAACTGGTGATGAACTCAGACAAATAATTGGTTGGCTTCTCGGAAGTGTTTCGATGAGGGGTTGGGTTTATATCAAAATTATTATGCCATTCTTGCTCATTGGATCCGCGATCTTATTATTCAATGCTAAAGAACTTAACGCGATGTCATTTGGTGAAGAGAAAGCACATCACCTAGGTGTCAACGTCCACAGAAGAAAAATGCTCGTATTAACTGCAGGTTCCATATTAACAGGTTCTGCTGTTGCCGTATCAGGGACAATTGCATTTGTAGGGCTAGTGATCCCACATCTAACGCGTTTACTTTGGGGGCCAAATCATATACATTTACTCCCATTATCTATTTTGACCGGTAGTGGATTTCTTGTTCTTGCGGATCTTGTTGCGAGGACGATCATTTCACCAACCGAGCTACCTATAGGCGTCATCACTGCACTTATTGGCGCACCGATATTTGCGCTCATTCTCATGAAGAGTCGATCAGAAAGAAGTGATTAACTGTGATCAATGTACAAAACCTGACAGGTGGATATGGTAAGCTTCCAATTGTTTCTGATCTTGCATTTAAAGTAAGAAAAGGAGAATTGTACGGTATCTTAGGTCCAAATGGTAGTGGGAAAACAACTGTGCTGAAAATGATAAGCGGCATCCTGCCTTTTGAACAAGGCTCAGTCACAATAAAGGGAAGATTACTAGAAAGCTATTCAACGAAAGAGCTCGCGAAGATCATTGCAGTTCTTCCACAGCATGCTAGCCAAAGTTTCTCCTATACGGTCAAAGATACCGTTTCCCTTGGAAGGTATGCGCATCAATCTGGATGGTTTCAAACATGGTCGGAAGAAGACGAAGAAATTGTTCAGCGAGTAATGAAACAGACCGGAGTTGACTCTTTTCAAAAGAAGGATATTCAAACGCTTTCTGGTGGGGAGAAGCAAAGAGTATTTCTGGCTCAAGCACTCGCCCAAGAGCCTGAAATTCTCCTATTGGACGAACCAACAAACCATCTTGACCTTTCCTATCAGAAAGAGTTACTTGATGTGTTGAAATTATGGACAAGAGAAAATGGGTTAACCGTTATTTCTATCTTTCACGATTTGAATTTAGCGGGCTTATATTGCGATCAATTATTGCTTTTAGATAAAGGGAAAATTAACATCCAACATAAACCAAATGAAGTTCTGCGTGAAGAACGGATCCAGTCCGTATACAAAACAAAAATTAAGAAACAACCCCATCCAAATGTACCGGCTCCACAAATGATGCTGTTACCTGAAAGTAATGACAACGAAGGAAACACTGAAGTTGTTCAATCATCCTTTATGAAGATATTAGAAGATAAAATAGTGTTAGAAACGGTTTATCCGTTAAAGACATTGTCATCAGGAGTAGTAGGATCGGGAAGTGGTTGGCACAAAGTCTTTATTAATCGAAGAGTCGGTCTAGATTATGAGTGCAGTAATCACCGCGAGGAAATGCAGAATTACTTGATTCAAGAAGGGTATGAGCCATCCGATTGTGTTGGTATGATGACTGCCGTTCACCTTGAAGATGCTTCCTTCCAACATTTAAAGGATGATGAACTTTCTATTTTCGTTGTCGTTACTGCTGGTGTAGGGCATGCCATTGATGCCTCCAAAAGCCATCAACATAATTTTGACATGCAACCCGGTACGATAAATACTTGGATTTTCGTGAATGGAAATATGACGGAGGAAGCGTTCATTCAATGCATGATGACCGCTACAGAAGTAAAGTCAAAAGTGCTTCACGATCAAAATGTGAAAGATCCAGTTACAAACTCTTTTGCAACTGGAACAGCAACGGATAGTATATTAGTCGCTGCTACCCAAAGTGGCGAAGATATTGAATTTGCAGGTACGATTACACCCCTAGGAAAGTTAGTAGGGCAAGCCGTTTATCATTGTACTACAGAAGCAATTGGTCATTATCGTAGAAGAGTAGGAAAAGGACATTAACACTTCAAAGAAGGGTGTACACACTTCTTTTGCTTGTTCTAATGAAAGGGGGCTTGGTGTTGACTACACCAACACTTGTATTCATCTCGGGTGGCGTAAGAAGCGGTAAAAGTTCCTACGCTGAAAACTTGTCAATTCAAATCGCTGATGAAACCAATAGCCACCTACACTATATCGCTACAGGCGTTCCATCCGATCAGGAAATGGAGGAACGTATTAAAATGCACAAGGATCAACGATTAACACAAAATAAGAAGTGGATAACTTGGGAGAAAGCGGACGGAATTGGTGAACTGGCACCTCATTTTAATCATAGAGATGTTCTACTACTTGACTGTTTGACAACACTCGTGAACAATGAATTCTTTTTAAACACAGGCGAAACAGTTGATTGCATTGAAAATCGTATTTTTACGAGTATTGAAAGATTACAGCACAAATGCCACACATTAATTGTAGTTTCTAATGAAGTGTTCTTTGATACGACTTATGATACTAAACTCGTTTTACCCTACAAGAAATTATTAGGTAGGCTGCATCAACGTATTGTAAAGCAGGCTTCTTACGCTTTTCGTGTAGAATTTGGTACTCCTATCAAAATGAAAGGAGACTCTCTATGAAAGGCATTATGATCCAAGGAACTGCATCTGATGTTGGAAAAAGTTTAATAACAACAGCATTATGTCGTCTTTTTGTGAACGATGGGGTTAAGGTTGCACCTTTTAAGTCGCAAAATATGTCCAATAACTCGTATGTGACAAGTAGTGGTGAAGAAATCGGAAGGGCACAAGGCATCCAAGCTGAGGCTGCAAAAACCGATGCGACGGTTTGGATGAATCCCATTCTATTAAAACCTCAAGCTAATCAAAGTACGGAAATTGTCCTTCATGGTAAAGTGTTGAAAACATTACCTGGAAACATGTATCAAGAAAATTTTTATCAAAAAGGGCTTGGGGTCATAGAGAATGCATTAGATCAACTTTCACAAACTTATGATTTAACCGTGATTGAAGGTGCAGGTAGTCCTGTTGAAATGAATCTAAAGCAAAGGGACCTTGCGAATATGAAAGTTGCAGAGATTGCTAATGTTCCCGTCCTCCTCGTCGCTGATATTGATCGTGGCGGAGTATTTGCAAATATTATTGGCACGTTGGAATTGATGGACCCTTCAGAACGGAAGAGAGTGCAAGGTGTTATCATCAATAAGTTTCGTGGAAATCCTGAATGGTTTAAAGAAGGTGTACATTGGATAGAAGAAAGAACACATTTACCTGTTCTTGGCGTCATTCCATTTATAGACGATCATGGCATTGAAGAGGAGGATGCTCTGCCTATTCAGCAACACGTTAGGAAGGGTGCTCCTCTAGATATAGCCGTCATACACTTACCATACATATCTAATTACAGTGACATCCATCCATTCACTTTCGAAGAAGATGTTTCAATTCGATGGGTAAAACAGGTTTCTGAGTTTGGTAACCCGGATGCAGTCATTATTCCTGGAACGAAAAGTACAATCCATGATTTACAGCACTTAAAGAATATAAATCTTAATACTGTCATTCAACAGTATGCAGAAGAGGGTGGAGTCCTTTTTGGTATATGTGGAGGCTATCAAATGCTCGGTCAAAAAATCATAGATGCAAAAGGAACCGATACAGGTCATAAAGGAACTCAAATAGACGGGTTGAAGATCGTTCAAGGCTATACAGAATTTCACGAGAGCAAGAAAACCATTCGAGTAAAAGGTTCCCTTCATCCCAATATTCCTTATTCTCCTCTCACGTTGAATGGTTATGAAATTCATCTCGGTAAGACAATCTTACCACCTGAGATCCAAGCGTTTTTGAAAGTGACGGAAGATCAATTTGATGGCTGTTACATAGATGGTGGAAGAATCATTGGAACATATCTACATCATGTATTTCATAATGATACGTGGAGAAATGAGTGGTTAAATCAACTCAGAATGCGAAAAGGATTGCAACCTAGACGAATTGTCAATCCATCAGAAATAAAGGGTCAAAAATATGACAAGCTAGCAGAGGTTGTTAATAAGCATTTAGATTGGAAGCGTTTAAGAGAATTGGTGGAAAAGTGGGAGGGGTGAGTGATGAATTATTTAAAAGGTCTCCTGATTAATATCCAATTTTTCACAGTAATCCCACTTAAGATGGAACTACCAATGGACAGAAACCATTTAGAAAGTTCGGTCAAAACATTTCCTATTTTGGGTTTGTTGCAAGGCATCAGCTATTTATTGTTCTTAATGATACTGGTAGAGTGGTCACCCTTTTCTACGCTTGCGATTGCTTTCTTTATTTGGCTTTACACCATCATTTTTACAGGTGGCATACATTTGGACGGTTGGATGGATATGAGTGATGCTTATTTCTCTTATCAAGATGAAGAGAAACGATTAGAAATTATGAAAGATCCACGGACAGGGGCATTTGGAGTTTTATCAGTCATTATTTTGTTGTCAGCAAAGTTCTTCTTCATATATGAGCTGATCGCTTTGTCTTCGTACCAACTCTGGTTTGCTATTCTACTGATCCCATTTCTGAGTAAAAGTATGATGGGTTACTTACTTCTTTCAGTAAAACCTGCGAAAGAAGAAGGGCTTGCCTATTTGTTTCACCAAGCTATTAACGGAAACAATCTTTGGCTTTATCCTGTTTATTTTTTACTCATATCGTTGGGGCTTAATGTAATCGTTGACCATGCCTTCATTCCAATCATTACTTTAACGATCATAACAATTTTGAGCTATCATTTCTTTCGAATAAAGAGCGTTCATTGGTTTAAGGGCATGACAGGAGATGTGTTAGGAGCCTCTATTGAGGGAGTTGAATTAATACTATGGATGACACTATGGTTGTTGCATTATTTCGTCATGGGATAACAGAAGACAATAAAAGAAGAGTGTATTTAGGTTGGAGTGATTCAAGCATCTGTAAGACTGAAGAACAACGAATTTCTCCATATCCCAATCGTTTTGATCACTATTACACGAGTGATCTTCAACGATGTATCCAAACTTCACATCTATTATTTCCTCGGGTGGTTCCTACATTGGTACCAGAATTTAGAGAATTGAACTTTGGAGACTGGGAAAGATGCACATACGAAGGTTTAAAAGGGGATATGCACTACCAACGATGGTTAAATAATTTTGAAATGACTGCACCACCAAATGGTGAACATTTAGCAGATTTTCGCTCTCGCATTCAAGTAGGATGGCATAAATGTATGCAACAAAGTACAGGTAATCGAATCGCAATCATAACGCATGGTGGGGTTATTCGATCGCTATTAGCTGAATTTGCGCCTGAACCTAAGGATTTTTGGGACTGGAAAATTCCTTATGGTGCAGGTTACGAACTTCGATTTACGAAAGAGCACTTGAGGAGGGGTGAAAAATGCATTTCGTTACAGGAGGTGCCTTCAACGGAAAAAGGTCGTGGGTCACAGAAACGTATCAACTATTAAATAATAATGACTATTGCTGGATTTCTGCTTATAAGGATCATCCAATCCCTATAGATTTATATGAGCATAGTTCTTCATTAGTGATCCTAGAAGGTATTGAAATATGGATTCAAGACTTAGTTAAAAACGATGAAAATACGAAAGAGCGTTGCAATACAATGCTATTAAACTGGCTTTCCTGGGAACAGGATCGTAATAACCAGTTGATCGTCATTGGATCAGATATTACAAAAGGAATCGTACCTGTCTCATCTATTGACCGCATTTGGCGAGATAGAACTGGCTGGTTCTATCAAGACATTGCAAGTAGGGCTGACAAGATGGATATCATTTGGTACGGCATGAGACAACAAATGAAATAATGGAGGGATAATATGAAAATCTATACGAGAACAGGTGATAAAGGGCAAACAAGCTTAATTGGAGGACGAGTAGAAAAAGATGACTTGCGCGTTGAAGCATACGGAACCATTGATGAAGTTAACTGCTTTGTCGGTCAAATAATAGCAGAATTAGAGCATAGTATATTTAAAGATGTTCTAATAGACTTAGAGAAAATTCAGCATGAGTTATTTGATTGTGGTGGTGACCTTTCTAACATCAAGAAAAACAAACAAAATAAACTATCCCTTGAAGCGGTTAAATATTTAGAAGAGAAGATTGATCAATACGTCGATGAAGCCCCTGAACTAGAACGATTTATTTTACCTGGTGGATCGAAGTCAGCTGCATCTACTCACATTGCAAGAACAATTACGAGAAGAGCAGAAAGACTTGTCGTTAAATTGCGCCGAGAAGAGCCTGGAATTTCTGAAGAGGTACTGTCTTATCTCAATCGACTTTCTGATTATTTCTTCGCATTAGGAAGAGTCATTAATTTCAGATTGAAAGTGAAAGATGTTGAATACATTCGGAGTGCAAAGGTTTTCGGAAACAAAAAGGGTGATCAATCCAGTGAATAGTAAACGCCTCAGTTATTTGGCATTATTTATTGCGCTTTCTGTAATAGGCGCGTCCATAAAAATACCAGCAGTTGTTGGAAGCATTGCTTTAGATTCATTTCCAGCTTTGGTTGCTGGTGCACTCATCGGTAATATCCCAGGGGCAGTCGTCGCAGCATGTGGACATTTGTTATCTGCATTATTTGTAGGGATGCCTCTTGGTCCTATGCATATCGTCGTCGCATTAGAAATGGCGATTCTCGTCTATTTATTCAGTGTACTATACCGAAATGGAAACAAGATACTAGCGAGTGGCAGTTTCTTCTTTGGAAATGTATTTCTTGCACCACTTCCTTTCTTATTTTTGATTGGTGTTTCTTTCTATACCGCGATTGTACCATCTATACTCGTTGCAACTGCAGTTAATGTTTGTATAGCAGCACTTATAACACCAAGACTTCAATCTTATATGAGTTTTCCAATTGTAAAAGGACGTGCAGGATGAGAAATGCAATAGTCGAGCACCTATCCAATGATGACTACTTAATCATTACGAATGATAATAGTGGGGGAATCGGAGAAAAGGAGCAAGACTTCATAAACGTATCCTATGATCTCCTTAGTTATTACGCCTATCGAGTGGCAGTTGTTGAGTGTATGGCAACAAGAGGTGTACCGAAGTCTATTTTGCTCCATAATTACTGTGGTGAAGAACATTGGGACAAGCTTGTAAGTGGAGTAAAGACCGGATTATCAGAGATAGGTTTAGATTATGTTCCAATTAACGGTAGTTCAGAAAGTAACTATCACTTGAAGCAATCCGCTATAGGATTAGTTTTAATTGCAAGAAGCAAGGCACCAAACATAAGAATACCAAGTTTAGAACCTGACTATCAATTTGCCGTCATCGGTGAACCACTAGTCGGTCAAGAGGTAACTGAGTATAAAGAACAAATTGCACCTCTATCAGTGATCCAAACCATTAGTACCTTAGAAAAAGTCTACATGTGGCCAGTCGGTTCAAAAGGAATATTGACCGAACTAAACCAAATGATTGGTAGTGACGTTAAACAGATTGAGTCTAAATTGGACCTTCTTAAATCTGCCGGACCTTCAACATGTGTTATCATTGCTTACCCAAGTAGGCATACAAAAGAAATTAAGAAACTTTCTAAAGACCTTTTTTACCCATTGAATATAAGCTAATGTTGCATAGACCGTTACACGTTTTGAACCTCCAAACAAATGGGGGTTCTTTTTTTATATAAGTATTAATCTTTTATTCAAGACACTTACCTACACTAAATCGCAACTTCCTGAATATGATAATAGTGATTCATTCAAAAACAATGCATTCTATCGATTGGTACTTCATATGATTTTTATAATAAAAGTATTTATCGGGTAATTTATGGACAAGAAAAGAAAAAAGGAGATAGGGACTTATGGTGAACCATTATTTCTTTGCGGAACAACCAATGGCATTCAGAAACCTTACCTATACTCATCTTACCTTTGAAGAAGTTCGTAAACATATGCTAACGTTCATGAGGAAAGAGCCCATGGGCAATTATAAATTAATGATAGGGACCGATTCTCATGTTTATCAAAATGAAACGATCTTCATTACAGGCCTTGTCATCCAAAGAGTAGGGAAAGGCGCGTGGGCATGTTACCGAAAAATCAAATACCCCGAACCGATTCGCAATCTCCACCAGAAAATCTCCTATGAGACTTCATTAACAGAAGAGGTGGCCTCTCTTTTCGATGAGTCATTGAAAAACGAATTCATTCATATCGTTCTTCCTCATGTATATAAAGGATCTAGCTTTACAATGGAAGGACATCTTGACATAGGAAAAGGGAAACAAAACAAAACCCGTGAATTTGTTACTGAAATGGTCGCTCGAATTGAAGCACATGGCATTGAAGCAAAGATCAAGCCCGAATCCTTAGTTGCTTCAAGTTATGCAAACCGGTATACGAAATAACCCATTCACAAAACGTTAACAACAAATGACGAGGACTTATTGTATACTGAACTCATATGACAAAATCATATGAGGAGTAGATCATGAAATTTAAATTAGGAATCACATTTATGATTTCCGTATTAATTCTTGCCGCATGCAGCTCTGGAGAAGATGATCATGCATCCAAAATGACCCACGATATGAACAGTAACGATTGGTCACACTTCGAAGATATGGGTGTAGATACTTCAACGATTGAAGCGTATGACTTTGCAGTATCACATCCAGAGGTATTAGATTACATACCTTGTTATTGTGGTTGCTATGATAGTGCCGGTCACGAAGGTAATACCGATTGCTTTGTCGATCAAGTTGATGACAATGTCGCAGTTCTAGATAACATGGGTCTTGGCTGAGGTATTTGTGTAGATATAGCCCGTGAGGCTAAATACGAATACAATAAAGGGACAGACCTTAAAACAATTAGAGAAAAAATAGAAAAAAGATATGAAAAAGAGGGGCTTGAGCCGACTCCTACCCCTATACCATCAACATAATAATAACTAGAGATTGACCTTAAAAATTTGGTCAATCTTTTTTAATTCAAATAAAATTCAAATAAAGGAATTGAATGGATGATATTGAAACTACTAGGGGAAGAGGTGAGACGATTGATTATGACAAATTCAGATTTAAGTCAAATTGAAAGTGTAATGAAAGAAGAAAACTTCTCGGGGGCTGTCCTTGTAAAGAAAGGAATGGAACAGCTGTACCAAGATGAAATGGGATATTCTAATCGATCTGATTTAATCCCCATAAAGCCTGACACAAAGTTCGGAATTGCTTCAGGATGTAAATTGTTTACATCAATTTCCATTTGCCAATTAGTTGAAAATGGCGCATTGTCTTTTGAAACCAAATTAAAAGATTGCTTAGATATTGACTTACCTCATTTTCATAAAGATATTACTGTTCATCATCTATTAACACATACATCAGGTATACCTGACTATTTTGATGAGGCTGTGATGGATAATTACGAAGATTTGTGGAAGCAGCAACCGATGTACTTAATTAGGAAGACCAAAGATTTTCTTCCAATGTTTCAGCAAAAGGAGATGGTGTTTACACCGGGAGAGAAATTTCATTACAATAATGCTGCTTTTATCTTATTAGGACTAATTGTTGAAAGTAAGGCAGACATGAGTTTCACAGATTATGTTGAAAAAAATATCTTCCAACAACTACATATGAACGATTCAGGATACTTTTTGACAGATCGATTACCCCAAAATACAGCTATAGGTTATATTGATGAGAAAGATGGGTCATACAGAAGCAATATATTTTCTGTACCTATACAAGGTGGCCCTGATGGTGGTGCATTTGTTACTACTGAGGATATGGCCAAAATTTGGGAGGGTCTGGTAAGCTTCAAGCTTATGAGTCAAGACTTTACTAAATTATTGTTAACCCCTCATGTAGAGGTAAGAGAAGATTTGTCTTACGGATACGGTGTTTGGCTAAATATGAAAAAAGGGCAAATATATAAATACCATCTTATGGGATATGATCCAGGCGTGAGCTTTCATTCAGCATATTACCTGGATCAAGGCATTACACTCGTCATTCCATCTAACCATAGTAACGGCCCTTTTAAAATAATGAAAGAAATAGAAAAAGTCTTTAATTTATGATCTTTCCGAGTTGTTTTGTAATCAAAGTAGTCGTATAAAGTAAAGATCCCAAGTAATGGACTTATCCATTACTTGGGATTTTTTATGAATTCTTCTTCATTCTCTGTTCTATTTCTTCATTTACGATAAATGCCAAATCATCATTGCCGAATAAAGACAATACACCGAGCAAGGTTTGGTCTGGAATTTCTTCTGATTCTTTTTTTGGTACGGTCAATTCTATCGCTTGCATTAATGCAGGATTTGCAGCCTGATTGGGATACGCTTTTACATAAAGAGCATGTGGATCTAAGTCATGATTTACACACCACTGTGCAAATACAAGAATCATCATATGCTCATCTTTTTGATAATTATCGATTATCTTCTTTTCAAGATCTTTTGAATCCACTTTCAATTTCCCCTTTACGCCATATGTACTTATTATAAGGGAGGCAAGCCGATAATCCAATTATTGATAACGAATATTTCACAAGAGTTTGGTAAAAATCTTGGAGTACACATCTTTTCTAAATTGCCCTCAACTATACAGAACATATGGAGCGTATAATATGCAAAATAAAAACATAGCCCTGTTTGCTTTAGCTTCAATCCCTTTATTAATGACATTAGGAAACTCCATGTTCATTCCTGTCCTACCTATTATTGAAAAAGAAATAGGCATCACCTCATATCAATCCAGTCTGATCATAACCATCTATTCTGCAGTTGCCATTTTCTTAATACCTTTAGCTGGATATTTATCTGATCATTTTGGTAGAAAAAAAGTCATTATACCTAGCTTGTTTCTCGTAGGGGTTGGGGGGCTTATAAGCAGCTGGGCAGCTGTATCTTTAGCTGATCCATATATGGTGATCCTTTTGGGGCGATTTTTACAAGGTGCAGGCGCTGCTGGAGCATCACCTGTCGTACTCCCTACAGTTGGAGACCTCTTTACAACAGATAAAGAAGTTAGTTCAGGCTTAGGATTAATTGAAACATCAAATACATTCGGTAAAGTTCTAAGTCCTATATTAGGTGCAATTCTTGCTACATGGGCATGGTACATTCCTTTTTGGTCAGTCCCTATTCTCTCAATGATTTCCATTTTGTTAATCTTTTTTCTTGTTAAACCTCCAAAAGGGGAAAGTACGCCAATCCCCTTTAGAACTTTCATTAAACTCACCAGAAAAATATTTAAGTGCAATGGACGTTGGTTATTTGGTACGTTCATTATTGGAGGTATCAATACGTTCATATTGTTTGGTTTTCTCATTTATTTATCCTCTGTACTAGAGGATACGTACAAAGTGAATGGAGTTGCGAAAGGGTTATACCTAGCCATACCATTACTTATACTTTGTCTTGCTTCTTATTTTACTGGCAAGAGAATTGGAGAAGAAACCAACTTAATGAAACGTCTCATCCTTTTTGGGAATATGTTGATCACAATTTCTCTAATTACTATGGTGTTCATGGATTCTTTATCCACAATAATAATAGTCCTGTCCGCTACTGGACTTGGCATTGGTATATGCCTACCCTGCTTGGATGCCTTGATTACTGAAGGAATCGATAAAGAAGAACGGGGAACGATTACTTCAATTTATAGTAGTACAAGGTTTATTGGGGTAGCACTAGGTCCACCAGTTGTTTCTATTTTGCTAAAACAATCAGTAAACGTTGTCTTCATTACTCTCGCCATCATCTGTTTAATTTCAATCATTTTCACTATTACAACATTAAAAGGAAAGAGCAATTTGTTATTTAAAGCGTAATGAAGAAACTATAGCCAAAGCTCTTTTTCTGTAATCTGTTGAGCATCATCTTTCGAATTCTGCAAATGAATTTCCGCATAGTCTTGCCATTGTATGATCGACTCAATGAAGGTTCGATAAGAATCTGGAGCATCATCGAGCATTGTCATCAAACCTTCTCGTACTTGTTTATCTCTTTGTTCAGCATTTTTCAAACAGCCGACCAAGGTTTGAATGATAGATTGCTCTGTATCACCATTCATTAATCTAAGTGCTGAACCAGAAGCGGTCACTCGATGATAGGAGGCAGGCACAAGGTGTGTATGCATCTGTTCATTTCCTTTTAAGTTTGCTGTTTCTTGAATATAGAAGAGTTGTGTACTCATTGAGCAAACCATCAGCTCCCCGTAAAGACTCCGGTTTATTGCGGTTGCAACAGGTTCCCAGCTATTCTGTCTCACAAATACACCCCCATATCATTCATTTCACTTAGGGTATTATATGTCTACAATGCTTGTATGCTTGCAAAAAGCTTCAAACACTAATTGCTCATATGTAGAAGACAAAGCCAGCTTCTTAGCTGACTCTAAACTTTCCCGTATGTTATTGATGAAATTAAATTTCTCTATTTAAGTATTCACTCCTTATACTTTATTTTGCTATGTATCCCTAATATAAATCAATGAGATTAGTCCATCAAATATTAGTCTAATTATTCAGTCAATTAAAGAAACCGTAATTTATGTTATAAATAATACACTCTAGGGTATCACATATAATAGAGGCAAATTATTAGCTAATTTAACGGAGGGGATACGACAATGGAACCATTAACAGTCAACGAACTTGTAAAGAAAATTTTAGACAAAGAAGAAGTCTTCTTGTTAGATGTTAGAAAGCAAGAAGATTACGAAGACTGGTCTGTTGAAGGTAAATCAATTCGAAGTATGAACATTCCATTTAGTGATTTGAAAAATAAAGTAGAAGAAGTGAAACAACAACTTCCTGAAGATAAAACGATTTACGTCATGTGCGCCAAAGGTGTCTCGTCAAAACAAGCTGTGCAGTTGCTAGAAGATGCAGGAGTCGAAAATATTACTCATGTCAAAGGCGGAATGACGGCCTGGAGTGAGCATCTTGAACCTATAAAGATTGGTGAAACAAGCAAGGGGGGCAGTCTTTATCAATTTGTACGAATCGGAAAAGGATGTTTGTCTTATTTAATTGAGTCTAATGGCGATGTTGCGATCGTTGACTCCAATCGGATGGCGGATGTTTACTTGGACTTCGTCAAAAAGAATAATTGGACGATTCAAGCTGTAATCGATACTCACCTGCATGCAGACCATATTTCTGGTGGATATTCCATTTCTAAAAAATCAAATGCATCCTATTGGTTTCCACCTGAAGATGATGAGGGCCTCGAATTTGAGTACAGTGCACTTAAGGAAAATCAAACCATACAAATTGGCGATATCAAAATAGAGCCTATTTATTCACCTGGTCATACCGTTGGGAGTACCAGTTTAATCGTGGATAATCAATTCTTGCTTACTGGTGACATCTTATTTATAGAGTCAATTGGGAGACCTGACCTTGCAGGCAAAGCAGATGCTTGGGTTGACGACTTAAGAAATACATTATATGAACGGTACGAAGAACTGCCACAGGATTTGATTGTTCTGCCTTCACACTTTGGAGATATGAATGAGATGAATGAAGACGGTAGTGTTCAAGCCAAATTAAATGACCTATATAAAAAGAACGAACGATTGAATATTGATGATGCTGAAACATTCAACCATATGGTTACCGATAATCTACCACCCCAACCAAACAGTCATGAAGAGATACGCAAAACGAATATGGGGCAGAAAAATCCAGATGATGATGAAAAGCAAGAAATGGAAGTCGGACCAAACCGTTGTGCAGTTAGTTGAATGATTATTAAAAAAAGATGAATAATAAGCGATAGAAAGTTAAAAGAATAGACGAAGAATATCCATGGAGGCTGTTAAAATACTTAAACAGCCTCCAATTTTGATGTGAATTGTCGGTTTAATGCGAAAAATATCAAAAATTGAATTCTTTCTAAACCATTGTAAGCGTTGTTATGTTAATATGGTCTAGGAAGTTTAGTTTACCGTATTTAAAGGAATTCTAAGTAGTAAATTAAGCTTCGGAATTGCTGTCATTTCTACTTAATAATGTGAGAATTAAAAATGCTAAAAAAAGCGTTAAACCATATGTACTAGGAGGGTATATGAAATGGCTACAAACGGACCAAGCAACGAGAAGCCATGGCAGGGATTTTCTGGCCCCAACCTTGGCTATGCGATCGAATTGTATGAACAATACAAAACTGATCCAGATTCGGTCGAACCAAATTTAAAAGAACTATTTGATAAATGGGGACCTCCACCAACTTCTTTTGAGGATGCTCCTACTGGTGAAGTGAAACAAGATCCATCTTCAATGAAGAAAGTGGTCGCAGCTGTCAAGTTAGCTGAAAACATCCGCACATATGGTCATCTAGCAGCTGAAATTAATCCACTTGAAAAAGCACAAAAGGATACTCGTGTTCTAGATCCGAACGAATACGGACTTTCTGAAGAAGATTTACAATCGATTCCAGCAGATGTTGTATGGAGTGAAGCGCCAAGTAATATTCGAACAGGTCTGGAAGCGATAAATCGTTTAAAGGAAATTTACACAAAATCGTTAGCATACGAATTCAACCATGTCCATGAAGATGAAGAACGTAATTGGTTATTTGAGATGGTAGAGACAGATTCTATTTATCGCTCTTTATCTTCTGATGATCGTGTGAACCTGTTACAGCGTCTTACAGAAGTAGAAGGTTTTGAAAAGTTTTTACATCGCACATTTGTCGGTCAAAAACGTTTTTCTATTGAAGGACTTGACTCGATGGTCCCTATGCTTGACGACATCATTAAGTCGGGCGTGAAAGATGGTGCGCGGAACGTCATGATCGGCATGGCTCACCGTGGCCGATTAAATGTACTCGCACACGTGTTAAACAAGCCATATGAAAAGATTTTTGCAGAGTTTCATCATTCACCTAATAAGGAGTTATTCCCTTCTGAAGGGTCAATGGGGATAAACTATGGATGGACTGGGGACGTAAAATATCATCTAGGTGGAAACCGTGAGATTGAAGAGGGGACTACTGAGCCAGCATCGATTACACTTGCTAACAACCCAAGTCATCTTGAATATGTAAATCCTGTAGTAGAAGGTTACACACGTGCAGCTCAAGAAGATCGAACGAGTGCAGGATATCCAAAACAAGACGTTTCTAAATCATTTTCAATTATGATTCATGGGGATGCAGCATTCCCTGGTGAAGGAATTGTCGCTGAAACATTGAATTTAAGTCGATTACCTGGCTATCAATTAGGCGGTTCAATTCACATTATCGCCAACAACCTATTAGGTTTTACAACGAAAAGCCATGATTCACGTTCTACTCGGTACGCAAGCGATCTTGCAAAAGGATTTGAAGTACCCATTGTACACGTAAATGCAGATGATCCAGAAGCATGTCTTGCTGCCATTCACTTAGCTTACCAATATCGTATGCAATTTAAGAAAGATTTCTTGATTGATTTGATCGGTTATCGTAAGTATGGTCATAATGAAATGGATGATCCAAATGCAACAAACCCTAAGCTTTATGAAAAAGTAAACAAACACCGAACTGTTCGTGAACTTTATGCTGAAGTTTTACAAAATGATGGCGTCATTAATGGAGATCAGTCAAACAAGATGGACAAACAAGTCCAAGACATGCTCCAAGAGAAATATGAACAGGTTTCTAGTGGAGAAGACGACGGTGATATTAATGAAGCTGAAACACCAGAACAAATTGTTCATGGGTTACCAAAGGTCAATACTGCATTACCACTTGAAGAGCTAAAATCAATGAATGAAGGTTTATTGAAATGGCCTGAGAACTTCAATGTGTATCCAAAATTAGAAAAGATTTTAAATAGACGTAAAAAAGTATTTGAAGAAGAAAACGGTAAAGTTGACTGGGCAATGGGTGAAACACTCGCTTATGCTAGTATTTTGAAAGATGGAACACCAATCCGACTTACAGGTCAAGATACAGAACGTGGTACGTTTGCTCAACGTCACTTAGTATTGCATGATCCACAATCGGGAGACGTGTTCTCTCCATTGCACAAACTGCCTGAAGCAAAAGCATCATTCGGTATTCACAATAGCCCATTATCTGAGGCATCCGTTGTCGGTTATGAATACGGGTATAATGTGATTGCACCAGAGACATTGGTTCTTTGGGAAGCACAATATGGTGACTTCGCAAATGCTGCACAGGTCATTTATGATCAGTTTATTTCAGCCGGTCGTGCAAAATGGGGACAAAAATCCGGAATGGTTCTGTTATTACCGCATGGGTATGAAGGACAGGGTCCAGAACACTCGAGTGCTCGATTAGAACGCTTCTTACAATTATCTGCTGAAAATAACTGGACGGTTGCAAACTTGACGAGTGCAGCGCAATACTTCCATATTTTAAGAAAGCAAGCTGCAATTCTTGATAAAGAAGAAGTTCGTCCATTAGTGATTATGACACCGAAGAGTTTACTCCGTAATCCACGTGTAGCTTCTACACCGAAGGAATTTACGGACGGAGAGTTCAAGCCAGTCATGCGACAACCAAATCATGACACGAAAAAGGACAAAGTAAAACGACTTATCCTTTGTACTGGTAAAGTTGCGGTAGATGTCCAAACTGAGATGGAATCAAGTGATCAAAATTGGGATTGGATTGACGTATTGCGCATTGAACAGCTTTATCCGTTCCCTGAAGATGAAATTATTGAGCAACTAGAGCAATATGAAAACTTAGAAGAAATAATCTGGGTTCAAGAAGAACCTAAAAACATGGGTGCTTGGTTCTATGTCGAATCAAGAATCAAATCGATTGCATCAAACCGCGTTACGATCTCCTACATTGGTCGTCCAGACCGATCCAGTCCAGCTGGAGGGGAACCAGATGTTCACAAAAGAGAACAAGAACGCATCTTAAATCAAGCACTGAACTTAAACCAAACGAACACTGTGACAACTGAAGGAGGTAATGTATCGTGATTGAAATTAAAGTACCAGAACTTGCAGAGTCTATTTCAGAAGGAACGATATCAGAATGGTTAGTAAACAAGGGTGATAAAGTTAGCAAAGGTGACCCTGTATGTGAACTTGAAACAGACAAAGTCAACGTAGAAGTAAGCGCAGAAAACGACGGCGTCATCACAGAATTCTTAAAGGAGTCTGGTGATACAGTTGAGGTTGGTGAAGTAATCGCAAAACTTGACGAAGCTGGTGAAGGAAGCAGCGCACCATCTGACAAAGACGACAAGGAAGAGGCACCTAAACAAGAAGTGAAGGAAGAGAAATCTACTAAAGAAGAGAAGGCTCCTGCTTCACAAGAAACTGAGGAAGAAGAACAAGACGACACAGACCGTACACTTGCTTCACCTGCAACACGCAAACTAGCACGGAAGCTAGGTGTTGATTTAAACAAAGTTAAAGCAACTGATCCACTTGGAAGAGTCCGTTCTGAAGATGTGAAAGCACATGCAGAACAAGGTAACTCAGAAAAAGAATCAGCTAAGAAATCAGAATCTAAGAGTAGCAAACCAAGTTCATCTACTCCAGAACAAAATTTCGAAAAACCAGTTGAGCGGGTGAAAATGTCTCGCCGTCGCCAAACGATTGCAAAACGTTTAGTTGAAGCACAACAAACAGCTGCAATGCTTACAACATATAACGAAGTAGACTTGACTGCAGTCAATGACCTTCGTAAGCGTCGTAAGGAACAGTTCCTAGAACAAAATGATGTTAAGCTTGGCTATATGTCATTCTTTACGAAAGCTGTTGTCGCTGCATTGAAGAAGTTCCCACGTATCAACGCAGAGATTCAAGGTGATGAAATTCTTCTTAAGAAATTTTATGACATTGGTATCGCTGTTGGTGCAGAGGAAGGTCTAGTCGTACCTGTTGTCCGTGATGCTGACAAACTGAGCTTCGCTGGAATCGAACAAGAGATCAAGAACTTGTCTAAGAAGGTTAAGTCTAAGAAGTTGACAATTGAAGAGTTGCAAGGTGGAACATTTACAATCACAAACGGTGGTGTATTTGGGTCCTTGATGTCTTCACCAATCTTGAACTCACCACAAGTCGGTATCCTCGGTATGCATAAGATTCAATGGCGTCCAGTAGCAATTGATGAAGAACGCATGGAAAACCGTCCAATGATGTATATCGCACTATCATACGACCACAGAATCGTAGACGGAAGCGAAGCAGTAAGCTTCCTAGTGAAAATTAAAGAACTACTTGAAGACCCAGAATCGCTCCTTCTAGAAGGATAAAACCTTAAAAACTGTCTTGTCATCAACTTATTGTTGATGCAAGGCAGTTTTTTTGGTGAGATCAACTTAGTTTATCTTTTGGTCCGGTGCGGGTACTAAAATCTGCGGTTTCTCTATTTCAGGGTACGTGCGAACCTCTCCCTGGTACTGAAATCTGCGTTTTCCTTTTTTTAGGGTGCGTGCGAACCTCTCCCTGGTACTGAAATCTGCGTTTTCCTTTTTTCAGGGTGCGTGCGAACCTCTCCCTGGTACTGAAATCTGCGTTTTCCTTTTTTTGGGTAAACGGATAAAATAGGGCATGTTATACAGGACACCCTGTAACACGTTGAATCATGCCAAGCAGAACATTTTGATTCTTGATGTAATTGTATTATCATTTCAATCCATAAGGAGGTTTTAAGTTATGAAAGCTATTGTGATCGAACAATATGGTGGTAAAGAGACTTTAAAGGAAAAGGACGTCGAAACACCAACAATAAATGAAGATCAAGTGTTGGTCGAAATTCATGCGACCTCCATTAATCCTATAGATTGGAAGGTGAGGGAAGGTTATCTGAAAGATATGTTACCTTTCGAATTTCCACTCATACTTGGTTGGGATGCAGCAGGGGTCATCGTGCAAAAAGGAAAGAATGTAACTACATTCGATGTGGGAGACCGGGTATTCACACGACCTGCAACGACGAATCAAGGTACTTATGCAGAATTTGTACCTGTCGAAGAAAATTTACTTGCAAAGATGCCTGAGGAAATGAGCTTTGAAGAGGCTGCTTCTATTCCACTTGCTGGTTTAACCGCTTGGCAGTGTCTCGTTGACTTCGGTAAAATCAAAGAAAATGATAAAGTGCTCATTCATGCTGGTGCTGGCGGTGTTGGTAATTTCGCTATACAAATTGCAAAGAGCTTTGGAGCACATGTTGCAACAACAGCAAGTGAGTTGAACAAAGAGTTCTTACAGTCCCTTGGAGCAGATGAGATCATTGACTATAAACATGCAGATTTCTCAACCATTCTTCATGACTTCGATATTGTCTTAGATTCAATAGGTGGTGAAGTACAGTCTAAAAGCTATCAAGTCTTAAAGGAAGACGGTAAACTCGTCTCAATTGTTCAACCTCCGAATGAAGAAGAGGCAAAAAATCATAAAGTCCATGCAGGTTTTGTATGGTTAGAACCGGATGGAGAACAGCTTCAAAAGCTAGCAGAATTGTATACTGCAGGACAATTAAAGCCGATTGTTGGTGAAACGTTTGATTTCAACGAACAAAGCCTTCAAGATGCACATGCACTAAGTGAAACACACCATGCACGCGGGAAAATCGTCATCAAGATTAAATAATTCTTTCAATGAGATCAGACTACAAAAAACAGCAATACCTGACACAGGTGTTGCTGTTTTTTATTATTTTTACGCCATCTGTATTAGTGAATCCCAGACAAATCTCAACTTCCACTACGTTAATTATGCGAAAAGTCCTAATTAACTGATAATTCCGACATATTTAGTCAATTTTCCCTATTGTAAAAATATTTGGAATTCTTTACTTTTAAATAGACACTAAATTTAAGGAGTGAGCAAATGAGTAAAAGGTTATCAAAAGGGGTTAAGCAAAAAGGGGTAACGGTTAGTTTAGCATTAACGCTTGCACTAGGAAGTACAATTCTTCCTCAAAATGTTGATGCCACGTCGATTAAAAGTGAAAAGGTAGACAAGAAGCAGGACCAGTTAAAGGTGTTGCACAAGTTTGAAAAGATGAAAGGAAAGGAAGGATTAAAGGTATCCTGGGATAAAAAACGTGGCGTACCTGATTTTGTCTCTGGGAAACTTTCTGACAAAAAAGTAAAATCGAAAAGTGATGTGAAAAGTTACCTGAATGACCAAAGAGAGCTATTCAATTTAAACGCAGGTGATTTTGACATTATAGATGTAAATCAAGACGAACTTGGCATGACACACTACAAAACACAATTAAAAGTCGACGGTATACCTGTATATGGTGCGGAGCTTTCTGTACATACGAATCAGGATGGAAATGTCGTTGCCATGAATGGACAAGTTGAGCCCAAGTTAGAACAAATTCAATGGAACAAGAAAGTTAAATTATCAGAGAAAAAGGCAATAAAGAAAGCTGAAAAAATACTCGATTTTAAACCAAATAAGAACACCTACACTTCTAAACCAACAGCTGATCTTTATCTCTATGAGTCTGGTGACAATTGGATGCCGGTATATTTAGTAGAGTTACAGTTTATTGACCCTAAACCTGGCCGTGAATTTGTTTTTGTAAGCGCTACCAACGGAGAAGTCATCCATCATTACGATGCACTACACACTGCAACTGGAACGGGTGTAGATGTGAATGGTGATACGAGAACGATTAACACGCTTTATTCCGGAGGTCAATATACGTTATACGATGATACGAAAGCGATGAGTGGGGTAATCCGAACGTACACTGCTAATAATGGTACATCCCTACCTGGCTCAGACGTTACAGATTCTGATAATAACTACAATGCTAGCAATCAAGCAGCTGCGGTTAGTGCGCATTACAATGCGGGTGTAACGTACGATTATTTCTACAACACACATAATCGAAACAGCTATGATGGAAATGGCTCTGATATCATTTCCACAGTCCATTACAGTACCAATTATAATAACGCATTCTGGAATGGATCTCAGATGGTATATGGAGATGGCGATGGAAGTACATTTACGGAACTATCGGGCTCTCTAGATGTTGTTGCACATGAATTAACGCATGCCGTAACAGAAAACACAGCTAATCTCGTTTATGCAAATCAGTCAGGTGCTTTAAATGAATCATTTTCCGATGTATTTGGCGTAATTGTCGAAGCAGAAAACGGTGACTTTGATTGGTTACTTGGTGAAGATGTTTACACACCAGGTACGCCAGGAGATGCACTGAGAAGTATTTCTTCTCCATCACAATATGGACAACCTGAGCATATGAATGATTATCAAAATCTACCGAATACGGAAGAAGGCGACTGGGGTGGCGTTCATACAAACAGTGGTATTCCGAATAAAGCCTTCTATAATATAGCAACAGATATTGGTTTAGATAAATCTGGAGATATTTATTACAGAGCATTATCTTCCTATTTAACTTCACAGTCTGATTTTGATGATGCAAGAAGTGCATTGTTACAAGCGGCTACTGATCTTTACGGTTCAAGTAGTCCAGAATATCAGGCAGTTGATGATGGTTTTGCAGCAGTTGGAATTGGTGGTACTAGTTCCGGAGACACTTATGAAGCCAATGATACGCTTGCAACAGCACATGGTCCAATTGCAAGTGGCACAACGTATAACTCTTACATTTGGTCATCTTCTGACGTAGATTACTTTAAATTTGATGCAGTTGATTCAGGAAACATATCTGTAAGCTTGTCTAATTTACCAGGTGATTACGATGTTTACTTATACAATAGTGCTGGTAGTTTACTAGCACAATCAGAAAATGGCGGCACGACGAGTGAATCGATTTCATATTCAGCAACTGGTGCAGGTACCTTTTATGTGAAGGTGGTTGGATATAACGGAGCATCTAGTACATCTACCGCTTATGCCTTGAATGTTACGTACCCGACAGGCTCCCAAAGCACTGCACAATGGTATTATGAAACGGCATCAGCTGACACACCACATCCATATCCGAACAACTATAATAGTGGTCATACGTATTCAAAGCCTGGTGCACAACAGGTTGCAATCCACTTCTCAAGATTCGAAACAGAAGCTGGCTATGACTTTGTATATGTGAAAGATAAGAATGGAACAGTTATTGAACAACATGATGGTGTCAAATCTGCATTTTGGGTTATTGTTGATGGTGACGAAATCACAGTTACACTTGATTCTGATAGCTCTGTAACAGATTACGGATACCACATTGATGAAGTCGCATATTTCAACGATCAACCCCTCCTAAAAGGAACTAACAAAATCGTACAAGATGAAAAAGCTGAAACAACCTCTTCATCACCAATCGAATAATCTAGTGAGATATGGAAAAGCATTATTGATGGAATTCAATAGTGCTTTTCTTTTTGCATTTTTGATCATTCGAAAAGGATTTAATGATTATTAAACGAAGAATAGGATGTAGAAGAAGGAGGGGAATACAATTTGAAATACAAAATGTCCAATAACATAGGATTTCAAGTAAAAGATGTTAATGAAGCGAAAGAATTTTATGAAAAAGTGTTTGGATTTAAACAACCCTCTGATAGCCAAGTACAAGAAATAGAATTTAGAACGGAACATCATTCTATTTTCTTAATTGAAGGTGAAGAAAATCTCGGACCTGTATTGGAGATAATCGTAGAAGATTTAGAAGAAGCAAGAAAGCATCTCTTAGAAAACCATTTTACTATTGTAAGATGGGAAGGAAAAGGAAATGACTGTTATGTTCGTGACCCTTATGGCATGATTTACAATCTATGGGAATCTTAATAATTTGGAGGTCATCATATGTATGAATTAAAGACAAAGGAAAATAACAATGACGTGATTGAATTTATCGAAAATGTTGATAGTCCAAAGAAACGTGAGGATGCGTATAAATTACTAGATATTTTTACAGAGACGACTGGATACAAAGCGAAGATGTGGGGACCTAGTATTATTGGTTTCGGGTCTTATCATTATAGTTATGATTCTGGTCATGAAGGTGACGCTGCTTTAGTTGGTTTCTCTCCGCGCAAAGCAAAGATTAGTTTATATTTCGCAGCAGGTGATCAGAAGCGTGAAGAGCTGTTAAACGATTTCGGAAAACATACGACCGGTAAAGCATGTGTTTACATTAATAAAGTAGATGACATTGATGTTGACGTACTAAAGGATTTGATTAATCATTCGATCGATTTTTTAAAGCAAAATTATGAGGTAAGAAATTAAGGAGTTTTCGTATTGAACAGGTATTTTATTAACATTTACAATCAAGATGTACATAATACTGAGTAGGGAAATGTAAAAAGACCTGTGATCTTTTGTTTACATGGATTAGGTAGTACGAGCCTTAGTTTTCTTGAAATTGCTGAACATTTGAAAGACGATTATCGAATCATTTCCATTGATGCTCCTGGTCATGGAAAGACACCACCATTTGATGAAGAAGTTAATTACTATGAAAATGACTTTGAAGAACATGTGGAAACATAGGATGAATTTTTAGATATGGTACCAAATGATTCTCAACGGCTAACACCACACATATGCTTCATTGGGATGATCCAGATATAGTTGTTGAAGAAATACGTAAGACTTGGAAATTATATAGATGAATGTAATTTGAGAGAGAGGCAAATAAATCCTCTCTTTTTTGTTTGCAATGAATAGCAACAAGAGGTACAACTGATTCCATTTGAAGTAGAAATCCCGACATATTCCTTAAGTAAACTGTTCAATAGGTATTATATTACGTTTCCTAGCATATTGTAATTGGGATTTATTTCTTTTTGTGGAGGTGTTGGGATGCCATTTCCCAAGAATAATCAATTTACCCCAATTAGAGTGGGCGGGATACCTTATGCAGATGTAATTAAGGATATGAACCCAGCCAGTACAGATATCGTAGGGAATGGTAGTTTTCCCTCTTTTTATTTTGCGTATGACACGATCAACGTCTATTTTCGAATGCGTGTCAGGTCTGATCCTCGAAACAAGTCAAAAACATCCTTTGCCAACTTTGCTTGGGGTGTGTTGTTAAATACAACAGGTGTTGCAGGGACCTACGACTGGCTCCTAGCTGTGAATGGACGAAAGAATCGAGTCAATCTCGTTCAAAACGTAGATAAGAAGTTCAATTCCTGGAACGATAAAGCGGAAGGGACGAACGGGAAGGGAGAACCGAACTATTCTCGACAAATCATCAACTTTGACGTCGCACGTGTTGTTCAAGCTGATACAACATTCGGCAATACACAAAACTATTTTATTGATTTTCTCATTCCAGCATCTACGTTCTTTTCCTTTTTAGAAGTATCGCCTGAAGATGCGGTACAGATGATTGCTTTTACGGCTACGAACAATAACAATTACAATAAGGATTCACTAAGAAGATCAGAAGGATTCCAGTTCAAGGATGCACTATCCAATCCTGTGACGATCGACTCGGGTAATGTCAAAGCGCAATTAGAAATATCTAAGGAAATGACTTCTGGTCCGACTGAACCTATTGCAGGACAAGATTATGAGTGGTCTGGAAAGATTACATTAACGAATATCGGAAAAAGTCAGGCGACAATCGTAAACGTCGTTGATGTCGTTGCGTTAGATGTTGTATCAGGATTTACTGTTACTTCTATCTCACAAGGATCAACAGCTTTCAATCAAGGAATGAAAACACTCACTTGGACAGTTGGGGATTTGGAGGCGGGCGAAAGTGCTACGCTGAATTTTGTAGAAAATGGATCGTTCTATACGTCAGGTAATCAAGTTTTGAACGTTGCAACTGCAATCGGCTATGACTTATTCACCGGAGGAGAGTTAGTTCCAGTCAGAAAACCTATTGCAGTTGATGTCCAAGCGACAGGTGGTGTTGCTGGAAATGTACTCAATCAGGTGAACGGACTTCCTGAAGGTGAAGTCACCGTACGTTTGTTATCCGGTGCAACAGAGGTGGCTGTTACAGAAACAAACAGTGCAGGGGATTATAACTTTTCCACGGTTAATCCTGGTTCATATAACTTAGAATTTTCCAAACCGGACTTTACCACTTCTAATCGAGTCGTTGTAGTTACAGAAGATAACGTTACGATTGTTAATCAATATTTAGACCCTTTATTAGGGAACTTGGAGGGTACAGTTACTTCGAGCGGGGGCTCGGCAATCGAAAGTGCTGAAGTGTTCATGATGAATAATGTAGGCGATATTGTTTCAAAGGCAACGACTTCACCTACAGGACAATATACGTTAAACAACATACAACCAGGGCACTACGTGTTAACTGCTACAGCGGACAATTTCCAGTCCAATTCAATAGGGAAGGAGATTGTTTCTAATTCTACTACAACAGAGAACTTCGTACTTATTTCTAATCCAGGAACGGTGCAAGGTGAAATCGCAGGTAATGGAACTCCATTATCTAGTGCAACAGTTGATATAATCGGTTCGACAGGACTCATTGTTGCTTCTACTACGACAGATGGGGCAGGACAATATGTCATTAACCAATTGGCGCCAGGCTCCTATCGATTACGTTCTAGTAAATCATCTTTTCAAACATTCAACATAGGCTTTGCTGTATTGGCAGGGCAAACGGTAGAGGTGAACCTGGATTTGTTACCTAATCCTGGTTCTTTAAGTGGTACTGTAAAAGATGATGATACAGGTGATCTCTTACAAGGTTCGAGTATAAAAGTAACCAACAGTTTTGGTTTAACTTGTGCACATGCAACGACTGATTTGAATGGAGAATATTTTGTGGAAGCGTTAGCACCAGGAAATTACGCAGTTTCGTGTGCATCGCAAGGACATGGTACAGAAAATATAGGCGCATATATAAAGTCCGATCAAAACACCAACCTGAGTATCTCTTTAAAAAGATTAACAGGCGTTCTTGCAGGAACCGTATTATCTGATGGTACTCCTATAAGTGGAGCGAAAATCGATGTCGTATCTAATAATGTAGTCATTTCCAAGACAGTGTCGGATGAAAATGGTTCCTACATCATTAACGGATTGACTCCAGGTAGATATACAATCATTTTTACCGCAGAAGGCTATTCCACGACGACACTAGGAGCAATTATAGAAAACAACCAAACATTTTCACTTAATGCAGAGCTCAAGACGTTGTTTGGTTCTATCACAGGTACTGTAACGGATATTGAGGGGAACGTACTTCCTGGAGCGGTCCTCCTGATTAATAATTCTGATTCAGATGTACTCGTATCTAGACGTGTTACCAATTCTAATGGTAACTATTCAGTAGGTGAATTGAATCCTGGGAGCTATATTGTAACGGCGTCATTTAACAATTATCAATCTTTATTAGGTGGAACAATCATTACATCAGGAGATCAATCTGAATTAGATTTCTCTCTTTCTCCAGATCCTTCATCCGTTGAAGGGACGATCTACAACGAAGAAACGGATGAACCAATAATGGGTGTTTCAATTCTAATGCAACTAATTGATTCGAATGGCGTGGTACTAGCAACAACGTTTTCAAACATTGATGGTGAGTTTATTTTTGAGAATGTTCTACCGAACACATACACAGTTAATGCAAGTACTGACGGCTTTAGGAGTTCTTATGCGAGTGTGAAAACAGAGCCAGGCCAAGTCAGCACAACCCGGATAGAACTTGTTCCAATCCCTGGTTTCATTACAGGTACGTTGACGGATGAAGATACAGAGTTACCTATTGGCGGTGCAACAATCACAATTAGTAACGCACTCGGCTTTCAAGTTGATTCAATGTTAACAAGTGCAGACGGGCAATTTCTATCCATGGGCTTACCTGCAGGGATATATACACTTGCGGTTGTAGCAAAAGGATATGAAACAAACCTTGTTGGAGAGATCGTACCTTGGGGGTTCACGAAAAGTATCGATATTCAACTAAAAGCAAATCCTGGATCGATTAAAGGAACGATTACACCTGCTGCTGATAACTTAGTTGTACAATTATTCTCATTAGATAATCAACTGATCAACTCAACTGCAGCCGACCCATCAGGCGTTTACGAATTTCAAAATTTAGCACAAGGTAACTATATTTTGAAGGCGGCTGCCCTTAACTATTCAATTGCTTGTACAGGGGCTTATGTAGAAGCAGGAAATGAAACAATTGTCCCGATGACCATTAAACCAAATCCAGGAACAATAAGCGGAAACATCGTTAATGACATAGGTGAGACATTGCCGAATACAACAATCTCTCTTTTGGACGTAAACGAAACGCCAATCGCTTATGGAAACACTGATATCAATGGTAACTATTTTATAGGGAATGTTCCACCGGGTAGTTACGCGCTCATTGCAAAATTAATGATGCATACAACTACAACTGGAACCGTAACAGTTAACCCTGGGCAAGAGGTAACGGATGTTGATTTTGTCATGGACCGTAAAAGAGGCATAATCTCAGGTGGGGTTTCCGATTCGATAACAGGCAAAGTCGTGACAGGTGCATCTATTCTTCTACGAAACAGCTTAGGCATTCTCATTAAAAACGCGACAACCGATCAATTCGGAAAGTTTTTATTCTTTAATATCGGTCCCGATTCCTATACTGTCACATCCTCAGCACCGAATTATTCGACTGAAATAAATGGGGTAATCGTACAGAGTGGTGAAACTTCTGGTCTCAATGTACGATTACGTAGCTTGGTTGGGAACATATCCGGTCAAGTCGTAGATGAGAATGGAAATCCCATTGGTGGAGATAACGTTCAGGTGAAATTGATGGGTGCCAACAGGGAACTGCTTCAGGCGTTATTAGCATCACCTGATGGATCGTTTATCATTCCAAGCTTATCTGAGGGGACGTATCAAGTGAGTGCGACACTTGAAGGTTATACGTCAAATCTCGTATCCGTCATCATCACACCTGGAGAAGTAAGTAATGTGAAGGTCCAATTATCTCCGATCCTCACAACTTTACAAGGAACAGTATTTAATTCGGAGACAGGTGAGCCTATTTCTGGAACAGCTGTTACCTTATCATTAACGAAGAATACGGGTGTTTTCGTTACGAATCAGTATCCTAGTAACGAAGGTGTATTCATATTTGATTCGATCTCTCCTGGGATTTACTTGTTAAATGTGAATGCTGAAGGGTATGGAAATCAAGTGCTTACCTTAACTGTTCCAGAGGAAGGAACCACCATAGATGTTCCTTTGTTGAGAAATCCTGGTGCGATTACGGGTTATGTGACCAATCAACTCTCTAGTGAACCTTTAACCAATGCGGTTGTCACAATTGTTAATCAAGGAAAAACCTTAGAAAACAACGTTGTTAGTGATAGCTTCGGTCAATTTACCTTCCCTAACTTATCACCGGGTCGTTATCGCGCACTCGTAACAGCCGGAGGATTCTCAAGTCAAAGTGCGACATTTGATGTTCTATCTGATCAGACAACTTCACTTAGCTTTATTCTAACACCAGAACCTGGAGATTTAATCGGAACTGTAACAAGCACGGTAACAGGTGAGCCTATCGCTAGTGTAAATATTCAAGTACGATATTTGACACCTACTGGGCCTGTTTATGCGAGCACGCTTACTGACGAACAAGGTGTGTTTCGTACGCAAGGTTTGTATGCCGGAACATATACCGTTATTGCTTTTTCAGAAGAAAGGTTCGGTTCATCGAGTGCTTCAGTAGTCGTTCCTGCAAACGGAACAAGGACAATTGACTTTGCCCTTGAGCCATTCCCTTCAACTGCAGAAGGGACGATTCGCGATGAAATCACAGGTGAACCAGTGGAAAATGTATTTGTACGATTATTAGATATACATGGCAGCTCAATTCAAGTTGTGAATTCAGATAGAGATGGTTTTTACCGTTTTTCCGGATTTACGTCCAGTCAATATTTAATATCAGCGATTTCCCCTGATTATCAGCGCGTTCAAGTTTCTGTGAACCCTCAACCTGGAGAAACAGTCGTTGCAGATCTATTCTTTACACCTGAACCTGGAAGGATTTCTGGATTGATTTTAGATATAGAAACCGGTTCACCACTAGTTGGTGCTCAAGTTGAAGTTTATTCACCAGGTTCGACAGTCCCAGTAGCTAGAAGAACAGCAGGCGCAAGCGGGAACTTTTTGATTGAAGGGGTAGCGCCCGGAACGTTTACGATTAATGCGTATACGCTCAACTATAGCCAAGAAATCAAAGGAATCGTTGTTGAGCCGAACGATACGACCGACCTTGAATTTCGCCTCGCACCTGATCCAGTTTCCGTTTCAGGTACTGCAGTGGATGAGAATGGTCACCCATTAGCAAATGTCAGCGTACGTATCATTGATCGACACGAAGTCGAGATCGGAAATGGGATTTCAGATATCGATGGCAATTTCGCGATAGGTAATTTACCAAATGGTTCATATACGATTATCGCTGGTATAGATGACTATGCTGAGTTCACAACAGGTATTTCTGTTCCCCCTGGTGGAGAATTTGTAGGCCTAGAAGTTGTGATGATTCAGCTTGGAGGCACGTTCTCAGGGAAAGTAGTGAGTACAGAAACAAGTGAAGGGATTGCAGGGGTTTTGGTCTCAGTATCAACACCAGAAGGAATTCCGATTATTTCGACGAACTCCGATCCAAACGGTGATTTTGTCTCTCCATTGTTATCTCCTGGGATGTATACTGTGATCGCGAGTTCACCGTATTTTATACAGGATCAAACAGGTGTCATCATCGTATCCAATGAAACTTCAAATGTTTCATTTGCTCTTCAAGGTATTGGCGGTACGATAAAAGGCGCTGCAGTCACCGTGAACGGTGAACCAATCACAAACAATTCTGTAACCATTCGATTGCTAAACGATAACGGGGCGTTGCTTCAGACTTTACAGGCAAAATCAGATGGAACCTTCGAAATTTTAAACCTTCCACAGGGAACCTATCAAGTAAATGTGAACGCAGAAGGTTTTCAAACTGCTACTGTAGGATCTATCGTTGTAAATGGAGAAGTAACAAACCTCATTACTCCTCTTACTCTAGCTGGAGGATCAATTGAAGGGACAATTGTTGATTCTGAAACGGGATTATCTATACCAGGCAGTTTTGTAGAGGTATCCGATGTGAACGGCGTGCTTGTCACAACAATCACAAGTGATCAAAACGGAGAATTCATTTTACCAGATGTTAAAGTTGGACCGCTCAATATAAAAGGTATTGCACCTAGTTACGGGGCATCAACGATTGGTGTCATTGTTGAGCCGGGAGAAATATCTTCTATTCAACTTTCTTTGACACTAATAACGGGGTCGTTAAGTGGGGTCGTTATAGATCCGGACGGCACTCCGATCGGCAACAGTACAGTACTATTAAACGATGCTACCAATACTTCTGTATCAACAGTCATTACAGGTACTGATGGATCATATGAAATACTTCAACTTGTACCAGGTGATTATACCTTAAATGCCGACGCTAATCGTTTCGGTAGTAATATTGTGTCTGGTACGATACTCCCCGATCAAGAGAGCGTTGTTGATATTGTGTTAATACCAGATGGGGGAATCGTTCAAGGTACGATCAAGAATAAGGTCAATGATGAACCCTTAATTGGTGCCTCACTTGAACTTAGATCTGTCAGTCCATTTGGTCCAGTCATTAATACTGTGCTAACAGATAGTGATGGGAACTATAATTTTGGAACGATATCGGTTGGAACCTATACGATTGTCGTCACCATGAATAATTTTGGTAGTGAAACCGGATCTATACTTGTAGAGAATGCAGTCACACACACGCATGACTTTAACCTTTCGCCAAATCCATCAAGTGTTCAAGGTACGATTTCTACAGATGGTGTACCCATCATGAAAACGGTTGTTAAGCTCGTAAATGTTACAGGAACAAATGTCGCTGAAGTTCAAACCGATGAACAAGGTCGTTTCTTAATCCAAAACTTCAATGCAGGTACCTATTCTTTATTGGTTAGTAATCCGGACTACCAAGCCGCTACAAAAGGATTTACTGTAAAAGAAGGGGAGACTGCTACGACTGATTTTGATTTAACTGCACTCCCTGGTGTTATAAAAGGAACAATTGTTGATGAGCAAACAGGACTACCAATAGGTGGAGCGGTGATCCAGATTGTCTTTGGTGACAGTGTGCAACCTATTGACCGTGCAATCACAGACCCTTCAGGTAATTATGTAATCGATGGGTTAGCACCAGGTGGGTATACAGTATCAATGACCACTCCAAATTATAATACGTTTATGTCAGGTGCAACGGTAACGCCGAACGATACAATCCAGATTGACGGCTTGTTAGGACCAAATCCCGGAGTGGCTACAGGTACTGTTTCAGGTCCTGAAGGTCCAATAACCGGGGCAACAATTAAAGTAATTGATGTGAATGGAACTGTCATTGGATCAGCTGTATCAGACGGAAGTGGTTCCTTCTCGATTGGAAACCTACCGGTTGGAACGTTTGCGGTGACAGTGGTAGCACAGGATCACCACAGTGACACCCAGGGGATTACGATTTCACCTGGAGAAGTGGAAAGTATGGAATTCAGCTTAAACACTCAACCCGGATCCATTATTGGGAAAATTCGAGATCAAAACGGCAATCCTCTTCCAGGAACGGTTATAAATGTATTGTTGAATGGATTGATCATCTCTTCAGTCGTTACCGATGAGGATGGAGACTACACATTTGAAAACCTACAACCGAATTCATATCAAGTCTCATCCAATAAACCAGGCTATGCAGTTTCCTCTATCGGTGCGGTAGTAAACAGTAATGAGGTTGCAACGGCAAACGCAACATTGACTTCAGTATCTGGAAGCATTAATGGTACTGTTACAGATCAGGATGGAAACCCAATTCGTAATCAATCCATCTTCGTTAACCTATTTGACCAAAATAATAGCTTCATAACGTCTGTTCTTGCACAACCTGATGGCACGTATACGATCACAAATGTATTAGAAGGAAATTATATCCTTACAACAACCACAGAAGGGTATAGTCCAAACACATTTTCGATTCCAGTTGAATCTGGTGAGGTGTCTGAACTGGATCTATTATTAACACCACAAGGTGGGACACTTTCTGTGCAGGTTATAGAGAATCCCACGAGTATTCCGTTGCCAGGTGTTATTACAGATGTTTATAATGACACAGGAATTCCAATTACTTCTGGTATTACAGATCAAGATGGTTCTTTAAAAGTGGAAAATCTAGAAGAAGGTCTCGTAGTGATTTCCGCAGCCGCTCCAAACTACACGAACGCTACACAATCAGCAATCATTGAGAACGGCGCAATAGCAGAAGCACTACTTGCAATATCACCAGAAACAAGCAATCTTGTTGGCGTCATAACAGACCCTAATGGTAATCCAATCGCTGGCGCAACAATACAAATTATGGATTCGAAGAGATCCGTGGTTACAACTGTATTGACTCAAAGCGATGGTGGGTACGCAGTATTTGATTTAGCCTTAGGCATTTATACGATGCTCATCAATAGTCCTGGTTATGAACAGCAATCACTCAGTGCAGATATTAAGTCAGGGGAGTCTACAGTTACGAATCTAAACTTAGCGTTTTCACCAGGGAACGTAGAAGGGGTCGTCACGGATGCTGAAACAGGTTCGTTCTTAGCAAGGACAAATGTAGAATTACGATTGATTAGTACGTCTGGGCCAGTGGTGGCGTCGACAATCACAGATGCACAAGGGAATTATCGTTTTACAGATGTAACAAGTGGCAACTATACAATTGTCGCAACGCATCGTGTGTACGGTAATGATTCAACTACGATTGCAGTAGAACCAAACATGACGACATTTGCTGATCTTCAATTAATAAGAAAGACTGCAAGTGTAGCTTGTACAGTACGGAATAGCGAAAGTGATGAGCCACTTCCGAACACACTTTTAAGAATTGCTTCTCAAAACGGTACGGTAGTTGCTGAAATGCAAACCGATTTAAAAGGTGAAATTCTATATGAGGGACTTCAACCCGGAAAATACAGTATGGCTGCAATTAATCGTGATTATAGAAGTGAGATCACCAGCTTCACCGCTGACCCTGGTGAGCCTACCCGATTAATTTACAATTTAGTTGCTTTACCAAGCCAGTTTACAGGTATTGTTACGGATGCAAGTACTGGTATACCAATTGTAGGCGCAATAGTAGAGGCGTATGATCTTTTGGATCGACCCGTTGCTGTAGCTTTAACCAATATCGAAGGCGCGTATACAATACCAGCGTTAAGTGATGGAACATACACGTTGAGGGCTACTGCACAAGGGTATGGAGCTGCGGCTAGATTATCAACATTAATTGTAAACGATACAAATATTGAGAATTTTGCATTGTTACCGAATCCTGCAACTGTTTCAGGTACAGTTATCAGTTCAGGCAACGGTCCGCTAAAAGATGCAGCCGTTTCTGTATTTAATGTAGATGGGACTGTAGTTGGAAACACGAGCACAAATACTGACGGAACCTATTTCATCGGCAATTTAAATGCTGGTCAATATTCGGTATCCGCTGATGCTGACGGTTATTTAGAAGAAAATATCAAATTATCACTTACAAATGGTGAAGAAAAGACTGGCGTTGATTTTAATTTGAAGCCAGGAGCCAATGGAGACATCGTGGGTCAAGTATCAGACAGCACAACTGGCCTTCCCCTTTCAGACGTGTTCATTCAACTCTTGACAAGGAATGATGAGCTAATCGACGAAGTTACAACAAATGCAGAAGGTGTATTTTCATTCCTAGGTACACCTGCTGGTTCATATGAATTACGTGCTACAATATCCGGATATGATCCTTATTCCACTCTAGTTGAATTACGTGATGAAGAGGAGCTACTCTTATTGATATCACTGGTGGCTTTAAAACGCGAGCCATCCTACCCGGGTGCACAACAATTCTACATCGTCAGTGGAGGAAAGGTCATCAGTTTAAATAATGGCACATTACCAACCATATTCACTTTAGTTGAAAAGAACGATGACGAAACTTGTGCAACATTCTCTTACGTAGAAGCAGTAGGAGGGGTCAATACGAAAAGATTCATCTTATTTGATCTCACTCAGATTACACTAATTAGAGTTTAGGGAAATGAATGACTAAAGAAGGATCTAATACCAGCTCGAGAAATAGGGCTGGTATTTTTTCTGTTATAAATTTAAAAAATGAACGTTACCTAAGGGTGTCTTTACTAAAAACATGATAGAATGATGAAAAATGCAAAATGGGGAATGATGATGGACTTCTCATCGATGTCTCCTTTCGAATTAGGAGAAACAAATGACAAAAACGCTATTCCTTATCTATTAGAATA
Source organism: Pseudalkalibacillus berkeleyi (assembly GCF_021608225.1). NCBI lineage: Bacteria > Bacillati > Bacillota > Bacilli > Caryophanales > Fictibacillaceae > Pseudalkalibacillus > Pseudalkalibacillus berkeleyi. The sequence goes on from NZ_JAKIJS010000001.1 coordinate 1,337,854, forward strand.
TTTAAAAGAAGGTAAGGATCAAGATAAAAGATTGGCAGCATCTGCAATCAGAAAACTTTCACGGTCGTATAATCAAGCAAGTGCTACGGCTTATAAATCTTTAATACATAATTTAAGAAGTGAAAAAGCTCAAGTACGTCAATATTCATTAAAAGCAATAAGTAGTCTATCCTTTAAAAACATTCAGGTATCACCAACTCATTATTCATTAGTTAAAGATATTGCGGATAACGATGATCAAGAATATAACCGTTCAATGGCTCAAAAAATGATTGAACAGTGGGCTGAAGTACTTCGTGATCCTAAACGAGAGATAGAAGATACCGATGTCTCAGAAGCTCACTTTCCCACAGGCGCAACTCGAAAGGTCATTGAAAAAGCTGAGTTAGCAAGTACTGAAACGACTATTGAATTGGTGAGGGAAGAGGAAGAAGATGCTTATTATTTTCGTGCGCTCGAAAATACTGGTATTAAGCTAAATAAACCACAACTGGAAGCCACAAGACATTTTGAACGCGCTGCACTCGTTTTAGCTGGAGCAGGGAGTGGTAAGACAAGGGTATTAACCTCACGCGCCGGCTATTTGCTTTCTTTATACGGTGTGAATCCAAAGCAAATCTTATTGTTAACATTCACAAAGAAAGCAGCTAATGAAATGAAAGAAAGACTAGCTAAACTGCCAGGTATAACGAATAAGATTACCAGAGACTTAACGATGGGCACCTATCATTCTATTTTTCTCAGAATGTTAAGAAACCAAGGGGAACAGAGAAGAATCTTAAGTAATGACAAACAAAAGCATATATATATCAAAGTAATTATGAGAGATATGGGTTTAAAGGATGATTATGAACCTGAATCTCTATTAGCGATATTGTCTGATTACAAAAACAATATGATGACAGTGGGGGACTTGCCAGAAAAAACGCCTATTGAAAAAGAAGTGAAAGAAATCTTAAAGAGATATGAAACAAGAAAAAGAGAAGGCCAATGGATGGACTTTGATGATATCTTGCTTGATTCTTATTTTCTTCTAAAGGATCATGATTCTCTATTAGATAGGGTTCAAAATCAATTTTCTTATGTCCTTTGTGATGAATGGCAAGATACGAATCCAATTCAATATGAACTAATTAAAATGATTGCAAAGCCTCAAAACAATTTATTTGTTGTAGGTGACGACGATCAAACAATCTATGAGTTCAATGGGGCAGATTCATCGATTATCCTTAATTTTGGTGATGATTTTCCAGGAACAACAGTTTATCATCTAGACATTAATTATCGTTCAACTTCTGCTATTGTTGGATTGGCCAATAAACTAATATCGGTTAACCAAAAGCGGTATAAAAAGACCTTACAAGTTGCCGAAGAGAATGGACTTCCACCGTTTTTTATTAGGCCTGATGATGTAAATAGTGAAGCGATCAATATCGTTGAAAGGATAATGAAAGAGGCGGAGCAGGGCGTTCGTTCATATAGGGACTATGCAGTATTATTTCGGTCACACAGTAATAGTCGCGCGATTTTCGATCAATTGGTATTAAAAGACGTTCCCTTTGTGACGTTCGGAGATTCAAACACGTTCTACGAGCAATCAATTGTAAAGCCCGTTTTAGATTATTTAAGATTGATCGTAAATCCGAAAGACATAGAAGCGGTTAGAGGAGTATTGCCAACGCTTTATTTAAATCGAGAGAAAGCAACGGACTTTATTATGACAAGGGAATTTGCTGATCCCTCCGATCATCTCCTCTCGCACGTAATGGATTTACCTAATCTAAAAGGGTACCAGAAAAAACAAATTAACGAACGAATTCGAGCTATACAAAGTCTTAAAGGAAAAGATCCTTTACAAGCGGTAAAAAAGATAAGAACATTCTATGATAAATATTTAGAAGCGGATGAACGAAAGCATCTCACCATGCAGAAAGAAATGATATTAGATACTTTATCGGAAATTGAGTCAGCAGCTAAACCATTTAAGAGTATTGTTGATTTCCTCCAATTTGTAAATGAAATCATTATGAAAAATAAAGAAATGGAACAACTGCGTAAGGATCCGAATGCAGATGTCCTGAAATTAATGACGATTCATAAATCAAAAGGTTTAGAGTTTCCTGTCGTATACTTAATCGGTGCTTCAGAAAACATACTTCCTCATCGATCGTCGTTAGATGCCGACACTCGAAAGGATATGGTGGTAAAGAAAGATACACAAATTTTGAAAACAGCTATAGAGAGCGAGCGTAGGCTTGCTTATGTAGCCATCACAAGAGCCGAAGAGGAAATATGTATTAGCTCACCGAAAATGTACCGGGAGCAAACTACACGCGTTTCCCGATTCATTATGGACGTATTTAAGGATCCAACAAAGCAACCAACTCATTCTCAGAACAAAAGGATAACCAATAAGAAAGCTAAAACCAAAGAATCGTTATTGGTATGGGATTGTACACAGGACACTTGTAATGCCTGGAAGAGATTAAATCCAGAAGAAAAACAAATAGATACAAAAGAATGCCCATTGTGCAAAGGAACAATGGAACGGAGAGTTCGAGAAGTAAGTTATTAAACAGTAACGAATGATTTAGAAAATCCACTTAATTTCCTAGTTGGTACAAATGGTTCCAGGTTATTAAATAAAACATTGTTGAAAAGAGTGGTAAAAATATGGTTTTGGAGAAGGTTATAAAGGAGATCAATATTCAGAGTGAGTACAAGAGTTTTGTAGAGGAGTATACAGCTTGCTTGCTTTCAGAGTTCAGTGGGAAGGTTCACAGTATTTATATGTGTGGCTCAATTCCTAAAGGTACTGCTAAGCCATTTAAGTCTGATGCAGATTTTACAATAGTATGCGAAAGACCAGAAGATATAGATTATGATAGAGTATCATGTCTGAAGGACCAGATTTTACAAAAATATCGATTAGTAACTAAGGTTGATACGGTTATTTGTTCACTTGATGATGTAAGAAGTAAGCCCAATGAATGGGGATTTTGGATCAAGATAATCTGTGTTTGTATACATGGTACTGATATTGGCGAAGAAGTACCGCCTATTCTTATTTCACCTGAGTTCATATTAGACTTGAATTCAGACACTCAAGAGGCAGTGGATCGCGTGCGCGGTTTTCTATCTAATGCCAATGATGAGACACTGAAATCTAGATATATCAAAGGTTACTCAAAAAGATTAATTCGTGCATTATACACTTTGGTTTTAGAAGATACAGGGGTTTGGCAAGATGACATTACTAAGATGAAGAGTGCCATATCAGATTATTGCAATATTGATTCAGCTTTAGTTGACTATCTGTATGCGTGTTACTTGGATAGTAATGTAGATGTTGAAGAGTTTCTTGGGATTGCAGAAGAAGTATATAGTTATATTGAAAAGGCTTTAACTGCATTGATGGAAGAAAGCTCTGTTATTAAATAATGGTTATTAAATAATGTTGGCAAAGTATTGTCATTAATGTAGGTAATTTAATGTCGACGGACAATAGGGGCTGCAATTTGTTTGTAGCCCCTACCTTTATTACTAAAAGTTAGTAGACATAATATCTATTATAGGAATCAATGTGTATGAAACAAATATTCGTCTCACTACCAAAGTATACTCCCGATAGTGAGACAGAATTGAATTTTTTAGAGTTTTAAATAATTCATGTTCGCAATTACATTTTGATTAGATTGATCATTATCTATAAGATCCTCTTCATCATCGATTTCAGCATTACCGACAATACCTTTGTTCGTTTTCATTTTAGACTGAATCACACCTGATTGTTTATCATTACTATTAATGACACCAAAATTATGAATGTCCTTAATTTTATTATAAAGTTCTTTTGGTTCAACATTACTTGCCAGATCTAAAACTCCATTATTTATAATCGTGATACTTTCATTAGCAAATTCAACTTCTGTTGACGTTAATTTATATTCTCCATCAATGACAATGAGTTTGCCCTCATAACATATAAATGGAATATTTGCCTCTTTACTTTTGTTCACTAACGTGTGAATGAGTTCATTCTTGCAAATTATTTTCTTAGCAAAATGGATCTTTCCAAGTCCTCTGCCTCCTTTTCATTTGCAGCTAATGATTTTCCAAATTTCGTTAGTTCCATCTTGTGTTTTTTGTAAAGTTCTTCAATCAACTGTAAAACCTCACTCCATAAATAGAAGTACACTGTTCAAATGCCATTCGTATGTATAACGTTTTAAATGTATAAAGTGTTGGAATTTTTTTAATTTAATTAAAATTTTATCAAATGTGCGATGAAGAATTCACTTAATTCTATTTGATTGTGGTTGTATTAGTAATAAAAGAATTGCCTACTGGAACCCCAATAGACCTTAAAAGTTCAGGTACAGCCACGCGCAAGAACGTTCGTTCGTCTCTCAGTTGATTGGATACAAAAAACCGCTTCTCTAAGAGAAGTAACGCTCTGAGTATCACCTCCATCCATTTATACAAAATGAAGACCAAGTAGATTGAACATGCTACTTGGTCTTCATTGATATAGCCACCGGATTTCACGTTTAGTGATACTCCCCTCCTATGCCTTCGTTCTATATTCAAGGTTATGCTGCTTTAACGTTTCATCCTGACCGAATAAGAAATGTTTTTCCATGTTAGGTGAATATTTAGAATTTGGTGCTACTTTACCAACTGCTTCTGATACTTCTCGAATCATTGCTGGTGAAGCGCCACAACACAATCCAATGAATTGCACACCTGTTTCAAAATGAGCTTTCCTCGCCCATTCAGCAAGTTCATATCGATTATGGTATAACGGATCTAATGAGGTTGGAAATGTGGTTTCAGTTGGTATAGAACATGTACATCCTTGATCAGGTAGGTTAAAGAATGTCGGATTTTCCTCTGTTGTTCGGTACGGCAATGGTAGTGCAGCGATATGACCACTTACACTCGAACGAATCTTTTCAACATAAGGATGCATGGTATGTATGCCTCTAAAGCAATTCATACCGACTACGAGCGCTCCTTGCTCTTTTAAAATTCTACATGAGTCCTCAACAGTATACCCATCACGTAGAACGCCTTCAGCCATGAGACCATGCGTAATCACAGCCTCTAGACCACCTTTAATGATTTCTTCAAGAGCAATCAATGCTTCTTCATGGTAGTAGAACGTTTCGCCAATGATGAAGTCCACACCTTCATCTACACACCACTCTACCATTTCTGCAAACATTGCCCGTACTTCAATTTTCGATTGCGCGTCTTCAGGGTCAAATATGTTCGTATTTGAAATATTACCCGCTACGAGCGCATCTTCTTCAGGGTGCTCGATTGCTACTTTTTTTGCCGATCGGATGGCTTGTCTGCTTAGCTTTTCAACAAGATTTTCCTTACCAATGATCCTCATTTTTTCTCTATGGGCATTGTACGTAAATGCGACGATGACATCCGATCCAGCATTCATGAAGTCTCTGTACGCTTGCTCTAACGCTTGTGTGTTTTCTAAAGCGACTTCCGGTACAAACGAACCTGCTTGTAAGTAGCCTCGCCGCTCTAGTTCAAATAAGTAGCCTTCACCGCATACTACCGGACCTTCTGCTAATCGATTAGATAAACTACGTTTTTGTTGGTTGTGTACACTCATTACTCCTATTCCTCCATTCGTTTGTTAAGGATTGTTCGCACTTTTCAATTATTGAATTACTTATTGAGGAAGTAAAAAAGAGACGATTTCAACTCTCTGTATTACATTGAGTTGAAAATCGCCTCTAGTGTGTCTAGTCAGCAATATTCATCCTATACACTTAGACACAAAATAAAAAAGCCTTCCCCAATTTGGAAGACGTTTAGGCAAAATCATATCATCACCTTATCTACCAAAATGGATACCCATTTTGCTGGAGTTAGCACCTTACATAACATGCAGGTTGCTGGACATCGCAGGGCCAGTTCCCTCCGTCGCTCTGGATAAGTTTTAATTGTTTTACATTTTATACAGTGTAGTTTTCATTGTCAACAATTTTTTGAATTTTATTATAACCAGCGTCTCATTCGTTTAATATACCGCTTAGAGCGAAAGAGAAGCTCGGTTTTTATATATTTGGGTGCATCTATCGAGTTAATCATTTTCACGGATGGATAAACACCATCCTGGTTGTATTTCACCTCAAAGCTCCCTTTGCAAATCGTGTTTCCTGTTTGTTTATCGATTACTTCAGCATCTACTGTCGCAACTTTATTTATGAATTGCTGATCATCGGACTCTTTTTCCAATGTTTCTAGATCCGTAACTTCAAATAAAAATTGAGGCACCGCTAATCACCCTAATCGTAAATTTATTTAATCATAACACGTTCCTTGATAGGATAAAGAAAAAGATACTGCAATTATTGCAGTATCTCCTTTGATGACCTAAACGTAGCGTTAACGAATGATATTGTCCTCAGAATTATCAGTATATGGTTCACCTTCTTGATCCACTGCGTAATCCTTTAAGCTATTTAAGTAATGAATCCACCCGTTATTACAAGCATCAAAACATTCAAGAGCTTGTGTTAAACCTTTGTGTGTAAAGTGTAATTTACATTCACCCTCAATTAAAGGTTCTATATGAAACTGTATGGTAGTGCCGACCCAATCCTCAAGATTGTCAAACCCACTTGACTCGGGATGCTTGGATGCAATTACATCCAATTCAACAACCTCGTTTTGTTTAAGTTTCTCGTTACAACATAGAAACCAGCCTTTGGAAAATTAAATTCTGAAATTCCTCCGACTTCATCACTGATGTTTGCAAAATTAGTCCACCAATTCCTTACGCCATTTTGTGTATGAATGGAATTATATAATTTCCCTGCAGATACCGGAATACTCATTTCTACCGTAAAATCTTTCATAAATTAATCTCCTCCATATTATGAATGTGACCAATAGGTAACATGTGACTATAAGGTAACGTATAGTGTTGACTATTACAACATTCCAATTTAAATATGCTGAGAGTGGTAGTAATAAAGTACTGAGTTCCCCAAGAGAGAGCCGAAGTTCCCCGAGTCATCGTAAAAGTTCCACAAGTGAGAGCGGAAGTTCCCCGAGAGGAAGCGAAAGTTCCACAAGAGAACGCAACAGTAGAATAAATTATATATAATCTCCATAATTTATAAAGGGAAGTGGGCTTTTTGCGTTGAATATTAACAGGTATTCCCATTATTCATTTGGAGGAGATAGAACAAATGTATAACCATAAGGAAGGCATTCCATATAGCCAAGATCCAACATTTGAAAATGTAAAAAATGAAGATAAATTAAACGATTCGGTTATGGATTATCAAAATGGATCCGTGTCGTCTAAGCGGTCAAATTATGATTATTCTATGGTGATTCCATTAGACCAAGTACCATACAGACCACATGATGAATAACAAAAGGTTAAGCCAGATGGGCTTAACCTTTTGTTCATTTAAAATTGACTTGCGTAAGATTTCGCTTTTTCTAAAGCCGCACCTTTGATTTCTTCAAGTTTGTCAGGCATAAATGCGTGTCCTTCAATAATGATGGAATCAGTGTCAGTAACCCCTAGGAATCCCATAACTGCTTTAATATAGCGATCTCCCATTTCTAGATCTGCTGCTGGTCCTTCTGAATAAATGCCTCCACGTGCTTGAATGTGCAAGGCTTTCTTACCTTCTAATAACCCAACAGGTCCATTTTCTGTATATTTGAATGTTGATCCTGCAATAGAAACCGTATCAATGTATGCCTTCATCTTCGGAGGTACGCTAAAATTCCAAAGCGGAGTTACAAACACATATTTATCTGCGTTCTTGAACTGTTCAGTAAGGACATTGATTCTTCTTACTTTATCTTGTTCGTCTGGGCTTAATAAATCAAACTCTTGACCTTGTTGAAGCTTTCCCCAACCGTTAAATACATCTGTATCAATATACGGGATGTCATAGTCATATAAGTCTAATCGGATGATCTCATCCTCAGGGTTTTCCTCTCTATATGCTTGAATAAATTCCTCTCCAACTGCTAAACCAAGGGACTCTTCAACCGATTTAGGATTTGCTGTAATGTATAGTACTTCTGCCATGATCTTCCTCCTAAAAATTATTTTGTTACTTTTTTATAGTAACTTTATTTTTATAGTATCATAAATTATCTTGAATTCAAAATAAAATACTCGATTTATTAAAAAAGAATAAGAGCCGGTTCAACAGCTCTTAAAAGATCGGTAATCCATCTAAGTTGTTATCTTTACGGTTATCTGGATTAGATCGGATATAGGTTTCGCCATCTTTCTCCCGGACAACGCTTACGTTCTCAATTCTTTCCTCATCTACTTCCTGTATGGCTTCTTCATATGATAATTCTCTACCAGAGCTTGTTTGGAACATTTGAATCTTTCCATTTTCATCTTTCCTTACCGCTGAAAACTGTTCTTTCTCCATCAACAAAACCTCCTTTACACTTCCTAGTTTTTTCGAGATTTACGTTTATATTCACCGAACAGCGTAACTTTCATAAGTGCACACAAAAAAAACAGCAACTGACCGTAACAAGACGGTACAATTACTGTAAGTAGAAATTATTCTTCATTTGATATTAAGGCTAGAACTGCACCAGCCGGGTCCTTGATCACACAGAAGCGGCTCGCTCCCATCATTCTTGGACCATCTAAAATCTTACCGCCCAAATTCACACACTTTTGAGCACTAGCTTCAACATTTTCAACATTTACATACATGAGCCATTGTGCAGGGATATCTGAATTTGACCCTTTAGCATGACAAATGCCTGTCACGACTTCATCATCATCTTCTGGTGATTTAATATTAAAATCATGGTAATCGCCCATATCATGATTTTCTGCTTTCCACCCGACGACTTCAGAATAAAAGTCCTTTATTTCTTCAGCATTTTTTACAGTTAGGTCTCTCCATACAATTTCACCTATCTTAGCTTTCATTTGCCACCTCCAGATTGATTTTTCTTTAATTAAATATTCGTAATCCTACATACATGAACCTGCTAAAATCTAATAAATAAATTTAGTTCTATATGCATATAGAACTTTAATGTCATTTTTCATATTAGTTAATATGCCTTATTCACTTTTACATAAGATTGTACTATTCGATGTGTTTAACTAATATTTGATGTAATTTTCAAATAATTGTGTTATTTTGTTGTAAATATTTTGTATTGGAGGAATTATATTGAATAGGAGAATCGTCACGCGTTTATCTTTAGCTGGAATTATGAGTCTCTCTTTATACGCACCTTCCATCTCCGCTCATGACAACCTTGATGATGTTGCAATAGAGAAAGGCGCTCAAGAGGGTGAACTGACAAACATATCGATGCTTGAAGGGAATAAAAACCTAGAAAATTGGTACGAAGCTGCTGCTGTTCAAATTAAAGAAAATGACGGAATACAGAATTCAACTGCTGATGTTTACGCACATAAAGGATTTGCGTATCTAGGTACACATACTGCTGGAGGAGGCAACGGGGGTGTTCGTGTATTTGATCTTAAAGATCCATCTAGTCCTATAGAAATTTCAAAGTTTGCTGATGATATTCCTGGTACTTGGCAGGAAAAAGTTATTGTCAAAACCGTAAATACACCCTATTTCAAAGGTGACCTTGCTGTCGTAAGCGTTCAACAGCTTGATCGTGGTAACGCTCTCTCAAAGGGTGGTTTCCTTTTGTATGATGTGAACGACCCGTATAATCCAAAAAAATTGGGATTTTGGGAATTAGATAAACGGGTCAGAGGTACACACGAATTGTATTTAACTGTCCAAGGGAATAAGCCAGTTGTCCTCACAGCGAATCCATACGCAGATTATTATACTCATGGAGAACAAAAAGACTTTGCATTAGTGGATGTCACAAATCCAGCCAATCCACAAACCATATATGAGTTTGATCCTAGAATGCTAAATGAAGTGCCGGAGGATTTCAACGGTTATCATTGGAATTCTCCTGACGGAAAAACTCGACCTGTTTTCAACCATAGTACGATGACAGATAATACCGGGAAAACAGCATTTCTCTCATTTTGGGATTTAGGAACGATCATGCTGGATATTTCAAACCCTTATGATGTCGAATATTTAGGGAGAACTGATTTCGCACCAGATGTTCAAGGTGCTGCTCACTCATCAGCGTTAGCAAAGGGTGGAACGGTTCTGATTGAAACGCGTGAAGTATACCATCCAACTCGAGAGGGGTACGAAAGATCGTATGGCTATACACGCATTTTTGATATTAAGGATAGAACAAATCCTAAACTACTAAGTACATTCAAAACGGATTTAGTAGACCATGTTGAAGATGGTGTTACTTTTGCAAATACGGTACATGATCCTAAAGTACGTGGTAATACATTATACCTTTCACATTATGCTGGTGGAGTGAGAGCGGTAGATATTACTGACCCATCAAATCCAGAACAGATTGGGAAATATGTGCCTGAACAAGCATTCTTCTGGGGTGTTTTCATTGACCAGAATTATATTCTTGCATCAGATATGGGGCAAGGTCTTAAAGTATTACTCAAAAATAATAGTAAAAACAAATAATCATGCTTGAATCTGGAAAAGCGGCCTCTTCCTCTGAAGGAGTAAAGAGACCGCTTTTATTAACGTGAGAATAAGAATTCATATTGCACCAGTACTGTAATAATCGTTGTGATGATAAATGGGAAACCGAATGCCGCAATGGTTAAACCGATCTTACGGTTCCACCTTTCTTCGTTGGGGTCGAGGTCTTGTATGTATTGTGACCGTTTCACGAACGAGCCTAAAAAAACACCTGATAAACCGAATGTTGCAGCACTAATAATTGCAATTACTTTTAAAAAAAGTAAAGGATCGAATAACCCGAGTACTGCAAGAATCACAAGTATAACTATTCCACTCAATAAAGATATCTTCAAAGAAACATCCTTTCAACTTTCGTGTAATATCCAATGGATCGCTTCATTCAAGTCATGAGCAATGAAATCTGTTGTTACCTGATTCCAACGTCCAAAATACTCCTTATTGTGAAATTTTCGAAGAGATTCCTTCCCTGAACCAGTCTGGACAAGTATCTTAAATGATCCCGCTTCCTCAGCGGCCAACATATCCGTCCATCGATCACCAATGACGATACACTTTGAAAGATCTAAATTGTATTTGTTTGAAGCTTCAAGTAACATACCGGTTCTGGGCTTTCTACACGCACATTTTTTTCCTGGATCATGAGGACAAATATAAACGTCATCAAATCCGAACTCTTTTAGTTCTTCATCGAACTCTTCTTTTGTTGCCAATCCATTAGATATACCAGGTTGGTTTGTAAATGATAGAATCTTTATTCCATTGTCTTTCAATTGTTTGAGTGAATGTTGAACATTAGGATAAAGCTTAAAATCACCTGGATAAACGATCTCATTACCGCCACCTAATGTACCATCTCTATCTATGAATACAGCTTGTACCATCAATTGTCCTCCATTATTCTCATTCAGTAATGGTCGTGTAAAAAACGTTTAATTTTTTCATTGATTTCAACTAGATTTTCCTCAGATGGATAATGTCCCATCTCCATTGATGTAAATGCTATCAAATTATTAATGATATCCTCCGATTTCACTTTCAATTTGTGTTCCGGGAAAAACAGATCTGATTTACCTGAAATGATGAATGTGGGAGCATTGTAACTAGTTAGCTCACTTTTTTCAGTTAATTTAGGCATCTCTTGTTCAAGTTTAATGTGCTTGAAAATATCACCTATGATAGTTCTGTCACGATTTTTCATTGTGTTGGCAGACATCCTGTCAGTAATCCTTTTAAGATGCTTTTCTGCTGTATTCATACGAAATAACATTAAAGGAATAAGAACCTTCTTTACCATTTCAAACTTAGAGCCCAGACTGATTCCTGCAGGAGATACTAATACTGCACATTTGATTTTTTCTGGCATATACGAAGCAACTCTCAATATGATTCCAGCTCCGTACGATGGTCCCACAAAGGCAGATTGTTTAATATGAAAATGTTCCATAATATCAGATATCCAAATCGCAAACGATTCATCTGTTGCTGAAATGCGTCGCTCATCACTGTAACCTGGATGACCAATGGTATCTGGAGCATAGATTCGATAGGTATCCATTAAAGGTGTGAACCATGATAATGTCATGGGATTGATACAATTCCCACCCTGCAATATAATAAGCGGCTTACCGTCGATCGGTCCTGTGATTAACACATTTGTTCTTCCGTATGATGTATCAACATATTCTTTATGAATTTCATAAGGGAACAAGCTTAAATATTTGTCATAATGGTTAGTTATTATTTTTCTACCCATTTCATTTTTATAAATAGAACCGGATTTACTCATTAATACCCTCCCATCCATTAAATCGTTACCTAATACTAGATTAACAAATAAATACAAAAAGGAGGGGATTTAATTAATATTGAAAATCAAAAACCTGTCTTGTGAAAATGGACAGGTTTATTGTTTCTTTAATGTTTAGTATGCATATAAATAACTAGGACTTGCGTGTGGAAAGTAGGGTTGTTTACATTTGTGACAATAACCATGCCATGGTCTTGGTGCAGGTCTTTGCATGGGTCTACTAAATGCATATTGATATTGGGGCATAAAGTGGCTAGGCGAGTAAACAGGTCCAGACAATTTCTTCTTATCAGGATGTGATGGATATTTGTAATTCATCTGATGTAATTGTTCAACTTTCTTATAATAATCGTCTAAATTCTCATGAAGATTGTATTGTTCGAGCATGCAACGTTGTCCCTCCCTCATTGTAGATGGGTTCCTACTATATATATTCGAAGGTACAAGTTTCGAGCTTATCCCATCTACATTTAGGTGTCTGAAAATTTGGGTAAGAAAAAAGCTGAGCTCATAAGAATAAAGATCCTTCGAGTCAGCTTGGTTATCTGTTGTTATTCGTTCTCTTCCTTCTTTGTGGTCCAGACGCTAGTGACTTGTCCTGCCTGAGTTTCATCAATCATAAAGGAACCGTTACTATACCGGTCTGCCGGTCTTAATTGAGAGGGATCGATCATTTCTTCTAATCCCTTTTCAGACTGTATCTTTACGATTTCATTTTCTTTCACGTGCACGACCTTTACAATTCTATGCGGATTCGATTTCAATTCTCTTAACATGACGACACCCCTTTTAGCACGAGATGTTTTTTCAAATTCATTTTCGAGACGCATTTTCTTAACCGCTCCTCGATTAGTTATGAGAACCATTTGCGCCTTCACTTCTTTTTCTTTAACAAATCCACTGACGACGTAATCTCCATCTTTCAAGTTGATGGCTTTCACCCCTGCAGCTCTTTGTCCTACAACACTGATTTCTTCTTCTTCATACCAAAGACCGTAACCATTTCGGGTAGCGATAAATACATCTTTCTGACAATCCGTGATATAAACATCAACAAGTTCGTCATCCTTCTTCAGCTTTAATGCCATAAGCGGTTTGGAATATCGCTGTGCTTTGTAATTCTCGAGCTCTGTACGTTTAACCATACCATTCTTAGTGAAGAATACGATAAATTCGTTCGTTTTAAATTCATCTATGACCATTGAATCTACGATAAATTCATCACGATCGATGGAAACGATATTCGTTACGTGTTGACCAGCATCTTTCCATCGGATATCTGGCAACTCATGGACAGGGATATGAAGATAATTCCCTTTATTTGTGAAGACGAGTAACGTATTGGTCGTATTGGCTTGGAATGTTCTCAGCACCCGGTCTGTTTCCTTCATCCCTGGTGGTTCACCATTAGATGCGGCATAAGACCTTGGACTAGTTCGTTTCACATAACCTTCCTTCGTAACAGATACGACAACATCTTCTGAAGGTATCATGACTTCAAGGTTAATTTTTATTTCAGATATCTCAGCTTCGATCACAGAACGGCGATCATCTGCATACGTCTTTTTTACACGAGCCAATTCTTTTTTAATGACCGAAAATAATTTACGGTCACTGTTTAGAATAGATAGTAGCTCCTGAATACTCTTCTCTAATTCTTCGGATTCTTTTTGTAATGAATGTACATCTGTATTCGTTAAACGATAAAGTTGTAGCGTAACGATGGCTTCTGCTTGAGGCTCGGTAAAATCAAACTGTTGTATTAAGTTTTGCTTTGCATCCTTCTTATCTTTCGATGAGCGTATTGTTGCGATCACTTCATCAAGTACGGATATTGCTTTAATTAAACCTTCAACGACATGCTGACGATCTTGAGCTTTCTTCAGCTCGTATTTGGAGCGGTTTGTTACCACTTCTCTTTGGTGTTGAACGTATGCATCTATTAAAGATTTCAATCCCATTAATTGAGGCGTTCGGTTATGAATCGCTACCATATTAAAGTTGTAGGAAATCTGTAAGTCCGTATTCTTAAATAAGAAGTTTAATACACCCTCAGAATCTGCCTCTTTCTTGAGTTCTATGACGACTCTAAGGCCAGTACGGTCTGTCTCATCGCGCACTTCCGAGATTCCATCGACCTTTTTATCAATTCGTAGCTCGTCCATACGTTTTACTAGGTTCGCTTTGTTCACTTCATATGGAATTTCAGTAATGACGATTTGTTGTCTGCCACCACGGAGTTCTTCAATATCCGTCTTTGCACGTACAACAATTTTTCCCTTACCAGTTTGGTAAGCTTGTTTAATGCCTTCTAATCCTTGGATAATTCCACCTGTTGGGAAGTCAGGACCTTTAATCACGGTCATTAATTCATCAACTGAGCACTCAGGATGATCGATTTGCATCGTAACTGCATCAATTACCTCTCCTAAGTGGTGAGGAGGGATTTCAGTCGCATATCCAGCTGAAATTCCTGTTGAACCATTCACTAATAGTCCAGGGAAAAGTGCTGGTAGGACGACAGGCTCTTCTTGGGTATCATCAAAGTTCGGTGTGAAATCGACCGTATTTTTATCAATATCCTTCAAAAGCTCTGAAGCAATGGGAGAGAGCCTTGCTTCTGTATAACGCATTGCAGCAGGTGGATCTCCATCAACGCTCCCATTATTTCCATGCATTTCTACCAATACATTACGCACTTTCCAGTCTTGACTTAGCCTAACCATCGCATCATATACGGATGTATCCCCGTGTGGGTGATAATTACCGATTACATTACCAACGGTTTTGGCAGACTTTCGAAATGGTTTATCAGCTACGTTTCCTTCATGATGCATTGCATAAAGGATTCTCCGTTGTACTGGCTTTAAGCCATCGCGTGCATCAGGTAAAGCACGTTCTTGAATAATATATTTACTATACCGGCCGAAACGATCACCGATAATATCTTCTAATGGTAAATCTAAATATTTCTCTGCATTCGCCAAAGCTTATTCCTCCTCAACTACAGCCAAGTTCTCGTTTTCTAAGATGTTTGTTTCTTCGTCTAATCCGAAAGCAACATTCGATTCAATCCATTTACGTCTAGGTTCAACTTTATCACCCATGAGGACAGATACCCGACGTTCAGCCCTTGCAATATCTTCTATCTTTACTCGAATTAACGTTCGGGTTTCGGGATTCATAGTTGTCTCCCACAACTGGTCAGCGTTCATCTCACCAAGACCTTTATAGCGCTGAATCGTATATCCTTTTCCTACTTTTTTCATGGCTTGTTTGAGGCCTTCTTCATCCCAAGCGTATTCAATAACTTCTTTCTTTCCTTTGCCTTTACTTATTTTATATAGCGGTGGTAAGGCAATATACACTTTCCCAGCTTCAATCATCGGTTTCATGTAACGGTAAAAGAAAGTAAGTAATAGGACTTGAATGTGTGATCCATCCGTATCAGCATCCGTCATAATGACCACTTTGTCGTAATTCGCATCTTTTATTGTAAAGTCAGCACCTACACCAGCACCTATCGCATTGATCACTGTTCTAATTTCTTCGTTTTTAAAAATATCTGCAAGCTTCGCCTTCTCCGTATTGATTACTTTTCCTCGAAGCGGAAGAATTGCTTGGAACTTCCTGTCTCGACCCTGCTTTGCAGATCCACCCGCTGAGTCACCCTCTACAAGGTATAATTCATTTTTACTAGGATTACGAGAAGATGCTGGTGTCAATTTACCACTCAACATTGAATCTTTCCTGTTCTTCTTTTTGCCATTTCGCGCATCCTCACGTGCTTTACGTGCAGCTTCACGCGCTTGTGCAGCCTTAACGGACTTTCGAATAAGCATTTCACTTACTTTTGGATTTTCCTCTAAGAAGTAATTGAGTTGCTCTGATACGACAGCATCAACAGAAGAGCGCGCATCGCTAGTCCCTAATTTACTTTTCGTCTGTCCTTCAAACTGGAGCTTTTCTTCTGGAATTCTTACTGAAACGATCGCAGTTAGACCTTCGCGGATGTCCGATCCGTCTAAGTTCTTCTCTTTTTCTTTAAGCAGTCCAGTCTTTCGAGCATACTCATTAAAGATACGTGTCATGGCAGTCTTTGATCCTGACTCATGTGTACCGCCATCCTTGGTTCGGACATTGTTCACAAATGACAGCATATTTTCCGAATAACCATCGTTGAATTGGAAAGCAAACTCTACTTCAATGGCATTTTGAAAACCTTGAAATGAAACCACTTGATGCAAGGTGTCCTTTTCTTCGTTTAAATAATCAACAAATGCCTCGATACCTGTATCAAATTGAAAAACGACCGTTTCGTTATCATTCTTCCGTAGATCAGATAATTCGATTTTCATTCCTTTTAGTAGAAAAGCAGCTTCTCGGAGTCGCTCGCTTAACGTTTCATAATTGTAATTAGTCGTTGAAAAAATGGTTGGGTCAGGTTTGAAGTGGATGATTGTACCTGTTTTTCTCGTAGAACCAATCTTTTCTAACGTCGTTGCAGGCTTTCCTCCATTTTCAAAACGTTGTTTATATGTGACACCATCACGATGAATGGTTACTTCAAGCCATTCTGACAATGCGTTTACAACGGATGCACCTACACCGTGAAGTCCACCACTTGTTTTGTAACCACCTTGACCAAACTTTCCACCTGCGTGGAGCACAGTCAAAATGACTTCTGGAGTTGGTTTGCCTGTTTTATGCATACCAGTCGGCATACCTCTTCCTTCATCTGTTACGCTAATGCTATTATCATTATGTATTTTCACATTGATGGCATTACCGAATCCTGCTAATGCTTCATCAACTGCGTTATCAACAATTTCATATACAAGATGGTGTAGACCGCGGCTGTCTGTACTCCCAATATACATACCAGGTCGTTTACGGACAGCTTCAAGACCTTCCAACACCTGTATGGCATCATCATTATATGTAAGGTGTTCTTTAGTAGCCATAACCCTCGTGCCCCTTTCAAAACTCAAACAAATCATTTTTTATTTGTATCGTACCAGAACATTTGTTCACATACAACGTAAATATCTGTCATGTTGTACACCTATTCTATCGGTTGTACGTACATTTATCTTTATTTCCGCCCACAATAACCCATTATATCATACGGTTTTTTACGCTCTATCTTTATATTATCATTCGTTTTGCCCAATTGAGTGGTTTTCATTCAAAATCTTGATCTTTAAAGCAATTTTGTGAGCAAAATATAAATGAACCACCCTTATCCGAGTGGTTCACATTACTCTACATGGAAGCATGCTCAACTTTTATACATCGATCCATCACTATAGTCGTGTTACTATCTTTTAGGATATTTGGAACATCCTCATTCAAGATTCCTAACTGAGCCCAAAACACACTCGGTTCAATCTCCTTAACTTCTTCAGCTATTGCAGGTAATTCTTCACTACGTCGGAATACATTCACGATATCTATTGGTCCATCAATATCCTTTAGGGATGCATATGCCTTCAATCCCATCGATTCTTCAATCGTCGGATTGACAGGGATGATTTCATAGCCTTGATCCTTCATATAGCGTGCAACCTGATAAGAAGTTCGTTCAGGTTTGTTTGAAAGTCCTACAACCGCAATTCGTTTCTTCGATTGTAAGATATCTTTAATTGTGGCTTGATCTGGATTTTGAAAAGTCATGATTACCACTCCCAAGTTAAGTATATACATCTAACTTTCACTAAATTGATAAATTAAAACACATATATAAATAAATTCGGTTAAATATCTACGTATCCTGCTTATCTCAACAATATTCTGTTGCATTTTTCATTAACGAACATATATTGTAATCAAGAAAGGATTTTGCACACACGCAAAAAAGGAGGTATTCACAATGTCTAATCATTTAAAGAAAAAGCTTTCCTACTATACTTGGTTACTCAGTTTTCTTTCAATTATCGATGAGAAAGAAAAGGAGGAGATCTTACAAAAGATCCAAGGAAGAAGCCCCCATTTCTAAATAGAAATAAGGACTTTTAAAATGATTACTTAATTTTATATACGTCTCGGTATTTGTCGGACAAATACTTAATTAAATGTTCCGCATTTAGTCCTTCCCCAGTAACATCATTAATAATCTCAATCGGTTTCTTCATCTTTCCGTGTTGGTGTACATTTTTCGTCAGCCATTCTTTGATTGGTAGTAAATTACCTTCTCTTAGCTTTTGATCGAAATCAGGTAAGTCCTTTAACATCGCATTCTTTAATTGAGCTGCGTAAATGTAGCCTAATGCATAGGAAGGGAAGTAGCCAAAATCTCCGCCAGACCAGTGAATATCTTGTAGCACACCTTCAGCATCATTCTTCGGTTGAACACCTAAATATTCCTTCATTTTCTCATTCCATATTTCAGGTAAATCCTTGACTTCCATTTGGTTGCTAAACAACCCTTTCTCAATCTCATAACGGATGATGATATGAAGCGGATACGTCATTTCATCTGCCTCTATACGAATTAACGATGGCCCTGCTACATTAATCGCTCTATAGAAGTCATCCATTTTGATTTGATCAAATTGTCCGTTTGAAAAGGATTTGAAGCTGTCGTAATTATGCTCCCAGAAAGAATAGTTTCGACCGACAAAGTTTTCCCAAAATAAGGATTGTGATTCATGGATCCCCATCGAGGTTCCACTACACAAAAGAGTTCCGATTAACTCATCACTAATGTTCTGTTCATATAAGGCATGCCCGCCCTCGTGAATCGTACCAAATACAGCCGTTCTGAAATCAGACTCATCGTACTTTGTTGTAACTCGAACATCTCCTGGATTCAACCCAATAGCAAATGGATGATTCGTTTCATCAAGACGTCCCGCTTTAAAATCATATCCCATTTGTTTGAGGACATGCATGCTGAAATCTTGTTGCTTGGAGGCTGGGAATGACTCAAATAAGAACTTTGTATGAGGCTGATGCTTAGAATCAACTACATCCTTAACGAGCGGAACAATCGCTTCTCTTAATTGATTAAACACGCGATCAATGGTATCCACATTCACACCAGGTTCATACAAATCCAATAATGTATTATAAGGATGGTCTTTATATCCCCAATAATTTACGAAATTCTTCTTAAATCCTACAAGTTTCTCTAGGTAAGGTTGTAACATGGAGAAATCGGAATTTGCCTTTGCTTCTTCCCAAATATTTTCAGCCTTAGATTGCGTAATGATATATTCCTTATATTCATCTTCAGGAATCTTCTTATTTCGTTCGAATTCCTGTTTCGCCTCTTCAACAGCTTTTTTTGTAATGGGTGTAAGGTCGGAATGGAGTGAAGGATCTGATAATGAATCTAAACACTCTTTCATCTCTTTTGAAGTAGAAAGCTTAAATACCTCCGAAGATAACATACCAATGACTTCTGAGCGCTGCTCTACACCTTTTTTGGGTGCCCCTGTTCGCAGGTCCCACACCATTAATCCAATTGCTTCATTATAACTTGTGATTCGTTGAGTTAAATCTCTGAATTTCTCTTCTGTTTTATGTACCGTTGTATTCGCCATTCAATTCAACCCCCATTTTTATTGATTATGATTAAAATAGTCCATCCTACATATTAGACGTAGAACGATTAAACCCTTTTAAATAATATGAATTGTATTAAATTTAATAAATAAGTACGGTACGGTACGTGAAAATTATTATAAAAATAGCCAACTCCAATAAAAGAGGAGTTTGGCTGTTTTCTAGTACTTATTTTGAACGTTTGCATATTTGCTCATGTTCAATTGGTACCCTGATTCGAATGATATTGCTTCATGTAATTGAGATTGAATATCGGTACAAGCTGTGGAATAGCATGGATCCTTCCCGTTGATATCCTCTAAGGTTTTCATGGCCTTACAAACTTTTTCGATATCTGAATATCGTTCATACATATATGAACCACCCTACCTTTCTTCCCTAATAGTATGGGTGGTTCTTTGTTCAATTAAACCTCTACATGCTTGCGAGGAGGCTTTCTACCGAAGTATTGATAGTAGTGCGTTTTCAAATCGCCATTATAGAGCTTTCGCTTCTTAGAAGCTTTCTTTCCGTATAATTGTTCAAAGCCTTCATGAGAAGTTAGAATGTACAATGACCAAGTATCTAACGCTCCAAATACTTGTCCTAACTCGCGATACAATTTCTCAACATAATCTCTTTCGTTCAAACGTTCCCCATAAGGTGGATTGCCGATTACATACCCGTAGTCAGATTTAGCTCTGAAATCTTTCATCTGCATCTGTTTGAATTTAAGTTCACCTTCAAATCCAGCTTCAGCAGCGTTATTTTCAGATAGCTCGATCATTTTATGATCAATGTCACACCCCATAATATCAACTGGGAGATCAAAATCAGCGATATCATGTGCTTCCTCTACGGCTTGATACCAAAGCTTCTTATCAAGCCATGACCAATTTTCTGCAGCAAACTCACGATTAAGGCCAGGTGCAATCTTCTTAGCAATCATTGCAGCTTCAATCGGAATCGTACCTGAGCCACAAAATGGGTCTAAGAAAGGTCGATCCGCTCGCCAGTTTGTAAGTTGTATTAATGCGGCAGCAAGTGTTTCCTTAAGTGGCGCTTCATTATGAAGGTATCGGTATCCACGTTTATGTAGACCCGTGCCACTCGTGTCGATCGTTAATGTGGCGATATCTTTATGAAGGGCTACTTCCACCCGATAAAAGGCTCCATTCTCAGAAAGCCACCCATCTATACCATACGTTTCCTTCATCTTTTCTACGATTGCTTTCTTAACAATTGCCTGACAGTCAGATACACTGAAAAGTTTCGACTTAACAGAGCGTCCTATGACTGGGAATTCTGCGTTTTCCGGCAAAAAATCTCCCCATGGAAGTGCTTTCGTCTGTTCAAATAACTCTTCAAATGATAAAGCTTTAAATGAGCCAATTTTCAACTTAATCCTATCTGCAGTTCTTAACCATAAGTTCAACCTAGGAATTGCCCTCTCGTCCGCTTCAACAATAATTTTCCCATTTTCTACTTGTACCTTCTCATATCCAAGCGATTTCACTTCATTCGCTACAATTGATTCTAAACCCATTGCTGCTGTTGCGATCAACGTTATCGGTTTCATCTATTAAGACCCCATTCTTTATGTAAGCTTGTTTTTTCATTATACCCGAATCGAGAAAATTGCTTCAATGAGCAACTCATGACCCTATACAGATTGTTAAATATTTTAGTAAAATAAAAAAGCCCTCAAAAGTGGGCTTTCGGTCTACCGTTTTGTAAGCCATGTTCTGTTCCCTGTACTCAGTCAGAGCAATGCTCCTCGTACGAGGGTGGTAATCATCTATCTTCAGATGTTCTCCAACATCTGCCCTTCTCTTCGTTTAATTCCTCCAAGAAGGCTCCCCTACCATAATTTGGGTTTCTCGCTCGTGGGGTTTACCTCGTTCCACTCCCGCAGTTTCCTGAAGGACTTCGTCACTGTGGCACTTTCAAAGTATTCACACCATATCAAAGACTTAGGTGTTTTCCCTGCCGTTACTCCAGTCGGAACCAGAGTACCCTAACTTATGATTTCATTAGGCACGAACATTACAATCATCTCAGACTGTGCGAGCATGGACTTTCCTCTATACTCCCTTAAAGAAGTACAGCGATTACCCAAACGGTATGACCGCAAGAGTCAGACTTCATTATACATGACACCTATTTCGTTTTCAATGTAAATTAAACCCAAATCAATCGTAAAGCTTACTTCCAAATACGTGTTTCTCCAAATTGGACAGTCGTTTTAAGATATCATAATTCGTAATTCCCGCACCATTTCCTTGTTGTTTCGGTTGTTCACCTGCACGCTGAACTTCTTTTCTCAGCTTCATATTTTCTTCGTTCAGACGATCAATTTCTTTTTGATACTGTTCATAATCCTTTATTATGACGTCTAGGAACTGATCTACTTCGTCCTGGTCATACCCACGGAATCCGGTTTTGAAATCCTTCTCTAAAATTTCTTTAGAAGACAATTGCACTCGTTTATTTTCCATTTTTACAGTCACCCCATTATCAATCATTCTTTATTTGTTCATTCGCAATTTTTCATTTCTATCCATCATTATACCAATTTAAACAAAATATTCATCTATTGATTATGTTGCCCAATCATTCATATTTGATTTCTGCTCATCAATATAGTCATTAATATCAAAAAAAGAAATGGATAGTATAGGATATTCGTTGCCATCCTCCTGATATTTGTGCGCCGTTTTCAAATAATATTCAGGGTATCCTGGCTGATCCGTGTCATACAGTACGATAAGTGCATCCGTTTTTTGGATGATAAACTGGTTACAAGCCTGTAGCTGCCCTGGATTCTCATAAGGTCGTTTCGACACACTATCGACGAAATCAGCTTGTGAAAGAATTTGATGATAATATTCTTGTGAGGGTTCCTTCCACTTCTGTTCTTGGTCTTCAAATGGTGTAAGAACTGCTAAATTTAATTCTGGGTAGTCTTCCTTCAATTCGAGCACAACTTCACCCGTCCAAAGCTCAACCCCTTGTTGACCAGTAATAACAACCCATTCTAAGCCCTCATCAACTAACTGAATGATTCTTTTTTTCATGACACCTTTTATGTAGGGAATCGCTTCATGTTTAGGTGTGAAAATACCAAGTTCATGGGCTTTATATCCCGTTATAGCAACAACTTTAATCATACAATAAATAACTCCTAACACGAAAAGCATAGTGCTCTTTTACAGTGTATCACATGTGTATATACAAAATTTGTTGAAATACAGCTAGTTTATCAAAAAAATTCATAAGAAAAAAGAAAACACGAACCGAATAAGCTCGGTTCGTGTATACTAAATTACCATCCGAAACCTGGACGTGGACCATAGCCTCCACCTGGACCACCGGGGCCTCCACCATAGCCTCCACCTTGTTGACAACCGCATTTAGGTGGTACCATACAGTGTTTGTGGTGAGTTTTACAGCATGACTTCGTACAGTGTTTCTCCATATGCTTATGCTCATAAATATTGTGATGGACATGTTCTTCTATTACCGGATGGATATGAGGCACGACTTTGTAATGACAAAAATGCTTGACACACTTCTTTGGTGGATGAACCACCGGACACATCATTTGAGGTTTTTTACATTGCATCCCATACATTCTCCTTTAAAAGTATTTGTTACGTTTGAGATATTGTATGAGAATGACAAGAGACTTGTCTGAGTAAATCGCCTTCTTTCTTCATTATCTGGTAAAAATGGTCAAGCACCTACGCTCATCAAGTATACAGTCATGCCGATCATTAGAAAGAATAAAGGAACAACCATCCTTCTCAATGTCGGATTCCCCCTACTCATGTAAAGTTTCATCCTCGATAATGGATGTTTTCGACAATATTTTCAATATCCCCGAAATAAATGACTCATAATGTAAAAAAAATCCCGGTATATCACGAAAATAATCGTATTTTGCGCTTACCCGGGGAATATCGACCTGTTTTTATTTCCCCATATTTTTACCCTAATTTCCCTTTTAGTCTTTTGATTCTTTTTTGAAAAGCAAGTCGAACCTTCTCATCATTATTTCTAACGATTCTATTTGTGTTTTTCCAAGTACGATAGGCATTTTCAGCAAAAGATAAAGCCATATCATAATCTTTGTATTTATGTTCATAAATTTTTGAGAGCTCCACGAAAGATTCAGAATCTTCTTTCTCTTTTAATGATTCTTTCCAATATACCTCCGCATAAATCTCATTTTTCTTCTTTTTGTAGAGTGCTGCAAGCGCTTTTTTTGATTGAAATGAATGGGTTGTATCTAAGAGTCTTTTATATCTGATTTCTGCTTCAGCTAAATCACCGACAGCTTCAAACCATTTTGCAATCTCGTATTGCTCTGTCACATTTAATGAAGGATGGTTTCCATCTAGAACAACTTTAGACAAGTGGGTATATAATGCAATCAATGTTATTACATCCAATTCATTATGCTCGAATACACCTTTTAAGATAGTTGGATCGTTTGATCGTAAGAATTCGAAATAAAGCATAGGCGCTAAGTAACCAGGTGTATCTTCCTTTCTTTCTATGTTTAATAGCTCCTGCTCAACTACAGAAAGACGGAGTGACTCATACGTTTTTTTCCAAACCCTTCTAGATGCATGTAACAAATCGAAATGGCCGAAGGCTGGGAGTTGTGGAACCACGTCTCTTACTAAGGTGTGTCGCGTTTTCACTTGTGGCCAGTCAAATGCTTTTCCGTTGTATGTGACTAAATTACTCATCTCCTCCACATCAGACAGAAAGTGATGGTATAAGGCTACCTCGTTTCCTGGTCCAGGCAAGAAATATTGCCGAACTTGTATGGCTTGATCAACAATTCGAGCAATACCTAGCAAAAAAATTGTATTGCCAGCACCCGTTCCTAAACCGGTCGTTTCCGTATCAAAGAACAAGAGATCTTCGACTTTTCTCCCATTTGCAGAGAGCGGATGATGTTGTGGTCGTTCGTTCCATCGTTGAACCGTATCGTATAGATCTTTTACTTGATAAGGTCCTATACGATCGTTTTGATCATACAGTCGTTCACGCACGATACAATGTTGGTCATCAAATGTCGCCTTCTCGCCTAAAAATCCATCCCATTCTTGCATCGTTTCTGAGACGCTTTCATTGCTAGCTTGCTTCTGGACCGTTTGCTCACTTCCAACATGGGTCAATTCTTTTTTAAAACGATTCAACTTATTTTGTAATGACATCTCTCGAATCGTTCCTTCCTTCCATTAAAAATCGTAATGCTAGGTCTTTCATATCGTTGTATTGCATTTCGTTTCCTACACATGAAGGACAACCTTTCTCACATGGGCACTTATTAATAAGTCGTTCTGCTTCAATGATAATATCCGATAAGTGTTCATACACATACTCACTAAGTCCGATCCCTCCTGGGTACCGATCGTAGAAGAAGATCGTCGGTTTTTGAGAATGTGACGCCTTCACTTGTGGAACGACATGTAAATCACTAACATCACACATGACGAATAGTGGAGCGACATGGCGAAGCACGTTTGAAATGCCTACTAACCCTTCTTCAAGCTCTTGTTCCGATAAACCTTTCACCAATTCATCTGAAAAGCTCACCCAAGTAGAAGAAGTATGAAGTTCTTCTTCAGGTAGTGTGATGGGTCCGGATCCGATATTTTCATGAGTCCCAAACTTAATTTTCTTAAAGATCGTTGCCATCGCATTCACGGTGACATCCCCATAACCGATATGAGCATTTGGGTAAGATTTATTCTTATCTTCTTCTAATACTTTAAGGGATACTGCTAAATTTGCATCAGTGTAGTAATCAACATCAACTTCACGAATAAAAGCCTTCTTTTCTTCGTAATCAAGCTTTTCTACTTGATATTGAACACCTTGATGAAGATAGATCGCTTCCTCGTGTAGAAGTGTCATCGAACTGAAACGATCCATCTCTCCAATGACTTGAACGTTTGCCACATTTGATTGATCAATGATGACTACGTTCTCTTGTGATGCAGAGCGTAAACTAATGTTGTGTGCAGGGAAAGAGTCATTCATCCAATACCAGCGGTCCCCTTGCTCATGGAGTACGCCTTCTTCAGTCAGAAAGTACATAATTTCATCAATTTCTACGCCATCAAATGTTTCATTATGCTGAAATGGAAGCTCGTATGCTGCACATTTCAAATGGTCAACGAGTATCAATAAGTTGTCAGGATTAATTCTTGCTGTTTCAGGGTTTCGATTAAAGAAATAATCTGGATTTTGAATAATGTATTGATCTAGTGGCGAAGAGCTAGCAACCAGCACAACCACTGACTCGTCCTGCCTTCTACCTGCACGGCCCCCTTGTTGCCAAGTACTCGCAATCGTACCAGGGTAACCGTTCATAATGCATACTTGAAGTTGACCAATATCAACGCCTAACTCAAGGGCATTCGTACTCACAACACCTATGATTTCTCCATTTCTGAGCCCCCGCTCAATTTCCCGCCGCTGCTTCGGCAGATAGCCGCCGCGATAGCCTCGAATTGATTTGTTACCAATCTTTCTTTGAATCAATTCTTGTAGGTAAGTAAGAAGTATTTCAACTCGAACACGGCTTCTGGCAAAAACAATCGTTTGCACTTCATTCTCCAAGAATAATGAAGCGAGTTTCTTGGATTCTAAAGTGGCACTACGTCGAATATTAAGTGATTTATTGACTATTGGAGGATTGTAGAAGACAAAATGCTTCCTTCCAACTGGCGCACCGTTATTATCAATCAACCGAACTTGTTCTCCGGTCAGCTTTTCGGCCAATTCCTTAGGATTCGCAATCGTTGCAGATGTACAAATAAAAGTAGGCTGGCTACCATAATATGCGCATATCCGTTTCAACCTGCGAATTACATTTGCAACATGACTCCCAAATACACCTCTATATGTATGGAGTTCATCGATGACAATATATTTTAAATTCTCAAACAGAGATACCCATTTCGTATGGTGAGGTAAGATTGCTGAATGCAACATATCCGGATTTGTCATGACGACGTGTCCGGCTTTTCGGATGACTTGTCTAATGTTAGATGGGGTATCTCCGTCGTACGTATAACTTTTGATTTCTATGTCGATTTCGTCTATGAGTTCGTTCATTTCACTTTTCTGATCTTGAGCAAGCGCTTTTGTTGGAAAAAGGTAAAGTGCGCGACTGCTTTCATTTTCCGCCACCTCTTGCAAAACAGGAAGATTGTAGCAAAGTGTTTTTCCGGATGCAGTAGGTGTAACAGCCACGAAGCTTTCCTGATTACGAGCAGCTTCAACAGCAGAATATTGGTGAGTGTATAATCCATTAACCCCTCTATTCATTAACGCTTGACGAATTTTGGGATGGATATATTCAGGAATGTCAACTGAGCTCCCAGCCTTTTCAGGAATCGTTTTCCAATGTGCTATGTTTGAAGCAATTGAGTCCTCTTGGTTCATCACTTTTAGAATTTCATTCAAGTGTTTTCTCATTTTCATACCGTTCACTCCATTCTATTTTCTATTTTATCGAATAAACGTTCGTAGGAAAAGAGTTTGTGGCTAGAATGGTAATATTAGGCCCTGTTTTAAATAAAGAAAAGAGCTTCGGGTCAACGAAGCTCCTTCTCATTACACTTTAATTATCCACTTGTTTACTTACCTCATCTAGAAACCCTTTCAAACCTTCGTTTTTAATTAATGAACCGATGCCTTCGATTTCAGTTTCTGTATTGAGGAAAAACATGGAAATTGCTACTTCTACGTTATAATCTAGTGCATCCCGCAGGCCTTGTATTTCATACGTTTTGTTGACCGATCTCTTGGTCAGTTTTACTGCTGATGAGGGGAGTTTGGATATACGCCTAGCAAGTCCTGTTACCTCTGTTTCAAGTTGTTCCTTTTCGACCACCTTATTAAAAATACCAGCTTCTTTTGCTTCATAAGCATCTAGTATATCACCTGTAAGCAAAAGTTCCTTCGCTTTGCGAATGCCTACAACCCAAGGCATCATCAATGTTGGTGGTGCTGCTCCGAATCGGATTTCAGGTTCACCGAACTTTGCCTCATTTGATGCAATTGCTAAATCTGTACTCAAGACCCAGTCAGCAGCTCCCCCTAGAGCATGACCACTAACCGCTGCTATTGTAAGTTTTTTCAATGACCATAGCTTGATACTGACCCGTAACAACGATTCAAGATGCGCTCTCCATACTTCAGATGGTTGCTCGCCAATCGGTGATGGATAATTGAACGCCTCCTTCAAATCGACACCAGCAGAGAAATGTTCCCCCGCTCCTTTAATGATGACAACCTTTACTTCTTGATCTTTTTCAAGTAAATCTAGTGCTCTTTCGACCTCATGTGCTAATGAGTCTTTTATTGAGTTTAATCGATCAGGGCGGTTAAGGGTAATGGTTCCGATACCATCTTCAATTTGAGATAAAATGTATTTAAAATCCTCTGTTCTTGTTAAAGTTGACGATGTCATTTAAATTCACTCCTTCTATTATTTGAAAGTATGGGTAACGTAACTGATTTGAGAACGCGACATCGATGTCACATAACTAACAACAATCATAGTTACAATACCGATCACAGAACATATAAATAACGCAATGTAAATGTTCTCAATGAGTTGAAATCCAGTAAACCAAATATACGATCCTGAGCCTGTGATAACAGATGAGATTGCCCCATATCCATTTCCTTTCTCCCAGTAATATCCGAGAATAATCGAACCGAAGGTCCCGCTAATAATTGCTGAAAAACTAAACTGGATTAACAATGCAAGCGAGTCTGGTGGGTTGATTGATAAATAAAGTGACAGCAAGCCTACTAAGAAAAGTGACCATTTAGCTCCTAATACAGCTTTTTGGTCAATGCCATCCGTAGACAGCGAAGAATACTTAGCGAGAAGTGGTTTAATTAAATCATTTCCAATGCTAGATGTGACCGTCACATACAAACCATCTGTACTAGATAATATGGCAGAGAGTAAACCAATCATTAATAATCCGACCACAATAGGAGGAAAAGATTCCATGAGATATACAGGAATTGCTTGATCCATTCTACTGAGGTTTGGGGATATCACTCTCGCTGCTAGTCCACCAAAGACCATTAATGACGTTATGAAAAAAAGGTGAACCCCTGCTGATAGCGTAAAAGGTCTCAAATCCTCTTCCTTCTCAAGCGTTAAAAACTTATTTGCTAATTGAGGTGTTAAGACAAAACCAATCATTAAAAATTGGATGGTTAATAGAGCCATTACACTCCCATAAGGTCCTCCTTGTGAAAAAGCATTTGTTAAGTTTGGATCAATCGCGGCTAGTTTGTTTTCCAGTCTGTTGAACATTGAGAGCCCACCACCAATCGTCCAAAACAAGGAGGCAAATACAATGACGCCTGTCAAAGACATTAATATCCCTTGAATACCGTCCGTAATCACTTGAGCGAACATGCCCCCAAGGCGGATATAGAAAACTGTGATCACAACACCGATCACAATCCCCCATAAATACGGAATCCCGGTAATGATTTCAAAAATGGTTGCCATCCCTACATTTTGTCCGACAATATAGTAAATGTTGAATAACAATAGAATCGAAACGATCATCTGTAGCGATTTGCTATTGTATCTTTTTCCAAGCCATTCAGGGAGCGTTGCAACACCTCCTGCCTTCTTATGTTGACGCCAAAAGTTTTTCGCGAGGAAAAGTAGAGCGATCCAAGCTACGCCAAATGCTCCGAGAATGTACCAAAACACCGAGAGACCATATTGGTAAGCTAGCCCAGGAACACCTAAATATAAATTTGCACTAGCAAATGTTGCTGAGAAACTTGCCCCAACGATCCATGGGGCAAGCTTACCTTCCGCCGTTGCAAAACCCTTCATCGTTCTACTGTGTTTCTTTCCTTTATTTCCAATCCAAGAAAGAACACCTATATAAATGAGGAAGAGTACACCAACAATGACTAAAACATAGCTCGGTAAAGTACCCATTCTTACAACCCTCCTTTATCTTGTTTCGGATATAATTTATTCCATAGCCATAAGCCGATCACCCAAAATATGATAAGTCCAGTTAGGTAGAATGTAAGCATCAGGTCACTCCTTTATCTAATAGTTTGTCAGATGTGAATTCGACTAAAATATTTGGATTAGCAATTGTAGAAATATCACCTATTTGTTCATTTAAGAACACATTTTTGATCACTCTTCGAACGATCTTCCGGCTTTGGGTGCGGGGAAAATCTTTAACAAAGAAGATAAACGTTGGTTTAAGTGGTTTACCTAGTTTTTCAGCAACTGTGTTCACTAATTCATTTCTAATGAGCCCTTTATCAAGCTGTTCACCCTCATTTTCTAAGGTCACAAATCCGATGATGGATTGGCCTTTTATATCATCAGGTATGCCGATAACTGCGGCTTCCTTAGCTCGGTCATGATTGGTTAACACTTCTTCAATTTCAGTTGGACCAATTCGCTTTCCAGCTACCTTGATCGTATCGTCCGCTCTGCCCTTGATATACCAGTAACCTAAGTCATCTATAGACACGAGATCTCCGTGGACCCAAACGCCTGGCCACTTATTCCAATACGTATTTAAGTACCGGTCATCATCTTGCCAAAAAGATTTGGTCATTCCAACAAATGGTTGTTGGACAATCAGTTCTCCAGTTTTATTTCTGACGGGTTGCTGATCTTGATCAACCACTTCCGGATCAATGCCAGGTAATGGTCCATGAAATGAGGAAGCTTTTAAAGGCATCGTTGGATAGCAGCCAATAATGCCTCCACCAGCTTCCGTACCTCCTGAATAATTTATGATCGGACAACGGCTTTCCCCAACTTGTTCAATTAACCATGTCCATGATGCTTGATCGATTGCCTCTCCAGTTGAACCTATAATTTTCAATGACGAAGTATCATAGGATGGCAGTGTTTGGTCACTATGAGTCTTTCTCAAGGTTCGAACAACCGTTGGCGCCATCCCAATATGAGTTAAGCGATGGTCCTCAATAAGCTGTAAAATTCGCCCATTTTGAGGATAATTAACATCTCCTTCATAAAGGACTGCTGTACAATGAAATAAATTTGCACCAATTAATAACCATGGCCCCATAATCCAACCGATATCCGTCATCCAAAATAGCTTGGCGTCCTCTTTAACATCGAAGCAGAAGTACATATCAATGGCGGTTTTAATGATGAAACTACTATGTGTATGGACAGTTCCTTTTGGTTTCCCTGTTGTCCCAGACGTATAAATGATTAAGTAAGGATCCGATGCCTTTGTTTCATGTGTGATTAATGTTGCTCCTTTTGACGCTAGAACATTTTCGTAATGTCGATCTAATCGGCGTTTCGTAAAGTTTGTATGGGTATGATTAACGACAACTACATGTTCAACCGAAGGGGATAGATCTACAGCTCGATCGGCAATTTCTTTCATCGGACTTACTTTTCCTTTTCTAATAGAACCATCGGCAGTGATCAATACTTTACATTCACTATCGTTCAGACGAGTTGTAACAGCATCTGCCCCGTACCCTGAAAACATCGGTACAGCGATAGCACCTAACTTCGCACATGCATATAACGCAATTGCAGATTCAATAATCGGAGGTAAGAAAATACCTATTCGATCCCCATAACCTACTCCTAATCGTTGTAGGCCTAAAGCGAAGCGACTGACATGTTCATCTAATTCCTGATAAGTTAGTCCCTGTTTGCTACCGTCTTCACCTTCCCAAACGATCGCATTTTTCGTATTGCATTTTGTTAGATGTTTCTCTACACAATTTTTATAAATGTTTATATATCCGCCTTTAAACCATTCAGTGAAAGGTGCACCATTTGATGATTCAGATATTCTGTCAAAAGGTCTGTCCCATTGAAAATGAAACGTCTCATTGATCGCATTGTAGAACCAATCCTGATCTTCAGCAGCCTTCTTTATGAGTGCTTGGTAATCTGAAACCCCATAACGATTTGTGAATGCCGTTAAGTTCGCTTCATCTATCTGATTCTGATTCGGACGCCAAATTACTTGATCTGATCCGTAAAGTTCCAAACTCATATTGATTTCACCCTTTCCAATTCATTCATACAAAAAAGCAACCTTGTGCAAATCCCACCTAGGATTTAATGCTCAAGGTTGCCTCTAGTTTGTCTAGTCAGCACATATTCTTATTTCAATCTTACCTTTTCATTCTTTTCAATTTGAATGACTTTTCCGTCTTGTACAACTAATGTTACGGAACCGAAATCCATTGATTCTAACATCTTATTCAAGCGAGGTACGATCGCTTGTAACGCTTCTACTTCTTTAGCCACTTTGTTCTTCTCCTTTCATTTTCTAATTCGCGAGAAGATAAGGACAATTGCATATGAGAAAACAAAAAAGTCTCTCAAGATGAGAGACTTTGTAATCTGTACATGACCATGTATGTACCTTATCTCTCAAAATGGAATGCCATTTTGCTGGAATTGGCACCTTGCTGTTAGCAGGTTGCCGGGCTTCGTAGGGCCAGTCCCTCAGCCACTCTGGATAAGCGGTTTAACTTATTTTTTTGAATTTTACATGAATGGAAGTCTCGAAGTCAACAAGTTTGTGAAAACTAGGTGTTTTGGCTTAGATCTAATATTAAACGCCTGCCATTAATTTACTACGTTCTTGTAAATATTGCTCAATGGCTTCTTCAAGCATGTTCAGCCCAGCATCAATTTGATCTTTTGTCACGATGAGCGGTGGTACCATACGAATGACGTTTCCTTCGTTTCCACACAAATAAAATAGTACACCTTTCTCCAATGCAAGATCTAGTATTCTGAGTAGCGCGTCGCCACTCGGCTTTTGGGTATCCGGATCGACAATCTCAATTCCAATCATCAATCCAATTCCTCTTACGCTTCTAATGACATGATCATACTTTAATCGTAAGTTTTCTAATTGATTCATGGCATAATGACCTATTTCATATGCATTCTCAATTAACTTTTCTTCCTTCAACACATCTAATGTCGCAAGAGCTGCAGAGCACGCGATTGGATTCCCACCGAAGGTTGTTCCATGACTCCCAAGTGGCCACTTTTGCATTAATTCAGCAGATGCAACAGTTGCGCTCAACGGAATGCCAGATGCGATTCCTTTGGCAATCGCCATAATATCAGGAGTCACACCAAATGTTTGTGCTGCAAACCAGTCACCCGTACGACCAAACCCTGTTTGTACTTCATCAAAGATCAATAAAATATCATGCTGGTCACAAATTTCTCGAATCTTTTGTAACCATTCTTTTGGCGGTATAATATACCCACCTTCACCAAGAACTGGCTCTAAAATAACGCAAGCAACTTCGTCTGGTTGAACTTGGTGTTGAAATAATTTATGGAAATCCTTCTCTAGCTTTTTAACAGAAAACGCAATACAGTCATCTGTACCTTGAGGGCATTCGTCTTCATCAAAGTATGGAATTTGATAACTTCCACTTGGATTTAGAAACTTTCGATATTTACTTTTCGAAGTCGTCACATTCAGTGCCCCTAATGATCGACCATGGAAACACCCTGTAAATGAAACGACGTAAGGACGTTCCGTTACGTGTTTAGCAAGCTTAATGCCACCTTCAATAGCCTCTGTTCCACTATTTGCAAAGAAAAAACAATCTAAGCCCGTCGGCAATACAGTTTGTAATTGGTCTGCAAGCTTCAAAATCGAATCATACATAATGACACCAGACGGACCGTGTAGTAATGAATCTGCAGCATCTTTTATGGCCTGTACGACTTTCGGGTGCCTATGCCCTGTGTTCGTAACCGCGATGCCTGATGTGAAATCTAAGTACTTCTTACCATCTACACCATAATAGTAACAGCCTTCTTCCTTAACAACAGGCAAATTGGGGTGATCCTTAGCCATAGAAGGGGCTAGTAGTTCAGGCATCCGTTCAAATAAAGGTTTCCAGTCATAATCTTGAGTAGACATATGCATTCCTCCAAATACGAATCTAGGTTGCGCGTTTTAATAAATAGCTCTGTTAGAGAATATTATTGATTTCTGGTAGTACAAGTGAATTTCAAAGAAATCAACGATAACAATTAACAAAACCTAAAAAATAAATAAGTGTGCAATGAGGACGATAATCGGTAATGTGATTAATGTTCGTTGGATAAATATAATTACAAGCTCTAAGAACGAAATTGGAATCTTGGATTTGATCAGCAATATACCGATTTCAGACATATAGATTAATTGCGTTAGAGATATTCCGGCAATTACAAACCTCGTCAATTCACTTTCAATACCACTACCTAGTACTGCTGGTAAAAACATATCTGCAAATCCAACAATCAT
The DNA here is from genome assembly GCF_021608225.1 of Pseudalkalibacillus berkeleyi. Lineage (NCBI taxonomy): Bacteria > Bacillati > Bacillota > Bacilli > Caryophanales > Fictibacillaceae > Pseudalkalibacillus > Pseudalkalibacillus berkeleyi. The sequence continues at coordinate 1,372,191 of NZ_JAKIJS010000001.1, forward strand.
AGCAGGTGCTGCTTCAGCCGCTTCAGGAATTTGCATCCATTCAAGTAACGGGACTAAAGGATAAGCAAGATAAGAAAATATAGGTGTAAACTCTGCAATGACTAGTGATATCGTACCAAGAGCCATCACAAGGGGTATCAAACTGAACCAAATATCAAGTACATTCTCAATTCCCTTTCTAACTACAATTGTTAGATCTTTGACTTGTGCTGCTTTCCTAACACCACTTTTGATACTCCATTTTACACGCGATGCTTCTGTTGGAACTGATTCTTCTATTTGCTTCCCTACAGGTTCATAATAAGTATCTTTTTTCCTTGATAAGGGTGGAATTCTAGGACAAACAACAGCTGCGACGATACCTGCGATCACGACTGTAATATAAAACGGTACAAACAAATGGTCTAACCCAATAAAGCTAATCACAACTAAACTAAATGCAATGGATGTGATAGAGAATGTCGTAGCGACTACGGCAGCTTCACGTTTTGTATAATAGCCTTCTTCATACTGTTTGGTCGTGATCAATACACCGACTGTGCCACTACCCATCCATGATGCAACTGCATCGATTGAAGATCTTCCGGGCAACCGAAACAATGGCTTCATAACTTTTTGCACCATCGTACCAATAAACTCCATAAGTCCGAATTCAAGGAGTAGTGGCATTAATAATCCAGCAAATAAAAACCAAGTTGCAAGAACGGGGACGAGAGCATAAAGGACCGTTCCCCCAGTAGTCTCTGACCAAATCCATTCTGGTCCCCATTTCATCAAGGTCATGATCGCAAAAATTGATCCGACAACTCTCATAGAGAGCCAAAATGGATTAATATCGAATAAATCTTTTAGAAAGGAGTTTGTTTCCAACCAGAGTGGCTTTACTGTTTTCGCATAAATGACTAGAAACACGGATAAACAGAAAACAGTGGTCATTACATGCGGAATGTAATCCCCAAACCAACCATTAACTGATTCAGCAAGGATGCCTACACCAATTGTTAATTTCCCTTGATAGGTTACAGGTACAAGAAAGAGAAAAATCCCCAACAAAGAAGGAAGAATGAATTTCAAATAAGCTCCGATCGTTAAGGATTGTGGATCGGTTTGCGTTTCTAATGTACTCTCCTGCAAATTGACCTTTCGCTTCTCAGCTTCCATATGTACTACTCACTCCTTTTCAATTTGAATACAGCTATACACTAAATGCTAAAATGGCCTCCTTTGTGTTTATTTTGTATGTACAACAATTAATGCAAGTTTCATGCCAAAACATTCATTTTATTTGGTATTTAGAGAGTTTTCTGACAACTGTAGGCTGACTAATCCCTAACATTTCTGCCATTTTTGTAGTCGTTTGATAACGTTCCCTTGCCTCTCTCAATAATTTCTCTTCCACATTGCTTAAAATGTCATTTAAGTTTACTTCTCCTGAAATAGTATATTCTTCCTTCGGCTCGAGTAGCGACTCAGGCAAATATTCAGCTGTGATCACTGTTGAATGACTAATGACAACCATTCTTTCAATAACATTCATCAGTTCTCTAACATTCCCATCCCAATCAGCATTCAGCATGATTTGCATAGCATTGTCTTCAATCGTTCGTTGACGGTTATACTTTTCTGTAAATCGTTTCATAAATAATTCGATAAGCGGTACAATATCTTCCCTACGCTCTTTTAATTTAGGGATTGTAATCGGTACAACGTTTAATCTAAAATAAAGATCTTTACGAAAACGTTTTTCATTTACAGCTTGCAGTAGATCCTTATTCGTTGCAGCAACCAATCTGAAGTCTACTTTTCGCGGCTTCGTCCCTCCTACCCGATAAAACTGCTTCTCTTGGATAAGCTTCAACACTTTTACTTGTTGCTCCAACGGGAGTTCTCCGACTTCGTCTAAAAATAACGTTCCTCCTTCTGCAAGCTCAACGAGTCCTGCTTTTCCGTTGCGATTTGCTCCTGTAAATGCACCACCTTCATAACCAAATACTTCAGCTTCAAATAGCTGTTCGGGAATAGATCCACAATTCACTTCAATAAATGGTCCCGTTTTTCGACTGCTTTTTTGGTGTATGAAATTGGCTAGCATTGATTTACCGACTCCAGAATCACCGAGCAGGAGTATATTTGCATCTACTTGAGCAATTTGCAAAGACAGCTTTATCACATGTTCCATCTTGACACTTCTGGCAATGATGCCGTGGGTAGATGAAAAGCGATTGCGCAATAATTCAAGCTCACTTTTTACACGTTCCATTTCATCTTCTAAATTTTCAAGGTAACTTTTCATCTCCATTAATTCAGTGATATCATGCGAATAACTGACAACTTTATATATATCATTCTGCTCATTAAATACGGGTACTCCAGTAACGAGCAACCTTTTATTACCCTTCGTTGTTTGCACGAAAGTTACTTTCTTCTTTTTTTCTAACACGAGTGGAGTCGCTAATGGTGTGAACAAACCTTCAGATTCAAGGTCATATACCGACTTGCCTATAAGATCATCAGATTTCACACCATAGATTGAGCCTGTTAAATCACTAACTTTTACAATCGTCCCTTTCTGATCTGTAACGACGATATCATCCTGTAGAGAATCTAATATCGCTCCAGCTTCATTCCACTTTTTCGAATCCAAACGAATCCCTCCAATTGAATTATTCATTATTGAATAACCTTTCATCCATAACAAGTCAAAACTTGTCCTATATTCAAGTTTAACAATTATTCAATAACGAATAGTTTATTCAAATATGAATATCTTTCTCATCATCATACAAATGTTTAAGCAAAATAGATAGTCCCATTCATTTATTCGATCACGACAAAAAGAACATTTCACAATATCAAACGCGAAATGTAAAGTTCAATTAAATTATGTATACGATAGGGAAGTTATAGGGATTGAAATAGATTTTATATATTGTGTAAAGGGTCTATCGGTGAGGTTTGGTTAGGTATTGATCCATTATGAGGATAGAGAAATATTTATGTGTAACAACATATGAAGAAATGAATCAGTGGTGCCAATCAAATCGGACAAAATAATATGTAATACTGGTCAAGTCATACTGTGAGATGGATACAACTCTAACCAGTTTATTCATGCTCCTAGGTTCGGTGGATTAGTCTATACAACCCTAGTTCATTTAAAAGACTAATAACTCATACAACGAAAGCCCTACCTCTCTTTCGTCCTTACGACTCCTAGGTCGTGCCAGTGCGAATCAGTTATATTGTAGCTCTTACCTATCTCCTTTCTACTCAAATTTTTTATCTTGTTAGGAATAATAAATTATGGAGAACAAATAGATGGGGTTGTGTATGCTAAGTGAGCATACGTTAAGAACGGAGCATGCGTTTCTTTGAGAAACCTCCAGTTAACGGGGGACTGATACCTTTCCAATTTACGCTTTTAAACGCAAAAAGGGTGATGTACAAACGTACATCACCCGTTAAAGTTAAGTTTAATTAAACTTTTTGTACGTTAGACGCTTGAGGTCCACGGTCGCCTTCAACGATTTCAAAAGAAACGTTTTGACCTTCTTCTAGAGTTTTGAAACCTTCACCTTGGATTGCAGAAAAGTGAACGAAAACGTCGTTACCTTCTGAAATTTCGATGAAACCAAAACCTTTTTCTGCGTTAAACCATTTTACTGTACCAGTATTCATATACTGTACCTCCTGTATATCTTACAAAATTCACTTAAAGTTAACCGTTATACTTTTACCTGTATTAAAAAATACGTACCTACGTTGTTATTAGACAATTTCATCGTCCACAACAATTTGTAGCTACGACTTTAATCTATCCACCGTTCATATAACTAACTTTATAGCGTTAACCCAACTATAAGGGATATTGAGTCAGATGTCAAATCAAATTTGAAAAATCTTTTTCGTCTACAATCTAACTTCCCTCATATTCATGATGTAATAAAGAATGTATGTGGTGAGGTGGTTGAATGAATCAAGGTTTTATTCCTAATCATACAATTGAAACAGTCGGTGAAGGTGAGCTTTTCATAGACCCGGATCTAATTGAACTAACGCTCGGAGTAATTACAGAAAATGAAAACGTAGAACTAGCGACTTCTGAAAATGCGGCAAGAGCTACGCGAGTATTAAACTCTCTATATCAATTAAACATTCCTCAAAATCAAATAGAAACAATCAATTTCATAATACAGCCCGTATATGATTACAAAGATGGAACATCCAAACTAAAAGGATTTAAGGTTGAGAATTCATTTCGGGTTCAATTACAGGATGTTGAACTGGCTGGGAACGTTTATGACACTGCAATCAATAATGGTGCAAACATAGCAAGTGCACTCACCTACGATGTATCCAATAAAAACAAATACGAACAATCTGTTTTACAAATGGCTTATCAAAATGCTTTTAATAAAGCTCTTTCGATTTCACAATCTATGGGAGTCAATGTGAACCTCATACCCATTCGTGTTCAAGAAATGAACATTTATAATAACCATGTTATGTATAAGGCTGAATTACTACAAACAGCGCAAACACCAATTCGACCCAAAAAAGTATCCATACGAGCACGAATTCATGCTTGGTTTTGTTACTATTATTAACTTTGCGTTCACTAGAGTAATCACTTAAATATTGTACACCTGCGAATCCTGTATTAAAATGAAAAATGTTGACTATAGTCCGCTGTAATTTTATAGGGGATCTTGGAGGATAAATTGATGAAGCTTGAACAAGCGATTGGATTAGTAATCCGTAAACATAGGACTGTTGAAAAGATCTCCCAGTTCAAACTTGCTGAACAGACCGGTTTTGATCGATCTTTCATCAGTCTTTTAGAACGTGGGAGAAGAGTTCCAACTGTAAAAACGATTTTTATTATCGCTAAGCATTTGCAAATCCCACCTGCTCAGTTGATTGAAGAAGTACATCAACTAGTCGAAAGTGACATTATGGAATAAAGTGGAACTGGATTTATTAGGAAGCTGATTTATTATTGGACAAATGTTTGTCTAATTCCTTATGAATCCCCCCTGTTAACGTACTCCCGAACATTCTAAAATCAGCTCGTAATGCCCAAAGCGGATGCCCGAACGTGGCTGGCTTATTCCCCTCTATAAAATAATGACTAATCCATGCGCAAGCATAAGCCAATATAGGTGCTAATAGAATGAACCAGTAGTTCATGGTCAATAATGCTACACCTAGGCAAACGAACACTAAACTCGTTCCTACAAAGTGCCAAGCACGAGTGGCTCGTTTAGCATGCTGCTGTAAGTAGAATGGCCAAAATTCTTCAAAGCTACTAAAATTCTTCATTTAACCTTTCCCTCCTTTTTATTTTCATTATTCAGATTGCATTAACGATACACGGTAAGGGTGCAATGAAGCGCTCATAACCCCTTTTACAACACTCGGATCCTCATTCATAAGTGATTCTGCACGTTCAAATGATTGAGTTCTTAAGATAACAATACCTAATGATCCATCTAAGCAAGGACCTGCGAGCACCAACTCCTTCGTCTCAAGTAATTGCTCCAAATATGAATAGTGCTCACTTAATATTTGATTTTCTTCAGCGGTAATCGTATCTATAAAATCCTTACGATACGGGATCAATTTGTACAAGTACTCTCCCATCTTGACCCTCCTCTCTCTTCTCTACCAAATTCTCTGTTTGCGTAGTATTTCCTCTATTCAATACGGTACGTGAAAATTCCTGTTTTAAATACCACCACCAAATGGGCTGACTAGTATGCTGGTGAAAGCTGACCATTAGGACAACTCCTTTTTCTATGCGCATAATAAACACTTTTATGTTCATGATAATAAAGTCTCTCCCATTAACTATTACGTTGAAAGGACTTTACACATGGACGATTTATTAATTGCAAGGTCTTTATTCGGCACCACGATGGGTGTACATATCATTTATGCGACACTGGGTGTTGGCATCCCACTTATGATCTTGATTGCAGAAATTATGTATCAGAAAACTAAGGATAGAGATTATGCTATCATGGCAAATCGATGGACAAAGGGGTTTGCAGTTCTGCTTGGCGTTGCTATACCAACAGGTACGATAGCGGGAGTTCAGCTATCCCTATTATGGCCAGGCTTTATGGAGGTAGTAGGACGAGTCATCGCACTACCTTTTCAAATTGAAATCTATGCTTTTTTCCTTGAAGCTCTCTTTATGTCTATTTATGTGTATGCTGCAGACCGTTTGACACCAACCATGAGAATATTAAGTGTCTTCCTCGTATTTGTTGGTGCAGCTGCATCGGGAATACTAATTACCAATGTCCATGCCTTTGAAGGAACACCCGCCGGATTCAGAATTGAGAATGGACAATTTGTAGATATTGATCCTTGGGCTGCATTTTTTAATCCAAGCTTTTTTGTGACAGGTGGCCACGTAGCTGTATCTGCATTTATGACAGGTGCTTTCGTAATTGCGTCCATCGCTGCCTTCAAAATGTGGAAAGAACGAAAACAAAATCGAACTTATAAGTATCATCAAAAAGCTTTAATGCTTGGACTTGTTATCGGCGGAATATTCTCTTTGTTAACAGCAATTAACGGTCATGAAAGCGCACAACTTCTTCATAAGTATCAACCAGAAAAGCTTGCGGCAGCAGAAGGGTTGTTCGAAACACAGCGATATGCGCCACTTGCAGTTGGTGGCTTTACAGATAGAGAAACACAAGAAGTTAAATGGGGTATAGAAATTCCTTGGGCACTTAGCTTTCTTGCAGGAGATCGATTTGATACAGAAGTGAAAGGTTTAAACGACTATCCAGAAGAATTATGGCCCCCTTTATTTGTACATACATTATTCAATGCAATGGTGGGCATAGGTACGATGTTGATCTTCCTTTCAATTGTTGGATTCACCTACCGTCATATTTTCAAGAAAGACAGGTTTCCAAAGTGGCTAATGACACTATTCATATCTGCGGGTCCACTTGCCATGCTAGCTATAGAGTTTGGATGGATTTTCGCATGTACTGGGAGACAGCCTTGGGTCATTTATAGAATTCTCAAAACGGAAGATGTCGTAACGACCGCTACCAATCTAGGTACTTTATTCATTTTATTTATCATCATCTATATTATCCTGATGGTTGCTACAGTACTTGTATTAAGATACTACTTCAGGCGCCATCCAATAGAACAAGAACTCGCACGTATTAAAGAATAGGAGGATTCGTTTTGACAGATTCTTTACTGGCTATTTCATTACTTTGGATTTTTGTCTTCATCTATGCAGTTGCGGCCACCATTGACTTTGGTGCAGGTTTTTGGTCTATGATTTATTTAGGTAAACGACAAATGCGTGCCACTCGAATAGCGAACAAGTATCTATCCCCTTCTTGGGAAGTAACCAATGTGTTTATCGTACTTATCGTTGTTGCATTGGTCAGTTTCTTTCCGGGAGCAACCTACACTTTAGGAACTGTCATGTTAATCCCAGGTAGTCTTGTTATATTATTACTTGCACTAAGGAGTGCCTTTCTCGTCTTTTCCCACACTGCGAAAGAATATGAGAAATTTCTAACGTATGTATCAGGTATTTCTGGTTTTCTGATCCCAGGATTACTCATTCTAATATTACCGATTTCCCATGGTGGTTATATTAAAACAACTGGAGGTATTGAAAGTCTAAGTTTTGTTGCTTTGTTAGAAAATTGGAGTACATACGCTTTCTTTGGATTCGCTATTTCAAGTACCCTTTTCTTGTCCTCTCTCCTACTATCAGATTATTCCAATGTTGCAGGAGATGACGAAGCATTTATCATTTACAGAAGAGATGCTCAAATTCTTGGCCCAATCGTTTTGCTATTTGCATTATTAATTATGTTAGCTATTAAGGTTGAAGCAAATTGGCTGTATGAGAACATGATGAATCAATTGGCTTGGTTAGTTGCTTCTATTGTTGTTTTCGCACTAAGTTACGGAGTCTTATGGATCAAAAAACGTATTCCTCGGATTGCCGTTATCGGTATCGTCATCCAATATTTATTAGCAAGTTATGCCTATGGCGTCAGTCATCTGCCATATATCGTTTACCCGATTGTTACAATTGAATCAGGCTTTACAGACCCTAACATGTTTAGAGCACTCTTCGTATCTTATATCGTTGGTTTTGCTATTCTAATTCCTGGATTCATATACTTTTGGCGTCTGTTCATGAAAGATCGTCGTTATATTAAATCAGGTGATTCTTAAAATAAGTTGATTAGTACGGTACGTGAAATTTTAACATCGTTTTTAAATAAAAGGCTGCCTATTTCAGTCAGCCCTTGCCATTATTGATTTTCTTGAGAATCATTCTTCTTTGTATTCTCATCAACGTTATGATTTTGATGCTCTTGTTCAAATTTCGTCAATTCTTTTGCAGAATGCTTACGGATAAGTATAGTTGCTATGATCGCCGCTGCCATAAATATGATTAACATAGTGACAGAGGGAATATATTCTGTCTTATCTTCAGGAAAATAAAGAAACTCCATCATACGCGCCACGCCCTCTCTTGTATTGCTGTACCAATTATAACAGACCTATAAGAGGTCATGTCCGAAAAACGGTATTACAATTTAATGATATAAAAAGCCTGAATGAAAATATTTCTTCCATCCAAGCTTCCTTTACACTTGTTCCTCGATAGATTCGAGGATATATTCTATTGATTTCGTCATCGCAATAAAGCGTTTTTCCTTTGTATCCTTTTGAAATGCTTGGACAGCAGCAATCGTCATGTTTTCATGAGTATCTTTAATTTGTATTGGATACACATATTTAGGTTTCTCAGCTAATGCCCATTTTGTTGCTAAGGGCTTCCATTCATCTGCTAAAGTCTGGACTTTGTCAGCGAAAGGCTTTACTTGCCCATAAAAGTCAACTTCATAGTCTTCACGTAATGTATCTTCCGTAAATTGAACATAAGCTTGATTGTTTAAGTCTCTTAGTTCTTTGGTCAATGTTTTTAGTCTTTGTTGATCTATAGTCATTCTTTCACCCCACACCTTACATCGTATCAAATGAGGTCTAAGATCGCTATCCTTTATGTTTATTTATTGCATTGTAAATAAACTGACGAGCCAGTTGCGCTTTCTTGTCTTCATAGTAGGATTAAATTCTGTTCGAATTTCATTGGTAGCAGTTACTTGTAGTAATAATTGTTCCTCTAAGACAAGCATTTTCTCTTCAAGCTCCGTTAGACGAGTGGCCATCTGATCCATATCTTTTCTATGTTGCATCACTTGGTAAGAAAGAACCTCATCCGCTTTCTGAGATACTTTGGACTCCAATCCATTCAACTGTTCTTGCATTTGATGGAAATACGCATCCATTTCTTTCAAACCATCGCCCTTTTTATTTTGAGGCTTAACATCAGCCACCTCTTGCTGTTTAATATCACTCATTTGTAACCCTTGTTGCAACAGTACTTGTATTTCTTCTAACCGTTCAATGTCAACTTGTCGGAATAAATAGTGTCCGTGATCGTTCTTCGGGCAAGGAATATCAAAATACTTCACCCAGCGCTGGATGGTCGTCGGATTCACATTAAGTCTTTTTGATACCACTTTTGTTTTCACCAATTTATCCATAGTACGGACCTCCCGATTTAATAGTATGTTACCTATTCTAGGGGATTTTACCTTTTCCCTTTAGGCATGACAAAACTAGTATCCGTTCGGCAAAGAAAGTGGAATTATCAAAAATACGCTTGAATTCGACAGAGATAAAGGACTGTATAGTCAATCATTTGAATACCATACTAATCCTTAGGAGGTGATTCATTTGACGAAACGACGTGGACCTAATAAAGGTGATCAAAAGCACACACAACAAGAAAAACAGACGGGTTATGGTGATAAGAAGCTAGAGGGACCTAATCGGCCTGCCACATAAATCGAGTGTCCGGCGCATGTTTGATCCTTCCTGCAATTTTACGAGACCAAGTAGCGTTTTCTACTGGGTCTTGTTTGCTTTTTTCGAAATTTTCCTTAAAGTGTTGTTAACTTACTAAGCATATATAACTCCAATCTTTTATGTTCATACCAATCGTTCAGCTTGATCTTTTTGGGTAGTTCCACATCTTTAAAATATTGTTTAGTCGGCGGACGATCTATTGACCAATCTTCAGATGGTCTCCTATGATGGTTGATAATCGGATACATCACTCTTAAAGGAAGGCGGTGTCCTCTCCTCACTCGTTGCAAATACTGTTCATAATCCACTCTTGCACCAGTAGGTTCAGTACGTTGTGCGAATAAACAAATTGCCTGCCTTAGATCGTGTTCCGACAAAATCTTCAACAACCTCTTCCCTAATGCAATGCGGTTCTTTAACTTCTTGAAACCATGAACCGATAACCCGTACAGTTCACCTTGTATTGTAGGGAATAGAACAGTACTAAAATGAAATCTGTCCTGTAACCAAAATGGGACTGTGGATAGCACTTTTTGATCTAATTCGTCATTTTCTATAACCGGTAATTGTATGACGTTCTGTTCATTAATAATCAGTGCTTGATCAATCCTTTTCTGATCTCGATCAAGCCAATAAGTCTCCCACTCTTTTTTCATGAACGATGAAACGTTAAATTCATCTAACAAATGAAAAAGTGGTTCTCCTATTTGTTTAGATACTTCATATAACAATAGCTGCGGATAAGCGTCCGAGAAGATGAGCCAATTTGCGCGTTCATATGTTTGAAATATGGAATATCTCTTTTCAGGTGATAAAATTTGACGAAATTCATATATTTGTAAGTCTGTCATATTCCAGCCTGCATTTCGCGAAACCATACTCGCAAGAAACGGCCAAAGAATTTCCTTATTATGACGATAAAAAGACTGATAGGCGAGTGTTCGTGAGATGTTATCTACGTTCCACTTTTTTGTTTGACGGTTGATATACTCAATAAGGATCGATTCAATGCTAAGTTGATCTGTCTGGAAACGACGGTTTGCTTCTGACATAAACGAGCTTCTTTTCATAAATGTCCCCTTCCAACAAACATAAGTTCGTAAACCCTACTCGCTTTACTCGACATTCACCGTAAATGTGGTATATTTTTATACATGTGTTTCGTAAGATTAAAATTATTGATTAGATGAAACCATTTCTATTTCCAATCGTCTAGAATGATAGATGATTGACTTAATTATGATGTTGGAAGGGCGGTGAACCATTTGAATTTCCGTTATCCGAATCGAAAATCAACCGAATCCATCCAGCGGCCTGTTACATCTTCATCATCAAAACTAGAAACGAAAGATGAAAGGTCTTACGCTAACCGCGGGATGACATTTGAAGAGGATATCAACCATTCCAATTCCTATTATTTGCAGTCTGGCAAGTCAGTTATTCACAAAAAACCTACTCCTGTACAAATCGTTTCAGTGGATTATCCGAAAAGAAGTGCTGCGGTCATTAAAGAAGCCTATTTCAAACAACCTTCAACAACGGATTATAACGGTGTATATAGGGGAAAATATATAGACTTCGAGGCAAAGGAAACAAGAAACAAAACATCCTTTCCGTTAACTAACTTCCACCAGCATCAAATTGATCACATGAAACGGGTGATTAAACAGGATGGTATTTCATTTATTTTAGTTCATTTTAAAAGCACTCAAGACATTTATTTTTTAGATGCGAAGCATTTATTCGATTTTTGGGATGGCCAACAAAACGGGGGTCGGAAATCAATTCCTAAATCTTACTTCGAGAACTTTGGAAGCCCGATCCAATTGGGATTCAACCCACGAATTGATTATTTAAAAATCATTGACGAATTGTTTTTCCCAGATGTTTAAGGGGTAATAAACAGTGAGTTTCATTCGAATGTTATGACGGTATGTATCGTTTAGAAAGGTAGGAACAACGATGAGTGATAATTACAATTCTCGACAACAAAGACGAAAGCAATCGTCTTCTACGAAAAACAAAAAAGGACCGAATAAGCCGGACAAAAGTATGATGAAAAGGATTATATCGATCCTGATTGTCCTCGGACTAATTGGCGTCACAGCTGGTGCAATTGCTGTTTTCGCTGTGATTAGCCAGGCACCAGAACTCGATCCTAAAGAGCTTGAAACACCTGTTTCTTCAAAGATATTTGATAAGGATGGAAACGAGTTCGGAATGCTCAATAATGATGAAAAACGAATAAGAGCTAATTTCGATGAAATTCCACAAGTCATGAAAGACGCTGTCATTGCTACAGAAGATGTCAGATTCTATGACCACTTTGGAATAGATATCCGTCGAATAGGTGGCGCAGCAGTTGCGAACGTGACTGGTGGATTTGGTTCTCAAGGTGGTAGTACGATCACCCAACAAGTTATCAAAAATACATTATTAACGCACGATAAGAAATTAACTCGAAAGATTAAGGAAGCATATCTTGCCATTAAGCTTGAACAACGCTTCTCTAAAGATCAAATATTCGAAATCTATTTGAACAAAATCTTTTATGGTCAACGTGCGAATGGTGTGGCTACTGCTGCAAAGACTTATTTTGATAAAGATATTCAAGACTTAGAACTACATGAAGCTGCTTTATTAGCTGGACTGCCAAAAGCACCTTCTACTTATAATCCTTTAGAAAATCCTGAGAAAGCTGAAAAACGCAGAAATGTAGTACTCTCTCAAATGGAGAAATACGGATATATTACGAAGGAAGAAATGAATAAAGCGAAAGCCATTAAAGTCGCAGATTATGTGAGTAAGAACGAAGTTGAATCTGAAAAAGATTCATTTGAGACATTTAAAGCTCAAGTCGTTAAAGATGCAGCAAAAATGGCTGGATTTGAAGATACTGGAGAAGTTTACACATCTGGTTTAGAAATTCATACTACATTAGATCCAAATGCTCAAAGAGCTGTACAAGAAGCGCTTTATACAAACAACATTATTAAAGAGGAAAACTTACAAGGTGGACTCGTGGTTACTGATACAAAAACAGGTGCAGTTCGCGCGATTGGTAGTGGTAGAAAGAGTACTTCAAGTGCCTTTTACGCAACCCAAATGGATACGCGTCAACCAGGTTCAACGATCAAGCCTATCCTAGACTATGGACCAGCGATAGAATTCTTAAAATGGCCAACGTTCAAGGAAGTCAGTGATGATAAACTTGTTGTCGATGGACATGAGTTTCACAACTACGACGATAAGCATCATGGCGATATGTCGATACGTAAAGCCTTGTATGAATCATACAATCTACCTGCTATTCGTACATGGCAAGAGGTAGATCCGGATCAGTCCAAGGAATTTGCAAGAAACCTCGGGATCGAAATTGAAGACAAACATTATAGCCCTGCTTATGCCATCGGTGGTTTCAGAAAGAGCCCGTCACCTATGGATCTGGCAGCTGCATATGCTGCATTCGGTAATGAAGGGGTCTACAACAAACCTTACACGGTGACTAAAATCAAATTCCCTGATGGTCGAGAAATTAAGCATGAAGCAGATCCTAACCCTGTTATGGAGGACTACACAGCATACATGGTTACGGATATGTTGAAGGATGTTATCACGAAAGGAACAGCAAAAGATCACGTGAATTTGAAGTTCCCGGTTGCCGGTAAAACAGGTACAACAAACTTTAGTAAAGATGAAGGACCTGAATTCGAAGGACAGACGAAAGATGCTTGGTTTGCTGGATACTCAACTGAACTTTCCATGGCGGTTTGGACAGGGTACAACGGTAAAACAGATGAAGAAGGTAATCCACTATACTTAACGAGAGACACGGATGACTATTCCAAGCTGATCTTCGATTATGTGATGGAGAAAGCAAGTGCAGATTTGAAAAATTCTGACTGGAAACGTCCGAAGTCAGTAGTCGAAGTAAACATTGAAAAAGGGACTGGCAAACGAGCTAGCGAATTTACGCCTAAAGATAAAATTATTCGCGAGCTAGCGGTTAAAGGCACTAGCCTACCTGATGTTTCAGAAGAATTCTTTAAACTAGAGTCACCTCAAGGTTTACAAGCTGATTATGATGAAAAGAAACAGGAAGCTAAACTCAAATGGAAGTATCCAAAAGAAATGATTGAGAAAGGTATTACATTTAAGATTATGTATTCGATCGATGGAAGTGGATTCCAAGAATTAACGAAGCAAAAGGAGACTGAACTCGTTGTCGAAAACCTATCTCCTGGCGCAACGATTACCTTTGCAGTTGTTGCTGTAGATGAAAAGAATAGCAAGGAAAGTGAACCTGCAACGGTTGAGGTAACGACGACTGATCAACAAGATGAAAAAGAGAAAGACAAAAAGGATAAAAAAGATAAGAAAGATAAGAAAGATGAAGACGCTAACGATGAAGAGGGAGATACAGGCTCCGGTGACGAAGGAACACCTGGTGAAAACGGTGGAGATACCGGTGAGCCGGGTAACGAACCTGGAGAAGGTAACGATGGTTCAGGAGATTCCGGAGATGGAGACTCAGGAGACGAAGACGATTCGGGTCCATTAGGTATAAGCCTACCCCCTACTAACTCAAGAGAAGCAGCGTAATAGCTGTAAAGAAAGGACTGACAATTGTCAGTCCTTCTTTATGTTATTTTACTTTTTTACATTAAACCGGTCTTTAATTAATGACCAAATTGGTGTATATGGAAAAGCAAGATTCCAAAATGACATCCCAGCAATTCCAAGCTTTTTTATCAATTCAAATTTCGCAGCCATACTTCTCAGATCCTCAAACCATACAATATGCTCTTTCCCTTCTTTATCATAATACGTATAGAAGGGTGCGTGTGAATCTTGATCGTACTGAATTTCTGTTTTCATTGTATAGGCTAGCCTTGTCGCCTGGGGTACGCTTAGCGCTTTTGCAAATTTACCACCTTCAACATAAGGTAATGTCCAATCATACCCATACAAATTGACACCCATCACTACTTTTTCTTTTGGAATTTCTGTAAGTGCATATTTGAGAACTTTTTCAACTTCAGGTAATGGACTCACAGGCATTGGAGGACCTCCGCTCCATCCCCACTCATATGTCATGATGACCACATAATCGACGATTTCACCATGTGCCTTATAATCATGACCTTCGTATAAGACACCTTTTTGGTCTGCTTTTACCTTAGGTGCAACAGCTGTAGAAACGACATACCCTTGTGGTTTCATTTTTTTCACTAGTTTTCTTAAGAAATTATTATAGCGTTCTTTATTTTCTTTCCCTAAAAACTCAAGGTCCACATTTACCCCTTTATAACCTTTCGCTTTCATTTCTTTATCGATATTGGATATGAGTGTATTTTGAACTTGATCGCTACTTAAGATGGTTGTGGCGAGCTCAGTGTCAAATTCAGCACCTTCTTTAATATTCGTTATGGTCATAACAGGCTTAACATTGTTTGCTTTTGCTACGTCTATTAAAGATTGATCATTATCGAGTGGGTTTAGATTACCTTTTGCATCAACATGATAACTGAATACAGATAACCAACTTAGTGTATCTCCTGCTGTTTTCGCATTATTTACCGATTTCTCATAGGGCTCTGCATAAGCATTTACAAGTGTCGTTGTCTTAGGTTTAGCTGGGACTGTTAAAACTTGACCGGGATAAAGAACAGAACCTTCTATTTGAGCATTCGCCTTTTTGAGCTCCGTAACTGAGACGCCAGTCTTTTGTGAAATACTAAAATAAGAATCTCCTGGTTGTACTGTATACTTATTTCGAGTTGGAATGAGTAGCGTCTGACCTATTGCTAGTTGATCGGTATTTTCGAGCCCATTTAATTCAACGATATTTTGCCACGGTATACCATACAGCTGAGAAATCCCCCATAATGATTGACCTTGTCTAACAACATGGATTTGCATGAACAACCCCTCCCGCCGGCGTAGTCATGCTATTATCCTATGTGTTCATTTCTTGTCTATATGCTGTTTTTTTCGAATCGCAATGTACCATTGCTTCTCTAATTCTTCATAAAGCTCAGATAGTTGGATGAATGCATGGAATTGATCGGGGAATTGAAAAATATAGGAAAGACGTTCTTTAGCGTTCACTGGTTTTAGTAGTAAATGGGCAGCGTCATCAGTAATCTCGGTTAATCTAGTCAGCAATTGATCATTCGTCCAGAACATTAAATTAACAAACCAACCGATCCCCTCTATCATCAAAGGTTTAGCTGACTTTCGATCACGTGCTTTAAAGTGTTTTGATATTTCAACTTTCTGGACTTTCCAAAGTTTAAAGACGTGTTGAACCAGTTTGTTAAAGTCAACTTCATCCTTATTGCGTTTGTCCATCATAACCAATATGTCTACTAAGAAAGGAGTTTCCGCTAGTTCTAGTAAGTTCTTATCACTGCAGTAGCATAAATGATCGCATGGAAAAAAGAATGTATTTTGAAATGAGCTAGGGATACCTATACATTTCTCAGACATTCTCTTTTACTTTCTTCATACGTTTTTGTCCTTCACGGCATAAATACAACAACGGACAAACCGTACATTGTGGTCTTTGTGCCTTACAATGATACCGGCCGAAAAAGATTAGGCGATGATGTGTCTCTGACCATTCCTCTTCTGGTATTTTTCTCATCAAAGTTTTTTCAACCTCTAATACGCTATCTTTCCATCTGCAAAGACCTAATCGTTTAGAAACGCGTTCAACATGGGTATCTACAGCAATGGCAGGTACACCAAAAGCAACCGAAACAATGACATTTGCTGTTTTGCGCCCTACTCCTGGCAGTTCAACTAGCTGATCACGATCTTTAGGGATCTCTCCACCGTGTTTGTGGATAACAATCTCAGATAATTTTCTAATATTCTTCGCCTTATTCCGATATAAACCGATTGATCGGATATCTTGCTGTAATTCTTCAAGAGGAACGGCTAAGAAATCTTCTGGTGATTTGTATTTTTGAAACAAACCAGGCGTCACTTTATTTACGAGAGCATCTGTACATTGTGCAGACAACAGCACAGCAATCGCTAGCTCAAATGGATTAGAGTGAGTCAACTCACAATGCGCTTCGGGAAACATGTTCCCCATTTCATCTAGTACTTCTCGAATTTGTTTTTTAGTTAACATGATCTATCTCATCCTTTATTAGGATTGTTCCAACCAATTATAGTAAGGGAAATCTTTGTTTTCTGAGTCATTATTGCTCGTATTATTTGTGTTAGGCCGCTTATAGCGCTGTTGTCTAAATTTCTCACCATATTGTTTGGCTTGATCTACTGTTCGGACACCATTCTTTTTCCATTCAAATAAAATTCGATCAATATATCTGAAATTTAACTTTCCTGAAAGAACAGCTTCCTTAAGTGCAGCAACAATAATTGACGGTTCATGACCGTCTTGGTCTAACCACATTGATAACGTTTCACATTCTATTGGGGAAAGTGGACGACCGAACTCCTTTTCCATTAATGTGTAGATTTGCATCTCTTCGTGTTGCTGTTTCTCTTGTTGTTGCTCCACATTTTCTTCGTCCAACAGGCGAATCATTTTTTCCCAAAGAGGACGGAGTGTATACGTTTCCGAATAAATCCTTTGAACGGTGTCTTCCTGTTCTTCAATCTTCAGCATGCCTTTTTGTATGCATGTTCTAAGCACTTGCATACATTGTTGTGCAGATATCGTCATTCTTGCCGAAAGCTGGCCAGGAGTCGGAAAGAAATTTCCGGATTCGATGAAAGAATGCATATGTACCAACACCATCATTTCCTGTTCATCTAGACCCAAGCGGGTATAATTCATTAACAATGCATTAGGGATTGAAATATTACCCATATCCATCCAATTGATAAAACTCTCTTTTTTCATTTCTTACACCTCCCATACATTATAACAAATCAAAATGGTCAACAGCGGTATTTTAGCCGTATTCACAACTTATTCTATCTTTCTACTCGAGATATGTTGGGATTAAGCCTTTATCTCCATAAAAAAGAAAAGCCTCCAATTACGGAGGCGGATTCTCTTTATGGATATAAGCGATTTAACAAACGTGGGAATGGTATTGCCTCCCGGATGTGTTCGATGCCTGAAAGCCAGGCGACTGTTCGTTCAAGTCCGAGTCCGAATCCTGAATGTGGTACACTGCCATATTTACGCAACTGCAAATACCACTCATATGCTTCTGGAGATAGGTCATGCTCTTCATAACGTTTCTTCATCAATTCTAAATCATCGATTCGCTGGCTACCACCAATGATTTCACCATAACCTTCAGGAGCAATCAAATCCGCACAGAGAACAACATCTTCACGCTCAGGGTCTGGCTTCATGTAAAATGCCTTTATATCTTTCGGATAATTCGTAATGAATACAGGCATATCAAAGCTTTCAGCAATAGCCGTTTCATGCGGAGCTCCGAAATCCTCTCCCCACTCAATATCGTCAAACCCTTTTTCTTTAAGGAGTTTAATCGCATCATCATAAGAGATACGTGGGAAAGGTGCTTGAATTTTTTCTAACATGGAAAGATCTCGACCTAATGTATTCAATTCAATTTTACAATTTTCTAGTACCGATTTTGCCAAGTAAGAAACATATTGTTCTTGTATTTCAAGGCTCTCATCGTGTTCAACAAATGCCATCTCCGGCTCAATCATCCAAAACTCTATTAAGTGACGACGTGTTTTAGATTTCTCAGCACGGAATGTAGGACCAAATGAAAATACTCTACCAAATGCCATCGCTGCTGCTTCCATGTAAAGTTGTCCACTCTGAGATAAATATGCGTCTTCATCAAAATAGCGTGTGTGGAACAACGTAGTCGTGCCTTCAGCAGAACTCCCTGTGAGAATCGGTGGGTCTATTTTTGAGAATCCTTCTTTATTAAAGAATTCATATGTAGCACGAATGATTTCATTTCGTATTCGCATAATCGCATGCTGCTTCTTAGATCGTAGCCATAAATGGCGGTTGTCCATCAAGAATTCAGTGCCATGCTCTTTTGGCGTTATCGGATAGTCTACCGCTTCATGGATGACTTCAATTTTCGAAACGACTAGCTCAACTCCTGTTGGAGAGCGATCATCTTTTTGTACGGTACCTGTCACATAAAGGCTTGATTCTTGCGTGACTGATTTTGCGTCATTCCAAACACTTTCTTCTACTTCACTTTTCACAACTACGCCTTGAACGAATCCTGTTCCATCTCGTAATTGTAGAAAAGCGATTTTTCCGCTTGAGCGTTTGTTTGCTAGCCATGCGCCAATTTTCACTTCTTCGTCGATATGATTTTTTAACAATTGTACTGTGGTTTTCACACTATTCCCTCCACCCAATAAGAACCTATATTAATGATCTTCTGTTCAGCTTTTTATATTGTACATAATCGAGAGGCGATACACAACCGACTCCTATTTTTGGTGCTTCTCCATGAAGCTTCTAATACGATCCAATGCTTCTTCAAGCACCTCTAGTGATGTTGCATATGATAAACGGACATTATCTGGTGATCCGAAGCCACTTCCTGGTACGAGTGCTACTTTTTCATATTCTAGGATAGCCTCTACCCATTTGTCGACAGATTCAAATCTTGTTAACCTAACTGCTTCTGTTACATTAGGGAAAAGGTAAAATGCTCCTTTTGGTTTTTCACATTTAAACCCTGGTATTTGCACAAGCTCGTCGTATACTTTGTTCAAACGTCCTTCAAATGCTTCTTTCATCTCTTGTAAAGGTTCTTGCGGACCGTCGTAGGCAGCAATCGCTCCATACTGTGCAATTGAAGTTGGGTTGGATGTGCTATGACTTGCTAAGTTCGTCATTGCTTGGATAATATCACGATCCCCAACTGCATACCCGATTCTCCATCCCGTCATTGAATGAGATTTAGATACGCCATTAATGATCATCGTGCGTTTTTTGATCTCTTCAGACAATTGCGCGATTGATGTATGTTTCTCACCGAAATAAGTGAGCTTTTCATAAATTTCATCAGAAACAATTAAAATGTCGTGCTCCACACATACTTTACCTAGTGCTTCTAGCTCTTCTTCTGAATAAATTGCACCCGTTGGATTAGATGGTGAATTAATAATCATTGCTTTCGTGTTTTCACTAATTGATTTTTCAAGCTGATCAGGTGTGATTTTGAAGCCATTTTCTTCTTTTCCTTCTACGAGTACAGGTTTTCCACCAGCTAATTTGACTTGCTCAGGATAACTTACCCAATAAGGTGTAGGGACAATTACTTCATCCCCTTCGTCAAGCAACACTTGGAATAATGAATATAGAGCATGCTTTGCACCAGTCGTTACAATTACTTCACTTGGATCATATTCAAGCTGTTGATCTTGTTGAAGTTTTCGAACGATACTATTCTTTAGCTGGAGAAGACCGCCTGCAGGCGTATATTTCGTTCCTCCTTCTCGCATTGCTTTTTCTGCATGTTCAATAATGTGGATCGGCGTGTTGAAATCAGGTTCCCCTGCTCCAAGCGCAATTACGTCATGACCTTCTGCTTTTAATGCGTTCGCCTTTGCTGTGATTGCTAAT
Organism: Pseudalkalibacillus berkeleyi; assembly: GCF_021608225.1. Classification (NCBI taxonomy): domain Bacteria; kingdom Bacillati; phylum Bacillota; class Bacilli; order Caryophanales; family Fictibacillaceae; genus Pseudalkalibacillus; species Pseudalkalibacillus berkeleyi. The sequence continues at coordinate 1,392,700 of NZ_JAKIJS010000001.1, forward strand.
GTACTTGATGGTGTCAATGCTTTTACTCGCTTTGCTAAATTCATTTTACGACCTCCACGAATTAGAATGGTTCACGATTGTTTCATTTTATATGTTTTGAAGAACGTTCCATCATCAAATCGAATGTAGTGGAACGTATATTGATTCCCTTTGTTCTTATAAACAATTTCCCATACAGGCGTAAAAGAAGATGTTTCTTTATACTTCTCCAACCCTAAATTAATTGAAATGAGATGATCGGGTTGTAACTCCTGTTGGACGTATTGGCTTACCTTTTGTTTACTCCATCCATCTTCAGCATTAATGCTGACACTTTCACCTTTTTTGTCCAATGGTACGAATATAAATGTTTTCTTCCCATTGACCGTAGAAGATATGACATCGAAAGCCCCATATGATCCATAGTAATGATTGGCTTCAATTACATCACTTATTTCGTAGTTGTTTTTCGCATATGCAATACTTTTATTCTGCTCATCTCCGTGTTCATTCCACACATAATAATAATAAGAAATGCCAAGGATAAAGGTCCCTAATACAAAGATTCCTGAAAGCCATAATATTCTCTTCATTTTATCACCTATGTACGATAGATGGTAAATACCATTTTATCGTGATCTTCTGGATCTAGCGCTAACCCAAACATCATATCGTCGTGTTTCAATGTTCGATTTAACGCATCAACTATTTTATACAAGTCCGCAGAAAACTGAACTTTCACTGTTGATACAATTTCTATTTTGCTTTCCATTACTTGATCACCCCATTATTTCTTCTTATTTACAACTCATAAGCAATTTTGTTTATGGGTAGAATATAGATATCAAACGAAAAGCAGTCATTGTTTGGCTGTATTTTTTCCTTCCCTACACTTTTTAAGGGTGACCCATTTAGATTCATCGGGGCACCCCTTTTTTTATAGTTTTTTTGTAAATTTCAATCATAACCAAACAATAGCACTAGTCTAATCCTAGTTGTTATTTTCAACTATATCATAATGTATTTCAACACCTATTTCAAAACAGACGCCATTTCAGGTGTCGATAACGGAACTTGTGTAATTTCATACGCCTGATCATTCCACTTAACCATGACAATACCTTGATCATATGGCTTCAAAATTTCCACCCAATGATTATCCAATCTGTTCAATACTTCGTCACTAGGTGTATATTCGCTTTTTTTGAAGATAACCGCAACCTGTGGGTTGATATGTTGGATCAATTCTTCGCTTGTGCCAAAGTAATGACCGAATCCACCAACCTTAAGTAAAGAAATATTTAAACGTCCACTCTTAATAAGCGCATGATCTGCCTTCGCATTCGAAACACCCATAAACAAAAATGTATGTTCCCCATATTTCAACGAGATCGTTAGCCCCCCAAGATCATAATCTTTCCTTGACTCTATATAGGGTACAGTGAGGCTAATTTTGTTGAATATTTTCATCCTCAATCCAACTGTGAGTGCGTTTACTTTTACATCTTTCAAATCGAACATGCCATGAATATTATCTATCATCGTTTCAGATACATAGACCTCTTTCACTTTATTCTCTTTCAAAAGCCATTCAAGGTTCCCGGTATATTGACTCTCCATATTCGTTAGAAAAACAGCATCCAGTTGATTGACGTTGAATATTTTCATTTGTTGCTTGAATTTGTCAATAGATTGTTTACCACCAGTATTAATTAAGATGCTTCGCCCATTACTATCTTGTAAAAGGGTTGCCTCACCACTCTCGAGTTCAAGAAATGAGACTGCGATATCTTTTTTACTCAAATTCAAGTCTAAGTCTTTAATGGCATTGCCTTCCGTTTCCGTCGCCATAAAAAGAACCGGTTCATTCTCAACCGGAATTGTACTGATGACTAACATAAATAAAAATAAGCAAAACACCATCAATGTCTTTGCATACACGAGCGATCCCTCCGATTGTACGGTGTTCTTAATGCTAGTGTATGCTGTAAGACATTTCTTAATCGATAAAGTATTTTAGGTCATCTAATAATTCATCAACGGTCCCTTGTTGGACAGGGACGTCAGGTAGTGATCGTAGAAATAAATTACCATATTTTGTTGTCACGATCCTACGGTCAAACACAAATACTGCTCCTTTATCAGTAGAAGATCGGACTAACCGACCAAAACCCTGCTTAAACCGAATGATTGCTTGTGGGAGAGAGAGCTCCATAAAAGGGCTTTTCCCTTGCTTTCGTAGCTGTTCACTTCTTGCTTCGATCACAGGATTATCTGGCGGGTTAAATGGTAGACGAACAATGATTAAGCAGGTTAAGTCGTTTCCTGGTATATCGACACCTTCCCAGAAGCTGCTCGTGCCAAACAACACAGCACGATCTAACTGCTTGAAATTTTTCGTAAGTCTTGCTCTACTCCCGCTATCAATCCCTTGACCAATCAGTGAAAAGTCTTCAGGTTCAGCGTATTCCTTAAAGGCAAAGTACGTTTTCTTTAACATGTCATAGCTTGTAAATAGCACGAGCATTCGGCCATCCGTTATATGTGCAATCCGATTAATTGAGGCTGCAATGGTGGAAGCATATGAATCCGTTGATACATCCTTAATCATTGGTAAATCAGTAGGGATCATAATTTTCGAATGGTTCTTATAGTCGAATGGTGACGGAAGTTGGATTGTAAGCGTGTCTTCGTCCATTCCAAGCCGCTTCCTTACAAAAGTAAAACGATCACGAATCGTTAACGTTGCTGATGTAAGAATAATACTATTTTTCTTTGCAAAGAAATCAGAAGATAACCGGTCTGAAATATCAATTGGCTGATTGAAAATAGAGATCGCATTTTTGGCTCCACCAGAGTCTGTTTCGATCCAACAAACATCCTCTTCATTGTTGGATAAGAGCATATGGGCTAATGTATTTCGCTCTTCATCTATTCGGTTAATCAAACCTGTGTAATCAACAAGTATTCCCTTTTGCTGAACATTCAAATGCTCTTCTTTTTTTTGTGCTTTCTTTATCAAGTCTCTTAGATCTTTGAGTAAATCATTGATCATTAACTGGCATCTTGCGAAAACCTCTTTTAATTCTTGATACCAACTAGGATCTATTTGATCAATCGTGAAGCGGAAATTGATTTTACCTACCTCAGATTTTTTTTGACCTTTAGACGTGACATAGGATTTCATCATACTAAAGAGTTGGTCGATTTCCATCTTCAAATTTCTGAGATTTTCAATAAAAGGTCCCTTATTAAACGCTACGTCTGCTGTTTTTAAAACCCCTTCTAGCTTAAGCAACATGTTCACGTTTAGATCTTCAGATGTACCTAACCTTTCAACTAACCGATGGAAAGAAAAATAGTCTGTTTGAAGACCAAAATGATCACTTGCCACATCATCTAAATGATGGGCCTCATCAATAATTGCTTCTTGGTAAGCCGGAATTAAAGCGTGGTCATTCACTAAGTCTGTAAATAAAAGGGCATGATTCGTAATAATAATATCTGCATCGTGAGCTTCTCGCTTCGAACGGTGATAGAAGCACCTCGAAAACCAAGGACATTTATGGTTAAGACAAGAATTTGCATCACTCTTTACTTGATGCCAAAATAGCTGTCCACCTGAAGGGAGATTCAATTCTTCAATATCGCCTTCCTCGGTCGTTGTCAGCCAAACGAGTAGCTGTGCTTTAGCTAGCAACACATCATAATTATTGTCATATATCTCATCAAGCTGCTGTTCAAACTTGCGTAAACATAAGTAGTGATTACGCCCCTTTAACACAGTCGCTTTAAACTCAAAAGGAACCATTTTCTGGAGTAATGGAATATCTCTGTCAAGCAGCTGTTCTTGAAGCTGAATCGTATGCGTACTTACAACAAGTGGTCTACCCGTTTTTCTAGCATTGATTAAACCAGGAATCAAATACCCTAATGACTTTCCAATGCCTGTACCTGCTTCAATAAGTGCATGCTGGCCATCCGTCAAAGATTGTTCAACTACGTCCATCATTTTGACCTGGCCCGCTCGTTTTTCATAATTCGGAAATGACTTTTCAAGCTGTTCCTCTATCGAATGATGTGAAATAGAATCATCTATCAATTCTTGGTCTAGTCCATTCTCATTCATCTTTTTTAGGACAAGCTGCCGAAACGTTTCTAAGAGAGGCTCCTCATCTTCAAGCTGTACGAGCTTCTGATCAATTTGATCTTGAACAAGTTCAGCCACATCACTATGCATCCCCTTCACAAGTGGTAATAAACGTTGCAAAGTGAGCAATGGGAGTTCGTTAAGCTTGTTTATTAATTGCGTAAGCAGGTGTCCGGTTGCTTCGGCATCACTATCCGCTTGATGTGGGTTCTCGTGCGCTAAGGACAACGATTCAGATAGTTGCGAGAGCTTATAAGAATCAAGGTTTGGCATGAGCATTCTAGTGAGCTCAACTGTATCTAACATCATGCCTCTCCATTCAAAATAACCTGCTTTCTCAAGTTCAGCATTTAAGAACCCAAGATCAAATTTTATATTATGCGCCACTAACCACGCACCGTCTAAAATCTTTAATAATCTTGGTGCAACATCTTCAAAAAGTGGTGCATCGTCAACCATTTCACCATTAATGCCAGTCAATGAAGTGATAAATGTTGGAATGGGTATGCCTGGGTTTATATATGAGGAGAACCGATCAACAATTTCATTTTCTTCTATGACAACGAGACCAATTTGAATAATTCGGTCTTTATTTTTAGGAGAGTGTCCAGTAGTTTCTAAATCTAACACGACATAGCGGTTATTCATTGTTCCTTCACCTCATAAAGCAAACTTGGCAAAGCGTAGCTAAGCCTTAGTTGCACTTATACTGATTTCTTACACTTTTCCACTACGTCGAACTTACACCTTTGGGAAAAGTTATCCTATTCACGTATATAGAAAACTAGGCTCAGCCAAGCCTTGCGAAGGCTGAGCCTTAGTTGCACTTATACTGATTTCTTACACTTTTCCACTACGTCGATCTTACACCTTTGGGAAAAGTTATCCAATTCACGTATAAAGAAAACTAGGTTCAGCCAAGCCTTGCGAAGGCTGATCCTTAGTTGCACTTATACTGATTTCCTAAACTTTTCCACTACGTCGATCTTACACCTTTGGGAAAAGTTATCCTATTCACGTATAAAGCAAACTTGGCAAAGCGTAGCTGAGCCTTAGTTCCTCGAAAAAGTATACTTTTCCTTCGTGCGATGCCAATTCTTCCGTAGTAACAAGCTTGTGCACTTATACTGATTTCTTACACTTTTCCACTACGTCGATTCTACGCCCTAGGGATAAAGTTATCCTAAATCACTTCTTCTTATTTTACGCTTCCATTCGGGTTTCTGCAATGGAGACTCCAATGAAACCTATAATCGATCCTACAAATTCCGGCTATCGTTCGCAAATGAAAAAGATCAATCCAATGTTGGATCGATCTTTTATTTTACAAGATTGTCGAAGCAGGTTCGGCTGATATTTTCTCAATAATTCGGTTGTTCTCATCCATAATGGCCACAACAGGCTGATGCTCTCTTGCTGCTTCCTCGGTCATCATCGTATAGTTCAGTATGATGATTACATCGCCTTCTTGTACAAGCCTTGCAGCTGCACCATTTAAACAAATCGTCCCACTCCCGCGTTCACCAGGAATGATATATGTCTCAAGGCGTGCGCCATTATTGTTATTTACGATTTGAACCTTTTCATTTGGAAGCATATCTACTTCATCAAGAATATCCTCATCAATCGTAATACTCCCTACATAGTTCAAATTTGCTTCAGTAACTCTTGCTCTATGAATTTTCGCTTTCATCATTGTGCGAAACATGGTTGTGCATTCCCCTTTCAATGCTGTTCATCAACAATTATATTATCAATCAATCGTACATTTTCGAATTTGTAAGCTAATGCAATGATTGTTTTTTGATGAAACGTTTTGATAGGTTCAAGGTCAGGGTACGATAGAATTTGGACATAATCCACATGACCATATCGTACTTCCTTCAAACCTTTCAATAAATCACCTTCAACAACCTTAGGATCGGCACCATTAACAGCTTGTTCTTTCGCATGTAGAAGTAGCTGATACAACTTCGGTGCCTCCTCACGTTCACTTTCACTTAGGTTTACATTCCTTGAACTCTTTGCAAGTCCATCCTCTTCTCGAACGGTTGGACATCCTATGAGCTCGATAGGGAAAAAGTACGAATGTATTAAATCGTCAACAATCGCAACCTGCTGGGCATCCTTTAAGCCGAAAAAAGCACGATCAGGTTGAATGATATGAAAAAGCTTTGTTAAAACGGTCACGACCCCATCAAAGTGTCCAGGACGCTTTTCTCCACATAGCACATCTGTCCTAGCGTGAACTTTTAACATTACGCCATCATTCTTTGGATACATCTCTTCAATAGAAGGATAGAAAAGAAGATCCGTTCCATGCTCTCTTGCAAGTTGTTCATCACGCTCAAAATCCCTTGGGTATTGATCAAAATCTTCATTCGGACCAAATTGTAACGGATTTACAAATATACTTGTGACAACGAAATCACTTTGTTCTTTCGCATAATCCATTAATGACAAATGACCTTCATGAAGATAGCCCATAGTCGGCACAAACCCAACGGTGTCACCTTGTTGCTTTCTTTTCCTCATGTATTGTTGCATCTCGTTGACAGTACGTATTACTTTCATACTTTCCCTCCATATAAGGAGGCGAGTTGCTCCTCTTTCATCGTAAAGCTATGTTTATCCTCTGGAAACTTTTGCTCCTTAACATCTTCCACATAAGATCGTATGGAAGCTTCAATTTGATCAGAAACTCTGGTATATTGTTTAACAAATTTAGGAACTCTATGAAATCCATAACCGACTAAATCATGATATACCAACACTTGGCCATCTGTTTCTCGACCAGCTCCAATTCCGATGGTCGGAATCGAAAGTTTTTCACTAATAGCTTCAGCTAATTGTTTTGGAACACATTCAAGAACAAGGGCAAAAGCACCCGCCTGTTCAACCGCCAATGCATCATCTATTAATTTTTGAGCGGCTTTGGCATCTTTACCTTGAACTTTATAACCGCCTAATACTGCAACTGATTGCGGGGTAAGACCTAAATGCCCTACGACAGGTACGCCAGCTTGAGTTAGCTTGTCAATCACTTGAACGACTTCACCAGCTCCTTCAAGCTTCACAGCATCCGCTTCAGCCTCTTGCATGAGCTTACTAGCGTTTAACATGGCATCACTAATTGATGCATGGTAACTCATAAACGGCATATCTACGACGACGAATGTATCGCGGGCTCCCCTTTTTACAGCCTTTGTATGATGAATCATATCAGCCATTGTTACTGGAATCGTCGAGTCATAACCTAATACAACCATTCCAAGAGAATCACCAACAAGGATCATATCCACCCCTGACTTTTCAGCCATGACCGCACTAGGATAATCATAGCTTGTGAGCATAACGATGGATTCATTATTTTCTTTCATTTTTTTAAAATCAACTGTCTGTTTCAAACGATCTCCTCCTTTGTTTTCAGAGGAAGATGAAAGTTGTTTCTCCACACAAAAAACCTTCTTTCAGACATACAGAAAGAAGGAGATTAAACGCTTACATACTTTCATCCCTCTGTCCATGTCCATGGCTTGGATCAAGGCAGAACTTTATAAACCTTTTAAATGTTACGATGGTCATCAAATGAGTGCAGTTCGTCATTGCGATACCGCCTACAGGACCATTATAGCAGATTTTTACGATTTTTGGGGAAGTTCTATATCTGCTGAATAAACACGGTGTACGGTACCTTCATCGTCCTCAACAAGGAGCACTCCTTCTTCCGTAATACCTTGCGCTTTTCCGTACAACTCTCCTGTTATCGTCCGTACACGTACTCTTTTCCCTAAGCTAGCTGCTGAACTTTCCCACATTAGCTTAATTGGAGCAAACCCATGCTCTAGATAAATATGATAAAGCTTCTCCATCTTCTCCATGATTGCACGGACGAGATATGCTCGTTCAATCTCTTCTCCTTTTTCCACTTTTAGAGAAGTTGCAATCGTTTCAATATCTTTAGGAAAAGCTTCCTTCGGTGTATTCACGTTGATTCCGATACCGATAATGACAGAGTTGACTCGATCCGCTTCAGCTTGAAGCTCAGTAAGGATTCCAACAACTTTCTTGCCATCAATCAAAATATCGTTTGGCCATTTGATTTGTGCGGATAAACCTGTCACTTCTTCAATCCCTTGAACAACACTAACTGCTGCTAGAAGAGTGAGCTGTGGCGCTTTTTGAGGTGGTATGTTCGGACGTAGAATAATACTCATCCAAACCCCACTTCCTTTAGGGGAGTGCCAGGCTCTACCAAGACGTCCTCGGCCGACGGTTTGTTCATCCGCAATGATGATTGTTCCTTCTTCAGCACCGTTAAGTGCATGCTTATGAGCGATTTCTTGGGTAGACGTAACCGTATTTTCAAAATGGACCACTTGTCCAATTTTTTCTGTGTTTAGATGATTTTTTATTTCACCAGGGTGTAAATTATTCGGACGTACCGTTATTCTATACCCTCTTTTTTGAACCGCTTCAACGACATAGCCTTCCTTTCGAAGCTCTTCGATGTGTTTCCATACTGCCGTTCGTGAACATCCAATAATTTCACTCAGCTTTTGTCCAGATATATAGTCATCTGAGTCTGAAAGTAGGCTAATCAATCGCTCTCTAGTGGTCGTTTGCATTCGTTTATCCACTCCTTAATATCCGGAAAGGTGTTCTTAACCTCTCCCTTAACAACCCTTTGTTCAATTTCTTCTAAAATTTCAGCTATCCATGGTCCTGGTGTACGTTTGACCATATCCATAAGATCATTACCGTCTATCGCTAATTGAGACCTATCTTTCAGTGAAAGCTGATCGTATCGATTTAAAATATGTTTTTCAGAAACTCCAGGGTCTTCGTTCATGAATCGTTTAACGTTCGAAGCAGAAACCATCTGTTCTACCCCGTAATGATATAAAGTTAAATCACAAGAGAAGTCCGGTTCTGCACGAATAATTTGTACTAATTCGGATATTCGCTTCCGTAGTATAGTAGGAAGTTTCCATTCATTTAACCAATCATAAGGGCGTTCGACACCTATTCTAATCAAGAGGCCAGCCCATCTTTCTACCGCTGTCTCAAGATGGTTCCAATCGTACTTCGTTACTTGGTTGAAAGTCAGTGCAAAGGGACCAGAAGGTAGAAATGGATCTAAACGCATTTCTTTAATACACTTAAGAGCTTGTTCACAATGTCGTCCTAATAAGAGCTTTGTGAATTCTTCTCGTATTCTTTCGACTGAAACTTTCTTTAATAATGGTCCACATGAGATCAAAGCTAATCGAGTATCTTGGTGGAGATGAAATCCTAATGTTGATATAAACCTTAATGCACGCATCATTCTTAATGGGTCTTCTTGAAACCGGTCCTCTGCGTTTCCTACTGCACGAATAAGTTTATTGGCCAAGTCTTCTTTTCCGCTGTATGGATCAATAATTTTTCCGTCAGAGGATAGTGCCATTGCATTTACTGTGAAGTCTCGCCTTGAGAGATCCTTTTCGATTGAATCATGGAATACAACCTCGGATGGATGTCGGAAATCCTCATATTCACCTTCTTTTCGAAAAGTCGTCACTTCAAACGACTCGCCCTCCATTCGGACGATAACCGTACCGTGCTCAATTCCAACAGGTATGGTTTTCTCGAAAATGCGTTGTACCATCTCAGGAATTGCGGATGTGGCAATATCGATGTCACCTAATGGTCTTCCTAGAAGCTGATCTCTTACGACACCACCGACAATATAAGCTTCATGACCGTTCTTATGCAGTTGTCGGATAATCTCTTTCGCTTTCTTAAGTGACATCGAGCGCATCGCTCCTATACTTTCACAGATTTTATTCCTAGCGTTTTATGATAAACAGTTAAGTATTCTTCAACAATTTTACTTGAATTGAATTGTCTATGGACATGATGAATAGCTTCTTTCGACATTTTCGCGTGTAATTCATCATCTTGGAGAATAGACAAAGCTTTTGTTGTTATATCATCTAGATTGCCAACCTCACAAATATACCCTGTTCTTCCTTCATCAATGACTTCAGGAATACCACCGATGTTTGTTCCGATTACAGGTACACCACAAGCCATCGCCTCAAGGAGTACTAGACCGAAGCTTTCTTTCTCAGACAATAACAATTTCAAATCACTTATCGAAAATAATTCAGCGATATTATCTTGCTTCCCTAGAAATAATACGTCATCCTCGATACCTAATTCCTTTGTTAAACGACAGGCAACTGTCAATTCTGGTCCGTCTCCGACGAGTAATAATTTTGACGGCATTTGTTCCCTAACGCGGTGGAATGTTCGAACGACGTCAGGTACTCGCTTAACACTTCGATAATTAGAAACATGTATGATGACTTTATCTTCACGACTTATTCCATACTCTTTTCTGAGATCACAGGTAGATTTTCGTTGGTATACGTCTTCATCAATAAAGTTATAAACACAATCAATTTCCTTATCTGTATCTAACAAGTCCTTCGTTTGTTCAATGAGACTATTTGAGACAGCTGTAACTGAGTCGGATTGTTCAATCCCAAACTTAATTAATTCACTCAAGCTAGGGTCGTATCCGAGTACAGTAATATCTGTTCCATGTAATGTCGTCACAATTTTCAAATGCTCTCCAACCATTTGTTTGGCTAAGTATGCACAAATTGCATGTGGGACCGCATAATGAACATGAAGTAAATCTAAATCTTCACGTTTCGCAATCTCAGCCATTTTACTTGCTAGCGTAAGATCATATGGCGGGTACCGAAACACCGAGTATTGATTCACTTCAACTTCATGAAAATGTATATTCGAATAAAACTTTTCTAATCGAAATGGAATACTTGAAGTTATAAAATGTATCTCATGGCCTTCTTTAGCTAACATTTTTCCTAATTCAGTTGCAACTACTCCTGATCCACCTACTGTAGGGTAGCAGGTAATCCCTATTTTCAATTTCCTCATGTTCATTCTCCTATCCAATTCTCCATTAATAACGGCCCTTTCATATAAAAGCCCTCTGCATAACGGACACCGGCTTCCTTACCAAACAAAGCATCTCTCGCTTCAACCGTTTCTAAGTATCCATTGTTCAGAGGTGTATCAACTCCGCCTTCTAGCGACATGAACTGACTTTTATATGCACTTAGACTTTTCATCTTACGTTCTTTAACTGGCGTTATATCTGAGACAATTGGTGGGTGGTCATATCCGTTGATGAAATAATAATACACTTTATTTACACGATGTGAGGGTAAGTCTCCAGGAACAGTATATTTTCTTATCCCAGCAGAAAATATCGCTTCTTCAACTAAGCGAGTACAATTACCGTGATCAGGATGTCGATCTTTCGGATAGGGTATGAAAACAACTTTAGGTTTATATTGACGAATGACAGTCGCAATTTGTTGTATATACTCTTCGGTCATCATCAATCCGCGATCAGGTAATTGCAAATTCATTCTCTCTGTTAGATTTAGAACCTCGGTTGCCTCTTTAGCTTCAGCTTGTCGTAATTCTACATTTCCATTTGATGATAGCTCAGCTAATGTCAAATCACATATTCCTGTTTTCAATCCTTTGTCGGCTTGTTGGATAAGTGTCCCTGCCATTCCAATCTCTACGTCATCTGGGTGAGCACCAAAGGCGAGAATATCTAATCGTTGTGTCATACTTCATGTTCACCCCTGTTTCGAATAACCTTTCTCCAATCAAAGTCTCCTCGCTCTAAAGCATGGATAAATATTTCTGCACCTGCTATGTTTGAAGCAAGTGGAATCTGATATACATCACATAAACGAATGAGCGCTGCAATATCTGGTTCATGAGGCTGTGCTGTTAACGGATCCTTGAAGAATATGACGAGGTCCATCTTATTTTCAGCGATCATCGAGCCAATTTGCTGGTCACCACCGAGAGGACCAGATTTAAATCTATATACATCCAAACCGGTCGCTTCAGCAATTTTAAGCCCTGTCGTACCAGTGGCATATAATCTATGTTTCTTTAACACAGGGGTATAGGCTACAGCAAAATTAATAATATCTTGTTTCTTTTCATCATGTGCAATTAAAGCGATGTTCATAGTGCGCACCTACTCCATTAAGTTTTCAAGTCCATAAACAAGTGTATCCAACTTCATAACCGTTTCAACGGCCATTTTCACGCCAGGCATGAACGCACTACGGTCGATTGTATCGTGTTTGATTGACAACGTCTGTCCAGTTGTCCCCAATAGCACTTCCTGATGTGCAACCCGACCTGGTAATCTGACACTGTGTATACGAATTCCGTCATACTCACCGCCACGTGCTCCTTGGAGATCCTCTGTCTCATCAGGGTGACCTTGGCGTTTGTTGGAGCGTACTTCTTTAATCATGTGTGCGGTTTTCATTGCTGTTCCAGATGGAGCATCCAATTTTTGATCATGGTGTTGTTCAATAATTTCAATATCTGGCATATATTTAGCCGCCATTTGTGAGAATTTCATCATTAAAATTGCACCAATCGCGAAGTTCGGAGCGATAACAGCACCGATTTCTTTTTCTTCTGCTGTACGACTATAGTCTGCAATTTCTTGATCAGTAAACCCTGTCGTTCCAATTACAGGTCTAAGCCCATATTCTAGAGCAATTTGAAGGTGTTTCTTGCCTGAATCTGGTTTCGTTAAGTCGATTAGAACATCTGCCTCAACCTCAGATACACATGCGACCATATCATCATAAACCGGTATATCTAAGTTGGGTTGGTCCTCAAGATCACTTAATTTCTTGCCAGCGTTCTTTGTATCTACTACAGCCTGTAATGAAAAGTGTTCTGTGCTTGTCACCATCTTTATGGCTTCTTTCCCCATCTTGCCACGTGGTCCTGCGATAATAATTCGGATCGTTTGTTCACTCATCCTCATTCGCCTCCTCTTTTCTTGTCCATCTGTCTTTATCTCTCGTGTTGAACTTCTTCATGACGATCTTTAAAGCCTCGTCCAAATCTATATGTAAGGAGTTTGCAAAACAAATGATGACGAACAAAAGATCACCTAACTCTTCTTCCATTGCTCGTTCATCTTCATTTGATTTCTTCGGTTTCTCCCCGTAATGATGGTTCACTTCTCTAGATAATTCGCCTAGCTCTTCGGTCATTCTTGCGAGCATAGCAAGTGGACTGAAATATCCTTCTTTAAATTGTCCAATATAACGGTCTACCGCTTTTTGCATCTCTTTCATCGTACGTTCTTCCATAAAGACCACCTCATTTTATACTACTCTTTATGTTAGCTAAATCGAAACCGTTTGACAAATGATTGAGACATGGATAGATTGATTAGGTAGTCTTGATTTGTACGATTCATATAATTCCCTTCAACATGTAGTATGACCTATCATCGTTCAATCAACAGTATTTAGAATAACCAAATATATTATGAAACAAAGGGGGCTAACCTGATGCTTAAGATTAAACTGAAAAACATATTTTTCATCCTTCTTGGCTCAGCAATTTTTAGTTTCGGCATTATCCATTTCAATATCGAAAACAACCTAGCAGAAGGTGGTTTCACGGGTATTACGTTAATTCTTTACAACCTCTTTAAAATCGATCCTGCTATTTCAAACCTAGTATTAAACATTCCTTTGTTCTTAATTGGATGGAAACTACTAGGAAGAAATTCTTTTATTTATACGATTATAGGGACCGTTGCTGTATCTCTTTTCCTCTGGATCTTTCAGCATTACGTACGTTTCTCTATACCTCTTCATGAAGACCTTACACTTGCAGCATTATTTGCAGGCGTATTTATCGGAATTGGTTTAGGCATAATCTTCCGATACGGAGGAACGACCGGAGGCGTCGATATCATTGCACGACTCGTAAACAAATATGTTGGCTGGAGCTTTGGCAAAACGATGTTTCTCTTTGACGCATTCGTAATCTTGTCCGCTACTGTTACTTATTTAAATTATAAAGAAGCGATGTATACACTCGTTGCTGTTTTCGTTGGTGCGAGAGTAATCGACTTTATCCAAGAAGGTGCATACGCTGCAAAAGCTGCTATGATCATTTCTGAAAATAATGCAGAAATAGCAAATCGAATCATTAAGGAATTAGATCGTGGGGCGACAATTTTGAACGGACGGGGCACTTTCACCGGTTCCCAAAAGGAAGTGTTGTATTGCGTAATTGCACGCAACGAAATCTTCCGTCTACGAAATTTGATCCAACAAATAGATCCCCACGCTTTTGTCGCCGTTAATGACGTTCATGACGTACTTGGCGAAGGATTTACATTAGATGAAAACAAAAATCCTTTACATGATTGATGTGAGAGTGAGCTGCATTCGGCTCACTTCTTTTTTGTGTTTTTTTAGGATGGATCAGTGACCCTTAAACCCGTTCTTTCTCTAGAGAGCACTCATTGCTCCTCTTTGGGTGCTCCGTAGACCGGTTCCTTCGCTGCCGAGCACTCATTGCACCTCTTTGGGTGCTCCGTAGACGGGTTTTCTCGCTACCGAGCACTCATAACTCCTCTTTGGGTGCTCCGTAGAACGGTTTGCTCGCTACCGAGCACTCATAACTCCTCTTTGGGTGCTCCGTAGAACGGTTTTCTCGCTGCCGAGCACTCATAGCTCCTCTTTGGGTGCTCCGTAGAACGGTTTTCTCGCTACCAAGCACTCATAGCTCCTCTTTGGGTGCTCCGTAGAACGGTTTTCTCGCTACCGAGCACTCATAGCTCCTCTTTGGGTGCTCCGTAGACCAGCTCCTTCTCTACCGTGCACTCATGATTACCTTTATCTTCAGATTCATCCTTTTCTTACTTAGTTATCCTTCATCACTACTATAAAAAGGCCAAAACAAAAAGCTGACTCTACTTGGACTTTCAATCGTCCTTAGAGTCAGCTATCCGCTTTTTTATTTAATTGATTAATCTGATTGATTCATACCTACAAAGATTAATACAAAGCGACCAAGTTCTAACAATGCTACCAATGCAGATGCAACATAGGTTAATGCGGCTGCATTCAACACTTTCTTTGCTTTACGTTCTTCATCGTTTCTAATCAATCCTAGTTGTACAATTTGATCCATCGCTCGGTTGCTTGCATTAAACTCAACAGGCAACGTTACGAGTTGGAACAAGACCGCACCAGCCATTAACACAATTCCCGGCAAAATTAGATTTGCTGCACCTAGTAGAATCCCAATAATGATCAAGAGGTAAGATAAATTTGAACCAATTGAAGCAACTGGCACGAGCGCGTGTCTAACCTTTAATGGTCCATATTGTTCAGCGTGTTGAATTGCGTGACCGACCTCATGTGCTGCAACAGCTGTACCTGCAATCGAGTGACCATAATAATGATCCTCCGACAAACGAATCACTCTACTTCGTGGGTCATAATGATCTGCTAATTTACCTCTAATCGGTTGGATATCCACATTATGAATACCATTATCAGACAATATCCTTTGAGCAACTTCAGCTCCAGACATCCCAAGGTCAGAAGGTACCTTTGCATATTTGCTATAAACTTTTTTGACTCTAAATTGTGCCCAGAGCGGTATTGCTAACAATAGCAGAAAATAGATCAGAAACATTCATGCTCCTCCATTTCCATCAACTAGCGGAAACGTTTATATTCTTTTTGTTTTGTAAACGTTTCTAGTCCTTTCTTCTCTCCCGAATATTTTCTCCAACCTACATAAAATAATGTAGAAATAATCCCTCCACCTACTGTAAAGATGAGCCAAAGAATAGATGGATCCGCACTGTCTTGTGCACGCTCATCAAAGGCATCTTTCATTGCAGCCTCAATAAATTGAATTTGTTGGATTTGATGATCAGTCGTTACGATAATGGACCGGTTTTCATCAAGGTAAGTAATATAGGAGTCAATTCGATTAATGAGATCAGGAGGAATATCAATGCTCATGGCAGGGTGTATCCGGTCATATTTAGATAGGAACTGATTGAAGTAAATATAGAAGTGTTGAAGCTCTTGGTTGGTAGCTGCCTCTTTCATCTTATCGATTGTTTTCATAATTTCTGACTCAGTTGCTTTCCATAGAGGCTGGTGGGTTGAGTATACGGCGTCTATCAGTAAATGTAACCCAACTAATGAATTGACCCTTTCCTCATGAGAAATTGCAGTGTTAGCCAATGCTTTTAAAGATTCCTCATATCTCGTTGTGAAAATTCTAAGATTATGAATGGATAGTTGCTTATGTTCATCGGGTAATTGCTGAAATTCCTCTTCCATAAATACAAGTATGTCTTTAGCTTCTGCATACCGTTCTTCCTTAGTAAGTTGTAGCGCTTTAAATGATAAATCATTCAACGTCTTCCACGGGTCCCCTTTTGCATGATCAGCAAAAACCGTCGTTGGAACCAATAGAAGACATCCAATCATGATTGTCAGAAAGATCCCTCTCATAAAACTTGTCCCTCCCATAAGAAACTCATCTCATACGTCCGATTCGTACAAGTTATAGTTCATCTTATGAAGGATGGGACAAGAGTAGAACGTTGATTCTATTGATTTAAGTTTGGAGTGCTAGATTGTCGTTGGGTCAATAAGTAAACGATCGTTATCGAAAGCACACTTAACCAGAATGTAAAATATCCAATCTCCGTATAGTACCTATTCAATACGTGATAGGTTGGCATCATATCAAATAGATAATCGATCATCTCATTATGGATCACCCATATACTAGCGACCATTAGATGCCATCGTTTTATTTTATAAAAAGGAGCATATAAAAGGCCTTGAACGGCCATACCAAAATGAGAAAAAATCAGCATATAATTTACAAAGGTAAGCGAGCCACTCACATATCCACCGAATAAATTCATAAAGACTGCCCAAATTCCGTATTTAAATAAAGTGATTGCAGCTAGAGCCTCAAGCAGCGGCCAATTTCGTCCAAGCAAAAAAGCGATCAAAACGAATACAAAGAATAAGCTCGCTGTCGGACTATCTGGGACAAACGGCATAAAATACCAAGGCGTTTGTTCTAATTGATTCGCGTACCATATGTAACCATATATTGTACCTAGGATATTGATGATTAATAGCATCCACAAAAATGATCGGCTTTTCAATGCCATCAAAACTGTATACATCTTCAGGCTCCTTTGATCGATAGATAGATAAAAAGCTGACTTGGAATGAATCAAGTCAGCTTTAAAATCGTATTACTCTTCGAGTTCTGCAATGAACTCAGATAATTGTTTTAATTCCTCATCGGAACCTTTAAATATATCAGCAGGCATGCTTCCTACACCGTTCTTCGCAATGTTTGCGATTTCTTCAGGGGGTAACCCTGTTCCGATTAGGGAAGGTCCGCTACCTCCAGATAAATTGTTTCCGTGACAACCAATACAACCTTGTTCCTGATAAACCTTATAGCCAGGGGCAGATTCATCAATTTCAACTTCAACAATCTTACCTTGTTGTTCAGCCTTTTCCCAATTGTGATTGACAACAGACTCCCAAGTCAAGAATACAATTGAAATAAGGGCTAATAACATCATACCTACAGCTACCGGTCGTTTATTCGGGCGTCGCTCAGGTCCACGGTCTAACCATGGAGCTAATAGAAGAGCACCGAATGCCAAGCCAGGCATTATTACTGTACCGATCAGCGTATAATCTCCAGCGGCATATTTATACTTCAATAATTGGTATAAAAATAAGAAATACCAGTCAGGTAATGGAATATAACTTGCATCAGTAGGATCCGCTTTACGTTCAAGCGGTGATTCGTGAACGACTGTTAAAATCAAGTAGCCGATCAAGAATACAGATCCAACCATCCATTCTTTTAAAAGGAAGTTTGGCCAGAACGCTTCCGTTTTCCCTGGATACTCGGAGTAATCTTTTGGGATGTTCGGCTTTCGTTCTGCTGGGATACGAGAATCCCCAACAAACTTCATACCTTTGCCACGATGCATCTTTCTCCCTCCTTTATCCTATCGCATTTTTTAAAGTGGTCCAGAAATTCCTTGCTTTCGAATCATGATAAAGTGCGCTCCCATGAGCCCGAGAAGAGCACCAGGCAAGAAGAATACATGGATTGCAAAGAATCGAGTCAATGTTTGTGCACCGATAATCGTAGCGTCACCCGCTAATAATGTTTTCAAAGCTGGTCCTATTACAGGGACCGTAACAGCAATTTCAAGTCCTACTTTTGTTGCAAATAGCGCTTTCATGTCCCAAGGCAATAAGTACCCTGTGAATCCGAGACCAAGCATAACACCGAAAATCAATACTCCGACTACCCAGTTCAATTCACGAGGTTTCTTGTAAGCACCCTGGAAGAAAACTCGTAAAGTATGTAGAAACATCATTACGATGACTAGACTTGCACCCCAGTGGTGCATACCACGTACAATGACACCGAACGCGACTTCATTTTGCAAATAATAAACAGATTCATAAGCATTAATGATATCTGGAACATAATACATTGTTAAGAACATTCCAGATAAGATTTGGATGACAGTTATGAAGAATGTCAATCCACCGAAACAGTAAACGAACGCCGAGAAATGGTGAGCAGGGTTAACGTGCTCAGGTACTTCATGGTCTGCGATATCTCGCCACATAGGCGTAATATCGAGTCGTTCATCTACCCAATCATACATTTTCTGTAACATTGATTACGCCCCTTTCTACTGTGGCATTGCTTGACCTAAGTATAGTTTGCCGTCTTTTACCTCTTTCTTATATACATCAAGTGGCGCTAGCGGCGGTGTGCCTTTAACATTCGTTCCATCTTTCGTATAACGCCCTGCATGACAAGGACAGAAGAACTGGTTCGGATAAGCTGGGTTCGTTGCCCAGTCTACTGTACAGCCAAGGTGCTTACAAATCGGCGACAATGCTAGAATCTCACCGTTTTTATCTTTAAACACCCATGCAGCTTGTGTAACTTCAGATTCATACCAGCCATCTTTTTGTTTTACTTTAAATGTGAAACGTTGTGGTTCTTGTGTTAGTTTACTCTCTTCGACAACAGCTACCATATCTTGACCGGCACCTTCTTTAAGTACAGGATCGATCGCAAAACGTACCATCGGTAAGAGCATGCCTGCAGCCATGAATCCACCGACACCTGTTAAGGTATAGTTCAAAAATTGTCGTCTGGAGACTTCATCTTTGTTGGCCATTGGTTTCCCCCCTTACGCAGTAGACTTCCTCTAACATTACACATATATTACTAGGACATTAACATGATAGCGTAACTTATAAGCATCGTCAATAATATCATTGTCTAATTCAATCAATCTATTCGTTCTAAAACGAGTTTTGCCACTTTTTTGTGACAATTTGTAGAAGATGCTTGACTTGTTCGGAAATTACCTCTCGCTGATACTCCTCTTCCATATGCTCGAGTGGCACTGGTGGTATCGTGACAATATGCTCTTGTAACCCAGGTGAACCGCTCCACCTTACGTCTGAAGTTATGAAAACAGGGTAAGGCATGTCTGATTCTTTGAGCTCTTCAAACAGGACTTCCATCCTGTTTAATATTTCTTCGTCCTTCTCACTTTCTAAATATGTAATGGGTGGAAACAGGACGACTCTACCTTTTAATTGTCGTTCCAATTCATCCGAAACTAATTGAGGAAACTCCCCTTTAAGCACGATGTTCTTCTTATTCTGTCCCCATGAAATTGGTATAAGAGGAACAACAGCAGTATCAACATATTCTGATGCTTGATTGTATACGTCGATATCTTTTGAACGCCACTTCATTATTTTCACTTCCTTATATGTATCCATTTAATCTCTTCAATAGTGTATCACTCAACTCAATGGTAGAAAAGGCAAAAACAATTCAGGCATTTGAAAAAATGCTACAAGTAACTTATAAATAAAAAAATGCCTACTCTCCTTCAGACATCATCAAATAGGATGACAAAAGGAGGTTAGGCATCTTTAGGTTTTTAGACCTATATTCTACACGATCCATTTCTAACGTCTTAACTTGAAAATTAAAGCTTATTGTATTCGTTGCTCAATCGTTCAAAAGTCTTAAAATCCTTTTGATCTAAAGCTTCGTCGATTTGTGTTTGAAGAGATTTCTTACGAAAATGACTGAAAGACTGATCCAAAATCATTTCCGCCCACAACCCATACTTCTTATCAGGCACCATATTTTCAGGAATGTGTGGATTCTCTTCTAATACTGCTGCATACTGAGGGGTGCGATATGCCCCTTTAAATTTAAGCTCAATATAGACATCTTCATCCTGATTCAGTCGAATGTCATGAAATGACTTTTCAGCATCGGTCGTCAATATATTTTGCTTATAGAATCTAAAAGGTACACCATCTACGCAATTTGTAGACATGATGATCGCCTTTGGACAGTATTCTGCATTTTCAACGAAATGGACATTCTCCATTAACGTCTCATCACTAACAAGGTAATTTAACAACCATACACATTCTCGCTTTTTCAGTTGGTAATGGTTTAAAAACCATTTGAGAAAATCCTTCTTTTCTAAGACGGTTACGGTGCTGCTCATTGCAATCCCTCCATCATTCACTGTCGTTTGAGATCTTACAATATCTTACAGCTAAACAATAAGCCATAGTTCTCGATAATTACTTACTATGTTCTATGTTCAAGCATCCAATTCCTTCTTATTTCAAATATTTTTGGTCAATCTCGTTATTGCTTAGTGTCATTATCGCTCTTCGAGTCTAATCAATTCTTCCTCTAAATGAATTCGTTGTGGATCGTTTGCCAAAGCTTTTTGTAATAAATCTTTTGCTTTGTCCCTCTGTCCAATTTCAATCATGTACCATCCGTAATCTTCTAGAAATTCGGCTTGGTCTTTTAAATCATTATATGCGATTTCATATCTTTTTAATGCATTCTCATCATTTTCAAGTTCCCGGTATGCCGAGGCTGTCTTCCACATAGCATCAGGAGCTAAATCTCCATAACGTTCAACTTCAAGCGCTAAATCAATCACTTTTTCATATTGCTCTGCTGTAACATATTGGTCAATTAATATGGAGGTCGCCTTCATATTCGATGGATCAAGCCCTAACGCATGTTGTAGTAGTTCAACAGCTCGATCGTTATCCTTCAATTGAAAAGCCAGCTCTCCTGCTTGGAGGTACAACTCTTCATTGAATTCGTCTAATCTCATACCCTCAAGGTAGACTTCCATCGCTTCCTCTAAAGCACCTTCCTCAACATACGCTCGAGCCAATACAGGGTAAAGAGTTGTGTATTGAGGATCTAAGTCTTTCAAATGGTTGAGGGCATGTATTGTCTTTTGGTGTTCGCCAATTCGATCAGTAGTAAGTGCAAAACCGAACCACTCGTCCGGGCTTGAATCATCGTTAAGACCTTGTTCATAATATTCAATCGCTTGTTCGAACTTACCAGAACCTGTGAGTGCTTCAGCTAGTCTCAATAGGATTGGTGTGTGATTAAATGTCTCATGACCCGATTTAATCAATTCTTCGAAATAAACGATACTTCTGTTAAAATTCCCTTGGTGTAAATAAAATTCACCTAATCCAAAGGTAATTACCGGTTCATTAGGTGCCTGTCGTTTAGCGGTTAACAATTTCTGTTCAGCTACTTCTGATAATCCTTGTCTTTCATAAAGGTCCGCAGACAATAGTAATGATTCTAAATATTGATCCCCTTCAGGTGAAATAGAAGACAGTAGCTGTAATGCTTCTTCTTCACGTTCCATTTCCATATATAGCTCTGCTCCAAAAATTTTCAATTCATCCACTTCCGGATAAAAAGCCATGAGTTCTTCTGTGACATCAATCGCTTCGTCAATGAATCCTAGTTCTTGGTAAACTTGAGCTATTTCTAGTAGAGTATCATGATCACTGGTTTCCCGAAGGGTCTTTAATTGTGCTAACCCCTCTTCGATTTCGCCACGGTCAATCTTCTCAATGGCTTTTTCAACATTCGGCATGGTGGACATCCTTTCTTTCTATAACAAATCGTTGGACATGACGCGGAAAATGCCTGGTCGGATAATCTTCATTTCCTTACCTGCTCCTTGCATTAACCTTAAATCATCTCTAACTTTTATAACTGTTCCATTTTGTACGACGATAACTGGATTTTTATTTTTATCATACTTGACTATCTCTTCACCATCAACCGATACGATTCGTTCAAATACTAAGTAATCTACATCACTACCTGTAATCCATGAACCTTTTTTAGGATATAACCCAATGCATTGAAGTTGATGTTTCGTCAATCTCTCCTTATCATTTGGGAATTCTTCTATCGTTATGATTGATTTTTCTTTACATAGACGAACCCATTTTTCTTGGATTTGCTGGAGTCTTTTTTCGTGTAAAGGTAATTGTGACCAATCTGCAATAATCGGAACAGTGTATGGAAAGTTCACATTACGAATCCATTCCCAAATCACTGTATCCAAATCTTCTTCTTGTTCAACAACCGCATTTATGAATGGGATCTTTGCTTTTTGACATGTTCTTATAAGGGAAGGTGAGATTCTACTCATTGGCACTTGAACGCCGATAACATAATCTAGAGGCATCGTAGCAAGCTTAGTTCTCAAGTCTGAAATTTTCCGGTCATATTCTTTAGGGAATGTAAGTGGCACTATTGTAACAACAGAGGTACAACCATTCTTAACTAAATCCTCACAGCAATTTTGAATCGAAGTTTCATCCATGTCTGCTATAGAAAAATCTCTACATACGTACCCAGGAATGACATCAAAACCAGAAGAGTTAACGGTGAAACATTTCATCTTCAACGGTCGTTCAGAAACATATCGAATCACATTATCTTTGACATATACGTGCTTTTGTTTCGGATTCCGGTCTGTAGTCCATACGTTCTCTAATATATATTCCATTGACCTGTCCCCCTAATCATACACTGGTATTATAGACAGGCTATGAACAAAAGGAAGAAAACAGAACTATTCAGACAACAAAAAAAGACCTAGCTAACAATGTAAAAGCTACATGTCAACCAGGACAATTGTCCATATTTAATATGGATAGGAGTGGAGAGAAACCATACTAACATCATTATAACAAGCTATACTGAAAAATCAATACATTTTTTAGAAAATTTATATAATTGTATTTATTCTGATAAATAGTTTAGATCCCTCACAAAGTTTGGATAGGATATGTTAACCGCCGACATTTGATTGATCGATATTGGATTCTCTGAAATACATGAAGCTACTGCAAGCATCATACCAATTCGATGATCCCCTAAACTGCTAGCTACACCACCTGTCACAGTTTGTGAACCTTTTACAATCATGCCATCTTCGGTAGGTTCAACGGTAATACCAATATTATTTAATTGTTCAGCAACTGCAGCAATTCGGTCCGTTTCTTTAAAACGCAACTCAGATGCATCCTTAATCGTTGTGAGACCTTCAGATTGACTGGCGAGTAATGCAATGACTGGTAACTCATCGATTAATCTTGGAATGATATCTCCACTTATTTCGATCCCTTGCATACGAGAATAACTTACCTCAATATCTCCGACTGGTTCCTCGTTCAGCATTCTTTCATTGGTAATTGAGAATGTTGCTCCCATTCGTTTAAGGACATCAATGATTCCTGTTCGTGTAGGATTGAGTCCGACATTCAATAATTTGATAGAACTATTAGGTGTAATTGCTGCAGCTACCATGAAAAATGCAGCGGAAGAAATATCGGCAGGAATTTGTATCTTTGTTCCTACAAGCTTTTGGCCTCCTTGTATTTCCACTCGAGTACCTTCTCGAATCACTTCAGCACCAAAAGACTTTAACATCCGTTCGGTATGATCTCTTGATATATGAGGTTCATTAACGACAGTTTTGCCTTCACTATTTAATCCGCATAATAATAGCGCTGATTTTACTTGAGCACTGGCAATAGGGCTATTATAATAAATTCCTTTCGTATTACCCCCTATAATAGATATCGGAGCGAGACGACCATCCTCTCTTCCTTTAATCGTTGCCCCCATTTCCCTCAAAGGATTGACTACTCGACTCATTGGTCTACGATGAATCGATTCATCTCCTGCTAATACCGAATAAATAGGAAATCCTGCTAGAATACCTGATAACAAACGGGCAGTTGTCCCTGAATTACCAACATCCAATACATTCACAGGTTCTGTTAATCCAGAGGCACCAACACCCTTTATGGTTAATTGCCCTTCTTGTTCATTAATTTGGACACCGAGTTGTTCCATGCAACTCATTGTACTTCGGCAATCTTCACTGTCTAAGAAATCTACTACCGTCGTCTCACCTTCTGCTAAACCACCAAACATCACAGAGCGGTGTGTGATTGATTTATCTCCAGGTACTTTTATTGTTCCATTTAAGCCAGATTTTCGTTTATGTAGAATACATTCCTCCATGAATGACACCTCTCCTATTGAATAGATCTTCTCTGAATGGTTTTCAACATTTCGTACAGATAAAAAATAATGTGCCCAACAACTCTCACACATCACATCAATCTATTACGATGCGGAGAGAGTCCGACACGATTTTCAAATTATTCGTTTATTGATGTAGCAACATTTTTCGTAACACCTTTTTGAACGAGCCATTCAGAAAGACAGTTAATGATTGAATCGTTTTGATCTTGACTTCCTACAGTAATTCGAACCGAAGTAAGGTACCCTAACGCATTTCCAGAGCGGACAATAAATCCTTTGCGCAAAAGATAATCAAAAATTTCATCTCCTTGAATCGTTTTGAAATCAATTAAGATGAAATTACCTTGTGAAGGGAAATAATCTAAGTTAAATTGCTTACAAAAAGACTCATAAGATGCCATACCTTCGCGATTTTTCACACGACAAGTTTCTATGAACTCTAAATGCTCTAATGCTGTAATTGCAGCTCTTTGGGCTACTCTAGACGTATTAAATGGCTCCCTCACCGGATCAACTACTCCCATCAAATCTTCGTGAGCTACGCCATATCCGATTCGAAGCGATGCTAAACCGAATGCTTTTGAGAAAGTTCGGAATATAATCAAATTCGTATACTCCTTTTGTAATTCGACCGTATCCGGATAATCCTCAGCAACGACATACTCACGGTAGGCTTCATCACATGCAACAATGATATCAGAAGGTACTTTCTTTAGAAATGAAACGAGCTCTTTCTCAGTAATATAAGTACCCGTAGGATTGTTTGGTGAACAGAGCCAAATGATTTTCGTATGATCGTCGATGGCCTGATACATCTGATCTAAGTCATGTTTCCCGTTATCTAACAACGGTACTTCGATAATTTCTGCACCTTCAATAATTGAATTATGCTTATATTGAGGAAATGTTGGTGTAGCCATGATCGTATTGCTCTCTGGGCTAAGATAAGTTCTACAAAACATTTCGATTACCTCATCAGATCCGTTACCAAACAAAATCTGACCTGGTTTAACACCAAGATATTCCGAAAGTTTTGTGCGAATTTCAGCAGCATAACCATCAGGATATATTGAAACTCGTTCAAGCTCATCCATTACTGCATCCTTCACAGCGTCTGCACACCCAAAGGGATTTTCATTCGATGCTAATTTTGTAATCGTTTCTAATCCCAATTCTTTTTTCACTTCTTCTATTGGTTTTCCAGGTTTATATGCCTTTAATGATTTAATTTGTTCTTTCGCCTTCATCTCAACACCTCTTTTAAATGAAATGTTTTTCATTTACCTTCAACCATTCCTTAAATGTGGAAAGTTGATCGATCAGCAATTGATTTTCTACCGCACTAACAGTAGCACTTCCGCACTCTTTTAGGAGGACCATACGGATCTTATCCTTCTTATTTTTCTTATCCTTCTTCATTGTTTCTAGTAACAAATTGCTTTTATTTAATGTGGCATGCCAGTTCGCGTAGCCTAATTGATGAATCCATGCCAAAAACCCTTTTGGAATGATGGGTTGATGAGAATGTACTTCACTTAACCTCAGTGCAAAGATCATTCCAATCATCACTGCCTCACCATGTGTGATCGATTGGTATCTACTTTCTGCCTCAATAGCATGACCTAAAGTATGTCCAAAATTTAAATACGCTCGGATCCCTGCTTCTTTTTCATCCTCACTTACAATAGCAGCTTTCATTTCAATTGCCCTTTTGACAATTGTGATAAGAATTTCTTTATTGACGGGTAAAGAACGGACTTTTTCAAAGAGAAAATCATAAAAGGTTGCATCTCGGATGAAAGCTAACTTTACAACTTCAGCAAATCCAGATCTCCATTCTTTCGCAGGCAGTGTATTCAAAAACTGGACATCATAAATGACCGCTTCTGGTTGATGGAATGCACCAATCAGATTTTTCCCATATGTATGATTAACCCCAACTTTCCCACCTACACTACTATCATGTGCGAGAAGCGTAGTTGGAATTTGCAAGAAACGGATCCCCCTTAAATAGGTTGCCGCGATGAATCCTGCTAAGTCTCCAACAACGCCCCCACCGAGAGCAATGATCAATGCATGACGATCCAGTTCACATCTAAGAGCATACGTTATCCCTTTTTCTAATTCCCTCATAGACTTGCTTGTCTCACCAGCAGGTACCACCCATTCATTCACGGAAAAACCATCTAATAAGCCTTTAACCTTATTTAAATAAAGGGGCGCAACGTTGCTGTCTGTAATGATCAGGATCTTTCCACAATCCGGTACTTGAGATTGAATGACTTCAGGCAATTGATCGACAATTCCATCACCAATATAAACCGAATATTTCTTAGCTTCCGTGTTTACATGTACCTTCTCCACTTTAAAACTCCTTCGAATATGAAACATATTGATGATAATTTGATAACATTCGATCCATCGACTCGTTACCAAACTTCTCAGTAAATGCATTCGCTAATTCCCATGCGACTACTGCTTCAGCAACGACACTTGCGGAAGGCACAGCACAACTATCTGAACGCTCAATGCTCGCTTCAAAGGTTTCTTTCGTATCAATATCAACGCTTTGCAGTGGTTTGTACAATGTTGGAATTGGTTTCATGACCCCACGCACAATGACAGGCATGCCGTTCGTCATACCACCTTCAAAACCTCCGAGATTATTCGTTTTACGATAGTACCCACTCTCATGATTCCAAAGGATTTCATCATGCACTTCGCTACCTGGCCTTTGAGCCGCTTCGAATCCAATACCGAATTCAACACCCTTGAATGCATTTATACTCATTATTGCTCCAGCAATTTTTGCATCCAATTTACGATCATAATGGACGTGGCTACCAAGTCCGACTGGCAAACCTTCCACAATAACCTCGACAATTCCTCCTATTGAATCTCCATTTTTTTTCGCTTCATCAATAGCTTCTTTCATTTTCTCTGAAGCATCAGCATCATAACAACGAACAGGCGATTGTTCTGTTACATCTTGGAGGTCTTCAATTGAATCGAAAGATGTTTTGGCAGATTTGATACCACCTATTGAAATGACATGACCAGCAACCTTAACACCAAATTGAGACAATAACGATTTTGCCACTGCTCCAGCTGCAACTCGTACGGTCGTTTCACGTGCAGATGACCGCTCAAGAACATTTCGCATATCTCTATGGTTGTACTTTATTGCCCCATTTAAATCAGCATGGCCAGGACGAGGCTTTGTAATCACACGTTTCATTTCATCCTGCTCACCTTCAGAGATTGGCTCTGAACC
Source organism: Pseudalkalibacillus berkeleyi (assembly GCF_021608225.1). Taxonomy (NCBI): domain Bacteria; kingdom Bacillati; phylum Bacillota; class Bacilli; order Caryophanales; family Fictibacillaceae; genus Pseudalkalibacillus; species Pseudalkalibacillus berkeleyi. The sequence goes on from NZ_JAKIJS010000001.1 coordinate 1,420,527, forward strand.
CATGATTTTCTGCCAATGCTTCCAATCTTTGTTTTCAACAGTCATCGCTATTGGTGCGCCTGTTGTCTTCCCATGTCTAACCCCTCCAACGAGTTGGACAGAATCTGACTCGATTTGCATTCTTCTGCCTCTACCGTAACCTTTCTGACGTCTCTTCAATTCCGTATCAATCGCAGATTGCTCAAGAGTCATATTGGCGGGCATTCCTTCAATAATAGTCGTTAATTGTGGTCCATGAGATTCTCCTGCTGTTAAATAGCGCATCTACTTGTTCCTTTCTTCACATTTCTTTACTTTTTCACATAAAAAAATGTTGCAGCCGATTCAAGTCCGTATTGTTTAGGGTTAAAAATTTGTTCTGTACTCCCAACAAATAAGATTCCACCAGGTCTCAATGCATCACTGAACTTTTGATAAAGTTGAGCTTTTGCATCCTCAGTAAAATAGATCATAACATTTCTACATACAATCAGGTCGAAATCCTTTTTGAAGGGGGCTGCAAGCATATTATGTTTTTCGAATGTAATCTTTTCTTTCAATACATCATCTACTTTAAACCCAATTCCCTCTTTCTTAAAGTACTTTTCCTTCAAGTCATCCGGAACATCCTTTAAACTTCTCTCAAGATAATATCCTAGTTTAGCACGTTTTATTGCAAGTTCGTCAAGGTCTGTCGCCAAAATTGAATGATCAATAGATGTAACAACTTTCTTTAGTATCATTGAGAGTGTGTATGGTTCCTCTCCAGTTGAGCAAGCAGCACTCCAGACTTTCAACTTTTTTCGATCCTTAATTAATTCTGGAATAATTTCCTTTTCAAGGACTTCCCACCTTGAAGGATTCCGATAAAACTCAGACACGTTAATCGTCATTCTATCAAGGAATTCCTCAAGTAATGTATTGTTCTGTTTCATTGCTTCATAAAAAACTGAAAAAGTTTCAAATCCCTTTTTCTCTCTCAACGCAATTAACCTACGCTTCATTTGTGCTTCTTTATATAAGGTGAGGTCAATCCCTGTATGTTTTTTAATGTGATTTGAAAAAACGATGTAGTCTTGGTCCATTTTTCGTTCTCCTCTATTATGGTCTACTAATAATATCGGCAAATTAACGAGAATTTCCTTATCTATTTACATGCTTTTTACAATAAGTATAGGGCGTACTTCACAGATAGCTTTCTGGTTTGTGATATCAAATTCCGATCGTATGTACATTCTCTAATTCGTTACAATTTCTAACCTAATTGAGTAACGAAGTAATTTGACTATATATCAATCTAAAAAAAATCATCCAGAGGTTAAGAAACTCTCTGGATGATTCGTTCATTTAGATCCACTTTGAAATTGTTTTCTCATAGCTTACAAGTTCTTCTTCGTTAAAGAACAAAGCAATTTCTCGTTCTGCACTCTCAGGAGAATCTGACCCATGAATGATATTCTGACCAACTTGGACAGCGTAGTCTCCACGAATGGTACCTGATGCTGCATCTGCAGGGTTTGTTTTCCCCATCATGTTTCTAGCCGTTGCGATTACGTTCTCGCCTTCCCAAACCATTGCAAAAACAGGTCCAGAAGTAATAAAGTCTACTAGTTCACCGAAAAATGGACGCTCTTTATGCTCACCATAGTGATTTTGAGCTAACTCATCAGAGATTTGCATCAATTTAGCACCTGCTAATGAAAATCCTTTTTTCTCAAAGCGTGTTACAATTTCTCCAATTAAATTACGTTGAACGCCGTCAGGCTTAACCATCAAGAAAGTTTTCTCCATGTTCACGCACTCCTATCTTATGTATGATTTGGACGTGCTACATTGTCCGTTGTTGATTTTATCAAATTTTAAGCGTTTTCACAACATTTAATAATTTCGTCGACCGATATATTCCGCAATTTGCCGCAACGACTTTTTCGCGCGATTATCTGGAAGCTGGTCTAGTGCAATGAACGCCTTTTGCAAGTAACGATCTGCAATCTCTTTTGAACGGTTAATTGCGTCAGTTTCTTTAATTGCATGAAGCAACTTCTCAATATCCAATCTTGAAATAGGTTGATTTTCGAACAGAGCGTGTAATTGTGTATTAATTTCTTCATCTTCTCTAGCAAAGAAAACGGGCAATGTAATATTACCTTGTTGTAAATCGCCCCCGGCTGGCTTTCCTAATTGCTTCTCTGTGGATGTGAAATCTAGGATATCATCAGTGATTTGGAATGCCATACCAACATAATAACCGAAACGTTTCAATTGTAATTGAGTGTCAGAGTCTGCATCACCTGCAATTGCCCCTAACTCGCAACTGACAGAAATCAACAGCGCTGTCTTTCTTTTAATTCTACGGAAGTAGTCTCGTAAATTTTGACTAAGATCGTACTGTTCTCGAATTTGTTCAATCTCACCTAGGCACATTTCCACAATTGCATGAGATAAGACGTTGTGGGCTTCAACTTTATTAAGGTGCGTTATATATTCCAAAGATCTCGCAAAGATATAATCTCCAGTGTACATTGCCACTCTGTTATCCCATTGGGCTTTAATCGTCGATTTCCCTCTCCTTAATGATGCATCATCAATTACATCATCATGGACAAGTGAGGCCATGTGAATCAGTTCTAGCGCGACTGCAGCCCTCTTAACTCGATCGACATCATAGGTTCCGAATTGTGCAGATAGCAGTACAAAAACAGGGCGAATTCGTTTTCCCCCTGCTTTCAACAATTGGGTAGAAGCATCCTGCAAAATGGCATGTTGCGCTTCTATTGTCTTTTCTAAATCCTTTTCAATTGTAGAAAGGTCACTACGTAAATGTGAATAAATTGTCGTCAGTTTCATTATTTCACCTATTTTTTATCCAGAATGTTACTCGGAAGGTTTGTTCCCGATATGTGTTGCTGCTACACCACCCGAATAGGGAATAGCAATGACGTTTTCAAAGCCTGCCCTTTCAAACCGTTCAGATAACGCTTTCCGTCCTGGGAATTCTTTAGCAGATTCTTGTAACCAAGAGTACTCTTGGTAGCTTTTCGCAAACAATCTACCCATTACAGGCATGATGAATCGAAAATATCCATAGTACATTTGCTTAAAAACAGGCATAGTTGGTTGTGACGTTTCTAAACAAACGACCATACCACCTTTTTTAAGGACACGATGCATTTCCTTCAACACCTGATTCAAGTCAGGTACATTTCGTAATCCAAATCCGATTGTTACGTAATCAAACGTACCATCTTCAAATGGTAACTCCATTGCATTACCATGAAGAAGTGTGATGTTGGAGTATCCTTCCCTTTTAACTTTTTCTTTGCCTACTTCTAGCATATTTTTGCTAAAGTCTAAGCCATATGCTTGCCCTTTATCGCCAATTGCTTCTGCCATCGCAATCGTCCAATCGGCTGTACCACAGCACACATCAAGTGTTGTTGATCCTTCTTGGACATTCATACGTTTCATCGTATCACGACGCCAAGCAACATGACGTTGAAAGCTGATAATAGAATTCATCTTGTCATAGTTTTTAGAAATCGATTCGAATACCTGATGGACTCGTTGTTCTTTAGTTTCCTGTTGCATGAACTTACCCTTCTTCCGCATATTTCTTCATCCGAAAACCGGAATGTTTAATATATTGTTCAAGTCGCCGCTCAAGTACTGTATGCATGACTGGCTCTTGGGACCATAGTTTTTCTAATCGACCTTTAGAATGCAAAATATAAGAATCTATGATATCCAGGATTTGATTTTTTAAGGATAGCCAGTTGCCCTTCGACCTGTTTAAGTGATGCATGATTTTGGCCGTTAATGGGGTATACGTATTATTGATGACATGGGAACGTTCATGAAGCATCCTTTTCATAAAGAAAAACTCATCTGCAATCCCTTTCCATAATGGTAAATGGAAATAGTCCGCTGTCTTCAACAATAGTGTAGACTCAATCCGATGTAAATTCTCCATAGAATTCTCTATTGATTGGTTGTCATTCATATAGAATTGCATTTTGTTCTCGTTGATTTCTTGTATGGCTTGAGCGAGTGCTCGAATCATCGATAAATCTTTCAACTCTGACAATAAAAAGTAATATAGACTACTGTAATAGTCACCTGCTAAGACCGTTAATTGACGATTCTTTCTACCTTCATCACTTGATAAATCCTGCGAAGTAATCCGTTCATGAGTGTCTAATGCTACTTGAACTAGCATTGTAGACATCGCATAATTATCAAGTTCCTCTTCAGATAACCCTTTTTCATTCAATATAATATAGGTGAGTAGAAGTTTATCTTCATCAATTATAGGCTTTTCGATATAACGCATTAAATATGGATGTTGTAACCGCTTATTTATTTTAATGAGTAAATCTGAAATTTTCGCTTCAATTTCTTGATTTTGCATCATGCCCTAAGCCCCCACTGATTCCTTAATATAATAAAATCAGAATCGTCGTGTTTAATCATATGTATACATCATTTAATAGTAATGTCTATTATATCATAAAACCCCTTCTATCATACGGTAGTAATCCTAACCAGACGAAAGGGGTTCACATTGGTGTTAAGACGCCTCTTAAATAAAGGCATTGTTATCTGTAATTGTTGATTTCTTCGAAATTCACTCGCTTTCCGCGGGCTAATGAAAAGCGTAATCGCCTTGATCAGGTGCGATGTGCGCTGGAGGTTCCTCGCGATAACACGAATTTAGTGTTGTAAGAGGAATCGAAGCGACCTCGAGCACCTAGGCGATGAAGCTAGACACGATCCGCAAGCCTCCCTTCCACAGGAAGTGGTCGTTGTTAGTCGAAGAATCATTTTCAAAAAGTGAGTTGCGGGGTCTCGCCTGGCTCGCTTATCCCGCAGGACAAGTAACGCTTCGGAAGCATTACATCGCACGAAGAAAATGCGATTTTCATTTTCGAGGAGTCTCGTGAATTTCCCTTCATCAACTGTTCTACAACAAATCCACGACATTCTCTAATAGAGTTTAAAATAAAAAGAAGAGAGAATTGTTACAGTCCTTTGATGATTAAGAGTCAGTATCTGTATGCATTTCTCCATGTTTCGTTTGGATAACTGCCTTCCCTCTCACCTTTACAGCGGATGTATGATCCGTAAACTGAGCAATCATGACTTCATCTTTATCTAATTTCTCAGAGTGATGGAATCTTGTATCAGACCCACGAGTTAACCCGATGACATTTACGCCGTTTTCTTTTGCCTTAATAACAAAAAATTCGTTTTCAGAAGTAGCCATGTTCTTCCCTCCAATTTAAGCTTTAATTAAACTCATTACTTCCGATCGAGCTGCTTGATCTTCTTCAAAGATCCCTCTTACTGCAGATGTGATGGTTTGTGAACCTGGCTTCTTAACCCCGCGCATTGTCATACACATATGCTCTGCTTCAATAATAACCATTACACCATGAGGTTGGAGGGAACGTAGTAAAGAGTCTGCAATCGTTGAGGTTATACGCTCTTGAAGTTGAGGACGCTTCGTTACTGCCTCTACAGCACGTGCTAGCTTGCTTAATCCAGTTACTTTCCCACCTTTAGGAATGTATGCGACATGTGCTTTCCCGAAGAATGGAACAAGATGGTGCTCACACATTGAATAGAATGGAATATCTTTAACAAGTACTAATTCTTCATGATCTTCACCAAATACTGTTTTAAAGTGCTCCGATGGATCTTGATTCAATCCTTGAAATACTTCTTCATACATTCTTGCAACCCGTTTTGGTGTATCTAAAAGTCCTTCTCGTTCAGGATCTTCTCCAATTGCTTCAAGTATCATTTTCACTGCTGTTTCAATTTTACTATGGTCCATTTTCCATACCCCTTCGTTTATACAGTATCAAACAGATAATAGCACAACAGCATCTTTTAACGCAAAAAAGAAGAGCCGATAATCGACTCTTCTTATCCGCCCCTATGTACAAATTACTTAACAGCGTCTTTAAGGGCTTTACCAGGTTTAAATGCTGGTACCTTACTCGCAGGGATTTCGATTTCCTCACCTGTTTGTGGGTTACGACCTTTACGTGCAGCTCTCTCACGTACTTCGAAGTTACCGAAACCGATGAGTTGAACTTTGTCCCCATCTTTTAACGATCCTTCGATCGCTTCAAATACAGCATCAACTGTTTTAGAAACGTCTTTCTTTGATAGTTGAGTTTGCTCAGATACGGAATTTACTAGATCTGTCTTGTTCACACGACTCACCTCCTCTCAATAGGTTATTTTTCTTGTAGCATTTATAACCGATTATTCAAGAACTAATAGCGTGAATACGTTGACATGCCTTATATTAAACGATATTGAATTGAAATTCAATCATTTTTGAGGATATTTGATTAAATGAAAGTAAATTTCAGACAATTCCCGCTGATTCGTATGATATCAACGGTTCGTTTAAACATCATAACATCGATATAGCCTAATAAGCAAAAGTTAAAACATGCAATTGAAAACTCCCATCAACATGCACGTCTCGTAATTAATTACGAGCTGCTTTAATTCCACCCCTGAAGATCGTTTTAAAGGCAATGGACTTGGCCGCTGTTACCGTAGGATGCCAAAAATGATTTAAGACAACTATGTATAGGAAAATAGACTTTGTGTATTGGAAATGAGCAAAAAAAAAGAAAAGACTCCACTTGATTGGAGTCTTAGGATTTATAGGATAATCGCGATCAGGCCACCAGAACCTTCGTTAATAATTCTTTCTAATGTTTCCTTCAATTTATATCGTGCATTTTCCGGCATCAACGAGATTTTCGCTTGTATCCCTTCTCGAACAATTGAGTTGAGTGATCGACCGAATATATCAGAATTCCAAATCGATAATGGGTCATCCTCGAAATCCTGCATTAAGTATCTGACCAACTCTTCACTCTGTTTTTCTGTCCCAATAATTGGTGCAAATTCTGATTCTACATCAACCTTAATCATGTGAATCGATGGAGCAACCGCCTTTAATCGAACTCCGAATCTTGACCCTTGTCGTATAATCTCGGGTTCATCGAGACTCATATCAGATAGCGCTGGAGCGGCTATACCATATCCTGTTTGTTTCACCATTTTCAGAGCATCAGCAATCTGATCATATTCAGATTTGGCATGGGCAAAGTCTTGCATAAGCTGTAAGAGATGATCCTTACCTCTTATTTCAACCCCCACAACATCTTTAAGGATTTGATCATAGAGGTCATCTGGAGCGTATAGGTCAATTTCAGCGATCCCTTGACCCATTTCTATGCCTGCAAGCCTTGCTTCATCAATAAACTCGTAATCTGTAAAGTTACCAACAACACGGTCCACATCCCGGAGTCGTTTGATATCCTTTACTGTCTCCCGTACAGACTCTTCATAACTACTTCTTAGCCAATGTTCGTTATTGAGTACCATCACCCAACTAGGTAAGTTTACATTGACTTCTAAGACTGGGAATTCGTAGAGAACTTCTCTTAGAACATTGTTAATGTCATGTTCTGTCATGCTCTCTACACTAACTGATAGACAAGGTATATCATACTTTTCACAAAGATCTCGTCTCAGCTTTTCTGTTTCTGGATGGTGCGGGTGAACGGAATTGATTACCATGATGAATGGTTTTCCTACTTCCTTCAATTCATCTACAATTCGTTCTTCTGACTCCACGTAATCATATCTTGGAATTTCACCAATCGTTCCATCCGTAGTAACGACCACTCCTAAAGTAGAGTGTTCTTGGATGACTTTCCTCGTACCAATCTCAGCAGCCTCATGGAATGGGATCGGTTCTTCATACCATGGCGTATGAATCATTCTTGGACCATTTTCATCCTCGTACCCTTTTGCACTCGGTACAGCATAACCAACACTATCCACTAAACGAATGTTTACCTCTAAACCATCATCCACTTCGATCTTGACAGCATTATTTGGAACGAATTTCGGTTCAGTTGTCATGATCGTTTTGCCTGCCGCACTTTGTGGTAGTTCATCCTGAGCCCTCATCTTTTCTGACTCGCTTTCGATATTCGGCAAAACAACAAGTTCCATGAACTTCTTGATGAAAGTAGATTTACCGGTTCGCACAGCCCCCACTACACCTAAATATATATCGCCACCAGTCCGTTCTGCGATATCTTTGAAGATATCAACTTTTTCCATTAGTTCCCCTCCCAATTCCTGAGTAGTGTTTGGGTAGTTATAGACAATATATGTCTATGATGTTGTCCAAAGAATATGACTGTTATGGTGATAAAACTTAAAATATATATTGTGTCTTATCACATCTTCTTAGATGGATATATCGTCTAAAAATAGAAAAATCCCTCCCTTACTACACTTTATTGGCAGAAGGGAGGGAACATACCTAAATCTAAAAGAAAACTTGTTCAATTGTTAAATTTTTTTGTATGAAGTTTATTACTTTGTATCTTCAAATAAGAAAACTGGCTCGCCGTCCTTCACTGTATAAGGCACAGAATAAGCTGGAACGAACGGGGAATCTTCCATTAATATATCTCTTATATCATCACCATTTTCATATTGATGATCTTTGTTTTGTAAGGCCTGATACAAATCCATAGAATAATCGATATACACTTCATTCTTTCCATCTACTATTAATGGAAGGTTATTTCCAGAGAATCGACTTTTGACAACAGGCTGCTCCTTATAACCTAATTCTTTATATTTCAAAGTATAACGCCCATTTCCAAGAACATCCTTGTACGGAGGATATTTATGTTTTTGTCTATATAACCTTAGTTTCATCCGATAATCTTTCACTTGTTCAACTGCCTCAAGATCTACCAATTTAACTTCTGGTTCTTTTTCAACATTAACGAGAACATATTGGTAAACCCCGCCATTTTCAAACGAGTTACCAGGTGCCTCTGATAAGTACCTCGGTACAAGTTTTCCAAATTCAATAGGATACTTTATATACTTCTTTGTATCTTGGTCTCTATTTTGGATCGGTAAAACCCCATTGTCGACTCGATATTGATTAACAGCATCTTGTACTGCATTTAATTGTTGTTTATACGGTACGCGATTTTGGGTCAACTTATCTTCTGGATATAAACACCCTGTCAAGAGAGCAAATGATAAACTTAATGTTATGACCATCATTATGCGCTTCATTCTATCACCTAATTCAATATTCTATGTATTATATACACGTTTATTCGGGTACAGGACCACTTAATACAACGAAAACGATAAGGATTCCCGCTATAATCATACATACATAAGCAAACAGTGTAATGACATGCTTTATAATTCCTTTTAATTTCATACGGCTTACTGAAATAGACATTACTGCAATGAACATTAAACCAATTGCTGATAATGCTACCCACATCTTAATTAACCCATCAGACATGCTCATTCCTCCTTAATACCGGGTTTATTATAGCATATATTCTCATCCGAAAATATGACCGAAGACATACAATTTGTCTTAGAATGATCAAATCATATCTTTTGACACACTTTAGCCAGAAAATGTCTGTTTATGAAAAAGACATAAAAAAAGCTGTCCTCATAAGAATATGTATATATCCTTTGAGTCAGCTTCTTTTTGACTAAATAGCTTTTTCCACTACAGCTCAAAATGTCCATTCCATGCTAGTTTATGCAAATTTATGGATACTGTTTCGCTCAATCGCCTATTTTACATCGATTATTTCTTGTTGAACATTTTCGCGATCGAGGCCATGTCCAGAGGGATATTATTATTTATGATCGCCTTTACTATCTGATCTTCTTTCTCCTTAGAAACTGGTACCCCAGCCATACGAGAAACTTGTGATATTAACTGGCGAATCGTTTTTTCATCTCGCAAATTAGCACTTTGTACCGAATCCGCAAGTTTAAAAATGTCTTCTTTCTTTACACCTGTTTTCTTCTCAATGTCATCCATGAAATTGTTTCTGTCCATCGAAGTCCTCCTCACACGTAACATTCATAATATCCTATGCTGAGGAGGGTACTTCGTGAGCTTTATTCTGGATTTTTTTCGTCTAGTGTATATCTATTGGATATGAGCGAACTCAAATCTTCAACTTCGTGAGTTTTACTTCTTCTCATCAAGGAGTCTACCGCTTCTTTTGGATGTTTAGAGTTGAATAACACATCATAAAGTTCATTTGTGATTGGCATTTCAACACCTTCTTTTTTGGCAAGCTGAAATGCGGCTTTGGTAGTTCGAACACCTTCAACTACCATTCCCATATTTTCTAAAACTTCCTCAAGTGAATTACCTTTACCTAGCAAGTTACCCGCTCTCCAGTTCCGGCTATGAACACTCGTACAAGTCACAACGAGGTCTCCGATTCCAGAGAGTCCTGCAAATGTTAGCGTTTGTGCCCCCATCGTAGTCCCTAAACGTGCGATTTCTGCGAGACCTCGCGTCAATAATGCAGCTTTAGCATTATCCCCATAGCCAAGTCCATCTGAGAGCCCTGCACCTAACGCGATAATATTCTTTAATGAACCCCCTAATTCAACACCAACGATATCAGGGTTTGTATAAACTCTGAAGTTCGGATTAATGAATAGGTCTTGAACTTGTTCAGCAACATTATGATTCTTAGATGATACGGTGACTGTAGTAGGTTGTCGTAAACTCACTTCTTCTGCGTGACTTGGACCGGAAAGTACAACTACAGCTTTACGTAGTTCTTCAGGGATTTCATCTTCAATTACTTCAGATACCCTGAATAAAGTATCTGGTTCAATACCCTTACTTGCATGAACGATCGTTACCGGCTTTTCAATTTCTGACTTTAATTGTTTCAAAATTTCTCTAAGCGCACTCGTAGGTGTAACGAGAACGATCGTATCCGTATTTGAAATCGCTTCAGTCAAATCGTTTGTTGCGACAATATTTGTCGGAAGATTAATTTCAGGCAAATACTTCTTATTTGTATGGTGCTCATTAATTTCATCTACTTGTTCAGACCTTCTCGCCCACAAACGTACATCATGGTTATTATCAGCAAGAACGAGGGCTAATGCTGTACCCCAACTACCTGCTCCGATTACGGCAATCTTCTTCATCAACTCGTCACTTCCTTTTTTTGACCAATCTTGCTTTCAGTTCCTTTAATCAAACGATGTACATTCGCTCTATGACGCCACAACGAAAGAACACCAATAAGGGTAGCAAGAATGATGTAAATTGTACTATAATCACCCATTACTATTGTTAATATCGGCGTAAGTGCCATGAATATCAGGGATCCTAAAGATACATACCTCGTCAAAACAATCGTTAAAATCGCAACGCCCCCTGCAATGAGAGCAGGTATAAAGACGAGAATAGCAAAAACACCAATTGTCGTCGCTACACCTTTACCACCACGGAATCCATAATAAATCGGCCAATTATGACCGATTATAGCTGCTAGACCTGCTAAAAAGGCAATCCAGCTATCGACACCTACCCAATTACTGATAAGGACTGCTGCAATTCCTTTCGTAGCATCTAACAATAAAATTGTAATGGCTGGTCCCCATCCAAGCACTCTTAATGCATTAGTTGCACCTGCATTCCCACTACCTTGGGTCCTAATATCCACTTTCTTTATTTTCTTGGCGATCAAATAACTAAAACTGATTGAACCAATCAAATAACCGATTATTATTGCAAAGATAATGTTCATGAGTTCCTCCTATTCACTTTTACTTCTTGCGACGATCCTAATCGGTGTGCCTTTGAAACCAAATGCATCACGGATCCGGTTTTCAAGAAATCGTTTATAAGAAAAATGGAGCAGCTCTGGGTCATTAACGAATAACACAAATGTAGGTGGTTTGATTGCCACCTGCGTTACATAGTTAATTTTGAGTCGTCTTCCTTTATCAGTTGGCGTTGGATTCATCATAACTGCATCCATGATGACATCGTTCAATACATTCGTTTTCACGCGCATTGTATGGTTCTCGGCAACTTGATCAATCACTGGAAGAAGTGTATGAAGACGCTGTTTCGTCAACGCGGACACGAAAACAATTGGAGCATAATCAAGGAATAAGAAATGATCTCGAATTTTTTGTTCAAATTCTCGTAATGTTTTGTCATCTTTTTCGATCGCATCCCATTTATTCACAACAATTACAACAGCTCGTCCTGCTTCATGAGCATATCCGGCAATTTTCTTATCCTGTTCGATGATCCCCTCTTCTGCATTTAGGACGACGAGAACAACATCAGAACGATCGATCGCCTTTAATGCTCTCAATACGCTATATTTTTCAGTTGTTTCGTACACTTTCCCTTTCTTTCTCATACCAGCAGTGTCGATAATGACATATTCTTGGTCATCTCTTGTGAATTTTGCGTCTATTGCATCGCGAGTCGTTCCAGCAATGTCACTTACAATAACACGCTCCTTACCAACAATAGAATTTACTAATGAAGATTTACCAACATTAGGACGACCAATTAATGAGAACTTTATCGTTGAATCATCGTAATCTTCACCAAGCTCTTCAGGGAAATGTTTAACGACTGCATCCAACAAGTCACCTAAACCAAGTCCGTGAGAACCTGAAATCCCAATCGGCTCTCCAAAACCGAGTGAATAAAATTCATATACATCATTCATTCGTTCTGGATTATCAATTTTGTTGACAGCGAGTACGATTGGTTTCTTAGAACGGAACAAGATTTGTGATACTTCTTCATCCGCTGATGTAATTCCTTCACGTCCATTCACCATAAAGATGATCACGTCCGCTTCATCTATCGCGATTTCAGCCTGTTGTCTCATTTGTTTAAGAAAAGGCTCATCTCCTAAATCTATTCCACCTGTATCAATTACATTAAATTCAGTATTCAACCATTCCGCAGAACTATAAATTCGATCACGGGTTACACCTGGCTTGTCTTCAACGATCGCAAGACGATCCCCAATAATTCTGTTAAATATCGTTGACTTTCCAACGTTCGGTCGACCGACTACTGCTACAACCGGTTTACGCATAACATCACTTCCTTCTCTTTAGGCACTTATCATTATGGTTGATCAAAATCACCTATAAAGTGCATTCCAATTCGATCTCATATGTACTCCACATGTTCATACCCAATCAAGAATTGAGCTAAACAATACAATCAGAACTTATTTATTTTAGCAAAAAAACGGTTTCCTCACAACAAGAGATCAAGGAATTCGTTAGTGGATACCTTCTTTAACATGCTTAGTTGGCTTATCTACCCGTAATTTGACTTTATTAATAAAACCTACATATGCTGTCCAGGCAAATACAATTGCAATTGCCATACTGACATAATCCAAAAAAGCGACTGAGCCAGTTATATAGGATGTATTCGTGTTTTGAAATAAATACGTATAAGCGATTTCACCATGAATGTACGCTGCAATCAAAATCGGTAACTGTAGTTCCTTCAGTAGTATTAATGATAATATTGCAACAGGTACCGCCATAAATACCTCAAGACCAAACATAACCCATACAGGATCAGTCAACACGATAATATGTAAGCCTATATAAACTACAGATAAGATCATGCTGACAATGATTGAATAAGTTAGTCTTTTTAAACTCAGCATGCCAATGTAAGCATAACTGATTATTGCAAGCAAGAAAAGGGCAGCATTAACAGAATATTGACCTATGTGGAAGGTAAAGTTTGTTGAATAGATCAGTATGAGTAGAAAGCCTGACAAACAGAGTCTCTCCTTTGTTTTTGGCATGAAAAATGTGGTCCCTGTCCAACTAATCCATGCAAACCAATAAAATAATATCCCTTCCATAGTTAACCTCCCAAGTACTTCTACTGTATTACAAAGTATGGAAGGAGCAAAGCAATTCTAAACATAATAAATGTGATTAAAACTTACATTTCACAAGTTCTCATACATTATGGAGTATAAGAATACTCAGTTGATTTAGAATAAGCTTAAAGGAGTGATTAACGTGAGTAAAGATCGTCAGGAAAAGAAATTGAAACAATCACGCAGAGTAGAGTCAGATCGAGATCGTGGATTACGTTATGAAGGCGCAACAAAAATGGACACACCAGAGGAAGCAAGAAGAGACAATAGACCTTAATTGATTTTGACTTTTTAACTGCAGAGTAGAAAGATTGCACATAAAAAAATCGTCCCTACTGAAATGTTGGTCTGATAACTTTCATTTACAGGATAGGACGATTTTTTAGTGCTTTTTTTTGGAGAAATCAATATCTTTAACAAAGGGCTGCCAGAAAATCAGATTTCACTGACTTTCTGGACAGCCCCATGCTCTTACTATTCTTTATATTTCTTAAGTTGATCGCCAATCATGTCACCTAGTGAGAAACCTGAGTTACCGTCTGTTTCTTTACTGTATTCAGGATCGATTTTAGAAGGGCGGTTTTCTTCTTCTAAAGTTGCACGAATGCTTAATGAGATGCGTTTATCGTCAGTATTGATATCGAGTACTTTGACTTTGACAACATCGCCTTCACTTAACACTTCACCTGGTGTACCAATGTGTCGATTTGCAATCTCAGAAATATGCACAAGTCCTTCAACACCAGATGCAACCTCTACGAAAGCTCCGAAAGACACGAGTCGCTTAACGGTACCTTCAACAACTTTCCCTTTTGAGAGGACATCTGACACGCTGTCCCATGGTCCTGGCAGTGTATCTTTAATAGATAATGAAATACGTTCGTTATCTCGATCAACAGAAAGAACCTTGACTTTAACAGCATCTCCTTCACTTACCACTTCACTTGGTGCTTCTACTCGGTGGTGAGCAAGTTGAGAAATGTGCACAAGTCCATCGATGCCTCCGATATCAACAAATGCTCCGAAATCGGTAAGTCGTTGAACAGTTCCTTCTAAAACCTGACCTGCTTCTAGAGATTGAAGGATCTCTTGCTTTTTAGTTTCTTCCTTTGCTTCAAGTACTGCGCGGTGAGAAAGGATTAATTTATTGTTTTCTTCATCTAACTCAACAATTTTAACGTCTAATGACTTTCCTTTATAAGATGAGAAGTCCTCGACGAAATGTCTTTCAACTAAAGAAGCTGGAATGAAACCACGTACACCAAGATCGACCACTAGGCCACCTTTTACAACATCCGCAATTTCAACTTCCATTGTTTCGTTGTTTTCATACGATTCTTTCAATTCAGACCAAGCTTTTTCAGCAGAAATTGCACGCTTAGAGAGTACAAGTTCTTCTTCAGTCAGTTTAATCACTTTAAGTGTTAATGTATCTCCTTCAGATAAAACATCACTAACTTTTTCAACATGCAGGCTTGATAGCTCACTAATCGGCAGAATTCCATCCATCTTATACCCTGCGTCAATTAAAGCATGTTTTTCTTCGACCTTTGTAACGGTACCATCTACTACTTCTCCCATTTCCAAAGGTTTCATTTCTGAAAGTTCTTGATTCATTTCATCAGTCATTGGCTTTACCTCCTTAAGTGTCTAAACGAAGAGAAAACTATATGAGACCCTTCACAATATTTTGTGAAAGAGTATGTATAAGTGAGCCCTCAATGAATTGAACACCCTTCATAAGGTCACTTTCCCTTTTCTCTAACTTCTTATAAAAATCGACATTTGTCAAGTAACTAAACTTCTATCTAATTGACTTATTTTCCTCATATAATTTACGTATTTCACTCATGATTTTTTCCGTTGCTTCTTTTGCGGAGCCTTTCCGATCCTTTAATTCAGTAAAGTCAATTTCACGCCCGTAAACGATTTTGACAGAACGGAATAGCTTGAATGGTCCTATAATCGCACATGGTATAACTTTCGCATCGGTTTTCATTGCAAAGAATCCTGCGCCAGCTAAACCAGAACCAATTTCACCGTTTTTACTACGCGTTCCTTCAGGAAAAAGACCTACCGCTTCGCCATTTCTAAGTAATTCCAACCCTTTACGTAGTGCTTGTTTATCACTCATTCCTCTTCTGACAGGAAATGCATAAACCTTTGGAAGGATTTTTTTCAAAACTGGCATTTCAAACAGCTCTGCTTTGGCCATGAAATGAACCGTCCTATTGGAGGAGCAACCTACTAATGGAGGATCCAAATAGCTAATATGATTGGAACAAATCAAAACACCATCATCTTTCGGCACATTTTCTAAGCCTTCTACCTTTAACTTATAACCAGAAGAAAAAATACCATTAAACAGATTTTTCCCTAACGTATAAAGCCTCACAGACCATCAAACCCTTTCATATTCTCGAACAATCGTCAAAATGGATTCAACGACCTCTTCTATAGACATGGTTGTTGTATCAAGTTCAATCGCATCATCAGCTTTTTTCAATGGAGATGCTTCACGTTCAGAATCCAACAAATCTCGCAGCTCAATATCTTTCTTAATTTGCTCTAAATCAGATGCCATCCCTTTGTTTAGGTTTTCTTCATGTCTTCTTTTCGCTCTTTCATCTACAGATGCAATCAAAAAGATCTTAATTTGCGCATCAGGTATGACATGCGTACCGATATCTCGTCCATCCATTACAACTGAATGTTCTCGGCTCACTTCTTGTTGCCGTTTCACCATTTCTTTTCGCACATTTACATGCTTAGCGACTTCGGAAACGTTCCTTGTCACTATTGAAGAACGGATTTCTTCTGTGACATCCTCATCATCTAATAATACGATTTGACAATCTGACTTTTTTTCCAAATCGATCTTTGTCATTTGTAAGAGAGATTGTAATTCATCCTCTTGTGTTACATCCACTCCATTTCGAAGTGCTTTTAAAGTGATAGATCGGTACATAGCTCCTGTATCGATATAAACATAAGATAGAAGATCTGCAACTCTTTTCGCGACTGTACTTTTTCCAGCTCCTGCTGGACCATCTATTGCTATTTTCATTAAATTACCCATAGTTCCTCCTGCTCAAAAACGATTCTATTTAAAAAATGAGAAAACGCTTAGCTAGACATCATGACCAAAAGTATTTGTGATGTGTCTATGCGCTTCAACTCTGATCATAAAATACATAATGTACATAGAGAAAACTTGGCTAAGTTAGTAGTAAACGTCATGTCACTACGCCAAGTTCCTCTCTTTATTATGTTATCAGTTTGGTTACTTTTTCACACTTTCATCATACCATAGGTCACTAGAGCGGTCTATCGTTTCAACGGTTTCACCTACTTGCCCTTTGTGAATACCTTCATATTGATATACTCTATTCAAATATGTTTTAAGATCTGTATCAAACAATATCCACTGGGCTATGATCATAAATATGAACTGACAAATGATCAATTTGATCATCAATCGCTCGACTCTTTTCATTGTCCATCATCCTCAATTTGGGTCAATACTTATAGGTTTACCAAATTGAAGGATTCTTTTACATTACAATAAACCGTTCTTCTTGAATTTTAATTGTTCTTCAAAACAATACCTGAGAATATTTTGCTGATCCATTTCGGATATATCCATAAATTTTAAAGGTGCGCGATCTCGCATTCCTTTTTCACCCTTAATGACCCTAATAACAGTGGCAACTTGCTTTATGTATCGAATTTGTTCTTTAAGTGGTAAGACAAGCCAACATGTCACTTTCATATCCGCTTCTATATTGTGATTTTCAGGAAGGGTAATCGCGCAGCCTCCTGCACTGATATCTGTTGTGACTGTATTAAATGGAGATAGGGTACCAGTTGGGTGCTGAACGGCGATATCAATCGCTGAATCGACACGAACGTATTCTCTTCTCTGTATTTTCTTCAAACCTTCTACACCAGGAAATGATAAGACCAATACGGGTATGCGTTGTTTCATACGATCTACCAGCTCAGTCTCAAATGCATAGGTGCTCTTGTCTTTTGTCGTGAAACTCGCGTGAAATTTCGTTCCTACCATAAAAAATTCCGACTTATTCGTGCGTAAATTTGATGGGTATGTAACAAATAATTGATGTTGATCGATCTCTTCAATTTTACACTTATACTTCACTTTAGTTTGATTTGGCTTCAAAACGTCTAAATAAAGAGTCTCACCTATCTGCATCATTATAATCCCCTCGCAATTTTATCCCGATGATACAATTAGGTCTATTATCTCATTTTAATGCAGAAAGGAAAAGCAAATTTTGCTTTTCCTTTCATTTCAACTGTATCCTTACATACTGTTTACTGGGGTATTTGGATCATCCAGCTTTTTAACTTTTTCTTCAAAACCGTTATCTGAGTTGATAAATATTCTGAACGTTTCATTTTTCAAAGTAGCCAAGAATTCATAACATTGAACTTCCTCACCAAGATCATTAATGATGAGGGCTTGATGCGTCTCCATGATCTTCAGCTTAGGATTCATTTTTGCTTTTGCTTCATCTTCTGATAATTGAGGAGATTTTATTTTCCGGTCTTTTTCACCAATCAGATAGTTCATTCCTTCGTAACCGATTATATCACCATTATCTAATGCTACCTTAATCGTAATGGTTTGTGGATAGATCCTTACATCATCTTGCATTTTCACGAACGTATAGATCCCTATATTGTCGTATTGGTCACTTAGTGACATTTCCATTTTATCCATTGCATGATCCTTCAAGAATTTCAACGCTTTTTCGCTGCCCTTATATAAACTAAGCTTAGCTTGTTTCACATCACGGTCTTGTAGTATCCAAACAGGGTGACCGCCTTTCTTTGTAAGTTCCATATAAATGTTAGACTTGCTCTTAGGTTCATTGATCGAAATTCGATAAGCTTCATATGGGCTTCCTTTACCATTCGCCTCTACAATCACCTTGCTACCCTTTTTCAATTTCAAGAATTTAAAGGCAAGATCCTTCGCTTCGTCTTTACTAACTTCTTTTCCTGTTAAGTTCTTATATTTGTTATCCTTAAACTCACTGATTTTTGTCATTTCCGGTCCCCAGTTCACCTCTGAGTACCCTTCAACTGATTTATCAACTGTTTTCAGACCATCTATAATCGTATTATCTTTCGGGTCCGCTTCAGTTGCTAAAGCAAGTTCTACATCCATCCACCTTAAATTTTCTTTCATCACGAGTGATTGTACTTTGCGAAGTTCATTTTTAATTTCTGTTGCGTTATTATGCAACTTCTCCAAAGTTTGATATTCTTGATCAGATAGAGGATTTTTGTTCAAATCTCTAATCGCAATTCGATAACTAAATTCACCGATATTCGTAAGGAACTCTTCGGTTTTGTTAAATGGAATTAACGCGAGCGGCAATTGACCAACATCGTTATGAGCTTCAGATGTTAACCGCCAGACTTCAGCTAATGCAGGAGAAAGTTGTTGTCTTGAGTTCATTGCCAAAGTTGTACTAATTTTCTCTTCTAATGCATCTACATGAAAGTTTAAATCATGGAACGCTCGTTGGTAGTTGTTTTCAGCATTGATCAGTACCGCATTCTTCTCTTGATGCTCTTTATAGCCCCAATACCCAGTCCCAACCACAGCAAGTGCTAATATAGTCATTAAAATGATTCTAACCATTCCGATTCACCTCCATTATTTCGCAAATATATGCTTACCAATTTGTGTGACTTGATTTCGTGTCCATATCCAACCAGATGTTGCAGTATTCGGATTAAAATAATAGATACTACCATCTGTCGGGTCCCATCCATTCAATGCATCCTGAACGGCTTTCTTCGCTTTCTCATTTGGCGTTAGCCAGATCTGGCCATCTGCAACAGCCGTAAATGCACCCGGCTCAAAAATAACGCCTGAAATCGTATTCGGGAAAGATGTACTTTCAATTCTGTTAATGATGACTGCAGCAACTGCAACTTGGCCAACATAAGGTTCGCCCCGCGCTTCTCCATAAACCGCGTTTGCCATTAACTGTATATCATTTTCAGAATAACCACTCGGTACATTCTTTCCTTTTTTCGTATTTTGTTGCTGTTGTTTTTTCGGTGCTGATTTCCCTTGGTCAGCAGGGGCTTGCGATTTCCCCTTTTTACTTTCCTCAGTTTGTTTGTCTAAAGGTTGCCCGCCGTAATGAGTGAAATCTTTTCCTTTACGAATCTGTTTCTTCACGTAGCTTTCATTGTATTTAGAAGCGTCTGCTAGTTTCTTTTTCGTTGTAAAACCAGCTAAACCATCTACCTCCAAACCAAATTCATATTGAAAATTTCTTAGCGCCCAATACGTGCCCCAGCCAAAAACGCCATCAATATTTCCGTTGTAGAAACCTAAGTATTGCAATCTGGATTGTAGTTCAACAACATCCTCACCTGTCGCCCCATGCTGGATTATTTGAGGGCTAAATCCTCTTGCTTCTTCAATCGTCATTGCGCCTAACAATGGAATGACTAATAGAATGATGCTCATGCTGATTTTCAAGCACATAAATCGACTTTTCATCGTTACAGCCTCCTGTTGAATCCTGTTAGCTTTTCAATGTTCGTAGTTTTTGTTACTCATAGAATTTTATACAATTACATTTATACATGCTCATTTACACAAAAAAAGTCTGACCGTACCTATTCTTAGGTATCAATCAGACTAACTTGTTCCATTCACTTATACTGAAGGGTGTGAATGATTTCCTTGTTCTCTATAATTTTGTTCTGAGACTACTTGAGCATACTTGATCTTCCTTAAACCTAACCACCAAAGGAATACCATGAATGGTAGAATGAAAAGAATCCACCTCTTTTGGATAAAAGAGAAAATAATATAGTCATAAAAACCATGGAACAAAATCGGGATAAACAATGACCCTATGATGAACCATCTTTTCGAATGCGCATGTATAGCTGATTTTCCTCTCGAAAGATAATACCCCATAATCACACCAAACAAGGCATGACTAGATACAGGGAACATCGCTCTAAACATAGCTGTTTCAACACCATTTGAAAATAGGTGTAAAACATTTTCTGCTGTAGCAAATCCTAAAGATATAGAAACGCCATAAATGATTCCATCATATGGGTCATTAAAATCTATATGCTGATATGCTGCGAAGTACAGTAAAAACCATTTGAAAAACTCTTCAAGCATCCCTGAGACGAGAAATGCGTCTACCCAAGGAGCAACAAACAATTCTTCATGAATGCCAAATTGGAGAACCATTACTGGAAACACCAACAGAACCCCAATAATAAAGGTTCTCATAACCATAATAATTGGCTCAGGCTTGTATTTTTCTTTTAAGTAAAAAAAGGATAGCAGCGCAACGCCCGGTGCTATACCTGCCGAAAAAATCGTAATCATAGTATCGTCTCGTTTCAATCGATTTTCTTCTATCGTATCATGAACGTGGCACCTATGGCTTGAAATATTTTGCAGTAGCGTACATTTTAGACGAGACGAGTTGAACATGGTATCTTAATTCTTGGAGAACACTAAAAAACTGAGGTGAGCGATGAAATGAAAAAGATTCTAGTCATTCATACAGGCGGTACAATTGCAATGAGTGAAGACAAAGATACAGGTAAAGTCATCCCAGGTGACGTTAATCCATTACATGAAACCTATGCGCTACTATCTCAAATCGCTGAGGTGACAATGGATGATTTTCTGAACCTTCCATCCCCACATATAACAACGAAACATATGATGTCTTTATCTAACTATATTAAAGCAGAATTAATCGAAAATAAGTATGATGGGATTGTCGTCACCCATGGTACCGACACCCTCGAAGAAACAGCTTACCTGCTTGATTTATT
Organism: Pseudalkalibacillus berkeleyi; assembly: GCF_021608225.1. NCBI lineage: Bacteria > Bacillati > Bacillota > Bacilli > Caryophanales > Fictibacillaceae > Pseudalkalibacillus > Pseudalkalibacillus berkeleyi. Next base: position 1,442,180 of record NZ_JAKIJS010000001.1, read on the forward strand.
AAATGATGATCAAGTACCAATTATCGTAACTGGTGCAATGCGATCTAGTAATGAACTAGGTGCAGACGGTCCACACAACTTAATTTCTTCCGTAAGAGTTGCAGCTAGTGAGGAAGCGAAAGGGAAGGGCGTACTTGTTGTATTCAACGATGAAATCCATACTGCAAAGAACGTTACCAAAACGCATACGAGTAATATCGCTACCTTCCAAAGTCCCCAATATGGTCCAATCGGGATTGTTACAAAGCGCGGTATTCACTTCCACCATCATTTAGTCAATCAGGAACACTATGACATATCTAGCCTCACCAAAAATGTGATTTTACTAAAAGCATACGCTGGTATGCCGAGTGAACTCATTCATTCTGTTCGAAACATGGATATTGATGGACTTGTCATAGAAGCGCTTGGTCAAGGGAATCTGCCCCCCGCATTAGTCGACGAAATCTCAGCACTTTTACAAATGGGCATACCTATAGTACTCGTATCAAGATGTTTCAACGGTATTGTTCAAGATATTTATAGCTATGATGGTGGTGGCAAACAGTTAAAAGAATTAGGTGTCATATTCACGAACGGACTGAATGGTCAGAAAGCGAGAATTAAGTTGATGGTGACATTAAATAAAGGGTTCAGCATGGAAGAAATTAAGGAAGCATTTCGTACGAATTAATACAAATAAAGAGGATTGACCGTCACAGTAATCGGTCAATCCTCTTTCATACGAGAAAAAATTTCTTTAGCAATTCGTTCCCCATGAAAACGTCCATTTTCAATGAAGATCTCATTTGCATTGTTTCCTGCAGCAATGACCCCTGAAATAAAAATGTTATCTACATTCGTTTCCATTGTTTCGGGGTTATGCATCGGGCGTCCTGATTCACCTTCAATCTCAACTCCCATTTTCGTTAAGAAAGAATGATCTGGGTGATAACCTGTCATTGCAAATACAAAATCATTTGAGATTTCCTTTCGGTTACCTTCAACTTCGTAAATAACCGAATCATGGGTTATCTCTTTAACTTCTGCGTTAAATTCCATATTTATTTTATTGTGCCTAACGAGCGCATCAAATTCAGGTAATATCCATGGCTTCACACTCTTCGAATATTCTGATCCACGATAAAGACATGTGACACGCGCACCGACTTTTTCAAGCTCTAATGCTGCATCAACGGCAGAATTCTTTCCCCCAATTACGACGACATCTGTATCAAAGTAAGGATGCGCTTCCTTAAAATAGTGGAAGACTTTCTCTAAGTCCTCTCCAGGAACATCCATATAATTGGGATGATCATAATAACCTGTCGCAATGACAACGTAGGGAGTTTCGTATACGTATTCAGATTCATCTTGTTTATTTGAATGAACGATGAACGTGCCATCCTTTATTTGTTCGACTTTCGTCACTGTTTCGAACGTATGCACATTAATTTTCTTTCGTTTGACGACTTCCCTGTAATAGGACAAAGCTTGGTTTCTCTTCGGTTTACGTTGTTCAATGACAAAAGGCATATTACCGATTTCTAACTTTTCACTCGTACTAAAGAATTGCTGATGTGTTGGATAATTATATATGGAATTGACGATGTTCCCCTTTTCAATAATAACCGGTCTCAATCCGATTTCTTCTAGTGCAATAGCTGTTGAAAGGCCACAAGGACCACCGCCTACAATAATTGCGTCTACATGCATTGTTTCTCTTCACTCCTAAGAACTACTTCTCTTTATCTTTTACAACATTTATTTATAAAACCATAAAAAATCCCCTACCATACATATAGATGATAGGGGATTTCAATTTGTGTTTCAACTGAATAGACTTAAATCCACCCTCTGAAACGAGAAGCTTCTGCCATTTTACGTACGCCGACCATATAAGCCGCAAGTCTCATGTTTACTTTTCGGTTTGTAGCCGTCGTTAATATGTTATTAAACGCTTTAACCATAACGTGCTCCAATTTTGTCTCAACTTCTTCTTCCGTCCAATAATACCCTTGATTGTTTTGAACCCACTCGAAGTAAGAAACAGTAACGCCGCCAGCACTTGCAAGAACATCAGGAACTAGGAGAATATCTCTTTCAGTAAGGATGTTCGTCGCTTCAATAGTCGTCGGACCATTTGCTGCTTCAACTACTATGGAAGCTTTAATATCATGTGCATTATGCTTGGTAATTTGATTTTCAATCGCTGCCGGAACAAGAATGTCACAATCCAATTCCAGTAGATCTTGATTCGTAATGGTATCTTTGAACAATTTCGTTACAGTACCAAAACTATCGCGGCGATCCAATAAATAGTCAATGTCTAAACCATCGGGATCATGTAATCCACCGTAAGCATCGGAAATTCCAATTACTTTCGCACCAGCATCGTACATGAATTTCGCTAAGAAGCTACCTGCATTTCCAAATCCTTGAATGACTACACGAGCTCCTTCAATATTAATCCCTTTTTTCTTAGCAGCCTCACGAATACAGATCGTAACCCCTTTTGCAGTCGCCGATTCACGACCATGCGAACCGCCTAGTACTAGTGGTTTACCTGTAATAAATCCTGGTGAATCAAATTCGCGAATACGGCTGTATTCATCCATCATCCAAGCCATAATTTGAGAATTTGTAAATACATCAGGAGCTGGAATATCTTTAGTTGGTCCTACAATTTGACTAATTGCGCGTACATATCCTCTGCTCAATCTTTCTAGCTCCCGGAAACTCATATCACGTGGGTCACAAATGATACCGCCTTTTCCTCCACCGTATGGTAGATCAACAATTCCCGCTTTCAAACTCATCCAAATTGAGAGTGCCTTCACTTCTGTTTCTGTTACATTCGGGTGAAACCTTACGCCACCTTTTGTTGGTCCTACTGCATCATTATGTTGTGCTCTATAACCAGTAAAGATTTTAATTGCACCATCATCCATCCTTACCGGAATTCGAACAGTCATCAATCTAACAGGTTCTTTCAATAACTCGAATACCTCTTCTGGATATCCCAGCTTATCTAAAGCATCATTAATTACTGTTTGTGTTGAAAATAATACGTTGTCTTGTCCATTGTTTTCTTGTTCATTGGCAGACATGGTTTACCTCCCGTGAAAATCCATAAATATAAGTATAATTTCAATTTCTCAATGCATAGTATACACCCTAGCAGCCATTATGAGAAGTAATATAGATAAGTTTTCAAGATTAATCTGGAAACGCTTTCTTAGGGTGTTATTATCCGACTTTTTCTATACTAAAATGCAAGGTTGTTTGTAAAATATGTTCAATTCAATCCATTTGTTCAACAAACAATTATGAAGTGTAACATAATTTAAAAAAAGCGCAAGACCCAAAAGAAAAGCGGACTTGCACAGGACGTGCTGACTTCGACGTTCACCACAGGACGTGGTGGCTATTAGTCGAAGGTCCTTGAATGAGACGCGATGGTCACTGGAAATCCACTGAGGAGGCTGTTGCCGCCACATGGGGATTGAAGTGATCCAAGAAGCTGTGCGATGTAGCTAGACATCGAGAAAGCTGCACCTCGAATTTTTAGATTGAGATCTAACAATCGGGGTGCAGCTCGCAACTAAGTCTTGTTTTATTTTGGGACTGTTCAAGAATCCTTTTCCTTTTATAATTTATTACTTTTCTTTATTTAAGAAAAAGTGATTGATTCGGTCAATTGATGCTTCATCGAAGATGGTCTTACCATATTCTCTAACTCGCCACTTCGTAATCGTAGACGGATTCCCAAACTCTGAAAGTAAGGCCACAAACATATCAACGTCAATCTGTTCATAATCCTCTTCTTCAAATGAAGCATAATAGTGTCCATTGTAGAAGTATACTTCTCCACCCGTAACGCCTAAAGGAAATATTCTTGAAGTTAAAGAGATTATGTCATCAAAAAGTTGAAATTCATAAAAGACATCATCACTTATATCCATCGTCACTTGTAACTCCAGAAACTCATCATCATACTCATCATCTTCATTCGTAGATTGACCTTTCGTAACGATTACAACCATACCTTGTGCGGGTAGTGAAAAGACCTCAACAGCTATCGGACCATCCGCTTTGAAGCCAAGCTCATCATCTGCCTCTAGCATCATATCTCTGAACAATTCGTGCACTTTCGGTAGATCTTGCCACATCTCTTCTTTAGAAATACCGCGTTCGTCAAGGTCATCCAACGTTAAGAACACTTTTATTTTATTATATGTTAAACGCTCCAGTCGCATAAATGGTCCTCCTTAACAGCAATACTTCACCCTTTCTACACTATATGATGATGAAAGAATAAGGTTCATAAAGGTCATGTTGTTCTTATCAGTATTTCCAAAATAATGTTTGTTTCTTTATTTATGAATTATAAATCGTTAAAATATGTGTTTGAGCGGGTGCACAAAGTCGAAGTGGAAGTTGAGTATATCCATACCCATTACTAATGAAAAGCTTTGTATAATCACAACTTTTCAAACCACCTTGTTCTGCAATGCCCCATTTAAAAAATCTAATTTGTCCCCCGTGGGTATGGCCCGCTAACACCAATCCAATATCATGATTTTCTTCTATCTGATTCGTTATAATTGGATTATGACTAATAAGAATCCTAAATCCCGTTTGATTTGCATCTTGTAATGTAAGTGGTAATGAATCCCTGTCCAATGTAGCGTCATCAACACCTAGAAGTAGAAGGCTTTCGCCATCCTTCTCAAGTTGAGCGCATGTATTGTCAAGAACCGTCACACCTTTATCACGTAAGAGAACATCTAATTTGCGATAATCAACTTCATAATCATTGTTACCCCATACAAAGTAAATGGGTGCGAGCTTGTTCAGCACATCAATATTTTTTGAAACTCTGTCAAAAAGTACTTTTCTCTCAACTAAATCTCCACCAATAATAACGAGATCAATATGTTCATCAATTTTATCAATTAATTGTTCATCTAACGTTCTCGTATGAATATCGGAAATAAAAAAAACCTTTAAGCCATTGAAGCTTTCAGGAAAATGTTCGAGATGAATGTCCTTTTTCTCTACAGAAATCCTATGTGCCTCTAACCACATATGTAAGACGAGTAGAAATCCGCAACTGAGTATAAACACGAATAAATAAATCATTCAACACCATCCTGTCTTCTTGCGAAATTCCTTTGTTGAGATATCGAAATAATACCATAAAAGACAGCACATAGTAAGGCTGACGCCATGACAATTATATTCATTAAAAAAAGGAAGTATAAACTAACCAGACATAAAATTAACACTGACATGTTTTCGATCCACTTTCTCTTCCCTCTTCCCTTTATATCATTATACAGCCACTTAATCAGTAAACCGTAAGCAACGATTCCAGTCATGCCTAAAATGGATACAGATACGAACACAAAAGGTTCAAATATTAATGAAATCACCCATCTGCGAAACTCTGGAAATGAACTTGAAGGAATTTCATTTGCCACTACATAAATTGAAAAATAACCAATCATTAATGTCATTAAGCGTGTATACAAAAAAATCCCTCCCCCAATACACCGTATGATGAGGGGGAGGGATTCATGTTTAGTCTTCTTTAATGTCTAGGACACGAAAACCAGAAGCTTCTAGCTTTTGAACAAATTTATCAATGTTCTGTTGCTTTTCAACCTTCATCACAATTCTCCGAATAAACTTATCTGTCTCATCAAAGGTTGTGAGAGAAATAATGTTTTCATGGAATTGTTTTGAGATTTCTGCAAGCCTTGCTATTCTACCTTCCGCTTCAGAAGATGAAAATGAAATACGGACCCCTTTTCGTTTCATTCCAAATGCACTTTGGAATTGCTCCAAAACATCGTATCTTGTAACGACACCCTTTAACTCACCAGTTTGATTCACAACAGCTACAATTGGACGATCTTTAACAGTAAGCAAAGTGTTTTCAAAGATCTCTTCTTCATCGATATAGTCGTCTCGGTATGCTGCAAGGTCACCTGCAACGGTTGTAGACAAATAATCATCACGTAATAAACTGGATTCAAAGAAACCTTTATAAATATTATTTAACAGTATTAAACCTACGTATTGGTTGCCTTTAACGACTGGCACACCATCCACTTTGTACTTCTCTAACTTATGTAGGACATCTTTTAAACTTTCTGAAGACTCGACTACATACGCTTTCTCTCTTGGTATCATGACACTTTTGACAAACATAGAATCCCTCCTGATAAATTCGTACTAAATACATTTCGTCATCTTTATAGATATTTCCTACCACAAACTCCAACATATTTTTATTTTATCAGAATATTTGAACAATAACGGTTGAAAATTATGTAAATTTACATTAATATATGAATAAGTCATAACGAATTTGAATGTTATTAAAAGGCTCAGCCTATAAAAATTAAAGGTTAGGAGAGGACACACCATGACCATATCCAAGTTTACGAATAAGTCACTCGTTCTCGATCAGGATTTGGAATACAGCCAGAAAATAGGACTCCCAGTTGAGGTTTATTGTATGAAGCAATATGAAACCGTTGCATTTGGTCAAATTCAGCTTTTTACACATCAATACGTACAGATTAACGATCGTCTTTTTTGCAGAGATGGAAACGCTTTCTTCGGATGTCCTTGTCCGATGTAGAAAAAGGGTTATTTATGATATAAATTTACGTCATATTCCACTTTTAGCCACTCAAATACTTCATGTCGATGTTGCCATGGTAAAGGTTTTTCCCATAGCTCTTCCCCTCGTTCGATGGTTGCAATTCTTAATTCTTCATATTCAGATTCTGATTTTGTATGTTTCTTTTTATAAAGAATCATTTGTACAAAACTAAGAATACCCACAATAAGTAGAACAGCTAAGATTCTATCCTGTAATAAATACGCGCTGAATGATTGAGTACTCACATATAAATTTTCAACCGCTGGTAATTTGTAGAAATATATATATAATAATGCAAAGAACAAAATAACAAATAACGTCAAAGCCCACTTTAAGACTAATTGTTCAAAACGTTGTTCCTTTTGCCTTTTTTCTACCAGACTTTTGATTACCTCAATCGTTACTTCTGAAACTTGCAATTGCTTGAATTTCCATATCTTCATACCGTCCATAAACTCCCCTCCTAATTCAACCTATGCTAGGAGGGAAAAAGGTATACGTGCTAGGTACGGCCTAGCATCACCTGTCAATATCGATTAATTGATCGGTCTCTTTCGGCATGTTCACATTAATACTTATTACATTTGTAAAGTAAAGAATCGTAAAGACAAGTAAACCGAGAAAAGCAAGGACGATACTTCGGGTAATCCATATGTGGAGCTTACTGGATTGAATCGTCTCTTTTTGGTTTGATTTGTTTTTCACACCATGCTTCTCACTTCGAGGTGGTAACTCCATGACATCTGGTCCATAACTAGTACTCTTCACCTTTTCCCGCAATCTTGTCGCTTGATCTTGCTGGGTCATTATTATTTACCCCCTTCTGTCCGCAGTCAATCAAGAATGTTCTTGAGAAGACCGAATTGAAAAGAAATCAAACCGTATGATGAGTCCTAATACGAAATCAATCAATATATGGATAACGATAGGTATTAATAAAGTTTCGGTCAGAATAAACACCCAACCTAGTAGAAAACTTAAAGCAGTCACAAATATAAAAAGGACCGGTTTTGAAAGATACCTTACATGCATAAAAGCAAACAAAAGACTAGATGCAACGTACCCAATATTTTCTTGCAGTAGGCCCCTAAATAATAATTCTTCTGAAAGACCGATGACAATTGAAACAATGAGAAGATGAGGAACTGATATCCTCGCAAAAATCCGGTTGTTGATTCCTCCATCATCTATCCACTTTTTTGGAACTTTAAGCCAAAGCCACACATCAATAAAGACTACAAATAACGCTACTGGAACACTCCAAAATAAAAGGGTAATCCAATCCAACTGAAACAAATCTCTCCACTCAGCAAAAGTTTGTCCGAACAAAATAGAAAGGATGACCGTTAATATCAGAAAGATACCTTGTGTTAAATACAAATTTAAATATAATTCTCTTTGAGAGAGTGATTGAATAAGTTCTTGTTGTTTCATTTGGTTAAACATTAATGATCTCCTAAAGGAAAGAATAACTTTAATTCTTCTTCCCAGTTAAATTCATGTATTCCTGACGGTGACGGGATGTTTGAAGGAATGACATAGTCCTTGTACTCAATACCACAAAATGTGCAGCAATTTTCTGGTTTTTCTTGAAGGTCTTCTCCGAATTCTTTCAACATCAACGCTCTTTTACATTGATTTGATTCTATCCATCGTTTCATATATTCAATACGTTGCATTTTTTCTTGAATCCTTTGTTCACATATCCTTAAGAGACAAGTTTCCCAATCTTGGATTTGCAATTTAGAGTCGTCTAGAAACCTTTCAAAATGGTAACGCATGAATCTTTCTCCGGTTTCCGATAGATCTAAATGTTTGAACACATCTGTCAACCGACTTTTGTCATTTAAATTACCTTTCATCAAACTTATGAAAAGCTTTACTTGGTGCTCACTTGGAAGCTCTGACATGATTAATCGTTCAGGTATATAATCATCGCCCTCTTGATAAAGTAAAAGAGCAATACTGGGTTTCCCATCCCGACCAGCCCGTCCGATTTCTTGTAAATAGGCTTCCATGTTGCTAGGAAAATGATAATGCATGACAAAGCGAATATTGGCTTTATTGATGCCCATTCCAAACGCATTCGTACAACAAATGACATCTAATTCGTCGTATATGAACTGTTTCTGAATCAGTAACCGATCATCATTATCCATTCCACCATGGTAAAAAGCCACTTTACTTATACCGTTTTTCTTTAGTGTTTCACTTAACATTTCAGCGATCATTCGGCTCGATGTATAGATAATGCCAGGTCCAGACAACTCTTTGACATATTTGATCAACCTTTCTAACTTTTCATGTTGATCCTCTACTTCCTCTACTTGCAGTGCGATATTAGGACGATCAATCGAGTAAATATGCTCAATCGGGTTCTTGAGTTTTAACTGATGAATTACATCTAGTCTCACCTTGTATGTTGCCGTAGCTGTCAAGGCTAGTATAGGTGGTCTTCCGAATTGTTCACAAACCTCACCTAATTTTAAATAGTCCGTCCTGAACTCATGACCCCATTGAGAAATACAGTGTGCCTCATCTACAACAAAGAGTGAAATTTTACACTTTTTCAAAGCGACTATTAACAGATCACTTTGCAAGGTCTCAGGTGATAAATAGATGAATTTATACTGATGGAAGTTTCGGAGAATACTCTTCCTTTCCTCAAACGAAAGTCCACTATGGAACGTACATACCCTACGCTCACCATTTCTCCTTAATTGTTCTACTTGATCCTCCATTAATGAAATGAGAGGTGAAACTACAATTATGCAACCTTCCAACAAATAAGCAGGTAATTGATAACAAATCGACTTACCCGTTCCAGTAGGAAGCATCGCAAACACGTCTCTTCCTTGCAATACATCTTCTATGATTTCTTTTTGGCCTATTCGAAATTTGGAGTGACCGAATCTTTGGGATAATATTTGTTCAATCGACAATCACATCGGCCCCTTTATTCATATCATTTTGATCTGATTGCTTAGCGAGTGTCAACCGGATTTGAAAGTAACTGGTAGCATCATTTAAAGCCGTTTTAATGTCCTTTAACTTTCTAGTTTGCAATTGAGTTGAGATATCAATAATCCGTCTCTGATCTTGTAAATTGATGTAAGGCGTTATTTGAAAGCCTTTAACATGTATAGAAAGTTCAACAATGTGGTCTTCAATCGTACTTGCTTTTAAATTGCGGACCTTAGCTACTTCTTCTATTGTATAACCTGAACTTATGAGATCAAATGTTTTTCTAGTTGACTCAGTTAACGTATTGTCTTGATAAATATCTGCAATAAATCGATACAAATAGCTTTGTTTATCTTTTATGAGTTCGTTCATCATTTGATGAATCGCTGCTTGATAATGAAACTGACATTCTACTGAGTCCATTTCATACATTTCTGCAATCTGTTGAATCGTCTTTCCAACACGCTGGTATCGACTTAAACTGAGAACAATCATGTCAGATTCCTTATTTGTAAACTCTAAACGTTTAAGGAGTGATGACAATTCAGTATGTATTTGTTTTGCGATAATGTAACGGGCACGCGGTGTCTTTGGAAAATGCTTTCGGACCCACATGAGTACCTCTGGCTCGTTTTGAATGGGATAGAAACCTTTGTCACCCGCTAGTAGATGCGAAAGCGTTTGAATAAATAATGTGAAACGCCTCCAAAAAATCGTGCTTATATCTCCGTATCGCCATCCATCTATCCCAACTGGAATTGGTGTCATCTCCATTTTATCTTTTAGTAAATCGAAACCGACCGGTGTCAACTTTGCGTATTGATGATCTTCTATATTAACCCATGATTTTTGCTCATATTGAAGAATTTTTTCATTGAATGAAGCATATTTATAACCTTGAAAAGTACCAAATAAATGAGAAAGGTGAAACAGTTTACCGTCCTGCACTGTTTGTGATGATTTCTTACCACTTAATAAATGAAAGAGGCCAGAAATGGTTCGTTCACCGTTTATTTGTTTAATACCATACAGAAAAATCATATCTCGATAATCCAACTCTGTCGCCCCTTCCACTTATTCGTTACTCTTATTGTATCAGAGGTTGTTTAGAATGGGGATGGTTTGGGTAAATTGCATATGTAGATTAAAAACCTTATAACCCCTTATTTGATAAGGATTCTCAATGAATTTAACTGTTGAAATCTCCTATCAACAGTTTTACAATAGAATTAGGATATATGATATGAATTCATTTGAGAAAGAAACTGTTTTTGAATGGATAACAAGTAGATTAAAAATGGAATAGTGAAGAAATTTTTCATTAATTTTCTAGGAGGGTAATTTCGATATGCCAAAGTATACGATTGTTGACAAAGAAACTTGCATTGCTTGTGGAGCATGCGGAGCAGCAGCACCTGATATTTATGATTATGATGACGAAGGAATTGCATTTGTAACGTTAGATGATAACCAAGGAATTGTAGAAGTTCCTGACATCTTACATGAAGATATGACAGATGCTTTTGAAGGTTGCCCAACTGATTCAATTAAGATTGCTGACGAGTCATTTGATGGAGACGCATTGAAGTTCGAATAAGCTAATATAGAAAAACGCCCTGAATTTAGGGCGTTTTTTGTTTCTCTATATATCATTAATCATTTAACTTTAAAGATCCCAATTAAAGCTGTTGATTGATCGTTGGATTGAGTGAATACAATAAAGTTAAGACCGTAGCCCGGTATGTTTCGCCCAGCATCAGGTAACCCTGTGTTCATGTAATTATCGATATCTGTAAACATACGGTCACCTTTAAGTCCATTAGAAGTGAGTGTAATTCCTAACGTTTCTCGATAATCCAAAAATTCGTCATTAGGTTGACTAATACCAAAAGCTGCATCATTTACTTGATATTTTGTTGAAGCAATTGAACCATCACTCCATCTCAAAGTCGATTGATGCGCATCCACAACGCCAAGAAAGCCATCCCCTGGGTGATCACCTGTCCAGTTGTCTGTATATGAATAATCAACATACCACACAACAAGCCCCTCATCATACTCCATTAATGAATCTCCTCTAAGGATATGTTTTAATCCGATATCTACACCTTGATGATTTCTCCATTCAAGTAAATAATAATGAATGGAATGATATGTCCCTTCATCTTTCACAAAACCATCCAACTTGAAGAGGACGTTCCCTTCTGCATCATCAAAAACTGTTTGTTTCCCATCTATATGGATAGATAAATCATCTAGGTAAAACCCTTTTTCTACTGCTGCAACATCCGTCCAATAATTTAATCGTAATTCAATTGTTTTACCGCTATATTGAGACAAGTCAAATTGACCTTCAACCCACCCGTCTGAAAAACCGGTTATTCCGTTACCTGGATTTTGGTTGTTCGGGTCTTCTGTTGTTGTCAAATTCCCTTCAACTGTTTCCCATTCAGTAGCACCAATTTCTTTTACTTGAACAGATGCATAGTCCCAGCCTTCTTCAATTTCATACCATGTTTTAAATGTCAGCATAGCCTGATTAGCTTGGGACAAGTCAATTGTCTTGGACATTGAATGATCAATGCTATTTCCTCTTCCACTATGGTACTCATACATCCCACTGTATGGTTCATTGACAACGTTAACCTTATCCGGCAGTTTAACTTTGACAGCATCGTTCCATATCCCTTTCCCACTAGCTTGATCCAATATGACTAATTTCCCTTGAAAGGAGGGATCGGTACTGTCTATCGTTAAACCTGTCAACCAGTTTCCTCCAACGAATGTTTGGAGAAACTCCTTTGACCACGCACTGAAACCTGTAGGCTCTGTTCCTGGAATTTTTCCTGCCCAGCTTCCACTACTCATCAGTGACCAGTAGGCAACCGGCTCTCCTTCACCGGTGTATTGGGTATCATATTCATCAGGGAGACCGAGGTCATGGGCATATTCATGTGCAAATACACCTGTAGCACCGTCTTCAGGTTCCATCGTATAGTCAAAAACACCCAATGCTCCGTTCCAATAAGGTACCTCGGCTTCTGTTCCAGGAATAGCAAATACCCCACCTAAATTCCATCGATGTGACCAGATTGCTGCTTCTCCTAAGGAACCCCCTCCAGCTTCTTCACCTGAACCTGCATGGATAATCATCAAATGATCAATTAATCCATCAGGCTCCCGGTAGTTCCCGTCACCATCCAAATCATAACGGTCTTCGATGTCATAATCATTTAAATTTACTTTCGGATCTTCCGCTGCCAATGTGATGGCTTCAGCAACGAGTGATCGTGGACGAGCATCGTTACCTTCTGAATCAGGTACATTCTGACCGTAATATGCGGCTGGCTTCGAAGCTGTATACCAACCTGCAACTTGACCAGTAACCGTATAGCTCTTACCTGATTGTAATTCATAATATTGCTTCATCGATATGAGGTTTTCTCCATTCGGACCCGTATAACCCTCTTCACCGAAAATCATTTTTCTATAGTGTTCAATTGGATATTGATCATAATACATATCTGTATCGTCAGGAGTAATCTTCCCCGTTGAGTAATCAGGAAAATCAATCGCAATCACTAGAACCCGGTCGCTCCTAGTGCTTCCAGTCCATTTCTCTTTGTATAATGAAGGGATTTTTTGATAGTTGGATAGTGTTTCATTTTTGAGTAGTTGAGTTTTCATTCCGTTGCGAAGCAAATCACGAGAGGATTTAAACGTATCATAATTATGTGCGCCTAGTTTTCCACCGGTTTTAATTGTTTTCCATTGTTCACTTGCTCGTTTTTCTAAATAGTCTTTAAGTGCTTTTTCTTTTCCTTTTGCACTTAATACAATAGATATTTCACCTCGATTGATCAGCGACTGTATTAAACGCTCATCATTTATGATTCCTAAATCAATTGGTCCTGGCTTATTTAAGTCTGGTAGTTGCATTTCGTGATTAATAGCTGCTGAAGCGGACGGAGAAAATGTTCCAAGAAAGAGTCCTAAGCCTATGATGAAAACACCTATTGTGCTTTTCCAAGTCTTCATTTCTGTAATTTCCTCCTATTTGGAAAGTCAGAGAATTAGTAACAACCTGTAGTAGCTTGCTAAGGTTCGGTAGGGCCTATTAGATTGATACATTATATGTGACATTCACCTAAACGCCCGTAATCCTTAGGATTCTATCGCCTATTTTTGCGTAATAATTGTAATAATCCGCAAATGGAAATAGGTGACAACATCCTCAAGTTTTCAAATGTCGTTCGAATTGCTATAATAGGTTATTGTAAGTTGTACATAGCTAAAGGAGGCAAAATAAACGATGGAAAATAAAATTGTAGACGCATTTATTGAAATACCTACAGGTAGCCAGAACAAGTACGAGTATGATAAAGAACAAGGTGTCTTTAAACTAGACCGAGTATTGTTCTCTCCAATGTTCTACCCTGCAGAATACGGGTATCTTGAAAACACACTAGCTCTAGATGGCGATCCATTGGATATCTTAGTTCTTGTGACAAACCCTACTTTCCCTGGTTGTGTCATCGAATCACGTGTCATTGGTGTATTGAACATGATCGATTCTGGTGAAGAAGATGCAAAATTACTTGCAGTACCAGTTGAAGACCCACGTTTCGACCATATTAAAACATTAGACGATGTTTCAGCACATACACTAAAAGAAATTACTCATTTCTTCGAGCGTTACAAAGATCTTCAAGGTAAGAAAACAGAAATCGGCGCTTGGGAAGGTCCCGAAAAGGCAGCTCAACTTGTTGTAGAGTGCCAAGAACGTTATAAAGGCTAATCAGAAAAGGAAGACCCACGGATATTCATCCGTGGGTCTTATTTTTTTCGGTTGACATACATTCAGAATAGTAGGACAATCAACAATTAATACGTAAAGGATGAGGTGAAGCAATCATGTACAACATTGTCATCAGTGACCCCATTAGTAGAACTGGATTAGAGCCATTATTGAACACGTCAGGGATACACCTTATCGAGAAGAATATACATGACGTCGATCATAAAAATGATATTGATGCAATTATCGTTCGAAGTGGGACAAAAATTACAGAAGACCTTATTAATGACATGTCACGGTTAAAAATAATCGCTCGAGCAGGTGTTGGAGTGGATAATATCGATGTGGACGCGGCCACAGAACGTGGCATTATAGTCGTTAATGCACCTAATGGAAATACGATTTCGACTGCAGAGCATACGTTTGCGATGATGCTATCACTCATGCGAAATATTCCTCAAGCAAACCGTTCAATTAGAAATCTTGAATGGAAAAGGTCGAAATTCACTGGTCATGAACTACACGGTAAGACCCTAGGTATTATCGGAATGGGTAAAATCGGAACTGAGCTTGCGAAACGAGCTTTGGCTTTTGAAATGAACATTCATGTATATGACCCATACTTAACGCAAGAACGTGCAAAAAAGCTACAAGTTAGCACTTTACCTTTACAAAGTGTCCTAGAAAATGCGGATATCATAACGGTCCATACACCCTTAAATGACGATACAAGAAGTCTAATCAATAAAGAAACCATTGAATTGATGAAGAAAGGTGTCTATCTCATCAATTGTGCACGTGGCGGAATTATAGATGAAGAAGATTTGCTTCAATCACTTGATTCGGGACATGTTGCTGGGGCAGCATTAGACGTCTTTACTGAAGAACCTTGCCAAAATAAAGCGTTACTTCAGCATGAGCATGTCATTGCCACACCTCATATCGCAGCATCCACAACGGAAGCGCAATTTCATGTAGCAAAACAAGTAAGTGAAGATGTGAGGAACGTTTTACTCGGTGAGCCATCTCTAAATTCACTTAATTACCCGACCATTTCGAAGGATTTACATGAATTTATTTATCCTTATATTGATTTAGCGAGTCGCCTAGGGGCATTCCTATCTGAATGTATTAAGACGCCTGTAAATGAAATTCAATTAAGTTATTCTGGAGACCTTTCTGATCATGAAACGCTTCCTATTACGAGAAGTCTGTTGGCTGGTTTCTTGAACCCGAGAGTCGACCAAAATGTGAATATAATTAACGCCAGTGTCGTTGCAAAACAACGTGGGATTAGTTATGGGGAAACAAAAGCATCCCAAACATATGGTTATTCCAATTTAATCGAGGTAACTGTACTGGGAGAACATCATTCCGTTTCGATAAAAGGAACGCTCATTCCGGGCTTAGGTGGGCGTGTCGTCAACTTAAACGGATTTGACATTGATTTCACCCCAAAGGGTAATCTTGTTTTTATCACACACAATGATCAACCAGGTGTAATTGGAAAAGTAGGAAACGTGCTTGGAAAATACGATGTGAATATAGCAACCATGCAAGTAGGAAGAAAGGAAGTCGGTGGCGGGGCAGCAATGGTTCTTTCTTTTGATCAACCCCTAACAGGAACGATGCTTGAAGAACTGCAAGAAACAAATAATATAGCCTCTGTAACAGCGATGTCAATGGATTAATATAGACACAAAACGGCTCATTTGTAAGGAGTAGACCTCTTTTACAAATGAGCCATTTTATTTGTTTACCCTAGAGACACTTCCCTGCGTTCCCCTTTATTAAATGTCATCAATTTGGTATATCCCACTTTTCGTGCCAATTCTACTGCTTGATCATAGGCAAATCCAACATGCTCTGGAAAATGAGCATCGGAGGATAGGACAATCGGAATCCCTTTTTTATAGCACATAGCTAATAGTTCTTCATGTGGATAGATTTCTTGTGTTGGTTTTCTCAATCCAGCCGTACTTATTTCAACACAAGTCTTTGATTCCTTCAGGGCATCTGTTGCTCGATCATATTGTTCTAACAAGAAATCCTTTTGATGTGGGACATAGTTGAAAATTTTCACTAAATCAAAATGACCTAATATATCAAAAAGGTTCGATTGAGCCAGTGTAACGACTTGATCGAAGTAAGCTCTGTACACATCGTACACATCTCTTCTTTCCCATTCACTCTTATATTCTGACAGATCTATACCGAAATCATCAACCCAATGAATTGAACCAATCACATAATCAAAATTGTACTGGTTGATAAACGTCTCCATTTCTTGGTGTTTACCAGGTGTATAATCCATTTCAATCGACATTTTTACATCAACATGTTCATTCCACGCTTGCTCAAATAAGGAAACATAATCCGCCATATCATAATATCTGCGCTTCTCTACCCAGTCATTCGATAGAATATTGGCTGTTTGATAGAAGTGATACGCGTGCTCTGAAATACCGAAGTGCGAAATTCCTTTCTCAGTCGCTTTATGGATAAATTTCTTCAAATAATCCAAGGTTAACGTCCCATTCTCTAGATGGTTATGGTAGTCTGTTAGCACAAATATCATCCCTTCCAATGTGTTAACAAACATTATACGTTGTTACGACTTTTCTTTAAACACGATAAGTGAATTTCCAGCAATGATTAAATTAGAATCAAGGTTATTCCATTGTTTAAGTTCTTCTACAGTCACGTTGAATACTTGAGAAATAGACCATAATGTATCTCCCGCATTAATGTCCACTCTTTCCTCGTGGCTCTTATCTAACTTATTTACTTCCAAGACATCTTCTTGTTTTCCACCTTCATTCAGGAAGACTAACGGGTCTACTGCATTGCTTTTCTCATAATTCCATTTTTCTTTATGCACTTCAAAATGAAGATGATTGCCATACGATCGTCCTGTACTTCCAACGGTTCCGATGATGTCTCCTTTTTGAACCTTGTCTCGTTCTCTTACATTTCGTTTGTTTAAATGCGCATATACCGTTTCGATACCACTAGAGTGTTGAACAAATATAACATGTCCGTATGTTGTAGAATAATAGGATTTTCTCACAGTACCGTTTTCAACACTTTTGACCGGTGTCCCTTTCTCAGCAGCAATATCAATACCGAAATGTGAACCACCTCTTGTACCAAATTCATCTGTCATCATTCCCATTACAGGCCATTCCCAATTCCTGTCACTCTTATGACGATTTTCAACTGCGTTTACAACTTGATTGTCGACATTTAAATAAATCATCGACAAAACCATAGTAAGTACGACGAGCGTTCTTTTTAACATTAAAATAACCTCCATACAAAGCTTGATCATATGTACAAACACATGACCATATCGTATGGAGGTTAGACAATTTTTATAACAAGAAATAACATTTATTTTTTTTGTTACTCGGAACAAGACTCATCATCATAGTTTCTTATGGAACAAGATTAATCGTCAAGTTCTACTTTCATTCTTACTATTTCGTGGAATGAAAAATGAGAAGGTTGTACCTTCGTTCACTTTACTATGGACAGAAATCTTTCCGTCATGTGCATCTACAATATTCTTCACGATAGCTAGACCTAAACCTGTTCCAGAGCGACCACGTGTACGGGCTTTATCTGCTTTATAGAAACGTTCAAATACAAATGGCAAATCTTCCTTCGGTATTCCCGAACCTGTATCCGTCACCTCTACAAGCATTCCACCTGATTGGTCCACTACATTAACGTATACTTTACCGCCCTTGTCGGTGTGCCTTATCGCATTGTCAACGAGGTTCGTCATGACTTGTTCCAAACGATCAGGATCTGCAAAAACGCTAAATGGACGGGCAGGTGTTGATAACTGCAGATCTATTTCCCGATCTTTAGATAATCCTTGGAACTTTCGAACAATACGAGTGAAGAAATCGTCAATTTCAATTTCCATCTCCTCTAAAGAAACATGACCTGCTTCCATTCTTGCCAGGTCTAATAGCTCATTTACTAATCTACCCATCCTTAGTGACTCATCATAAATAATTTGGGCAATCTCTTTCTTCTCTTCTTCGGTCCCGGCGATATCATCTATAATCGCTTCACTATATCCTTGTAGCATAGAAATAGGCGTTCTAAGTTCATGTGAGACATTCGCAATAAAGTCTTTACGGAGTTTATCGTGCTGGCGTTCATCCGTCATATCACGGAATACAGCCACAGCCCCCCGAAAGTTCGCTTGATTATATAACGGGGTCATAACAACTACCCAACTTCGACCTTGTAATTCTATTTCGGTCATCTGCTCTCGTTCTAAATTAACGACCCGGCGAAATAGTTCATTCATTTGTTCTGGAAGTTCTTCTCCTTCTCGCTCAATCATTCCTTGCTCATAATACCAAGCTTGGATAAATCGCTCTGAAGGTGGATTCGTTACAAGAATTTTCCCTTTACGATCGAGAGTAATTACACCATCTGCCATACTACTTAGAATACTCGACAACTGCTCTTTTTCTTGACTAAGTGCATTGATGTTGTTCTTTAATTTACGTCCCATTCTGTTGAAGGTTAATGCAAGCTCTCCAATTTCGTCATGTGTTAAAATCGGAACTTTTGTATCGAAATTCCCTTGTGCCACTTCAAGGGCTGCTTCCCTCATTTTTCTTAATGGTGCTGTAATTCTAGTTGAAAGGAAGAAAGCAAAGATCGTCATTAATACGATTGCAATTCCGGCTGATAGATAGATAATTTGTTTCGCCTTCTGATTGGTTTCGTGTATGAGATCCAAGGATTGATAAATAAAAACGGCTCCTTGTTCATTTTCAGAAAGTTGAACAGGCTTTCCAACAATCAGAATCTCATTATGCTCTGGCTCATTTCCATTCATGACTGGAAAGTCTCCTTGGACACTAACCTCTTCTTTTTGAGTCAGAACTTTTGAAAGTTCCTTATTCTCTCGAAACATATCATACGGTAAACGCGACAAGTTTGCTTGATTGGAAGCATGTGAGTACCGCGTACTGTCACCTACGATGACAATATTACTTGTGTGGGCGTCAATTAATGCTGAAATAGTCTCCTCAGAGTTTTCAAAACCTCTTTCGTCTTCAATCATTTGAACGACTGAGCCAGTAAGCTGAGAAATTTGCACTTTAGCGTTGTCAACGATTAAATTCTCAAAGAATTGAAGGAGTAGAACCGTTAAGATAAATAGTACAACTGAAACAAGCAGGAGAATCGTCCCCCAAAGCTTTCCAACGACACTCCTCCAAATCATTCTTTTTCTTCCACCTCAAACTTATAACCGACTCCCCATACAGTTGAAATCATAGTAGCCGCCTCGGGTGATACCCGGTTCAACTTTTCTCGAAGTCGTTTAACATGTGTATCCACTGTCCTTAGGTCACCAAAGAACTCATAATTCCAAACGTCTTTTAGAAGTTGTTCCCGAGAATAAACTTTATCAGGGGTCTTAGCTAAGTAAAGGAGTAGTTCATATTCTTTTGGCGTTAAGTTGATTTCTTTACTGTCCGCCGTCACTCTGTGTGCATCATTGTCGATCGTCAAATATGGGAACACAAGGAGATCCTTACTTCCCGTATCTGTATGTAAATACTTCGTTGCGGTTGATCGTCTTAATAATGCTTTCACTCGTAATATAACTTCTCTAGGACTAAATGGTTTAACAACATAGTCATCTGCACCTGCTTCAAATCCGTGAACACGATTGGATTCTTCACCTTTTGCAGTGAGCATTATGATAGGAGTCGCTTTCTCCTTACGCAATTCTTCACAAACCTCTATTCCATCCATTTCAGGCAACATTAAATCTAACAGGATAATATCAAACTCGGATGCCATTGCTTCTTCTAAGGCTGTCTCGCCATCTTCGGCTTCAACAACTTCGAAATTTTCACGTTCTAGGTACATACGAAGTAATTTACGAATTCGTTCCTCATCATCTACAACTAATACTCTTAGATCGTTTTCCATTGTACACAAACCCTCCTACTTCCTATATCCATTTATTATCCTTTCCAATTGGAAAGAAAACCTCCACAATACGTGAAGGTTTTTGGTTAAGCATAAGAATGTAACCCAGCAATAACAAGGTTTACAGCTATTAAATTGAACATGATGATGACAAACCCGAGGACACATAACCATGCAGATCTTTCACCATGCCAATCTCTTGTCAAACGTAAATGCAGATATGCTGCGTAAAATAAGAACGTAATAAGTGCCCATACTTCTTTCGGATCCCATCCCCAAAATCTTGTCCAAGCTTCTTGTGCCCAGATCATTGCGAATATTAAAGCACCTAATGTAAAGACAGGAAATCCAATTGCAACTGCTCGATAACTAATCTCGTCTACTAATTGGGTGTTTATATTCGATAGCTTGGGCTTTAAAGCGGCACCGATTCTCTTTCTCAGGACGAGTCTCAACAAAGCATAAAGGATGAGGCCAGATAACATAGACCATATAAATGTGTTCAATTTCTTTGGTGCATCGATTCCTTCCATCCACGCAGGCGCTTCAAATAAAGGTCCGAACTTTTCACCAGAAATAATCTCTCCATCATGAGGACCTGAAATGGCAGGCATTTCGTAAACTAGTTCTGCTTGATTGTCACTTTCGTTAATCCATTGGAAAGTGGTTTCGTAATCTGCTAATCCAAATGAAACCGAGACGAGTATGAATCCTAGTGTACTTAAAAGCGAATAAAGCACAAACTCTAACCAGCCAGTCTTTTTCGACCCTTTTGATTGATCAATTGTTGCAATTAAATAAATGAGTCCAGCCACAAAACTAATGGCAAGAATCCCTTCACCTAAAGCTGCAGTTGTAACGTGAATCTTCAACCAGTTACTTTGAAGCGCTGGAATTAAAGGCTCTATTTCTCTTGGAAACATGCTTGCATAAGCAATGATGAGTAGTGCAATCGGCATTGCAAAAACACCTAACACATTCAGCCGATAAATAGCATAAATGACAATAAATCCAAATACCATCATCATGCCAAAGAAGGTTGTAAATTCAAAGAGATTACTTACTGGAGCATGTCCTGAAGCAATCCACCTTGTAATAAAGTAACCTAGTTGTGAAGCAAACCCTGTGATAGAAAGTATATAACCCCACTTTCCCCATTTATTAATTGTCTTGCCATCTTTGTTCTTGATTGTTAAAGCTGCTCCAAAAAATGCTGTAGCAATAAAGTAAATGATAAAAGCGGCATACAATAAACTACTACTTAATTCAGCCATCTAAAATTCCTCCTTTCTTCCGTTATTTCTTTTCTTCCTGTTGATCTACTAATGGATTTACATGCAATTTGTCTGTGATGTCTTGTAATTCTCTTTTGATGCCATGCCAATTCTTATTCGTATGAGCGGCAATCCATAGCTCGTCCTTATTTAACTTAAACCAAACACGTCGATGGTTCCAATATAACCCTTGAATGACGCCAATCATAAAGATAATGCCACCGATGAATATAATCGGTAGTGTATAATCTCTTGATACGGTAAGACCTGTAATGAAATCAGTGTCAATTCCATCAAATGCAATTTTATACTGATTTTCACCCGACGGTTCTAGGTTTTGCCTAATTCCAATGAATGCAATTTCCCCTTCTGGCGTTTCAGGTGTAATCATCTTGAAAATAAAAGCTGGATTATTAGGTACATTCGTTTTGGTTGAAGGTTTGTTCGTTTCAGAATCGAAATAAAAATCAGGATAATAGTTATTTAATACCACTTTGTTTCCATTACCTAAATCATATTCGTTCTTTGGATCATTTAAATCAACTGAAAATTTCCCAATCGACTTCTCAGTTTCTTTATTTTGAAATTCGAAACTCATTTCACTCATTTCGTTTCTATAGTCCACTTGGTATACAGAATATCCATCAAATTGTAGTGGTTTGTTCACTTGTATCGGATATTCTTTTACTTTTGTTAATTCTGGCTTTGCACCAGGGAGCTTTTCTTCAGCTTTATATAGAACGACATCACTTTGATAGTTCTTAACGACTGATCCACCAACACGGTTAATCGCATCAGAGAAACGTTCTTCATTAGGATCATACTCTTCATACGTGAATTTTTCATGCTTAAGGTAGTACTGCTGATCCGTCCCCTTTATTGCTTTCGTTTCACCTTCCCGTACCCACATGTCTGTGTCTAAGTATAACCCTGGAACGACACGAAGCATGGATCCGATTAGGAATATGATGAGACCTACGTGGTTGACATAAGGACCCCATCTGGAAAAGCGACCTTTCTCTGCTAAAATGTTCCCTTTTTCTCTACGCACACGATAGCGTTTTTCCTTCAAACGGAAAATCACTTCTTCAATAAATTGGTCAACATCTTCAGGTCGTTTCGTCGTTGTAAACAAGCGTTGTTTTTTTAGAAAGTTATCATGCTTCGTCACTCTTTGATTTTTCAACGTTCGATATAAAGGGATACCTCTATCGATACTTGCAACGGTAATTGAAACACCAATCAGGCCTAATAACAGTACAAACCACCAAGAGCTATATAGATTGTGAAACCCTAAGACGTAATAAATCTCACCCAGAATGCCATATTCTTCTTCGTAATATGCAGCCGGATTCGTCTGGGCTTGAGTCGGTATATACATTTTTTGAGGGAAGATCGTGCCTACTGCTGACGCAATCAAGGTGATGACGATCAACCAAACACCAACCTTAACGCTTGAGAAGAAATTCCATATCTTGTCGATAACATTCGCGTTATAGGTTTGAGAACGTCTAGCTGTCCCCTCATATCTCATATTAACGAGCTGTTTCTTAGATGAATCCTCTTGAATCGGATTCCCACAGGATTCACAAAGAACCGTACCGTAGGGATTCAGATGGCCGCATTCGCACTTAATTTTCTCCATTTGAACACCCCGTTATGGTTTAATTTGTTCCATGTAATTTCGAACACGTGTATCATTTAATTCTCCCGTTATCTTATCTATGACCTTACCTTCTGGACTAATCAGATACGTTGCTGGTAGATTTCCCACACCGTACACATCTACAACTTCTCTTTGTTGGTCTAAAACGACTGGGAATGTAAGGTTCTTTTCATCAACGAATTTTTTTACTGTTAATTTAGTTTCAGCGATATCAACAGCAAGAACTACTACGCCTTGATCTTTATACTTTTCGTATTGGCGTTGAATTGCCGGCATTTCTTTTTCACAAGGTGGACAATATGTACCCCAAAAATTCAAGAAAACGCCTTTCCCTTTGTAATCTTCAAGTTCTACTTCTTTTCCGTCTAAGTTTTTTAATGCAAAGTTCGGCGCAGTGTCTCCAACTGCTACCGGCTCTTTTTTGTCACTAAATACAGTTTGAAAAAGTGTATAACCTAGGGCAAGGGCAATTACAACCAATATGACAGAACGCATCACTAACCGCTTTCGTTTATTCATAATGGTAATCGCTCCAATCTAATCTTCTACCCTTCCTACTATACCTCTAAATTGTCCAGTATTCATGGGATTTTTTTGACTTTTATGTGACAGCAAGATTGCGAATTTGTTTAACTTCATGTGGTGTCAACTCACGTGCTTCTCCAGGATTCAGGCCGTTAAGATTTAGATAGCCATACCCTTCCCTTTTCAGCTTTTGGACTGGATAACCAATCGCTTCAAACATTCTACGTACTTGACGGTTTCTACCTTCATGAATAGTCATTTCAATGATGGCTGTATTTTTCCGACGATCCATGCTCTTAAGCTTCACTTTAGCTGGAGCGGTATATCCGTCTTCCAAGCGAATACCATTCGATAGTTTTCGAAGTTCTTCTTTCGATGGAATACCTCTGACCTTTGCAACGTAATGTTTATCTACATGGAATTTAGGATGCATAAGCGTATTTGCAAAATCCCCATCATTAGTTAGTAGAAGCAAGCCTGATGTATCATAATCCAATCGACCAACTGGAAAGATTCGTTGCTCGATCTCTGCAAAATAATCGGTCACGACTTTTCTGCCTTTCTCATCTTTCACACTCGAAATGACTCCTGATGGCTTATAGAATAGAAAATATACCGGTTCTTCTTTATCGATCGGCACCCCGTCAACTTCTATTTCATCGGAAGGTGATACTTTCGTGCCAAGTTCCTTCACGGTTTTTCCATTCACTTTCACTTGACCATCTTCAATTAATTTTTCAGCTTTTCTTCGGGAAGTAATCCCTGCTTGCGCGATAACTTTCTGTAATCGTTCCATACTTTCACCTCATTCTCAATCATACTCTTCGGTGTTTGAATTCTCAAGTATTGCCGGCAGATGTCACTTAATGTTGGAAAAGTGAGTTTATTTCGATTGTTCTCGATTATTGAAAAAATAGGCTGACGGCAACAAAAAAAGGAGCTGACCCAAAAGGATTAAGATGTCCTTAATGGGAAGCTCCTATTTTTTGAGTTTAACTCGTTATGCACGATAATCTCAATATATGCACGATAATCTCGATATATGCACGATAATCTCGATATATGCACATTAACCCTATTTAAACTAAAATAGGATGCCCCATACAACTTCTTTCAAAGATGTTTTGGGACACCCCCCTACAATTCCTATTTTATTAACCAAAAACAATCGTCACAAATACGATCGCACTAATAATTCCGACAAAATCGGCCAAAAGCCCAACTTTCAATGCATCTCCCATTTTTCTAATCCCAACTGCCCCAAAGTAAACCGTCAAAATGTATAATGTCGTATCTGTACTCCCTTGCATAGTGGAGGCGAGACGACCAATAAAAGAGTCTGGTCCATGGGTTGCAATCAAATCTGACGTCATAGCAAGCGCACCTGTACCAGATATTGGACGAATTAAAGCTAAAGGAACGATGTCTGAAGGGACTCCAACTATAGCAAGAAACGGTTGAAAGGAGGAGATAAGAAAATCCAATGCGCCAGAAGCTCTAAAGACCGTGATCGCCACAAGCATGCCTACTAAATATGGAATGATAGAAACAGCAATGGAAAAACCCTCTTTACCCCCTTCAACAAATGCCTCATAAGTGGAAACTTTCTTAAATGTCCCATATACGAGCACAAATCCAATTAAACAAGGCATGATCCATATGGAGATTGTGGAAACTGCACCCATGTTCATTGCCTCCTTTTCATAACTCGCCGTCTATGAAAATACCGGTCAATTAATATCGCTGCTAAAGTAGAACAAGTGGTAGCCATTAACGTCGTTGCTACAATATCAGTAGGCGAGACAGAACCGTAATTCATCCGGATCGCAATAACTGTCGTGGGTATAATCGTTAAACTTGAAGTGTTAATGGCTAGAAACGTGATCATTGACCGACTCACATCATCTCGATCATCATTTAACCTTTTCATTTGCTCCATAGCTTTAATACCCATCGGTGTTGCTGCATTACCTAGACCAAAAAGATTGGCAACCATATTTGAAAGAATATAACCCATTGCAGGGTGATCGGGTGGAATCTCAGGAAACAATCTCCGAACAAACGGTTTGAATAAGGATGTTAATTTATGGAGTAAACCTGCTTGTTTGGCAATGTTCATCAAACCTAACCAGAATACGAGTATACTAATTAAGCCTAGACTAATTGTTACTGCCTCTTGAGCACTTGTAAACAATACTTTGTTCACTTCTTCCATCGTCCCATTTATCGCTGCATAAATGATGCCAAATACAAACATGAAAACCCAGATTAGGTTAACCATAAGGCACCGTAATCATGAAGAATTTCGTAACAACATCCTTTACGGTGTTCCAGAAAGTTTCCTCTTCCAACTCCTCATAGGTACCTTTCATATATAAAGGCAAAACACCTATTTGTTGATTGTTTAAATATACTTTTAATGTCCCTACACGACTAGGTGGATTTTTCCACTTCCCTTTATCAGGTGGTTGTATTAAAGTAATCTCATTTTTGACAAGCGATCGTTCTTCCTCCGTCAGTGGGTATGAAAAGGTCCGAGCAGCTTCAACTTTTCCTTTATAATGTTTATTTTCAAGACCCGATATTTTACCCTTCTGCACGATAGAAACGAAATCATAATGGCTGAATGCCCAATTAAATAAATTCATATGGTCATTCCAATCATTTCCGTCATTTAACGTTACTGCAACTAACTCCAAACCATCTTTAGCAGCGGTCGAAACAAGCGTTCTTTTCGCTAGGGATGTAAATCCAGTCTTGCCACCCGTCGAATATTTGTACATTCTTAGTAACTTGTTCTTATTTGTCCAAATTCGGTCCCATTTCTCACCATCTTGCGGAGCACGATATTTACTTGTGCCTGCAATTTTCCTATATTCTGAATTGGACATCGCATACCGAGTTAAGAGCGCCATATCATAAGCAGTTGAATAATGATGTTCACTATCATCAAGACCGTGCGGATTAGAGAAATACGAATTCTTCATGCCAATTTCTTCAGCTTTTGCATTCATCAAATAAACGAATCCTTCTAAGCTTCCACCTACATGTTCAGCAATCGCAACTGCAGAATCATTCCCAGAGCGGAGCATTAATCCATAAACTAAGTGCTCTAGTTTTATTTTTTCATTTTTCTTCAAATAAATAGAGGATCCTTCTGCTAAAGTTGCTCTTTCAGTTACTTTAGCTGTCTCATCCATTTTTCCTGATTCTATCGCTAGTATTGCGGTCATGATCTTCGTTATGCTCGCAATTCTCATCTTCTCATGCTCTCTTTTTCCGTACAAAACTCTACCTGAATCTTGCTCCATCAAAATGGCACCTTGGGCATGAACGCCAGGAGAAGAAGCAGCAATATTTTGAGTCGGTAGGATAAATAGTAATAAGATCACTAAACCGAGTTGGATTGTTAATTTAATCGGAGCTTCTACCATAACATCCCGTCCCTTAGCACGTTTTGTACAAGTTTATGCTAGAAAGGACGAGATATGAAAAATATATTTATTTACATAATAATATTACCGAACACTAATTTTTGTTTGGTTTAGGATTTGATGGCATAAATCGATGTGTCTGACTGAACGCAGATTGGTAGTTCGCGTTTTGAATGAGCGCTTTTTCCTCTGCAGGAATTCTCACAAATCTAATCAGTATGGCATTGAAAAGAGAAAATACAAACGCTGTAAAGAAGGCATTAAACATGAGGGGAATTACGAATAGTTCCATCGCAACAATGACGTAATTAGGATGTCTTAAATATTGAAACGGACCTTTCTTAATCACATTCGCACCAGGTAGAATGATAATCTTCGTATTCCAGAAGTATCCTAATGAACGTATCGTCCATACTCTTAAAACTTGGAGTAAAAGGAACATAATGAACAGGATCGGAAAATACAGAGAAAGGTCAAATTCACGGTAATAAACTTCTATCCACAGAGAAATCAGAAAGCCAGTATGTAATATAACGATTAACTTGTAGTGCTTTGATCCATATTCCTTCGCACCCTTTTCTTTCATGATTGTTTCATTTCGTCTCGCAACGAGCAGTTCGACTAGCCTTTGGATGATCAAAAATATGAAGATGAATGCAAATACCAAACCGTTCACCTCTCCATTGTTTAATTCGTCCATTCTAATAGCAATATTTCAGAACTAAAACCAGGTCCTAATGCCATAAGTAATCCTAAATCCCCAACATTAATATCTTTTTGTAAAAATCGTTGGAGAACATAAAGAACTGTAACGGATGACATGTTTCCATAACGCTTCAAAATGTATAAAGCATCCTCAATCTTTTCATCATCTATAGATAGAGCACTTTTATACGCTTCAAGAACTTTAATACCTCCTGGATGCGCCACTAAATGTTTAATTTGTTCCATTTCGAGCTTTTGATCTATTAAAAATTGGTGGATCGTCGGATTCATCCATTGATCCACAATCGTCGGAATATCCTTTGAAAATACAACATTGAGGCCATTATCCTTAACATCCCACCCCATGACCTCTTCAGAGTCAGGCTTGAGTGTAGACTGTGTCGCTACTGTCCTTACATAGGTGGTTTCATCATACTTGAACTCATTTTGCTTAACGTCCTCTCCAATTACTAATACAGCTGCTACACCATCTGCGAATAATGAGGTACCAATCAAATTACTTTTGGAGTAATCGTCGTGCTGAAAGGTTAAACTGCAGAGCTCCACACATACTAGCAACACTTTAGAATCAGGATACGCTTTACAATAATCGTGTGCTCTAGAAAGTCCTGAAGCTCCCCCAGCACACCCCAGTCCCCATATAGGGATTCTCTTCGTATTACTAGAAAAAGGCATCTTATTCATAATCCTTGCCTCAATACTCGGAGTCGAAAAGCCTGTAGATGAAACAAAAATGATGGCATCGATTTCGTGATAAGGAACACCAATCGAATCCAGACAATTTTCAATAGCTTTTATACTATATTCAATCGATTTGTTTATGTATAAGTCATTTTTGACTTTTAATGAGTGTGGTTCCTTGTACCAATCCACATCTTTCACAAAATACCGAGATTGGACTTGTCCATTATCAAATACCTTCAATAATCGATCGATATTAGAGAAATGATCCTTAAACATTTCATAAGCAAACGATACCGTTTCAGTTTGACTGACTTTATGTTCAGCATTACATGTACCGACTGATAGAATGTATGGCATCATACCACCTCTAATTCATTAAGAATGTTATAAGTTTGTACCAATTTACATGATTTATGTAAAATTGGTGCATTCGTCTAGTCCGCCTACTAGACATATACATATATTATGGGTGAATGACTGTTTAGGAAGAGGGGGAACATCTCATGTCAGATGGATTCGGAAAAGGTTTCATACTACTTGTCGTGTTATTTGTCCTACTGGTGATTATCGGTGTCACCGTATACTCAGGGTCACTCGGATAACCCTTACCTATATCATTGGAAGCAAAAAGGATTGTACTTAACCGTGTGGCTTCAAATAACAACCTGTACGGAATAGTTCAATCCTTTTTGATATAGACTTAAATCTCTAAATAGCCATGTTCATGTATTTGCTTTACCATTTCTTCTAGGGCGCTTTGTTCAACACTTTCAAAGAGGGATAGAAATTGATCCTCTTCATTTATGTAAACTCTGTATCGTTTTCGGTATTCAGGGTTTTTCTTCAAAGCAAGTAAGGCTACCAAATCTCGAATGTACATCCCTTTCCCATTCACTTCAAAGACTGGGTTTGATTGTATGCTGGTTTGTTCCAATAATTGCTCATCGAAGTATCGAACATACAAGACGGAAAGGGTCTTATGCTTACCTTCATCTTCAAAAGTAACATCTGAACGACTGAAAAACTCTTCCGGTGAATTTGATTTAGACTTCTCTAACTCTTCACTAGCAATAGCCGTTACCTTCATCAATTATTCCTCCTCATTATTAGGACCAATCGCATTTTGGAAGTTTTCGAAGAATAAATCTGCTTCCGTTTCAATCGAATCATCTTCAACATGGTCTGGTAAATGCGGTAGGTCTTCAATTGTCTTCAAACCAAAATACTCTAGAAAATCACGTGTTGTTCCATATAAAATGGCGCGTCCAGTCCCTTCAGCTCTTCCTACTTCTTTCACCAATTCTTTCGAGGCAAGTGTTTGAAGGGGTTTCTCTGTTTTGACTCCTCGTATATCTTCAATTTCTGCTCTTGTAATCGGTTGTTTATATGCAATGATTGCTAAAGTTTCTAAAGCCGCTTGTGACAGTGAACCGGTCGTAGGTGATTCCACAAATTTTTCGTAATAGTTGATATGCTTTGCCTTCGTGGAAAATTGATATCCACCCGCGATTTCAACAATTTCTATCCCTCGTTCATCCGATTGATAATCTTGCTTCATCTCTTGGATGATACTTTCAGCTTGTGATTGTTCAATTTGGAGGATATCAGCAGCCTGCTTACTTTCTAATCCTTCATCACCTACAACGAAGAGTAATCCTTCTATAATTGCTTTTTGTTCTATTCTTGTTGTCAACTCTGATCCTCCTCTACTAAATGAATCATAATATCTTGGAAATTCTTCTGTTGTTCACATCGTATTTGTCGTGTCTTCATTAATTCCAGTATCGCCAAGAATGTCACAACCATATGATCCCGACTAGGGTAAGGAAATAGACTCTGAAAAGATTGTTTTCCTGTCCGTCCGCTTAGCTCTATGACTATCTCATTCATACGAGTATCAATTGGTATATCTTGTCGATCGATTTTTGTCGTGGGTGTTTTCCGATTCTTTTTTTGTTTTTTATCAAATATAGATTGAAAAGCACCAACTAGATCGTAGATGGTCATATTTGAAACCGGATTGACAGGTGCTGATGTTGTTTCTATATGATCTAAATTGGAAGGTGGTTTCGAGAAGGTTAGACTTCTTTTCCCCTCATTTTCTCTTAAATAAGAAGAAGCCTCCTTGAATTTTCGATACTCAATTAAGCGACGAACGAGATCCTCTCGAGGATCATCTTCCATTTCCATTTCAATTTGCTGATCCAATTGTCCTTCATCATGTTTTGGAAGTAGCGTTTTACTTTTTATAGCTAGTAACGAAGCTGCCATCACTAAGTATTCACTAGCAACATCCAACTGTAACTCTTTCATCGTATGTATATATTCTAAGTATTGCTCTGTAATTTGTGAAACTGGAATGTCATAAATATCGATCTCATACCGATTGATTAAATGTAGTAATAAATCAAGCGGACCTTCAAATGCATCCAGTCTAACATTATATTGCGTCATGAAATGTTCCCCATTTTCATATTCTATTATTTATATAGACTTAAAAATATGTCGATATTATAGCACACAGGATACCCCTTCACAATTTGCTTCTTTTCAAGAAGGGAAGTAATTATGATAAACTAATACGTAAAGAATGGAGGGATCCATTAGATGTACCCGAAAGCATATATCGATTACTTAGTTCATTTTCATGGTTTAAGAGATTACTTTGAATGCCATGAAATTTTAGAAGAATACTGGAAGTCTGTCCCAAAAGAGCAAGAAAAACATCATTGGGTAGGACTGATCCAGATTGCAGTAGCTTTGTACCACCAAAGAAGAAATAATTTCTCAGGTGCAAAGAGAATGATGAAAAGTGCGTTGAACATCGTGGAAACAAACCAATCGAAATTGATCTCACTCGGTATAGATGTAAATGTATTAATGTCCGAACTCCGCACACGCCTAAATGAAATAACCAATCAACAACCCTATCATAGCTTTAACTTCCCCTTATTAGATAAGGACCTCCGTGCACTATGTGAACAGAAATGTCAGGAAATTGAGTGTACGTATGGCATGCCAAGCGACTTGGATAATGACTATTTGATTCATAAACATACGCTAAGAGATCGAAAGCCTGTTATTAAAGAACGACTTGAACAACACGCCATTAGAAAAAAGAAACGGGAAGGATAATCCTTTCCGTTTCTTATTGGTCATTCTCCAGCTTAATTTCACCATCTTCACAACGCTCGAAGAATGAGTGGGTTTCTTCATTTGCAGATAAAGTATATTCATCCTTCAGTACTTTCTTAAGTGCATCGACCATTTTCTTGCCGATTCCTTGGTGTCGATGGGATGGATTTACACTGACATGTTGTAATTCTGCAACCCCGTCTTTCATATTTAAGCCTACAATGCCAATGATATCTTCGCCTTCTTTCCAAAGAAACAATTGGTATTCGGACTCTGTTTCATATTGCTTGACGGTTTGTTGCAGCTTCTTGAGATCTTTTTCGTTCGGCATGAACGATAGAAGTCCCATTGCAATTTTTTCATAGTTACGCTTATAACGGATTAACATAAGTTCTCCCTCATTATCGAAATAACTTCCCTACGAGTGACAATAGTAAGAGGAATGCAACGATTATTACTACAATGAATAGTATTCGTTCTTGCTTTTTATTGTTCATACAGTTCCAACCTCTTAAGAATACTACTGATAAAGTTCAATATAGTCACATTCATTATAGCGAAACTTCTTTAAAGTTGCTAATTTTAGTCTATATAAGTATAACATTCTATAGATCTTGGTAAACACCTTTTTACAAGCCTATTTATTGAACGACCTGCAAAGATTACCCATTTCAATAGCTGAAACAGCAGCTTCCCAACCTTTGTTTCCAGCTTTCGTTCCCGCTCTTTCTACCGCTTGTTCGATAGAATCTGTTGTTAGCACACCGAATATGACAGGTACACCAGAATTGATTGCAAGACTAGAAACCCCTTTCGAAACCTCGCTACATACATAATCGAAGTGTGGAGTAGAACCTCGAATGACAGTTCCTAATGTAATTACCGCGTCATACTTATTCGAATCTACCATCTTCTTTGCAATCAATGGAATTTCAAATGCACCTGGAACCCATGCGATATCAACGTCCTCTTCATTTACACCATGGCGTTTCAATGCATCCTCAGCACCTGACAATAATTTCCCAGTTATGAATTCATTAAATCGACCTACAACAATCCCTACTTTTAAATTCGTTCCTACTAAATGTCCCTCAAATGTTGTACCCATAATATTATTCCTCCTAATTTGTATATTCCTCTTAATTCACCACTTATTTCTGTGTTGTCACCTATATATGTTGCGATTCACTTTTTAAAAGTGAAGCATGTGACCTAACTTGCTGTGTTTTGTTCTTAAATACTTTTCATTCTCATCCCTATGTGGTAGTTGGATCGGCACTCGATCGAGCACTTCTAAACCATACCCACTTAAGCCTTTGATCTTCCTCGGGTTATTTGTAAGGAGGTTCATTTTAGAGATACCTAGATCTCTTAAAATTTGTGCTCCGATACCATAATCACGCAGATCAGGTGCAAAACCAAGCTTTTCATTAGCTTCAACTGTGTCATAGCCCTCTTCCTGTAGCTTGTAAGCCTTCATTTTATTTAAAAGACCGATCCCTCTGCCTTCTTGTCTCATATAGAGGAGTACACCATTTCCTTCTTGTTCAATCTGGGACAAGGCTGCGTGTAATTGGGGACCACAATCACATCTGAACGAACCAAATGCATCCCCTGTCAAACATTCAGAATGAACACGAACTAATGTAGGTTCATCAGGGATAATTTCTCCTTTTATAAGTGCGATGTGTTCCTTTTGATCAAGGATATTTGAATAACCGATGGCACGGAACTCCCCGAACGCCGTTGGTAGAGTAATTTCAATTTCCTTTTGAACAAGCTTATCTTTTCGGTTTCGGTATTGGATGAGATCCTTGATTGTGATCATCTTCAAATCGTATTCATCTGCAATCTTTCGTAAGTCAGGCACCCTTGCCATCGTGCCATCTTCATTCATGATTTCACAAATAACTCCCGCTGGCTCTGCTCCAGAAAGTCGTGCCAAGTCTACAGCTGCTTCAGTGTGACCTGCTCTTCTCAAAACGCCGCCTTGCTTAGCGATTAAAGGAAAGACGTGGCCTGGTCTTTTAAAGTCTGAAGGTACTGACTTCGGATTTAATAACTGTTGAATTGTAGTTGCCCTTTCCTGTGCAGAAATGCCAGTAGTTGACGATTTGTGGTCGATACTTACCGTAAATGCCGTCCCGTGTGGATCTGTATTGTGATTTACCATTGGATTGAGTTCTAATTTGCTTGCAAGGTCTTCAGTAATCGGAGTACATACAAGACCACGACCATGGGTCACCATAAAATTGATCACTTCAGGTGTTACTCGATCAGCGAGTGAGATGAAGTCCCCCTCATTTTCCCGATCCTCATCATCACATACAATGACCACATTACCTTGCATCAATTCATAAATTGCTTCCTCTATACGGTCAAACATATTGAGGTCACCACCCTTTCAAATATCTCCTTACTTATCATTCCGATCATCCGTAACGAACACTTTAAAATCCGTTATCCGTTAAAAACTCCATCGTCAACTTCCCTTTGGACGTTTGCTCTGCTTTTCTTTCAAGTAAATGATCCACATATTTTGCTAGCATATCTGCCTCTATATTAACTTGATCGCCTTCATTCTTATGACCAAGAACGGACTCTTGTACCGTATGCGGGATAAGTGATAACGTAAACGTTCGGTCTGTGACGCCAAATATCGTAAGGCTCGTTCCATCCACTGCAACAGATCCTTTGTTCATGAAATAGGACTGCAAATCATCAGGAGCCTCTATCTCATAGTAAATCGCATTATGCTTTGTCGTTTTCTTCACTATTTTACCTACTCCATCAATGTGCCCGGAAACGAAATGACCTCCAAAACGTCCACCTGCTGCCATTGCTCGTTCAAGATTAACCGGATCACCGGAGCCAATACGTTTTAAATTCGTAGATTTCAGTGTTTCAGGCATGACATCGACAGTGAATGAAGTTTGCCCGAAAGAGGTTACCGTCAAACAAATACCATTTACTGAGATACTATCTCCTAGCTGAACATCCTCAAGAACTTTCTTTGCTTGTATTGTCACAACGTACCCTTCACTTGACTCTTTTACAGAATGGATCGTGCCAATCTCTTCAATAATACCTGTGAACATGACTTATCCCTCCTTTAGAACAGAGACAATTTTCAAATCATCTCCGATTTGTTCAAATGAAATGGTTTGTAAATCAACTGCCTCGTCCATATATTTGATACCTGCTCCACCTATTATCGAAGGGCTTGTAAAACCACCAATAATCTTAGGAGCTAAGTAAGTAATCAATTGTTGGAAACACCGTTCTTTCACAAAGCTTGCGTGTACAGTTGCCCCGCCCTCAACATAAATAGAGGTGATGCCTATAGTAGCCATCCGTTCTAATAGGGACCTGATTTGAATGCTCTCTGCCTCCAGTTTGATCACTTGGACGTACTCAGATTGAATTTCTTCTATTTGATCCATAGCCACTTGGCTCCCTGTAATGATAAGGGTTTGCGCTTCTCGATCATTTAATACCTTAGCTGATCGAGGAATACGTAGATGAGTATCCAGAATAATCCTGGTTGGATTTTTACCTCCGAACGGTAGTCTCGTTGTAAGCTGAGGATCATCTTCAATAATCGTTTGGACACCGACTAAGATTGCATCATGCTCTTGACGCGAATGGTGGACGTCTCTCCTTGCCTCTTCACCCGTTATCCATTTACTTTCCCCAGTAGTAGTGGCAGTCTTTCCATCTAAGCTAGAAGCAGCTTTCAGCGTTACATAAGGTAAGCTCGTTTTCATAAAATGGTTAAAAAACGGATTAAGCTCAGTCGCTTCTTCTTCTAATAAACCAATATGAACATCGATTCCTGCTTGCTTGAGTCGTTCCACTCCTCTACCTGCTACTACAGGGTTTGGATCGAGGGTAGCAACATAAATACGCGAAATCCCTCTGTCTATTACGAGGTTGGCACATGGAGGCGTTTTCCCAAAATGACTACAAGGTTCTAATGTAACGAACATCGTAGCACCATTCGCTTTGTCGCCAGCCATGTTGAGTGCATGGACTTCCGCATGATCTTCTCCGGCCTTCATATGTGCGCCTATACCTACAATTTCACCATCGCGAACGACAACAGCGCCGACTTTCGGATTCGGAGACGTTTGCCCAACCATTTGTTTCGCCATATCTATAGCAAGTTTCATATAACGAACTTCTTGTTCCATAATGTTAACCACCTTATTTAAACATCAAAAAACCCCGAAAATGCTAGACGCATCTTCGGGGTATGAGAGCATAAGAAATAAACCTCTGCAACTTCGAACTGAACGAATGCTCAGATAGTAGGCATGAGTAAAGATAGAGAGCTGTGGCATGTGTAACTGATCCATACTCTCTTCCTAGGTTCTTCTTATATATCCTTCTCCCATCCAGACTATACTGTCGGCTTCGGATTTGCACCGAATCCACCGCTACAACGAATTGCACCGGGTCACGGACTAAGAAGCAACGCTCGCTTCATCACCGCCGGTTGGGATTTTCACCCGACCCCGAAGGATAATTTACTTGTATGTATTTTATGTTACTCTTTCTCAAACGTATTAGCAAGGAGAATGTGTTTAAGTCATATATAACGACCTTTTTCCTTTAAAGAAAAAACTGACTCGAAATCCAATAATATGGATTTCTGAGTCAGTTTCTCATTTATTACTCTTCCCAAACTTTAACTTCTTTCATTACGTCGCCG
Organism: Pseudalkalibacillus berkeleyi; assembly: GCF_021608225.1. Classification (NCBI taxonomy): domain Bacteria; kingdom Bacillati; phylum Bacillota; class Bacilli; order Caryophanales; family Fictibacillaceae; genus Pseudalkalibacillus; species Pseudalkalibacillus berkeleyi. The sequence continues at coordinate 1,478,731 of NZ_JAKIJS010000001.1, forward strand.
TTTTGAGTACGTAATGCTGAGTCCAAGCCTTCTGTAACTTGACCGAAAACGGTATGTACACCGTCTAAATGTGGTTGGCTGTCATGAACGATGAAGAATTGGCTTCCTCCAGTGTTTTTACCTGCATGAGCCATTGATAATGAACCAGGCTTATGTTTATGTGGGTTACCTTCTGTTTCACAGTCAATTGTGTAACCAGGGCCACCGGTACCTGTTCCTGTTGGACATCCACCTTGGGATACAAATCCTGGTATGACACGGTGGAACGTTAATCCGTTGTAAAATCCTTCGTTCGCTAATTTTTCAAAGTTTGCTACTGTATTCGGTGCTTCTTCTGGGAAAAATTCAATCAGTACTTTTTCGCCGTTTTCAAATTCAATACTTCCTTTTTTCATGATAAAACCCTCCTCTACTGCAAGTAGTTTCATTGTATGTTTTTTTGAAAGAGAAGTAAAGAAATGCACATTCGATATCCCTTAAAAACTTGTTACTACAGTCTTTTTCAATGGACGGTCGAGGTGAACAAGATCGCGATATGTTTCTCGCTCCACGACAAGTTGAGCTTCACCTTCTTCTACGAACACAACTGCAGGACGCGGGAGACGATTATAATTGTTCGCCATAGAGTATCCATACGCACCAGTACAGAACATCGCTAAAATATCACCTTGGGAGGTTTTCGGTAATGATACCTCTTGGATGAGCATATCCCCTGATTCACAACACTTCCCCGCTATAGATACAGTCTGTGTGTTCTTTTGAGATAGACGATTTGCAATCACCGCTTCATATTTCGCCTGATACAAAGCTGGTCTCAGGTTATCCGTCATACCTCCGTCTACTGCAAGGTAATTTCTCACTCCAGGAATTCTTTTTTCTGACCCAACCGTATAGAGCGTAGTTCCTGCTTCGCCAACGATCGATCGACCTGGTTCAATCCATATTTCAGGCATGGCCAAGCTCTTTTCTGCTACTTGATCTTGGACTTCATCTACAACAACGTTCATCATTTCTTCTATTGAAATCTTCTTGTCATTTGTCGTGTAGGCAATTCCGAATCCTCCACCTAGATTGACAACTCGCGCTTCATAACCAAATGATTCAGACCAATCTTCCAGTAAGTCAAATATTTTACGAATCGCCATCACAAATCCATCTGATTCAAAAATTTGTGATCCAATGTGACAATGGATACCCATCATATCAATGTATGACGAGGATAGAGCCTCATGCAAAGCCTGATCCGCCTGTTTACTAATAAGATCAAAGCCGAATTTAGAATCCTCTTGACCGGTCAGGATGTACTCATGTGTATGAGCCTCTATGCCAGGTGTAATGCGTAACTGGATCGGAATGACACGGTTCAGGCTTTCACCAATCGACTTAAGACAATCCAATTCGTAAAAGTTGTCCACAACGATACTTCCTACACCTTCTTCAACTGCTGCAGTTAATTCCTCAATACTCTTATTGTTACCATGAAAATGTATGTGCGTTGCAGGAAACCCTGCTTGTAGCGCAGTAAATAACTCTCCCCCTGATACGACATCCAGGTGGAGTCCTTCCTGTTGCATTAATTGCACCATCGCAATGCAAGAAAAAGCTTTACTGGCATATGCAACCTTTGCTGTCACATTTCTCTTCTTAAAAGTTGAAAGATAAGCTGTTGCTTGTTCACGAATTTTCGCTACGTCATAGACGTACAAAGGTGTACCAAACTCCTTCGCTAAATCAACCGTATCAACGTCACCAATTTCTAAATGCCCTTCACTATTCATATTGCCAGATCCTAAAAATACCATGTTCATTTCTCCTCTCTCTATATCGGAGAGAGCTCATTAACTGATGGATAGACAAAAAACCAGTCCATGTATTTTAGGTACATAAACTGGTTTAGTCCGTACCCTCATCAGTTGGAATAGCTCTCCACTACATGTGTAGTGACAGTCCGTTGCTTATTCAGCAACGACCCAGCAAACAATTTCGGGCTTTCTTGTTTGCTTCGGCAAATTGACCTTTCATCGTCCGTCTTCGCACCCCTGCTCATGACGATTACTCTTTCGCTTCGCGCCTCTACCCCATTACATTGAATGAGGCAATTATTAAATTAAGCATTACTTTAGCATAATATCCGGGTAGAATCAACCTTAATTTGATTGTTTCTTATGGTTTTGTGGCCTGACGATACTTGGTCTCACTTTAGAAAGTGGAACGGATACTCTAATTAACACTTGCATCAAAGCTTGAGGATTGAAAGGGATGAACGGCCACAAATATGGTGTATTCAAGTTTTTGATACTGCATAAGAAAACGATAACGAGCGTGAACCCGACCATAAAGCCTGGCACCCCAAAGATCAACACAAGAGTGATCATAATCAACCGGACGATTTTGTTCGCTACACTCAACTCATAACTCGGAGTGGAAAAGGATCCAATCGCCGCAAGCGCTACGTATAATATTACCTCTGATACAAATAAGCCGACATCAATGGCGATCTGTCCGATTAATACCGCTGCGATGAGCCCCATTGCAGTTGATAAGGCGGATGGGGTGTGAATGGCTGCCATCCTCAATACATCAATCCCTAATTCAGCAAATAAAATTTGTAAATAGATAGGGATGTTGGACTCTTTATTTGGACCGATGAAATCAATATGCTCAGGTAACAATTCCGTGTTCAACACGAACAAAAGCCATAATGGTAGGAGGAATACAGAAGTAATCATGCCCCCAAATCGGACCCACCTTAGAAATGCACCGATCATCGGTGTTTGGCGGTATTCCTCTGCATGTTGAACATGATGGAAAAACGTTGTAGGTGTAATGATTACACTTGGTGATGTATCGACAAAAACAAGGACATGCCCCTCTAACAAGTGAGTTGCAGCAACGTCTGGACGCTCTGTGTAACGGACTAAAGGATAAGGATTCCAACCTTGCTTGACTATGAACTCTTCTACTGTCTTATCAGCCATCGGAATGCCATCAATCCGGATTTTATCGAGCTCTTGTTTAATTGTTTTAATTAATCCTGGATCGGCAACATCTTCTAAGTAGGAAATACATACGTCGGTTTTTGAACGGTCACCAATTTGTACGATTTCATTTCGTAATCTTTCATCTCGTAGACGTCTTCTAGTTAATGCTGTATTTTCCACGATGTTTTCCGTGTAACCATCTCGGGCACCACGTACGACCTTTTCAACATCTGGTTCTGAAGGGGTTCGCCCAGGATAGCTCCTGACATCTACTATGAACCCTTCATCTTGACCGTCAATCAAAACAGCAATTAACCCTGATAATACACGATCGATAATTTCATCCAAGTTTTTTGCAGTGGAAACTTGTTGATGTGCAAGATGATTTTTTATGACATCTTTCGTTTTTGAACTCGTTCTGTATTCATTGTCCATCAACAAAAGTTCTTTTAGGAGCATGATAATGAATTCACTGTCACAGAGACCTGTACAATAATAGATATGAACTTCTTTGTTTAAAATGTTCATCTTACGAACACCTACATCGAAGCTCTTTCCAATCCCCATTTTTTCTTTTAGCAGTTCTTCATTCTCTGCAATCTTTTTGTTAATCGGTGTCTGTTCTTTTTTCGGATGCATATTTCCCACTCCTTTCTAAGATGAGTTGAATCGCTTGTTTTGTAATTGGAGAGCCTCGTTTCGCTTCATCAATTCCTGCCATCTTTCCGATATCCCCTACACCTACAATGAACGGGATATTTAGTTCATCTAAAATGTAAACCGTATCACCATCAATTCTTCCGAATTCGGTATCAGGTAACCCACTTTTATCCACACCGTAAGCGGAAAGTTCTCCGAAACGGTCTAAACTGACGTCTACGCGCGTCCACTCGGCGAGGTGTGTTTTAGAAGCAACAGCAATTGCACCGATCACATCAATTTCGTGGTGATTATTGACCGCTCTCATCGCCCTCTCACCTGGTCCTTCACCTTGAAATCCACAATCATCAAACATGACAAGCACTGGGTCATAAGGTGTCGATAAGATCATGTCGACAAGCTCTTCTCCTGATAACTTGGATGGATTCCCCCACGACTGGGAAATACACCGACCACCGATTTCCTTTGCTACACATTCGACGGCTTTTAACGCATATAGATCTCCATCAGTAATTATGATGACTCGTTTTGTCATGTCTCATCATCCTTTAGGTTTAAAGAGCACTGCTACAATAAATCCAAAAAGTATGGCAGAAGAGATACCAGCAGAGGTTAATTGGAAAATTCCCATCGCGATACCAATAAAACCATGTTCTTCAGCCTCTGCCATGGCCCCGTGTAAGAGTGAATGGCCAAAGCTTGTGATTGGAACTGTAGCTCCAGCACCAGCAAATTGAATTAATCGATCATAAAGTCCAAATCCATCTAAACACGCTCCTGCAACGACAAAACCAGAAGTAAGGTGAGCGGGTGTGATGGTGAAGAAGTCTAATAGTAATTGTCCGATTAAACAAATTAATCCGCCTACAACGAAAGCAATCAAGTACTCCATTAGTGAGTCCCTCCTACATTTGAAGCTTCAAAAACAACCCCATGCGCAATAGTCGGAATCGATTCTTTTTGTTGAATCATAATCGGATTCATTAAAGCCCCCGTCGCTACGACAAAGATCCTTTTCAAATTGCCTGCTTGGAGTTCTTTGATTAAATGTCCGTATGTTACGACTGCTGAACACGCGCACCCACTACCGCCTGCAAAAACAGGTTGATCAGGGCGGTATACTAATAATCCACAGTCCTGATGATTAGCGGTTAAATCGAAATTCTCTTCCCTTAAAAGCTCCAGTAAAATCGGTGAGCCTACCGCTGAAAGATCTCCAGTTACAATTAAATCGTAATAATCCGGACTTCTACCGGTGTCTTTTAGATGTGTGGCGATCGTGTCTGCTGCTGCAGGAGCCATAGCCGAGCCCATATCGAATGGGTCTTTAATGCCAAGATCCATAACGCGGCCAATTGTTGCTGATGTAATTTTAATTTGAGAAGGTGTTGTTCCTACGATTGAAGCACCTGCGCCTGTAACCGTGTACGTGGCTGAGTCTGGCTTTTGCCCACCGTATTCTGTCGGGTATCGAAATTGGCGTTCAGCTGTTGCGTTATGGCTACTTACTGCCGTTAATACGTTATTTGCAAATTCTCCATCCACCAACGCAGAAGCAACAGCCAGTGTTTCCATAGACGTAGAACAAGCACCAAACATCCCGAGAAATGGAATTTGATTTTTTCTTGCCGTATAGTTCGAAATGACCGTCTGGTTTATTAAATCCCCCGAAAGGAATAAATCAATATCACCTGGTTGCTTGTCTGCTTTTTGAAGACAAATGTCAATCGCTTGTTCCATTAAGTGCATTTCTGCTAACTCCCAATTATCTTGACCACAATGAAGTTCATCAAATGTTAGATCAAATTTTTCACCTAGAGGTCCAGAAGCCTCATCCGGCCCGACTACAGCAGAAGAAGCACTCATATAGATAGGTTTTGAGAAAGTCCAAGTTTGTTTTCCTGTAAGCTTCATAATCGCCAATCCTCCTGAGACTTAGATAAATAATTTGATTAAATAACGAATCATCCCGATAACATAAGCTGATACGGCCCCAAATACGATGACAGCGCCTGCTAATTTAAATAAGTTAGTCGCGATGCCAAGCACGATTCCTTCACTCTTATGCTCCAATGCGGCACTCGTTACCGCATTTGCAAATCCTGTTACAGGTACTATTGAACCCGCACCACCGAATTGACCGATTTTGTCGTACACACCAAATCCGGTTAGTAGAGATGCAATCAAGATGAGGGTTGCGACTGTCGGATTACCCGCAGTCTGTTCGGTGAAATTGAAAAATGTAATGTAAAAGTTGGTGATTCCTTGACCGATTAAGCAGATGAAACCACCAACCATAAAAGCTTTAAAAGCATTTAATACATATGGGGTTTTCGGTTGTAACGGCTTGATTTTTTCTAAGTATGCCTTCTGTTCAGGTGTCATGTTGTTCTTTTTTGCCAATTCCTTTCCACTCCTTGATGTAGTCTATAAATGAACAAAGAATATCCAATGGAATAATGACCCCAGTACTTTACCAAACAAGATGGCCATTAGTAGTCCTAACACTTGCTCCTTAAAACCTACTCGTTTCATAAGGATTGGAAGAACATTCAATACCTCAGTAAGTGCAGCTGCTAGCATCCCAATAAATGTCCCGCTTGCTATACCAATAGGGATGAGAATCCATGCATTCATATGAATGGTCATATCTCTCAGTCCATACCAACTAGAAAATAGAACCCCTAGAATTACACTCATTTCATAGCTTCTTATGCGCGAATAGGTTTTTGAAATTTGCATGAGCCTTGGTAGAATCCCAAAGACTGTGAGGAGCGCCACAAACCCAGCACCAACAGCGAGTCCCCCTCCTAATCCAATAATCATGATACTAATGATTTGGATCGTCATTCTTCTTCTTCTCATTTTCACTATTTTCATTCATGATGACGTACTGGTCGAGATCTTGTTGGTAGTTGAACATCTCAACATCTAGTGGGCTAGGCTCTTCATTAAATCGTTTCTTGAAAATATGATTAAAGAACAAGACCATTCCAAATCCTAACCCTAATGAATATGGAATTTGGAGTAACAACGGATAATCGTTTTGCTGACCTGTCACTATGAAATAAATCTTCTGGTGAACTTCTTGCATGCTGACATCTTCGTGAAAGTTCATAATCGCAAGCCCTGCTCCGATAAATAGTAATATCCAGACGATTATGAAATAAGCACCTGTCATTTTCGGTCGATTGTAGATAACTTCAATAATCGTTTGAGAAGTGCCAATGGGCTGGATATCAAGCTTGGGATATTCATTCCTTATCGCCTTTAGTACTTTCATCAGGTCAATTACGACGATAGTTTTATCATGAATTGAAATTTGGTGGATGATCATCTTACTTATTTCATTAATAATATGATCCGGGCCTACAAGCTGGGCTACGTCTTTAATGAGTACAGTTTGCATGGGAGAAACGTGTAGTTTATGACGCATTCGTAAATACACTGCTTCTGTATCCAAAGAAAGGCCCCCTTTTTTGCCAATTCGTTTATGTGTAGTATGTTTCTTCCAAACGTGTCTCATTCCGTCCGCAATATCTATCCAATAATTCCCTGTTATTGATTCAATAAGTTGAAGCATCGTCAAGTCAAAAATAGATGTTATGTGGCGCAAATGATTACTGGTGAAAAATTATATAAGCAGTCCGCACTAAAAAACCCAGATCGACGAATTTACTCGTCCATCTGGGTCTTCATTTCCTTCAATATTTTCTTTTCAAGTCTTGATACTTGCACTTGCGATATACCAAGTCTTGTTGCGACTTCCGATTGGGTTTGATCTTTAAAGTATCTGAGGTAAACAATTAACCTTTCCCGTTCGTTTAATGTTTTAATGGCTTCTCGCAATGCAATTTGATCGAACCATTTTGATTCATCACGATCAGAAATTTGATCAAGTAAGGTAATTGGATCCCCGTCATTTTCATAAACCGTTTCATGGATGGAGGATGGTGCCCTAACTGCTTCTTGAGCCATTACTACTTCTTCTGGACTTATCTCAAGTTTCTCTGCGATTTCATTTACAGTGGGATTCCGGCCAAAGTTCTTAGATAGCTCATCCTTTACTTTTCGGACTTTGTTACCAAGCTCCTTCAGTGACCTACTTACTTTCACAGTCCCATCATCGCGTATAAACCGTTGTATCTCTCCGATAATCATCGGAACCGCGTATGTTGAAAATTTTACGTCATAACTAAGATCGAATTTATCTACTGATTTGAGTAGACCGATACTCCCGATTTGGAAGAGATCGTCCGGTTCGTACCCTCTATTCAAAAATCGTTGTACAACTGACCATACGAGTCGCATGTTCTTTTCAACAATGGTATCACGAGCTTTCGGATCACCATCTTGACTACGTTGAATCAACTCTTTCATTTCCTTGTCACTCAGGTACGGTGGCTTTTTATCTTGTTTGACGTCCAAATCCATAGGCTATGCTCCCTTAATTACAAAGCGCTTTATGATTTGATAAATACTTTTTCAAGCGGATCGTGGTGCCGAATGACTTTTCTGTTTCAATCTCAATCTGATCCATGAAGTTCTCCATGATGGTGAATCCCATACCTGAACGTTCCAATTCAGGCTTAGTCGTGTACAATGGTTGGCGTGCTTCATCTAAATTATCGATTCCAATTCCTTCATCCCTAATGAGGACTTCAACAAATCCATCCTCTAGTCGGCACTCAATGTGAACCATGCCGTTATCGTTATTTTCATAACCGTGAATAATCGAATTCGTCACGGCTTCAGATACAACCGTTTTAATTTCAGTTAACTCATCAACAGTTGGATCGAGCTGTGCAATAAATGCTGCAACCGTAACCCTTGCAAACGATTCATTTTCACTTCGAGCAGAGAACTCCATTTTCATCACATTCTTCATTATGCCACCCCCAGCGTGTTCAGAGCTTTTTGTTCGCTATCCTCTAGACGGATAATTTTGAACATGCCTGACATTTCAAACAGTCGTTTTACAGAAGGGGAGATCGAGCATACAACCATTTCTCCACCTTGACTTTTGATCAATTTGTATCGACCGAGGATCACTCCTAAACCAGAGCTATCCATAAAAGACAAGGCTTCCAAATTCAAGATAATATCATGGATTTGATTCTCTTCAATGGTTTGATCGACTTCTGAACGTAACTGTGCTGCTGTATGGTGGTCTAAATCACCTGATAATCGGATACAAAGAACACGGTCTTTCACTTCGAGTTTAACGTTTAGACTCACTTACCTCTCCTCCTTCTTCTAGTAGTGAGTCAATTCTATACCGTTCACTTCGAATCCTTCTCGGTGACAAAACTAGTGTCAAATCGATGTTTAATCTAATAATTTGCAAAGCGCTCTGTCGATTTTTAACCCAAAAATAATTAGAAATTATACTAGACTAGGATTTAAGGTGTTTGTGAAAATTTCCCTACCGTTCGCTTAAAGAGTGCCCACCAGTTCGCTGATTGCACATTTTCTGAAGCAACGAGAGGAGATTCAGTTACTTTCTTCCCATTATTTTTTACGATGATCGTACCAAGGCGATCGCCTTTCTCAATAGGCATTTTCACGTTTTTCTTGATTTTGATTTCTGTTTTCAGCTTTAGCTTTTTCTCACCTTTTTTCATTAAGACAGAAATCGGCTCAGAAGTAGCCATTTGTACTGTTTTCGAGATTCCTTTTTGTACTTCTACATCATCAATCATTTGGTGTCTTTCGTACAATTTCTGCGTCTCGTAATTTGCAAAAGCGTAATCGAGCATTTGTGTTACTTGAGCATTCCGTTCTTTCGTTGTAGGTGCACCCATAACAACTGCGATGACACGCATATCATTCTTTTTCGCAGTTGCTGTCAAACAATATTTCGCCTCATGGGTATAGCCCGTTTTCAAACCATCTACACCAGGGTAAAATTTCACAAGTTTATTTGTATTTACAAGCCAGAACTTTTTATCCGTGTTCTGACGTAAATAATCTTCATATTTGCCTGTGTATTTAGTAATTTGCTCGTACTTTAACAGCTCTTTGGCCATCAGGGCCATATCTCTTGCCGTACTGTAGTGTTCCTTTCCAGGTAGTCCGGTTGCGTTTTCAAAATTCGTGTTTTTCAATCCAAGTTCTTTTGCTTTATCATTCATTAGTTTAACGAAAGCATCGTTCGTACCCGCAATAAATTCTCCGAGCGCAACAGATGCATCATTTCCAGAAGCAAGTGCGATACCCTTCAACATCTCTTCGACTGACATTTCTTCTCCAGCCTCTAAGAAAATTTGAGAGCCTCCCATCGAAGCTGCGTACTCACTCGTTCTCACTTTATCCTTCATGTTGATTTTGCCTTTATGTAAAGCTTCCATCACGAGAATCATGGTCATAATTTTCGTCATACTTGCCGGAGGAAGCTTTTCGTCAGCATTTTTATCAAATAGAACTGTACCTGTATCTCTTTCAATCAAAATTGCAGAAGACGCTTTATTTGCAAGAGAATTAGCAGTAACATGATCCTCGTTTGCAAAAGCAGCTGGAGATACGACCGTGAAGGCCATCACAACTACAAGAATACTAGTAAAAAAACGTTTCATTGCATAATCCCTCCATTCTTATTATTCTTATTTTTACCAATTTTGGTTGGTTTATACTTATATTGGTAATTTGGATTAAGTGGAGGGAAGAGGTTTTTGTTGCGGGAATCACGGTATGCACGATAAAACTTGAGTTTTGCACGATAAATTCCGAGTTTTGCACGATAAATTCCGAGTTTTGCACGATAAATTCCGAGTTTTGCACGATAAAACCTAATTTGTGCACAATAACCAGTTTTGAAACTTTGCTAAGTCATAGTTGCGCGTATGTATACTTTTTTCACATAAAAAAAGGCTGCCCCGTACACCTACTCTCATAGGTGTTTTGGGACAACCTGATTTTCATCATAGTCAGTTTACATAATTTCTTTATAGACAAGTGGTGGCGCATCGACTTTTTCAGATGAAATCGTATATGCATCACGTAATTTCTTCAATACGTCATCAACATTTTCTTGATTGCTGTGTAGAGTTGCGATTGCGTCGCCTTCTTTCACTTCATCTCCAACCTTCTTATGAAGGACGATTCCTACTGCTAAATCAATGACTGATTCCTTTGTCGCACGGCCGGCACCTAATAGCATTGCTGCAGTTCCTACTTCATTCGCAGTAATTTCTGATACGAATCCGGCTTTGTCTGCTACGAATGGAATTTGATGTTTTGCCTGTGGCATTTTGCTTGGATCGTCAATAACTGTTTCGTCGCCACCTTGTGCTTTTAAGAATGTCTTGAATGCTTCGATCGCTTTGCCATTCTTCATCACATCAATTAGCATTTGGCGAGCTTCTTCTACTGTTTCAGCTTTTTTAGCTAGAACAACCATAAACGAACCAAGCGTCAGGCACAATTCTTCAAGGTCTTTAGGACCATTACCTCGTAACGTGTCCGCTGCCTCTTTTACCTCAAGCGCATTACCAATCGCAAATCCTAAAGGCTGGCTCATGTCGGAGATGACTGCCATTGTGTTTCGGCCCACATTGTTTCCGATTTTCACCATTGCGTTAGCAAGTTCTTCTGCTTGCTCAACTTCTGTCATGAATGCCCCGGCTCCTGTTTTCACATCAAGTACAATCGCGTCAGCACCAGCTGCAATCTTCTTACTCATAATCGAGCTAGCAATTAGCGGTATTGAGTTAACTGTACCTGTAACATCACGAAGTCCGTACAATTTCTTATCAGCAGGCGTTAAGTTACCACTCTGTCCGATAACGGCAATTTTGTTTTTATTAACAAGATCAATAAATTCGTTATTATCGATTTCAACATGGAATCCCGGAACCGCTTCAAGCTTATCAATCGTTCCACCAGTGTGTCCTAGACCACGGCCTGACATCTTCGCTACAGGTACATCTACCGCTGCAACTAGAGGCGCTAAAACAAGTGTAGTCGTATCACCAACTCCACCAGTAGAGTGCTTATCAACTTTAATTCCTTCTATTGCAGATAGGTCAATTTTATCCCCTGAATCAACCATCGCCATCGTAAAGTTAGCGCGTTCTTCCTCTGTCATGTCTGTAAAATAAATAGCCATTGCGAGTGCAGACATTTGATAATCAGGAATCTCGTTATTTGTGTAGCCCTCTATGATGAAAGTGATCTCTTCTTTAGAGAGTTCCTTACCGTTACGTTTCTTTTCAATTAAATCTACCATTCTCATCCGATATCATTCCTTGTCTTAAACTTTTTCAATCACTGAGCGCAGCAATTGTTTAAAGGTCGGTTTCGTTCGGTTTGCTACCTCCACGACCTGTTCGTGTGTGAGTGGTTCAAGTTCCTCCGCAATCGCCATATCCGTTATACAAGAAATGCCGATCGTTTTCATATCCATATGACGAGCCACAATCACTTCCGGAACCGTCGACATGCCGACTGTGTCCGCACCTACTGTTCGAAGCATTTTCAGTTCAGCACGAGTCATGTATGTCGGACCGCTGATTGAGGCATAAACCCCTTGTTGTAATGAAATGCCTTGTTCCTTACCAACTGATTTAACAAGTTCGATCAGTTCAGGTGTATACGCGGTACTCATGTCAGGGAAACGTGGTCCAAGCTCTTTATCATTCGGTCCGATTAATGGGTTTGCACCAGTCATATTTAAATGATCTTCAATAATCATTAAGTCTCCTGCTTGGAAATCCGGGTTCATTCCACCACAAGCATTCGTTACGATGATCTGTTCAACACCGAGACCCTTCATGACGCGTACTGGGAAGGTGACTTCCTGCATTGTATATCCTTCGTAAAAGTGAAAGCGGCCTTGCATGGCAACTACAGTTTTACCGCTTAATTCCCCTATAACTAACTTACCTGCGTGACCTTCAACAGTCGATACAGGAAAATGTGGAATTTCAGTGTAGTCAATGTAAGTAGCGTGATTGATTTCATCAGCAAAATCTCCAAGACCTGATCCAAGAATTAGTCCAATCGTAGGCTGTTGCGCGGATTTCTGATGAATCGCTTCAACAGACTCTTGTACTTCCTTCAATAGCTTAGACACGTATACCCCTTCTTCCTACATACTTTTTACAACTTGTTGGACAAGGTCCATGAAGTTGGTTTTAACTTTTTCCGTCGTCTCAATTACTTCATCATGCGTAAGTGGTTGGTCAAGAATACCCGCAGCCAAATTAGAAATACATGAAATACCGAGCACTTCCATTCCACTATGCTTCGCAATGATCACTTCTGGTACCGTTGACATCCCAACAGCATCTCCACCAATGATTCGTAGCATTCTTACTTCTGCTGGTGTTTCATAGGAAGGTCCAGAATTGGCGATGTACACACCTTCTTGTAAGTTCATGCCAAGGTCGGAGGCAACGTCTTTTGCAATGCCTTGCAGACGATTTGAATAGGCAGAAGACATATCTGGGAAACGAGCACCAAGATTGTTATCGTTTGGCCCGATCAGTGGGTTATCACCTGTATTGTTAATATGATCAGTGATTAGCATAAGATCACCAGCGGAATAGTTTTCATTTATACCACCCGCTGCATTCGTAACAATCAACTGTTCAACACCAATTTCTTTCATCACACGAACCGGGAAGGTTACTTTTTGCATGGAGTATCCTTCGTAATAATGGAAGCGACCTTTCATTGCAACGACTGTTTTCCCTTGGATCGTCCCAATGACAAGTTCTCCCGCATGTCCTTCTACTGTTGAAACAGGAAAGTTAGGGATGTCTCCGTAAGGGAAAGATACTGGATTTTCAATTTTATCTGCAAGCACTCCGAGTCCTGAGCCTAAGATCAGACCAACAGTAGGCTTTTCTTCTATCTTTTCCGTAATATATTGTGCTGCTTGTTTTATGGTTTCAAGTTGTGTCATTGTTAGCCTCCTAGGACAATTTCTCTAAAATGCTTTTGCCATACTCTGGCGCTTGTACGCTGAAATTATCTGAAATGGTAGCACCGATATCAGCAAATGTTTTGCTCGTTGGAAGTTCCTTACCGACAGCAAAATTTTTGTTATACGCAAGAAGGGGTACATATTCACGAGTATGATCTGTCCCATGGTGAATCGGATCGTTACCATGGTCAGCAGTAATAAGAAGTAGGTCATCTTCCCCTAGCTTCTCAAGTAGTTCAGGAAGACGAGCATCATACTCTTCTAATGCTTCCCCATATCCAATTGGATCGCGACGGTGACCGAATTTCGCATCGAAATCAACAAGGTTCAAAAAGCTGATACCTGTAAAATCACGATCTGCCGTTTCAATAATGCGGTCCATTCCATCCATATTGGACGTCGTACGTATAGCATCCGTAACACCTTCACCATCATAAATATCGGATATCTTACCAATTGCAATAACGTCATATTCTGCATCTTTTAACTCATTCATCACAGTCCGACCGAATGGTTTTAATGCATAGTCATGTCGATTTGAAGTACGTTCGAACGCACCTGGTTCACCTACAAAAGGTCTTGCAATTATGCGACCAACCATATATTTTTCATCAAGCGTTAATTCACGTGCCATTTTACATATTTCATATTGTTCTTCGATTGGAACAATCTCTTCATGTGCGGCGATTTGAAGCACAGAGTCAGCAGATGTATACACAATAAGCGCACCTGTTTTCATATGTTCTTCACCGAGCTCGTCAAGAATTTCCGTACCAGAAGCTGGCTTATTTCCGATGATTTTACGGCCACTCTTTTCTTCTAGTTCTTGAATCAATTCATCAGGGAATCCATCAGGAAATGTTTTGAATGGGTTTTCAATAAAAAGTCCCATAATTTCCCAGTGACCTGTCATCGTATCCTTTCCATTAGAAGCTTCTTGCATTTTGCCATAATGCGCTAACGGTTTCTCCGCTTTTTCAATTCCTTGAATTTCACGGATGTTACTCAAACCTAGTTGTCCCATGTTAGGCATGTTTAATCCGTTCATTTTCTCAGCAATATGTCCAAGTGTATCTGCACCAAGATCATTGAATTGTTCAGCATCAGGTGCCTCTCCAATCCCAACAGAATCCATGACAATCAGAAACACACGTTTGAATTTAGGTTCACTCATTAATAAGTCTCCTCCCTAATTTGCACACTATTTAATACCATTTCCAGTGAAACGGTC